>NZ_JAJKFP010000003.1:0-226212 GCF_020966565.1 Rubrivivax sp. JA1055 | reverse complement strand
CGATGGCCTCGGTCACCCAGGTCGGGTCGCCGGAGAACAGCTGGTCGTATTCGGGGGTGCGCAGGAAGCGCACGATGCGCAGCTTGACGACGAGGTCGTCGATGAACTCCTGGGCGCGGGCTTCGTCGATGAGGCCGGCGTCGAGGTCACGCTGGATGTAGATGTCCAGGAAGCTGGAGACGCGGCCCAGCGACATCGCGGCGCCGTTCTGCTCCTTCACCGCGGCCAGGTAGGCCAGATACGTCCACTGCACCGCTTCACGCGCGTTCTGCGCCGGGCGGCCGAGGTCGAAGCCGTACTTGGCGCCCATGACCTTGAGCTCCTCCAGCGCGCGGCCCTGCTCGGAGAGCTCCTCGCGCAGGCGCAGCACGTCTTCGCTGAAGTCGCGGCTGTCCAGGTCCTTGTATTCCTGCTGCTTGAACTTGCGCAGCGCGTCCACGCCGTACAGCGCGACACGGCGGTAGTCGCCGATGATGCGCCCGCGCCCGTAGGCGTCGGGCAGGCCGGTCAGGATGGCCGACTTGCGCGCCTTGGAGATCTCGGTCGAGTAGACATCGAAGACGCCCTGGTTGTGGCTCTTGCGGTACTTGGTCCAGATCTCGTCGACCGTCGGGTCGCTCTCGAAGCCGTAGGCCTTCAGGCCCGACTGCACCATGCGCAGACCGCCGTTGGGCATGATCGCGCGCTTGAGCGGGGCGTCCGTCTGCAGGCCGACGATCAGTTCCAGACCCTGGTCGATGTAACCCGCGTCGTGCGCCACGATCGTCGACGGACGGTCGGTCGACACGTCCAGCACACCCTTGGCCTGCTCCTGCTTGAGCAGCTCCGACAGCTTCTTCCACAGCGCCAGCGTGCGCGTCGTCGGGCCTTCGAGGAAGGCGCTCGTGCCGGCGTACGGGGTGTAGTTCTTCTGGATGAAGTCGCGGACGTCGACGGCGGTTTCCCAACGACCGCCGGCGAAGCCCTCCCAAGGGTTGGCGCGGCTGCTGACGATGGTCATGGTGTTCATCTGGGTTCCTTGAAAACGAATTGGGCGGGTGGCCGTCTCCGTCAGGTCCCGGCCGGGTGGGCCGCAGACCATTGTTGTTCTTATTCGGGAATCAGGGGTACCGGCGCGGGTTCCCCCGCGCCGGCTGATCTCAGCCCGGGATCAGGGCGAGATCTCTTCGAGCGAGCGGTTGGCCGTCTCGATCATCTGGCGCGCCGCGATCAGACCGATGACGGTCATCGCCGCGAACATGCCGAACACCGTCGCGATGCCGTAGCCGGTGAGCACGAAACCCACCACCGCCGGCGCCGTAGCCGAGGCCGCCCGCAGCCACGAGGTGGCCAGGCCGGTACCGATGGCCCGCATGCGCGTCGGATAGATCTCCGGCGTGTACAGGTACAGCAGCACGGTGGTCGTGCCCATCACCGCGTAGGCCGTCGAGCCGAGCAGCATCACCGACCAGGCGCTCTTGGCGCCGAGGAAGGCCAGCGTGGCGAGCAGCACGCCGCAGACGATGAAGCTGCCGATGGCCCAGCGGCGGCGGCCGATGCGGTCGACGAACAGCGCGCAGACCAGCACCGCGCAGACGCTCAGCACGTTGCTCAGCGAAGCCATGCGCAGCGCTTCCTGCAGCGGCAGGTGGTAGACCGTCTTGTAGAGCGTCGGCAGCCAGTTGTTGATGCCGTTGGCGACGAAGTACGACGAGGCCCACAACACCCAGACGACCAGCGTGCGCGGCCGGTAGACCACCGAGAACAGTTCCTTCCAGGAGGCCTTGTTCTGCTTGCCGATGCCGTCGGCGAGGCCAGCCACGCGCTGCTCGATCTGCGCAGCGTCGTGCTTCTCGTCCAGACTGCGCTTGGGCGTCGCGGCCTCGACCTGCCGGATCACACGCTCGGCGTCCTGCAGCCGGCCCTTGCCGACCAGCCAGCGCGGCGACTCCGGCAGACGCATCATGAACATCAGGATGACGACGCCCGGGATGCCGCCGACGAGGAACAGGTATTCCCAGCCGAAACGCGGCACGACGAAGGCGCCCACCTGTGCCGCCGCCAGCAGGCCCAGCGGGAAGATCAGCTCGTAGAGCACGAAGAAACGCCCGCGGCCCTTGGCCTGCGACAGCTCGTTGATGTAGGTCGCCGCCACCGGCACCTCGCCGCCGACGCCGATGCCCTGCAGCAGGCGCAGCAGGAACAGCACCTCGTAGTTGCCGGCGAAGGCGCAGGCGATGCTCATCACCGACATCACGCCGACCGCGGTGGAGATCGCCGGCACGCGGCCGTAGCGTTCACCGACCCAGCCGAAGAGCAGCGCACCGACCACCTGGCCGATGTAGCCGGCGGCGATCAGCAGGCCGACCTGGCCGGGCGAGAGGTGCCACAAGCCCACCAGTACCGGCAGCACGAAGGCCAGCGACAGCGCGTCGAAGGCGTCGAAGAAGGTGGCGCTGCCCATGATCACACGGGCCTTGGTGTGCCAGCGGCAGAACGGCACGTTCTCCAGCCGGAACAGCAGTTGCGCACGGGCGCGCGCCGAAGGCGTCGCGGCGGGGGAGCTCGCCGCCGGCGCGGCGTCGGCGATGCCGCCCGGAATGGGCAGCGTGGAAGAGTCATTCATGTCGACGGCTCCTAGAAGTCCTGGCGCATGCCGAGCTCGAAGCCCGTGGAGCGCTGGCCGCCGAAGTAGTTGGCCGCGGTGGCGACGCCGCTGGTGGCGGGACCGCCGGCGATGGCGAAGCTGGCTCCGCCCTGGTTGCTGAGGCGCGCTGCGTGAGCGTACAGCGCGGTGCGCTTGGACAGCGCGTAGACATAGCCGACGCCGAGCAGCGTCGCGTCGTTGGCGCTCAGCGCGTCGGTGGCGCCGGTCTGGTCGGCGCGCAGCACGGACAGCTTCAGCTGCCCGGCGCCCATCGGAACCGAGACCCCGAACAGGCTGTTGACGGTGGTGTCGCTGCCGTAGGCCCAGCGGCGCTGCGCGAGGCTGAAGCGGGCGAAGCCAGCGTCGTAGCCGACACCCCAGACGCGGTCGGTGAAGCGCTCCTCGGCGGCGGCGTTGCGCACCGTGAACTGCGAGGCGCCGAGCTGCCAGGCGCCCTGCGCCCAGCCGAGGCGGAAACCGTCACCCTTGGTTTGCCCGGCACCGGCCGAGCCGCCCTCGCCTGCGGTGGCGATCAGCGCACCGTTGAAGCCGCCGAGACCGCCCGGCAGGATGTATTCGACGGCATTGGCCACGCGCAGCGTCGGGTTCTGCGATGCGCCGGCGGCATTGCTGCCGAAGGCCTGGCCCAGAGCCCGCGAGCCGTAGACCGAGCGGAAGGTGTTGGCGCCGGCGATGCCCAGCGTCGCGAACGGGTCCATCGAGTTCCAGACCAGCTGCGTCGGCACCCAGTCGCGGCCCATGCGCATCTCACCGTAGCGCTGGTGCGTCAGGCCGATGGTGGCGCGGCGGTCCCAGAACGGCGAGTTCGCCGCGCCGCTGTCGGCAAGGATGGTGCCGTCCAGGAAGAAGCCGGCGCTCAAGCCGCCGCCCAGGTCTTCCCGGCCGCGGATGACGAGCTTGCTGGTGGTGTTGGCACCGCTGACGACCGAGTTCATCGAACCGAGGTCACCGTTGCGCACATGGCGGGTGGCGAGGTCGAGCGTGCCGCCCAGGGTGACCTGGGCATCTGCGGCACCGGCGGCCAGCGCGAGCACGCACAGCGTGCCGGCGGCCCGGGCCGCCGCTGGCGGCGAGCGCCAGGCGGGGAGCGGTAAGCTTGTCATGGTCTATCTCTCTCATGGCTCGGCGAGATAGCGCCACCCGCTGTGCGCGCGGGCTCACTGCGATGCGCCAGTCTCCGCCGTATGGGTCTCGTTCTGGTTCTGGCCGATCGTGACGATCGTGGGCGATGCAGGCTCGCGGTGGCGGGCAGGCGGGGCGGCGCGAGCCGGCAGCCCCGCCTGCCAGGGGCTTAGCGCACCCGGCCGAGGCCGGCGGCGGCCATCGCGGCGGCGATCTCGTGCTCGGCGCCCGGGGCCAGCGGCAGCAGCGGCGAACGCACGGCGGCGTGCTCGAGGATGCCGCGCGCGACCAGCGCCCACTTCAGCGCGACCGAGCCTTCCATGTGCGAACCGCGGTGGTAGACGTTGGCCGTGACCGGCAGCAGGCGGTCGTGCAGTTCACGCGCCTTCTTGTAGTCCTTGGCCTTGCCGGCGGCGATCATCTCGACCAGCAGTTCCGGGGCGATGCAGCCGTAGCCGACCAGCGCGCCGTCGACATCGAACATCGTGTGCAGCAGGTATTCGTCGTGGCAGGTCAGGATCTGCAGGTCCGGACGTTCCTTGCGGATGACGGGGATCTCACGGTCCCAGCGCTTCATGTTGCGCACGCCGTTCTTCATCGCGAAGACGCCCGGCAGCGCGGCGATCTCGAGCTGGGTTTCCAGGTCGTACGTGCACTTGGTGACGTCCGGGTACTGGAACAGGATCAGCGGCAGGCCGCTGGCTTCGTAGACGGCCTTGTACTTGTCCTGCGGCGCGCCCTTCTGGTAGCCGAAACGCAGCCAGCCGTGCGAGGGGTAGAGCAGACCGGCCGAAGCGCCGGCCTTGACGGCGCGCTTGGCTTCCTCGGCAGCGACCTGCGTGCCTTCGAGCGTGATGCCGGCAATGATCGGGAGCTTGTCACCGACCGACTCGCGGAAGGCTTCGATGACGCGGCACTGCTCGTCGCGTTCCAGGAAGGTGCCTTCGCCGGCGTGGCCCAGCACGGTCAGGCTCTTGACGCCCGGCACGCTGGCCAGCCAGCTGCCCAGGCGCTGGATCGCGGCGTAATCCACCGCGCCGTCCTGGGTGAAGGGGGTGACGGGGGCGGGGTTCAGGCCTCGCAGATCGATCGCATTCATGTCTGTTTCCTTTCAGCTAAGGGGTTGCGATGGAGGCCACTGTAGGAATTGTCGCGATATCTTCATAGATACAATTCCGAGCTTTCAGAGTTGCCGCTACAGGCAAACCTAAGACTGGGTCGGAGACAGGGTCATGAACGTCGCGATGGTGCGTTTGTTCCTGGAGGTGGCCGAGGCCGGCGGCATCAGCAAGGTGGCCGCGCGGCGGCAGACCGTGCAGTCGCACATCAGCCGCCAGATCACCGAGTTCGAGGCGGTGTGCGGCGGGCCGCTGTTCCGCCGCACCGGCCGCGGCGTGGTGCTCACCGAGCTGGGCGCACGCGCCGCGGTGCGGCTGCGCGCCTGGCTGCACGAGACCGAGCAGCTGGCGCAGGACCTGCGCGCCGACGCCGGCCAGCTGCTGGGCCAGGTGCGGCTGGGCATCATCCCGTCGGCCGCGCACCCGCTGCTGACGCGGCTGCACGAGCGCCTGGAAGTGGCCCAGCCGGGCATCCAGCTCGACATCGCCGAAGCCCAGGGCACCGAGCTGGACGCGATGCTGGACAGCGGCGCCGTCGACCTGGCGATCCTGATCCGCTTCCGCAAGCCGGCCGGCGGCGAGGAGATCCCGCTGTGCGTGGCCCAGACCTATCTCGTCAGCGCACCCGGCGACGAGCTGACGCGCCAGCCGACGGTGCCGTTCTCGCGTCTGGACGGGCTGCCGCTGGTGCTGCCGCGCCGGCCCAGCCACTGGCGCAGCGCGCTGGACGACGCCGCGCGCGGCCTGGGATTCCAGCTGCGTGCGGTGCTCGAGGCCGACTCGCTGACGGTGCAGCGCGAACTGGTGGCGCGCGGCAGCGGCCGCCGGCTGTACTCGGTGCTGGGCCCCTACTCCATCACCAACGACCTGAAGATCGGCCGCCTGCAGGCCAGCCGCCTGGTGCAGCCCGACCTGCGCCGCCACCTGGCGCTGGCGCTGCCGCGGCACGGCAAGCTGTCACCGCCCTGCCGCGTGGTGGCCCAGACCATCCAGGAGCTGGTCGCCTCCTGGGGCGGGCACATCACCGACGAGCCGCTGGACGACGAGCTGCTGGGCGCCCGCTGAGCCGACGGCCGCCGCGGCCGTCTTGACCGCCGGGCGAAGCCGAGCAAAATCCGCCCCGCAACCCCTTTGGGCGCTGAGCGCGGTCCGGCATTTCCGGGCAACCGCAGCGCATCGGCCCCATCGCGCAACGGTTGCCGCGGGAGTACGGGGCCGTACTGGAGCCCCTTGGATGAAAACCATCATCGAGCCCTTCCGCATCAAGTCGGTCGAACCGATCCGCCTGACGACCCGCGAAGAGCGCCAGCAACACCTCGCCGCCACCGGCTACAACCTCTTCGGCCTGCCTTCGGAGGCGGTGCTGATCGACCTGCTGACCGACTCCGGCACCGGCGCGATGTCCTCGCTGCAGTGGGCCGCGGTGATGCGCGGCGACGAGAGCTACGCCGGCAGCCCCAGCTTCTACCGCTTCGAGGCGGCGGTGAAGCACCTGATGCCGTTCAGGCACGTCATCCCGACGCACCAGGGCCGCGCGGCCGAGGCGATCCTGTTCTCGATCTTCGGCGGCGCCGGCCGGCGCATCCCGTCGAACACGCACTTCGACACGACGCGCGGCAACATCGAGGCCTCGGGCGCGATCGGCGACGACCTGGTCATCGCCGAAGGCCGTGACCCGCGCAGCGAGCACCCGTTCAAGGGCAACATGGACCTGGAGCGGCTGGAGGCCTACCTGCAGCAGCACGGCGCCGAGGTGCCGCTGGTGATGATCACGATCACCAACAACGCCGGCGGCGGCCAGCCGGTGAGCCTGGCCAACATCCGCGCCGTCGCCGAGCTGGCGCACCGCCACGGCAAGCCCTTCGTCATCGACGGCTGCCGCTTTGCCGAGAACGCCTGGTTCATCAAGTCGCGCGAGCCGGGCCAGGGAGAGCGCTCGATCGAGGACATCGTGCGCGACTGCTTCTCGGTGGCCGACGGCATGACGATGAGCGCCAAGAAGGACGCCTTCGGCAACATCGGCGGCTGGCTGGCACTGAACGACGACGAGCTGGCCGAACAGGCGCGCCAGCACCTGATCCGCACCGAAGGTTTCCCGACCTACGGCGGCCTGGCCGGGCGCGACCTGGACGCGCTGGCGCAGGGGCTGCGCGAGATCGTCGACGAGGACTACCTGCGCTACCGCATCCGCACCAACGCCTACATCGTCGAGCGCCTGGACGCGATGGGCATCCCGGTCGTCAAGCCGGCCGGCGGCCACGCGGTGTTCGTCGACGCACGCGCCTGGCTGTCGCACATCGCGCCGCTGCAGTACCCGGGCCAGGCGCTGGCCGTGGCGCTGTACGAGACGGCCGGCATCCGCAGCTGCGAGATCGGCACGGTGATGTTCGGCCGCCAGCCCGACGGCAGCGAAAAGCCCGCGGCAATGGACCTGGTGCGCCTGGCCTTCCCGCGCCGCACCTACACCCAGAGCCACGCCGACTACGTCGTCGAGGCCTTCGAGGAGGTCGCGGCCGCCAAGGACCGACTGGCCGGCTACCGCATCGTCAGCGAGCCCAGGCTGATGCGGCACTTCACCTGCCGGTTCGAGAAGCTGGGCGCGTGATCGGGCAGGCCCCTCCCCCGGCTCGGCGGGAGGGGCCTCGCTGCGAGACAGCCCGCATGCGCTGACGGCCGCTTGCACCGTACCATCGACGGCGATGAACCTCGCCCCGGTGTCGCAGGTCTCCACCACCAAGGCCCTGACGGCCGCAGCCGTGCTGCTGGCGGGCCTGGGCATCAGCGCGGCGCTGGCCTGGCACCAGCAGCGCTCGATCACCGAGCAGCGCCAGGCGCAGTTCGAGCATCTCGCCACCGGCGCGGCCGACCAGCTGAAGGCCAACGTTCTCAGCTACGAACGCGGCCTGCGCGGCCTGCGCGGCGCCATCGTCGCGCTGGGGCCGCAGCGGCTGGACCGGGCGGCCTTTATGGCCTACAGCGGGACACGCTCACTGGACCGCGAATTCCCCGGCGCCCGCGGCATCGGCTACATCCAGCGTGTGGCACCGGGCGACGAGGCCGCCTTCACGGCGGACATCCGCCGCCGCGGCTGGACGGACTTCGAGATCCGCCATCTGGCACCGCACGACGGCGAACACTGGGTGATCGTCGACGTCGCGCCCGGCGCGCGCAACGTGGGGGCATCCGGTCTGGACATCGCGTCCGAGCCCCGGCGCCGGGCCGCCGCGGCGCTGGCGATGCGCAGCGGCACGAGCGCGATCACTGCGCCGATCACGCTGGTGCAGGCCACCTCCGCGCCGTCCCAGGGTTTTCTGATGCTGCTGCCGGTGCGGCTGGCCGGCACGCCCGCCGACGGCGAGGTCTGGGGCTGGACCTATGCGCCCATCATCGCGCCCGAGCTGATCGCCGCCACCGGCCTGGCGACCGACCTCTTCGAACTCGCCGCCGAGGACGTGACCGAAGCCGGCGCCGACCGCTTCTACGACAGCGGCCTGCAGGCCGGCGACGCGACGGTGCGCACCGTGGTCGAGCGCGAGGTGCTCGGCCGCCGCTGGCGGCTGCAGATGAGCGCCACGCCGGCCTTCATGGCCCGGCCGGTGGGCACCGAGCCGCGCACGCTCCTGCTCGCCGGTGCCGCGGCCAGCGCGCTCGCGGCCTTCGCCGCGGCGCTGCTGGCCGGGGCGGCGGCGCAGCGGCGCCAGACGGCCATCGAACGTTCGCGCCGTGCGGCCATCGTCGAACGTTCGGCCGACGCGATCGTCGGCCTGTCGCTGGACGGCGTCGTCACCGACTGGAACCGCGGCGCCGAGAACCTGTTCGGCTATCCGGCCGCCGAAGCGCTGGGCCGGCCGCTGGCCGCGCTGATCCGGCCGCCGGGGCACGAGGCGGAGGACGCCGAGCTGCTGCGCCGCGCCGCCGCCGGCGAAGCCGTCGAGCCGCTGGACACGCAGCGGCGGCGGCGCGACGGGCGACTGCTGGACGTCTCGATCGCCCTCGGCCCCATCGCCGACGAGACCGGCCGTGTCGTCGGCGTGGCGGCCATCGTGCGCGATTCCGGCCAGCGTGCGGCGCGGCTGCGCAGCGCCGAGCAGCAGCGTGCCGTCGCCACCGAACGCGCCGAGATCGCCGAAGCCACGCTCGGCGCCGCGCAGCGCGACTATCTGACGCTGTCGACCGCGATCACCGCGCAGTCGCTGTACTCGGTGACCGCCCCCGAGGGCATGATCCTCGACGCCAACGAGCACTTCTGCCGCGTCAGCGGGCGCACGCGCGACGAGCTGCGGGGCCACACCCACCGTGTCGTCAGCTCGGGCACCCATGCGCGCGAGTTCTGGAGCGCCCTGTGGGCGACCATCACCGCCGGCCGCACCTGGCAGGGCGAGATCTGCAACCGAGCGAAGGACGGCAGCCGGTTCTGGGTGGACTGCGTCATCGTCCCGGTGACGGGCCTGGACGGCCGCATCGTGCGCTACCTGTCGGTGGGCACCGACATCACCGCGCTGAAGCAGGCCGAGCAGAAACTGGAGCTGCTCAACGAGGAACTCGCCCGGCGCGTCGACCAGGCCGAAGCCGCGACCCGCGCCAAGAGCGCCTTCCTGGCCAACATGAGCCACGAGATCCGCACGCCGATGAACGCGATCATCGGCCTGACGCATCTGATGGCCCGCGACGCCGCCGACACGACGCTGCGCGAGCGCCTGCACAAGGTGGACGACGCGGCGCGCCACCTGCTGCAGGTCATCAACGACATCCTGGACCTGTCCAAGATCGAGGCCGGCCGGCTGGCGCTGGAGAGCGTCGAGTTCTCGCGCGACGAGCTGATGCACCGCGTGCTGGGCATGGTGACCGACGCGGCGGCACGCAAAGGCCTGGAACTCGTGCTGGACACCGGGCGGCTGCCCGAGCGCCTGCGCGGCGACGCCCAGCACCTGGCGCAGGCGCTGATCAACCTGCTGGTCAATGCCGTCAAGTTCACCGACCACGGCTGGGTCCGGCTGCGCGGCGAGCGTGTGGCGGCCGAGGACAGCCGCGTGCTGGTGCGCTTCGAGGTGCGCGACACCGGCATCGGCATCACCGCGGAGCGCCAGGCGCGGCTGTTCGAGGCTTTCGAGCAGGCCGACACCTCGACGACACGCCGCTACGGCGGCACCGGCCTGGGCCTGGCGCTGACCCGCCACCTGGCGCGGCTGATGGGCGGCGACGCCGGCGTCGACAGCGTGCCCGGGCAGGGCAGCAGCTTCTGGTTCAGCTGCTGGCTGGGCCTGGGCGACACGCCCGCCACCGAGCGGCCGGCCGTGGTGCAGACGCCGTTCGGCCTGCGCGCGCTGCTGGTCGACGACCTGCCCGAGTCACGCGAGGTGCTCGCCGAGATGCTGCGCAGGTTCGGCCTGGAGGTCGACGAGGCGAGCGACGGCACGCAGGCGATCGAGCGTTTCGCTGCCGGCCGCGCCGCCGGGCGCCCGCCCGACCTGCTCGTCGTCGACTGGCGCATGCCGGGGCTGGACGGCATCACCACCGTGCTCGAACTGCGCCGCCGCGAAGGCGAGCTGCCGCCGTGCATCCTGGTCACCGCGCACGACGCCGACACGCTGCGCGACGGCGCCCGGCAGGCGCGTATCGTCGCCGTGCTCGCCAAGCCGGTGACGCCATCGTCGCTCAACGACGCGGTGTCGCAGGCGCTGCTGAGCCTGCCGTCCGGCGCGCAGGCCACGGCAGCCCCGTCGGAAGCGCTGACGCGGCTGCAGTGCCGGCCGACCCGCCCGCGCCTGCTGCTGGCCGAGGACAACCTGGTGAACCAGGAGGTGGCCTGCGCGCTGCTGGAGGATGCGGGCATCGTCGTCGAGGTCGCGGCGGACGGCGAGCAGGCGGTCGAGCTGGCGCTGCGCGGCGGCTTCGACATCATCCTGATGGACATGCAGATGCCGGGCACCGACGGCCTGGAGGCGACCCGCCGCATCCGCGCGCAACTCGGCGACGCCGTGCCCATCGTCGCGATGACGGCCAACGCCTTCGACGAAGACCGTGCCGCCTGCCTGGCCGCCGGCATGAACGACCACATCGCCAAGCCCGTCGAGGCGATGACGCTTTACGAGACCCTGCTGCGCTGGCTGCCGCCGGCGGACGCCGACGCCTGCGCCGGCGAGGCCGGCCGGTAGGCGGCGCTCGCGCGCCGGCGTCCGATCCGGCATCTGGAAATCCAGCCTGATGACTTCGCGTCCTTCGGCGGGCAGGGATCGTTGCCGTAGGAATCACGGGCCCGGATGCGCCCGTCCTGCCCGTGGATCAGCAGTTCGCCCTGTCCCTGCTGAGCCATCTGCCGCCCGGCCTGGATGGCCTGGACCTGGGTGTCGAACACCTGCGTCGCCCGCTGCCCGCCTTCGCGCAGCGTGCCCCAGCCGTTGTCGCGTTGGACGACATGAACGTTGTTCCGGTTAGCCGTCACGAACCTCCAATCGGAGAAGTTGACGCGACGCAGTTTACAAAACAAAATTCATATGATCTATTTGTAAACCCAAGGCTGCGGAGAACACCATGATCGGAAACCGACTCAAGAGGGCGCGAGAGGCTCTCGGGTTGTCACTGCGCGAGCTGGAAGCGGCCATCCAGGGGCAAGTCTCGGCGCAGGCCATCGGCAAGTACGAACGCGACGAGATGATGCCCAGCTCCACGATCCTGCTGGCGTTGGCCAAGGCCCTGCGCGTCTCGCCCGAGTACCTGCTGAGCGAGCGTGAGATCGAGCTGACGGGCGTGGACTTTCGCAAGGCGCCGCATGCCGGCATCAAGGAGGAGCGCGCCGTGCGGGCGTCCGTGCTGGATCAGGTCGAGCGCTACCTGGAACTGGAAGAGCTGCTGCCCGGCGTGGAGCAGCCCTGGGCGGCCCCTGAAGACGAGGCGTTCGACATCGCACGCGTCGAAGACGCGGAACAGGCCGCGGACGCCTTGCGCCGCCTGTGGAAGCTGGGCATCGATCCGATCCCCTTCATGGCCGAACTGCTGGAAGACAAGGGCGTCAAGGTGATCGCCCTGGACCTGCCGGAGAACGTGTCGGGCTCCAAGGCGTTCGTGCAGCGACCCGATCGCCAGGACGTCCCCGTCATCGTGGTGAATCAGGGCCACAACGGCGAGCGGCAGCGGTTCACGCTGGCCCACGAACTGGCGCATCTGGTGCTGCGCTTCAGCGGCCTCAGCGACGCCGAGCAGGAGAAAGCCGCCGACCGCTTTGCCGGCGCGTTCCTGATGGCCCGCGACATGGTATTCAGGCTGCTGGGCCCGCACCGGACGTCGATCTCGATCGGCGAGCTGGCCGAGCTGAAGAAGCTGTTCAAGGTCAGCATCGCGTCACTGGCGGTGCGATGTGCCCAGTTGGGGATCATCACCAAGGCGGTCTACGGCCGCCTGTGGGCCCAGATCCGGGATCTGGGCTGGAACAGCCAGGCCTCCGGTGAGCCGGGCATGCTGATGCCCGAAGTGCCGCTGCGCATGGAGCGCCTGTGTCTGCGCGCCGTCGCCGAAGGCGCCATCTCGGAGGCGCGGGCGGCCGAACTGCTGCGCATCAGCGTGCGCGAACTGGACCGCCGGCTGGCGGGGCAGCCTGGCTGACGGGCCATGATCATCCTGGTCTCGGACACATCCGTCCTGATCGACCTGGAGCGGGGCGGGCTCCTGGAGCCCGCCTTCTCCTGCGACTTGACGATGGTGGTGCCGGACCTTCTGTTTGCCCGCGAACTGGAGGCAGAGAACGGCCCCTTGCTGCGCACGCTCGGCCTGGGCGTCGTGGCGCTGAACCCCGACGAAGTCGACTTCGCACAGCAGCTTCGCAAGCTGCGCCCCGGCCTGTCCTTCCCGGACTGTTTTGCCCTGAGCTGTGCCCGACGCCAGGACCACGCCCTGGTATCGGGCGACAAGCTGCTGCGGGCCGAGGCCCAGGCGCGCCACTGCGTCGTCTACGGCTTGCTGTGGGTCCTGGACCAGATGGAAGCATCAGGAAAGGTCGGGGCCGCGACGCTCCATGAAGGCCTTTCGCGGATCTGGAATCACCCGCGGCGGCGGCTGCCCAAGGCCGAGGTGATGGAGCGACTTCAGCGCTGGTCGCCTGGCTGACGGCTGGCAGTGCCGGCGCAGCCGCTCAGGAGCTGCAGCGGCAGCACATGCGCAGCCCGCTCCGCGACGCCACCTGAGTGACCATCACCCGGCCCGGATCCCCGGCGTTCCGTCAGCAGCCTCCCGGGACGCGACCGCAAGCCCGACAGCCTCCTCGACGATCCGGTGTGCCGGCATCGCGAGGAGCCGCCGGTCCTCGGGTCTTTGCCTGCAAGCCTTCATCTGCTCGCACAGCGTGGCTCTCGCCCGCTTGAAGTGACGCGCGACCGACGCGGCGGGACACAGCGACACGTCCACGGCCAGGCATGCCACCAGCGCCCGGCCGCGTACGCCGATCGAGCCCGGCACGTCGGCGAGGCGCTCCACGCCCCGAAGGCCGAGCCTGGCGAGAAGCCAGCGCTCCAGGATGCGCAAGGCTCCGTCGATCCCGTCTGCCCCGGCAGCGGCCACGAGCGCTGCCGCGGCCCCGCGCACCTGGCGCGACATCCGCGGCAGCGGGCCGACCGTTCCGACGGCGAGTGCCAAGCCGCGGGACAACTCCCACTGGCGCATCTCCATGGCGTACGGTCTTCCGGCCAGCCAAGCACGCAACGCCGCGCGCGCGGCCGGCACCTCGTCACCGAACAACGCGAGCTGCGGTCTCGCGTCGAAGCCCATCGCCCGCCGCAAGCCCAGGGTCGTTCGCAGCGCCGAGTGCGGGTAGTAGGCGGGAGCGGTGCAAAGGCCCAGCGCGACCGGACGCCACGCGAGCATGCGTAGCTCGGTGCGCAAGGCGTCGAGGGAGCCGACCCGGTGGGCCCGGAAAGGACCGGCAAAGACCGGCCCGCGCACCGACATGACGTCCCGCACCCACCGCGCCACGATGCTGGAGACGGCACGGGCCACGGCGCCCGGCGAGTCGCCTGCCGGCAGCTTCGACAGCACGTGGATCTCGGTCGGGGCCAGCAGATAGTCGACCAGCACCCGGTCTCGCTGCGCATGAGCGTCGAGGAGCCGGCACCGGATGCGCTCAGCCAGCGCCCCGCCAGCGATCAGGTCGTGCCCCGCCACGGCCTGCCAGCAGATATGCCAGGTCGTCGTGGACGCGGAGACAGGAGCCGGGGGGTCCATGACCGCTTGACGATCCAGCGGCCCAGGACCTCACCCCCAACATCGAAGCAGCGCGCCCGGCGTTCGGTCGCATGGCGCCGGCAGGCGTTCCGGACCAGGCCGCCACCGAACGGCAGCAGCGTCGCAGCGGAAACGCCGCCCGCCGGTCCCCGGCGAGCTTGCCCCAAGAGAGGGTCCGCCGCGGCCTTCGGCGAGTCGACCGAACGCTTCACGGCAGGCCGAAATTTCATTGTCCTGACATCGAAGGCCGTCCTACCTTGCCCCGGCCGGAAGCGATACGCCAACGGCAGCCCCCGTCATCCAACCTCAAGGAGTGCGTCATGGACGAAGAGACCGAACTGGACATCGTCGACCTGGGCGATGCGAAGGAAACGACCAAGGGCATCCTGCTGCCGGGCAGCGAGGACAACGTGACGATGCCCGGCCGGCAGATCGCCTGAGCCGAAGCCGCCAGCCCGGCGCAAAGCTGCTCGCTTCGCCAGCGAGCTTGGCGCCGGGCCCAGGTCCGTCATGGCAAGGGCACGCATGAACAGCGCCCTCTGTCTCGCGCCGCACGTTCGCGCCTGCGCCTGCGAGGGGCAGGTCATCCTGCTGGACTTGCGGCGCAGTCGCTACCTGGGCGTGCCCGGTGCGCGCTTCGCGCGTCTGGCTCCCTTCGTCCGAGGTTGGCCACAGGCCACCGAGACGCCGCAGGCCGCGACGCTGACGCCGTCCGAGGTCGAGGCACTGGCTGCCCCGCTGTTGCGGCACGGCCTGGTGACCGCGGGCGCGGCTCCGCCGGTTGCGCGGCAGCCGCTGCCAGAGGCGAACGAGTCGCTGAACGCCGACGAACTGATCACGGCGGCGCGGTTGGCACCGGCCCGCGCCCTTCGCATCGCCAGCGCCTGCACCTCGGCGGCGCTGCGCCTGCGCTGGCAATCGCTCGACACCATCGCCGCTCGCCTGGTCGCTCGGCGCCGCCGACCCGCGGCGGAACGCGCCCGACCGGGCGAGCCCGCGCAGTTGCGTGAGGCGGTTGCCGCCTACCTTCGTCTTCGGCCCCTGCTGCTCACGGCGCAGGACCGTTGCCTGCACGACTCTCTGTCGCTGGCCGGTTTCCTGGCGTCCGAGGGCTGGTTTCCGCATTGGGTCATCGGCGTGACCGCACGCCCCTTCGCCGCCCATGCCTGGGTACAGAGTGACGGCCTGGTGCTGAGCGACCTGCACGAGAACGTGCGCCGCTACACCCCCATCCTGGTCGCATGACCGCGTCGCGGAGCAAGCGCCTTGTTCCGCTACCTCGCGCTGGTCTGGGACGACGATGCGGCCGCATCACGCGCGGCCGCGCGCCGTCTGGCACAGCATCTGGACAGCAAGCGCGCGTGGCAGACCGCGCTGCGAACGAACGGGCTGTCGGTGTTCGTCACCGGGGCAGATGCGTCGGGCAACGGGGTGTACACACTGCCATCCGAACGGGGTGTGGTCCTCGGCCGGCTGTTCCGCAGAGGCGTCGACGAGAAAGCCCTCGTCCATCACGGACCGCTCGAACCGGAAGACGCCGAAGGTGTCCTGCAGCGCGGAAGCCATGCCTTGGTCACCGACTGGTGGGGGCGCTACGTCGCTTTTCTGAAAGCGGCGGACGGCACCACGACCGTCCTGCGTGACCCGGCCGGCACCCTGCCCTGCTTCGCGCTGGAACACGAGGGCGTGCAGATCGTGTTCTCCTGGCTGGAGGACCTCCTCGCCCTGCCCGGGCTGCCGCTGCCGCCGATCGCCTGGGAGCGGCTGCCTGCGCATCTCCAGTTCGGCGAACTCGGCAACCAGCTCACGTTGCTGGATGGCGTCGAACGTCTGCTCCCCGGGGAAGCGCTCCACATCGGCCGCGCAGGCCGGCGAAGCGAACGCGTCTGGAACGCTCTGAGCTTCGCAGGCTCGCCACTCGACGACGACCCGGCGCGGCTGGCACCGCTCGTTCGCGACACCGTCCGCCACTGCGCACGGTCCTGGGCCGAGGGGCAGCACCGCATCCTGCTGCGCCTGTCAGGCGGCCTCGACTCCTCGATCCTGGCCTGCAGCCTGGCCTGCGGCGGCACACCGGCCGACATCCTGTGCGTGAACTACCACTCGCCGGGCGCCGACACCGACGAGCGGCGCTACGCGCGCCTGGCCGCGCGGCATGCCGGACTCGAGCTGATCGAGTGCGAGCGCGACGACGCCTACCGGCTCGAACGGGTCTTGAACGTGGCGCTGACGCCCTCGCCCGCCACCTACGTCGGCCGCATGGCCGCAGCCGCGCTTGACGCCGATCTGAGCCAGCGCCATCAGGCGCCTTCGCTGTTCACCGGGGCAGGCGGCGACCAGCTGTTCTTCGAGCTTCGCACCTGGTGGCCGGCGGCCGACTTCCTGTCACTGCGCGGCGCCGGCCCAGGGCTGACGCACGCGATGCTGGACGCCGCGCGCCTGGCCAGGCTGTCCGTCTGGCAGACGGCGTCGCTCGCGCTCCGCGTGCGCATGGGCCGCGCTGCGGGCGCGGACACCTTGTCCTGGCCGCTCGCGCTGGTGGCGGGCGACGCGCTGGACGCCGCTGCGGCCGCGCGCTACACGCACCCTCTGCTGAACACGGCCACCACGCTGCCGATCGGCAAGCTCAACCACCTGCGCATGCTGCTGCACCCGATCGGCTACTACGACCCTTACGAGCGCGATCGCGCGCCGGACGTGGTCAACCCGCTGCTGTCGCAGCCGCTGATCGAGCTTTGCCTGCGGCTGCCGACGTACCGGCTCACGCAGGGCGGGCGGGGCCGCGCGCTGGTCCGCCAGGCCTTCGCGCGCGACCTGCCGCCGGAGACCGCCGCCAGGCGATCCAAAGGCAGCATCGAGGACCACCTGAGAACAGTGCTCGCGCGCAACCTCCGGTGGGTGCGCGAAGTGCTGCTCGACGGCGAACTCGTCGCACGCGGCCTGCTCGACCGCCAGAAGGTCGAAGCCGCGCTGTCCGACAGGCCGCAGGCGGCCACCGTGCACGTGACCGAGATCCACGGCCACGTCGCCGTCGAAGCCTGGCTGCGGCGCTGGCGCAGCATCGCAAACAGGCCTGCCAACTGACTACTGGCCCGCCTGCACCCGCTCGCAGCGCGGCCGGCGCTCGTCGGCGCCGCGCAGCTCGGCCATCTGGCGCCAGCGCGTGTACTGCTGCTCCAGCGTCTGCGCCGTCTCGCCCTTCAGCACCGGGTCGTGCCGTTCCTCGCCGAGCAGCCAGAAGCGGTACCAGTCCACGTTGCCCTGCAGCGAGATCATGCGTTCGCTGGGCCGCGACAGCGAGTGCGTGCCGTCGGGGATGACGACCATCTCGGCCGGCTTGTACTGGCGGCGCAGCAGCGCATAGATGTCCCAGTTGTTCAGCACCCAGGGCCCGTAGGTCTCGATGCGCAGCGCCGCGCGCACGCAGTCGGTGTGCAGCGCCGGGTCGTTGCGCACCCAGTCGCGCAGCGTGTTGCCGAAGGCAGAGCCGCCGTTGATCGCCTCCTTGCGCGTCAGCATGTTGTCGCCGGCGCCGTAGGTCACGGCGACCGAGAACAGCGTGTTCGCGTCCCCGTCCAGCAAGGTCGCCGCACGGATCGGCGTGTCGGTGAAGGTCAGCAGGTTCAGCGCCCGCTCGCCGGTCGCGCTCCAGCCCATCAGGCCGATGCGCTCGGCGTCGACCAGCCCTTCGCCCACCAGCGCGTCAATCGCTCCGCGCACACCGTCGGCAAAGGCGTCGACACCGCCGCGCTCGTTCGTCGGGCGGCCGGTGCTGGGCCCCAGCGGCAGCGCTAGCACCAGCAAACCCTCGCGGAGGAAGGCCCGGCCCGCGAAGCCGCTGCTGACGCCGTCGGCGATGTTCGCGCCATCCAGGTAGAAGCGGTCAGCGGCGAAGCCGTAGGTCTGGATGACGAGCGGATAGCGCCTTCCTTCCACAAACCCCGCGGGAAGCAGCAGGCCACCATCCCATTGGCGGCCCTTGGCGTCACGCCACGTGTAGGGCCTGGCGACGCCCCAGGTCTCGGCCGCATAGCCGGGGTTCAGCTGGGTCAGCCGCACGCTCTGGCCGGCTGCGTTGGTCGCCCAGACGTCGGGCGGCTGGTTCAAGGCCTGGTCCAGGCGCAACGACACCTCCTGCAAACCGCTGGCGGGTGCGGGCGCGCGGTCCAGCTCCTTCCAGCGCCCGTCGGGCGCACGTTCGAACCAGCGGCGTTGCGTGCCGTCGATCGCCACGAAGGCATCGTGCGAACCCGGCACCGGATGGGCCGCGTCCAGACGCCCTTGCAGGCTGGCGATGACTTCCAGCCGCCCGGTGTCGGGCCAGTACTCGACCAGATGCGAGCCGCTGCCCCGGCCGGCAGACAAGGGCAGATGCGTGCCAGCGATCACGACGGACTGGCTGCCGCGCTGCCACAGCCGGTCCGAGCGCGTCTGCCCGACACCCGGGTAGGCGTCGTCCGGTGCGTCGACCACGGCCTGCTCGTGCCCGTCCGCGAGGCGATAAGCCACCAGCCGCCGGGCCACGTAGCTCCTGGGGCGGGAGAAGTAGCCGATCGGGTCCATGCCCAGCGACGGCCCGGCCAGCCGGGCCAGTTCGCCGACCAGCGGGTACTCGTCCGCCCACACCAGCTGCCGCTGGGGCTCGTAGCGCGGCAGCAGCGCCCAGCGGCCGTCGGGCGAAATGCTCACGCCCGGCGGCTGGCTGCTGCTCTCGAGGAAGACCGGCCCCAGCGGCCGCGCCTGTCGCCCGCCGTCGCGCGAGGCGACGAAGTAGCGGTACTGCCGGTCCTGCGCGCGCATGTCCCCCTGCCCGAACTTGATCGACCAGAACGACTGGTTGCCGACGACGACGCTGCGCGCGCCGGTGGGCAACGGCGGCTTCGGGATCTGGGCGACGTACACCACCTGGCGCAGGTCGTCCGAGACGGCGAAGGACACGATCGGCAAGGTCTCGCTCGTCAGTGCGGCCAGACGGCCGGTGCCGACGTCGACGCGATACACCTGGTCCAGGCCATCGTCGACGCGGCCGCGGAACACCAGCGTCTCGGGCCCGACCCAACGCACGTCACGGATCGCCGGGTCGAGGTACGAAGAGTCGCGGCGGGCGGCGATCGTCAGCACGGTGCGCGGCTCTGCGGGCCGCTGCGCCTGCAGGCGTTGCGGGTCCAGGTCCAGCAGCAGGATGCGAAAGAGGTTGCGGTCGGTCGCCACCTCGGCCGTGCGCGTGACGATGAACGCGCGGCGGCCATCCGGCGAGACCTGCGTCTGCAGCGCGTCCGCATCGCTGTTGCGCGGCTGCTCGATGCGGGTGAACTCGACGACGTCCTGGACCGTGGGCCCGATTCTTTCCGCGGAACGGCAGGCGCTGACCACGGCCATGCCGAACATGAGGATCAGAACCCAGCGCAGCAGCCCGGTGACCAGGCACTCGCCCGGACGCTCCAGCCAGCGGCGCGCAAGAGGCATGAATTGCATTCGGAGATTTCCTATCGAAGGCGGCCAGGCCCGGGCGGCCGCCGTTGCGGCGCCACCAGAGGCTGGGGGTGAAGGGGGAAGAAGGCGGGCGCGCCGCGGCGCTACCAGGCCACCGAGAGCCGGGCGCTGGCGTAGCGCCCACGCCAGTCGGCCTGGGTGGGGTCGTAGAACGGCGCAGTCTCGACGAACTCCGGCGCCCGATCGGTCACGTTGACGATGCCGAAGGACAAGGTCGCGCCCTTGGCCATCGCGCCGGAAACCCAGCCCAGCCGGACCAGGTCGAGACTGGCGTTCAGGTCGTGGGTCCAGGTGTCGCCTAGGCGCCGCTGGCTGGTGCCAGAGTCCTTGTAAGCGCCGAGGTAGCGGCTGGTGAGGCCGACGCCCCAGCCGCCGCGGCTGAACGCGGCCGAAAGCCGCCCCTTCCAGGCCGGTGCCCAGAAGTCGTAGAAGCGCCGCCCCAGGCGGTCGTCGGCCGGCGCCGCGGGCGACAGGACCACGCGGTACTCGCGGGTGCGCGTGGCGCTGGCCGCCAGCGTCCAGGTGCCGTCCAGCGCCCGCCAGGCGTGCGCGGCCTCGACGTCGACGCCGGAGGTGTCGACACCGCCGTAGTTGACCTCGGCCCACGCCACGCGCGTGATCGGCCCGGGCACGCCGCCGGCGGACGGGCCGCGCGTCACGATGCCGGGGAACAGGCTCTCGTTGTCCACCAGCACCTGCGGATACACCAGGCCGATCAGCCCGTCGATGCGCACGCGCCAGGCCGTCACGCCCAGCCGCGTGCCCAGCGTGCCGTCGGGCTCCCACACCGCCCCGAGCGTCTGCGCCTTGCCGCGTTCGGGCCCCAGCGCCGGGTTGGTGCTGCGGACCACCTCGCCGCCGGCCACCGGCTCGCCACCGCGCGCCGGGTCCACCAGCCCGAAGGCTTCCGAAGGAAAGCTCTGGTCGGGCACGTTCGTCTGCAGCAGCGTCGGCGGCTTGAACGACGTGGCCGTCGACGCGCGCAGCAGCAGCGTGCGTGACGGCCGCACCTCGAGCCCCGCCTGGTAGGTGCCCGCCGAGCCGAAGTCACTGTAGCGGTCGCGGCGCGCGGCCACCGTCAGCGCCGCCAGATCCCAGCCCTGCCCGGCCCCGGGCGCCGCGCGCAGCAGCGGCGCCCGCAACTCGGCATACGCCGCACGCTGCGTGCGTTCGGCTTCGATGGGCTGCGCCCCCGGGATCGTCGTGTCGTAGCGATCGCGCCCCGTCTCGATCCCGGCGATCGCCTCCAGCGGCCCCGCCGGCAGCCGCAGCAACGGCCCGCGCACGAAGCCGCCCAGCTGGTCGTGGCGGCCGTGGTTGGTGCGCAGGGTCTCCGGCCAGATGCGGCGCAGCAGCTCGTCGCTGGCAGCGCGGCCGGTGGTGAACGGGTCGAGCGCGGTGTCGGCCGAGGCACTGGCCAGCGCGGCCGCGCGTGCGGCCGGGTCGGCGCTGACGCCCGAGGTGCGGCTGTCGCCGCTGTCGCGCGAGGTGGAGCCCGTGGCCTCGAAATCCCAGCCGCCCGGCAGATCACCGCGCAGGCCGACCAGGGCCCGCGTGTAGCGGCTGCGGCGCTCCGAGCTCTGCGCGCCGTTCTCGGCCCCGAGCGCGCCCGTCACGCGCACGTCCACGCCGAACGGGTTGTAGTGGTTGCTCGCCGGCACCAGGACGTTGTTGAGCATCAGCGCCGCTTCGTCGGACCAGAGCCGGTCTTCGGTGCGCGTCAGCTCGCCGAAGAGCGACCAGCCGCCGGGGAACACCCGCTCGCCGCTGGCGTGCAGGCCCAGCGTCTCCGACCCGTGGATCAGCGTGTAGCCCAGGCCCGTGGCCTGCGCGCTGCAGAGGTTGGCCACGCCGGCGGACGGCACGAAGTCGGCCACCGTCAGCGGCTGGCCGGCGGGCAGCGACGGAATGCCGGCGAAGCTGGAAGCCAGGCCCGGCAACGGGCTGCCGTCGGCGCTGCTGACGGTGCCCGGCACGCACGCGCGTGTGCGCTGGTCGGTGCCGCCGTAGCGCCGGTAGTCGGCGTCGCGGAAGAACGAACGCTCGGCCATCGTCAGCGGCGAGCGCCTGGAGTACGAGCCCAGCACCAGGAACGAGCTGTTCTCGCCGTGGCCGCCGCCGGCCAGCGACAGGCTGCCGTCGCGGGTGCCCTGGGCCGAGCCCAGGCGCGCGTCCAGCGCCATGCCGTCGATCGACTTCTTCAGGATCACGTTGACGACACCGGCCAGCGCGTCGCCGCCGTACACGGCCGACGAGCCGACCGGCAGCACCTCGATGCGCTCCACCGCCGACAGCGGGATCAGGTTGAGGTTGAAGTAGTTGCCCGAGGACATGCCCACGGCCTGCACGCGGCGGCCGTTGATCAGCGTGAGCGTGGAGCCCAGCGGCAGGCCGCGCAGCTGCACGGTGCCCTGGCCGCCGGTGGCGCCGAAAGAGCCCTCGCCTGCCGCCACCGAGACCTCGCTGAGGCTGCTGAGAAAGCGCTCCAGCGTCGGCTGCCCGCTGTTCTGGATGTCCTTGGCCGTGTACGTGTTGACCGGCGCCGGGCCTTCGGTGGCGATGCGCTTGAGCCGCGACCCGGTGACCTCGATCTTCTCGGCCGACGCCGGCAGCCCGCCCGCCGGGGCTGCCGCCGGCTTGACGACGATGGCGCCGTCCGGCATGACCTCGGCCGTCAGCCCCGAGCCTTCGAGGGCGCGTGTGATCGCCTCGGCGGCCGACAAACGGCCCGACACGGCGCGCGCGGTCTTGCCGTCGACGACGCCCGGATCGAACAGCACCGACGCGCCCGTCTGCCGCGCGATGGACCGCAGCGCGTCGGCCAGCGCCTGCGCCGGCTGCTCGACCACGTGCCGCGACGGCGCCGGCGGCTCGGCGGCAGCCGCCGCGCCGTGCGCCGCGCACACGAGCAGGGCCAGGGCCTGGGCGGCCAGGGGCGGGCGGCGGCGGGCCGCCATGGCGGGTAGCTGGAATCGCATCTCGTGACCTTCTGGCGTTGCCGTTGGGGGGACAACCAGATGACGAGAAAGTCCACAACTGGACTCAAGGCGATTTCGCTACTGAGCTTTGGACAACTCCACTCGTCCCGCCTGCTCCTGCACCCGCAAGCCGTGCAATACCGCCACGGCATGGGCGAAGGCGGCGGAGTCCCCGGTGCGATAGACGCCGCTGACACGCAAACCGGCCAGGCCCGCCGGCTGCAGCAGCACGATCGGCGTTCGGCTGTAGCGGTTCATCTCGGCCACCGCGTCGGCCAGAGAGCTGTCGTCGAACACGGCCTCGCTGCGCTTCCAGGCGACGACCTGGTCCAGGTTCGGCCGGTCGCGCTCGGCCTTGGCGCGGTGGTCGGGCCCGGCCGCCGGGGCGGAAAGCCGCACACGGTCACCCGCCACCATAGTCACGGCGGCCGGCGGCGCCAGCCCGCCGGCACCGGCCACCGGCTGCACCGCCACCTGGCCTTCGATCAGCGTCACGGCCAGCGTGTCCTGTCCACCCGGCTGCGGCCCGGCCAAGCGGACCGCGAACACCGTGCCCAGCGCCACCACCTCGCTGCCGCCGGCCCGCACGACGAAGGGCCGCCGCGCGTCTTTCGCCACTTCGAACAAGGCCTCGCCGTTCTGAAGGGCCACCTCCCGGCGTTGCGGCCCCAGCGCGACACGCACGCGCGTATCGGTGCTCAGCGTCATGCGCGAGCCGTCGTCCAGCACCACGAGCTGCTGCTCGCCGACGCCGGTGAAGTAGAGCCCGCGGTCACGCCAGTGCTGGTAGCCCACGCCGCCGGCCAGCACGGCCACCCCCAGCGCCGCCGCCGATGCCCAGCGCACGGGGCCCAGGCGCCAGCGGCCGCCGCCGCGCGAACGTTCTGCCGAAGCCGAAGCCGCAAAGGCGCTGGCCAGCGTGACGCCGGGCACGCTCTGCCAGGTGTCGGTGCAACGCTCGAACGCTTCGCGATGAGCGGCGGAGCGCTGCTGCCAGGCCAGGCATTCCAGCTCCATCTGCCGGCTGCGCTGCGGCCCATGCAGCCGCGCCACCCAGACGGCGGCCTCGGCGGCGATCTCGGGCGTCACCCGGGGCGGGGAGCCCGGTGTTCCGTGGCCCGCGGCGGCGGGCGGCTGACCCATGTTTACCAACCCTCCATCCAGGCCGTGAGCAGCAGCGTGGCCTTGGCGATGTGCTTCTCCACCGCGCTGACGCTGACGCCGTGCTGCGTGGCGATCTGCTGGTAGCTCAGGCCGTCCACGCGGTTGGCCAGGAAGATAACGCGCGTCTTGTCGTTCAGGCGCCCCAGGCAAACGCCGAGGCGCGCCACACGTTCACGCGACAGCAGCACTGCCTCGGCGCTGGGCGTGCGGTCGACGAGCACCACGTCGTCCAGCGCCACCTCTTCGCCCCGCGCCAGGCGCGAGCGGTGGGCGTCGATGGACAGGTTGAGCGCCACGCGCATCAGGAACGCCTCGGGCTCGTCGACCGCCTGCTCGCGCCGGTAACACTCCAGCCGCACCCAGGCTTCCTGCACCAGGTCGTCGGCGTCCTGCTCCGTGCGGCCACGGCGCATCAAGGCCGACCTGACGCGGGAAATGACGCCTTGCCAGTTCTTCACCATCCGGGCTCCGCGAACAGAAAGCGCCGACCGTTCAGCCGCCGAGCGCAACACCCCTGAAGGGCGAGACCTCCAGAAGGGGGCGCTGCGCGCGGGTGGCCGTGGACCGGGCGGCGTCGAACCGGCGTTGCGCGCGCGCCAGCGCCGTTTGCACGAAGGACAGCGCTGCGCTGGGGTCGGCAAAACCGCCGTGGCGAGCGAGCGCCTTGCCGACGCTCAGTTGGAGCGAAGTTGCACGAGCATCCCCCCGAAGGACCTCCCTCCGAAGGGTGGGTGCCAGCGACCACAACAGCCGTCCCTGGTCCCGGGCGAGGCGCCAGTCCGTCACGAGCGCCGGGTAGCGGGCGGCCGAGCAGCTGGATTCGAACTCGGAGAAGGACTGTTGGGCGGCCTGGCTGGAGCCGGCTTGCAGGATGGCGAGCAGGTGGTTCTTCACCGGCGCGCGGTCGCGTGGCTGCACTTGTCGGACGCTGCGGTCCAGAAGGCCGGCGAACGACGGCAGCGACAAGGCACCGGGGAACTGCGTTTGCAGGTCCTCACCGAAGGCCGTCGGGTCGTCGGTGACGGCGAAGCGGATGCGTTCGAGGCCACGGGCCTTCAGGTCGGCGAGGGCGCGGAACCAAACCGTCTCGCAGGAGGCGCCTTCCGCCCACATGCCAATGACCGCTGCGTCGCCATTGCCCAGGGCGCCAAAGGCCCAGGAGAGAACCGGCGGCCATGAGTCGCCGTCTTTCCCCAGATGCTCAGCGCCGTGGAAGAACACCGCGACATAGCTGCGGCACAGGAGTTCCTGCCACGGGGCGCTCCGCGCTCGCGTCCTAAGGTGATCCGGCATAGCGGCGCTCCTGAACAGAAGCCATCGACGCCGCGATTGTCACTCATAGAGCGTGGACCCAAAAGAGCCCGATTCATAGATTGGCGCGGAGGCCCACCACCAAACGCTCGATCGACAAGACCGACCCGCGCGTCGTCTTCGGTCAGCAGTTGGCAACGCTGCGGCGTCAGGCCGGCATGTCGCAAGAGGCCCTTGCCCTGGAGAGCGGGTTGGCGCGCAGCTACCTCGGTGGCGTCGAACGCGGTCAGCGGAACATCGCTCTGCTTAACATCTGCCGGTTGGCTGCCGCCCTGTCTGTGCCTCCATCGGCGCTTCTTCAGACGCTGTAGTCGCGACGGCGCCGGTTGGCACGACCATGGAGGCCTAAGTGCGGTCGCCGGCTTTCGGCACAACGGCAGTGGCGCTTGTTGCGAATAGTGACAACGATACGGGCAGGCGACCATCGGGTTTGGTGCTTCTTTTTTGCGAGGGATTGGGGGCAGCCTACAGTCCGCGCTTTTCGGCCAGCCGAACCTCCAGCGATTCAGCTCCTTTCTCTGAATACGCCTGTAGAGCCACCCTAGCGACTCGCCGGAGGCGTCGTCGTAGCGCACGGTTAGTCGCACTGACAAGCAGTCAACCGCCGCCTGCTCGAACCCATCGACCACATCCCGCCGATAGAGGCGGACGCAAACTACCACCTGCAACTCGCCACTCGTAAGGCAGTAACTGCCTGACTCATAGTAACCTGGCCTCAGAGATAGCTATGGACTGGCTCAGTCTGCATGGCCAAGGATGAGACTTTCGAGCTGCCGCTGAAACTCTATCGCGCGAGCTGTATTACGCTATCGATCCATGCTCGGAAGAGCGTTTAGTACAAATCGAAAAATTCCTGCATTTTATGAACTATCTTGACACGGGGAAGAGGGACGCCAGCCAGACATTGACGCGGTGGTTTATGGACACTCTGACTGAGGAAGTCAGCGCCCTGCGGATGCAGACTGGTTACTTCCGATTCGGGGCGACACGTGCGCTTATGCCATTGCTGGCTAGGCTCGCAACCCACGATATCCCTACGCATATCCTCATTGGATCAAACGACTCGGAGACCCTGTATTCGGACGTAGCAAGACTGTTTTCAAAGCTGGAGATGCCCAGAGAGAGCGCAAAGCTCGGGATTGTTCAATTCACCAATGCCTTGTTTCACCCCAAGGTCTATCACATTACCCGCTCCGACGGAAGTCAGGCAGCCTTTGTTGGTTCAGCCAACTTTACAGAAGCAGCGATCTTGGGCGGAAACGTTGAAGCAGCCGTTACTCTGGACACGCGAACCGGTGATTCAGCCAAAGTGCTCGACCAGATTGCCGAAGCCATTGACTACTGGTTGACCGGAGACGGTATTCACGGTGTGCACTTGGTCGCGGCTCTCGCCGACATCGAAGCCCTGCTCGAGGCTGGCGTGCTGGCGAAACAGCGTTCCGCTCGGGGAGCACTTAACCAAGCCGTTGCAAAGCAGCCAGGCGCTCAGCCTGGTGCGCGTCGTTCCAAGCTCATCGTGTTGCCGCCGTGGCCAGATGATGAAGCGCCCGAGGTCGAAGACGATGCTGCGCTCGATTTGGATGAACCAGAGGAGGAGGCTACCGCCACAGTCCTTGTGGCGAAGGAACCCGAACCTCTGGCGGCTCCAGCTGCAGCTGCTGCGCAAGCGCCTGCACCTGCGTTTGGCGTAGACGATGCAGAAGATGGATTCGGATTGAGCGTAGAGAAGCGACCGGGCTTCCCTGCCCACATCTTGTTTGAGCCAGGCGCTGTAGACGCGACCAGCGGATGGACAGCGTTGTCAGGGGCCAAGCTAAAGGACCCCTATGTAGGCCTTATTATGAAGCTCACCCGAGACAGTGCTCGTCACTTCGAGGGTGGGACAGGAACTGCGAACATCAGTATTCCGGTTGCAGTGGCCGAGACTTTCCGATTTGGTGTCTACCCCCGCTCCGGCAGGCCTCGGGCAGAGTTTTCTCTCCGACTCCGCTATCACTCTACTGCGCTGCGAGTCGAGCAGCCATGCGAGACCAATGTAATGGCATATGGGGTCCTTCCCGAAGACACTGGGCACGGCGACCTCCGTATGGTACTTCCAGCCGCCGTTCGCAAGATTGCAAAGGAAATAACACAAAACGAACTGCAGCTTCCGAGGAACGGCGACATCTTTCTGATGGAGTGGCCAAACGAAGATTCTGGCAGTTTCCGAATCACTTTCTTGGAGCCCGGCTGCGCCGAACACACCAGAGCGGCACTTGCGTACGAGCATGCGGCACAGAGTAACCAACTCATGGGTGGCTCTTGTGGCCTGGAAAAGGGTATTAGCCCAGAGTGGTAAAGCTCAGGCTTGAAGAATGACCAGTGCCTCTGTGGTGCTGGCATTCTTCGAATGAAGGCCGTACCGTTTGTAAGTCTGAAGCTCCACGGTCTCGAGGTGTCTCCACCCTCGCGATACTGCAAGGCTGGCGAGGTGGTTCGGGGTGTTGATATCGAATCGCCGCCCCCCCAAGACCGTGTGGTTACCGCCGACGATGAGCCCATACCTTGCTCCGGCCTTCATGACTCTTCGCACAGAAGCGAAGGACTCAGCCATGTCGGCGAAGTATCTGTAGAGCAAGCGAGGCACCGCCTGGCGCCTGAAACCGTCTTGCTCGGTCAAAGTCTGCTGAAGCCTGACGCACAAGGCAGCCTCTTCAGCGGGCAAATCTGCTTTATTAGCTTCGAGGGAAGACAGCAACTCTGCTTTTCCTGTACCCCGAATTTCTCGACTGCCCACTAGCCGCGCCTCGAGCGCCAAGATTTCGGATGGCTCAAGCAGTCCCAACCACACCAGGGATAGGCGCTGGGTGTCAATGTAGGGAAGCGCTGTAGCGTACGGCGGGCTGGTCAATGCGGCGTCAAAACCTGCGGTAGCAATTTCTTTGGTTCTTTCCAAGGACTGGCGGGAGTCCATCAAGCAGGCCTTCGTGACGGGTTTTACGAGTCCCAAGACATCCTGCGAAGCTGACAACTTTTGAACGAACGACGCGACGGCTTCGTCGTAGGCGGCGAGATAGGTCTGCCCTGGGAATGGGGAAATGCGGCGGCGGATACGAAGGTCGCCCGGCTCCTGCAAAGAATAGTCCCTCAGAAGGTTGGATGCCACCGCCAACAAAATTCCAGACTTCTCGCAGTCCTGCTCTTGCAGCGCCAGTCGAAGCGCCTCAATGTCGTTCAGGTTCTCAGCCGGAAACCACGACTCAAGGTATTCACGGCGCGCGTCTTTCCGCACCGCGCGCTTGCGCATCTTGCCAATCGAAGCCAACGCCTGCTTCGAAGCCCGCTCAATATCTTTGGCCGCCACTGAGAGAGCAAGAACCTTTGCATTCGCCAAGTACACCGCCAGAGGGTTTATGTCTGTGCCAACCCCGTTTACGCCCAGATGAGATGCCTCCACCAACGAAGTGCCGCTTCCGCAGAACGGGTCTAGAACCCATTGGCCTTCTTTCACTCCAAAGATATTCAGAAGTGCCTTCGCAACTTGCGGATTGAACTTGCCTTTGTACTCGTGCAACCCGTGCGCAGAATAGCGAGTCGACTGCCGGTTGCGCCCGTTTCCACTGACCCGCTCTAACAGCGCCTGCCGCGTGGGCAGGTGTTCACCAGTCCGCGAGTCTTCAAAGGAAGAAAAGTAGACTAGCCGAGACGCATTGGAAGGTGTCGCACACGATTGCGCCGTAGCCCCAATGTTCGTCAACTCCACAGCCCCAGCACCAAGCAGGGCGAATATCTCCCGCGCCGCCAAGTCTTTTTCGTAAGGGAAATACTTGTAGTTATGCCAAATGAGCGAAGTCATCTTACCTCTTCTTCAAGACCAACACAGTCTCAGTCTTAATGTTTGCGTGGGAGAGATTAAAAGACTTTCTACTTGAATTGATTTCTCGCTCCAACTTGATGATGGGCTCAAGACCCATGCTCAAGCCCAGATCGTAAATCATGGCGCCGTTGTCATGAATTTTCCCATGAATCCTTGAGCGACCCACAACCACACAAGCGTATCCGCCAGGCACGAGAACTGAATTGACAAGCTCCAAGGTGCCGCGCATCTGATCCACAAACATTTCGGCCGTGTGGTGATGCTTCTTAAAGAAGTGGGCACGGGCACCAATTTCCTGTTCTTTAACGGCGATCGGGTCAAACCCGAGCCACCACATCCGATACTTGTGATAAAGCCAGTACTCGTAGGCATTTGGATACGGCGGAGAGGTAACCATCAGACCCACAGGCACACCAATTTTCTCCGGCGTAACTCGCAAAACATCAGACTCAATGACTTTGGCACTGAGAAGCGTCCAAGAACGAGTTGCCAGTGCTTTGCTCATCTTTTGAGCAGCCAGCTGAAATTGCGCGAAAACGTCGGCAGGCACGATGCCTTTATTCACCGCAGCATACCGAGTATCACTATCTTGATTTGAAACTCTCACCAATATGCTAGACAAGGCCAGGCGAAGCGCATCCCGCCAAGGCTCGTAGCATGGCTTCGCAACAGTTACCGCCAAAGCAGCGACTGCTTTCTGAATCCCCTCCTCAAACCAATGATCAATGTTTGGAATATCAGGAATGGAAGGTCTCTTGACTGCTTGAGCGTCTTCAGAGAGTTGCCGCACAGCCTCAAGAAAACCATCTGCCAGCGGTGAAGTCTTTACTCTTGAGATGAGGCATGCGATTGGGTTGAGATCAATGCCGACCGAGGGTCGCCCAAACTTTTGCGCCTCAAGCAAAGTTGTACCCGACCCGCAGAATGGATCCAACACTGCCGTGTTGGCGGGGATAGGAAGTGAAGACAGGAACGCAGCGGGAATTTCGCCAATGAACTTGGCTGGATACGGGTGGATGGCCTCAACTTTTGAGGCTTTACCTCGAACCGAGAAGGACCAGTCAATCGCTTGTAGACGGTCTGCATCGGTGATTGGCATCTCGCCGTGCCGGGCTAGAGGCGCGCAGTCAGGAATAATCATCGGGAACTTTTGTTTTTGCTCGGAGAAACGCTGCTCGCCAGCGATAAACCCGAGGCATCTGCATTATGTCGGCGCAAAGAATTTGATATGCCGGGACTTACTTCTGCATGCCCTCCTGGGCGTAACCTGCAGCGCCAACCTCAGACTTGGCAAACACACAGGCTCAGGGCCTCAGTAACGGCATCACTACCGCGAGCCATTACCAACTCCCCCAGCCTCACTTGACGGACCGCAGCAGCTTACCCGACCATCCAATATTACGCAAACGCAAACAGAGAGGGATTAATCTGCGTTACATTCGACGCAAGAGCGGTGAACGTCGCTTTTACGTAACAGGCTGTTTAAGAACGGCCTCAGGGCGCGCGACTGATTGCGCGGATCAACCTGACAAAGGCTCGACAGATAGACACCATGGCAACTGGCATGCCAAGCCTTTTTTAGCAGCCCGCTAGCGTCCAAACCTAAGCGACCCGACAATGAAATAGGCGCCGCACGAGACGGCACTGCCCCGGGTATTCGCGTGCCGTCGAAACTGCAACCAGCTGGACCGGAGGACACCCCCTCTTGCCCTTCCACCGTTCGATCGAGAACTACAAGCTTCCGCCCAAAACTCAACGCCCTAGGCTACCCGGAGTCCCAAGTTCTGCTTTAGGTTGGACGCAAGGGGAGGATTCTCTGCACCTCCGCATTCAGAAGACCACTAATACGCCAGCCTGTACCACTCGGGCTGCGCAACCCGCATCCCGACAGGCCTTATTCAAACTATGACAGGCCATATTCCGTCATGTCAGGGCTGCGGCGCCCCCTCACTCCACCGTCACCGACTTCGCCAGATTCCTCGGCTTGTCCACATCCGTCCCCCGCGCACAAGCCGCGTGGTAGGCCAGCAGCTGCAGCGGCACCACGTGCAGGATCGGCGACAGCCGGCCGTAGTGCTCGGGCATGCGGATGACGTGCACGCCGGTGTCGCTGGCGATGTGGCTGTCGGCGTCGGCGAAGACGTAGAGCTGGCCGGCGCGGGCGCGCACTTCCTGCATGTTGCTCTTCAGCTTCTCCAGCAGCGCATCGTTCGGCGCCACCGTCACCACCGGCATCTGCTCGGTCACCAGCGCCAGCGGGCCGTGCTTCAGCTCGCCGGCCGGGTAGGCCTCGGCGTGGATGTAGCTGATCTCCTTGAGCTTCAGCGCGCCTTCCAGCGCGATCGGGTAGTGCAGCCCGCGGCCCAGGAACAGCGCGTTCTCCTTGCGCGAGAAGTCCTCGCTCCAGGCGATGACCTGCGGCTCCAGCGCCAGCACGGCCTGCAGCGCCAGCGGCAGGTGGCGCAGCGCCTTCAGCTCCGCGGCTTCCTGCTCGTCGGTCAGCCGGCCCTTCACCTGCGCCAGCGCCAGCGTCAGCAGGTACAGCGCGACGAGCTGGGTCGTGAAGGCCTTGGTGCTGGCGACGCCGATCTCGACGCCGGCGCGTGTGACGTAGGCCAGCTCGCACTCGCGCACCATCGCGCTGGTGGCGACGTTGCAGATCGTCAGCGTGTGCTTCATGCCCAGGCTGCGCGCGTGCTTCAGCGCGGCCAGCGTGTCGGCGGTCTCGCCGCTCTGGCTGATCGTGACGACCAGCGTGCGCGGGTCGGGCACGCTGTCGCGGTAGCGGTACTCGCTGGCGATCTCCACCGTCGTCGGGATGCCGGCCACCGACTCCAGCCAGTAGCGCGCGGTGCTGCCGGCGTAGTAGCTGGTGCCGCAGGCCAGGATCAGCACGCGGTCGACGTCCTTGAAGATGCGGTAGGCGCCGTCGCCGAACAGCTCGGGGCTGATGCCGGGCACCGCGTCCAGCGTGTCGGCAATCGCCTTGGGCTGCTCGAAGATCTCCTTCTGCATGTAGTGCCGGTACGGCCCCAGCTCGGCGGCGCCGCTGTAGGCGGCGACGGTGCGCACTTCGCGCTCGACGGCGCGGTAGCGGCCCTGCTCGTCGGCGGCGCTGATCCACACCCGGCCCAGTTGCAGGTCGACGACGTCGCCTTCTTCCAGGTAGACGATGCGTTCGGTGACGCCGGCCAGCGCCATCGCGTCGGAGGCGACGAAGTTCTCGCCTTCGCCGACGCCCAGCACCAGCGGCGACCCCTGGCGCGCACCGACCACGCGGTGCGGCTCGTCACGGCAGAAGACGGCGATCGCGTAGGCGCCGCGCAGCCGCGGCAGCGCACGCTGCACGGCTTCGAGCAGGTCGCCTTCGTAATAGCGGTGCACCAGGTGGGCGATGACCTCGGTGTCGGTCTGGCTGGCGAAGACGTAGCCGCGCTGCTGCAGCTCGGCACGCAGCTCGTCGTGGTTCTCGATGATGCCGTTGTGCACCAGCGCGATCCGGCCCGGGCCCTCGGCGCCGGGGCCGGCCGAGAAGTGCGGGTGGGCGTTGTGCACCAGCGGCGCGCCGTGCGTCGCCCAGCGCGTGTGCGCGATGCCGGTGGTGGCGGCGATGCCGTCATGCGCGACGTTGGCTTCCAGCTCGGCCACGCGCGAGGTGCTGCGCGCCCGGCGCAGCTCGCCGTCCTGGTGCACGGCCACGCCGCAGGAGTCGTAGCCGCGGTACTCCAGCCGCTTCAGGCCTTCGATCAGGATCGGGACGATGTTGCGCGTGCTGACCGCGCCGACGATGCCGCACATGGATTCAACCTTTCGAACTTCGGTGGCCGGATGCTAGGCCGGGGCGGATGAAGTTTTCGTTCATTGATGGCGTGATCGTGAACGATTCACCCACACGAATGAGGTATCGGCATTTTATTTCGTTACTTCACATCGGATGGCATATCCTTTCGTCATGGATCTCGACGCCACCGACTACCGCCTGCTCGAGCTGCTGCAGGACGACGCCTCGCTGTCCAACCAGGCACTGGCCGAACGCGCCCACACCTCGCCAGCGACGGCGCTGCGGCGCGTGCGGCGGCTGGTCGACGGCGGCGTCATCGAGCGCCGCGTCGCGCTGCTCTCGCCCGAACGCCTGGGCGCCGGGCTGACGGCGCTGGTGGAGATCACGCTGGACCGACAGGGCGCCGAGCACCTGGACGCCTTCGAGGCCCGTGTCGCCGGCGACGCCGCGGTGCAGCAGTGCTACCGCGTGTCGCCGGGGCCGGACTTCGTGCTCGTCGTGCACGCCGCCGACATGGCCGGCTACCACGCGCTGGTGCAGCGCCTGTTCACGCAGGACGCCAACGTGCGCAACGTGAAGGCTTTCTTCAGCGTCAAGCGCGCCAAGTTCGACCCGCGGCTGCCGCTGCCGGCGCCGGCACGCTGACGCGGCAAGCACCCGCGGCGCAGCGGACAACGCGCACTCGCTAGAGTGCGCGCGTCAACACCCGCCGCCACCGCCCGATGAACACCGCCGACACCCGCGCCGTCCTGACGATCGCCCTGCTCGCCGCCTTCGCCGACGGCCGCAAGCACGAACGCGAGCGTGAACAGATCCGCCGCATCGCCGAAGGCCTGGCGCAGGACGCGGCTGTCGACCTGCCGTCGCTGGTGCAGGACGTGCTGCTCAAGCGTGTGGACGTGGCCGCGGCCGCCGCCGCGCTGAGCAGCGCCGACGCGCGCCAGCTGGCCTACGAGATGGCAGTGGGCGTCTGCGACGCCGACGGCACGCAGAGCGATGCCGAGCGCGCCTTCCTCGCCGACCTGGCGCGTCGTCTCGGCCTCGACGACGGCGAGGCCGGCGCCTACGCGGCGCAGGCCGAGACGCTGGCGTCGGCGGACGTCGCCGGCGAGGTGGTGGAGGCCGCTGCGCCGGCGGCCGCGGCGGACACCGTGGCGCGCCCGGCCCGGCCCGCGGTCGACGAGGCCGAGCTGGACCGCGCGATCCTCAACGCCGCGATCCTGAACGGCGCGCTGGAGCTGCTGCCCGAGTCGCTGTCGACGCTGGCCATCATCCCGCTGCAGATGAAGCTGGTGCACCGCGTCGGCCTGGCCTACGGCTACCCGCTGGACAGCGGCCACGTGAAGGACTTCCTGGCCACCGCCGGCGTCGGCCTCACCTCGCAATACCTGGAGCAGGCCGGGCGCAAGCTGCTGGGCGGCCTGCTCGGGCGCGTCGGCGGCGGGCTGCTCGGCGGCCTCGGCAAGCAGGCCGTCAGCTCAGGGCTGAGCTTCGCGACGACCTGGGCGCTGGGTCAGGTCGCCAAGCGTTACTACGCCGGCGGGCGCACCTTCTCCACCGAGATGCTGCGCAGCACCTATACCGAGCTGCTGCAGCAGGCGCGCGGCATGCAGAGCCAGTACGCGCCGCAGATCCAGCAGCAGGCGCGCACGCTGGACGTGCAGAAGGTGATGGCGATGGTGCGCGGGGGGCGGTGAGGCCAGGAAGGCTGGGGTCAGAAGCCTGGAAGCCTGGGGAAGCCTGGAAGCCTGGGGTCAGGTCCCTCAGGACCTGACCCCGAGCAGCCTCGAGCAGCCACTGGTGCGCGGCCGCTGAAGTCTGGGGTCAGGTCCTGCGGGACCTGACCCCGAGCGGCCGCTGAACGCCGGCGCTACTGCCTGACGATCGCCAGCCCCTTCAGGTACTCGCCCTCGGGGAAGAACAGCGTCGTCGGGTGGTCGGGCGCGCCTTCCAGCCGGGCCAGGATCGCGCCATCGACACCGGCGTCCATCGCCGCGCCGGCGACGATCTTGTGGAACAGGTCGGCGCTGATGCCGCCCGAGCAGCTGAAGGTCAGCAGCAGCCCACCCGGCTCCAGCAGCTTCAGCGCCAGGCGGTTGATGTCCTTGTAGGCGCGCGACGCACGTTCGGCGTGCGCCGCGGTGGGCGCGAACTTCGGCGGGTCGAGCACGATGGCGTCGTAGCGCTGCCCCGCCTTCAGCTCGTCGCGCAGGAACTGGTTGACGTCGGCGTCCTGCGTGCGGCTGCGCGCGGCGTCGAAGCCGTTCAGCTCGACGTGGGCCTGCACCCGCTCCAGCGCCGGCGCCGACGAGTCGATGCTGGTGACGTGGCGCGCACCGCCGGCCAGCGCCGCGACGCTGAAGCCGCCGGTGTAGCAGAAGCAGTTCAGCACGCGCTGGGCGCCCTGCTGGCGCACCAGCTCGGCGAAACGCGCGCGGTTGTCGCGCTGGTCGAGGTAGAAGCCGGTCTTGTGGCCGGTGGCCACGTCCAGCGTCAGCTTCCAGCCGTGTTCGCGGATCGTGACCTCGGTGCCGCCGCCGCCGCGCAGCCAGCCGGTCACCGGCTCCAGGCCTTCGAGCGAACGCACGCTGGCGTCGGAGCGTTCATACAGGCCGCGCGCGCCGGTCTGCGCCATCAGCGCGTCGGCGATCACGTCCTTCCAGCGCACGCTGCCCACCGACAGGAACTGCACCGACAGCAGGTCGCCGTAGCGGTCGACGACGAGGCCCGGCAGGCCGTCGGCTTCGCCGTGGATCAGGCGCACGCCGTCGCTGGCCACCGGCAGGCGCGCACGCAGCGCCAGCGCACGCGCGATGCGGCGCTGGAAGAAGTCGGCGTCGATGCGTTCGCTGGCCTCGAAGCTCCAGGCGCGCACGCGGATCGTCGAGTTCGGGCTGTAGGCCCCCCAGGCGAGGAAGCTGCCGTCGGCGGCGTCCACCCGAACGGTCTCGCCGGCGTCGGCCTTGCCTTTTTCGATGCTGCCCTGGAACACCCAGGGGTGGCGGCGCTGCAGCGAGCGCTCCTTGCCTTCGCGCAGTCGGATCGTTTTCATGGGCGCGATTGTCGCCGCGCCCTGAAGAACGGGTTCAGAAGAACGGGGTCAGGTCTCGGAGGAACGGGAGGAACGGGGTCAGGTCTCGTGAGACCTGACCCCTGACGGCCGCTGAAGAGCGGAAGAACGGGGTCAGGTCTTGCGAGACCTGACCCCTGACCGCTGAGACCTGACCCCAGACCGCCGACCCCAGACCGCCGGCGCGGCCTCAGCCGCCTTCGGGCGTCTTGCGTTTGGCCCGCGGATGCGCGGCGTCGTAGGCGCGTGCCAGGTGCTGGAAGTCGAGCTGGGTGTAGACCTGGGTCGTCGAGATGCTGGCGTGGCCCAGCAGCTCCTGCACCGCACGCAGGTCGCCGCTGCTCTGCAGCAGATGGCTGGCATAGCTGTGGCGCAGCATGTGCGGGTGCGCGTGCGTCGGCAGCCCGGCCTGCAGTGCGATCTGCTTCAAGCGTGCGCGCAGCGCGCCTTGCGACAGGCGTTCGCCACGCCGGCTGACGAAGAGCGCCGGCTCGCCGGCCGCGGCCAATTGCCCGCGCACCGCCAGCCAGGCGGCCAGCGCCTCCAGCGCCTTGGCGCCCACCGGCACGCTGCGCCGCTTGCGGCCCTTGCCGAGCACGTGGGCGCTGGCGTCTTCGGCGTCGATCCAGCCGGCGGCCGTGGCCGACGGCGCCACGTCCAGCGCCAGCAGCTCGCCGATGCGCAGCCCGCAGCCGTAGAGCAGCTCGACGATCGCGTGGTCGCGCGCCGCCAGGCGGGTGTCGCCGTCTTCGTTCTCTTTTTCGGCCAGCGCGACGGCCTGGTCGACCGGCAGCGCCTTGGGCAGCGGCTTGCCGGTCTTGGGCGCCTTCAGGCCGTCGACCGGATTCGCCGGCACCAGGCCTTCGCGGCCCCACCAGCGGTACAGCCCGCGCCAGGCCGACAGCACCAGGGCGATGCTGCGCGGCGCGAGGCCGGCGGTGCGCAGCTGCGCCATCCAGCGGCGCACGTGGTGCGGCTGGGCGGCGCGCAGTTCGACGCCGTCGGCTGCGGCCGAGGCCGCCAGCCGGCCGAGGGCGTCGCGGTACAGCGCCAGCGTGCGCGGCGCCAGCCGCCGCTCGACGCCCTGGTGGTCCAGCCAGCGCTGCACGTCGTCGGGCAGCGTGGCGCCCATCGCCGGGCTCAGGCCGTCAGACGCGAGAGAGCCGCTCCCGCGGTGTCGCCGATGCGCACCAGGAACTCGGTGCCCATGTCGGCGCTGTAGCGCGTCGGGTCGGGCGAGCCCAGGATCAGCAGGCCGAAGCTGCCGGCCGCGCCGCGCAGCGGGATCAGCGCCACCGAGGCGATGGCGCCCGGCTCGGGCAGCCAGCTCACGGCCTCGAAACCGGCGTTCACGCCGCAGTACGGCTGCGACAGGCTGTCGGCGAAGCTCTTCACGTCGTCGCTGACCGGCTCGCTGAAGCGCTGGCCTTCGTGCGCCGGGGCGACGTTCCACAGCCGCAGCGCGGCCTGCGGGATCATGAACTGGTGCTGCAGCTCGTCGACCAGCACCGCGGGCAGCGCGGCGGCGTCGGCGGTGACGAGCAGCGCGCGTGTCCAGCGGTGCAGGCGTTCGGCGATGCCGACGTTCTCCTGGCTGTGCCGGATCATCTCGACGATGCGCATCTCCAGGCCCTTGATGCGGTCGCGCAGCATTTCCATCTGCCGCTCCTGCAGCGAGACGGCGCGCTGGCCGTGCGGGCTGGTGAGCTGCACGCTGGACAGCAGCTCGGCGTGGCGCTCGAAGAAGCCGGGCGTGTTGGCCAGGTACTCGGCGATGTCGTTCTCGGTGATGCCCTGGAGGTTCACAGCTCGATTTCTCCTTCGAAGACGGTCACGGCAGGGCCGGTCATCAGCACCGAGGCGCTGTCGTCGGGCCACTCGATCAGCAGGTCGCCGCCGCGCGCGTGCACCTCGACGCGGCGGTCCAGCCAGCCCAGGCGGATGCCGGCGACGACCGCGGCGCAGGCGCCGGTGCCGCAGGCCAGCGTCTCGCCGGCGTCGCGCTCGTAGACACGCAGCTTCACCTCGCTGCGCGACAAGACCTGCAGGAAGCCGGCGTTGACGCGGCGCGGGAAGCGCGCATGGCTCTCGACCCGCGGGCCGACGGCGGCCACCGGCGCGGCGTCGACGTCGGCTACACGCATCACCGCGTGCGGGTTGCCCATCGACAGCACGGCGACCTCGACTCCGGCGTCGGCCAGCGGCCAGAGCTCGAAGCCGTTGACGAGGCGCGGCATCAGCCCGCTGGCGTCGAAGGGCACACGCGCCAGGTCGAAGACGGGGCGGTTCATGTCGACACGCACGCGGCCGTCGGCGGCCAGCGACAGCTCGAGCAGGTTGTTGACGGTCTCGACGCGGATCGTCGTCTTGTCGGTCAGGCCGTGGTCGACGACGTAGCGCACGAAGCAGCGCGAGCCGTTGCCGCACTGCTCGACCTCGTCGCCGGTGTTGTTGAAGATGCGGTAGCGGAAGTCGACGCCGGGCGTCGTGCTGCGCTCGATGACGAGGATCTGGTCGGCGCCGACGCCCAAGCGCCGGTCACCCAGCCGGCGGATCTGCTCGCGCGACAGCGCCAGCGGCGCGCCGGTGGCGTCGAGCACGACGAAGTCGTTGCCGGCGCCGTGCATCTTGGTGAAGCGCAGTCGCATCGGCGGATTATCGCTTCGTGTACAGCCCGGGCTCGCCCTCGGGGCGGGTCTTGAACCGCTTGTGCACCCAGAGGTACTGCGACGGGTTGCGCACGACCTCGCTCTCGATCCACTCGTTCATGCGCCGGGCGTCGGCCTCGGCGTCGTCGCTGGGCCAGTCGGTGAACGGGGGCAGGAAACGCACGCGGTAGCCGGCACCGCCGGGCAGGAACTCGGCGACCACCGGCTGCACCGTCATCTTCAGCCCGCGCGCCATCTTCGACGGCGCCGTCAGCGTCGCCGCCGGCACGCCGAAGAACGGCACGAACACCGCCTCGCGGCGGCCGAAGTCCATGTCGGGCAGGTTGAAGAAGGCCGCGCCGCGTTTGACGGCACGCACCAGCGGCAGCGCGCTCTCCTGGCGCGAGAACACCTCGCCGCGCCCGAAGCGCAGCCGCCCGGCGCGCATCGCCGCGTCCATCACCGCATTGCTCTGGCGCTGGTAGATCGAGGCCACCCAGCGCTGCTGGAACAGCTGCGTGGCGGCGCCGGCGACGTCCAGCGCCAGGAAGTGCGGCACCAGCCACATCACCGGGCGCTCGCTCTCGTCGGCCAGGTGCACCTGGCCTTCGACGTGGATCAGGCGCTTCAGGCGCTCGGGGGGGGCGTACCAGAGCAGGCCGCGTTCGATGAGGCTGCGGCCGAGCCAGCCGAAGTGCTCGCGCGCGATGCGCTCGCGCTCGGCGGCGGGCTTGTCGGGGAAACACAGCTCCAGGTTGCGCAGCGCGATGCGCCGCCGCGAGCCGGCGAGGCGGAAGAACAGGGCGCCGAGGCCGCGGCCGAGCGCGGCCTGCACCCCCAGCGGCAGCCAATGCAGCAGCCAGACGAGCGCCAGCACGGCGCGGGACAGCAGAGTCATGAGGACGCGCCGCTGCGCGGCGCCTTGTAGCGGTGGTAGCCCCACAGGTACTGCGTGGGCTTGAGGCGGATGACGGCTTCCATCGAGCGGTTCACGGCGATCGCACCCGCTTCGTCACCGCCGTCCTCGGGCAGCGGCACCGGCATCGGCATCAGGCGCACCACGTAACCGGCACCACGCGGCAGGCGTTCGGCCCAGAGGATGGCCACCGCGGCGCCGGTCTGCTGCACCAGGCGCGCGGCCAGCGTCATCGTGTAGGCGGGCTGGCCGAAGAACGGCGCCCAGACCCCCTGGCCTTCGGGCGGCACCTGGTCGGGCAGCAGGCCCACGGTCTCGCCCTTCTTCAGCGCCCGCAGCATCTGGCGCACGCCGGCCAGCGTGGCCGGTGCGGTGGCCAGCGCCGGGCGCGCGCGTGCGGTCTCCTCCAGCTCGCGCAGCAGCTGCTTGCGCGCCGGGCGGTAGAGCACGGTCAGCGGCTGGCGCGCGCCGAAACGTTCGGCGTAGGCCTGGGCGGCGATCTCGAAGCTGCCCATGTGCGGCGTCAGCAGCACCAGGCCCTTGCCGCGGCCCAGCAGCGACTCCATCAGCTCGGCGCCTTCCCAGCGCACCGGGTCGGCGATCGGCTGCTCGCGCGGGCGCAGCCACAGGCGCGGCACCTCCATCACCAGGCGGCCGGCATCGGCCACCGCCTCGCGGCGCTCGGCCGCGGTCAGCCCGGCCAGCGCGGCATTGGCGTCCAGGCGGCGGCGGTAGGACGGCGAAGCCCAGTAGACCAGCCAGCCAAGGAAAGCGCCCAGGACGTGGAGAAAACGCAAGGAACGGCGAGACAGCCAGCGAACCAGGAAAAACATGCTTGTATGATCCGGCCGTCGCCGAGTTAACAGGACAACTTGCGGGGCGACGCGGGAGCCGAAGGATACCGAGGCCCCGCCGGGCGAGACGCCGCTTCGGGTGGTGTTGGCTCAACAAATCCGCTAAAGCGTTCGCCGCGGCTCCAGATGCATCTGACCCCGACGATCGCGAAGTCAGGGTTCGATAGACAGACAGACAGGAGCTTTTCAGCAGTGGCGAACGATTTCCTCTTCACCTCCGAATCCGTCTCCGAAGGCCATCCCGACAAGGTGGCCGACCAGATCTCGGACGCGATCCTCGATGCGATCTTCAAGCAGGACCCGCGCAGCCGCGTGGCCGCCGAGACGCTGACCAACACCGGCCTCGTGGTGCTGGCCGGCGAGATCACGACCAACGCGCACGTCGACTACATCCAGGTCGCGCGCGACACGATCAAGCGCATCGGCTACGACAACACCGACTACGGCATCGACTACAAGGGCTGTGCGGTGCTCGTCGCCTACGACAAGCAGAGCAACGACATCGCCCAGGGCGTGGACCACGCGTCCGACGACCACCTGAACACCGGCGCCGGCGACCAGGGCCTGATGTTCGGCTACGCCTGCGACGAGACGCCCGAGCTGATGCCGGCGCCGATCTACTACGCGCACCGCCTCGTCGAGCGCCAGGCCGAGCTGCGCAAGAACGGCAAGCTGCCCTTCCTGCGCCCCGACGCCAAGAGCCAGGTGACGATGCGCTACGTCGACGGCAAGCCGCACTCGATCGACACCGTCGTGCTGTCGACCCAGCACCACCCCGACCAGAGCGAGACCGCCACCAAGCTGAAGGCCAGCTTCTACGAGGCCGTCATCGAGGAGATCATCAAGCCGGTGCTGCCCAAGGAATGGCTGCAGGACACGCGCTACCTGGTCAACCCGACCGGCCGCTTCGTCATCGGCGGCCCGCAAGGCGACTGCGGCCTGACCGGCCGCAAGATCATCGTCGACACCTACGGCGGCGCCTGCCCGCACGGCGGTGGCGCGTTCTCGGGCAAGGACCCGTCCAAGGTCGACCGCTCGGCCGCCTACGCCGCGCGCTACGTCGCCAAGAACGTCGTCGCCGCCGGCCTGGCGCGCCAGTGCCAGGTGCAGGTCGCCTACGCGATCGGCGTCGCCAAGCCGATGAACATCACGGTCTACACCGAAGGCACCGGCGTCATCTCCGACGCCGAGATCGCCAAGCTGGTCGAGACCCACTTCGACCTGCGCCCCAAGGGCATCATCCAGATGCTCGACCTGCTGCGCCCGATCTACGAGAAGACCGCCGCCTACGGCCACTTCGGCCGTGAAGAGCCGGAATTCACGTGGGAGCGCACGGATAAGGCTGCGGCGCTTCGCGCAGCCGCCGGGCTGTAAGCCCCGCCGCGGCAAGAGGGGTCAGGCAAGAGGGGTCAGGTCTCACGAGACCTGACCCCAGACCTCCACGAGACCTGACCCCAGCTTTTCGCGGACCTCCGCTGCACCCGACGCCGGCCTCGCGCCGGCGTTTTCGTTGGCGCAGGAAAAGCGGCGGCGCTGCCGGGCTGCACGCCCCGCCGCGGCAAGAGGGGTCAGGTCTCACAAGACCTAACCCCGGCCTTCCCCGGCGTTCTGACCCCGGCCTTCCCGACTCAGGCCACCCGCGGCCGGACCTTCGACGCTGCGAGCTTGGCGCGTTCGCGCGCCGTGTCGACGTCGTCGGCGTGCACCAGCGCCACGCCCATGCGGCGCTTGACGAAGCTCTCGGGCTTGCCGAACAGGCGCAGCTCGCTGCCCGGCACGGCCAGCGCGTCGGCGACGCCGTCGAAGACGATGCCGGCGGCGTCGACGCCGCCGTAGACCACGGCGCTGGCGCCCGGGCTCTTCAGCGAGGCGTCGACCGGCAGGCCGAGGATGGCGCGCGCGTGCAGCTCGAACTCGTTCTGCCACTGCGTGGCCATCGTCACCATGCCGGTGTCGTGCGGCCGCGGGCTGACCTCGCTGAACCAGACCTGGTCGCCCTTGACGAAGAGCTCGACGCCGAAAAGGCCCAAGCCGCCCAGGTCGTCGGTGATCTTCTTGGCGATGTCGCGCGAGGCGGCCAGCGCCGCCGGGCTCATCGGATGCGGCTGCCAGCTCTCGACGTAGTCGCCGCTGACCTGCACGTGGCCGATCGGGTCGCAGAAATGCGTCTGCGGCTGGCCGTCGGCACCCAGCGCGCGCACGGTGAGCTGGGTGATCTCGTAATCGAAATCGATGAAGCCCTCGACGATGATGCGGCCGCCGGCAACACGGCCGCCGGCCATCGCGTAATCCCAGGCCTTCTTCACGCCGTCGGGGCCGTCGATCTTGCTCTGGCCCTTGCCGCTGGAGCTCATCACCGGCTTGACGACACAGGGGTAGCCGATGCCGCCGTCGATCGCCGCCTGCAGTTCTTCCAGCGAATCGCAGAAGCGGTAGGGGCTGGTCGGCAGGCCCAGCGTCTCGGCGGCCAGGCGGCGGATGCCTTCGCGGTCCATCGTCAGGCGCGCGGCGCGCGCCGTCGGGATGCAGCGGATGCGGCCTTCGGCCTCCAGCTGCTCGAGCACCGGCGTCGCGATGGCCTCGATCTCGGGCACGACGAGCTGCGGCTTCTCGGCCTCGAGCAGCGCACGCAGCTGCTCGGGGTCGCTCATCGTGATCGTGCGCGCGTGGTGCGCGACCTGCTGGCCGGGCGCGTTCTCGTAGCGGTCGACGGCGATCGTCTCGACGCCCAGGCGCTGCAGCGCGATCAGTACCTCCTTGCCGAGTTCGCCGCTGCCCAGCAGCAGGACACGGGTGGCGGACGGGGACAGCGGCGTGCCGATGACGGTGCTCATGACGGATGGGGCGGAAGTCGGACGGAGGGCCCGGATTGTCGCCGCAGGCATGCCGCGGGCCGCTTGTCGCGCGACACAACGCGACCTTTGCCCGGCTTTTCCCGCTCAACGACTTCGCCGGACAGCCGAAAGTCAGGCATGGCCCACCTCGACGACCTCTTCGGCGCCCCGCTGCACGAGCACCGTGGCGACCGCCAGCACCGCTTCATGGAGTCGGCGGACATCAACATCGTCTTCCGCGAGCTGTTCCGCCCGCTGCAGGCCAACGTGCGCCGCGGCATGACCATCGAGGGCCAGCTGTACGGCATCGAGATGGACCCCTGCATCCCCGGCGAGCTGCTGGGCTCGACCTGGATCGCGCCGGTGGCCGGCACCGCGTCGGACCCGGAACGCCTGGCCGACAACGGCCTGCGCCGCGCGACGCTGGCCGAGCTGCTGGCCGAGCCGCGGCCGGAGGCGCTGTTCGTCTACGTCTGCGAACGCAAGATCAAGCGCCGCCCGGTGCTCTACGTCGAGCTGGCGTCCGAGGACGGCCAGTACGCCGCCGAGCACCCGATCCGCTCGGCGCGCGGCTGGCACCACCGCGAGCTGATCGAGGCGCCGTACCGCCGCCTGGGCCCGCTGGCGCTGGCCTGATCAGCGCCCGAAGCCGGCGATCACCGCCTGCGCGACCTCGGCGAAGCCGGCGCCGCGCTCGCCCCGCGTGATCCAGCGCGGCCAGGTGTGCAGCTGGGCGGCAAAGCGCCGCAGGTTGGCGACGCCGACTGAACGCTCGAAGGCCCCGAACATCAGCTGGTCGTTGGTCGAGTCGCCGACGTAGACCCAGCGGTCGATCTCGCCGGCCAGCTCGCGCCCGTACAGCCGGCGCAGCATCCAGTGCGCCGCGCTCAGCTTGGTGTGCGTGCCGATCCAGCCGTTGACGTGGATCGAGCTGACGGTGGCGGTGAGGCCTTCGTCGCGCATCAGGCGCACGACGGTCTCGATCTGCGCCTCGTCCAGCCGGGCGAACTCGGAATGGTCGACGGCGATGTCGGTGACGCGGCCGTCGCTGTCGCGCGCCAGCGTCGCGCCCGGCACCTCGTGCAGCACGCGCGCCGCGGCGGCGCGCAGGCGCTCGGCGTTGTGCACGCGTTCGGCCGCGGGCTGGGCGAACTCGACGCGTGCACCGTCGCCGTCGGGGATCAGCGCCGCGCCGCCGTTTTCGGCGACCATCGCGTCCAGCGGCCAGGCGCCCAGCAGCGGCAGGCACCAGCCCAGCGGCCGCCCGGTGATCGCGATCACCGGCACGCCGGCGGCCCGCAGTTCGGCCAGCGCGGTGGCGGCCGGCGGGTCGATGCGGCCGTCGGCGGTCAGCGTGTCGTCGATGTCGGTGAAGACGCCGAGGCTGCCGTGAAGTGCGGCGGGGACGAGGTCGACGGCTTGACTCAAGATAATTGACAGCTCGGCTGGACGGTCGATCATGGGCAGGTCGAAACGTCGCGAGCGCGTCTCATGGCCCAGGATTCTGCCGCAAGCCCCCCGCCCCCCAAGCCTGCGCGACGCCCCCGTCGCCCGCGTGCCGTCGCCAGCGGCGACACCGCGCCGACGCTGTCGGCGCCGGCCATCGAGGCCAGCGTCGTGCAGCGCGCCGCCGAGCGCCACCAGACCGCGACCGCGATGGCACTGAAGGACGTGCTGGCCGCACACGCCAACGGCGATGCCGGCCCCGACGGCGAGTGGCTGCGCCAGATGCAGGCGCTGATCGCCGGCGCCTCGCCCGACGAGGCCAAGGCGCTGCGCCGGCTGCTGTTCGCACGCGAGACCGTCGTCCCCGAGGGCGTCGACCCCGACCTCGAGCTGCGCCCCGGCTGGCGCGACGGCGGCTACCCGTACAAGAACCTGATGTCGCGGCGCAGCTACGAGCGCCAGAAGTACCGGCTGCAGGTCGAGCTGCTGAAGCTGCAGGCCTGGGTCAAGGAGACCGGCCAGCGTGTCGTGATCCTCTTCGAGGGCCGCGACGCCGCCGGCAAGGGCGGCACGATCAAACGTTTCATGGAGCACCTGAACCCGCGCGGCGCGCGGGTCGTCGCGCTGGAGAAGCCCAGCGACGTCGAACGCGGCCAGTGGTACTTCCAGCGCTACATCCAGCACCTGCCGACACGCGGCGAGATCGTGCTCTTCGACCGCAGCTGGTACAACCGCGCCGGCGTCGAACGCGTGATGGGCTTCTGCTCGGACAACGAGTACGACGAGTTCATGCGCCAGGCGCCGGAGTTCGAGCGCCATCTCGTGCGCAGCGGCGTGCACCTGTTCAAGTTCTGGTTCTCGGTCAGCCGCGACGAGCAGCGCCGCCGCTTCAAGGAGCGCCGCGCCCACCCGCTCAAGCAGTGGAAGCTGTCGCCGATCGACGTCGCCTCGCTGGACAAGTGGGACGACTACACCCGCGCCAAGGAATCGATGTTCCTGCACACCGACACCTCGGACGCGCCGTGGATCGTCATCAAGTCGGATTGCAAGAAGCGCGCGCGCCTGAACGCGATGCGCTACCTGCTGCACCGCCTGCCGTACTCGAACAAGGACCTGCACACGCTGGGCACGGTCGACACGCTGCTCGTCGGGCGCGCGGCGATCGCCAGCTTCCGCGCGGACGAATTCACGCCGGCCGCCGACGCCTGACCCCGGCCGCGGGCCGGCGCCGTTTCGCGCGCGGCCGGCCCGTGGCTACAATCGCGCACCGTTTCCGAGGAGCGTTGCAACCTCACCCGCTTGAGGCCAGGCTCGGAAATCTCACCCCCATTGCAACTGCGCTCACCCGCACGACTGACGTCGTGGGTGGTGGGCGATGCGCTTGAACCTCCCCTGACGCCTGCCGCGCGGGTTCCAACCGAACTGGAGCCCCGTGATGAACGCCGTCCTGAAAGCACAGCACCACCCCGACTACGCGATCGCCGACCTGTCGCTCGCCGCCTGGGGCCGCAAGGAACTCAACATCGCCGAGTGCGAGATGCCCGCGCTGATGGCCATCCGCAGCGAGTACGCCGAGAGCCAGCCGCTCAAGGGCGCGCGCATCACCGGCAGCCTGCACATGACCATCCAGACCGCGGTGCTCGTCGAGACGCTGCAGGCGCTGGGCGCGCAGGTGCGCTGGGCCTCGTGCAACATCTTCTCGACCCAGGACCACGCCGCCGCGGCGCTGGTCGAGCGCGGCACGCCGGTCTTCGCCTACAAGGGCGAGAACCTGACCGACTACTGGGACTACACCCACCGCATCTTCGAGTTCGGCCCCGCCGGCACGCCGGGCGAAGGCCCGAACATGATCCTCGACGACGGCGGCGACGCGACGCTGCTGATGCACCTGGGCAAGCGCGCCGAGAAGGACCTGTCGGTGCTGGACAAGCCGACGAGCGAGGAAGAGACCTGCCTGTTCGCCGCGATCAAGGCCAAGCTCGCCGTCGACCCGACCTGGTACAGCCGCAAGAGCGCCGAGATCATCGGCGTCACCGAGGAGACGACGACCGGCGTGCACCGCCTGAACGAGATGTCGGCCAAGGGCACGCTGCTGTTCCGCGCGATCAACGTCAACGACTCGGTCACGAAGAGCAAGTTCGACAACCTCTACGGCTGCCGCGAGTCGCTGGTCGACGGCATCAAGCGCGCCACCGACGTGATGGTCGCCGGCAAGATCGCCGTCGTCGCCGGCTACGGTGACGTCGGCAAGGGCAGCGCGCAGGCGCTGCGCGCGCTGTCGGCCCAGGTCTGGGTGACCGAGATCGACCCGATCAACGCGCTGCAGGCGGCGATGGAAGGCTACCGCGTCGTGACGATGGACTGGGCCGCCGACAAGGCCGACATCTTCGTCACCGCCACCGGCAACAAGAGCGTCATCACCTTCGACCACATGGCGAAGATGAAGCACAACGCGATCGTCTGCAACATCGGCCACTTCGACAACGAGATCGACGTCGCGTCGCTCGAAGCGAAGTGCCAGTGGGAGGAGATCAAGCCGCAGGTCGACCACGTCATCTTCCCGGACGGCAAGCGCATCATCATGCTGGCCAAGGGCCGCCTGGTGAACCTGGGCTGCGCCACCGGCCACCCGAGCTACGTGATGAGCTCGTCGTTCGCGAACCAGACGATCGCCCAGATCGAGCTGTTCACGCACAGCGACTACTACGAGGTCGGCAAGGTCTACGTGCTGCCCAAGCACCTCGACGAGAAGGTCGCGCGCCTGCAGCTGAAGACGCTGAACGCCGAGCTGACCGAGCTGACCGAAGAGCAGGCGGCCTACATCGGCGTGCCCAAGCAAGGGCCCTACAAGCCGGATACGTACCGGTACTGAGCCCCCGCAGCGCCTTCGGCGCTCCCCCGCGGCCCGGCAGAGCCGGGTCGCGGCGCTTGCTTGATGGGCCGCTGTTCCGCCAAGAGGCGGACACGGCCCGCTTCTCTCATGCCCGCCCGCGAGTTCGCCCATGAGCACCACGCCCGTCAGCTTCGAGTTCTTCCCGCCGAACACGCCGGTCGGCGCGGACAAGCTGCGCACCGTCGTCCAGGATCTGGCGGCGGTGAACCCCGAGTTCTTCAGCGTCACCTACGGCGCCGGCGGCACGACGCGCGAGCGCACGCTGGACACCGTCAAGGCCATCGCCGCGATGGGCCACGAGGCCGCGCCGCACCTGTCCTGCGTCGGCAGCACCGAAGCCAACATCGCCGAGATCCTGGCCACCTACCGCGAGCAGGGCATCCGCCGCATCGTCGCGCTGCGCGGCGACCTGCCCAGCGGCACCGCGACCGCGGGCGAGTTCCGCTATGCCAGCGACCTCGTCGAGTTCATCCGCCGCACCCAGGGCGACGACTGGTTCATCGAGGTCGCCGCCTACCCCGAATACCACCCGCAGCAGCGCTACGCGCGCCGCGACCTCGAGCACTTCGCGAACAAGGTCGGCGCCGGCGCCAACTCGGCGATCACGCAGTTCTTCTTCAACCCCGACGCCTACTTCCACTTCGTCGACGAGGTGCACAAGCTGGGCGTGCGTGTGCCCATCGTCCCGGGGATCATGCCGATCCACAACTACGCGCGCATCGCCCAGTTCGCCGCGCGCGACGGCATCGAGATCCCGCGCTGGGTGGCGCTGAAGATGGAAGGCTTCATGGACGACACCGCGTCGGTGCGCGCCTTCGGCATCGAGGTCGTCACGCGGCTGTGCGAACGGCTCATCGCCGGCGGTGCTCCGGCGCTGCATTTCTATACGCTGAACCAGTCCTCGCTTTCGCTGGAGATCTGCCGCAGACTCGGCTTGGCTCAAGACGCCTGACGTCGGTCAAGAGCAACACAAGAGCCGGCGGAACTGGTGTTTGCCCCTAGGGCTTTGCGCCAGCTCAAAGTTGACGTTTGCGCAGGCGCGCCAAATTGATCCAGGCCATGTGGCCAGATCAAAAGTTGAGGAGTTTCTCCATGTTCAAGCGCACCGCGCTCGCCCTCGTCGCCCTGTCGGCCGGTCTGGCCGCCCCGCTGGCCCAGGCCCAGGCCGACGACTCCGGCTCCTGGATCGTCCGCGGCCGCGCGCTGTACCTGGATCCGGCCAACAAGGGCACGGACCTGGACCTCAACGCCAACTCGAAGACGTTCCCGGAAGTGGACATCACCTACTTCTGGACGCCGAACCTGGCCACCGAGCTGATCCTGACCTACCCGCAGAAGCACGACGTGAAGGCCGGCAGCGCCAAGATCGGCACGCTGAAGCACCTGCCGCCGACGCTGACGCTGCAGTACCACTTCACCGGCCTGAACGGCTTCCGCCCGTACGTCGGCGCCGGCATCAACTACACCCGCTTCTCGAGCGTCGACCTCGACGTTCCCGGCGCGAAGATCGACAAGAACAGCTTCGGCGCGGCGCTGAACGTCGGCGTCGACGTTCCGCTGGGCGACGGCTGGCTGTTCAACGTCGACGTGAAGAAGGTCCAGATCCGCACCGACGTCTCGATCGGCGGCACCGACCACGGCACCTTCAAGGTCGACCCGCTGCTCGTCGGCATCGGCATCGGCAAGCGCTTCTGATGCCCCCGCGAGCCCGGCCATGCCGGGCCGCGTGTCCAACGTCCTAGCGTTTCCAGGAGGCCGCCCGCGAGGCGGCCTCCGCGTTTGCGGCCCCCAGCGCCGACAGCAGGAAGTCCAGCCCGCTGCGGTCGCCGGTCAGGTCCACCGGGGTCAAGGTCGCGCCCAGCACCGGGTAGGCGCCGCAAGCCTCGCCGCTGGTGCAGAGGCTGCCGTCGTTGTCGTAGTCGCTGCCGGCGACGATCGCCACCGAAGACGAGCGCACGCCGTCGACGCGGTAGCGGTAGACGCCGCCGCTGGCGCGCACCAGGCCTCGCCGCACCACCTCCCGGGTCGCGGTGTCGTATACCAGCACGTAGATCGGGCCGATGTCGACGCCTGTCGTGGCGGCCAGCTTCTGCACGGCCAGCGTGACGCTCAGCGTGCGGCGGCTGGTCTGCACCGTGACCGTCGGCGTGTAGACGCCTGCGGCCAGGGCGTTGCGGTCCACGGTGACGCGGTAGCGGCCCAGGCCGGCCGCGTCCACCGCGACGGCGGCGACCGTCACCGCGACGCTGTCGGCCGCGACGCCGGTGACGGTCTCGTCGGTGGCGGCCGTGGCACGCACGACGAAGTCCAGGCCGGTCGTGGTGGTGCCGAAGTCCAGCGCCGACGGCTGCGTCTCCAGGACGCCCTGCGCCCCGGGCACGGCACCGCCGTTCTTCAGCGCCAGCGCGGCCCGCACCGCCTTGGCCGCGTTGACGATGCCCCAGCCGTAGGCGGTGTCGCGGCCGGCCGCCCCCTGATCGTCGCTCAGCTGCCCGGACTGCAGCAGCGCGTCCACCTCGTCGACCGTCAGCGCCGGGTGGACCCAGCGCATCAGCGCCAGCACGCCGGCGACGTGCGGCGTCGCCATCGAGGTGCCCTGGAAGGCGCCGTAGGTCGGCACGCGCACGCCGCCGGCATCGAAGCCGGCCAGCGTGCTGTAGACGCCGTCGGGCAGGCCGCTGCCGGTGGTCGCGACGCGCATGTCGCCGCCGGGCGCGGCCAGCGCCACCTCGACCCCGCCGTTGGCGTAGTAGGCCAGGCCGCGCTGCGCGTCGGTGGCCGTGACCGCGAGCACGCCGGCGCAGTTGGCGGGGTAGTTCACCGCCGCCACCCGCCCGGCGTCGCGCGCCGAGTCGTTGCCGGCCGCCGCGACGACCAGCGTGCCCTGGGCCCGCACCTGGCCGAGCAGCGCGACGGTGGCGGCGTCGCAGGCGATGCCGGCGCCGCCCAGGCTGAGATTGGCGACGTCGGCGCGCCGCTCGGGCAGCCGGCCCGAGTCGTTGGCCAGCCGCGCCGCGTAGCGCAGGCCCTGCAGGACGTCGTAGAACGTGCCCTCGCCACCCCGGCCGAGCACACGCAGCGGCATCACCAGCGCCATCGGCGCAACCCCGGCGACACCGTCGCCGTTGAAGCTGGCCGCGGCCACGGTGCCGGCAACGTGGGTGCCGTGGAACGACGGCTGCGACGCGGCGCTGCGCAGGTCGTCCGGGTCGGCGTCGAGGCCGCCGCCGTCACCCGCCGAGGCCGGGTCCTGGATGAAGTCGTAGCCGGGGGTGATCTGGCCGGCGAAGTCGGGATGCTCGGCGACGATGCCGGTGTCCAGCACCGCGACGATCGGCCGCTGCGTCGGCTGCGGCTCGATGGCGACCAGCGTGTCCATCGCCGACGGCAGCGCGATCTGCTCGTAGTGCCAGCGCTGCAGCGAATAGCGCGGGTCGTCCGGCGGGAAACGGCCGACCAGCGCCGTGGCGCGCAGCGGGCGGTTGACGGTGACGTGATCGAAGGCACCGCTCGCCGCCAGGCGCTTGGCGTACTGCAGCGTCTCGACCTGCAGCCGCGAGTCGGCGGACAGGCGGTCCATCCAGGCCGGGCGGCGCGCCTCACGCCAGGCCGCCTCGTCGGCGCCGGCCAGCGCGAGCAGGCCGCGGCGGCGGGTCTTCTCGTCGGCGGCCAGGGCCATCAGGCCGACCCGCCCGGGCGCCACGCCGCCTTCCAGCAGCGCCAGCCCGTGGGTCCGGGACAGCGCGCCGGCGGCGTGCACGCGCGCGCTGCCGGCGTCCAGGCCGACGACGAGCTGCCCCGGCACGAGCGGCCCGGCACCGCCGGTGACCGTCGAGTTGAAGCACGCGCCGGAAGCCCCCGCCGCCGCGATGCGCAGGTTGTAGAGCGAACCGCCGGCGTAGGCGTCGACGAGCGCGACGTACTCGCCGGCCGCGCTGATGCGCACGCACTCGGACAGCGACACGCCGTTGGACACGCCGACCAGCAGGTACGAGTCGCCGTTGCGGCGGAAGACGTACAGGTCGAGGTCGTTGGTGGCGGAGTCGGCGGTGAAGTCCAGCTGCAGCGTCTGCCCGGCGGCCAGCGTCACGCGGAAGAAGTCGCCCGGATCGCCGCCGGCGCGGCTGGCGCCGGCGGGCCCGGCGCCGGCCAGGTTGACGGTGCCCATCACCTGGCTGGTGGCGGCGATCGGCTGCGCGCTGTCGGCGTCGTCGTTGGCGACGCGGCGCTGGTTCGGGTCGTTGGTGTCGCCGTCGACGACGAGGTTGGACGACACCGACAGCGTGCCCTCCACCGCGTTCCCGCCGCCGCCGCCACCACCGCCGCAGGCGGACAGGACCGCCAGCACGACAGCCGCCAGGGCGGCAGACAGCGGGTGCAGCGCACGGTGGCGACCCAGTTGGCTCATCGTGGACTCCTGCGACGCCCGGAAGACGTCTTCGAGGACGGGCCACCCGGCGCGGCGGGCGGCCGCACGGCGCTCAGATGTCGGGATGCTGCCAGTGCACGCCGTCCTCGGTGAGGACGACGTCCAGCGGCACGTCGTGCGGCTCGGCCTCGAGCCAGGGCACGAAGCCGTGGGCATAGGCGACGCCGACGGTCAGCGGCCGCGGCTGCAGCGTCGCCAGCGTGCGGTCGTAGAAACCGCCGCCGTAGCCCAGGCGCACGCCGCCCGGGCCGAAACCGACGCAGGGCACGAGCAGCAGGCCGGGCTCGAACTGCTCGGTGTCCTTGGGCTTGGGGATGCCGTAGGCGTCCTCTTCCATCGGGCAGCCCGGATACCAGACATGGAAACGCAGCTGCTTGGTCTCGCGGTCCATCACCGGCAGGCCGATGCGGCGGTCGGGCTCGGCCTCGCTCCAGCGGTACAGCGCCGGCAGCGCGTCGAACTCGCCCTTGATCGGCCAGTAGGCACCGATGGTGTTCTCGACGCGGCCGATGAGCCACACGCGCAGCACCTCCTGCAGGTGCACCGAGCGCTGGTGGCGGTCGACCAGCGACTGCCGTTCGGCCTGGAGCTGGCGCCTCAGCGTCTTCTTGTCGCGGGAGGGCTGCAGCGGCAGCGGGAACGGCAGGTTCATGACCTCCGATTGTGAGGCCTGGCGCCCGGCCAGCCTAGACGGGCGCGATGCGCCCGGCCCCGTTCACCGAGCGCTGCGGCGCGGCTTCCGGCGCCGAATCAGGCGGCGTGCGCCGCGCCCCAGGGCGCGTGCCAGCGGCCAGGACGCGCCGGGCGACGCGCCGGCGCCTTGCACGGCGCCTCGAGCAGCTCGACCTGCGCCGAGGGCCAGCCTTCGATGACCCACTCGCTGCCGCAGGGCAGTTCGTGGCGCTGGCCGGCGTCCAGCCAGATGTCGGCTTCGTAGGGGCCGGCACCACTGCGCGTCAGCCAGACACGGCCTTCGGAGACCACCAGCCAGCGCGGCTGGTTCGCCGCCGGCACGCGCATCGCCATGGCCGGACCGACGGCCCACTCCCACGGTGCGTTTTGATGCGGATTGCTCATGACGGCTTGCGACATCGCGGACTCCAGAATTCGACTGCCTGGCCGCTATTTTCGGCAGCGCAAGACCCCGGGTCCAATCGAAAATCTGCGCCGCATTGATAATCAAAGCGCATGAATCGCCCACGCCAACGCCCACTGTCGATCGGCCCGCTGCGCGCCTTCGAGGCGGTCGCCCGCCGGCTCGGCTTTCGCGCCGCCGCCGACGAGCTGCACCTGTCGCAGCCGGCGATCAGCCGCCAGATCCGCTCGCTGGAGGACGAGATCGGCGTGCCGCTGCTGCTGCGCGGCACGCGCCACGTCGAGCTGACCAGCGCCGGCGAGGCCTTGCTGCGCACCGTCGCGCCGCTGCTCGACCGCCTGGACGCCACCGTGCACCAGATCCGCGTCGCCCAGGGCCGGCGCCAGGTGAACCTGACGACCTGGCCGTCGTTCGCGTCGATGTGGCTGCTGCCGCGGCTGCAGCAGTTCCAGCGCGAGCACCCGGGCATCGACATCCGGGTCTCGGCCACCGACGCCATCGTCGAGCTCGACGACCCGGAGCTCGACCTCGCGCTGCGTTACTGCCACCCCGATGACGCGCCGCCGGGCTCGACGCCGATGTTCGGCGAAGTGCTGACGCCGGTGGCCAGCCCCGCGCTCGGCCCGCTCGCGCGCCCGGAGGACCTGGCGCCGATGACGCTGCTCGAGGAGGACTCGCAGCTGCCCAGCGTCGAGTACCTGAGCTGGCGCCACTGGCTCGCCGCCAAGGGCGTGCCCGACCTCGAGCCGCGCGGCTGGCTCTACCTGAACTACACCTACCAGCAGATCCAGGCCGCCACCGCCGGCCAGGGCGTGGCGCTGGCCCGGCTGGCGCTGGTGCGCGAGTCGCTGGAGCGCGGCGAGCTCGTCGAGCCCTTCGGTCCGGCCGGGCGGCTGCGCTCGCCGTTCGCCTACTGGCTGGTGCGCTGGCCGGCACGGCGCGAGCGGCCCGAACTCGCCGCCTTCGAGGACTGGGTGCTCGAGCAGGCGCTCGCCACGCGGGCCGCGCTGGAGTCGGCCTGATCGCGCCGCGGGCCGACGGTTACTCGCGATCCGCTAGATTCCGAGCCATGACCGCCCTGCATCGCATCATCCGCCGGGCCCCCGCGCGCACCGTCGCCGTCGCCGCGCTCGCGCTGGCTTTCGTGCTGCCGGCTGCCCGCGCGCAGACCGGCGACGACCTGATCCTCGACGCCCGCGCCGCGGCGCAGAAGGGCGACCGCGCCCGGCTGTCGGCGCTGCGCACCGCGGCGCTGTTCGCGTCGCACCCGCTGGCGCCCTGGGTCGACTACTGGGACCTGTCGGGCCGGCTGCGCGAAGCCGACGCCACCGAGGTCGAGGCCTTCTACCGCCGCTGGAGCGGCCAGTACGTCGAGGACCGGCTGCGCAACGACTGGCTGCTCGAACTCGGCAAGCGCCGCGACTGGGCGAACTTCGCCCGCGACGTGCCGCGCTTTCGCATGAACGACGACCGCGAGGTCACCTGCTACACGCGGCTGATCGAGCACCAGGCTGGCCGCGACGTGCGCCAGGCCGCGCTGGAAGCCTGGTACGCCCAGCGCGAGGCCGACGACGGCTGCACGCTGCTGGCGCAATCGATGTTCACCGCCGGGCGCTTCAACGCCGACGACGTCTGGCAGCAGGCCCGCCTGGCCTTCGAGCTCGAGCGCCAGAACTCGGCACGCGGGCAGCGCTCGCTGCGTGCCGCGGTGGCCCTGCTCGGCCCCGAGACCACGAAGGCGGTCGACGACGCGGTGGCCAACCCGGCGCGCACGCTGGCGCGCACCGACACCGCGCCGGCGGTGGCGCTGCTGGCGCTGCTGAAGCTGGCGTCCAACGACCCGCCGGCCGCCGCCGCGCAGCTCGCCGCCGGCGGCTGGGAGCAGCGCCTGGGCCGGCGTGACGCCGCCTTCGCCTGGGCCTTCACCGGCAAGTGGACGGCGGTGCTGCAGCAGCCGCAGGCGCTGGACCACTACCGCCGCGCCTGGACGCTGGCCGGCGCCTCGGCCCCCGGCTGGAGCGACGACACGCTGGCCTGGGGTGCACGCGCGGCGCTGCGTGCCGGCGACGCGCCCGACCGCTGGCCGCTGCTGGCACGCGCGATCGACGCCATGAGCCCGGGCGAACGCGCCGACGCGGCCTGGGTCTACTGGCGCTCGCGCGCGATGGCCGCCAGCGCCGCGGCGGGCGCCGCCGGCGAGGCCGACCGCACGGCGGCGCGTGCGATGCTGCAGTCGATCGCCGGCCAGATGCACTTCTACGGCCAGCTCGCCGCCGAGGATCTGGGGCTGCCGTTCGTGCTGCCGCCCCCGCCGCGCACGCTGCAGCCGGCCGAACGCGAGGCGGCGCGCCTCAACCCCGGCTTCGCACGCGCGCTGCAGCTGATCGACCTGGGCCTGCGCAGCGAAGGCCAGCGCGAGTGGAACTTCTCGCTGCGCGGCCTGGCCGAGCGCGACCTGCTCGCCGCCGCGCAGATGGCCTGCGAGCGCGAGGTCTGGGACCGCTGCATCTTCACCAGCGACCGCAGCAAGGCCGAGATCGACATCGCCCAGCGCTTCCCGACGCCGCACCGCACCGCGCTGACGCAGACCGCGCGCCGCGTCGGCCTGGACCCGGCCTACGCCTTCGGGTTGATCCGCCAGGAGTCGCGCTTCATCACCGTCGCCCAGTCGAGCGTCGGCGCCAGCGGGCTGATGCAGGTGATGCCGGCCACCGCGCGCATCGTCGCGCGCCGCATCGGCCTGGACTACAAGCCGGCGATGCTCACCGACCCGGACACCAACCTGCTGCTGGGCACGAGCTACCTGAAGATGGTGCTGGACGACTTCGCCGGCTCGCAGCCGCTGGCCACCGCCGGCTACAACGCCGGCCCGAACCGTCCGCGGCGCTGGCGCGACGCGCCGGCCGTCGAGCCCGCCGCCTGGGTCGAGGCGATCCCGATCGGCGAGACGCGCGACTACGTGAAGAAGGTGCTGTCCAACGCCGTCTACTATTCCGCCGTGCTGGGCGGCACCCCGCCGTCGCTGAAGGCCCGGCTGGGCGGCCCGATCGGCCCGCCCGCCCCGAATGCCCCTCCCGTCGATCGTGACCTCCCCTGAACCATGAAGAACGTTCTCGTCCTCGGTGGTACCGGTTTCGTCGGCCGTTCGCTCGTCGAACGGCTGGTCGAGCGCAACGGCGGCGGCGGCGGCCGCGTCATCGTGCCGACGCGCCGCCTCTCGCACGGCGTCGTGCTGCGCTCGCTGCCCACCGTCGAGCTCGTCGAGGCCAACGTGCACGACGAGCGCACGCTGGCACGCCTGGTCGCCCAGGCCGACGCGGTCATCAACCTGATCGCCATCCTGCACGGCAGCCGCGAGCAGTTCCAGCGCGTGCACGTCGAGCTGCCGCGGCGCATCGCGCATGCCTGTGCCGCCGCCGGCGGCCGGCGTGTGCTGCATGTCAGCGCGCTGGGTGTCGGCGCCGGCGGGCCGTCGAACTACCTGCGCAGCAAGACCGAGGGCGAAGCCGCGCTGCAGTCGCCCGGCGTCGCGCTGACCATCGTGCGGCCGTCGCTGATCTTCGGCACCGAGGACCGTGTGCTCAACGTCTTTGCCGAGCTGCAGGCGATGGCGCCGTTCGTGCCGCTGCCCGGCGGCGGCGCGAAGATGCAGCCGGTGTGGATCGAGGACGTCACGACGGCCATCGTGCGCTGCCTGGACGACAAGGCGACGATCGGCCAGGTCTACGAGCTGGCCGGCCCGAAGGTCTACACGCTGTCGGAGATCGTGCGCCTGGCCGGGCGCTGGTCGGGCCACGAACGGCCGCAGTTCCCGCTGCCCGACGCCGTCGGCCGGCTGCAGGCGCTGCTGATGGAGATGATGCCGGGCACGCCGCTGATGTCGCGCGACAACCTCGACTCGATGCGCGTGGCCAACGTCGCCAGCGGCAAGCTGCCGGGCCTGGAGGCGCTGGGCATCACGCCGGCGGCGATGGAAGCGATCGCACCCGCCTACCTGGGCCGCGCCTTCGGGCGTGCACGCTACGACCGCTGGCGCGGGCACGCGCGCCGCGGCTGAACGTCCTGAACGAAAGAACGCCCGAGATGAGCCTGCAACTGGTGATCGGCAACAAGAACTACTCGTCGTGGTCGATGCGGCCCTGGGTGCTGATGCGCCAGCTGGGCATCGTCTTCGACGAACGCAAGCTGCGTTTCGACTTCGCCGAAGGCTCGGACTTCCGCCGCCAGGTCGCCGCCGTCAGCCCGGCCGGGCTGGTGCCGGTGCTGCTGGACGACGGTTTCGCCGTCTGGGACACGCTGGCGATCACCGAGTACCTGGCCGAACGTTTCCCGCAGGCCGGCGTCTGGCCGGCCGATGCGAAGCAGCGGGCGCGGGCGCGCAGCCTGTGCGCCGAGATGCACGGCGGCTTCGGCGCGCTGCGCCGGCATTGCGCGATGAACATCGAGGCCGCGCTGCCCGACGTCGGCGAGCGCCTGTGGGCCGAGCAGCCGGCGCTGCAGCGCGACGTTGCGCGGCTCGAGGCGATGTGGGCCGAGGCGCTGGACGCCAGCGGCGGCCCCTTCCTGTTCGGCGAGTTCGGCGCCGCCGACGCGTTCTACGCGCCGGTCTGCACGCGGCTCGTGAGCTACGCGCTGCCGGTGTCTGACGCCACGCGCGCCTACGTGCGGCGGGTGCTCGCCGCGCCGGGTGTCGCCGCCTGGATCGCCGACGCGCTGGCCGAAGCCGATTTCATCGCCGACGAGGAACCGTACCGCAGCAGCCGATGAGCGGACGTTTCTACGTCGTCGGCGGCGCGGTGCGCGACGCGCTGCTGGGCCTGCCGGCGAGCGACCGCGACTGGGTCGTCGTCGGCAGCACGCCGCAGGAGCTGGTCGCCGCGGGCTTTCGCCCCGTCGGGCGCGACTTCCCGGTCTTCCTGCACCCCGAGACCGGCGAGGAGGTCGCGCTGGCGCGCACCGAGCGCAAGTCGGCGCCGGGTTATCGCGGCTTCACGATCCACGCCGACCCGTCGGTCACGCTGGAAGACGACCTGCTGCGCCGCGACCTGACGATCAACGCGATCGCGCGCGCCGAGGACGGCACGCTGGTCGACCCGCACGGCGGCCAGCGCGACCTGCAGGCGCGCATCTTCCGCCACGTCTCCGACGCCTTCGTCGAGGACCCGGTGCGCCTGCTGCGCCTGGCGCGGCTGGCGGCGCGTTTCACCGACTTCACGGTCGCGCCGGAGACCGAGGCGCTGCTCGAACGCCTGGTCGCCGACGGCGAGGTCGACGCGCTGGTGCCCGAGCGGGTCTGGCAGGAGCTGTCGCGCGGGCTGATGGAGGCCCGGCCCAGCCGCATGTTCGAGATCCTGCGCCGCTGCGGCGCGCTGGCGCGGCTGCTGCCCGAACTCGACCGGCTCTGGGGCGTGCCGCAGCCGCCGGAGCACCACCCGGAAGTCGACTGTGGCGTGCACACGATGCTGGTGCTGGACATGGCCGCCAGGCTGCAGGCGCCGCTGACGGTGCGCTGGGCCTGCCTGATGCACGACCTGGGCAAGGGCACGACGCCGGCCGACGTGCTGCCGCGCCACCTGGGCCACGAAGGCCGCAGCGCCACGCTGGCGCGGGCGGTGGCCGATCGCTGGCGTGTGCCCAACCCCTGCCGCGAGCTGGCCGACCTGGTCGCGCGCGAGCACGGCAACCTCCACCGCAGCAACGAGTTCGGCGCCGCCGCCATCGTGCGCCTGCTCGAACGCTGCGACGCCTTCCGCCGCCCGGAACGTTTTGCCGAGGCGCTGTGGGCCTGCGAATGCGACGCCCGCGGCCGCAGCGGGCTCGAGGACCGGCCCTATCCGCAGCGTGAACGCCTGACGGCGCTGCTGGAGGCCGCACGCGGTGTCGACACCGCGGCCGTGGCGGCGGCCGCCGCGGCCCGCGGCGCCAAGGGGCCGCAGATCGCCGCCGCGATCCAGCTCGCCCGGGCCGACGCCGTCGGCGCGGCGCTGTAGCGCCGGCTCAGACGACCAGCGAGATCAGCCCGACGATCAGGCTCAGCACCAGCGAGCTGGTGATCGGCACGAACCAGTCGCGCCCGCCGACACGAAAGCGCAGGTCGCCCGGCAGCCGGCCCAGCCCGAGCCTGGCGAACCAGTGCTGCAGGCTATTGAAGATCAGGCAGGCGACGATGAAGACCAGCAGCCAGCGCATCGCGGCTACAGCGTGTGCGTGCGGTCGCCGGCGGCGAACCCGACGGGAGCGAAATCCGGCAGCCCCCTTGCAAAGCCGATCACCTTGAACAGCTCGCCCATCTCGTGCTCGGTGACGAGCTTCTGCGCGTGGGCGATCGTGCGCGCGTCGGCACCTTCGAGCAGCTCGAACAGCCCGCAGTTGGCAAGGAACCGCGCCTGCGAGGTGTAGCCGATCACGTCCAGCCCGGCGTCCTGGCCGGCCAGCGCGACCGCCGTGAAATCGACGTGCGCGGTGATGTCCTTCTCGCCGACCTCGACCAGCGGGTCGATGTCGGCGCGGTGCGCGCGGTGGCACATCAGCGTGCCGCCGCGGCGCTGCGGGTGGTAGTACTCGCGCTCGGGGAAGCCGTAGTCGGCGAAGAAGGCCGCGCCGCGCACCAGCCGCGCGGCCAGCGTCGCGACGAAGGCCGAAGCCTGCGCCGGCAGCTCGATCGTGGTGCCGGGCAGGAAGCCGGTCTCGACCGGCGGCCGGAGTTCGGTCGGCCGGTCGGCCCAGGCGAAGCGGCCACCGTCGTCGACGACGCCGCGTTCGAACCAGCGTCCGCCGTCCCAGTGCAGCAACTGCACCGGCATCGCGTCGAGCACCTCGTTGCCGACGACGACACCTTCGATCGCCTCGGGCAGCGTGTCGTGCCACTGCACACGCGGCGCGAACGGCGCCAGGCGTTCGGCCTGGCGCGCGCGCAGCGTGCCCGACAGGTCGACGACGTGGTAACGCGTGTCGGGTGGCAGCGCGGCGAGCAGCTGCGACGCGAAGGCGCCGCTGCCGGCACCGAACTCCCAGACCTCGTGCGCGCCGGCGGCGGCCAGCGCCTGCGCGACCTGGCGCGCGAACGCGGCGCCGAACAGCGGCGACAGCTCCGGCGCCGTGACGAAATCGCTGCCCGAGGCCGGCATCGTGCCGAACACCGGGGCGCCCCGGGTGTAGTAGCCCAGGCCCGGCTCGTACAGTGCCGCAGCCATGAAGCGGTCGAACGGCCACCAGCCACCGTCCGCACGCAGGCGCGCGGCGATGCGCGCCGATAAACTGTCGGGTTCGCCTGTGGTCACGCGGGCATTGTAGGAAGCATGGAAACAGCCCAGGTCGGAGCCCACGTCGGCAGCGCAGACGCCGCCCGAAGCGGCCGCCCGGTCGCCCTCGTCACCGGCGCCGCGCGCCGCATCGGCCGCGCCATCGCGCTCGAACTCGCCGCCCACGGCTGGGACGTGGCGCTGCACCACCGCGCCTCGGCTGCCGACGCCGAGGCCGCGGTGCGCGCGCTGGCCTCGGTCGGCGCACGCGGCCAGGTGTTCGCCGCCGACCTCGCCGTCGAGGCCGAGTGCGAAGCGCTGCTGCCGGCCGTGCAGGCCGCTTTCGGCCGCGTCGACGCCGTCGTCAACAACGCCTCGCTGTTCGAGTACGACACGGCCGAGGACTTCGGCTACGCGGCGATGGAGCGCGCCTGGCGCGCCAACGTCGCGCCGGCCGTCGTGCTGGCGCGCGCGCTGGCCCGCGCCGGCGGCGGCTGCGTCGTCAACCTGCTCGACCAGAAGCTCTGGAACCCCAACCCCGACCACCTCTCGTACACGCTGTCCAAGGCCGCGCTGCGCGAGGCGACGACGCTGCTCGCCCAGGCGCTGGCGCCGGCGGTGCGCGTCTGCGGCGTCGCGCCCGGCGTCACGCTGCCGTCGGGCGACATGGACCAGGCCGAGTTCGCCGCCGCCCACCAGATGACGCCGCTCGGGCGCTCGTCCACCGCCGCCGACGTCGCGCGCGCGGTGCGTTTCGTTCTCGAATCGCCGGCCATCACCGGCACCACGATCCTCGTCGACGGGGGCCAGCATCTGCAGGCCCAGGCGCGCGACGTGCTGTTCATCGCCCGCCAAGGCTGACCCCTCATCATGCAGAGCCTCCCCTTCTCCGCCACGCTGCGCGACTGCCGGCGCCTGTTCCTGCGCGACCACGAGATCCACGTCAACATCGGCGTGCACGACTTCGAGAAGCAGGGCGAGCAGCGCATCGTCATCAACGTCGACCTCTGGGTGCCGCTGGCGCTGTCGACGCCGAGCGAGGACCGCCTCGACGAAGTGCTGGACTACGACTTCATCCGCAGCACCGTCGCCGAACGTGTCGCGCGCGGCCACATCCACCTGCAGGAGACGCTGGCCGACGACCTGCTGCGCTCGCTGATGGCCCACCCGATGGTGCGCGCGGCGCGCGTCTCCACCGAGAAGCCCGACGTCTACCCCGACTGCGCGGCGGTCGGCGTCGAGGTCTTCGGCTGCAAGGAATGAACACGATGGACACCGTCATCACCACCGACGCCGCGGCGGCGAAGAAGGCCGCCTTCGAAGCCAACAAGCTGTCCAAGCGCCTGCACCGCCTCGTCGGCCAGGCGATCGGCGACTTCAACATGATCGAGGCCGGCGACCGCGTGATGGTCTGCATGTCCGGCGGCAAGGACAGCCACGCGCTGCTGGACATCCTGCTGTCGATGCGCGAGCGCGCGCCGATCGACTTCGAGATCGTCGCCGTCAACCTCGACCAGAAGCAGCCCGGCTTTCCGGCCGAGGTGCTGCCGACCTACCTGAAGAGCCGCGGCGTCGAGTTCCGCATCGAGGAGCAGGACACCTACTCGATCGTCAAGCGCCTGGTGCCCGAGGGCCAGACGATGTGCAGCCTGTGCTCGCGGCTGCGCCGCGGCGTGCTGTACCGCGTCGCCAGCGAGATCGGCGCGACCAAGATCGCGCTCGGCCATCACCGCGACGACATGGTCGTCACGCTGCTGATGAACATGTTCTTCGGCAGCCGCATGAAGGGCATGCCGCCGAAGCTGGTCAGCGACGACGGCCGCCACGTCGTCATCCGGCCGCTGGCCTACGTCGCCGAGACCGACCTGGAGCGCTGGGCCGAACACCGGGCGTTCCCGATCATCCCGTGCTCGCTGTGCGGCAATCAGGAGAACCTGCAGCGCGTGCAGATCAAGAAGATGATCCGCGAGTGGGAACGCCAGTACCCGGGGCGGATCGACAACATGTTCACCGCGATGGGCAACATCGTCCCGTCGCACATGATGGACCGCAAGCTCTATCCTTTCGAGACGCTGCGCGCCACCGGGGTGGCCGACGCGGACGGCGACAAGGCCTTCGACGAGGAGCCTTGCGCGCCGCCGCCGCCGGCACCGGGCGCGCTGCGCATCGCACCGGACTCCGAGGACACGCCATGAAGACCTGGATCGGCGCCGCGGCCGTTGCCGCCGCGGCCCTGCTCGCCGGCTGTGCGGGCCTGAACAGCGTCACCGCCGACGTCTCGAGCTACGGCTCCTGGCCGGCCGAGCGGGCGCCCGGCACCTACGCCTTCGACCGCCTGCCGTCGCAGCAGGCGCGCGCCGCCGAGACCGAGCGCCTGGAACTGGCCGCCCGCCCGGCGCTGGAGCAGGCCGGCTTCACGCCGGCCGCCGCCGGCCAGGCGCCCGACGTGCTGGTGCAAGTCGGTGCCCGCGTCACCCGCGCCGAGCAGATCATCTGGGACGACCCGCTGTGGTGGCGCGGCGGCTGGGGCTACTGGCGCAACTCGCCGTGGTACGGCCCCGGGCCGTTCTGGGGCCCCGGGTACATGGACCGCGTGACGCGCTACGAAGGCGAGGTCGCGGTGCTGCTGCGCGACCGCGCCAGCGGCCAGCCGCTGTTCGAGGCGCGCGCCAGCCTGGACAGCCATCGCGGCCTCGATGACCCGACGCTGGCGGCGATGTTCTCCGCCGCGCTGATGGACTTCCCGAAGACCGGCGTCAACCCGCGCCGCGTCGTCGTGCCGCTGGCGCCCGACGCGCGCTGAAGCCGGCTCAGCGCGAGCGCGTGAAATCGCGCTCGGGCCTGAGCCTGGCACGCGAGGCCTTCCGGCCTTGCGTGTCCCGGCTCAGGGCTGGACTGCCAGCGTGCCGGTGGCCGCGGCGGCCAGCGAGCGCAGGTCGCGCTCCCAGCCCGACAGCTTTTCGCGCGCCCGCTCGCGCTGCGCCGGCGTCGTCGTGTTGTGCACACGCGCGGCGAAGCCGCAGTTGTAGAGCTCCAGCCGGGCCTGCTGCTCGCGATAGGCCGCATCGGCCGACCGTTCGCCGCGCGAAGCCAGCGTGCGCAGCGCCGGCAGCGCGGTGTCGGCGTCGGCACGGTCGGCGACCAGCCGGCGCAGCGTCTGCACGATCTCGCGCTGGCGCCGGTCGCGCTCGGCGATCCAGGCCTCGGGGTCCCACGGCGACGCGGCCACGGCCTCGGCGACGACGCGCCGCTGCGCCGCGTCCAGGCGGCCGTAGAAGTCCTCGAAGCGGCCGACAGCGCGTTCGACCGCGGCCTCGCGCCGTGCCACCGGGTCGGCCTGCAGGTACTCCTCGCGCATCTCGTCCAGCCGCTTGGCATAGCGCTGCTCCAGGTGGCGCAGCTGCGGCTCGCGCAAGCCGGCCAGCAGCGGCGCGCCTTCCAGCAGCGCACGGTCCAGCGCCGGCATCGCCGCCTCGCGCAGCCGCCCGGTCCAGCGGCAGACGGCCTCGGGCGTGGTCGGCTGCATCACCGTCTGGCGCGCCTCGGCGAGCAGCGCGGCGTACTCCGGCAGTTCGTTGGCGCGGTGCCAGTCGAACCAGCGCGCGATCGCCGCCTTGGCCGCCGGCGCCTGGCGCGAGTCGAGGTCCAGGTAGCCGTCGAGCCACCACCACACGAGCCGGGGGCCGTTGTCGTAGCCCAGACGCAGCGTGCTGCAGCCGGCGAGCACCAGGGCGGCCGCGATAATCGCCGCTTTCAACAAGGACCGTCTCATGGCATTGAACGTCGTCGTGATGGCCGCGGGCAAAGGCACGCGGATGAAGTCGGCGCGGGCGAAGGTGCTGCACCGGCTCGGCGGTCGCAGCCTATTGCAGCATGTCCTCGATGCCGCCGCGCCGCTGGGGGCCTTGCGCACCGTCGTCGTCACCGGCCACGGCGCCGAGCAGGTCGAGGCCGCCGCGGCGGCCAGCGGCGCGGTCTTCGTGCGCCAGGAGCCGCAGCTCGGCACCGGCCACGCGGTGCAGCAGACGGTGCCGGCGCTGGACGACGCCGCCGGCACGACGCTGATCCTCAACGGCGACGTGCCGCTGATCCGCCCCGAGACCGCCGCCGCGCTGGCCGCGGCCTGCGGCGGCGAACGCCTGGCGCTGCTGACCGTCGAGCTCGCCGACCCCAGCGGCTACGGCCGCATCGTGCGCGACGCCGCGGGCGCGGTGACGGCGATCGTCGAGCACAAGGACGCGAGCGAGGCGCAGCGCACGATCCGCGAGGTCTACACCGGCATGATGGCCGCGCCGACGGCGCTGCTGAAGCGCTGGGTGATGGCGCTGAAGGACGACAACGCCCAGCGCGAGTACTACCTGACCGACATCGTCGGCATGGCGGTCGCCGAAGGCGTGGCGGTGGTCGCCGCGGCGGCGTCGGGCGAGACCGAGGTGCTGGGCGTCAACAGCCCGGCGCAGCTCGCCGACCTGGAGCGCCGCCTGCAGCGCCAGCGCGCCGAGGCGCTGATGGCCGCCGGCGTGCGCCTGGCCGATCCGGCGCGTTTCGACCTGCGCGGCACGCTGGACTGCGGCCAGGACGTCGAGATCGACGTCAACTGCGTCTTCGAAGGCCGCGTCGTGCTCGGCGACGGCGTCTCGATCGGCGCCAACTGCGTCATCCGCGACGCCGAGATCGGCGCCGGCGCGGTGCTGCATCCGTTCTCCCACGTCGAAGGCGCCAAGGTGGGTGCCGGCGCGCTGGTCGGCCCGTTTGCGCGCCTGCGCCCGGGCGCCGCGCTCGGCCGCGAGGTGCACATCGGCAACTTCGTCGAGGTGAAGAACTCGACGCTGGCCGACGGCGCCAAGGCGAACCACCTGGCTTACCTGGGCGACGCGACGGTCGGCCCGCGCGTCAACTACGGTGCCGGCAGCATCACCGCCAACTACGACGGCGCCAACAAGCACCGCACGGTGATCGGCGCCGACGTGCACGTCGGCTCGAACTGCGTGCTCGTCGCCCCGGTGACGATCGGCGACGGCGCGACGATCGGCGCCGGCTCGACGATCGGCAAGGACGCGCCGGCCGGCCAGCTCACCGTCGCACGCGCGCGCCAGGCCAGCCTGCCGGGCTGGCAGCGGCCGAAGAAGGTGCCGAAGGGCTGACGGGGAGACGTGAAGACGGAGAAGACCGGGGTCAAGAAGACCGGGGTCAGGTCCCGCAGGACCTGACCCCTTCGGCCTGACCCCTTCGGCCGTGGACCTGCCGCAGAAAGACCAGAAAGACTGGGGTCAGGTCCCTCAGGACCTGACCCCTTCTTCTGACCCCTTCTTCTGCCCCCTTCAGCCGCCGCCGGTGCGTTCGGCCACCGCCGCGGCCAGGCACAGGTCGTCCCAGGCGCGCGCCTTGTCGGGCAGGTTGCGCAGCAGGTAGGCCGGGTGGTAGGTGACGACCAGCGGCACGCCCTGGTAGCGGTGCACGCGCCCACGCAGCTTGCCGATCGGCTCGCTGCTGCGCAGCAGCGCCTGCACCGCGAAACGCCCCATCGCGAGGATGATGCGCGGCTTGACCAGCTCGATCTGGCGCACCAGGAAAGGCTCGCAGCGCTGCAGTTCGTCGGGCGCCGGGTTGCGGTTGCGCGGCGGCCGGCACTTCAGCGTGTTGGCGATGTAGACACGCTGCGCCGGGTCCCCATCGGCCGCACGCGACAGCGCCAGCGCACGCAGCATCGCGTCGAGCAGCTGGCCGGCCGCGCCGACGAAGGGTTCGCCGCGCAGGTCCTCCTGCTCGCCGGGGGCCTCGCCGACGATCATCCAGTGCGCCTGCGGGTGGCCGACGCCGAACACGGTCTGCGTGCGGCTCTGCGCCAGCGCGCAGGCAGTGCAGCCGGCGACGGCTTCACGCAGCGGCTGCCAGTCCAGGCCCGAGACGGCCCCCAGGTCCACCGGCGCGGCCGGCACCGGGGCGACTGCCGGCGCCGTGGCGCGCACGGCCGGCACCGGGGCGGCAGACGGGGCTGCGGGGCGCACGGCCGGCGCCGCGGCGGGGGCCACCGGCGCCGCGGGGGGCACCGCCGGGCGCGGCTCGGAACGCAGCGCCACGCCCGCCACCGGCACCGCCTCGACCACGGGTGCCGGCGCCTCGGCCGCCGCGGCTTCTGCCGGCGGGGCCGAGGCGTCGAGGATCGGCGGCTGCCACAGCCGCAGGCCCATCGCCCGCAGCATCGCGGCCTGGCGTTCAGACCACATCGCCGGCCTCCTGCGGCACGCGCCGGTTCATCACGATCGCGTCTTCACGCCCCTGCGCCGCCGGGTAGTAGCCGCGCCGGCGCCCGACCGGCGCGAAACCGCGGCGCAGGTAGACCGAGATCGCGCGCTCGTTGCCGGCGCGCACCTCGAGCCAGACGACGGGCAGCGCCAGCACGCGGCAGCGTGCGTCGAGCTCGTCGAGCAGCCGCCGGCCCAGCCCGCGGCGCTGCAGCGCCGGCGCGACGGTGACGTTGAGCAGGTGCATCTCGTCGACGCCGACCATCGCGACGTAGTAGCCGGCGAGCACGCCGTCGGCCTCCAGCACCCAGGCTTCGTAACCAGCGGCCAGCGAGTCGACGAAGTTGCCGCGGGTCCACGGGAACTCGTAGGCCCGGGCCTCGACGGCCAGGACCGCGTCGAGGTCGGACAAGCTCATCGCGCGCAGCGTCGCGGCACTCAACGCGAAGCCTCCGCGGCGTCCTTCGCGGCGCGCACGGCCTCGCGTTCGCGCGTCGTCAGCGCGACCTTGTCGCGCAGGTACAGCGGCAGCGCCAGCGCCGCGTCGACACCCTGGCCGGCGGCCCAGGCGGCGCGCGCCAGGCGCAGCAGCGCCGCGGGACGGTCGTGCTCGACGGCGACCACGGCGCGCCCGGGCGCCAGGCCCAGACGCTCGCCGAAGGCGGCGATCGCGCTGCCGGCCACCACGCCGCCACTGCCGGCGGCCATCGCGGCGAATGCCTCCAGCGTGTACAGCGCCGGCGCGACGAGCTCGTGCCAGCGGCCGTCGGCCCAGCGCCAGCGTGCGGCGTAGACCTCGTCCATGCGCGCGTCCATCGCGACGTCGACCTCGAACTCGGCCGCCTCGGGGGCAAGCTGCACACGCGCGTCCTCGGCAACGATCAGCAGGCTGTCGACCGGCAGCACCGGACAGCCGATGCCGAACGCCAGGCCCTGGGCGACGGCGCAGCTGGTGCGCAGGCCGGTGAAGGCGCCGGGGCCGCGGCCGAAGGCGATGGCGTCGACCTCGGCCAGCACCAGCCCGGCGCGCGCGAGCAGCGCCTGCACGGTGGGCAGCAGCGCCGCGGACGCCTGCGCGCCGCCGGCTTCGTCGGCGGTCCAGGCGCCGTGCGGCGCGGCGAGCGCGACGGCCATGCGTTCGGTGGAGGTGTCGAAGGCGAGCAGACGCGCCGTCTCGGGGCTCGCCGCGGCCACGCTGCCGGGCGGGAGGGACGGATCGGGCATCGGGCGAGTTTAGCCGTGCGATCATCGCCGGATGACCCTGCCGCGTGCCCTCGCCTGCCTCGCGCTCGCGGTCGCCGCGCTGGCCGCGCGGGCGCAGGCGCTGCCCGCCGAGGCACGTGCGGCGCTCGAGCGCGCCGGCGTGCCGGCCTCGGCGCTGGCCGTCGTCGTGCGCGAGCTGCCGGCCGGCCCGACGCGCCTGGCCTGGCAGCCCGAGCTGCCGCTGAACCCGGCCTCGGTGACCAAGCTGGTGACGACGCTGGCGGCGCTGGAACGCCTGGGCACCGGCTGGACCTGGACCACGCCGGTCTGGCTGCAGGGCGAGATCCGCGACGGCGTGCTCGACGGCTCGCTCGTCCTCCAGGGCCGCGGCGACCCGCAGCTCAGCGCCGACCGGCTGCGCGCCGCGCTGCGCCGCGTGCGCCAGATGGGCGTGCTGGAGATCCGCGGCGACATCGTGCTCGACGGCTCGGCCTTCGTCGCCCCCGAGGCGGCGCCCGGCGACTTCGACGGCGACGCCACCCGGCCGTACAACGTGCAGCCGGCGGCGCTGCTGGCGAGCTTTCGCACCGTCGGCTACACCTTCGTGCCCGACCCGGGCGCCGGCGTCGCGCGCGTCATCGCCGACCCGCCGCTGGCCCGCACCCCGGTGCAGGCCACGGTGCCGCTGTCGGCCGCCCCGTGCAGCGACTGGCGCACGGCGCTGGGCGCGAGTTTCGGCCCGGCGGTGCGCTTTGCCGGCCGCTACCCGGCGGCCTGCGGCGAGTTGGCCTGGTACGTCGCCGACCCCGACCCGGCGAGCTACGACGCGCGGCTGCTGGAAGCGCTGTGGGCCGAGGCCGGTGGTCGCCTGGCCGGCCGTGCACGCGCCGGCAGCGCACCACGCGACACCGCGCCGAGCTTCGAGCTGCGCTCGCCGCCGCTGGCCGACCTGCTGCGCGACATGAACAAGCTCAGCCAGAACACGATGGCCGAGCAGATCACGCGCACGCTGGCGCTGCAGCGCCGCCCCGACCTGCCGGCCGACGCCGCCGGCGCACGCAGTGCCCTCGCCGAATGGCTGGACCAGGCGCTCGGCCCGCTGCCGCCGGGCACCGTCATCGACAACGGCTCGGGGCTGTCGCGCACGACCCGGCTCAGCGCCGGACTGCTGGCGCGGCTGCTGGAGCGCGGCTACGCCAGCCCGGCGATGCCGGAGTTCGTCGCCTCGCTGCCGGTGGCCGGCATCGACGGCACGATGCGCCGCGCCAAGGCGCTGACACCGGGCCGCGCGCACCTGAAGACCGGCTCGCTGCGCGACGTCGCGGCGCTGGCCGGCTACGTGCTCGCCGACAGCGGCCGGCGCTACGCCTTCGTCGCGCTGCTGCAGCACCCCAACGCCGCTGCCGCACGCCCGGCCTTCGAGGCCCTGCTGCAATGGACCGCACGCGACGCCGGCGCGGCCGCCGCACCATGACGCTGGCCGACGCCATCGGCTACCTCGCCGCCACGCTGACCACCGCGGCCTTCGTGCCGCAGGCGCTGCTGACGCTGCGCACACGCGACGTCAGCGGCATCTCGCTGGGCATGTACGGCGTGTTCACCACCGGCGTGGCGCTGTGGCTGGCCTACGGCATCGCGCTCGGCGAGTGGCCGATCATCGTCGCCAACGCCGCGACGCTGGCGCTGGCGGCGACGATCCTGACGCTCAAGATCACGATCGAGCGCCGGCAGCGCCGCACACGCCGCGACGGCGGCGCCTGAAACGACACGAGGCCCGCGGGCGCTGCCGGCGGGCCTCGTGCAGCAGGGGCGCGGCGCGCCCCGCCGGGCGATCAGAAGCTGTAGCTGACGCCGCCGGTGAAGACCACCGGGCGGTAGTTCACCGTGGTCTTGATGACCGCGGCGCCTTCGCCGACCAGCTCGCTCTTGACCTTGATGACCGCGACGCTGGCGAACACGCCCCAGTCCTGGTCGAGCTTGTAGGAGAAGCCGGCTTCGGCCGCCGGACCCCACGAGTCTTCCATGTGGATCTTCCAGCCGTAGGGCGACTTGCGCTTGGCGAAGTGGGTGTAGTTGATGCCCAGGCCGACGTACGGGCGGAACTTGTCCGCCGGCGCGCCGAAGTGGTAGTTGAACAGCAGCGTCGGCGCCACCGAGCGCGCCTCGACCACCTTGCCGAGGTAGTCCACCGAGCCGTCGGCGTAACCCTCGATCTTCGGCGGGATGCCGAGCACGAGTTCGACGCCGATGTTCGGCGACACCATGCGCTCGTAGATGAAGACCGCCGTCGTCGCGTCGGTCGTGTTGGCGTCGGCGCCGGGCGGCACGCCCAGGCCGGTCACGCCGTTGGTCTGGGAATGCGTGTCGTAGCGCGTGATGCCGGCCTTGAGGACGTTGAGCTTGTAGTCCTGGGCCTGGGCCAGGCCCGCGGCACCGGCCGCGAGCGCCAGCACCGCCAGCGCGCGAATCGTCTTGTTCATGTCGTGATTCCTTGTCGTGGCGTTCGCGTCGTCGTCAGTCGTCCGCGGCGATCCAGCCGAACGATCTCAGCTGGGCCAGGACCTGGCGGGCGTAGTACGCGTGGCCCCCGGTGCTCGGGTGCACGCCGTCGGCGAAGAACCACGTGGACGGATCGGCCCCGTCGACGAGGCCGTTGTACGGGAAGCCGGGCGTCGCGTTGCAGAACAGCGAGGAGCCGTCGGTGATGGCGCCCGCGGTGTAACCCGAGATCTTCGGAATGCTGCAGGCCGGCGTCGTGATGTTCCAGCTGCCGGGGTTGGCGTAGACCGAGGCGCCGATGGCGGCCATGTCGAGGATCTGCACCGGCTGGCCGTCGAGACCGGCCTTGAGCCAGAAGTTGAAGGTCTCGGTGATGGTCTTCAGCACGCCCTGGATGCTCGCCGGGTAGGCCTGGAACCTGGGCGTCAGCGCCGAGTTCGGCAGGTTGCCGATCGCGACGTACTTGCCGCCGTTGGCGAGGATCTTGGTCTTCACGTAGCCGGCCAGCTCGAGCGCGGCTTCCTTCACGCCCTCCTGGGCGGCGCTCTGCGCGTCGTACATCAGCTTGTTGCCGCGCTCGGCGCTGATCTCGCCGGCGATGACCTGCGCCTGGATCGCCTGCACCGTCGTGGCGAAGGTGTTCAGCTGCACGAAGGCGTCGTTGTTGCCGGCCCAGATCAGGATCAGGTCGGTGTCCTTGAACGTGTGGCCGAAACGCTCGCTGGCGAGGTAGTTGTCGATCTGCGTGACAACGGGGACGGTCAGCGCACCGCCGTCGCGGCCGATGCCGACCGGGTTGGTGACACGCGAGCCGCCCTGGGCGAAGCCGGTGCAGGTGTTGTTCGCGGCCGGGCAGTCGGTGCTCGGCAGGCCGGCGAAGCCGGTCATCGCCGGCGTGACCGCCAGCCCCAGCGCGTCGGCGACATGCTCGACCCAGATGTAGCCGTCGGTGCCGGCCAGGTTGGTCGTGAACTTGCCGCCCAGCGGGCCGGTCTTCGGCGCATAGGTGCCGACGTCGCTCAGGCTGTCGCCGAAAGAGACGACCGCGGTGAACGAACCGAGCGTCGTCGGTGCGCCGGAAGGGCCGTCACTGGCCGGATCGGGATTGCCGCCGCCGCATGCCGCCAGCAATGCCGCGCTGACGGCGGCCGCGAGCACGCCTCTGCGCATCTTCATCATGTCTGCCCCGCTTTCCTGATGTATTCGAACGCCCGTCACGAACGTTCGTTCTATTTTGGCGAGGCGACTATAAGCGGGCTCGGGCCGACTCTGCGAAGAGGAAACCCGGGCAGCGGCCTGCGGCCGCGACGGCTCAGAACGGGTTGTTCTCGGCGCGATCGATCGCCATGCGGCCGATTTCGTAGTGGCCACGCGGCCCCAGGTGCCAGGCATCGGCCCACAGGTGGGAGCTGCTGGTGGCCCCTTCGACCAGCGTCTGACTGTTGCAATCCGGCAACTCGGCGGTCGTCAGGCAGGCCGCATCCTTCACGTTGCTCAGGTTGAAGCTGCCCGGCGACTTCTTCATCACCTGGATCCGGGTGTCGGCCTGGACCAGGCCGATGTAGCGGCCGTCGATCAGGATGTTGGTGCCCAGCGAGATGTTGAAGGACTGCACGAGCGCGGAGATGAAGGCCGCGCGGTCGACGTCGGTGTTGGCGGCCTTCTCGGCCAGCGCGTAGGGCGACAGGCCCATGTCGGGCAGGTTCGACAGGATGACCTTGCCGCCCAGGTCGACGATCTTGTTGACCTGGCGCGCCAGGGCCTTGCCGCGGGCGGCCGCGTCGTCCTTCAGGTCGGACATGCTGCGCGTCGGATAGGCCCGGTACAGGTCGAGGATGTCGTTGGCGCCGACCATCACCGCCACCAGATCCTTGTCGCGGAAGCCGCCGTCGCCCACCTGGGCGTCGATCTGCGCCTGCAGGTCGGCGACACGCGCGTTCTCGGTGGCGCGGAAGAAGGCCTTGACGTTGCCGTTCTCGGGGTCGCACTGCTCGAAGACGAAACCGTAGTTGCCCGCCAGGCGCTGCACCCAGATCGGGTTGCCGGTGCACGAGAAGGTCTCGACCGAGGTCGTGCTGTCGACAGTGACGCTGTTGATGCTCCAGCGCTTGCCGCCGGAGGTCAGCAGGCTGTTCTCGTCGCCGAAGACGATCACCCGGCCCGGGTCGAAGGCGTCGTACTGCGAGGTGCCGCCGCCACAGGCCACGAGCGCTGCCGCGATGGCGACGCCACCGATCACGCGACGCAGGAGGCGGCCGCGATTCAGGAAGAGGGACATGAGGACTCCGAAACGGAAGCGGCTAGGTGCTGGGGTCAGGCGGCGGCGCGCGTCAGACGGTCGCGCACGCCGTCCCACTCGGGACCCGCCGGCGGCTGCTCGACCCAGACGAGCGACGCGCCACCGGCATCGAAGCCGCGCAGGGCCGCGAACAGTTCGTGCGCGGCGGCTGCGGGATCGGCCGGCATCGGCCGGTGCTGCACGCTGGAACCCGGCGGCGGAACGACGCGGGAATATACCGCGACGCCCGCTGGCACCGGTTTCCGCAGGACGGCCATCAGTGACGCCGTGTCCAGCAGCCGGATCCGGGCCGCCGGCGCGTAATGCGACTCGAGCGTGCCCGACGCGCGCGGCGAATCGGCGCCGGCCGCGGCCAGCGGCGCGCCGATCACGGCCTCGATCTCGCGCCGGTCGAGCGCGCCCGGACGCAGCAGCGCCGGACGTTCGCCCGAGCAGTCGACGATCGCCGACTCGATGCCGACCTCGCAGGCCCCGCCGTCGACGATCAGCAGACCGTCGCCGAACTCGCCGACCACGTGCGCGGCGGTCGTCGGACTGACGCGGCCGAAGCGGTTGGCACTCGGCGCCGCGACGCCGGGCACGCCCAGGCGCGCGGCGTCACGCAGCAGCGCCAGGGCCACCGGATGCGAGGGCATCCGCAGCCCGATCGTGTCCTGGCCGCCGGCGGCGGCCTCGCCGCGGCCTTCGCGGCGGCGCAGGATCAGCGTCAGCGGCCCGGGCCAGAAGCGCGCCATCAGCGCCTGGGCCACCGGCCCCGGCGGCTCGGCGAACTCGGTGACCGCGGCCGCGTCGGCGACGTGCACGATCAGCGGGTGGTCGTCCGGGCGGCCCTTGACCGCGAACACCGCGGCGGTGGCGACGTCGCGGTCGGCGCGGGCCCCCAGGCCGTAGACGGTCTCGGTCGGGAAGGCGACCAGACCGCCGTCGCGCAAGCGTTCGGCGGCGCTGGTGATCGAAGCGGGCTTGGTTCCGTCGAGGATCGGCATCGTCGTCCTCAGAAGGCCGGCAGGCCCAGGCACTCGCAGACCCGGAGCGCCGTCGCGCGGGCGCTCTCGGCGTCGGCCGCGGTGACGGTCAGGTGGCCCATCTTGCGGCCACGGCGTGCGTCGGTCTTGCCGTACAGGTGCAGCGCGACGCCGGGCAGCGCCAGCACGCCGGCCCAGTCGGGCGTGCGCGGCTCGGCCGTGCCATCGGGGAACCACAGGTCGCCGAGCAGGTTCAGCATCACCGCCGCCGAATGCAGGCGCGGTGCGGCCAGCGGCAGCCCGGCCAGCGTGCGCAGTTGCAGCTCGAACTGCGAGACGTCGCAGGCGTCCAGGCTGTAGTGGCCGGAGTTGTGCGGCCGCGGCGCCATCTCGTTGGCGACCAGGCGGCCGTCGGCGAGCACGAAGAACTCGACGCAGAGCACGCCGACGTAGTCCATCGACGCGGCCAGCCGGCCGGCGCAGTCGACGGCCTGGGCGGCGAGTTCGGGCGACACGCCCGGCGCCGGCACCTGGGTGACGGCGAGGATGCCGTCGCGGTGCAGGTTCTGCTGCACCGGCAGGTGCACCAGCGCGCCGTCGCGCCCGCGCGCGACGATGACGCTGAGCTCCAGCGCCAGCGGCAGGCGCTTCTCGAGCACGCAGGCGGCACGGCCCAGGCGCTGCCAGGCGGCGGCCAGTTCCTCGGCCGTCGCGACCGAGGCCTGGCCCTTGCCGTCGTAACCCAGGCGCGCGGTCTTCAGGATGCCGGGCAGCAGCGCGGCGGCGGCGGCGAGGTCGGCCTCATGCTCGATCGTCGCGAACGGCGCGCAGGGCACGCCGGAGCGCTGGAAGTGGCGCTTCTCGGCGGCGCGGTCCTGGCAGATCTCGACCGCGGCGGCAGCCGGCGCGACCGGCACCCGTTCGGCCAGCGTGCGCAGCGAATCGGCCGGCACGTTCTCGAACTCGGTCGTCACCGCATCGCAGGCCGAGGCCAGCTCGGCGAGGCCCGCAGCGTCGGTGTAGGCCGCGGCGACGTGCCGATGGGCGACGAGCCCGGCCGGGCTGGTGGCGTCGGGCTCGAGCACGACGGTGCGGTAGCCCATCGTCTGCGCGGCGTGCACGAACATGCGGCCGAGCTGGCCGCCGCCCATCACGCCGAGCGCGGCACCGGGAAGCAGCGGCGCGTTCACTTGAGGTCGGCCGTCATCGCGCGCGCGACTTCGGTCTGGCGGACGCGGAAGGCGGCGAGCTTGGCATGCAGCGCCTCGTCGTCGGCGGCCAGCATCGCCACGGCGAACAGCGCCGCATTGGCCGCGCCGGCAGCGCCGATCGCGAAGGTCGCCACCGGGATGCCCTTGGGCATCTGGACGATCGAGTACAGCGAGTCCACACCCTGCAGGTGGCGGCTGGCCACCGGCACACCGAGCACCGGCACCGTGGTCTTGGCCGCGACCATGCCCGGCAGGTGCGCGGCGCCGCCGGCGCCGGCGATGATCGCGCGCAGGCCGCGCTCGCGCGCCGTCTCGGCGAACGCGAACATCTCGTCGGGCATGCGGTGCGCCGACAGCACGCGCGCCTCGTAGGGCACGTCGAACTCCTGCAGCAGCTCGGCCGCGCCGCGCAGCGTCTCCCAGTCGCTGGAGGAGCCGAGCACGATGGCCACGCGCGGCAGGCGCGCCGGGGTGTCGAGGGAACTCAAGAGAACGATTCCTTGCAGATCAGGGGTGGATGGCGCAAACCGCCATCCTCGCACGAACCGGCGGTGCCCCCGCCGGCGTCAGGCCGCCAGGCGCGAAGGATGCAGCCCGGCGAGCCCGGCCTTGAGGCGGCCGATCTCGGAATCGTACCGTCCCTGGACATCGGCCAGGACGCTGGCCCAGGCCTCGGCGCGCTCCGGGTGGCCCAGCGCCCGGGACAGGCGCGCATGCTGCAGCAGGAACAGCAGCTGGTCCTCGAGCGCGAGGCCCGCGTGCAGCGCCGGATCGAGCCGGTCCAGCGCCTGCCGGGCGTCGCCGTCGCGGCCAACGTCCAGCAGGCACGCGGCGCGCTCGATCTCGAGCATCAGCCGGTCGGCATGGAAACCGAAGCGGGTGTCCTGCAGCCGCAGGAGCTCGTCGTAGATCACGAGCGCACGAGCGGGCTCGCCGCCGAGCAGGGCCACGCGCGCACGGCAGGCATCCTTCAGCTGCATCAGCGAACGCTGATGCGCGCCGAGGCAGTAGGCGTAGGCCGACTCGACGCCGATGCCGGCCATCTGCAGCTCGTCGGCATCGAGCCGCCCGCGCAGCGCGTCCAGCCGCAGCGTGACCAGCGACATCGCGGGGCGGTTGTAGACCAGCGCGCCGATCGTCGCGTCGTCGCCCAGCGTGATCGCCTCGCGGCGGGCCCTCTCGTACCAGGGGCGTGCGGCCTGCGGCTGGCCGGCGAACTGGTGCGCGCTGCCGATCAGCACGCAGACCCGGCTGCTCGCCTCGAGGCAGGCGCCGGGGCGGTCGAAGCAGGGCTCGAAAGCCTTCAGCATCGCGTCGAAGTCGCCGCGCACGAACTGCATGTGCCCCAGCCACGCGGCGGTGAGGCGGATCAGGTCGTCGTGGCGCCAGGCGAGCGCGACGGTGTGGGCGCGCAGGATGCGGTCGGTGGCCAGCGGATCCATGTTGTCAAAGAACAGGATCAGCCCTTCGAGCAGCATGATGCGCACCGCGATGCGGCTGGCGCGGCCGTCGCCGTGCTCGCGCCGCAGTTGCGCTGCGACGAGCTGCGCGGCGGCGATGTCGCCGACCCGCGCCAGGTAGCAGCCGCGTTCGGCGGCCAGTTCGGCGCGCCGAAGCGGATCGCGGCAGCCGGCAAGCTCGTGGTCCAGACGGGCGAGCAGCCGGCTCATGGCGTCACGCGGGCGCGGTGAGGCGCTCGCAGGCGAGCGCGTAGCGCGCGGTGCTGGCCGCGGCCACCTCGGCCGGCAGGCGCGGCGCCGGGGCGCGCTTGTTCCAGGGCTGGCCGTCGACGGTGGCCGTCTCCAGCCAGTCGCGCACCGGCTGCTTGTCGTAGCTCGGCGGGTTCTCGCCCTCGACCCAGCCCGAGGCCTCCCAGAAGCGAGAGGAGTCGGGCGTCAGCACCTCGTCCATCAGCGTCAGCGTGCCGTTCTCGTCGAGGCCGAACTCGAACTTGGTGTCGGCGATGATGATGCCGCGCGTCAGCGCGTGCGCCGCAGCCGCCTCGTACAGACGGATCGAGACCTCGCGCACCTTGGCGGCGAGTTCGGCGCCGATCATCTGCTCCATGCGCTCGAACGGGATGTTCTCGTCGTGGTCGCCGACGGCGGCCTTGGTGGCCGGCGTGAAGATCGGTGCGGGCAGGCGGCTGGCGTTCTTCAGCCCCGGCGGCAGCGCGACGCCGCAGACGGTGCCGCTGTCCTGGTACTCCTTCCAGCCGGAGCCGGCGAGATAGCCGCGCACGACGGCCTCGACCGGCAGGCCCTTCAGGCGCTTGACGAGCATCGAGCGGCCGCGCACCTGGGCCACCTCGTCGGCGGCGACGACCGAGCACGGATCCTCGCCCGTGAGGTGGTTGGGCACGATGGCGCCGAGCTTGTCGAACCAGAACAGCGCCATGCGCGTCAGCAGCTCGCCCTTGCCCGGGATCGGGTCGTCGAGCACGACGTCGAAGGCCGAGAGACGGTCGCTGGCGACCATCAGGATGCGGTCTTCGCCCACTGCGTAGTTGTCACGCACCTTGCCGCGCGCCAGCAGCGGCAGAGAGTGGAGATCCGACTGGTACAGGGCTGTGCTCATGCGCTCTCGCGGGGCGACCCGCGCTCAAAGTGTGGGGCTGAAAATGCACGAGGGGGCCTCGGTCGCGGCCCCCTCTTCGTCTCGGCGACGGACGCTGCCGCCGCCACGAAAATCATCAGTTGACGAGCTGCGCCAGCGAGCCCGCGGCGTACTTGCGGGCCATCTCGGCCATCGGCACCGGCTGGATCTTCGCGCCCTGGCCTTCGCAGCCGAACTCGAGGTAGCGCTGCTTGCAGATCTGCTTGGCGGCCTCGCGCGCCGGCTTCAGCCACTCGCGGGCGTCGAACTTCGACGGGTTCTCGGCCATGAACTTGCGCGCCGCGGCCGTCATCGCCAGGCGGATGTCGGTGTCGATGTTGATCTTGCGCACGCCGTGCTTGATGGCTTCCTGGATCTCCTCGACCGGCACGCCGTAGGTCTCCTTCATCTCGCCGCCGTACTGGTTGATCAGCGCCAGCAGGTCCTGCGGCACCGACGACGAGCCGTGCATCACGAGGTGAGTGTTCGGGATGCGCAGGTGGATCTCCTTGACGCGCGAGATCGCCAGGATGTCGCCGGTGGGCTTGCGCGAGAACTTGTAGGCGCCGTGGCTGGTGCCGATGGCGATCGCCAGCGCGTCGAGCTGGGTCTGCTTGACGAAGTCGGCAGCCTGCTCGGGGTCGGTCAGCAGCGCCGAGTGGTCGAGCTTGCCGACGGCGCCGATGCCGTCCTCCTCGCCCGCCTCGCCGGTCTCCAGCGAGCCCAGGCAGCCGAGTTCACCTTCGACGGTGACGCCGACCTCGTGCGCCATCGCGACGACCTTGCGCGTCACGTCGACGTTGTACTCGTAGCTCGACGGCGTCTTGCCGTCTTCCATCAGCGAGCCGTCCATCATCACCGAGCCGAAGCCCAGGTCGATGGCGCCGCGGCAGATTGCCGGGCTCTGGCCGTGGTCCTGGTGCATGACCAGCGGCACGGTCGGGAAGGCTTCGACGGCGGCCTGGATCAGGTGCTTGATGAAGGCCTCGCCAGCGTACTTGCGGGCCCCGGCGCTGGCCTGCAGGATGGCCGGCGCGCCGACTTCCTTGGCCGCTTCCATCACGGCCTGCACCTGCTCGAGGTTGTTGACGTTGAAGGCCGGGATCCCGTAGCCGTTTTCGGCGGCGTGGTCCAGCAGCTGACGCATCGAGACGAGTGGCATGGTGGTCTTCCCGCGGAGTGAATAGAGGGCGTCCGGCCACGCGACGCGCGCCGGACATGCGGAAGATTCTAGCCACTGCCCCCCGCGGCACCCCCGGTACGACCAGGCCGCAGGCGGGTATGCGCGCGCCGCGTCAGGCGACGCGGCAGACCTTGAGCAGGCCCATCGGGGTCAGGTCCATGGCCCATCGGGCGGCCCATAGGGGTCAGGTCTCGGGAGACCTGACCCCGGACTTCGCGCGGGAGACCTGACCCCAGACTTCCCCGGCCTTCGCGGGAGAACTGACCCCGGCCTTCGGTGGCATGCCGGTGGCCCGGCGTCGCCTCGACGCTGCCCCGGTCAGCCGACGCGGCAGACCTTGAGCATGTTCGTGCCGCCGGGGTGGCCCATCGGCTCGCCGCAGGTGATCGCGTAGGTGTCACCCGGGCGCAGCACGCCGCGCTGCACGAGGATGCGCTCGGCTGCGGCCAGCGCCTCGTCACGGTCGGTGAACTTGGGCACCAGCAGCGGCGTGACGTTGCGGTACAGCGTCATGCGGCGCTGCGGCGCCGACGAAGACGTCAGGCCGTAGATCGGCACCTTGATGTGGTGGCGGCTCATCCACAGCGCCGTCGAGCCCGACTCGGTCAGCGCCAGGATCGCGCGGCAGCCCAGGTGGTGGGCGGTGAACAGCGCGCCCATCGCGATCGACTGGTCGATGCGGCCGAATCGCTTGTTGGCGAAGTCGGTCTCGAGGCGGAAGTCGTCGGCGGCCTCGGCTTCGAGCGCGATCGCGGCCATCTGCTGGATGGTCTCGACCGGGTAGCGGCCAGCGGCGGTCTCGGCGCTGAGCATCACCGCGTCGGTGCCGTCGAGCACGGCGTTGGCGACGTCGCTGACCTCGGCGCGTGTCGGCACCGCGTTGACGATCATCGACTCCATCATCTGCGTGGCGGTGATCGCGATCTTGTCGGCCTCGCGCGCCATGCGGATCATGCGTTTCTGCAGCGCCGGCACCGCGGCGTTGCCGACCTCGACCGCGAGGTCGCCGCGCGCGACCATGATGCCGTCGGAGGCCTTCAGGATCTGCTCGAGCACGGGGATTGCCTCGCTGCGCTCGATCTTGGCGATCAGCCCCGGCTTGTGGCGCCAGGGTTCGCCGGCGACGTTGCACAGCTGGCGCGCCATCTCCATGTCGGTGGCGCTCTTCGGGAAGCTGACGGCGACGTAGTCGGCCTGGAAGCTCATCGCGGTGCGGATGTCCTCCATGTCTTTGGCCGTCAGCGCCGGCGCGGTGAGCCCGCCGCCGGCCTTGTTGATGCCCTTGTTGTTGGACAGCTCGCCGCCGACGACGACGCGGGTGACGACGCGGTCGCCGACCACCTGCTCGACCGACAGCTTGATCAGCCCGTCGTTGAGCAGCAGCGTGTCGCCGGGACGCACGTCGCGCGGCAGGTCCTTGTAGTCCAGGCCGACGCATTCGACGTCGCCGGGCTCGGTGCGCGAGGCGTCGAGCACGAAGCGCGCGCCGTTCTGCAGCTCGACCTTGCCTTCGGCGAACTTGCCGACGCGGATCTTCGGGCCCTGCAGGTCGGCCATGATGGCGACCTCCTTGCCCGCCGCGGCGGCGACCTGGCGCACGAGGTTGGCGCGGTCGATGTGGTCCTGCGCCTTGCCGTGCGAGAAGTTCATGCGCACGACGTCGACGCCGGAACGGATCATCGCCTCCAGCACCTCCGGCGAAGAGGAGGCGGGGCCGAGGGTGGCGACGATCTTCGTGGCACGCATGGCGGCTCTTTTCTCGAAACGCTGGAAACCCAGCGCCTGCGATTATGGGCAGAAGACCTGCCGCCGCCATGTTTGCCCGGGTACGGCCTGATTACCTCGTGGCTTGTTGCACGGCCGCCAGCGCCGCCGCCTCGGCCACCGCCAGCGCGGTGATGTTGATGACCCGGCGCACGGTGGCCGACGGCGTCAGGATGTGCGCCGGCGCCGCCGTGCCCAGCAGCATCGGACCGACGGTGACGCCGTGGCCGCTGGTCATCTTCAGCACGTTGAACAGGATGTTGGCGGCGTCCAGATTGGGCAGCACCAGCACGTTGGCGCTGCCGGTCAGCGTGCTGTCGGGCAGGTAGCGTGCGCGCACCTCGGCCGACAGCGCGGCGTCGCCATGCAGTTCGCCGTCGCACTCGATGTGCGGCGCCATCTGCACGAAGAGGTCGCGTGCGGCGCGCATGCGCCGGGCCGAAGCCCGCGCCGACGAGCCGAAGATCGAGTGCGACAGGAAGGCCACCTTCGGCGGCAGGCCGAAGCGCTGCACCTCCTCGGCGGCCATCAGCGCGATCTCGGCGAGCTGCTCGGCGCTGGGCTCCTCATTGACGAAGGTGTCGGCCACGAACAGCGTGCCGCTGTCCAGCGGCAGGGCGTTCATCGCCGCCAGCGTCCTGGCGCCCGGCTTCAGGCCGATCGCCGCACGCACGTGTTCCAGATGCGAGTCGTAGCGCCCGGCGAGGCCGCAGACCATCGCGTCGGCCTCGCCGCGGCGCACCATCAGCGCCGAGGTCAGCGTGTGCGAGCGCCGCACCGTCGTGCGCGCCGCTTCGGGCGAGATGCCGTCGCGGCCCATCAGGCGGTGGTAGGCCTGCCAGTACTCGTCGTAGCGCGGATGGTCGGCCGGGTCGACGACCTCGTAGTCGCGGCCGGCTTCGAGCCGCAGGCCGGACTGCGCCGCACGTTCGGCGATGACGCCCGGGCGGCCGACGAGGATCGGCCGCGCCAGCCCTTCGTCGAGCACGGCCTGCACCGCACGCAGCACACGTTCGTCCTCGCCTTCGGCATAGACCACGCGTGCCGGGCGCGCCTTCGCGGCGTTGAACACCGGGCGCATGAACATGCCGGTCTGGTAGACGAAACGCGTCAGCGACTGGCGGTAGGCCTCGAGGTCGGCGATCGGCCGCGTCGCGACGCCGGACTCGGCCGCCGCCTTGGCCACCGCCGGCGCGATGCGCAGGATCAGGCGGGCGTCGAACGGCGTCGGGATCAGGTAGTCGGGGCCGAACTTCAGCTCCTTGCCGGCGTAGGCGGCGGCGACCTCGCTGCTGGCTTCGGCCTTGGCGAGCGCGGCGATCTCGTGCACGCAGGCGACCTTCATCGCCTCGGTGATCTTCGTCGCGCCGCAGTCCAGCGCCCCGCGGAAGATGTACGGGAAACACAGGACGTTGTTGACCTGGTTCGGGTAGTCGCTGCGGCCGGTGGCGACGATGCAGTCCGGCCGCACGGCCTTGGCCAGCTCGGGGCGGATCTCGGGCTCGGGGTTGGCCAGCGCCAGGATCACCGGCTGCGGGGCCATCGTCGCCACCATCTCGGGCGTCAGCACGCCGGCGGCGGAGCAGCCGAGGAAGACGTCGGCCCCGGCCACCGCGTCGGCCAGCGTGCGGCCGGTGCTGCGCTGGCAGTAGCGCATCTTGGACTCGTCGAGCTTGCCGGCCAGCACGTCGGCGCGCTGGTCCTGGATCAGGCCCTTGGAGTCGCAGACCCAGACGTTCTCGCGCCGCACGCCCAGGTCGACCATCAGGTCCAGACAGGCGATGGCCGCGGCGCCGGCGCCCGAGACCGCCAGCTTGACGCTCGCGATGTCCTTGCCGACGAGCTCCAGCGCGTTGAGCAGCGCTGCCGACGAGATGATCGCCGTGCCGTGCTGGTCGTCGTGGAAGACCGGCACGTTCATGCGCTCACGCAAGCGGCGCTCGATGTAGAAGCACTCGGGCGCCTTGATGTCCTCGAGGTTCACGCCGCCCAGCGTCGGCTCCAGCGCGGCGATGATCTCGACGAGCTTGTCGGGATCGCGTTCGGCGAGTTCGATGTCGAAGACGTCGATGCCGGCGAACTTCTTGAACAGGCAGCCCTTGCCTTCCATCACCGGCTTGCCGGCCAGCGGGCCGATGTCGCCCAGGCCCAGCACCGCGGTGCCGTTGGTCACGACGGCCACCAGGTTGGCGCGCGAGGTGTACTCGGCGGCCAGCGCCGGGTCTTCCTCGATCGCCAGGCAGGCGTAGGCGACGCCTGGCGAATAGGCGAGCGACAGGTCGCGCTGGTTGGACAGCGGCTTGGTCGGCGTGACGGAAATCTTGCCGCGCACGGGCGCGCGGTGGTAGTCCAGCGCCGCCTCGCGCAGTGCGCGTTCGGCGTCGGAGAGGGGGGTGTTCACAGTGAGCCTCCTGTTCGCGCGGCGGCGACGGTTGCGGCCAGGGCGGGAGCGGGTACGGTACCTGACCCTAAGCCGTCGAAAGGCGGGGTCAGAAAGGCGGGGTCAGGTCTTGCAAGACCTGACCCCCTGCGGCGTGTGCGGAAAAGACTAGAAAGACGGGGTCAGGTCTCGCGGAAAGAAGGGGTCAGGTCTCGCGAGACCTGACCCCACGCGGCGTGACCCCACGCGGCGCGTGCGTGCCTCGCGCTCAGCCGGCGGCGCGGCGCGACAGGATCTCGAAGGCCGGCAGGGTCTTGCCCTCGAGCACCTCGAGGAAGGCGCCACCGCCGGTGGAGATGTAGCCGATGTCCTGTTCGATGCCGTACTTGGCGATCGCGGCCAGCGTGTCGCCGCCGCCGGCAATGCTGAAGGCGTCGCTGGCGGCGATCGCGCGCGCCACCGTCTCGGTGCCGTGGGCGAAGGCGTCAAACTCGAAGACGCCGACCGGGCCGTTCCAGACGATGGTGCCGGCGGCCTTCAGCTTGTCGGCCAGCAGCGCCGCGGTCTTCGGGCCGATGTCGAGGATCAGGTCGTCGTCGGCGACGTCGGCGGCAGCCTTGACGGTGGCCGGCGCGTCGGCGGCGAAGGTCTTGGCGGTGACGACGTCGACGGGAATCGGCACCTCGGCGCCACGGGCCTTCATCGCCTCGATGACGGCCTTGGCCTCGCCGACGAGATCGGGCTCGGCCAGGCTCTTGCCGATCTTCAGGCCGGCGGCCAGCAGGAAGGTGTTGGCGATGCCGCCGCCGACGATCAGGCCGTCGACGTTCTTCGCCAGGCTCTGCAGGATCGTCAGCTTGGTGCTGACCTTGCTGCCGGCGACGATGGCCACCAACGGCCGCTTCGGGTTGGCCAGCGCCTTGCTGATGGCGTCGATCTCGGCGGCCAGCAGCGGGCCGGCGCAGGCGATCTTGGCGTACTCGGCGATGCCGTAGGTGCTGGCCTCGGCGCGGTGCGCGGTGCCGAAGGCGTCGTGCACGAAGATGTCGCACAGCGCGGCCATCTTGCGCGCCAGCTCTTCCTTGTTCTTCTTCTCGCCCTTGTTGACGCGGCAGTTCTCGAGCAGCACGACCTGGCCGGGCTGGACGGCTACGCCGTCGACCCAGTCGGCGACCAGCGGCACCTCGCGGCCGAGCAGCTCGCCCAGGCGGCGGGCGACCGGCGCCAGCGAGTCCTCGGGCTTGAACTCGCCTTCGGTCGGGCGGCCCAGGTGCGAGGTGACCATCACCGCGGCACCGGCGTCCAGCGCCATCTGGATGCACGGCACCGAGGCGCGCACGCGCGTGTCCTCGGTGATCTGGCCGTCGTCGGACAGCGGCACGTTGAGGTCGGCTCGGATGAAGACACGCTGGCCGCGGGCGCGGCCGGCGGCGGCGAGGTCGGAAAAGCGCAGGACGTTCATGGGTGTTGAGCGACAGGCTGACGAAAGACGGCCGCTAGTGTCGCATCCCCGCCGGGCGCGGAGCTACCAGCCGAGCCCCGCGCGCAGCGCCACCATCACCGCGCTGCCGACGACGATGGTGCCGAGGATGCCGCGGCGCCAGAAGAACCAGCCCGCGCCGGCGGTGGCGGCAAAAAGCCGCGGGTCGCGCCAGGTGTCGATCAGCTGCCCCTGCGACATCACGACCTCGGGCGCGACGACCGCCATCAACGCCGCCAGCGGCGCGTAGCGCAGGCCTTCACGCAGCCAGCCCGGCATCGGCAGCTCGCGTTCGGGCAGCATGAAGAAGGCCCGGGTGAGCACCGTGATGACCGCCAGTCCGGCGATCGTCAGCGCCAGGCGCAGCGCCTCGGCCCAGTCGCTCATCGCGAGCCTCCGACCGGCGTCGCCGGGCCGGGGCGCGAGCGGTCCATCAGCAGGCCGATGGCCACGGCCGCGGCGATCGCGACGAGGATGTTCAGCCGCAGCGGCAGCGCGTAGGCCGCCACCGCGGCACAACCGGCGACACCGGCGGCCACCAGCGACGAGCGGCTGCCCAGCAGCGAGCAGGCCAGGCCGATCAGCGCCAGCGTGCCGGCGAAGCCGATGCCCCACTCGGTCGGGATCACGTCGGCCAGCAAGATGCCGGCGATCGACGGGATCTGCCAGGCGAACCAGTTGGAGATCGCCCCGCCCCAGAAGTACGGCCGCTGCTCGGGCGCGGGCACCGGATCGGGAAAGCGGCGCATGAACAGGATGTAGTTCAGGTCGCCGCTGAAGTACGCCATGCGGGCGCGTTCGGCGCGTGGGAACGGCGCGAAGTACGGCCGCCACTGGGCGCTGAAGATGACGAAGCGCAGGTTGACGCAGAAGGCCGTCGCCCAGATCACCCAGACCGGCGCACCGGCCACCAGCAGCGGCAGCGCCGCCAGCTGCGCCGATCCGGCGTAGACGAGCAGCGTCATCGCCATCGCCGCCGGCACCGACAGGCCGGCCTTGATCATCGCGACGCCGGTGATCATTCCCCAGGCGCCGATGCCGGGCAGGATGCCGGCAATCTCGCGGGCGCCACGCCGGAACTCCGGGTGACGCCAGCCGAACATCCCATCAGACATGGGCCCATTGTCCCATCGGCCCGCCCGGGCCGCCCGCGCGGGGACTAGCGGCGGCGCACCGAGCCGCTGCCGAGCACACTGACGGCCGGCGTCGCGGTGCCGCCGTGGCGCACGTCGCCGGAGCCGACGATGGACACCGACAGGCTCGCGTCGGCGGTGACGTCGGCGTCGCCGCTGCCGGCGATCGAGACGGTGGCGCTGTCGGCGCGCAGCGCGGCGAGATCGGCATCGCCGCTGCCGGCGATCTTCAGCGACAGCTGGGCGGCGCGGCCGTCGGCGGCGACGTCGCCGCTGCCGGCGATCGACACCGCCAGCGCACCGGCGTCCAGGCCACGCAGCCTGACGTCGCCCGAACCGGCCAGCGCGACGGCCAGCGACGGCGTCTTCAGGCCTTCGACGACGGCGTCGCCCGAGCCCTTGACCGCCAGCCGCGCGAGCTGCACGACCTCGACCGTGGCCCGGACCGGGCGGGACCACGTGAAGCCGCGCTCCTCGCGCAGGCGCACGACGAGCGTGCGCACGCCGCGGCGCTCCTCGACCAGGGTCTCGACCCGCGCCAGGTCGGCGGCCTCGGCCTCGACCTGCACCGACTCCCGGCCGGTGGCGCGCACGACGAGATCGACCGGGCCTTCCAGCTCGATCGCCGTGAACCCCGAGGCGCTGCGCGCCTGGCTGGTGGGGGCGGCCTGCGCCGGCGTGGCGGCAAAGGCGGTGAACGCGGCGAAGACGGCGGACATCGCGGCGACGGCGGCGGTGGACAGCAGGCGTTTCATCGTGGGCTCCAGGTGCATGGAGCGCACTGTGCCGGCGGCTGCGGCCGGGCGCGACGGCGGCGCGACGAAACGCAGCCGGGGCCGACGAAGCGTCGTCAGGAGTGCTTCTTGTTGCCGGCCTCGGCCGCCGGCTCGTCGTCCTTGGCGTCCGCGGGCGCCGCGTCCTTGGCGACTGCGGTAGCGCCTTGCGGCGGAACGACCTCGAGATTGTTCTCGCGCATGTAGTCGTTCATCTCCTTCCAGCCGGCGAACACGGCGGCCTTGTCGGCCTTCTTGTTCATGCCGAAGCAGTCCTCGATGGCGCGGCCGGCATGGCGGCAGGCGGCACCGATGGCGCGCCCGTCGGCGTCCTTCTTGGCGGCGACGGCGGACGCCGACTCGATGCCGAGCTGGTCGCAGCCGGCGACAGCCAGCGGCAGCACGACGGCGGCCGCGAGGCGCAACGGGAGACGGTGGCGGAAGGTCTTCACCGCCGGAATATCGGCCGCCGCGGCGGCGGCTTGAGTGCCGCCGTTCAGCCCAGGCGCGTGCCCGCGGCCACCGGCCGGCCCTTCAGGAACTCGCGCGCCGGCACGCGCCGGCCGCCGGTGCGCTGCAGTTCACGCAGCTCCAGCGCGCCGTCGCCACAGGCGACGACGAGCCCGCCCTCGCCCGACGCGAGCACGGCGCCGGGCTCGCCGGCGCCGGGCACGACCGCCGCGCGCCAGAGCTTGAACGCCTCGCCGTCGAGCGTGAAGCTGCAGCCGGGAAAGGGGTCGAAGGCGCGCACGCGGCGTTCGATGACCGCCGCCGGCAGCGTCCAGTCGACGGCGCCTTCGGCCTTCTCGATCTTCGCGGCGTAGTTGGCGCCTGCTTCGGGCTGCGGCACCGGCGGCAGCGCATCGAGCCGGCCGAGCGCGTCGACGACCAGACGCGCGCCGAGCGCCGCCAGCTTGTCGTGCAGCGTCGCCGTCGTGTCGTCGGCGGCGATCGGCAGCGCTTGCTTCAGCAGCATCGGCCCGGTGTCCAGGCCGGCGTCCATCTGCATGATGGTGATGCCGGTCTCGGCGTCGCCGGCCTCGATCGCGCGGTGGATCGGCGCCGCGCCGCGCCAGCGCGGCAGCAGCGAGCCGTGGATGTTGATGCAGCCCCGGCGCGGCAAGTCCAGCACCCACTGCGGCAGGATCAGGCCGTAGGCGGCGACGACGAGCACGTCGGGCGCCGCCGCTTCGAGCGCCGCGCGGCCGGCGGCGGCCTCGTCGGGGTACTTGCCGTCCAGCCGCAGGCTGCGCGGCTGGGCCACCGGCAGGCCGTGCGCCAGCGCGCACTGCTTGACCGGCGAGGCCTGCAGCTTCATGCCGCGGCCGGCCGGGCGGTCGGGCTGGGTCAGCACCAGCGGCACCTCGAAACCGGCGGCGAGCATCGCGTCGAGCGCGACACGCGCGAACTCGGGGGTGCCGGCGAAGGCCGCGCGCAAGCGGCTCATGCCGCGCCGCGCGCTTCCTCGCGCGTGCGCTTGGCCATCTTCACCTTGATGCGCTCGCGCTTGAGCAGGCTGAGGTATTCGACGAACACCTTGCCGTCGAGGTGGTCGATCTCGTGCTGGGCGCAGACCGCGGCCAGACCGTCGAGCGCGATCTCGAACTCGGCGCCTTCGCGGTCGAGCGCGCGCACCGTGACACGCGCGTTGCGCGTCACCTTGTCCCAGACCTGCGGCACCGACAGGCAGCCCTCTTCCCAGATCACCAGCTCCTCGCTGCGCGCGACGATCTGCGGGTTGACGAAGACCATCGGCTGGTCGTGCTCGGGCGAGGTGTCCATGACGAACAGGCGCTCGTGCACGTCGACCTGGGTCGCGGCCAGGCCGACGCCTTCGGACTCGTACATCGTCTCGAGCATGTCGGCGACGAGCTGCTTGACGCGCGCGTCGACGGCGGCGACCGGCTTGGCGACCTTGTGCAGCCGGGGATCGGGATAACGCAGGATGGGGAGTTGGGCCATGGTGCGGCGGCGAAGGACGCCCGGTCGTCGGAGCCGGGCCACGTCGCGGCGCCCGGCAGCGTGAAGGGCTGCACGCGGGCGCGGCGGCAACGACGATTTCGTTACGACAGCAAGGGTTTACGGGCAGAATCTGCCAATTCAAGTGAGCAGTTCGCGCCCGCAGCCCTGCGAATTGTCGCACCGCCGGGCGAGGCCCCTTGCGAGGAGAGCAAAGACCCATGAGCCGTCCGAGGCCGATGAAGATCACGCGCTGGGCAGCGCTGGCCACGCGGGCCGCCGTCGCCGCAGGTGTCGCCGCTGCCCTGCCGGCGCTCGCTGCACCGAACTATCCCGTGACGCCCGGGCAGCGCGACACCGCGCGCCAGGTCGCCCAGGCCGGCGTGCCGCTGTCGGAGCTGGCGCCCGACGCGCCGGACTCGCACGTCGTGCAGCGCGGCGACACGCTGTGGGACATCTCCAAGCTGTTCCTGAAGAGCCCGTGGCGCTGGCCCGAGCTCTGGGGCATGAATCTCGACCAGATCCGCAACCCGCACCTGATCTACCCCGGCCAGGTGCTGGTGCTGGTCAAGCGCGACGGCCGCGCGACGCTGCAGATCGGCCAGTCGATGACCGCCGACCCGCAGACCGTGCGCCTGTCGCCGCGCGTGCGTGCCGAGCTGCTGGACAACGGCGCCATCGCCGCCATCCCGCTGCACCTGATCGGCCCGTTCCTGAACGAGGCCGTGGTCTTCGACACCGACGAGCTCGAGCGGGCGCCGCGCATCGTCGCGACCCAGGAAGGCCGCGTGCTGCTGTCGCGCGGCGAGACCGCCTACGTACTCGGCGACCTCGGCGGCGCGCGCGAGTTCCGCGTGTTCCGCCAGCCGCAGCCGCTGCGCGACCCGGTGACGCGCGAGATCCTCGGCTACGAGGCGCGTTACGTCGGCACCGCCGACTACGTGCGCCCGGGCAGCGAGCAGTCGGACGCCGACAGCAAGGCGCGCGTCGTGCCGGCGAGCTTCGTCGTGACCACGATCCGCATGGAAGCCGGCGTCGGCGACCGCCTGTCGCCGGTGCCGCAGCGCGAGCTGACGGCCTACGCGCCGCACGCGCCGGCGGTGCCGGTCGACGGCCGCATCGCGTCGATCTACGGCGAGGCGCTGTCGGCCGGGCAGAACCAGATCGTCGCGCTGAACAAGGGCCGCCGCGACGGCCTGGAGCGTGGCCACGTGCTGGCGCTGTGGCGCGCCGGGCGTGCCGACTTCGACACCACCAGCGGCGGCAAGACGCCGATCCAGCTGCCCGACGAACGCCACGGGCTGCTCTTCGTCTTCAGCGTCTTCGAGCGCGTGTCCTACGCGCTGATCGTCAACGTGAAGGACCCGGTGAAGCCGGGCGACCGCTTCACGGCACCGTGAGCGCGCCGGCAGGCGCGTTAGGCGCCTCCCCCCGCGAAGCCGGGCGCCGCCAGCGGGCCGGCCGGGCCGCAGCAGCCACCGGTTCGCGTCGACACCGCGGCACGGCGAAGGCCGCGCCGGGCCGCATCGAGGCCTGAGACCGCCGCCCGCCGATGGCTGCCCCGGACGACTTCGACGCCTGGTTCCGGCTGCTGCAGACGCCGGGGCTGGGGCGTGAAGGCGCGCGGAGGCTGCTGGCGGCCTTCGGCAGCCCGGAGGCCGTGCTGGCGGCCTCGCCGGCGGCGCTGACCGAACTGGGCGGCCCGACACTGGCGGCGACGATGGCGCGGCCGGCGCCCGAATGCGAGGCCCGGCTGGCCGCCGCCCGCGCCTGGCTGGCCGGAGAGACGCTGCGCCACGCGATCACGCTCGGCGACCCGGCCTATCCTCCCTTGCTGCTGCAGACCGCCGATCCGCCGCTGCTGCTGTACGTGCAGGGCCGCACCGAGCTGCTGGCGGCGGAGTCGGTGGCCATCGTCGGCAGCCGCGAGGCGACGCCGCAGGGCCTGGCCAACGCCCGCGAGTTCGCGCGCGGCCTCGGCGAGGCGGGGCTGACCATCGTCTCCGGGCTGGCCGCCGGCATCGACGGCGCCGCGCACGAAGGCGCGCTCGCCGCCGGCGCAGCAACCGTCGCCGTCGTCGGCACCGGCCCCGACCGCGTCTACCCGGCGCGGCACAAGGCACTGGCGCGGCGCATCGCCGAGACCGGCGCGATCGTCAGCGAGTACGACCCCGGCACACCGGTGCTGCCCGAGCACTTCCCGCAGCGCAACCGCATCATCGCGGCGCTGGCGCGCGGCACGCTGGTCGTCGAGGCGGCGCCGCGTTCGGGCTCGCTGATCACCGCCCGCCTGGCCGCCGAGGCCGGGCGCGAGGTGTTCGCGGTGCCGGGTTCGATCCACTCGCCGCAGTCACGCGGCTGCCACGCGCTGATCCGCCAGGGCGCGATGCTCGTCGAGGGTGTCGACGACGTGCTGGAGGTCCTGCGCGGCACACCCCCGGCCGCCGCGCTGTCGGCCGTGCCGGACGCCGACACCCCGGCCGATCCGGTGCTCGCCGCGCTCGGCCACGAGCCGGCGACGCTGGACGCGCTGCTCGCGCGCACCGGCTGGCCGACGGCCGAACTGAGTGCCCGGCTGCTCGAACTGGAGCTCGACGGACAACTCGCGCGGCTGCCGGGCGGACTTTTCCAACGCCGCGTCGCGGGCTGAAGGCCGGCCGCCGGCGCCCGCCGCCCCCCTGCGTTATAGTGGGTTCATGTTCGACGTCCTCGTGTACCTCTACGAGAACTACTGGCGGCCGGACGCCTGTCCCGAGCCCCAGCAGCTCCAGCGAAAGCTGTCGGCCGTCGGCTTCGAGACCGAGGAAATCCAGGAAGCGCTGCGCTGGCTCGAAGGTCTGGCGCACAGCGCCGACACCAGCGTCGGCAGCGCCGCGGCCGGCAGCCTGCGCGTCTACACCGAGAACGAGCGCGACCTGCTCGGCGAAGAGTCGATCGGCTTCATCTGCTTCCTCGAGTCGGCCGGCGTGCTGCCGGCCCCGATGCGCGAGATGGTCATCGACCGCGCCAGCGCCGTCGGCAGCGGCCCGATCGGCCTGGAAGACCTGAAGATCATCGTGCTGATGGTCTTCTGGAGCCTGGGCGAGGAGCCCGACGCGCTGATCCTCGACGAGCTCTTCGTCGCCGCCGAAGACCGGCTGATCCACTGAGCCCGGACGTGCGAGGCCGGAAGGCCTTGCGCGCCAGGCTCAGCCCCGAGCGCGGCCGCCCTTTCCGAACCCTCAGTTCAGCAGCCGCGACGCGTCGACGTCGAGCTTGGCCAGCGCGCTGCGCGTGGCGCGCACCGTCAGCGCCTCGTCCTGCGCCGGCAGCAGCAGCCCGGCCTGCAGGTACGACGCCAGCCGCTGCTGCTGGAACAGCACGCAGCGGCCCTGCGCGCTGACGAACAGCGACAGCTGCCGGCGCATGCCCTGCCAGGCCAGCTGCACCGCCTCGTGCCGCTCGCGGTACTCGAGCATGAACCAGCTGCCGACCTGCAGCTCGCGCGCCCAGGCCAGCATCGCCGGCGTCGGCATCGAGCCGCCGTCGAGCACGACCTCGAGGTCGGCGCTCTGGTGGCCCGACAGGTCGAGCACCATCGACTCGTCGATGCGCACGTCCTCGGCGTCGGGCAGCAGCTCCTCCAGCGTCTCCAGCCGCTCCATCAGCTCGCGCAGGCGGTCGTCGGGGATCGCCGCCGTCTTCGCGGTGAAGGCCGCGGCCAGCGAGTTGTTCAGCTGCTGGATCTGCTCGTCCTGGCGCTCGGCGTCCATGCCGGCCGAGGCCATGCCCTCGCGCAGCGACTTCAACAGCGGCGGCAGGCGGCGGATGACCTCGGCGCGCTCCTCGCGCGTGACCTTGGCGCTGGCCGACCAGATCAGGTCGGCCGCGGCGCGCTTCATCGTGCGTGTCTCCTGCCCCTGGGCGCCGTAGCGCACGGCGGTCGTCGCCAGCACGTCGGCCCAGACGTGGAACAGGAACTGGCGCACGCCCTCCTGCACCGGCATGTCGTTGAGCATGCGGCGCAGCTCGATCGTGTACTGGATCGCCAGCGTCTCGCGCTGCTCGACCTGCTGCGCCAGCGAGACGCCGTGCCGCGTGGCCTCGTTCTCGTTGCGGAAGTAGTGCTCGAGGAACTTCTCGAACTCGGTGAGCACGGTCTGGAAGACGCGCCGGCCGGTGTCCGGGTAGGCCTCGACGACCTGGACGATGCGCTTGATCTCGCGCTCCAGCGCGTCGCCGACCTTCTGCGCCGCGCTGTCGAAGCCCATCACGCAGGCGCCCATGCGGTCGATCAGGCGCCGCGCCGGATGGTCGACGGTGGCGAAGAAGTCGGGCTCGGTGACGGCCACGCGCAGCACCGGCATCTGCAGCCGCGCGAACCACACGCGCATCGCCGCCGGAATGCGCTCCTCGGTCAGGATGCTCTGGAACAGCAGCGCGACGATCTCGATCGTGGCGCGCTCCTCGGGCGTGGCCGCGGCCTTCTTCAGCTGCTGCTTGCGCTGCTGGATGTCTTCCAGCATCACCGGCGTGGTGACCATCGGCTCGGCGTCGGCGGCCGTCGTCGTCATGCGCTGGCGGATGCCGGCCTCGGCGGTGTCGATCGCACGCGCCAGCCCGGGCGACAGCGCCTGCGCCCGCGTCGAGTTGCCGAACGCCGGCACCTGGCGGCCGACCAGCCGGTTGAGCCGGCCGAGCACCGCCTCGGCATGGTCGCGCCCGCGCGCCAGCGGCGCGGCGCGCGTCATCATGCGCGTCTCCTCGCCGACACCGCGCATCAGCCCGCTGCCCAGCCCGTAGGCCGACGGCGGGCCCGACGCCGGCAGCTGGCCGAAACCCGAGCCCGGGCCGGCGTCGGCGCGGCCTGCGCCCCCCCCGTCGCTGACGGCATAGCCGGCAGGCAGCGCGCCGGGGTGCGTGCGCGAGCGCCGGATGAACGGCCGCAGGTCGACCTCGGGCAGCACGCCGTGCTCGGCGAGCCAGCGGTTGGTCTCGTGGTAGGCCTCCTCGACGAGCAGCGCGAACTCCTCGTGCAGCACCGGCTGCAGTTCGCGCCACGAGGCCAGCGTCTGGCCCGACGAGCGCCAGGCCTCGAAGACGATGCGCGCCAGCACGTGGGCGCGCAGCATGTCGTGGGCGTCGAGCTCGTTGCGCCCTTCCAGGTGGGCGACGCGCGACCGCAGGTCGGCGAACTCCCAGGACGCGCGGTCCATCATCGCCAGCGCCAGCCGCGAGGTGACGATCTCGAGCTCGATCGTGTCGTCGTCGACCAGCGTCAGCTGGCCCGGCGACATCGACGGCAGGTCACCCAGCCGGGTGGTGGAGCCGCCGTGCAGCAGCGCGTGGCGCAGCCCGTTGACCAGGCCGCGGTGCCAGGACTGCGCGCCGGCGTTCAGGCCCTGCATCATGTCGCGCCGGCGCTGGAACGCGGCGTGTTCGCAGGGCTTCTCGAAGAGGGTGCGGGCGCCGTCGAGCGCGGCCTGCACGAGCGCCGGCAGGCCCTTCACCAGTTCCTCGGTGTACAGGCGCCGGGCCTGGCTCGCGAGGTTGGTGTTGGGGGCGCCGGTCGCCATCGGTCGGTCGTCCGTCTGTGCAAGGCCGCGGGCGGCCGTTGCGTTGACTCTACACCACGGCCCCGGCGTTCGGGTCGTTCGGATCGTTCTCCTTGGCGCTCGTCTTCACCAGATCCTCGCGCTTGACGCCCAGCCACATCGCGATGCCGGCGGCGACGAAGATCGACGAATAGATGCCGAACAGGATGCCGATCGTCAGCGCCATCGCGAAGTAGTGCAGCGTCGGGCCGCCGAAGAACAGCATCGACAGCACCATCATCTGCGTCGAGCCGTGGGTGATGATCGTGCGGCTGGTGGTGCTCGTGATCGCGTGGTCGATGACCTGGGTCGTCGACATCTTGCGCATCTTGCGGAAGGTCTCGCGGATGCGGTCGAAGATGACCACCGACTCGTTCACCGAGTAGCCCAGCACCGCCAGGATCGCCGCCAGCACCGCCAGCGAGAACTCCCACTGGAAGAAGGCGAAGAAGCCCAGGATGATGACCACGTCGTGCAGGTTGGCGATGATGCCGGCGACCGCGAACTTCCACTCGAAGCGGAAGGCCAGGTAGCCCATGATGCCCAGCACCGTGAAGGCCAGCGCCAGCGCGCCGTCGCGCGCCAGCTCGGCGCCGACCGACGGGCCGACGAGTTCGGTGCGCGACAGCTTCAGCGGCTCGCTGCCGTCGGCCACCGAGCACGACGGGCGGCTCACCTGCTCGCCCTGGGGCGTCAGGTACTCCTTGGTCGCGACGCTGCCGCTCTCGGCCTTGCACAGCGCGTCGAAGACGCGGCTGGCGACCTGGTCCTGCTTCTCGCCCTCGCGGATCGGCAGCCGGATCATCACGTCGCGCGAGGTGCCGAAGTTCTGCACCTGGACCTCGCCGAAGCCCAGCGTCTCGACGGCCTGGCGCGTGCGCTCCAGGTCCGCCGGCTGCGAGTAGGCGACCTCGACGACGGTGCCGCCGGTGAACTCGATCGACAGGTGCAGGCCGCGGTGGAAGATGAAGAAGACCGCGGCCAGGAAGGTCAGGAACGAGATGACGTTCAGCGCCAGCGTGTAGCGCATGAACGGGATGTCGCGGCGGAAACGGAAGAACTCCATGACGTCCCCTCAGACCTTGGCGTTTTGCTTGTCTTCGGCGGGCACCGCGGTGCCGCCATTCGGGCGCCAGACCTGGCCGATCGACACCGACTTGAGCTTCTTCTGCCGGCCGTACCAGAGGTTGACCAGGCCGCGCGAGAACATCACCGCCGAGAACATCGAGGTCAGGATGCCCAGGCAGTGCACGACGGCGAAGCCGCGCACCGGGCCGGACCCGAAGGCCAGCAGCGCCAGGCCGGCGATCAGCGTCGTGACGTTGGAGTCCAGGATGGTGCCCCAGGCACGCTCGTAGCCGGCGCTGATCGCCACCTGCGGCGACGCGCCGTGGCGCAGCTCCTCGCGCACGCGCTCGTTGATCAGCACGTTGGCGTCGATCGCCATGCCCAGCACCAGCGCGATGGCGGCGATGCCCGGCAGCGACAGCGTCGCCTGCAGCATCGACAGCACGGCGATCAGCATCAGCAGGTTGAAGCCCAGCGCCAGCGTCGAGAACACGCCGAACAGCATGTAGTAGGCGCACATGAAGACCGCGATCGCGACGAAGCCCCACAGCACGCTGTTGAAGCCCTTGGCGATGTTCTCGGCGCCCAGGCTCGGGCCGATCGCACGCTCCTCGATGATCTCCATCGGCGCGGCCAGCGAGCCGGCGCGCAGCAGCAGCGCCTGGTCGCTCGCCTCCTCGGTCGTCATGCGGCCCGAGATCTGCACCCGGCCGCCGCCGATCTCGGTGCGGATCACCGGCGCGGTGACGACCTCGCCCTTGCCCTTCTCGAAGAGCAGGATGGCCATGCGCTTGCCGACGTTCTCGCGCGTCACGTCCTTGAAGATGCGGGCGCCGCGCGCGTCCAGCGTCAGGTTGACGGTGGGTTCGTTCGTCTGGCCGTCGAAGCCGGGCTGGGCGTCGGTGAGGTTCTCGCCGGTCAGCACGACGTTGCGGTAGACGATGACCGGCTGGCCGCCGCGCTCGAGGAAACGCTCGCTGCCGAACGGCACCGGGCCGGCACCGCGCACGGCGTCGACGGCCTCCTGCGTCTCGTTGACGAGGCGGATCTCCAGCGTCGCGGTGCGGCCGATGATGTCCTTGGCCTTGGCCGTGTCCTGCACGCCGGGCAGCTGGACGACGACGCGGTCCAGGCCCTGCTGCTGGATCACCGGCTCGGCGACGCCGAGCTCGTTGACGCGGTTGTTCAGCGTCGAGATGTTCTGCTTGAGCGCCTGCTCCTGCACACGCGTCGCGGCCTGCGGCTTGAGCGTGCCGACGAGCTTGACGTCGCCGCCGGCGTCGGCCGTCGGCGTCCAGGTCATGTCCTGCAGCTGGTCGGTGAGCAGGTTGCGCGCCTGCTCGGCCAGCGCCGCCTCGCGGAAGCGCACCTCGACGTTGTTGCCTTCGCGGGTGATGCCGGCGTGGCGGATGTTCTTGTCGCGCAGCAGCGTGCGCACGTCACCGGTGACGGCCTCGGCCTTCTTCGTCAGCGCGGCCTTCATGTCGACCTGCATCAGGAAGTGCACGCCGCCACGCAGGTCCAGGCCCAGGTACATCGGCAGCGCGTGGACGCGGGCCATCCACTGCGGCGAACGCGACACCAGGTTCAGCGCCACGACCCAGGTCGGGTCGTTCGGGTCCGGGTTCAGCGCGTGGCTGATCGCGTCCTTGGCCTTGAGCTGGGTGTCGGTGTCGGCGAAGCGCGCGCGCACCGAGGCGCCCTCGAGCTGCACGAAGTCGGCCTGCAGCCCCGCGCTCGACAGGATCTGCTCGACGCGCTGGACCATCGCCGGATCCATCTTGACGGTGGCCTTGCCCGAGGACACCTGCACCGCGGGCGCCTCGCCGTAGAAGTTCGGCACCGTGTAGAGCAGGCCGACCACGAAGGCGAAGGCGAGGATCGCGTACTTCCACCAGGGGTAGCGGTTCATGGAGATTCCTGGACAGCGACGGGGCGCGGCCGCGGCGGCCGCCCGCGGGAGTTCTTACTTGTACGAGCCCTTGGGCAGGACCTGCAGCACCGACACGCGCTGGACCTGCAGCTCGACACCGTCGGCGACCTCGACGTGGATGATGCTGTCGCTGAGCTTGGCGACGCGGCCGATGACGCCGCCGGCGATGACGACCTCGTCGCCCTTGGCCAGGGCCTCGACCATCGCCTTGTGTTCCTTCTGCTTCTTCATCTGCGGACGGATCATGATGAAGTACAGCACCACGAACATCAGCACCAGCGGCAGCAGGCTGAAGAGCGAGGATTCGGCGCCGCCGGCGGGAGCGGCGGCCTGGGCGAAGGCGGAAGAAATGAACACGGCGATCCTTGTGGATGTCTGGAGCCCGCCGGCGCGGGCCAACCGGCAATTCTAGGGTGCGGCTCCGGGCCCTGGCGCAGGCGGGCCCTCGCCGCGCGGGGAGTCGACGGGCGCGGCCGCCGCCAGCCAGGGCAGCAGCAGCGCCAGCAGCAGGAAACGCGGCGTGTCGACCAGCGTGTTGAGCAGGCCGCTGGCGAGCAGCGCGGCCAGCGCGCCCAGCGCCGCCGGCACCGGCGCCAGGCCGCGGCGGCCGCGCGCCAGCGCCGCGCCGGCGGCGGCCAGGATCAGCGCGCCCCAGGCCGCGGCGCCGAACCAGCCCTGGTCGAACAGCACCGCGACCGGCAGGCTGTGCACGTGCCACGGCGGGTCGATGTCGGTGGCGAAGAACCAGCGCGCCAGCCCCTGGGCGAAGCCGCCGTTGGCCAGGTGCTCGGTGCCGGCGGCGTCGCGCAGCGACAACTCCCCGACGTCCAGCGCCGGCGCCCGGGCCGGCGTCAGCAGCGACAGCTTCAGCGGCAGCGCGCCCGGCGGCACCGCCAGCGTCGCCGTCGCACGCGCCCAGCCGCCGGGGGCCGGCGTGTCGGCGGCGGCCTCCAGCGTCGCCTGGCTGCAGTCGCGCGAGCTCAGCATCGACTTGCGGCACAGCGTGACGGCCAGCGCCAGCGGCCCCTCGGTGCGCCGCAGCGCCGCCGACAGCACCAGCTCGCGCGCGTCGCCCGGGTCGACGATCTGCTCGACGTACAGCGTCGCGCCCGGCGCCAGCCGCAGGAAGCCGCGACCGCCCTCGGGCTGCCAGGCGTGGCGCGCGGCGTGCACCGGCTCGCGGCTGCCCCAGTAATGCAGGTCCGGGTAGCGCCCCGGGCCGGCGCCGAACAGCGCCGACGCGAGCCCCGGGCCGCGCAGCTCCAGCGCGTCGGCCCAGTGCGCCTGGCGCGTGGCGAGGTCCTGGCCGCTGCGGCCCAGGCGCTCCTGCGCGTAGGGGCCGAGCAGCACCGGCAGCGCCGCGGCGGCGGTCAGCGCCAGCGCCGCCGCGGCCAGCCCGCGCCGGCCGCGCGGCGTGCCGCGGCCCGACAGCGCCAGCGCCGCAGTGACCGCCAGCGCCAGCGCGCCGGCCACCCAGCCGTTGCGCGAGTACGTCACCGCCAGCGCGTAGCCGCCGGCGGCCAGCAGCAGCACGCCGGCGGCGCGCGCGGCCGGCCGGCGCGCCTGCAGCGTCGCCGCCAGCACGAAGGCCAGCGCCATGGCGAGGTAGCACTCGACGTAGGCGCCGCCGCGGTGCATCGCCGAGAACGGCCCGGTGACGCGGTAGCCGGCGGCGAAGTCCAGCAGCCCGGCGAAGGCCGACCGTTCGGCGACGATCCAGGCCACCGTCAGCGCCAGCCCGGCGGCCATGCCGGCGCCGAAGGCCGTCGCCCGCGCCGCGCCGTCGCGCTCCAGCCGGCGCCACAGCCAGACCACCAGCCAGGCCTCGACACCGCCCTTCAGGATGCGCAGCGTGTTCACCGGGCTGGTGAAGCTCCACCAGTCGCCGGCGGCCGGCAGCGACAGCGGCCACAGCGCGCGCAGGCCCGAGATCGTGAACGACAGCGCGAGCAGCACGAAGGCCAGCGCCACGGCGGCCGGCGCGCGCCCGCCCGCCGCCGGCCGCGGCACACGCGCCGCGGCCACGGCCACGCAGGCCAGCAGCAGCAGGTCGAATTCGTCGACGAACACGCGCCCGGTCCAGGGCGCCAGGTCCAGCACCGGCAGCGCCGCCGGGATCAGCGCCAGCGCCAGCAGCGGCCGCCAGGCCACCGCCGCGGCCGCCGCGGCCAGGCCGATGGCCAGCGCCGCCGCGAACGGCTGGAACAGCAGCGCCAGCCCCAGCAGCGGTGGCAGCGCCAGCCAGGGCCAGCGCGGCGCCCGCGCCGGCACCGCCATGGCGGTCGGCGCGCCGCCCTCCCCGGACGCAGGCGCCGGCGCGGCTTTCGGCGCCTCGGCCAGCAGGCGCAGCAGCGTGTGCAGCAGCCAGGCCGCCGCCGGCGCGATCAGCAGGTTGGTCGGGTCGGGGTGGCGGCCGCCGCCGAGAAACAGCTTGCCCGCCTCGACCAGCGCCACCGCGGCCAGCACCCACAGCGCCGCGGCACGCGCCGGCCGACCCCAGGCCCAGGCCAGCGCGGCCAGCGGCAGATAGGCCAGCGCGACGCCGAGCGCGCTCTGCAGTGCCAGCGCCTCGGTCGTGTAGTAGTGGTAGTAGAACGGCAGCAGCCGCAGCTCGCGCCAGGACTGCGCCGCCCCGTCGAGGCCGTGCCACGGGCCGGCCAGCCAGCCGTTGACGGCCGCCAGCAGCGGCAGCCAGGCGACGACGACCGCCGGCGTGAAGCGCCGCAGCAGCGCCGCAACCGCGGGCGCGCCGCCGGCGGCCAGGCGCGGCGCCAGCGCGGCGCCGGCGGCAAAACCCGCCGCGCGTGCCAGCACCGAGGCCCCCTGGCTGACGCCCGAGGCCAGCAGCAGCTGCGCCACCTCCAGCACCAGCCCGACCGCGGCGCCCGCCGCCGCGGCCGCCGCCGGCCGCGCGCGCCAGCGCAGCGCCAGCAGCCAGCCCAGCGGCGCGGCCATCGCCGCCTCCACGGCCAGCTTCAGCGCCGCCATCGGCGCGTGGTCGGTCGCCGCGAACAGCCAGCCGCACTGGCCGGAGCGCAGCTTGTCGGCCAGCTCGGCCGGCGACAGCAGCAGGTCATAGGGGAACAGCGCCAGCGCCACCCAGGCCAGCGCGTACAGCTCCAGCAGCCGCGGCCCCCAGACCGGCAGGCCACCGGCCAGGCCAGCGCGCAGCCGGCCCGCCGCCGCCAGCGCCAGCGGCGCCAGCACGATGCCCAGCCCGGCGCCGATGAACTCGGCCAGCAGGTCGTTCTGCGACACCGTGCGCGGCGGGAAGAAGAGCTGGGCGAACTCCACCGCCACCGCCAGCGCGGCCACCACGACGAAGGCCAGCCAGGGCGCCGCGCCACCGCCGCGCAGCGCCCGCGCCGACGCCGCCGCGAGCACGCCCAGCGGCAGGTAGAGCACGCCGTTGGCCACCCAGTCGGCGCGCGAGGCGACGTCCAGGTCGAGGAAGGGGATGCGCGAGAAGCGCGCCAGCGCGTCGGCGGGCGCCAGCGGCACGAAGTCCAGCGGCACCAGGCTGCCGTAGACGACGAAGAAGGCGTAGGCGGCGCAGGCCGCGATCAGACGGGAACGGTCGGACATTCGGGCCGCCGGGGGCCGCGGGGGACAGCGGGCGCCGAAGGCGGCCGCAGGATAGCCGTCAGCAGCCGGACTGGCCTTCCTTGACGGTCACGCTGGTGATCGTCGCCTGGTCGGACACCAGGGTGTACGTGCCACCGTTGGCACGGCAGACCGCCCAGGAGTAGGTGGCCGACGGGCCGTAGTTGTGCACCAGCAGCGTGTTGCTGCCACGATCCGTCAGGCTCCAGGTCCCGACCGGCGTACTGGGGTCCACCGGGTCGTTCGGGCCTTTCTTGTAGTCGATCAGCGCGCCCGACGTGTTGGTGGTGCCGCCCTGATGGAACTCCTGCCAGCGGTCACCGCCGCTGACCGCACACAAGGTGTTGCCCGCGATCTGGGCACGGATCTGAAGCTGGTTCAGCCGCGTCTGGCCGGCAGGACAGCTCTGCGCCGACACCGCCGCCGCGGCCAGCAGCAAGACCCCGGCGACGGCGCACTTGGACGATCTGGACATGCGAACCCCCTCGTTGCGGACCGCGGCAGTCTACGGTGGCCGGCATCGGCGTGGCAGGCTGCGCCACCCCCGGAAAGCGGGGCCCGCCGCGGGCGGTTCGTGCAGAACGCACGCGCCCCCCTGGCTACACTGCCCCGCGCCCCACGCCGGTGCTCCCGGCCGGGGCCGCCTTTGCCCGAGATGCACCCGGTCCCGCCCTTTCGCCGCCCCCGCCCGTGCCCGCCGCGGCCCGACCGCCGGCGCGTGCTCGCCGCGATCGCGGCCGGTGCCGCGCTGCCGGTGCTGGCCGCCGGCCCGGCGCCGCTGCGTGTCGGCCCGGGGCGCACGTTCGAGCGCATCGCCGACGCCGCACGCGCCGCGCGCGACGGCGACGTCGTCGAGGTCGACGCCGGCGAGTACCGCGGCGACGTCGCCGTCTTCACCCAGCGCCGGCTGACGCTGCGCGCCGCCGGCGGCCGCGTGCGCCTGGTCGCCGACGGCCGCGCCGCCGAGGACAAGGCGATCTGGGTGATGCGCGGCGGCGACTTCGAGGTCGAGGGCTTCGACTTCGAGGGCTGCCGCGTCGACGGCCGCAACGGCGCCGGCATCCGCTTCGAGCGCGGCCGCCTCGTCGCCCGCGACTGCGGTTTCTTCGCCAACGAGATGGGGCTGCTGACCGGCAACGACCCCGAGGCCGAGCTCGCCGTCGAGGGCTGCGAGTTCGCGCGCAACCTGCGCCCCGACGGCCACAACCACCAGCTCTACGCCGGCCGCATCGGCTCGCTGCTGGTGCGCGGCTGCTGGCTGCACCACGGCACCATCGGCCACCTGCTGAAGAGCCGCGCGGCGCTGAACCGCGTGCTGCACAACCGCCTCACCGACGAGCCGGGCGGGCGCTCCAGCTACGAGCTGGAGTTCCCCGACGGCGGCGTCGCGCTCGTCGTCGGCAACGTCGTGCAGCAGAGCGCGGCCACCGAGAACCCGATCCTGGTCTCGTTCGGCGCCGAGGGCTACCGCGGCCCGCGCCACGCGCTGGTGATGGTGCACAACACGCTGGTCGACGAGCGTGGCGGCGGCAGCCGCTTCCTGCGCGTGGCGCCCGGCGCGGCGGTCGAGCTGCGGGCGCTGAACAACCTGCTGTGCGGCGACGCCGAGGCGCTGGAGGCCGCCGGCCCCGGCGAGTACCGCCACAACCCGCGCGTCGACCGCCGCGCCTTCGCCGACGCGGCGGCCCGGGACTACCGCCCGGCCAGCGCGCGCGCCGTGCCCGCCGACGCCGTCGACAGCGGCCGCTTCGACGGCCAGGCGCTCGCGCCGCGATTCGAATACCGACACCCCTGCAGGCTGGCGCCGCTGGACGGCGCCGCGCGCCGCCCCGGCGCCCTGCAGCAGCCCGCCCACGCATGATCACGACCACCACGCTGCCGCTCGCCCGGCGCGCGCCCGACCACGAACTCGCCGTCGGCGAGCCCCGCTTCGCCGACCCGCAGCTCGCCGAGCTGGCGCGCCGCGACGGCCAGGCCGCCGCCTGGCACCGCGCCGCGGCGACCATCGACGGCCTGGACGGCGCGGTGCGTGCCGCCGCCGGCGTCGACGGCCCGTTCGCCGTCGGCCTGGCCGACGCGCGCGGCCGCGTCTTCCTCGCCGTCGACCGTTTCGCCGTGCGTTCGCTGTGCTGGCGCCTGGTCGGCGGGCGGCTGCTGTTCGCCGAGCGTGCCGACGCGCTGGCCGCCGCCGAGCCGGCGGCGCCGCTGTCGTCGCAGGCGATCTACGACTACCTCTATTTCCACGCCATCCCGTCGCCGCACACCGTGTTCCAGGGCGTGTTCCGCCTGCCGCCGGGGCATTGCGCCTGGTACGACGGGCAGACGCTGGAGATCCGGCGCTACTGGGAGCCGCGTTTCGAGGAGCCGGCCGCGCCCGACTTCGACGCGCTGGCACGCGGCTTCCGCAGCCGGCTGCGCGAGGCGGTGGCCGGCGAGCTGGACGGCAGCAAGCCCGGCTGCTTCCTCTCGGGCGGCACCGACAGCTCGACGGTGGCCGGCATGATCAAGGACATCGCCGGGCGCGCCGCCACCTACTCGATCGGCTTCGAGGCCGAGGGCTACGACGAGATGGCCTTCGCGCGCATCGCCGCCAAGCGTTTCGGCACCGAGCACCACGAGTACTACGTGACGCCGGCCGACCTGGTGCGCAGCATCCCCGAGGTGGCGCGCCACTACGACCAGCCGTTCGGCAACTCGTCGGCGCTGCCGGCGTACTACTGCGCGAAGATGGCCCGCGAGGACGGCGTCACGCGGCTGCTGGCCGGCGACGGCGGCGACGAGCTCTACGGCGGCAACGCGCGCTACGCCAAGCAGCGCATCTTCGGCTGGTACGACACCGTGCCGGGCGTGCTGCGCCGCGGGCTGCTGGAGCCGCTGCTGGAGGGCACGCCGATCGGCGCGCTGCCGCTGGCGCGCAAGGGCCGCAGCTACGTCGAGCAGGCCAAGGTGCCGCTGCCCGACCGCATGCAGATGTACAACCTGCTGCTGCGCCTGGGCACGGCCGACGTCTTCACGCCCGACTTCCTGGCCCAGGTCGACGCCGAGGAGCCGCTGCGCCACCAGCGCGCCGTCTGGCGCGAGGCCGGCGAGGCCGGCGCCCTCAACCGCATGCTGGCCTACGACTGGCGCTACACGCTGGCCGAGAGCGATCTGCCCAAGGTCTGCGGCAGCACCTCGCTGGCCGGCGTGGCCGTCGCCTTCCCGTTCCTGGAGCGCGGCGTCGTCGACTTCTCGCTGGCCCTGCCCACCGAGTACAAGCTCAAGGGGCTGAAGCTGCGCTGGTTCTTCAAGGAGGCGCTGCGCGGCTTCCTGCCCGACGAGATCCTCACGAAGAAGAAGCAGGGCTTCGGCCTGCCCTTCGGCGTCTGGGCCACGCGCGACCCGGCGCTGAAGGCCTTCGCCACCGACACCCTGCAGTCGCTGGCAGGCCGCGGCATCGTGCGCCGCGAGTTCATCGAGACCCTGCTCGCCGACAGGCTGCCGGCGCACCCCGGCTACTACGGCGAGATGGTGTGGATCCTGATGATGATGGAGCAGTGGCTGCAGGGGCAGGCGGGGCGGCGGGTCGCCTAGGGGCGGTCGGCCGCGACCACCGCCGGAAGCCCGATAAAGCCCGAAAGCCCGGGGTCAGAAAGCCCGGGGTCAGGTCTCACAAGACCTGACCCCGTCTTCCGTCTTCTGCGCGAAAGCTGGGGTCAGAAAGCCCGGGGTCAGGTCTCGCAAGACCTGACCCCGTCTTCTGCGGGTCGCGCGCAGCCCGTGGTCTGGGTCACGAAAGCTGGGGTCGCGTGCCCGGGGTCAGGTCTTGTGAGACCTGACCCCGTCTTCCGTCTTCTGCGCGAAAGCTGGGGTCAGGTCTTGTGAGACCTGACCCCAGCCCCCCCTGCGGGTGCCCCCAACGCGGCTGGAATCGGCACTGCGGCCGCGGCACCCTCGCGCCATGGCACGCCCGCTGCGCATCGAGTTTCCCGGCGCCACCTACCACCTGACCAGCCGCGGCAACCGTCAGGAGCCGATCTACCGCGACGACGCCGACCGCCGCATCCACCTCGCCGTGCTCGGCGACGCGGCGCGGCGCTTCGACGTCGCCGTGCTGGCCTACTGCCAGATGGGCAACCATGTCCATCTCGTCGCGCAGACCCGCGAGGCCAACCTGTCGCGCTTCATGCGCCACCTGAACGGCGTCTACACGCAGCGCTTCAACCGACGTCACAGGATCTCGGGCCACCTGTTCCAGGGCCGCTTCGGCGCATCGCTGGTCAACCGCGACGACTACCTCGTCACCGCCTGCCGCTACATCGAACGCAATCCGGTGGCATGCGGCCTGGTGGTCCATCCCGCCGACTGGCGCTGGTCCAGTTGCCGGGCCCACCTGGGCCTGGAGCCGGCGCCCGACTGGCTGGATGACGATGGTCTCCAGGCTTTCCTGCTGGGGCGTGCGCCGGCGAGCGAGGACGAGCGCTGGCAGGCGCGTGCGCTGTACGCGCAACTCGTCGGGCAGCCCGTGACGCGACCGGCCGCGAAAGCTGGGGTCACGAAAGCTGGGGTCAGGTCTCACGAGACCTGACCCCGTCCGTTGGCGGCGCTGGAACCTAGAAACCTGGGGCCAGGTCTTATGAGACCTGACCCCGTTCGGCAGCGGCGGCGCAAGCTGGGGTCAGGTCTTGAGAGACCTGACCCCGCCCCCTGACCCCAGCCCCCCCAGAGAGACCTGACCCCGCCGTTAGACGAGCACCTCGGTGACGGGGGCGTGGCCGAGGAAGGCCTGCGGGCTGGCGCTGGCGCCGTAGGCGCCGGACTGGAAGACGACGACGAGGTCGCCGACGTCGGCCGGGGGCAGGCTCATGCGGTCGGCCAGCAGGTCCAGCGGGGTGCACAGCGGGCCGACGGCGGTGGCGGTCTCGCGGGCCTCGTCGCCGAGGCGGTTGCCCACCGTCACCGGATAGTTCTTGCGCACCACCTGGCCGAAGTTGCCGCTGGCCGCGAGGTGGTGGTTCAGGCCGCCGTCGCAGACCAGGAAGACCTGCCCGCGCGACAGCTTGCGGTCGACGACCCGCGTGACATAGACGCCGGCCTCGCCGACGAAGTAGCGGCCGAGCTCGATGACGAGGCTGGCCTCGGGCAGCTCGGTGCGCGCACGCTCGGCCAGCGCCTGCAGGTTGGCGCCGATCGGCGCCAGGTCCAGCCGGGTCTCGCCGGGGAAGTACGGGATGCCGAAACCGCCACCCAGGTTCAGGAAACGCACCGGCGCCGGCGCGTGCGCGGCCAGCCGCAGCGCGAGCTCGTAGGACTGGCGCTGGGCCTCGCAGATCGCCTCGGCGCGCAGGTTCTGCGAGCCGGCGAACAGGTGGAAGCCCTCGAACGCCAGCCCCAGCTCGCCGATGCGCGCCAGCAGCGCCGGCACGCGGTCGGCGTCGACGCCGAACTGTTTCGCGCCGCCCCCCATGCGCATGCCCGAGCCCTTCAGCTCGAAGTCGGGGTTCACGCGCACCGCCACCCGCGCCGGCACGCCGAACTCGGCCGCCGCCGCGGCCAGCACCGCCAGTTCACGCTCGGACTCGACGTTGACCAGCACCCGCGACGCCACCGCCTGGCGCAGCTCGGCGTCGCGTTTGCCCGGCCCGGCGAAGCTGACTTCGGCCGCATCGGCGCCGGCATCCAGCGCCACCTTCAGCTCGCCGCCGGAAGCGACGTCGATGCCGTCGACCAGCCCGGCCATGAAGGCGACCAGCGCCGGCATCGGGTTGGCCTTCATCGCGTAGTGCAGCTTGACGCCGGCCGGCAGCGCCGCGCGCAGCTCGGCGACACGCCGGCGCAGCAGGCCGCGGTCGACCGCGTAGAACGGCGTCGCGCCGACACGCGCGGCCAGCAGGCTCAGGCGCTCGCCGCCGACGACGAGCTCGCCGTCGCGCACCGGGAACTGGTCCATCGGCGCATGCACCGGGACGGCGCGGGGAATCGGTTCGTTCATCTGCGGAGTTCAGCCCTGCCGCTCGAGCCACTGCGTGGCCAGCAGCTTGCGGTCGATCTTGCCGTTGGGGTTGCGCGGCAGCGGGCCGCACGCGGCCTCGACGCCGTGCGGCACCATGTACGCCGGCATGTGCTGCCGGCACTGCGCCAGCAGCGCGTCGCGGTCCAGCGCGTCGCTGCCGTCGGGCGCGGTGGCGATGACCTGGATCGCCTGGCCCAGCGCCGGGTGGTCGACGCCGAAGGCGACGCACTCGCCGACCAGCTTCGTCGCGTACAGCACTTCCTCGACCTCGGTCGGGCTCACCCGGTAGCCCGAGGTCTTCATCATCTCGTCGCGCCGGCCGACGAAGTACAGGAAGCCGTCGGCGTCGCGGCGCACGGTGTCGCCGCTGAAGACCGCGATCTCCGGGATCTGCAGCCCGGCGACACGCCCGCCGATGCCCGCCGGCAGCGGCTTGTAGCGCTCGGCGGTCTTCTCCGGATCGTTCCAGTAGCCCTGGCCGACCAGCGCACCGCGGTGCACCAGCTCGCCGGGCTCGTCGGGCGCGCACTCGCTGCCGTCGTCGCGCAGCACCAGGATCTCGGCGTTGGGGATCGCGCGGCCGATCGAGTCGGGCCGGCGGTCCACCTCCTCGGGCGGCAGGTAGGTCGAGCGGAAGGCCTCGGTCAGGCCGTACATCAGAAACGGCTTGGCACGCGGCACCCGCGCGCGCAGCGCCGCCAGCGTCTCGCGCGGCATGCGCCCGCCGGTGTTGGCGAAGTAGCGCAGCTGCTCGCCGATCGCCTGCGGCCACTCCAGCTGCGTCAGCTGGATGTACAGCGGCGGCACCGCGGTCAGGCCGGTGACCTTCTCGCGTTCCATCGCGCGCAGCACGTCGCGCGGCAGCAGGTAGTTCAGCAGCACCACGCGCGCGCCGGCGTGGAAGGCCGTCGTCAGCTGGCTGAAGCCGGCGTCGAAGGACAGCGGCAGCGCCGCCAGCAGCGTGTCGCCGGCATGGTTCTCCAGGTACGAGGCCACGCTCTTGGCACCGGCCACCATGTTGCGGTGGCTCAGCACCACGCCCTTGGGCCGGCCGGTGGAGCCGCTGGTGTAGAGGATGGCGACGAGGTCGGTGTCGATGACGCGGTGCGGCGCGCGCGCCGGGGCCGACAGCAGCTCGGTCCAGGACAGCACGGTGACGCCGGGAGCGGCGGCGGCAGCAGCGGCAGCGGGGTCAGGTCCCATGAGGACCTGACCCCGGACTTCAGTCGGTGCGGCGGCTGCGGGGTCAGGTCCCGTGAGGACCTGACCCCGGGCTTCGGTCGGTGCGGCGGCGGCGGGGTCAGGTCCCGTGAGGACCTGACCCCGGACTTCGGTCGGTGCGGCGGCGGCGGGGTCAGGTCCCGTGAGGACCTGACCCCGGACCTGACCCCGGCCGTCGGTCAGCACGACGTGGCGCAGCGCCGGCATCTGCGCCAGCACCGGCGCCAGCAGTGCCAGCCGCTCGGGCGAGGTGACGAGCACACGCACGTCGCAGTCGCGGCCGATGTAGGCCACCTGCTCGGGCTTGAGCAGCGGGTTCATCGGCACCATCACGCCGCCGGCGGCCGGCGCGCCGAAGCTGGCGACGACGGTCTCGAAACGCTTCTCCAGGTAGATGCCGACACGCTCGGTGCGCGCCAGCCCCAGGCCGAGCAGCCCGTCGGCGCAGGACCGCACGGCCGCGGCCAGCGCGCCGTAGTCCAGCGTCGAGGCGCCATAGGTCAACGCCGGCCGGCCGGCCGAGCGCGCGGCGGCGGACCAGACGAGTTCGTGCAGCAGCACCGGTTCCGGAACGGGGACGGACATGTCTCGACGACGGTGGCGGGGACCGCGGCGATTGTCCCCGACGCATCCGCCCGCCACGCCGCGCCGCCGACCCCGCATCACGGGGGAAAGCGTGACGCCGTTGGCGCCTGGCGGGCGGTCCATCCCCCCGGTCGAGTGCCGGCCCGCGAGGGACGCCACCCTAGAATCCGGCCGGTGTCTCCCTCCTTTGCCAGCGCCGGAAACCCGCCCCGGATCGACGTCGTCCGCGAGGTCACGCGCGTCCTCGACGAAGTGCTGAGCCTCGGCGGGCGCGGCGCCGGCTTCACCCGCGACACGCCGCTGCTGGGCGCCGTGCCGCAGCTCGACTCGATGGCCGTCGTCTCGCTGCTGACCACGCTCGAGGAGCGCTTCAACATCGTCATCGCCGACGACGACATCGACGGCGACACCTTCGCCAGCGTCGGCGCGCTCGCCGACTTCGTCGCGTCCCGCCTCGTCCGCTGACCGGCCCCGCGAGCCGGCATCCGCGCATGCCCGCCGACACCCCGAGCACCGCCGCCGCCTCGCCGTTCGACGCCCACGAGTCGGCGGTGCGCTCGTACTGCCGCAGCTTCCCGGCGCTGTTCACGCGCGCCAAGGGCTCGCGGCTGCACGCCGCCGACGGCCGCAGCTGGATCGACTTCTTCGCCGGCGCCGGCACGCTGAACTACGGCCACAACCCCGAGTTCATCAAGCGCCGCCTCGTCGAGTACCTCGAGGCCGACGGCATCAGCCACGCGCTGGACCTGCACACCGCCGCCAAGGCGGCGTTCATCGAGACCTTCGTCGCCCGCGTGCTGGCGCCGCGCGGCCTGGACTACCGGCTGCAGTTCACCGGCCCCACCGGCGCCAACGCCGTCGAGGCGGCGCTCAAGCTCGCCCGCCGCGTCACCGGCCGCAGCGGCGTCTTCGCGTTCACCGGCGCCTACCACGGGCTGTCGCTGGGCGCGCTGGCGGTCACCGCCAACCGCGCCAAACGCGCCGCCGCCGGCACGGCGCTGGGCGACGCCACCTTCGTGCCCTACCCCGACGGCCGCCTGCCGGCCGAGCAGACGCTGGCCTGGATCGAGCGCCTGTTCAGCGACGGCCACAGCGGCGTCGAGCTGCCGGCCGCGGTGATCGTCGAGACGGTGCAGGCCGAAGGCGGCATCCACGTCGCGCCGGCCGACTGGCTGGCGGCGCTGCAGGCGCTGTGCCGCCGCCACGGCGTGCTGCTGATCGTCGACGACATCCAGGTCGGCTGCTGGCGCTCGGGCGGCTTCTTCAGCTTCGAGCGCGCCGGCCTCGCGCCCGACCTCGTCGTGCTCAGCAAGGCCATCGGCGGCTACGGCCTGCCGATGTCGCTGCTGCTGATCCGCCCCGAACTCGACCGCTGGGCGCCGGGCGAACACACCGGCACCTTCCGCGGCAACCAGCTGGCCTTCGTCGCCGGCGCGGCGGCGCTGGAACACGCCACCGACACCGGGCTGGAAGCCGAGGTGCGGCGCAAGGGCGAGCGCGTCGCCGCGCGGCTGGCCCGGATCGCCGCGCTCGACACGCGGCTCGCGGTGCGCGGCCTGGGCCTGGTCTGGGGGCTGGACTGCAGCGCGCTCGGCGACGGCTTCGCCGAGCGGCTGTCGGCGCGCTGCTTCGAGCTCGGCCTGCTCGCCGAGACCGCCGGCCGCCGCGACACGGTGCTCAAGTTCCTGCCGCCGCTGACCACGCCCGACGACGAACTCGACGCCGGCTTCGACCTCGTCGCCCGCGCGCTCGGGGACCTGCTGCGTGGCTGAGCCCGGCCGCGGGCTCGACGCCCTGGCCGACAGCGCGCCGCCGCGCGACTTCGTGCGCGACACGGCGCCCGGCACGCGGCCGGTCGAGACCCCGCTCGGCCCGGCCACCACCACCGCGGCACCGGCCCGGTTGCTCGCCGCGGCGGCCGCGCTGCTGGCGCTGCACGCGCGCCGCGAGACGGTCACGCTGGCGCTGCAGCGCAGCGGCCGCCGCCGGCTGCTGACGCTGGCCACCGCGCCGACCACCCCGTTCGGTGCCCTCGTCGCCGCCGCCGCTGCCGCGCTGGCCGCCGACGACGAGGCCGTGCCGGCGCTGCCGGCCGCGCTGCCCGGCGTGCTGCTCGACCTCGATGACGACGACGGCGCCGCGGCCGACCTCGTGCTGCAGCCCGCCGCCGGCCGGCTGCGCGCCGACGCCTCGCTGTACCGCACCGACAGCCTGCCGCCGCTGGCGCGCCAGCTCGAGCACCGCCTGGCCGCCACCGGCGACGACGCCGTGGCGCTGGCCGACCTGGCCTGGTTCGACGCCGCCGAACGCGAGCGCCTGCTGCGCGGCTTCAACACGCTGCGCCTGGACGTGCCGGCGACGACGCTGGCCGCGCTCGTCGACGCCCGCGCGGCGCAGGCGCCCGGCGCCGTCTGCGCCGTGCACGGCGAACGCACGCTCGACCGCCGCACGCTGCAGGCGCGCGCCAACCGCCTCGCGCGCCGCCTCGTCGCGCTCGGCGTCGGCCCGGGCTCGTTCGTGCCGATCGTCGTGCGCCGCGGGCTGGACTTCGCCGTCGCGATGCTGGCGGTGTGGAAGGCCGGCGGCGCCTACGTGCCGGTGGACCCCGGCTACCCCGAGCAGCGTGTGCGCCTGATGCTGGAGGACTGCGACGCCGCGGTGGCCGTCGTCGGCGCCGCGGCGCTGGCGCGCTACGGCGCCGCGCTGGCCGCCTGCCCGGCGCTGCGCCACGTCGTCTGCCAGCGCGAGGCCGCCGCGCCGCCGGGCGCGGGCTACACGCTGCACGGCCCGCAGGCGCTGCAGGCGGAGGATGAGGCGCCGCTGCCGCCGCGTGCCGGCCCGCACGATGCGGCCTACATGGTCTACACCTCGGGCTCGACCGGCCGGCCCAAGGGCGCGATCGTGCGCCACGACGGCGCCGTCAACCACCTGTTCGCCCAGGCCCACGCGCTGGGCGAGGCGGCGGTCGCGCGGTTCCTGCAGAGCGCGCCGTCGTCGTCGGACATCTCGGTCTGGCAGTTCGCCGCGCCGCTGGCCTTCGGCGGCTGCTGCGTGGTGCTGGACGACGCCACCGACGTCGCCGCGCTGCTGCAGGCCGTGCGCCGCCACCGGCTGCAGCTCGTCGAGCTGGTGCCGGCGGTGCTGAAGTACCTCTGCGAGTACGCCGCCGCGCTGCCCGAGGCCGAACGCGCGCTGCCCAGCCTGCGCTGGATGATGGTCACCGGCGAGTCGGCGCCGGTGGCGCTGGTCAACACCTGGCTGGCGCTGTACCCGGGCGTCCCGGTGGTCAACGCCTACGGCCCGACCGAGGCCGCCGACGACGTCGCCCAGGCCGTGCTCGCCGCGCCGCTGCCGCCGCGCCAGGCCTCGGTCAGCATCGGCCGGCCGCTGGCCAACCTGGACCTCTATGTGCTCGACGAGCGGCTGCGGCCGCTGCCGGTGGGCGCGCCGGGCGAACTCTGCGTCGCCGGCGTCGGCGTCGGCGACGGCTACTGGCGCCAGCCGGAGAAGACCGCCGCGGCCTTCGTGCCCAACCCGTTCGACGGCGCCGCCGGGCCGGTGATCTACCGCACCGGCGACCTCGCGCGCTGGCGCGACGACGGCACGCTCGAATGCGGCGGCCGGCTCGACCACCAGGTGCAGATCCGCGGCCAGCGCATCGAGCTCGCCGAGATCGAGGCCCAGCTGCGCCGCCACCCGGCGCTGGCCGACGTCGTCGTGCAGGCCTTCCACGACGGCGAGGGCGATGGCCGCCTCGTCGCCTTCGTCGTGGCGCGCGCCGAGACCGACGACGCCGCGCTGCGCGCCCACCTCGCGGCGCGGCTGCCGGCGGCGATGCTGCCGGCAGCCTTCGTGCGCCTGGACGCGCTGCCGCTGAACCCCGCCGGCAAGGTCGACCGCCGCGCGCTGCGCCCGCCCGCGGCGCCGGCCGCCCACCGCTCCGCCGGGCGCGCCCCGGCCAGCGCGCTGGAGGCGCTGCTGGCGCGGCTGTGGGCCGAGGAACTGGGCCGGCCGGCGGTCGGCGTCGACGAGGACTTCTTCGCCCTCGGCGGCGACTCGCTGGCCGCGCTGGCCATCGCCGTCGGTGCCCGCGAGGCCGGCTGGACGATCCGCAGCGCCGACGTGCTCGCCCACCCCAGCGTCGAGCGCCTGGCGGCGGCGATGAGCGCCGCCGCGGCCGCGCCGGCGGCCCGCGGCGACAGCGACGGCCCTCCCGAGCCCGCCGGCGTGCTGCGCCCGCTCGCCGACGCCGAACGCGCGGCCTTCCTCGCCGCCCACCCGCACTGGGCCGACGTCCAGCCGCTGACGCCCGCGCAGCAGGGCCTGTACGTGCACTGGCTGCTGGCCCGCGACAAACGCGCCTACGTCGACCAGCTCGTCTACGAGCTCGACGGCGAGCTCGACCCGGCCGCCTTCGCCGCCGCCTGGAACGCCGTCGTCGCGCGCCACCCGGCGCTGCGCGCCGGCTTCCTGCGCAGCGCGCTGTCGCAGCCGGTGCAGGTCGTCGCGCGGGCGCTGGCCGTGCCGGTGGAGGTGCTGGACCTCACGGCGCTGGACGCCGCCGCGCAGGACGGCGCCTGGCGCGAACACTGCCGGCGCGAGGTCGACACCGGCTTCGACCTGACGCGCCCGCCGCTGATGCGGCTGCTGCTGGCGCGGCTGGCGCCCGGGCGCCACCGCCTGGCCTGGACACACCACCACCTGCTGCTCGACGGCTGGTCGCTGGCGCTGGTGCTCGACGAACTGCTGGCGCGGCTGGCCGGCCGCGCACCCGACGACGCCCCGGCCGTGACCGACGAGGCGCTGCGCGCCCACCTCGCCGCCGCCGAGCCCGGCCCCGGCCTGGCCTGGTGGCGCGAGGCCCTCGCCGGCGTGTTGCCGGCGCCGGCCTGGGACGCCGAGCCGCCGCCAGGCGCCGCGCCCGGCTACCACGAGCTCGACCTGGTGCTGCCCGCCGGCACCGGCACCGCGCTGGCCGCCGCCGCCGCCGGCTTCGGTGTCACGCCGACGACGCTGCTGCAGGCCGCGTGGGCGGTGACGGTGGCCCGCCACACCGGGCGCGACGACGTCGTCTTCGGCGTCGTCAGCACCGGGCGCGAGCTGCCGGTGCCGCGGCTGGGTGAACTCGTCGGGCTGTGCGTCGTCACCCAGCCGCTGCGCGTGGCCGCCGGCGCCGGCACGCCGCTGGCCGCCTGGCTGGCCGCGCTGCAGCGCCGCGCCGCCGAGGCCCGGGCGCACGAGGCGGTGCCGCTGGCGCAGCTGGTGCGCACGCTGGCGCTGCCGCCGGGCCGGCCGCTGATGGAGACGCTGTTCGTGATGTCCAACTACCCCGCGCCGGCCGCCGCCGCCGGGCCGCTGCTGCTGCGGCCGGCGGCGCTGCGCACCGTGCCGGCCTACCCGCTGTCGCTCGTCGTGCTGCCCGGCGACGGCGCGGCGCTGCGCCTGGTGCACGACGGCCAGCGTTTCGACCCCGAGGCCGCCGCCGCGATCGGCACCACGCTGCTGCAGGCCGTGCAGCGCCTGGCCGGCGGAGAGGACCCGCGCTGACGATGAGCCTGGACTACGACCGTTTCGACCCCGCCGCCTGCGGCTTCCCGCGGCCGCGCGTGCCGGTGCTGGCACCGCTGACGCCGGCCCAGCTGGGCGCGCCGCGCCCCGCGCCGGCCACGCCGCGCCGCCACTACGCCCGCGGCCGCTACGCGCTGCAGGCCGCCTACACGCTGGCCGGCGTCGGCCGCGGCGGCGCGCTGCTGGCGCCGGCCTACCACTGCCGCACGATGCTCGACGGCGCGCTGGCGCTCGGTGCCGAGGTCGTGCCCTACCCGCTGACGCCCGAGCTGCACCCCGACCTGGACGGCCTGCGCCGCGCCGCGGCCGCCTGCCGCACGCGGCCGGCGGCGGTGCTGGCGACGCACTACTTCGGCCTGCCGCGCGACATCGCCGCGCTCGCCGCCTGGTGCCGCGACGAAGGCCTCGCGCTCGTCGAGGACTGCTCGCACGCGCTGGTCGAGGCCGACCCCGGCGCCCCCGGGCGCGCGCCGCTGGGTGCCACCGGCCGCTGGGCGGTCAGCAGCCCGTACAAGTTCTTCCCCTGCCCCGACGGCGGCTGGCTGTGGGCCAACGGCGGCGCGCCGCTGCCGGCGCCGCCACGCGCCGCCGGCCTGGCCGACGAGGCGCGCGGGCTGCGTCAGGCCTGGGCGCAGTGGCGCCGCCCGCCGGTGGCGCCCGACGCCGCGGCGCTGGAGGCGGCGTTCGCCGCGCTGGCGCCCGGCGAGCCCGGCCGCGACTGGCAGGAGCACGACGGCGGCACCTCGGCCGACTACCGCGGCGCCGACGCCGGCCGCGCCGGGCTGCGCGTGTCGCGCTGGATCGAGCGCCGCAGCGTGCTGGAGTCGCTGGTGCAGGCGCGCCGGCGCCACTACGCGCAGTGGGTCGACGCGCTGGCCGGCCTGCCGGGCCTGCGGCCGCTGCTGCCGGCGCTGCCGGCGCACGTCGCGCCGTACATGGTGCCGGTGCTCGTCGACGAGCCGGCGGCGCTGTTCCCGCCGCTCAAGCGGCTGGGCCTGCCGATCTGGCGCTGGGACGACATGGCGGTGTCGGGCTGCGAGGTCTCGCGCCGCTACCGCCAGGGCCTGTTCCACCTGCCCTGCCACCAGGCGCTGGACGCCGCCGCAATGGCCTGGATGACCGGCGCCGTGCGCCGCGCCGCGCGCCGGCCGCCCCCCTGAACGCGGGGCCGCCGGGCGCCGTTCGAGAAACAGATCACTGTCCGGGCCCCCCCGATGTGCAGGCGCCCCCCGGGGCGCGGCGGCCACCGCCACCTAGAATCCAAGACTCCATCCGTCGCCGGCTGCAAGGAATCCATGGACCTGACGCGTGAAGTCATCAACGTGCTCGACGAGGTGCTGAGCCTCGGGGGCCGCACGGCGGGCTTCGATCGCGACACTCCGCTGCTCGGCGCCATCCCCGAACTCGACTCGATGGCCGTGGCGACGCTGATCACCACGCTGGAGGAGCGCTTCGGCATCGTCGTCGACGACGACATCGACGGCGCCACCTTCGCCACCGTCGGCACGCTGGCCGACTTCGTCGGCGCGCGGCTCGCCGCCTAGCCCGCCGCGCGTCGTGCGCGGCATGCCGGCGACGCCCTGCCCCCGATGAACGCCACGCCAGAACCCCGGTTCATCGACGTCGACCCCGGCCCGCAGGGCCGGCGCTTCGTGCTGCACCACCGGCCGGCCGGCCCGGTGCGCGGCCTGGTCGTGCACGTGCACGCCTTCGCCGAGGAGATGAACAAGTCGCGCCGCATGGTGGCGATGCAGTCGCGTGCGCTGGCCGCGGCCGGCTTCGTGGTGCTGCAGGCCGACCTGCTGGGCTGCGGCGACAGCGACGGCGACTTCGGCGACGCCTCCTGGGCGCGCTGGGCGGCCGACGTGCACGCCGCGGTGCGCTGGCTGCAGGCGCGGCACGACGGCGCCGCGCTGCCGCTGTGGCTGTGGGGCCAGCGCGCCGGCAGCCTGGTGGCCACCGAGACCGCCGCCGCGCTGGCCGCCGAGGGCCAGCCCTGCCACTTCCTGTTCTGGCAGCCGGCGCCGCTGGGCCGCGTGCTGCTGCAGCAGTTCCTGCGGCTGAAGGCCGCCAGCGAGCTGCTGGGCGGCCAGGCGCGCGCGGTGATGGAGCAGCTGCGCGCCGAGATCGCCGCCGGCCGCAGCATCGAGGTCGCCGGCTACGAGCTCGCGCCCGCGCTGTGCGACGGCCTGGAGCGCGCCACGCTGCAACCGCCGCCGGCGCCGCCCGGGCGCATGGTCTGGCTGGAGACCTCGCCGGTGGAGACGCCGACGCTGGCGCCGGCCGGCGCCACGACGCTGGCCGCCTGGCGCGACGCCGGCTGGCAGGTCGACGCCCGCGCGCTGCGCGGCCCGGCGTTCTGGCAGACCACCGAGATCGAGGACGCGCCCGCGCTGGTCGACGCCACCGTCGCCGCGCTGACCGCACCCCAGCCACTGCCCGCCGCGCAGGAGGCCGCCGCGTGAGCCGCATCGTGGCCGCGCCCGATGCCCGGACGAACGCCAGCGAAGCCTGGGGTCAGGTCTCACAAGACCTGACCCCGCCTGCCGCGGCGGCGCCCGGCGCGGCGCAGGCTTTCGCCTTCGGCTGCGAAGGCGAGACGCTGCTGGGCGTGCTGCACCGCCCGCCCGCCGGCGCGCCGGCCGCGGCCACCGGCGTCGTCATCGTCGTCGGCGGGCCGCAGTACCGCGCCGGCAGCCACCGCCAGTTCGTGCACCTGGCGCGCGCGCTGGCCGCCGGCGGCCACCCGGTGCTGCGCTTCGACGTGCGCGGCATGGGCGACAGCAGCGGCGCGCTGCGCAGCTTCGAGCAGATCACGCCGGACATCGGCGCCGCCGTCGACACGCTGGCGGCGCGCGCCGGTGTCGGCCGCGTCGTGCTCTGGGGGCTGTGCGACGGCGCCTCGGCGGCGCTGCTGTACCTGCACGAGCGGCGCGACCCGCGCGTGGCCGGCGTCTGCCTGCTGAACCCCTGGGTGCGCTCCGAGGCCAGCCTGGCGCGCACCCACGTCAAGCACTACTACACGCGCCGCCTGCGCGAGCGCGAGTTCTGGCTGAAGCTGCTGAGCGGCCGCGTCGCCGGCCGCGCGCTGGCCGAGCTGTGGCGCAACCTGCGGCGCGCCCGCGGCGACGCGCCGCCGGCCGCGGCCCGCACCGCCGGCCCGTTCCAGCAGCGCATGGCCGAGGGCTGGCGCGGCTTCGGCGGCGGCGTGCTGCTGGTGCTGAGCGGTGACGACTACACGGCCAAGGAATTCCTGGAGACCTGCGACGCCTCGCCCGCGTGGCAGGCGCTGCTGCGGCGGCCCGGCACCCGCCGGCAGGACCTGGCCACGGCCGACCACACGCTGTCGGCACGCGCCGACCGCGACACGGTCGCCGCGCTGACCCTGGACTGGCTGCAGCGGCTCGCGGCCCGAACCCCCTGAAGACGATGGACGCGCGCGCACTCGACTGGCAGAACCTCCCCGCCCGGCAGCTCGAGGAGCCGGCATGGGCGGCGCAATGGGACACGCTCAACGCCGCCCGCGCCCGGCTGCCCTTCCTGTCGGCCTACGCGATGAACGCCGCGCTGCGCGCCTTCGGCCGCGGCGACGAGCGCCTGCTCGTCGGCACGCAGGGCGGGCGCTGCGCCGCGATGCTGCTGCTGCAGAGCACCGGCCGCGGGCGCTGGCAGAGCTTCCAGCCGTCGCAGATCCCGCTGGGCGCCTGGGTCGCCGAGCCGGGGCTGCAGCCGCAGGCGCTGGCGCGGCAGCTGCTGCAGGGCCGCCTGGGGCTGGCGCTGGTGCTGTCGGTGACGCAGGTCGACCCGCTGCACGCCGCGCGCCCGGCCGACACGCCCGCGCTGCGCGCCACCGACTACATCGAGACCGGCTGGATCGACGTCGCCGGCAGCTTCGACGACTACTGGGCGGCACGCGGCAAGAACCTGCGCAGCAACCTGCGCAAGCAGCACAACCGCCTGGCCGCCGACGGCGTGGCCTGCGAGCTGGTCGAGCTGCGCGCGGCCGACGAGATGGCCGGCGCGCTGGCGCGTTACGGCGAGCTGGAGAGCGCCGGCTGGAAGGCGCGCGAAGGCACCGCCATCCACCCCGACAACGCCCAGGGCCGCTTCTACCTGGAGCTGCTGCAGCTGGCCGCAGGCCGCGGCGAGGCCGTGGTGCACGAGTACCGGCTGGACGGCCGCACCGTGGCGTCGAACCTGAGCCTGGAGCGCGACGGGCTGATGGTCATCCTGAAGACCACCTACGACGAGAGCCTGGACAAGGCGCTGTCGCCGGCCTTCCTGCTGCACCACGACCAGCTGCGCCGCGTCTTCGGCGAAGGCCGCGTGCGGCGCATCGAGTACTACGGCCGCTTCATGGAGTGGCATTCGCGGTGGACGGAGCACAAGCGCGTGCTGCACCATCTGACGTGTTATCGGTGGGGGTGGCTGCAGAGGCTGAGGCACAGCCGGGCCGCCGGGTGATCGGTACGCCCGCCCGACCAGAACGAGACGAGGTTGCCGCCCATGACTGAGCGTTTTCCAGGCGCCCCACGCGCCGCGTGGACCCGGCTCGCGCTGCTGGCCGCGCTGCTGCTGCCCCCCATGGCGGCCCAGGCCCAGGCCGGCGCGATGTCGATCTGCGGCAACCCGTTCCAGAACCACTACGGCCCCTTCGACTACCGCAAGGCCGACCAGGAGAAGAAGCGGCTGGTCGAGGGCGCGCACTTCACGCCCGGCGTGGAGTCGATGACCAAGCCGAGCAAGACGACGTTCCGCGAGATGGCCGGTGACGTCGCCTACACGCTGCACGTGTTCCCCAACCACCACCGCGCGCTGATCACGATGACCCGCCTGGGCGAGCGCCACAAGACGCCGCAGGCCCCCGGGGCGCCGTACACGGTCGACTGCTACTACCAGCGCGCCGTGACCTTCGCGCCCGACGACACGGTGGTGCGCGCGCTGTACGCCCAGTTCCTGGCCAAGAACAACCAGCGCGACATGGCGCTGCAGCAGCTGGCCTTCGGCGTGCACCACGCCGGCGACAGCCCGATCTCGCACTTCAATCTCGGGCTCGTGTACTTCGACCTCGGCGAGTACGGCCCGGCGCAGGCGCAGGCCAAGCGTGCGCGCGCGCTGGGGATGCCGAGGATGGAGCTGATCGATCGCCTGAAGACGGCGGGCCAGTGGACCGAGGACGAAGGCGGCGCAGGCGCGGCCGGCGGCGCCGCGTCGAGCCCGGCGCCCGGGGCGTCGGCGGCCGGCTGAGCGCATGCTGCCCCTCGGCACCCGCGCCCGCCTGCTGGCCTACCAGGCCCTGGAACGGCTGAGCGACCTGCGCGGCTCGCAGGTCCGGCCGATGGTCGCCATCGACGCGGGCGCCCCGCAGCCGGCCTGGTGGGCGTTCGTGTCGACGATCGGCGAACTCAATGCCACCGCGCCGCTGCTGGAGGCGGTGCGCGCCCGCCTGCCGCAGCTGCGCATGGTGCTCGTCACCGACCACGCGCACTACGTGGACAGCTACCGCCGGCGCTTTCCCGACGCCGAGGTCATCGTCAGCCTGGGCCACAGCCAGGACGCGAAGGCGCTGGCCGCCGCACGGCCGCCACGGCTGACGCTGGTGGCCGAGATCCCGCTGCTGCCCGGCGACGCGCCCTGCCGCTGCTCGTCGGCTCTGCTGCTGGAGGCCAAGCGCCGCGGCTCGCGGCTGCTGGTGGCCAACGGCTGGCTCTACGGCTACGCGCCGGCCAGCCGCATGGACCACCTCGAACGCCGGCTGCTCGGCCAGAGCCTGCTGCAGGCGGTCGACGTGTTCTGCGTCCAGACCGGCGCCATCCGCGAGCGGCTCGTCGGCGAAGGCATCGCGCCGTCGCGGGTGCACGTCGTCGGCAACCTCAAGCTCGACGTGCTGCGCGGCCCGCTGCCGGCGTCCGGGCGGGCTCTGCCCCCGGGCCTGGAACCACTGCTCGCCGGCGCCGGGCCTGTCATCGTCGCCGGCTCGCTGACCCAGGAGACCGAGCAGGACCTGCTGCTCGACGCCTTCATCGACCTGCGCCGCCGCCGTGGCGGCGGCCTGCTCGTGCTGGCCCCGCGCCACCCCGAGGTGCAGGCCAACCTGGACGCGCTGGATGCGGCGATGCAGCGCCGCGGCCTGCGCGCCCTGCGGCGCTCGGAGCCCGTGCCACCGGCCACGGCGTTCGACGTCCTGGTGCTCGACACGATGGGCGAGCTGCGCGACTTCTACGCCGCCGCCGACGTGGCGCACGTCGGCGTGGACCACAACGTGCTGGAGCCGCTGGGCATCGGCAAGACGACCACCGTCAGCGGCGGCTGGAACCCCACCTACCCGTCCTACCCGATCTACCGCGCGCTGTCCGACGCCGGGCTGCTGTGCGAGGCGCAGACACCCGCGGCACTGGCGGACGCCTGGGCGGACGCGCTCGACGGCCGGCTCGCCTGCACGCTGGAGCCGGCCCGCCGGGTGCTGACCTCGGGCCCGAGCTCGCTGCAGAGCCACCTCGACATCCTGGCCCGCATGGCCGCACTGGACCCGGCCTGACCGGCACCGCGTCACCAGGTTGCCGGCCTTTGCACCGCTCCTCCCGATGCTCGTCGTCCACCTCTCCCTGACGCCGCTGGTCGGCGCTCCCGGCAGCATCTGCCGCGCGCTCAACACCGTGCCCGGCGTGCAGGCCCGCTGGGCCGTGCTCGACACGCAGGGCGGCGCCTACGACAAGATGGCGTTCGAGATGGACCTCCAGTGGGCGCTGCACCGCGAGGAGATCCTCGACCTGGTCGGCCGCTGCGACCTGCTGCACCTGCACAACTTCATCGACCTGGACTGCCAGGCCTTCGCGCCGATCGACTTCCGGGCGCTGTGGGCGCGTGGGCTGCCGATGGTGCGCCACTTCCACTCGAATCCCGAGCTCGTCGCCCGGGCGATGGGACAGACGGTGCAGCAGGTGCTCGGCTGCCCGATCCCGAAGCTGGTTATCGGCCAGTACCCTGAGCGTTACTACCCGGACGCCCAGCCTGTGCCGAACATGGTGTTCGTCCCGCCCAGGGAACCGGTGCCGACTGACGCGCCGCTGCGCATCGGCTACGCCCCCAGCCGCTTCACGCCGGCACGGTCGTCGCGCTGGGACACCAAGGGCTACCCCGAGACCGTCAAGCTGCTCGCCCGGCTGGGGCGCTCGGCGCGGCAGCAAGGTCTGGCGGTGGAGTTCGACCTCATCGAGCAGGTGGGCCACACCGAGTGCCTGCGACGCAAGACCCGCTGTGACCTGTTCATCGACGACCTCGTCACCGGCAGCTACCACCTCAACACGCTGGAGGCTCTGCAGTCCGGGCTGGCCTGTGCGACCTTTCTCGACCGCCGGACGCTGGAGGCCCTCGCGGCGCTGACCGGGCAGACCGACTTCCCGGCCATCAACGTCGGGATGGAGAACGCCCACGACGTGCTGCTCGCCCTGTGCCGTGACGCCACGCTCGTGCGCGAGATCGGCCTGCACTCACGGCAGTGGATGGAACGGCACTGGCGGCCCGACTGGGTCGCCGGGTGCTTTCTCGCGGCCTATGACCAGGTAACGCGCGCTCCGGGACAGGCGTTCCCGGCACGCTTCGACACCCGCCTGCGCGCGCAGCAGTGGCTCAACGTCGGATTGCACGACGAGTTGTGGCGCAGCCGCCAGGCCGGGTGGCCGAGCGAGACGAGCGCGGCGCTGCTGAAGATCCGCGCCGGCATCGGCCGGACGGTCAGGCGCGTTCTGGGACGCTGACCGCGCCGCCGGGTCAGCGCTGCGGGCGCTGCCTGATCACGCCCAGCACCTGCCGGAAGTCGGCCAGATACTGCCTCGACAGCAGGTGCAACACGCCCAGGTAGACCACGGAACCGCCGGCCACCTGGATCAGCAGGCGCAGCGGCGCGGGGCCGAGCAGCCAGCCGGAGGCCGCCCAGGTGGCCAGGAACATCGCGGCCGACGCGACGGCCGGCGCGGCCAGCATGCGATACAGCGCGCTCGGCGGCAGGCCGATCAGCTTGAGCGCACGTGCCAGCGTCGCGAGGCCGAACAGCGAGGTCACGGCAACGCTGGCGGCCACCGCCGTGACGCCGAAGGGCATCGTCACCAGGACACCCGCCATCGTCAGCAGGGTGCCCACCACGTTGTAGCGGAACGCCAGGCCGGCCTGGTCGTTGGCGTTGAACAGCGGGATGGAGATCGCCGTCGAGGCCCGCAGCGCCGCGGCAAACCCGAACATCGCCATCACCGGGATCATCGCCGTCCACTGCTCGCCGTACAGCGCGAGCACCAGAGCCTCGGCATTGGCGCTGACGCCCACCCCGACCGGCACGACGGCAGCGGCCAGCAGCCGGCCGGCACGCTGCACGAGCTGCCCGAAACGCTCGGCGTCGTTCTGCAGCGAGGAGAAGGCCGGGAACAGCACCTGCTGGATCGGCATCGCGATGCGGCCGCGGATCTCCTCGGTGAGCGAGCGGGCGTTCTGGTAGTAGCCCAGCGGCGCCGCGCCGAGCCGCCGGCCGATCAGCAGCAGGTCCAGGTTCATGCTGGCGTAGTACAGCGCGGTGTTGCCGAAGTAGCTCGCGCTCGTCTTCCAGGTCCGGGCGATGAACGGCCAGTGGTAGCGCCAGCGCGGCAGGTAGGGCACGTAGGCGAAATGCATGACCGCGTTCGTGATCGTGCCGACCAGCGAGCCGATCACCAGGCTCCACATGCCCAGGCCGGCGTAGGCGCAGCCGATGGCCACGGCCATCCGGACGACGACGGTGACGATGCCGATCCAGAAGTTGGCCCCGAACCGCATCAGCCGCGACAGCACGACCCACGGCACGGCGGTGAGCCCGCCGATGGCGAAGTTCAGCGCCATGACGCGCAGCAGCGGGCCGACGGTGGCGTCGTCGAACACACGCACCGCGACGAACGAGAAGCCGAACACGAACAGCGCCAGCAGCAGCCCGATGACCGACAGCGTCCAGAACAGCGTGTCGAGCTGCAGGCGGCAGATCACGCGGCGCTGCACGAGCACGCTGGAGAAGCCGAAGGTGCCGAGCAGCGCGGCGAACTCGGTCACCACCGTCGCCATCGCGACGTAGCCGAAGTCCGCCGGCGTCAGCAGCCGGGCCAGAAAGGCAGTCGACCCGAAGGTCAGCAGCGTGCGCAGGCCGATGCCGAGCAGCTGGAAGCCGACGCCGCCGGCCACGCGGCGACCGACGCCATGGCTCGACAAGGACAGCGACTGGCGCAGCGGACCGTCACGGCGCGGCACGGCGGCGCCTCCCCGGCAGCGTCTTCAGCATCGACTTGAGCAGCACCGTCCAGGCCAGCGCCATGCTCGGGTCCAGGGCGACGGCGCGGCGGGCGGCGCGCCAGGCGATGTCGACATCCCCCCCGATCAGGTGGGCCCCCGCGTAGTCGCTCCAGCTCCGGGCCAGGCCTTTGTCGACGTCACGCCGCCGCGCCTGGCGTCCGTCCGGCCCGGCGTAGCCCCACTGGCGCAGCGCACGCTCGACGATCTCGCCCTTGTAATTGGCCCGCGGCACGCCTTTCGTGACGTTGCCGGGGTGCATCCGGTAGAGGGCCAACGGCTTGTCAATGCGCAGGATCGGCGTCAGCCGCGAGGCGCGCAGCCAGAGGTCGTAATCCTCGCCAATGCGCAAGGCCGGATCGAAGCCGCCGAGTTCGCGCAGGAAATCGGTGCGGGCCATCGTCGTGGAAGTCCAGACATGGCAGTCGAGCAGCAGCTCGGGATATATCCAGCCGTCCGGACCGGATTCTTCGGGGAGCGCCGCCGGACCCTCCACCAAACCCGCCAGCCAATCACATCCAGGGGTTTCTTCAGAACTCGTCCAGACGTGCCAGGCGGTATAGACCATGCGCGCCTCGGGCACATCCCGGAGACGCTCGAGCTGTGCCTTCAGCTTCCCCGGAAGCCAAATGTCGTCGGCATCGAGAAAAGCCACCCATTCATGCCGGGCAGCATCGATGCCACGGTTCCGGGCGACCGACACCCCCTGGTTTTGCTGGCGGATGAGGCGCACCTGCGGAAAATCGCGGGCAACCATCTCGGCGCTGCCGTCGGTGGAGCCGTCGTCGACGACGACGACCTCGAGTTCGGCACCCTGCTGCGCCAATATGCTGCGAAGCGTCGCCGGCAGATAACGGCCGCCGTTGTACGACGGCACGACGACTGATATTCGGGGATGCAAGGCTGGAGGCGGAAGGCGACCGGGCCGCGCCACAGAGGCATGCCCGTCAGAGGATGGACGATTGTTGCATCCCGGCTCGTGCCATCCCCCCCGCGTTCGGGGCGGTGGGGAGCGCCGGGCACGTGCGACCTGCGCAGTGCTTCACGCCCGGCATTGGCCCGGAGGCCGGCGTTCACCCGGCGGCCAGCGCCGCCCGCCCGTGCTGCCGCAGTGCCTCCAGCGCCGTGTGCATGGACGCGAGCCGGGCGTCATGTGTCCTCGGGTCGGAGAGCTGCCCGCCCTGGGAAGACAACCGGCGCAGCGCGGCCACCGCGGCCTCACGTTCCTCCGGCGGGCTGCACTTCGGCAACGGGGGCTCCCAGTCGGCGCGGTACAGACCGCTGGCGAACAACCGCCGCTTGACGGCCTGCTTGGCGCGGTCCCGCCAGGGCAGCCCGAGGCAGAGGCTCCACAAGGGCTGCAGCGCATCCGGGCAATACCGGACCCGCATCGCCTCGGTCCAGTCCTGCCATTTGAAGTCGGCGATGTGCGGGTAGGCGCGCACGGCAATCCATGGAACGCGCAGCGCGTCGGCCACGATGGCGCCATGCATCGCCTCGCTGACGAGTTTTTCGCAACGGCCGATGTCGCGGAGCACGGTGTCGACCGGGTGGCGCGGATCGATGTAATGCAGGCCGGCATCGTGCGCGACCGCCGCCCAGTCGAAAGCCTCCGCACTGTCGCAATGGGGCATGAAACCGACGCGGCCGGGAACCGGTGCAGCGAGGGCGCGTGCGCTGTCCGCCACGAGTATCGCGGGGTCGGTCACGGCGAGTTCGGGCGGCAGCCCGAGGGCGCGAGCGGTCAACGGCCCGCGGACACAGAAGAAATGCCAGCGATCATCAATCGAGGGGACGGTGCCATAGCCATGGCCGGCGCCGAAGACGAGCGTCCGGCGGGCGACCGGCACACGGTGATTGAGCAGCGTGCCGATGCCGACGAGCAGTTCGTCGGGGTCGTCATCGAAGAATGTCGGGCCGAGCAGCCGTGGCCAGAGCCACAGATTCAGGTCGTCACCGAAATTGCCGGACGGATGTCGATAGTAATAAAGCCGCAATCGACCGACCCTTTCCCCGATTGAAATCATCGCCGATGCAATGCAAGCCACCGCACGCCATGGCCGGGGCAAACACTGCTGGAAATGAACCCCATATGAACCGGCAAAATACCGGCAAAGGACCGCATCAGGCAAACCCGCCGAATGATCGCACCGCACTCACGGCGGTGGACGGACAAACGTCCAGTCAGGCCACCCCGAACGACGGCACGACCGCGGACGCCAGAATTCAGTCTTTGAGATGACCGAGCGGCTGCCGCCCAACATATCAGGCTTTCCCCAGCCGGGATCAGCCCAGGGGAAATTGGGCGGGGGCGGTTGTAATCAAATGCTGCACCCCGCGCGCCGCCGCCGGCAGCCGCCGGCGTGCACTAGGCGAAGGGAATCGCCCCGGTCAGCCGCGATGCCTCTCCAGCCGGGACGAAGAGAACGTCCTCCTGGCGGCCCGCGCGCTCGATCTCGGCGGCGCTGGTCCGCGACAACGAGAACCCCGCCGGCGAATGGGGGCCGTACTCGGCCTTGATGCGCGGGATGCGCAAGGCCTCGTAGCCGAACTCGCCGAGGTAGGCAAAGGTGTCCAGCGGCGCCGCGCCGCCGCGCGCCTTGAAGCGCGGCGTGATCTCGGCGATGACGAACGGGCGGCTGCCGCGCGCGAACACCGCCTGCATGCCCCGCAAGACCTTGGCCTCGCCGCCTTCGACGTCGATCTTGACCAGGCGGATGTCGGGGCCCGCCAGGTCCAGTTCGTCGAGGCGCCGGATCGAGACACGAAGCTCCTCGGCGTCGGGGATCGGATCGAGCGAGCTCCAGCCGGTGTCCAGGCGCGACTGGAAGAAGCGCATCTCGCCGGACTCGTCGCTCAGGCCGCAGTCCTGCACGCGGACGGTGTCCGCGCAGCGGTTGAGCGCGACGTTCGTCTTCAGCAGGCCCAGCGCGCGGGGCGCGCACTCGAACGCGAAGACCCGGCCCTGCGGCCCCACCCAACGGGCCGCGGCAATGCTGTAGTAGCCGAAGTTCGCGCCGACATCGACGAACACGTCACCGGGCCGCAGCAGGTGCCGGATGACGGCGGTGACGGTGGGCTCCCACTGCCCGGTCAAGGCGAGGCGGGCTCCCGCGTAGTCATGGGCGGGAACCTGGAACACCTCGCCGGAGCGAAGGCGCGCGTCGACCAGCCCTTCGGTGCGTTCCAGCGCCTTCAGCCCCGCGGCATAGGCCCGCCACTTGAAACGCTGGGTATGCGGATTCATGAGATAGCGCGACAAGGCGCGCAGCATCAGCCTCTCGAACATGCGGCGTCCTCCGGCCCCGACCGGTCGCGGACCAGCAGATTGGCAAGCAGTCGCATGCCGAAGCGGCTCCGCCCCAGGTCCCAGGGGGTGAAGCGCGGAAGGCGCAAGGGATCGGTGTCGCGGCGCGCTGCGCCCCAGTCCGTCGTGACCGCCAGCTCGAAACCCGCCTCGCGGGCCATCACGACGTGCTCGCGGGTGAAGTCTTCTCCCGGCCGGCCGTTCGGATAGGCGAACAGGCGGACCGGCGCGTCGATCAGCGTCTCCAGCACGGCCTTGCCGCCGACGATCTCGGCCCGCGCGGTGCCGCTGTCGAGCCGGGCCAGGATGGGGTGATCGACGGTATGGCCGCCGATGCGCATGCCCGCGGCATGCAGCGCGCGGACCTGAGCGCCCGTCATCATCATGTCGCGCGGCAGCTGGACCCCCGCGACCCGCGCGACGGCCTCGGTGGCCCGCCGGCGCTCGTCGCGGCCGACGTACTTCAAGGCCCGGATCAGCGCCTCGGCGGCCTGGCGGCGCTCGGCGACGGTCACCACCGGCAGGCGTCCGAGCGGCAGGCCGACACGCGCCTCGACGTCCAGGCTCGGAGCCGTCGTGCGCCGCACGGCCTCGATCAGCACGTCGTTCCACATGATGCCGCCGTCGAGGAAGCCGCTGGCGACGAAGAAGGTCGCGTTCAGGCCGTGCCGGCGAAGGATCGGCAAGGCGACGTCGTGGTTGTCGGCGTAGCCGTCATCGAAGGTGATCGCCAGCGCGCGAGAGGGCAGGCTGCCATCGCGCAGGCGACGTCCTGCCTCGTCCAGCGGCAGCACGTTGAACCACGTCGAGAGCCAGCCGCACAGGGCGTCGAAGCGCGCCGCATGCATCTCCTGCGGAAACAGCGGGTCCGGCTCGGGCAGCACCCGGTGAAAGATGAGGATGGACAGGCGGGCGCGGGCACCGGCCGGCGAGGCGAGTCCGAGCGCGGCGCGGATCACGTGGCCTCCTTCGCCAGCGGGGTCTTCGGCGGCTTCGGCGGCACGATGCCGAGCAGGCGCTGCCAGCGCTTGGGCGACTCGGGCACGGGCTCGGTCTCCCAGCTTCGCCGGCGCACCCAGACGCGGACCATCACCACCATGGCCATGACGTTGTAGGGCCAGTCGAAGTGCGCAAGGTTCAGGAAGGCGCCGCCGACCGCGTAGCCGACCAGCGAGACCTGGCACATGGCGCCGAGGTCACCCGCCCAGCGCGCCTGCGGGATGCCCCGCGTCTCCTTGCGCAGGCGGCCGGCCGCGTTCCAGGTCACCAGCCAGAGCAGCAGGAACAGGCCGAGCCCCACGAAGCCGTGCTGGCCGAGGATCTGGAAATAGATGCTGTGCGCAACCGGGTTGCCGACGACGGTGAACAGGCCGAACTGCTGGTACAGCTCCGGGCGTCCGGCGTTGAACCCGACCCCGAACGGGTAGTGCAGCGCGACCTCCCAGGCCAGCCGCCAGGCGGTCAGCCGCCCCATGGCCGAATCGTCCTCCTGGTACTCGCCGATCGTGGAGATCCGGTCGGCCCATTCGGGCGGCATCATCGTCAGCAGCAGCAGCGCCGACACCACGAGGATGACCGCCGTCAGGAAACGGTTGCGCCCCCGCCACCACAGCACGAGGCCCATCGCGCAGATCGCGAGAAAGCCGCCGCGCGACTGGCTGCCCAGCGCCGCCGCCGCCACGAGGAACATGCCGGCGGTCAGGCTGGCCTTCAGCCAGGTGCCGGTCACCTGCAGTTGCAGGAAGCGCAGCAGCGGGATCGTCATCACCAGCGCCAGCGCGAGGTGGTTGTTGTCGTAGATGAAGGTGCCGGGCGGCCCCCAGACGCGGTGGGCGCCGCCGGTGGCGATCGTGAACAGCCCGCCCTTGATGCCGAGCATCGCCAGCGACAGCGTGGCGACCCAGACGAAGGTCATGATCTGGAACCGCGTGCGGATCAGCATCAGGGTCACGAGGACCATCAGGTTGACCTTCATGACCTTGTCCCACTGCGCGTAGTCACGCTCGGGGTCCAGGCCCATCAGCCACGAGATCGTCATCCAGCCCATGAAGATCGCCAGGATCACCGGCGGCGCGCCCTTGAACGGCGACTCGCGCGCGTCCCTCGCCGCCAGCATGCCGACCAGCGTGCAGACCGCCGCCAGCGCAGCCACCGGCGCTGTCAGCGCGAAGCCGTAGGCGAAGCGGTGCGGATTCATCAGGCTCAGCCATGTCCACAGCAGCACGCCGATCCACGGCCGCCGCAGCGCCATCAGCGCCAGCGGCATCACGATCATCATGATCAGGATGTCACGCATGCGGCACGCCCTCCTGCGCCGGCGCCGCGGCCACGTGGCTGACCACGTAGCGGTACTTGCCCGACTTCTCCGGCGCGATGGCGTCGACGTAGCTCACGTCCACCTGCACGCCGGCACCCAGGCGGCGCTTCAGCCCGGCCTGGATCTCGGCGGCGCGCGCCGGGCGGTCGAAGCCCTCGTCGGCGACGAGCTGCACCTCGGTGCGCTGCAGGCTGTGCTGCACGATCTTGAAGCCGCGCACGCCGGGCAGGTCGCGCACGACGTAGACCAGCGCCAGGCCGTGCATCACGGTGCCGTCGGCGGCGACGATGAAGTCGGTGCTGCGGCCCTGGATCTCCTTCACCAGCGGCAGCGTGCGGCCGCAGGCGCAGCGCGCGGTGTCGAGCACGGCGACGTCGCCGGTGCGGTAGCGGATGAACGGGAAGTCCTTGGTCGCCAGGTGCGTGACGACGATCTCCCCCGACTGCCCCGGCGGCAGCACGCGGCCATCGGGCGCGACGATCTCGACGATCACGTCCTCGGCCGTCAGGTGCAGGCCGCCCGAGGGGCACTCGTGGGCGATGAAGCCGGCGTCGCGGCTGCCGTAGCCGTTGGCGACGCGGCAGCCGAACAGGCGCGAGATCGTCTCGCGCTGGTCGTCGTAGAGCCGTTCGCTGGTGACGAAGGCGACCGCTATGCCGAGATCGTCCATCCTCTGGCCGCGGCGCTCGGCGTGGCACGCGATGTGGCTCAGCGCGCTGGGGTAGCCGAACAGCATCTTCGGCCGGCGCGCGCGGATCGCGGCGACGAAGCCGTCGAGCCTGGCCTCGCTCATCTCGAAGGCCGGCAACAGCTCGGTGCGCAGCAGGCGGTCGCGCCAGGCGCGCACGCGATCCTGGGCGCCGAGTTCGATCGGGCTGCCCCAGACGACGATCTCGGGGTCGCCGATGTCCACGTCCCACCAGCGTGTGGCGCGCCACTTGGCGGCGACGTCGTGGCTGACACGCTCGCGGCCGATGAAGAAGATCAGCGGCTCGCCGGAGCTGCCGCCGGTGTTGAAACGCGCCAGGCCTTCGGCCTGCTCGTGGCGCAGGCGCTCGCCCTGGGCGCGCACGACGGCCTTGCTCAGGAAGGGCAGGCGCTGCAGGTCGGCCACCGAGGTGACGGCCGCCGGGTCGAAACGGTGTTCAGCGAACAGCTCGCGGTAGTACGGCACGTGCTGGCCGGCCTGCGTCAGCAGCGTGCGCAGGCGTTCGACACGCAGCGCCTCCAGGCGCTCGGGCGGCCACCACTGGCTGGCCTCCAGGCCGCGGCGCACCGCGACGCTGTCGTGGCGCTTCAGGCGCTCGTGCAGCGGAAACAGGACGCCGGAGGTGAAACGCGTGTAGAGCCCGCTCATGGTGTTCAGGGGGCCGCGGCGGCCGCCCGTTCGCCGGCGCCGCGGTGCAGCGTGCGGAACACGGCGACGAGCTCGGCGACACGCCGGTCCCAGGTGTTGGCCGCAGCGTAGCGGCGGATCGTGTCGGCATCCCAGTCGCGCGCCAGCGCGTCGGCGACGGCCGCTTCCAGCGCCGGGCCGTCGCCGAAGGGCACGACGCTGCCCAGTTCAGCGCGGCAGACGACTTCGGCGTTGCCGCCGACGGCGGTGGTCACGACCGGCAGACCGCAGGCCATCGCTTCGAGGAACACGTTGGCCCAGCCTTCGTTGCGCGTGGCGAGCACGAAGACGTCGGCCGCCGACAGCGGCCCGCGCAGCGCGTCGGGCGGCAGCGGGCCGAGGAAACGCACCGCGTCGCCCAGCCCGGCGGCAGCCACCTGGGCGCGCAGCTGCGGGCCGAGGTCACCTTCGGGGCTGGGGCCGCCGACGACGAGGTAGACCAGGCCGGGAAACCGTTCGCGCAGCGCCGGCAGGCGCTCGATGACGCGGTGGAAGCCCTTGCGTTCGCACAGCCCGCCGACGCTGACCAGCACCGGCGCGTCGGCCGCCAGGCCCAGCGCGGCACGCGCCTCGGCCCGCGGCAGCGGGTTGAAGCGCGCCAGGTCGACGCCGTTGCCGACGACCTGCACCTTGTCGGCCGCGATGCCCAGCCCCAGCGCCACCTGGCGCAGCGACTCCGACACCGCGAAGACCTGCGTCGCGCGCTGCAGCGCGGCGCGCAGCTTGGGCGCCAGCGCCGGGTCGTGCGCCTGGCGCTGCTCGGTGCCGCGCAGCGTGATCGTCACCGGCACGCCCAGCCAGCGGCCGAGCAGCGTCGCGGCATAACCGTCGGGACAGGCGAAGTGGGCGTCGATCAGGTCGAGCCGGCCTTCGCGCTTCAGGCGCGCCAGCCGCGGCCAGGCGGCCAGCGCCATCGCCAGTCCGTCCCAGCCTTTCAGCGCGCCGGGCACGCTGACAAACCGCGGGAACCAGACCTCGTGGCCCTGCTGCGTCTCGTGCCGCGGCGCCCCGGGCCGGAAGCCGGGCTTGAAGCGCCGCAGCAGCGACTGCAGCGGGAACCACGGCGTCGGCGCCACCACGGCCAGCGGCAGCTCGCGGCCGACGCGGAACATGCGCTCGCGCACGAAGAGGCCGGCACCGGGCTGCACGGCGCTCGGGAACAGGCTGCTGAGGACGACGATGCGGGGCGTGTCCGACACGGTCACGGCGCTGGCCCACCGGGCTTTCGGAACACCAGCCAGAAGCCGAGCACGGCCAGGTCCTCGTCGGACACGCCGCGGAACGGTTCGGCCAGGAAAGGACGGACGGCGGCCACATCGGCCGCCGCGGCACGATGCGTCGGCTCGAAGTCGACGACCTCGACCGGCAGGCTCTCGACGATGCGGCGGTAGCGGTCGATGCGCCAGCGGTTGGGCACGCCCTTGGCCGAGTACATCCAGCGCCAGGACGCCTCCGACCAGGCCAGGAAGTCCAGCGGGTTCTCGCGGTGCAGCCCGTGGCTGCGCAGGTCGACGAGGTGGATCGCGAGGGCGCCGGGTTTCATCGCGCGCACCATGTCGGCGAAGGTGGCCTCGAGGTCGTCGACGTGTTCCAGCACCGCGCGCGAGAAGACGAAGTCGACGCTGTCCACGAGCCCCGACAGGCCGCTCGGACGCACGAGGTACTCGATGCGGCGGGGATCGAAGCCGGCACGCGGGTCAGCGGCATCGCGCAGGCAGGACAGCAGCCGCGGGCGCTGCGCGGGATCGGCGCAGCCCGCGACGAGATCGGACACGACGCGGGCGTTCTTGTCGGACAGGCTGACGAGCGGGAAACGGTCGACGCAGCAGACCCGCTCGGCGCCCTGGGCCACCATCAGCGCGGCGACGCCCGGGAGGTCGCCGGGGCCGTACTCCATCAGCTGCTTGCCGGCCAGGAACGCGGCGGCGTCCCGGGGCGCCATGCCGAGGCGGGCGAAATACTCGTCGACGCAGAGGCGGAAGTAGCCGGCCACGTCGGCAGCCGCTTCCTCGGCCGCGGCGCCGCGGCCGGTCTGCCCGGTGAGACGTACGTAGAGCGCAGGCGCAAAACGCGCCAGTTGGTTGGTGGCGACGGCACGCAGCACGCGACGCAGGGTATCCGCCGGCGAGCCGCCGGCACCGGGTCCACGCAGCGTCCCGTCGGCCACCGTCAGCGCCCCCCGGCGGCGATCAGGCGCTCGTAGACCGGGCGGTACAGCCCGGCCGAGTTGGCCCAGGTGCGTTCGCGCTCGACGAACTCGCGGCCCGCGGCGCGCAGCGACGGCCACTGGTCGCGGCGCGCCAGCAGGTCGTCGACGGCGTTGGCCAGGGCCTCGGCGCTGCCGGCCTGGAACAGCCAGCCGGTCTCGCGGTTGCGGATCAGCTCCTTGTGGCCGCCGACGTCGCTGGCGACGAACAGCCGGCCCTGGGCCATCGCCTCCAGCGGCTTCAGCGGCGTGACCAGCTCGGTCAGCCGCATGCTGTGGCGCGGGTAGGCGAGCACGTCGACGAGGTCGTAGTAGCGCTGCACCTCCTGGTGCGGCACACGGCCGGTGAAGACCACCTTGTCGGCGATGCCCAGCGACTGCGCACGCTCCTTGAGCAGTTGCTCCTGCGGGCCGCCGCCGACGAGCAGCGCGCGCATCTCGGGCCGGCGCTTGAGCAGGCGCGGCATCGCGTCGAGCAGCAGGTCCAGGCCCTCGTAGGCGTAGAAGCTGCCGATGAAGCCGACGACGGTGGCGCCGTCCAGCCCCAGCCGGGCCTTCAGCGCCGCGTCGGGCTGGCCGCCGGGCTCGAAGGTGTCGACGTCGACCGCGTTGGGAATGACGGTGATCTTCTCGCCGGCCACGCCGCGGCCGACGATGTCGCCGCGCAGGCCCTCGCAGATCGTGAAGACGTGGCCGCCTCCTTCAGCGCCGCGGTCTCCATGCGCCGCGTCAGGCGGTAGCGCAGGCTGCCTTCGGTGGTCGTGCCGTGGTCGACGGCAGCGTCCTCCCAGAAGGCGCGCACCTCGTAGACCGCCGGGATGCGCTGGCGCTTGGCCACGCGCAGCGCGGGCAGCGCGTTGAGCACCGGCGAATGGGCGTGGATGACGTTCGGGCGCAGCTTGAGCGTCAGCTCGTTGATGCGCTTTTCCAGCCGGCGCATCAGCGCCATCTCGTTGAGGCCGGGAACGCCGCCGGCACTGGCCGGCACCACGGTGCGATAGAAATGCCAGCCTTCGACCGTCTCCTCGGGGACGGTGGTGGCGTGTTTGGGACTCGTCACATGGAAGGTCTCCCAGCCCATGCGGCGCTGCTCGGTCAGCAGCGACAGCGTGCGGAAGGTGTAGCCGCTGTGCAGGGGGATGGAGTGATCCAGGACGTGCAGGACGCGCAATGTCATGCCAGCGCTTCGGCCTCTCGCGAAATACCCTGCGCGCCGACGGCGCCGGCATCGACGACGTTGCGCAGGAAAGCTTCAAACATCAGCAGCGTCCACAGCGGTGCGCTGTAGTCGCGGGTGCCGGCCTGGTGGGCATCCACCAGGTGCTGCAGATAGGAACGCTCGAACCAGCCCGTCGCCGACAGGCGCTCGCCGAGCACGGCGTCGCGCACGCGGTCCTTCAGCGGGCCGCGGAACCAGCGCGCGAGCGGCACCGAGAACCCCATTTTCGGCCGATACAGCACCTCGTCGGGCAGCATGGGCTCCATCGCCTTCTTCAGCAGGAACTTGCCCTCCTGGCCGCGGACCTTCAGCGACGACGGCAGCGTGGCCAGCCACTCGACGAGCTTGTGGTCCATCAGCGGCTCGCGCACCTCCAGGCTGTGGGCCATGCTGGCGCGGTCGACCTTGGTGTTGATGTCGCCGACGAGGTAGGTCTTCAGGTCCAGGTACTGGATCAGCGCCAGCGGGTCGTCGGTGCCGGCGCGTGCGGCATGGTGCTCGAAGACCTGCTGCGCGTCGTAGCCGGCGAGCAGGCGCTTCAGCGCCGGGCTGAACAGCTGGCGGCGCATGTCGCCGCGCAGGATCGAGACCGAGTGGAAGTAGGCCTCGACCGAGCTGCGCGCCATGCCCTCGAAGGTGGTCTTGGCGCGCAGCACGCGCGGCGCCCAGTCGGCCTTGGGGTAGAGCCGGCCGAGCATGCCGAACACCGGCTGGCGCACCGCCGCCGGCAGCGCCGAGCGCATGCGCTCCTCCATCAGGTGCAGGCGGTAGCGGCGGTAGCCGCCGAAGTTCTCGTCGCCGGCGTCGCCCGACAGCGCCACCGTGACGTGCTTGCGCGCGAGCTGGCAGACGCGGTAGGTGGGGATCGCCGAGCTGTCGGCGTAGGGTTCGTCGTACAGCCGCGCCAGCGTGTCGATGAGGTCGAAGTCGTCGGACTTGACGGTCTCGACGCGGTGGTCGGTGCGGTAGCGGTCGGCGACGAGCTGCGCGAACGCGCTCTCGTTGAACTTGGGGTCGTCGAAGGCGATGCTGCAGGTGTTGACCGGGCCGTCGGACAGGCCGGCCATCGTCGCGACGACGGCGCTGGAATCGACGCCGCCGGACAGGAAGGCGCCCAGCGGCACCTCGGCGATCATGAGCAGCCGCACCGACTCGCGCAGGCGGTGCTGCAGCTCCTCGCAGGCGTCCTCCACCGAGGTCGGGTTGCCGAGCGTGAAGTGCACGTCCCAGTACTCGCGCGGCTGGGGCAGCGGCTCCCCTCGGCGGATGCACAGGGTGTGCGCGGGCGGCAGCTTGCGCGCCTGGCTGAAGATCGTGCGCGGCTCGGCGACGTAGCCCAGCGCGAAGTACTCCTCGACGGCCAGCGGGTCGAGGTCACGCTTCAGGCCGCCGTGGGCGAGCAGCGACTTCAGCTCGGAGCCGAAGAGCAGCGTGCCGTCGTCGAGCAGCGCGTAGTGCAGCGGCTTGACGCCCAGGCGGTCGCGCGCCAGGAACAGCGTCTGGCGGTTGCGGTCCCAGAGCACGAAGGCGAACATGCCGCGGAAGCGCTCGACGCAGCGTTCGCCCCACTGCTCCCAGCCGTGCACGATGCACTCGGTGTCGCTCTTGGTGTGGAAGACGTGGCCGGCCGCCTGGAGCTCGGGGATCAGCTCCTGGTAGTTGTAGATCTCGCCGTTGAAGACGACGACGACCGAGCCGTCCTCGTTGCACAGTGGCTGCTGGCCGGTGGCGATGTCGATGATCGACAGCCGCCGGTGGCCGAAGCCGACGCCGGGCTCGACGTGCACGCTGCCTTCGTCGGGGCCGCGGTGCCACTGGGCGTCGTTCATGCGCGCGAGCACGGCCGGGTCCACCGGACGGGTGCCGCGGGTGTCGAAGAGGCCGGTGATGCCGCACATGGGTTGTTGCTCCGCCTGGACTGCCTTGCCGGGGCGCCGGGGCGACGGGCAGACCTCGCCCCTTGCCATGGGCCGACGCGCCCGCCGCCATGGTAAGTGCAGGCGACGCCGCGACTCGGCGTTCGGCGCCGGGCAGGTGACTTGTGCACGCCTCGCCCCCTCGAAGACGGGGGCCGCGGCGGGGTTCAGGACGGCTTGGGACGGCTTGGGGTCAGGTCTTACGAGACCTGACCCCGATCCCCCGCTGAGGCGCCTTTCCAACCAGCAGCCTGGGCAGCCTGGGGTCAGGTCTTGTGAGACCTGACCCCGATCCCTGACCCCGATCCCCAGCAGCTCGTCGTACAGCGCGGACGGCCTGGGGTCAGGTCTTACGAGACCTGACCCCGATCCCCACTGTCCCCGATCCCCAGCAACTCGTCGTACAGCGCGCGATAGCGGCCGACCATCGCGTCGAGGCTGAAGCCGTCGACGACGCGGCGGCGGCCGGCGGCGCCCTGCACGGCGGCGCCGGCCGGGTCCGAGGCCAGCGCCACGAGGCCGGCGGCCAGCGCGTCGACGTCACCGGCCGGCACCAGCGCGCCGGTCGTGCCGTCGTCGACCAGCTCGGCGTTGCCGCCGACGCGGGTGGCCAGCACCGGCAGGCCGCTGGCCATGGCCTCCAGGATGGTGTTGGAGATGCCCTCGGCCAGCGACGGCAGCACGAAGGCGTCGAGCGAGCGCATCAGCTCGGGCACGTCGCGGCGCTCGCCGGGCAGCCAGGCCAGATCGGCCGCACCGCCCTGCGCCAGCACCGCCTGCGCCTCGGCACGCAGCGGGCCGTCGCCGACCATCACCAGGCGCAGCACCGGACGCAGCCGCGGCGCGAGCTCCAGCGCGCGCACGAAGGCGCGCGCCAGCAGCGGCTGCGCCTTCACCGTCTGCATCCGGCCGACGGTGCCGGCGACGAACAGCGCCGGGTCGGCGAACGGCGAGCCGGCCAGCGCCTCGCGCCCGTCCGTGGCAGGACAGAAGCGCCGGGTGTCGACGCCGTTGCAGATGCGCACGATGCGCCGCGGCGGCACGCCCACGCGCTGCTCCAGGTAGCCGGCGAGGTCCTGCGACAGCGCCACGTAGCGGTGCACGAACGGGCGATAGGCGCGCCGCATCCACTGGTAGCGGCGCACCGTGCCGTCGGGGTCGTCGACGTCGCGGCCGTGTTCGCCGTGCACACGCGCCGGCACGCCGCACCAGGCCGCCGGCACCTGGAACTCCAGCGCCGCGAGGTTGCGCGTGTGCACGACGGCCGGCTTCAGCTGGCGGAACACCTGCGCGAGCCTCGGATAGAGCTTCACGCCGTGGCCTGGCGGCTTGTGCAGCGAGACGAACTCGACGTCGTCACGCTGGATGCGCGAGGCAAAACCGGGCACGACCTCGGTCAGCGCGACCACCGCATGCCGATAGGCGTCGGCCGGCATGTGGTTGATCAGGTTGACGACGCCGTTCTCGAGGCCGCCGGTGTCGAAGCGGTAGACGAGGTGGAGGACGAGGGGGCGGCTGGCGCGCGAGGCGGGTATCGGAACGATCACGACAGGATGGAGGGGCGAGGATCCGGCGCCGCAGCATCCCGGCCCGGGATTGGCGCGACGATCATCTGGTCGACGAAGTACAGCGGCCGCCGCTTGGTCTCGACGAAGACCTTGGCCAGGTACTCGCCGATGACACCCAGCGACAGCAACTGGACCCCTGAGATCAGGAAAAGCGGGATGACGATCGAGGCCCAGCCGGGTACCGCCTCGTCGGTGAACAGGCGGACGAACAGGGCCCAGAAGCCCAGCCCCAGGCTCAGCACCGAGACCAGCAGCCCGATGGTCGTGATGGCACGCAGCGGCGCTGCGGAGAACGAGGTCACGCCCTGCCAGGCGAGCTGCAGCATCTTGCGCAGCGGGTACTTGGACTCACCCGCGAAGCGTTCGGCACGCGCGTATTCCACCGTCGTCGACGGGAAGCCGAGCTGCGGGATCAGCCCGCGCAGGAAGACGTTGGTTTCCGGGTAGGCCCGAAGCGCCTCGATCGCACGACGGCTCATCAACCTGTAGTCGGCATGGTTGAAGATCACCTCGACACCCAGTCGGTCCAGCAGCCGGTAGTAGCCCTCGGCGGTGAAGCGCTTGAACGCAGTGTCCGTCGCGCGCGAACTGCGGACGCCGTAGACGATGTCATGGCCTGCGGCGTGGGCGTCCAGCATCCGCGGAATGGCTTCCAGATCGTCCTGCAGGTCGGCATCGACGCTGACGATCACGTCGCCAGTGGCACTCAACAGGCCCGCGAGCAGGGCGATCTGGTGCCCGCGGTTGCGCGACAGCTTGATCCCGCAGACCCCGATGCCTGGTTCGGTGCCGGCGTCGCGGATCAGCGACCAGGTCGCGTCACGGCTGCCGTCGTCGACGAGCCAGATCCGGCTCGCAGCGTCGATTCGCCCTTCGCCGACCAGCCGCTCGAGCAGCTGGCGCAGGCGCCGCACGGTCTCGGGCAAGACCTCCTGCTCGTTGTAACAGGGCGCGACGACCGCTAGCACGGGAGGTTTCATGGTGACGGCTCAGGCACGTGGGATCGCGGGGGCGACCGACCGGAACACAAAGAACTTGCTGCCGAGAAAGAACGTGACGGTGTAGGGCACGGTGGCCAGCGCGTGGGCCAGGTAGGCGTCGATGTGCCAGGCGTCGCGCAGATGCAGCAGCGTCAGCAGGTTGAAGCCGTAGGCGATGGCGAAGACCAGCAGGAAGCGCATGACGGCCGGCGCGCGGCGGCCGCGGTCGGCAAAGGTCCAGCGCCGGTTGAGCACGAAGCTGACACACAGACCCACGGCATAACCGCAGGCATTGGCCGCAACGTCGCCGAAGCCGCCGGCCCACTTCAACAGGTAGATGGTCCCCAGGCCCACTGCCGTGTTGAGCACGCCGACGATCAGGAAGCGCAGCACCTGGAACAGCATGGCTCAGGCCTTCCGCGCTGCACCACGGCCGAGGCACAGCAGCACCAGGAGGACGAGGACCGGCAGCAGCGTCGGCAGGTGGTACTTCGTCCCGCTCTCGAAGACGGCATGGATCGCTGTCAGGTAGGCGGTTGGCAGCAGGAGCAGCCACGGCAACGGAGGCGCCGCGGCGGCACGGCGCAGCACACGCCCCACCCCGTGGACGGCCGCCACCCACAGCAGCAGCCAGGGCAACGCCGCCGTCGCCTTGAGTCCCAGATAGGCGAGCCAGGGCAGGCGGTCGGGGTCGGCGCGAAAGGCGGCATAGGCCGGGTACGACTGGTCGCCGGGAAACAGCAGCACCCGCGTCGCGCACAAGCGCAGGAAGTCCAACGGCCGGGATCGAACCCACTCCACCGCGAGGCGCTTGCCGACACGGTCGCCCTCCAGTTCGGGAAGGGACTCGACGTCGACCTTGCCGGTGGCCACGAAGGCTCCGGTCGCCAGCTCGTTGTTGGCCCGATAGAGGTTGCTGCCGCCGTTCGTCGACACCAGCACCGGGTGGCCGAGCACGCGGAGGTTGCGCATCGACCACGGCGTGACAACCAGCAGCATCGCCAGCACCGCCAGCACAGCGGCCCTGAGCACCGCGACGAATGGCTGGCGCAGCAGAAGCGCCACGGCCGCCGCCAAGACCGGCAGCAGCTGCAGCGACGGCTGCACCAGCATCATGGCGCCGACCAGGAGACCGGCGGCGGCGGCGGCCGGCCAGCGCTGCAGCGCATCGCAGCTCCAGCGCAAGGCCCAGGGCATCAGGGCGATGACGATCAGCTCCTTTTCGGGCAGGCCGGCGAGCATCACGTGTGCGGGCCACAGCGCCGCCAGCCAGACCGCGGCCACCGCCGCGCCATCGTCCAGGCCAAGCCTCCGTGCCAGGCTGTAGGTGCCCAGCGCGCCGACGACGAAGAAGACGAACCCGAACGCGGCCACTGCCAGCGCCGCCGACGGCAGCGCGGCGAGGAAGGGCAGCAATGCGAAGGCCATGCCCGGCGGCCAGTAGGCCCGGGTGGGACCGGCGCGGAACTCGCCGTGGGTCAGCAGCCCCTGGGCCAGCGAGAGATAGGCGGCGCCATCCGACGCCGGCGCCGGCTGGACCGTCACGACCCAAACGAGCCGCAGCACCAGCCCCGCGACAAGGGCCATCCACAACCGTCCCCGCAGAACGCCGAGCACAGCCCGCCAGAGGGCCAAGACGGGGGCTCCCGCCCACACGGCAAGCAGTGCCGCCACGACGCCGGCGGAGGAGCATCCTGCGACCCAGGCCCACGACAACGGCGCCGACGGACTGGCCGACTGGAATGCGAGAGAAGCCGGGAATCCGGCGAACACGAGTGCGCCAAAGACGCCCACGACGAGCGCCGGCCCCATGGCGCCGCGCGTCTCCAGGCCCCGAGGCCCGGACACTGCGGCGCCGGAGGGGGGCCTCACAGCCTCCACACCCTCAACCCCGCCGCCTCCAGCGCCCGCGCGTCGAAGGCAGCCTTGACGTCGATGAAGGCCCCGCCCTTGACCAGCTTGCGGCACAGGTCGTCGGTGCTCAGCTCGGCGTACTCGCGGTGCGCGACGGCGGCGACGATGGCGTCGGCGCGCGGCAGGTCCTCGAACGGCACCAGGCGCACGCCGTACTCGTGCATCGCCTCGTCGGCCTCGGCCTGGGCGTCGGTGACGAAGACGTCGACGCCGTAGCTCTCCAGCTCGTGGATGATGTCGATGACCTTGCTGTTGCGCAGGTCGCCGCAGTTCTCCTTGAAGGTCAGGCCCAGCACGTTGACACGCGCGCCCTTGACGTAGCTGCCCGAGGCGATCATCTGCTTGATCGTCTGCTCGGCGATGAACTTGCCCATGCCGTCGTTGATGCGCCGCCCCGCCAGGATGACCTGCGGGTGGTAACCCAGCATGTCGGCCTTGTGCGTCAGGTAGTACGGGTCGACGCCGATGCAGTGGCCGCCCACCAGCCCCGGCTTGAACTTCAGGAAGTTCCACTTGGTGCCGGCGGCCTCCAGCACCTCGCTGGTGTCCAGCCCGAGCTTGTTGAAGATGATCGCCAGCTCGTTCATCAGCGCGATGTTCAGGTCGCGCTGGGTGTTCTCGATGACCTTGGCGGCTTCGGCGGTCTTGATGCTGCTGGCGCGGTGCACGCCCGGCACGATGATGCGCTCGTACAGCTGCGCCACCTTCTCCAGCGTCTCGGGCGTGTCGCCGCTGACGATCTTCAGGATCTTGGTCAGCGTGTGCTCGCGGTCGCCCGGGTTGATGCGCTCGGGGCTGTAGCCGACGAAGAAGTCGCGCTTCCACTTCAGGCCCGACTCGCGCTCCAGCACCGGGATGCAGACCTCCTCGGTGGCGCCGGGGTAGACGGTGCTCTCGTAGACGACGATCGCGCCCTTCTTCATGTGCCGGCCGACGCTGGTCGACGAGCCGATGAGCGGCGTGAAGTCGGGGATGTGCGCCTCGTCGACCGGCGTCGGCACGGCGACGATGATGATGTCGGCCTCGGCCAGCAGCGCCGGGTCGCTGGTGTAGACGGCGTGCGTGGCGGCGGCGAGCTCGCTGTCGGGCAGCTCGCGCGAGGGGTCGCGGCCGGCCTGGCAGGCGTCGACCTTGTGCTGCGCGATGTCGAAGCCGATGGTGCGCATCTGCTTGCCGAACTCGACGACGAGCGGCAGGCCGACGTAGCCCAGACCGATGACGGCGACGGTGTTCACGGTGATTCTCGCTTTCTGCAATGAAACGGGGTGGGGTCAGCGCGTGTCGTGCACGCGCTGCAGCAGCGTGCCCAGCGGGGTGAGCTGGGCACGCAGGAAGGCCTCGATCGCGGCGTCGGACGCGGCGGGGTCGCCGGCATCGGCGTAGAGCAGCAGCGCGGCGCCCTCGTCGCCGCGGCCGGCCAGGCGCGCCAGCGCGCCGGCGAGCTTGGTCTCGACGTCGCCGCCCAGGAAGCGGCCGTCGACCCAGTACAGCCGCCAGACGACGATGCGGCGCTGGTCGGCGCCGGACAGCGACACGCGCGACAGGATCTCGGAGCGCCGCAGCACCAGCGGCCGGCCGTCGAGCTCGATGCGGCGCGCACCGTGGGCGGGGATGGCCCACTGCGTGTCCTGCATGCCGACCAGCAGGTGCTGGCTGCTGACGATCTTGCGCGTGTCGCTCTGGCCGCGGTAGTAGTCGACGTGCACGCCGACGAGGCCGGCCGGCCCGGCGTAGCCGGCGCGCACGCGCAGCGCGCCGTCGTCGAACGCGGGCGTCCAGTCGGCGGCCGGCGGCGTGGCCTGCGTCCAGTCGCCCAGCGCCTGCGGCAGCACCAGCTGCGCCGGGGCGGCGGCGCCCTCGGCGCGCTGCAGCAGCGCCAGCAGGCCGTGCGGCAGCAGCGCCACCAGCGCGACGGCGGCGGCCGTCGCGGCGACGGGCCGCCAGGCGCCGGCGACCGGCGCGGCGCCCCGGGGGCCGGGCGCCGGCGCGGCCTCGGGCTCGGACCAGCGCGCGCCGACGAAGAACATCACCAGGATGATCACGCCGAAGAACACCCAGCCGTAGAGCAGGTGGTCGACACCGACGGCGATCTTGTTGCCCGAGAGGTGCGCCAGCATGACGATCAGGTAGGCGCGCAGCCAGTTGGCGACGATGGGCACGGCGATCGACAGCGCCATGAACACCGCGCGCCGCCGCCAGGAGCGGTAGCTCAGGTAGGCGAACAGCGAGCCCACCATGAACGAGGCCATCAGGTAGCGGATGCCGCTGCATTCGTCGATGACCGACCAGCTGCCGCTGGGGATGACGAAGCTCTGGCCCTCGCGGTAGACCGGCACCCCGGTGAGCTGCAGCGCGCCGACGACGAAGTCGGCCGTCCACTCCATCATCATCGGCAGCGCGAACTCGCCGAAGGGCACCGCCAGGAACAGGAACAGCAGCGGGAACAGGATGCGGCGCGCGACGGCCAGCCCCAGCACCGCCGGCACCGCCAGCACCAGCGTGGCGACGAAGGCGAACTGCTCGGCGGCGTTGACGGCCACCAGCTCGGCCAGCAGCCACAGCGCGGCCAGCGCGAGCATTGGCAGCAGCAGCCAGGGCTGCGGGCGCGGCGCCAGCGCCGCGAGTTCGGCACGCTTGCGCCACACCAGCCAGAGCACGATCGGCGGCACCAGCATGCAGTGCGCGAAGGTGTCCGAGCGCCACCAGACCTCGGCCATCGCCAGCGCGGTGTCGCGGTAGAACCAGCCGACGGCGGCCAGCAGCAGGCCGAAGGCGGCGAGCGCCGGCGGCCAGGGCGTGGCACGGGGCAGCGGGGCGGGGACGGCGCTCATCGTCGGGCTCTTCAGGCGGCGCGCCCGGCGAGTGCCGCGGCGAGGTGGTCGTCGATGCGCGCCAGGTTGGCGCTCCAGGCGTAGTCGGCGAGCACGCGCTGGCGGCCGGCGGCGCCCAGCGCCGAGGCGCGCGCCGGGTCGGCGAGCAGCGCGCCGACCTCGTGCACGAAGGCCGGCGCGTCGGCGGCGAGCACGATCTCGCGGCCGTCGGCGGCGCCGATCGTCGAGCCGCAGCCGGTGGCGGCGACCACCGGGCGCGCCATCGCCATCGCCTCGAGCACCTTGTTCTGGATGCCGCGCGCCAGCCGCAGCGGCGCGACGACGACGTCGGCGTGCTGCAGGTACGGCCGCACGTCGGGCACGGTGCCGGTGACGTTGACCGCGTCGCCGGCCAGCGCCCGCACCGCCGGCGCCGGGCTGCGGCCGACGACGTGCAGGCGCAGCCCCGGGTGCGCGGCGCGCAGCGCCGGCAGCGCCTCCTGCGCGAACCAGACGACGGCGTCGACGTTGGGCCAGTAGTCCATCGCGCCGGTGAAGGCGATGGCCGGCGCGCCGGCCGGGTACGGCGACGCGCGCGCGGGCTCGGGCGCGAAGAACTCGGCGTCGACGCCGTTGGACATCGCGTCGACGGCGCCGGCGCACTCGGGAGCGAGCGAGCGGAACAGCTCGGTCTCGCGTTCGGTGACGAAGTACGAGCGGCGCGCGGCGGCGGCGACGCGGCGCTCGTAGTCCAGCAGCCGCCGGCCCTCGCGGCGGTAGAGCCAGGCCAGCGGGCCGCCGCGGTCGGTGGCGAACTGCGCCCACTTGGCCGAGTCGACGTCGACGAAGTCGACCAGCGTCGGCAGCCCCAGGCCCTCGGCGTACTGGGCCATCGACGAGCAGAAGACGACGACCGCCTCGATGCGCCGCTCGGCGACGGTGCGGCGCACCCAGCGCGCCATCGCCGCGTGCTGGTAGTAGCGCAGCGTCAGCGCGCGGCCGTCGAGCAGCGCCGCGAGGCTGGCGGCGCGTGCGCGCAGCGGATGCAGGCGCGGCGCGAACAGGCTGGCGCAGTCGCGCGCCAGCGTCGGCACGTGGACCTCGTCCTCGGGGTCGTCGACGAAGGTGCCGACATGGACCTCGTGGCGCGCGGCCAGGTGGCGCAGCAGGTGGTACGAGCGCACCTTGTCGCCCTTGTTGGGCGGGTACGGCAGGCGGTGGGCGAGGAACAGCAGCCGCGCCATGGTCAGCCCAGGCTGCGCACGATGTGCGGGCCGATCGTGTTGGCCATCGCCAGCGGCATCCGGCGCCAGGCGCGGATCAGCAGCTGGTACTTGGCGTTGCTCGGGTTGTGCTGCGGCACCGCCTCGCGGCTGAACAGCCGGTACTCGTAGGTCAGCGGCGTCGGCTCGAAGCCCCAGTTCTTCTTGAAGGCGTAGGGCCCGGTGCCCTGCTTGCTGCGGCCGTAGTCGAAGGTCTTCAGGCCGCGCGCGCAGGCGTGGCGCATCAGCTCCCAGTACTTGAAGTCGTTGGCGGCGAGGTCGCGCGCGGCCTCGTCGTCGCCGGCGTAGTACGGCAGGATCTCGTCGCGGAAGTAGAAGCTCAGCACCGAGGACAGCGGCCGGCCGTCGGGCGCGCTGACGGTGAGCACGCTGCAGTCGCGGCCGAACTCGCGGCGCAGCGCCTGGAACCAGCGTCTTGGCATCGCCGGCGTGCCGTGGCGGTGCACGTTGTCGGCGTAGAGCGCGAAGAAACGCTCGACGCCGTCGTCGAAGGCGGCGGTGAGGCCATTCTTGATGCCCTTGCGCACCATCGCGCGCTGCTTGCGCGGGATGGCCAGCAGGTTGGCCTCCTCGTCGGGCAGGATCTCCTTGCGGAAGGTGACGTAGAGCTCCTGGCGCGGCCAGCCCTCGTGGCGGCGCGCCAGCTGGCGCAGCTCCAGGTGCTCGACGCCCATCCCGCGGCCCAGGCGCTCGGCGGCGGCCTCCAGCAGCAGCGCGGCGTCCTCGTCGTCGGCGGCCACGCCGCCGTAGACCGCGAACGGCAGGCTGGCCAGCGAGTGGCCGAACAGCAGGCTCTTCACGCGCGCCAGCGGCAGCACGCCGACGATGCGCCCGCCGCGCTCGGCGCAGAGGAAGTGCGTGTCGTGGCGGAACACCTCGCGCAGCACACGCTGCCAGCCGGCGCGGTGGAAGAAGGTCGCCTGCGGGCAGGCGAGCACGTACTCGTCCCAGGCCGCGGCGAGGCGGCCGTCGTCGGGGGCCAGACGCCGGACGGTGGTCACGGCGGGCTCAGGCCGGGCGCGCCGCGGCAGCGTCGCGGGCCAGGAAGATGTGGTCCATCCGGCCCCAGCGGAAGTCGTCGAGCAGGCTGGCGAGCTTGCGCTCCATGCGCGCGATGTTCACGTAGTGGCGAAAGCGCGTCTTGGCGTCGATGCCGGGCACACGCGGCTGGCCGGCGTCGATCTCCCAGGGGTGGAAGTAGAAGACCGCGGCCTGGCGGTCGTCGCGGTTGACGCGGCCGATCAGCCAGCGCGACGCGGCGTACGGCAGCAGCCGGAAGTAGCCGCCGCCGCTGGACGGCAGGTTGCGCCCGCCCAGGCGCACGGTGGTCACCGGCACCTCGAGCAGGCCGCCGGCGACGCGGTGGGCGAAACGCGGCGCGTCGGGCATGCCGTAGTGGTCGTGGCGGATCGGGTAGAGGCTGCTGCTGTAGGCGTGGCCGGTCTCGGCCAGCGTGTCGAAGGCCCAGAGGTTCTTCTCGCCGATCGAGAAGCTGGGCGCGCGGTAGCCGCGCACGGCGACGCCGCCGAGGTCCTCGAGGATGGCCTTGGCACGCGCGACGTCGTCGCGGAACGCGGCCGGGGTCAGGTCGCTGGCGCGTTGGTGGCCGTAGCCGTGGCTGGCCAGCTCGTGGCCGCCTTCGACGATGCGCCGAACCAGCTGCGGGTAGCGCTCGGCGACCCAGCCCAGCGTGAAGAAGGTGGCCTGCACGCCGCGCGCGTCGAGCATCGCCAGGATGCGCTCGACGTTGCGCTCGACGCGGCACTCGCGCGCGTCCCAGTCGCTGCGGCGGATGTACGGCGCGAACGCCGAGACCTGGAAGTAGTCCTCGACGTCGATGGTCAGCGCGTTCGTGATCGCGGGGGCGAGCATCGGCAGCCGGGCCTCACGACAGCCAGTGCGCCAGGTCGGCGGCGATGCGCTCGGCGGCCCGGCCGTCCCAGAGCTCGGGCACGCGGCCACGCTTGCCGCGGCCGGCGAGGATCTCGTCGACGCCGGCGAGGATCGCGGCGCGGTCGCGGCCGACCATCGTGTTCGTGCCTTCGTCGACGGTGATCGGGCGCTCGGTGTTCTCGCGCATCGTGAGACACGGCACGCCGAGCGCGGTGGTCTCCTCCTGCAGGCCGCCGGAGTCGGTGAGCACGACGGTGGCGCCGGCCATCAGGCCGATCATCTCCAGGTAGCCCTGCGGCGGCAGCAGCGTCACGCGCGCCGGGTCGAGCAGGTGGCCGAGGCCGAAACGCTCGACGTTGGCGCGCGTGCGCGGGTGCAGCGCGAAGACCAGCGGCAGCCGCTCGGCGACCCGCGCCAGCGTCTGCAGCAGCTCGTGCAGCGTCTCGGCGTCGTCGACGTTGGACGGCCGGTGCAGCGTGACGACGCCGTAGCCGGCCGGGCCAGCCAGGCGCGCCGTGTCGTGGCCGTGGGCCTGCAGCGTGGCCGCGGCGCTGCGCGCGCGCTCGCGGCAGGCGAGCAGCGTGTCGATCATCACGTTGCCGACGAAACACACGCGCTCGGCGGCCACGCCCTCGCGCTGCAGATGCGCCAGCGCGCCGCGCTCGGTGGTGTAGAGCCGGTCGGCGAGCTGGTCGGTCAGCACGCGGTTGATCTCTTCGGGCATGCGCCGGTCGAAGCTGCGCAGGCCGGCCTCGACGTGGACCACCGGCACGCCCTTCTTGGCGGCGACGAGCGCGCAGGCCAGCGTCGAGTTGACGTCGCCGACGACCAGCACGCAGCTCGGCCGGTGGGCGTCGATCGCCGGCTCGAAGCGGCGCATGACCTCGGCCGTCTGCACCGCGTGGCTGCCCGAGCCGACCTCGAGGTTGAGGTCGGGCCGCGGCAGCTGCAGGTCCACGAACAGCTTGTCGTTCATGTCCTGGTCGTAGTGCTGGCCGGTGTGCACCAGCAGCGCGGGGATCGGCGGCTGGTGCGCGGCGAAGGCGCGCAGGATCGGCGCGATCTTCATGAAGTTCGGGCGCGCGCCGACGACGCAGAGGACGGGTCCGTTCACTTCTTCTCCGGAGGCTTGGCGGCGGCCTCGACGAGCCGGGTCAGCATCGCCAGCGTCTGCAGGTTGATGCGCTCCAGGCGCAGCAGGCTCTTCTCCAGCCGCTGCAGCTGGTCGCCGCGCTGGTCGGCGGCCAGCGACTGGATCTGGCGGGTCATGGCCTCGGCGTCCTCGGCCGGCAGTTGCAGGCCGGACAGGTCGACGTCCAGCGAGGCGGTGACCGCCGCGGCGACGGCGGCCAGCGCCTCGGCGCCGCCGGCGGCGTCGGCCGCCGGGGCCGGCTTGGCCGGGACCTCGGACTCCTGGCGGAACTCCTGCACGACCTCGGCCACGTCCTCGGCCGTCAGGTGCGTCTTGCCCGACAGGAAGCCGGCCAGCAGCAGGCGGTCGCAGACGGTGTTGACACGCCGCGGGATGCCGCCGGTGGCCTGGTAGATGCCGTCGAAGGCGGCCGCGTCGAAGCTCGGCTTGCCGGTCGAGCCGGCGCACTTCAGGCGGTGCTCGATGTAGCGCTGCGTCTCCTCGGCGTCGAGCGGGCCGATGTGGCAGGTGGCCGCGACACGCTGGCGGAACTGCTCCATCTCCGGGCGCTGCAGGATCTCGCGGAACTCGGGCTGGCCGACGAGGAAGCTCTGCAGCAGCGCCTGGTTGCCGAACTGGAAGTTCGACAGCATGCGCAGCTCCTCGACGGCGCGCGGCGTCAGGTTCTGCGCCTCGTCGACGATCAGCAGGCAGCGCTTGCCCTTGCTGGTCTGGCTGATCAGGAAGGCTTCCAGCGTGATCAGCAGCTCGCTCTTGGGCACGTCCTTGACGCGGAAGCCGAAGGCCGCGCCGACCATGCGCAGCGTGTCCTCGGCGCCGAGCTGGGTCGTCACCAGGTGGCCGGCGATGACGTTGCTGCCGTGCAGGCCGTCGATCAGCGAGCGCAGCACGGTCGTCTTGCCGGCGCCGATCTCGCCGGTGATGACGATGAAGCCCTCGTTGCGCGAGACGCCGTACTCGAGGTAGGCCTTGGCGCGACGGTGCTGCTTGCTGCCGAAGAAGAAGCTCGGATCGGGATTGAGCTGGAACGGCTTGCTGCTCAACCCGTAGAACGCTTCGTACATGATCAGAACCGGTAGTTGAGCGTCCCGACGATCGCGGATTCCTGGTACGGGCTGGTCTCGCTGTCGAACCACACGCGGCGCACGGCCAGCGTGCCCTGCGTGCGCGGGCCCAGGGTGCTGGTCATCGACAGCTCCAGCCGGCGCTGCTCGGTGCCGGGCTGGGACTCCTCGTCCAGGGTCTTCAGGAGGCTGGCGCTCAGGCCCAGCGAGGTCTGGCGCGTCATCTGGTGCACGCCGCCGAGGGTCAGCGCGAGCTGGCGCACGCTCGGCACCAGCGCCAGGTCGCCGCCGATGTACTGCTGCTCGCCGAGACGGCGGTTCTCGGTGCTGGTGACGACCAGCGAGGCGCTGTTGCGCACCCCCGAGAAGCCCAGCGACAGCGCCTGGGCGCGCTGCAGCGACGGCGCCGAGTTCAGGAAGGTCAGCGGCACGGTCGGGTCGAGCCCCAGCGCGAGGCGGCTGACCTGGGTGCACAGCGCGGCATTGCCGAACTGCTGCATGCAGGCGGCGTAGATCTGGCCGTACAGCGCTCGCAGCGGGCCCAGCGCGTCGGCGTTGTCGCCGGTCACGCCGCGGGTGTCGGAGTAGGTCAGCGCGACGCGGCGGAAGCGGTGGCTCACGCTGACGCTGTGCGAGCGGCCGAAGTAGCGCTCGTCGGTCTCGAGCGTCAGGCGCGTGCGCGGCGTCGGCAGCCAGGTCAGGCCGCCGCCGGAGCTGCTGCTGTAGCGCGTGCCGGTGCCCAGCGCGTCGGTGCGCTCGCGGCCGCCGCGCACGAACAGGCTGAAGCGCGAGGTCGGGAACACCGACAGCGTCGCCACGCCGATGTCGGTGATGTAGCGCCCGCCGTCCTGGAAGCGGCTGCTCGAGCGCGAGCCGGCCAGGCCCCAGCCGAACAGGCCGTGGCGCGCGCCGAGATCGACCGAGGCGTCCCAGTCGGTGTAGTCGCCGGCGGTGCTGTCCTCGGCCCGCGAGGTCGTCCAGGTGGCCCGGGCGCCGACGTCGACGAGGCCGGCGAGCCGGGCCTTGAAGGTCGGCGAGACGGTCGCCGTGGCGACCTCGGTGGAGTTGGAGTCGACCAGCCCGGTGCCGGCGTTCTGGCGACCGAAGGCCGAGATCGTCTGCTGCGAGATGCTGGCGCTGGCGTCCAGGAACAGGTGCTGGTCGACGAGCTCGGCGCCGGCGTCGGCCGACAGCCGGTTGTGCGTGGTGCTGCGATCGGACTCGCGGGCGTACTGGATCAGGTCCAGCTGGTAGTCGAGCGAGCCCTGCACGCGGCCGCTGCGGCCGGACACGCGCACGCCGGGCGTGACCTGGGTGATGGCGTCGGAACGCCCGTCCTGCTCGAGGCGGGCGTTGTTGGTGACCGTCTGCTGCAGCGACACGCTGGGCTGCACCGACCAGCCGCGCGGCCCCTCCTGGGCCCAGGCCGGGCAGGCCAGCGCCGCGACGGCCGCGGCGGCGATCAGCCCGGGACGCCGCAGCGCGTGCGGGGGGAACGTTGCCTGCTGGACCGGCATGGCGTCAGGCCCCGGCGGGACGGTTCGACGGCCGGTCGCCCTCGCCTTCGGAGCCGCCCGCCTGGCCGCCGGTCTCGCGTTCGTAGCCGTAACCGTAGCCGTAGCCGTAACCCGAGCCGCCATAGGCGGCGCTGTCGGAACGCGCCTTGTTGAGCACCAGCAGCCGCACCGGGCAGGAGTCGATGGTGTCCAGCGCCTGCTGCACCGCGGCCTGCTGGGTGCGGCCGGCGGAGACGACGACGACGATCTGGCCCATGTGCGAGGCGAGCACGCGCGACTCGGTCGTCAGCAGCAGCGGCGGCGAGTCGAAGATGATGATGCGGTCGGGATAGCGCGTGGCCATCTCGTCGAGCAGGCGCGCCATGCCCTCGCTGGCCAGCAGCTCGGTGGCCTTGGCGTGCGGCGTGCCGCTGGGCAGGATGGTGAGCTTGTCGACGTTGGTGCGCAGCAGCACGTCCGACAGCTCGGCCTTGCCCTCGAGCACGTCGAGCAGGCCCTCGCTGGGCGGCAGGCCCAGCATGCGCAGCTGCGACGGCCGGGCGACGTCGGCGTCGACGAGCACGACGGTGTGGTCGAGCTCGGCAGCGATGCTCATCGCCAGGTTCACCGAGGTGAAGCTCTTGCCCTCGCCGGCCACCGCGCTGGTGACCATGATCAGGTTGCCGTGCTTCAGCGTGGCGGCGCCCTTGCCGACGGCGTTGGCGATCAGCGGCCGCTTGATGACGCGGAACTGGTCGGCCACCGGCGTGCGCGGCGCGTTCGGCGTGACGATGCCGGCGGCGTTGAGGTCCTCGAGCTTGAGCTCGACGCGGCGCGAGGTCACGGCGGGCTCGGCACGCGGCGGCTGCGCCGGCGCCACGCCAGGGGCGGCCGGCGGCGCCGCGACTTCCGGCACCGCCACGCCGGCCTGGCGGAGCTGCTCGAGGCGCTGGGCGGCCTGTTCGATCAGACTGGTCATACGGATCTCACACGGCGGCGGCGCGCTGGGCCATCAGGGTCACGGCGACGATGCCAATGACGTACAGGCCGACGAGGCCGCCGGAGGCGCCGACGAAGCGCAGCGTGGACACCCGCTCGCGGCGGCGCTGCTCGTCGCTCAGCACCAGCGACACGACCCCCAGCAGCGGCAGGCCGGTCTTGCTGCGCAGCTCGGTGGCGTCGTTGTAGACCGGGCGCAGCTGGCTGCCGGCGAAGGCGATGCCCAGGCCCGAGGCCAGCGCGACGCCGAGCGCGCCGAGCAGCAGCAGCAGGCGGTTCGGCGCCACCGGCCCGGGCGCGACGCGCGGCGGGTCGATGAGGCGGAAGTCGGCGACGCCGGACGCGACCTCGAGCTCGCCGGACATGATGGCCGACTGCCGGCGCGCGACCAGATCCTGGTAGTTCTTCTTGTAGACGTCGTAGTCGCGGTTGAGCTGGGCGGCCTCGACCTCGATCTGCGGCGCGGTCTTCAGCGCCGCGCGCGCCGCGGCCAGGCGGGCGGAGTACTCCGACACGCGCGCCTGCAGCGCCGCCACCTGGACCTCGGCGGCGGCCAGCGCGCGCCCGAGCTCCTGCATCGCCAGGCTGGCGTTGGGGCCGACGGCGGCCGACGGCAGCGCCAGCTGGGCCTTGCGCAGCTCGGCGACTTCCTTGGTCTTCTGCGCCTCGAGGTCCTTGATCAGCTTGCGCGTCGTGACGACGTCGGGGTGCTGCTCGGTGTAGCGCTGCAGCAGGCCGTCGAGGTTGCGGCGCTGGGCGTCCAGGCGCGCGTCGATCTCCGGCGTCGACACCGACAGGCGCGACTCCTGCAGCAGGCTCTGCGTGGCGATGTCGCCGCCGCGGCCGCGTTCGGCGTCGAGCTGGCCCTTGGCCGCGGCGCGCGCGCTCTCGGCCTCGCGCAGCTCGAGCTGGGCCTGCTGCAGCTGGGCGGCGATGGCCGCCACGTTGGACGCCGCGTCCTTGCCGTCGGGCGAGGCGCGGTCGATGTTGCGCAGGCGGAACTCCTTGAGCCGGGCCTCGGCCTCCTCGAGCTTCTGCTCGTACTGCTTGATCTGCTCGTTGAGGAAGGTCTTGGCCGAATCGGTGTCCTTGCGGCTGGCGCCCAGGCTGGACTCGACGAAGATCGAGACCAGCGACTGGATGACCTTCTTCGCGCGTTCGCTCTCGCGGTCGCGGTAGACCAGCGAATAGAGGTTGTCGCGGCCGGTGTTGCGGATCTGGATGTCCTTGGTCAGGCGCTGGATCAGCTCCTCCTGCTCCACGGCCGAGCCCTCGGACAGGTCGAGGTCGGCCATGCGGATCAGCTTCTCGATGTTGGGCCGGCTGATCAGCGTCCGGCTCAGCATCGAGATCTGCTGCTCGACGTTGGGCTGCACGGTCAGGCCCGACATCAGCGGCTTGAGGATCGACTGGGTGTCGACGTAGATGCGCGCCGAGGCCTCGTACTGGTCGGGCACGCGGAAGCTGACGACCGCGGCGACGAGGCCGACGACCCACGCCGTGATCAGCCCCTGCCAGCGGTAGTTCCACATACCGCGCAGGATGGCCAGCGCTTGACGAACGAGATCTTGCATGGGGGAGGCGGCCGGGACGACGGACGGCGAGACCGCCGTCAGAAGAAGCTCTGCGGGATGATCAGGATGTCGCCGGGACGCATCTCGACGTTGGCCGAGACGTCGCCGTCCTTGATCAGGTCGTCCAGGCGCACCGAGTACTGCTTGTTGCCCTCGGAGGTGCGCAGGATCGTCGCGCGGTTGCCGGCCGCGAAGTCGGTCAGGCCGCCGGCGGCGATCATGACGTCGAGCACCGTCATCTTCGACTTGAACGGCAGGAACTGCGGCTTGGCGGCTTCGCCGACGACGCGGATCTGCTCGCTGTAGGGGCCGATGAAGCCGTTGACCATGACCGTCACGATCGGGTCACGCACGTACTTGCCCAGCACCTGCTCGAGCTCGCGCGCCAGCTGCACCGAGGTCTTGCCCTGGGCCATGACCTCGTCGACCAGCGGCGCCGAGACCTTGCCGTCCGGGCGCACCGGCACCGACATCGACAGCTCGGGATTGCGCCAGACGCTGATGTTCACCGAGTCGCCGGCGCCGATGATGTAGGTGTAGTCCTGGGCGGCCGCCTGGGCGGGCGCCGGCGGGTGGCTCCTGAACGACGAGCACGCCGCCAGGCTCGCCACGGCGACCAGGACACCGAACACGCGGCCGACCGAGGCCGCCGTTGCAGACATGAGCTTCACGCGAGATCTCCCGGGGAATTCCGTGCGGCAAGAGGCCGGATCACGCCGGGAATCATGTCATAAGCGGCAGACGCCAAATCCCGCCGCCGCCCCCCCGAACCAAGGTTCCGGGCGGGAAGATTCCACGTTCCACGAAGGCCGGCCGGAGCCCTCCGGGCGGGCTCAGCCCAGGCGCAGCATCGGCCGGATGAAGCGCAGCAGCAGGCGCTGCAGCGGGTTGGCGTTGCCGCCCGGGCGCCAGGTGAAGGACAGCTTCTGGCGGTAGGCGTCGAACTGCATCGCCCAGGGCGCGGGCTTCAGCTCGCCGCGGCCGCACCGCAGCTTGAGCACCGCGGTGCCGGTGACGCCGGCGCACAGCTCGCAGGCCATGATCGTCGACGGCCCGCGCTGGGCGGCGAAGTTCACCGCCTCCGGGTGCACCAGGTAGCCGCGCTGCAGCATCGCCGGCGACAGCCCGGCGATGAAACGCGCGAACTGCTCCTGGCGGTCGCAGCCGTCGAGCCGGAAGTAGTCCTCGAAGCTCATGCCGCGCGGCGAGAAGTACAGCAGCGACACGCCCATGCCCAGCGGCGCGGCGGTCACCGCCGGGATGCCGCGCGCATGGCAGGCCGCGAACAGCATGCGCCGGGCCTCGACGGCGAAGAAGTCGATCGCGTCGACGTAGACGTCGACGCCGTCGAGGAAGGCGTCGAGGTTGTCCTCGTCGACGCCGCGCTCGAAGCCGACGACCTCGGCCTCGGGGTTGATGTCGCGCGCCATGCGCGCCATGACCTCGCACTTCGGCTGCCCGACCGTCGACATGAAGGCGCCGGCCTGGCGGTTGAAGTTGTGGACCTCGAAGCAGTCGAAGTCGGCGATGCGAAACCGCCCGAGCCCCAGCCGCGCCAGCGTCAGCAGGTGCGCGCCGCCGACGCCGCCGAGCCCGGCGATGGCCACGCGCGCACCGCGCAGCCGCTGCTGCTCGGCCGGCGTGAGCCAGCCGATGTTGCGCGAGATCGCGGCGTCGTAGTCGAACACGGGGGGCTGAATTGCGGTCATCGCGCGGTGTTGATCGCTGTGCCGCGGCCCGCAGGCACTGGCAGCATCGGCAATTTCCGAGTCCGCGCAGAATGTACCCGCATTCCCGCCGCAGGCGCGCCCCGACATGCCCCACGACACCGCCGTGACGACCGCCGCCGACCGTGCCCCGATCGAGCTCGTGCTCGACGCCGCGCGCTGGGCCCCCAGCGGCGACAACACCCAGCCCTGGCGCTTCGAGCGCCTGGGCGACGACGCGGCGCTGCTGCACGGCCACGACACCCGCGAGCACTGCGTCTACGACCTCGACGGGCGGCCCAGCCAGGTCGCCATCGGCGCGCTGATCGAGACCGCGGCCATCGCCGCGTCGGCGCACGGCTGGCGCCTGGACGCGAGCCGCCAGCCCGGGCCCGACGAACGCCCGACCTACCGGCTGCAGCTGGTGGCCGACGCCGGCGTCGCGCCCGACCCGCTGGCCGCCGTCATCGAGCAGCGCAGCGTGCAGCGCAAGCCCTTCCGGCGTACGCCGCTGGACGCCGCGCAGCGCCAGGCGCTGGAGGCCAGCGTCGGCGCCGGCCACGCCGTGCGCTGGATCGAGGGCGGCGCCCGCCGCGCGATGGCCGGGCTGCTGTTCCGCTCGGCGCGGCTGCGGCTGACGACGCCCGAGGCCTGGCGCGTGCACCGCGACATCATCGAGTGGGGCGCGCGCTACAGCCGCGACCGCGTGCCCGACCAGGCGCTGGGCGCCAACCCGCTGGTGCTGCCGGCGATGCGTTTCGCGCTCGCCGACTGGAAGCGCGTGCAGTTCGCCAACCGCTTCCTGGCCGGCACCTGGATGCCGCGCATCGAGATGGACCTGCTGCCGGCGCTGGGCTGCGCGGCGCACTTCGTGATCCTCGCGCCCGAGCCGCCGCTGTCGGTGCAGGCCAACGTCGCCGGCGGCCGCGCGATGCAGCGCTTCTGGCTCACCGCCACCGCGCTGGGGCTGCAGCTGCAGCCGGAGATGACGCCGCTGATCTTCGCCCGCTATGCGCGCGAAGGCCGGCCGTTCTCGGCGACGCCGGGCGCCGCCGAGGCGGCGGCCGAGGTCGCCGCCGGCTTCGAGCGCATCGCCGGCGCCGACGCGCTGGCGCGCGGCGTCTTCGTCGGCCGGGTCGGCCTGGGCGTGCCGGCGCGGTCGCGCTCGCTGCGGCGGGACCTGGCGCAGCTGTTCGTCAACCGACCGGACTCCGCACGATGAGCCCCACCCCCGCCGACCAGCCCGTGGCCGTGCTCAGCGGCGTCGTCAAGGGCTACCGCCTGGACGACGTCGACGTGCCGGTGCTGAAGAATGTCGACCTGCTGGTGCGCCCGGCGCAGTTCACCGTCGTGCTGGGCCCGTCGGGCAGCGGCAAGACGACGCTGCTGAACCTGATCGGCTGCATCGACCGGCCCGACAGCGGCCAGGTCGTCGTCGCCGGCCAGGACGTCGGGCCGATGAACGACGACGAACTGGCCGAATTCCGCTCCCGGCACATCGGCTTCATCTTCCAGAACTACAACCTGCTGCCGGTGCTGAGCGCCTGGGAGAACATCGAGTACCCGATGCTGCTGGCCCAGCTGCCGGCGGCCCGGCGCGCCGAGCGCGTGCGCCGGCTGCTGAAGGCGGTGGGGCTGAGCGACCGGGCGAACAACCGCCCCGGCCAGCTCTCGGGCGGCCAGCGCCAGCGCGTGGCGATCGCGCGCGCACTGGCGCTCAAGCCGCGGCTGGTCATCGCCGACGAGCCGACGGCCAACCTGGACAGCCGCACCGGCGCCGAGATCCTGCAGCTGATGCGCAGCATGCAGCGCCGCTACGGCATCTCGTTCCTGTTCTCGTCGCACGACCGGGCGGTGATCGGCGCCGCCGACGACACGATCTACCTGAAGGACGGCGAGATCCGCGCCATCCGGCGGCGCAGCGCGCCGCCGGGCGAGGAGCCCGCCGCGGACCTCGACGGCGCCGCCGACAGCGCCCAGCCCGGGGAGGACGCACGGTGATCGACCTGCTGCTGGCGGTGCGCAACCTGCTGCGCAACCGGCGCCGTTCGCTGGCGACCTTCATCGCGCTGGCCATCGGCGCGGCGGCGATCCTGCTGTTCGGCGGCTACCGCAAGAACATCGAGTACACGATGCACACCGCCTACGTGCGCGGTGGCGGCCATCTGCAGATCCAGCACCGCGACCTGTTCCTCTACGGCAGCGGCAACCCGACCCGCTACTCGATCGCCGACTACCAGCGCATCGTCGACACGATCCGCGCCGACCCCGAGCTCGGCCCGATGGTCACCGTCGTCACGCCGACGCTGCAGTTCGGCGGCATCGCCAGCAACTTCTCGGCCGGCGTCTCGCGCACCGTGCTCGGCACCGGCGTGATCGCCGCCGACCAGAAGCGCATGCGCGACTGGAACGAGTTCGACCTGCGGCTGGAGGCGCCGCCGTTCGCGCTGGCCGGCGCTCCGGCCGACGGCGCGCTCGTCGGCCAGGGTGTCGCGCGGGTGCTGATGCTGTGCGAGGCGCTGGCCGTCGCCGACTGCCCGCGGCCCGAGGTCGCCGAGCAGGCCGAGCAGGAGGCGCTGCCCGACGACATCGCCGCGCTCGCCGCAGGCGAGGCGCCGGCGGCCGGGCCGGCGAAGACCGCCGGCGGGGCGCCGCGCATCGAGGTGCTGGCCACCAGCCCCGGCGGCGCGCCCAACGTCGTGTCGCTGCAGGTCGTGCGTGCCGAGCTGCAGGGCTTCAAGGAGCTCGACGAGGTCTACCTGCTGCTGCAGCTGCCGCAGGCCCAGCGCCTGGTCTACGGCCGCGAGGCGCCGAAGGCGACCGCGATCACGGTGCAGTTGCAGCACAGCGGGCAGATCGAGGCCGCGCGCACGCGGCTGCAGGCGCTGCTGGCCGAGACCGCGCCGAAGCAGCCGCTGGCGGTGCTGGACTTCCGCGAGCTCAACCCGTTCTTCGTGCAGACGGTGCAGATGTTCGACACGATCTTCGGCTTCATCTTCGTGCTCATCGGCTCGATCGTGCTGTTCACCGTCGGCAACACGATGAGCACCGCGGTGATGGAGCGCACGGTGGAGATCGGCACGATCCGCGCGCTGGGCCTCAAGCAGCGCGGCGTGCAGCGCATGTTCGTGCTCGAGGGCATGATCCTCGGCGTCGCCGGCACGCTGGCGGGCGCGGCGTTCGCGCTGGCCTCGTCGGCGCTGATCAACCAGCTCGGCCTGACCTGGGTGCCGCCGGGCAGCGGCGAGGCGCTGCCGCTGCTGCTGCGCGTGTGGGGCGAGACCACGACCATCGTCGGCACGACGGCCGGCCTGATCCTGATCGCCGCCGGGTCGGCCTGGTGGCCGGCGCGGCGCGCGTCGCGGCTGGTCATCGTCGACGCGCTGCGCCATGCCTGACACCCGAGGACAAACGATGAACCGCAGAACCTGGCTCGCCACCGCCGCCGCCCTCGCCGCCTGCAGCGGCGTGCAGGCGGCCCCCGACGCCCAACGCCTGCTGGCCGCCAGCGACGCGGTGCGCAACCCCGGGCGGCCGTTCGCCGTCAACGTCGCGCTGACCGAGTTCCAGGACGGCAAGCGCGTGGACTCGAGCACGATGGTCACCTACTCGCGCACGCTGGCCCAGGACGGGCAGTTCGCGAGCCTGGTGCGCTTCACGGCGCCGGCGCGCGACGCCGGCAAGCTGATGCTGAAGAACGGCCAGGACCTCTGGTTCTACGACCCGTCGACCAAGGCCAGCGTGCGCCTGTCGCCGCAGCAGCGGCTGCTCGGCCAGGCGTCCAACGGCGACGTCGTCACCGTCAACCTGGCGCGCGACTACAAGGCCGTGCTGAAAGCCGAGGAGGACGTGCAGGACGGCGACCGCAAGCCGCGCCGCGCCCGGCTGCTGGAGCTGAGCGCGGCGGTGCCCGACGCGACCTACGCGCGCATCGAGTTCTGGGTCGACGCCGGCAACGACCAGCCGATCAAGGGCCGCTTCTTCGCCGACTCCGGCCGGCTGCTGAAGACCGTCTACTACCGCCGCTATGCCCGCGAACTGGGGGTCGATCGCCCGACCGAGCTGGTCATCATCGACGGGCTGAACGCCGCCTCGGTGACACTGATGCGGCTGACCCAGTACACCGAGAAGAACCTGCCCGAGAGCTGGTTCCAGCGCGAGTTCCTGCCCCGCTTCCAACCGGAGTGATCTTGTCCGCCGCCACCCTGCCCCGTCTGCTCGCCCCGCTGGCGCTCGCCGCCGGCGCCTGTCTCGCCGGCCCGGCATTCGCCGACGACCTCGACGCGCTGGCCCTCGAGGCCGAACCCGAGGCCCCGGCCGCCGCCGACGCCGGCAGCGCCAGCAAGCTCTTCGTCGAGGCCGCCGCCGGCCGCGCCGACCAGCGCTACGGCCTGGGCTCGCGCTCGATCGGCCGCGCCACGCTGGACTGGCGCGACGGCCGGCGCTGGAGCCCGGCGCTGCAGTCGGTGCTGTCGCTGCGCCTGGACGCCACGCGCCCGTCCGACGAGCGCGTGTCCAACCCGGTGCTGAGCCTGCGCGAGGCCTACGTCGGCTGGCAGGCCGACGGCGCCCGCAGCGCGCTGGAGTTCGGCCGCATCAACCTGCGCGAAGGCCCGGGTTACGGCTACAACCCGAGCGACTTCTTCCGCGACCAGGCGCTGCGCACGATCACCACCGTCAACCCGTTCACGCTGCGCGAGAACCGCCTGGGCAGCGTGATGCTGCGTGGCCAGCATCTGTGGCAGGACGTCGCGCTCGAGGCCGCCTTCTCGCCGAAGCTGGAGGACGAGGCCAGCGACCACCGCTTCAGCGCCGACTGGGGCGCCACCAACCACCGCGACCGCGGCCAGATCGTGCTCGGCACGCGCTTCAGCGAGAGCTGGAACGCACGCTGGCTGGTGCACCGCGCCGACGGCGAGTCGACGCGGCTGGGTGCGAGCACCACCGCGCTGCTGTCGCAGGCCCTCGTCGGCCACGCCGAGTGGTCGTGGAGCCGCGACCGCGAACTGCTCGACCAGGCGCTGGGGCTGGACGGCGGGCGGCGCAGCCACCACCGCACCGCGCTGGGCCTGACCTACACCACCGCCGGCAAGCTCTCGCTGACCGGCGAGTTCCAGTACAACGGCGCCGCGCTCGACCGCGACGGCTGGAAGGCGCTGGCCGCCAGCCCGGCCGCGGCCGCCGCCTACTACGGCGCGGCCACCGCGCTGCAGGACAACGCCGCGCGCCAGGCCTGGCTGGTCTACGCCGTGCAGCGCGACCTGTTCATCAAGAACCTCGAGCTGACCGGGCTGCTCAAGCTCAACCGCAGCGACCGCAGCCGCATGGCCTGGGCCGAGCTGCGCTACCGCATGCCGCGCTGGGATATGGCGCTGCAGTTGCAGGACAACCACGGCGACGACTGGACCGAGTTCGGCATCACGACCGTCAAGCGCTCGGCGTCGCTGATCGGCACCGTCTACTTCTGAGCCCGCGGCCGGGCCACGACGTGAGCACGCCCGCCCCGGCCCCTCGCCCGCGCGTGCTCTTCGTCGCCGAGGCGGCGACGCTGGCCCACCTGGCGCGGCCGGCGGCGCTGATGGCGGCGCTGGACCCGCAGCGCGTGGACGGCCGCCTCGCCTGCCCCGAACACGCGCGGCGCTTCCTGGGCGCCGACGCCGGGCGCTGGGAGCCGCTGGCGGGCATCGACCCGGCGCTGTTCGCCGCCCGGCTGCGGCGCGGCGAGCCGCTGATGCGCCAGGCCGAGCTCGAGGCCGCCGTCGACGCCGACCTGGCGCTGTTCGAGCGCTGCCGTCCCGACCTCGTCGTCGGCGACTTCCGGCTGTCGCTGTCGGTCAGCGCCCGGCTGGCGGGCGTGCGCTACGCCGCGATCTGCAACGCCTACTGGAGCCCGTACGCGGCCGACCGCCGGCTGCCGCTGCCGGTGCTGGGCTGGACACGCCGGGCGCCGCTGGCGCTGGCCCAGGCGGGCTTCGACCTGCTGCAGGGCCCGCTGCTGGCGCCGCATTGCCGGCCGCTGAACGCGGTGCGCGCCGCGCGCGGCCTGGCGCCGCTGCCGGCGGACCTGCGCCGCGTCTACACCGACGCCGACGACACGCTCTACGCCGACTCGCCGGCACTGTTCCCGCTGCACGGCGCGCCGGCGAACCACCGCCACCTCGGGCCGGTCCTGTGGTCGCCGCCGGTGCCGCCGCCGCCGTGGTGGGACGAGCCCGCCGGCGACGGCCCGCCGGTCTACGTCACGATGGGCAGCTCGGGCGACGCCGCGGCGATCGAGACCGTGCTCGACGCGCTCGACGCACTCGGCGCGCGCACGATGCTGGCGACCGCCGGCGCACCGGCGCCGCGGCCGCGCGCCGGCCTGCGCGTCGCCGACTACCTGCCGGGCGAGGCCGCCGCGGCACGCGCCGCGCTCGTGGTCTGCAACGGCGGCAGCCCGACCTCGCAGCAGGCGCTGGCCGCCGGCACGCCGGTGCTCGGGATCTGCAGCAACATGGACCAGATGCTCAACATGCGCGGCCTGGAGGCCGCCGGCGCCGGCATCGCGCTGCGCGCCGACCGGCTGTCGGCCGCCGCGGTGCGGCGCGCCGCGGCCGCGCTGCTGTCCGGCGGCCCGGGCCGCGAGGCGCTGGCGCGCCTGGGGGCCGGCGAGGCACGCGAGCGCTTCGTGCGTTATGTCGACGAGGTGACGGGCGCTGCCCGCGAGGACCGGCCATGACGACCGACACCGCGCCCGAGGGGCTGGACCGGCTGTGGGACACGATCGTCGTCGGCACCGGCATCGGCGGCGCGACGATCGGCCACGCGCTGGCACGCGCCGGCCAGCAGGTGCTGTTCTGCGAGCTCGGCGACCGCGGCGACAACGCGCTGCTGGGCGAGTACCCGGAGCTCGCCGCCGGCCGCGACGGCCGCGCGCTCGGGCCGGGCGACGCCGCGCTGGCGGCACGCGGCGGGCGCTGCGCCGACCGCATCGTCGACCGCAGCGCCCGCCGCGAGCGCGAGTTCACGCCGTTCATCGGCCACGGGCCGGGCGGCTCGAGCGCGCTGTACGGCATGGCGATGGAGCGCTTCACGCCGGAGGATTTCGAGCCCGGCCGCTTCGCCGCCGGCGCCGTCGACGCCGCGGTCGTCGAACGCTGGCCGGTGTCGCACGCCGAGCTGCTGCCGTTCTACGAGCAGGCCGAGACGCTGTACGGGGTGCGCGGCGACGCCGACCCGCTGGCCGCGCACGCGCCGCGGCTGCCGGCGCCGCCGCCGCTGTCGGCGGCCGGCAGCGAGTTCGCCGACTTCCTGCGCGCGCGCGGCCTGCATCCGTACCGCCTGCCCAGCGCCTGCGAGTACCGGCCGGGCTGCGGGTCCTGCCAGAGCTTTCTCTGCCGCCACGGCTGCAAGCGTGACGCCGAGAGCGCCTGCCTCGTGCCGGCCGTGCGCGATCACGGCGCGACGCTGCTCGCCGGCTGCCGGGTGCTGGAGCTGCTGGCCGACGGGCGCCGCGCCGGCGGCCTGCGCTGCACCTGGCGCGGCCGCCCGCTGACGCTGCGCGGCCGGCGCGTGATCCTGGCCGCCGGGGCGCTGCAGTCGCCGCTGATCCTGCTGCGCTCGGCCGGCGGCGCCGGGCTGGGCAACGGGTCGGGGCTGCTCGGGCGCTGCCTGATGCGCCACCTGATCGACGTCTACCTGGTGCGCCCGCGGGCGGCGGACGAGCCCTTCGACAACCGGCGCAAGGAGCTGGCCTGCAACGACTTCTACGTCGACGGCGGCGCCAAGCTCGGCACGCTGCAGTCCTTCGGCCGCCTGCCCCCGGCGCCGATGCTGCTGGGCTCGCTGGCCTCGGACCTGCGCGCCACGCCCTGGGCCGCCGCCGCCGGGCTGCTGGAACTGGCGCGGCCGCTGATGCTGCCGCTGCTGCGCGACCTCAGCGAAGGCTGGATGACGCTGGCGACGATCGCCGAGGACCTGCCCTACGCCGACAACCGCGTCGCCTGCCACCCGGACGGGCCGCAGCGCGTGCTGCTGGAGTACCGGCTGCGCCCCGAGGCCCACGAGCGCATGGGAACGCTGCGCGCGCACCTGCGACGCACGCTGCAGGGCCGGCGCTGGCGCCGCCTGGACCAGGTGGCGAACAACCAGCGCATCGCCCACGTCTGCGGCACCTGCCGCTTCGGCGACGACCCGCGGCACAGCGTGCTCGACCGCGACAACCGGGTCCACGAGCTCGACAACGTCTACGTCGTCGACAGTTCCTTCTTCCCGTCCAGCGGCGGCACCAACCCGAGCCTGACGATCGCGGCCAACGCGCTGCGGGTGGCCGGGCGGCTGCTGGCGACGGGCGGCTGAGCCCGGCCTCCGACCCCGGCAGGCCGCCTCCAGCCCTGTCGGAAAGCCTTACACAGGTCACCGGACAGAGGCCATGAAATGCCACTTTTCCCTTTCATGACAGCCACTTGGAGAAAGTGGCACAGCCGTTGCTTTGTTGGCTCAGCGGGCACGTGCCCAGTACAGCAACGAATCCTGAGAGGAGTCCGAATGCGCAAGAGCATCCTGGGTGCACTGATCGGTAGTGCCTTCGCCCTCGCCGGCCCCGCCCACGCCGGCCTCGTTCTCGACCTGGACGGCGCCGGTGGCCTGGCCCCGGTCGAAGTCACGGCGCTGGACTGGTCGCAGACCAGCTTCCTGGCCCAGGGCGCGAACAACGCCATCGTCAACTTCGCCACCCAGAACGGCGGGTCGACGGAGTTCCAGGTCTACACGCACGCCAAGCTGACCGGCTACACGCTGGCCAACGGCGGCAGCTCGGGCACGCTGCCCCCGGGCTTCGGCGAGATCACGCTGGTCGCCGGGTACACCGAGCGGGTCACGGGCGTTGGCACTGATTCGGCGACGTTCCGCACCACCGGCGCAGGCTGGCTGGAGATCTACTACAGCGCGCCGAGCGGCACCAACGCCACGGACCTGACCGGCAACGGCTTCAACGACGGCCGCCTGATCGGCAAGCTGACGGGCGTGACGGTCAACGCGCTCGGCCAATTCACCATCGACACAACTTCGGGCATTGCCCTGCTGGATGGCTTCGACGGCAACCAGTACGGGACGCAGCAAACGGTGACGGGCGTGGGTTCGCAGGGCGCGCTGCGCGCGGGCACCACCGGCATCACGCTTGACCCGACCTTCTTCCTGACGACGCTGACCGGGTTCACGATCAATTTCGCGAACATCTCGATCGGCCTGCCGTACACCTCGGTCAACCCGTCGGACTGCTTCAACACGACGCAGAACGGCGCGGCGGTCGGAAGCACCGGTCACGTGTCGACCTGCGACAACGTGCACGTGAACGGCACCTACGCCGCCAACGGTGGCTCGGGCGGTTACACCCCGGTGGTCGGCGCCGTGAACGGCGGCAACGACGACAACGGCCGTCCGCTCGGCCCTGACTTCATCGCCCAGACCGACTTCAACTCGGCGGTCACCGGCGACGTTCCGGAACCGGGCACGCTGGCCCTGGTCGGCCTGGCTCTCGGCACCGCCGGCTTCGCGGCCTCGCGCCGTCGCCGCGGCTGAGACCTGCCGCCGGCACGCATCGGGGGGCTTCGGCCCCCCGTTTCTTTTGGTGCGTCGCACCGACACGCCCGGATACACGAGGTGACGGCGACCACGATCGTGGGGGTGCCGTCGTCCCCGGACCCGCGGCCACGGGCCCGGGCCCGGCGAGCCAGACCGGACGCCCGGCGCCGCGGCGCCGGGCGTCCCCAGCCACTGAAGCGGCAACTGGCGCCATGCCGACGTGCCACAGCCTCGCGTTTTCATGACGCAAGTCGCATTCTTTGCGGCTTCAGCGCGCTAAGCGCCCCGATCCCGTGAGCCGGGGGTGCCGCTGCCCGGGGGCCTTCCCTACAGTGCCTGAAAGCAGGTCACGCCTGCTTGCAACAAGCATCAAACGGCCGGGGACGATCACCTCCAGGCTCTCCACCGCCTGCTGGTCCCAGCGGCCATCGCCACGGAAGCTCACCCGGTAGCGACCATGATCCGCATCTTCAACCACTACGTGCACCGCCAGACGCTGCTGCAGATCTCCTCGGACTGCGCCCTGCTGGTGCTGATGCTCGTCGCGGTGTTCTTCGTGCCCTTCGGCCACGCACCCGACCTGCTGACGGTCGCCGGCCCGCACGTGCTGTCGCTGGCCGCCGGCATGGTGGTCATCAGCGCAGCCACCGGCATCTACCAGCGCGGCCCCAACCTGACGCCGGTGCAGAGCTGCGCCCGCGCCGTGGCGATGCTCGTCATCGTGCTGCCGCTGGCCTATCTCGGCTTCGGCCTGCTGCCGGCCGCCGCGCCGGAGCGCCACGTCGTCCAGATCGCGGCGATGGCCGGCGTGGCCGCCGTCGTCGCGCGGCGCGTCTACGTGACCCACTGGGGCGCACGCGACCGCGACCGGGTGCGGGTGATGGTCTTCGGCGCCGGCCCGGCGGCGCAGATCGTCGGCCAGACGCTGCTCGCCTCGGACCCGTGTGTCGAGATCGTCGGCTTCCTGCCCGGCCCGAACGAGCGCGAGACGGCGGTGCCCGAGGGCCAGATCCCGCATTCGGACCTCGCGCTGCCGGCGCTGGCCGAACAGCTGGGCGTCGACGAGATCGTCGTCGCGCTGACCGAGCGCCGCTCCGGCAGCATGCCGCTGCGCCAGCTGCTCGACTGCAAGCTCATCGGCGTCAAGGTCTACGACCTGTCCACGCACTTCGAGAAGCGGCTCGGCCAGATCCGCGTCGACTTCGTCAACGCCGGCTGGCTGATCTTCGGCGAGGGCTTCAACCAGGGCGCCGTGCGCACCGCGATCAAGCGTGTCTTCGACATCCTGTTCAGCACGCTGCTGATCGTGCTGTCGGCGCCGGTGATGCTGCTCACCGCGCTGGCGATCAAGATCGACAGCCGCGGCCCGGTGTTCTACAGCCAGGAGCGCGTCGGCCTGGGCGGCGCGAGCTTCATGGTGACCAAGTTCCGCAGCATGCGCACCGACGCCGAGAAGGACGGCAAGCCGCGCTGGGCCACGGCGCAGGACGACCGCGTCACGCGTGTCGGCCACGTCATCCGGCTGCTGCGCATCGACGAGCTGCCGCAGCTGTTCAACGTGCTCAAGGGCGAGATGAGCCTGGTCGGCCCGCGCCCCGAACGCCCGTTCTTCGTCGAGCAGCTGACGCGCGAGATCCCGTTCTTCGCGGTGCGCCACAGCGTCAAGCCGGGGGTCACCGGCTGGGCCCAGGTGCGCTACCAGTACGGCTCCACGGTCGAGGACTCGCAGCAGAAGCTGCAGTACGACCTCTACTACGTGAAGAACCACTCGCTGTTCCTCGACCTCGTCGTGCTGTTCGAGACGGTCGGCGTGGTGCTGACGGGCAAGGGGGCGCGCTGAGCCGCCGGCCGGCCACCTAGAATCTTCCGCTCCCTTCCACGGAGCGGACGCGCCGGCCAACGCCTGAACCATGGAACGCCCCGAGGCCGATCTCGCCCTGCTCGGTTTCGCCCTCGCGGCGCTGGCGCATGCCGGCTTCGTCGCGATGCTGCTGCGTGCGCCCGAATGGCGCCGCGACCGCGACGCCAACGCCACGCTGTTCCTGGCTGCGCTCGGCGCCACCGTCGCCTGGGCGCTGGCCTCGCTGTGGCAGGCCGGCGCGGCCAGCCTGACGGCGGCCTACACGGCCGCGCTGCTGGACCTGCTGCGCCTGGGGCTGTGGCTGCGTTTCATGCTCGCGCTGCTGGCCCCCGGCCGCGGCGACGAGGCCGACCCCGTGCTGCGCCCGCTGCGCACGGCGGCCGCCGTCGCGGTGGTGGTGACGCTGTGCGGCCTGGTCGGCGTCGGCCTGGCGCGCGAGCCCGCCGCGCTCGCCCGGCTGATGTTCGGCGGCTGGCTGCTGATCGCCGTCGTCGGCCTGGTGCTGGTGGAACAGCTGTTCCGCAACCTGCCAGACGACTCGCGCTGGAACGCCAAGCCGGTGTGCCTGGGGCTGGCGCTGCTGTTCGCCTTCGACCTCTACGTCTACGCCGAGGGCCTGCTGTTCGGCCGCCCGGACGCCGACGCGCTGGGCGTGCGCGGGCTGGTCGTCGCGCTGTCGATGCCCGGGCTGCTGGTGGCCGCGCACCGCCGCCGCGACTGGATCCGCCGGCTGCAGGTCTCGCGTTCGGCGGCCTTCTACTCGGCGACGCTGATCCTGGTGGGGGGCTACCTGCTCGTCATGGCCGGCGTCGGCTACTGGGTGCGCGACTTCGGCGGCGACTGGGGCCGCGGGCTGCAGATCGTGCTCGGCGCGGCCGGCGTGCTGATGCTGGCGATGATGGTGCTGTCGGGCACGGCCCGCGCGCGGCTTCGCGTCTTCGTCGGCAAGCACTTCTTCAGCTACCGCTACGACTACCGCGAGGAGTGGCTGCGCTTCACCGCGATGCTGTCGTCGCGCGGCTCGCCGCAGGAGATCGGCGGCCTGGTCGTGCGCGGCCTGGCGAACATGGTCGAGTCGCCCTCGGGCAGCCTGTGGCTGCGCGGCGGCGCCGACGGCGCCTACCGCCAGGCGGCACGCTGGAACACCGCCGAGGTCGACGCCGCCGAGGCCGCCGACGCGCCGCTGGCCGCCTTTCTCGGCGAACCCGGCTGGGTGATCGACCTCGACGAGTTCCGCGACGCGCCACGCCGCTACGGCAGCCTGGCGCTGCCGGCCTGGCTGCGCGACGGCGGCGACACCTGGCTGGTGGTGCCGCTGCCGGTGGCCGGCGAGCTGCTGGGCTTCGTCACGCTGGGCCGGCCGCGCACGCGGCTGGAGCTGAACTGGGAGGTGCGCGACCTGCTGAAGACCGCCGCGCGCCAGGCCGCCGGCATCCTGGCGCAGATGCAGGCCACCGAGGCGCTGCTGGAGGCGCGCAAGTTCGAGGCCTTCAACCGCATGTCGGCCTTCGTCGTGCACGACCTGAAGAACATCGTCACCCAGCTGTCGCTGATGATGAAGAATGCCCAGCGACTGCACGCCAACCCGGAGTTCCAGCAGGACATGCTGATGACGGTGGAAAGCTCGCTCGAGAAGATGCGCCGCCTGATGCTGCAGCTGCGCGAAGGCGCGACGCCGCCGGGCGGCGCGCGCGGTGTCGAGCTGGCGGCCGTCGTCGAGCGCATCGCCTCGGGCGCGCGCAGCGCCGGCCGCCGCGTCGAGACCGACTGCACGCCGGGCCTGGCCACGCGCGGCCACGAGGACCGCCTCGAGCGTGTGCTCGGCCACCTGGTGCAGAACGCGCTGGACGCGACGCCGCCCGAAGGCCGCGTCTGGGTGCGCTGCGCGCGCCACGGCGGCCAGGTCAAGGTCGAGGTCGGCGACACCGGCATCGGCATGAGCGAGGACTTCGTGCGCAACAAGCTCTTCCGCCCGTTCAGCAGCACCAAGACCAGCGGCATGGGCATCGGCTCCTACGAGAGCTTCCAGTACCTGCGCGAGCTCGGCGGCAGCGTCGACGTCGCCAGCCGCGTCGGCGAAGGCACCGTGATCACGCTGCTGATGCCGCTGTTCGAGACCCACGCCTCCTCAGACCTCCGGATGTCCGCATGAGCCTGAACCCCGACACCGCCGGTCGCGTGCTGATCGTCGAGGACGATCTCGCGCTGCAGAAGCAGATCAAGTGGTCGCTCGACCGCTACGACTGCGCCACCGCCGCCGACCGCGAAGCCGCGATCCTGCAGTACCGCCGCGTGCAGCCCACCGTCGTCACGATGGACCTCGGCCTGCCGCCCGACCCCGACTCGGTCTCCGAGGGCTTCAGGCTGCTCGAGCAGCTGCTGGACCTGGACCCGCACGTCAAGGTCATCGTGCTGACCGGCCAGAACGACCAGGCCAACGCGCTGCGCGCCGTGGCCCTGGGCGCCTACGACTTCCTGGCCAAGCCCTTCGACCCCGAGGTGCTGGGGCTGACGATCGAACGCGCGATGCGCCTGGCCGAGCTGCAGGCCGAGAACCGCCGGCTGCAGGCGCTGCAGCAGCCCGACGCGCTGTCCGGGCTGATGACACGCGACCCGGAGATGCTGCGCATCTCGCGCATGGTCGAGCGTGTGGCCTCCAGCGACGCGACGGTGCTGCTGCTCGGCGAGAGCGGCACCGGCAAGGAGGTGCTCGCGCAGGGCCTGCACCAGGCCTCGCGACGCAGCGGGCGCTTCGTCGCCATCAACTGCGCGGCGATCCCCGAGAACCTGCTCGAGAGCGAGCTCTTCGGCTACGAGAAGGGTGCGTTCACCGGCGCCGCGAAGACGACGCCGGGCAAGATCGAGACGGCGAACGGCGGCACGCTGATGCTCGACGAGATCGGCGACCTGCCGGCGGCGCTGCAGGCCAAGCTGCTGCGTTTCCTGCAGGAGCGCAAGATCGAGCGCCTGGGTGCGCGTCAGGAGATCCCGGTCGACGTGCGCGTCGTCGGCGCGACACACCAGGACCTGCAGGCGCTGATCGCCGAAGGCCGCTTCCGCGAGGACCTGTACTACCGCCTCGCCGAGATCGAGGTGAAGATCCCGCCGCTGCGCTCGCGCCAGGGCGACGCGGTGCTGCTGGCGCACGCCTTCCTGCGCCGCTTCGCGCAGGAGCCGCGTCGCGGCTCGCTGGTCTTCAGCGAGGACGCGCTGCAGGCCATCGAGGCCCACGCCTGGCCGGGCAACGTGCGCGAGCTGATCAACGTCGTCAAGCGGGCCTCGATCATGGCCGACGGCACGCGCGTCACCGCCCAGGACATGGGCCTGAAGGTCCCCGAGCGCGAGGGCGCCGCGGCGGCCGGCACCGAGTTCGACCTGCGCGCCGCGCGCGAGGCTGCCGAGCGCCAGACGGTGATCGCCGCGCTGGCGCGCACCAACAACAACATCGTCAAGGCCTCCGAGCTGCTGGGCATCAGCCGGCCGACGCTCTACGACCTGATGCACCGCCTGGCGATCAAATGAGCGCCCGGCCGACGAAGGGAGACCACGTGAGTTCGACACTTCAGCGCCTGGGCATCGCCGCGGCGATCTCCGTCGCCCTCGCCGGCCTCGTCGGCTGCGGCGCCAAGTCCGACACGGAGCTGATCGCGTCGGCCAAGGGGCACCTGCAGAACAACGACCGCCCGGCGGCGATCATCGAGCTGAAGTCCGCGCTGCAGGGCAACCCGCAGTCGGCCGAGGCCCGCTTCCTGCTCGGGCGCACGCTGTTCGAGAGCGGCGACATGGCCGCCGCGCAGATCGAGCTCGGCAAGGCGCACGACCTGCGCTGGGACGACAACGCGGTGCTGCCGCTGCTGGCCAAGGCGATGGTCGCACGCGGCGAGGCCAAGCAGGTCGCCGACCTGTACGGCCGCTTCGAGCTCGGCGACCGTGTCGCCGGCGCCGAACTGCGGGCCCAGGTGGCGCTGGCCCACGCCGCGCTCGGCGACTCCGACCGCAGCCAGGCGGCCGTCGACCAGGCGCTCCGGCTGGACCCGAAGAACATCACCGCCCGGCTGCAGGAGGCGCGCCTGCTGACGCGCACCGAGTCGCCGCGGCAGACGCTGGAGCGCGTCGACGGCATCCTGGCGGACGCGCCGGGCAACGCCAACGCCTGGCTGCTCAAGGGCAACGTGCTGCGCTGGAGCCTCGGCGACAACGACGGCGCGATGGCCGCCTTCCGCTCGGCGCTGGAGGCCGAGCCGCGCCACCTGCCGGCCTACGCCGCGCTGGTGCCGCTGCTGCTGGAGCGCAGCGACGTCGAGGGCCTGCGCGCGATGGTCGCGGCGATGAAGAAGGTGCTGCCGCAGCATCCCGACACGCGCTACTACGACGCCCAGGTCGCGCTGCTCGACGGCGACGTCAAGCGCGCGCGCGACGGCGTGCAGCAGTTGCTGAAGCTGGCGCCGACCAGCGTGCGCCTGCTGCAGCTGGCCGGCGCGATCGAGTTCCGCGAAGGCCGGCTGCTGCTCGCGGAGTCCTTCCTCAACCGCGCGATCCAGCAGGAGCCGCGGCTGGGCACGGCGCGCCGGCTGCTGGCCCAGACCCATCTGCGCGCCGGCCAGCCGGCCAAGGCGCTGCAGGCGATCAAGCCGGTGCTGGAGGGGCCGCGGCCGGACGCCCCGTCGCTGGCGGCAGCGGCCGAGGCCTACCTGCAGAGCGGCGACATGGCGACCGCGGAGCGCTACTTCAAGCGCGCGGCGGCGATCGACCCACGCGACCCGAAGGTCTCGACCGCGCTGGCGCTGACGCAGATCGCCAAGGGCCAGACCGACGACGGCTTCGCGCAGCTCGAGCACATCGCCACGCAGGACCCCGGCAACTACGCCGACCTGGCGCTGATCAGCGCCCGGCTGCGCGTCGGCCAGGTCGACGCCGCGCTGGCGGCGACCGGCCGGCTCGAGAAGAAGATGCAGGGCCAGCCGCTGCCGCACCTGCTGCGCGGCCGCATCCTGGGCCAGCGCGGCGACGCGCCCGGCGCCCGCGCGGCCTACACCCGGGCGGCCGAGCTGGACCCGGCCTACTTCCCGGCCGTGGCCGGGCTGGCGGCCATCGACTTCGCCGAGAACAAGCCGCAGGAGGCGATCAAGCGCTTCGAGGCGCTGCGGGAGCAGGACCCGCGCGACTACCGCGCACTGCTGGCGATCGCCGACCTGAAGCAGCGCACCGGCGCCGGTGCCGCCGAGGTCGGCGGCCTGCTCGCCGCCGCCGTCAAGGCCAACCCCGGCGAGGCCGCGCCGCGGCTGGTGCTGGTCGAGCACTTCCTCGGCCTGGGCGATCACAAGGCGGCGCTGACCGCTGCCAACGAGGCCGTCGCCGCGGTGCCCGACGACGTGCGCCTGCTCGACGCGCTGGGCGTGGCGCAGCTCGCGGTGGGCGACACGCAACAAGCCCTGGCCACCTTCGGCAAGGTCGCCGCAGCCCAGCCCGAGCTGCCGGGGCCGCAGATGCGCATGGCCGACACCTACGTGGCGATGAAGAACCCGGACGCCGCGATGCAGGCGCTGCGCCGGGCCCTGAAGGCCGCACCCGAGCACCTGCCGGCGCAGCAGCGCCTGGTGCAGGTCGCGCTGGCGAGCCAGCACTACGACGAGGCGCTGCAGGTCGCACGCGAGGTCGGCCGGCAGCGCCCGCGCGAGGCCGCCGGCCCGCTGCTCGAATCCGAGGTGCTGTCGGCGCAGAAGCAATGGCCGGCGGCGCTGGCGGCGACGCGCGTCGCGCTCCAGCGCCAGCCCGCCACCGCGGTGGCGGTACGGCAGCACGCGCTGCTGAGCCTGGCCGGGCGCCAGGCCGAGGCCGAACGTTTTGCCGCCGCCTGGGAGACCGAGCATCCGAAGGACGCCGACTTCCAGAACCACCTGGGCGGCGCGGCGCTCGACCAGGGGCAGTTCGCCCAGGCCGAGGCGCGCTTTCGCAAGGTCATCACGCTGCGGCCCAACGACGCCGTGGCGCACAACAACGTCGCCTGGCTGATGGTCCGCCAGGGCAAGCCCGGCGCGGTGGCCGTCGCCGAACGGGCGCTGCAGCTGGCCCCGGGCAACGCCTCGGTGCTGGACACGCTGGCCGGCGCGCTGGCCGCCGACAAGCAGCTGCCGCGCGCCGTGCAGACGCAGCGTGAAGCCGTCGCCAAGGCCCCCGAGGTGCCGAACTACCGCCTCGGCCTGGCCCGCCTGCTGATGGCCAACGGCGACAAGGCGGCGGCCCGGGCCGAACTCGAATCGCTCGCCAAGCTCGGCCCGTCCTTCCGCGGCCAAGACGAAGTGACCCGCCTCCTCAAGACCCTGTGATGAAACACTCCCTGACCGCCGTCGCGATCACCGTCGCGGCGCTGCTCGCCGCCTGCGGCGGCCCGTCCGAAGAAGAGCTGCTCGCCACCGCGAAGCAGTCGCTGGCGCAGAACGACAGCAAGTCGGCGACCATCTCGCTGAAGTCGGCACTGCAGAAGAACCCCGACCTCGCCGAGGCCCGGCTGCTGCTGGGCACGACGCTGCTGGCCATGGGCGACGCCGCCGGCGCCGTCGTCGAGCTGCGCAAGGCCGAGATGCTCAAGCTGCCCGAGGCGCGGGTCGTGCCGGCGCTGGCACGCGCCACGCTGGCCGCCGGCGACGAGCGCCGCGTCGTGCAGACCTGGGGCGCGACGCGCCTGGGCCAGCCCGAGGCCGACGCCGACCTGTCGACGACGCTGGCGATGGCCTATCTGCGGCTCGACCAGACGCCCAAGGCCGAACAGGCGGTCGAGGCCGCGCTGCAGGCCCAGCCGGGCTACGCGCCGGCCAAGCTGCTGAAGGCGCGGCAACTGGCCGCCCGGGCCGACCTCGACGGCGCCCTGCGCCTGACCGACGAGCTGACCGGCGCCGACGCCCGCAACGCCGAGGCCTGGCTGCTGAAGGGCCAGCTCGAGCAGTACGGACGCCAGGACCGCGACGCCGCGCTGGCGGCCTACCGCAAGGCCGTCGAGGCCGACCCGCGGCAGATGACGGCGCACCAGTCGCTCGTCGCGCTGCTCGTCGCCGCCGGCGACGTGGCCGGCGCCGAGGCCCATGTCCAGCAGCTCGCCAAGAACCTGCCCGACCTGGCCGGCACGCGCCTGCTGCAGGCCCAGACCGCCTACCTGCGCAGCGACTTCGAAGGCGTGCGGCGGCTGACGCAGCCGCTGGTGCAGGCCGCACCGAACAACCCCCTCGTGCTGCAACTGGCCGGCGCCGCCGAATACCAGCTGCGCGCCCTGCCCCAGGCCGAGACCCTGCTGGCCCAGGCCGTGAAGCTGCAGCCCGGCATGCCGCTGGCCACCCGCCTGCTCGCCGAGACCTATTTGCGCACCGGCCAGGCCGACAAGACGCTGGCGCTGTTGCAGCCCGAGCTCGACAGCGGCAAGGCACGCGCCGAGACGCTGCTGCTGGCCGGCCAGGCGTACCTGCAGATCGGCGAGGCGCGCCAGGCCGAGGCGGTGTTCGCGCAGGCGGCCAAGGTCGCGCCGCAGAACCCGCGCGCGCGCACCGCGGTCGCGCTCGGCAAGATCGGGCGCGGCGACACCAGCGCCGGCCTGGGTGAGCTGGAGACGCTGGCGGCGCACGAGTCGGGGGTCGGCGCCGACATGGCGCTGATCGCCTCGTACCTGCGCCAGGGCGACCGCGCCAAGGCGCTGAAGGCCATCGACGGCCTGGACGCCAAGCGGCCCCAGGACCCGACGCCCGAGCTGATGCGCGGCCGCGTGCTGCTGCTCGGCAACGACCGCGCCGGCGCACGTGCCGCGTTCGGGCGCGCGCTCGAACGCGACGCCTCCTACTTCCCGGCCGTCGCCAGCCTGGCCGCGCTCGACCTGGCCGAGGGCAAGGCCGACGCGGCCCGCAAGCGTTTCGACGACGAGCTGGCGCGCGACCCGAAGAACTGGCGCGCGATGCTGGCGCTGGCCGAGTGGCACGAGCGCACTGGCGGCGGCGCCGACGCCGCCAGCACCCAGTACGCGGCCGCGGTGAAGGCCGCGCCCAACGAGGCGCTGCCGCGGCTGCGGCTGATCGACGACCGCCTCGCCCGGCGCGACACCCGCGGGGCGCTGTCGGCGGCCCGCGAGGCCGTGGCGGCGCTGCCGTCCAGCCGCGAGCTGCTCGCCGCGCTGGCCCGCAGCGAGCTGGCCAACCGCGACTACCAGCAGGCGCTGACGAGCTTCCAGAAGCTCGCCCAGCTGCAGCCGCGCTCGCCGGCCGGGCTGCTCGGCCAGGCCGACGCCTATCTGGGCCTGAAGGACGAGGCCGGCGCTGAACGCAGCCTCAAGGCCGCGCTGGAACTCGCGCCGCGCCTGCTGCCCGCCCAGCGCGCGCTGCTCGGCCTGTACGCCGGCAGCGGGCGTTATGCCGAGGCCGTGGCGCTGGCGCGCGAGATCCAGAAGCAGCGCCCCGGCGAGGCCATCGGCTATCTCGCCGAGGCCGACGTCGAGACCGCGCGGCGCAAGCCCGAGGCGGCGCTCGCGCTGATCCGCAGCGCCGTGCAGAAGGCGCCGGGCGCCGAGTCGGCGATCCGGCTGCACGCGACGCTGCGCGCCGCCGGGCAAGGCGACGAGGCCGAGCGATTCGCCGCCAGCTGGCAGAAGCAGCACCCGGACGACATCGCGTTCCGCTTCCACCTCGGTGACCTGGCGCTGGCCACGAAGGACTGGGCCGCCGCCGAGGCGCGTTACCGCGACGTGCTGCAGCGCCAGCCGTCCAACCCGATGGCGCTGAACAACGTCGCCTGGCTGATGCTGCAGCAGCACAAGCCCGGCGCGCTGGCGCTGGCCGAGAAGGCGAACACGCTGGCCCCGGGCCAGCCGGCGCTGCGCGACACGCTGGCGCTGGCCGCGGCCGCCGAAGGCCAGCTGCCGCGCGCGCTGCAGTTGCAGAAGGAGACCGTGCAGCGGTCGCCCGACTCGCCGTCGCTGCGGCTGACGCTGGCCAAGCTGATGCTGCAGTCGGGCGACAAGACCGGCGCGCGCGCCGAGCTCGACAAGCTGGCCAAGCTCGGCCCGGGCTTCGACGGCCAGGCCGAGGTCGCCGAGCTGCTGAAGAAGGCGAGCTGAAGACCGGGCCGCGCCGTCGGGCCTGCCGGGTCAGGCCTGCTGGCGCTGCGCCGCCTCCTGCTCGCGGCGCTCGGCGCCGCTGAACCGGCGCCAGGCCTTGCGCGCGAGGTGGCGGGCGAGCAGCGGCAGCGGCATGCGCAGCCAGTGCGAACGCAGGTACAGCGCCAGCCGCGCCGGCGGCGCCCCCCGTGTCTCGCAGCTCGGGTGCTGCGGCTGCAGCGCCCGCGCGTAACAGGCGTCGAGCAGCGCCGGCAGCGGCCACGGCGGCGCCGCGCGCTGCAGTTCACGCTGGACCTCCGGCGGCACCGGCGTGGCGAGCGCACGCGCGCTGTGGCGCAGCGCATAGTGCAGCGAGCGCCGCAGCCCCAGCCGGCCGGCGCGTTCGACGACGCGGTCCCAGTAGGCGGCCTCGCCGCCGAAGTGGCGCACCAGCGCATCCAGGTCGAACAGGTCGCGCAGCCCGTGGGCGAACTCGCCTTCGTGGAACAGGTGGGTCGCGCTGTGCAGCAGCAGGTCGGCCGGCGCCAGTGTCGACAGGCCGGGCCAGGCGGCCAGCGGGCGCAGGTCCTCGAACAGCGCCGGCGTGTCCAGCGCGGTGCGCGAGGTCAGCGGCAGCAGCGTGTGGTGCACGTCGAGCGCCGTCTCGCGGCTGCGGTGGCGCATCGGCGGCAGCTCGTGCATCCAGCGGCGGTAGTACTGCTCGTCGTAGCCCGACAGGCCTTCGACGATCCAGCCGTGGATCAGCAGCGCGCTCTCGACGTCGGCCAGCGCCGCACGCGGCACGAGGATGTCGAGGTCGCCGTACAGCCGCGAGCGCGCCAACGGCAGGTCCAGCGCCAGGTAGGCGCCGCCCTTGAGCACGACGCAGTGCGGCGTGACCCCGGCCAGGGCCTCGGCAATGCAGGCCAGCTCCCAGCGCATGCGCTGGCGCTGGGCGTCGGCGATCTGGCGCGCGGCCGCCAGATGGGCCTGAGCCGGCGGCGGCGCCTGGACGCCGGCCTCGGCCAGCGCGTCGTGCAGCCGGGCGATCAGGTTGGCGCGGCGCGCCTGGCGCACCAGCAGGTCCCAGCCGGCCGGCGCCAGCGCGGCAGCGCATGCCGGCTCCCGCAGCACACGCACGAGCAGGCTAGGCGCCATGCGCGTCTCCCGGTGGCCGGCCGGCGGCCAGCGCCTCGAAGGCCGGCTCGAGCTCGTCGAGCGTGCCGTAGCGGAAGCTCAGACAGTCGACGGCACCGACCAGCGTGGTCAGCGTGTCGAAACCCCGCCGCCCGAGCACGTGGTAGTTGAAGGACTGCTCGGCCAGCAGCAGCGCCGCCTGCGCGCGGTCGAGCCGCTCGAAGCCGGCGCGGGCTCCGGCCTGCCAGCGCGGCAGCACCACCCAGGCCGGCCGTGCCGGCTCGGCGCGGCGGCGCACGGCCTCGGCCGGCGGGCGCATCAGCGCCACCGTGCCCTTCAGCGTGTCCGGCACCGGCGGCGACATCACGGCCTCGGGCACGAAACCGGTGACCAGGTCGATCGAGGCGTTCTTCAGGTTGACGGCACGCGCCATGCCGTGCACCAGGCCGGTGGCCGGGTCCAGCAGCGCGAGCTCGTCGGACAGCAGGCGCCAGCCGCGATGGGCCAGCACCGCGGTCAGCGTGCTCTTGCCCGAGCCCGGCGGCGCCGGCAGCACGAGCGCGCGGCCGTCGCGCTCGAGCACCGCGGCATGGCAGACCAGGAACTGGTGGGCATGCGAGGCCACGCACCAGTTGAGGCCCCATTCGAGCATCGTCGGCGCCTGGCGCCGGGGCAGGCTGACGAAGGCCGGCAGCCCGTCGTAGAGGAAACGCGCGCGCCAGCGGCCGAACGGCAGCCAGCGCGGCTCGGCGCGGATCTCGAGATGGAAGTCGGCGAAGCCGTCGTCGGCGGCGAGCGGGAAGTCGGCGTAGAGCAGCGCCACGGCGTCGGCCAGCGCCGGCAGCTCGGAACGCACGCAGGCGCTGAAGGGGTGCAGGTCCAGCCGCAGGCCGGCGCCGCGGAGCCGCGCGCGCAGCGCCGCACGATCGAGGTCGGAGATCTTCAAGAGTCCAGGCGCGCGACGAGGCCCCGTGTCCGCAGCTGTTCGAGTTCGGTGCCGATGGCGCCGGCCATGTCGGCGGGCAGCTCGGTGCCCAGCTCCGCGGCGAGTGCTGCGGCCAGCGCCGGCTCGGACTGCGCGCCGTGCTCGTGCAGCATCGCCATCAACTCCAGCGCCAGCGCGCCGAGCGTGAAGGTGTCGCCGCTGCGTTCGTCGAAGGCGATCGCGCAGGCCGAGTCGTCCCAGGACCGGACGTGGATCGCCGCCTCGCGCGTGAGGGACCAGGTCGCCGCGGTCACGCCATCAGATCGGGCGCGAGACGTTGTTCTTCTTCACGTAGTCGAGGATCTCGCCACGGCCCCAGTACTTGCCCGAGGGCAGCGTGTAGCTGCCGGAGGCCATCTGGTTGACGTCGAGGATCGGCACGCAGCGCGTCGGGTCGATGTCCATGCCCTTGCCCTGCAGCAGCCGCTGGTTCAGGCAGGCGACGATCAGGTGGCGCGGGAAGTCGTCCATGCCCTCGCAGCCGTTGGTCTTGGTCAGCACGTCGTAGAGCAGGCGGCCGGTGCTGTCCAGACCGCTGGGCTTGGGCACGTTGCAGTCGGAGACCTTGACCTTGCGCTTCCAGCTGTCGAAGCCGGAGCCGAAGCTGGTGTTGCCCGAGCACAGCTTGTCCCAGGGCCGGCCGATGCCGACCTGCTCGAGATTGCGGCACCACTGGTCCAGCGACCAGGCCTGGATCTTGGTGCCGTTGGCGATCGCGCGCGCCGAGACGCTGGCCGACGGGTTGACCATCACCGAGCCCCAGGCCGAGGTCGACAGGCAGCTGAAGGTCGTGGCGTGCACCGGGCGGCCGACCAGCAGCAGCGAGGCCGGCGCGGCACCGCCGGCGACCCTCAGCAAGCGCCGGCGACGCGGGGAGAAGCCGCCAGACGGAGTGCCCTCGGCGTGATCCGGTTCTTGGGGTTCGATGGGTCGTTCGGTGTCGTTCATCACGGCTCCCTCGGATTCGGCGCAGGCGACAAGCTCTGGAGCGGGTCCGGTGCACGCAGTGTAGACCGCGACCCGGCGCCGACACACCTTGCAACGGGCCCTTGAATCGGTGGTCGGCACCCCGTGGATGAAGCCGTCCGTGTACTGGTTCTCACCGGTCCGCCAGGCGCTCAATTGCGACAAGGTGTTGCAGATCCTCAACCTGCCGCGCCGCACGCCGTAACCTGAGCCATGAGCACCCTGCGAAAGAACGTCCACGCCGGTCTGCGTTCCGCGATGGGGATGCTGCCCGACTCCGCCCGGCACGCGATCTTCCGCCGCATGGTCGACTGCGAGCCGGCCCCGGACGGCCGGCTGGAGATCCGCATCGTCGACAGCCGCCAGGATCTCGAAGCCTGCTTCCGGCTGCTGCACGACGCCTACGTCGCCAGCGGCTTCATGAAGCCGCACCCGTCGGGCCTGCGCGTCACGCCATACCACGCGCTGCCGACGACGACGACGATCGCCGCGTTCTGGGACGGCGAGGTCGTCGGCACCCTGTCGATGATCCGCGAGGGCGTTTTCGGCTTCCCGCTGCAGTCGGTGTTCGACCTGACCGCGGTGCGCGCCCAGCCGGGGCGCATCGCCGAGATCTCGGCGCTGGCGGTGCACCCGAAGTTCCGCTCCACCGGCGGCAGGATCCTGTTCCCGCTGATGAAGTTCATGCACGACTACTGCGTGCACTACTTCGACACCCGGCACCTGGTCATTGCCGTCAACCCGGCGAAGATCGAGCTCTACGAGTCGCTGCTGTTCTTCCGCCGCCTGCAGGCCTCCGAGGTCGACCACTACGACTTCGCCAACGGCGCGCCGGCGGTCGGCGCGACGCTGGACCTGCACGAGGCCCCGACGCTGCTGAAGGAAGGCTACGACGGCCGCCCGCCGCGCAAGGACCTGTACCGCTACTTCATCACCTCGCGCCTGCCCAACGCCAAGCTGCCCGAGCGCCGCTACTTCACGACCAACGACCCGGTGATGACGCCGGCGCTGCTGGACTACTTCTTCACCCAGCGCACCGACTGCTTCGCCCAGCTCGACACGCGCCGGCTGGGGCTGCTGCACAGCATCTACGACAGCCCCGAGTACGCCGCGGTGCTGCCGCCGCTGCCCTACGGCCACCAGGCCGGTGGCGCCGCGCTGCGCCGCCACCCGCGCTACTCGCTGAAGTGCCCGGCGGTGCTGACGCTGGAAGACCGGCCGCAGGCGCTGGAGGTGGTGGAGCTGTCGCAGCAGGGCTTCCAGGCCCACGGCGCGAACGACCTGCCGCTGGGCGCACGCGGCTGGGCCAAGGTGCAGCTCGGCGAAGGCGTCGAATCCACGGTGCTGACCGAGGTCGTGCGGCGCGTGCCGACGGCCACCGGCCACTACCACGGCTTCCGCGTCGAGGCGCCGGACCCGGCCTGGATGCGCTGCGTGCGCCTGCTGGAGACCGGCACGACGCACGCCGACCTCGCGCCCGACCCGGCGGAGCCGGCGGCCCGGCCGCTGCCCGACGGCCGCCGGGCAGCCTGAGCGGGGGGCCGGACGCACCACCTGCGGGTGCTATGCTGGCCCTACCGTGCGCGCCCCGTTCCCGACGCTGATCCCCGCCCCCACCTCCCCGATCGATGCCCGTCGCGGCGCCGGCCACGGCACCGGTCCCCGGCGCCGCGCCTGGCTGGCGGCTTCGCTGCTGTCGCTGACCTTGCCGGCCTGGGCCGGCCTGCCCGACGTCATCGCCGCGGCCAAGCCCGGGGTCGTCGCCGTCGGCACCTTCAACCCGCTGGACAACCCGCGCTTCTCGTTCCGCGGCAGCGGCTTCGCCGTGCTCGACGGCAGCTACGTCATCACCAACCAGCACGTGCTGCCGCCGGCCAACGAGGTCGAGCAGCTGTCGCGGCTGTCGGTGCTGGTGGCGCGCAACGGCAAGGTGTCGGAAGCCCGCTCGGCGCGCCTGGCCGGCTCCGACCGCTCGCACGACCTGGTGCTGCTGAAGATCGAGGGCCCGTCGCTGCCGCCGCTGCCGCTGGCCGACGCCGACGCCGCGCGCGAAGGCATGTCGATCGCGCTGATGGGCTTCCCGATCGCCGGCGCGCTGGGCTATTCGCCGGTCACGCACCGCGGCATCGTCTCGGCGGTGACCTCGATCGCGCTGCCGGCGGCGAACTCGCGCCAGCTCGACCCGCGGGCGCTGCAGAAGCTGCGCGAGGGCAGCTTCGACATCTTCCAGCTCGACGCCACCGCCTACCCCGGCAACAGCGGCGGCCCGGTGCTGGACGCCGAGACCGGCGAGGTCGTCGCCGTCGTCAACATGGTGCTGGTGCGCGGCACGCGCGAGAACGCGATCCAGTACCCCTCGGGCATCAGCTACGCGATCCCCGTGCGCCACGTGCACGAGCTGCTGCAGCAGGCCGCTCCGCCGGAGCCGACGGCCACGGCGCTGCCGCGCTGATCAGACGCGGTAGTAGCCGCGGTACCAGTCGACGAAGCGGCCGATGCCGGTGCGCAGGTCGGTGGCCGGCGCGAAACCGGTCCAGGCACTCAGCGCGTCAACGTCGGCGTAGGTCGCCGGCACGTCGCCGTCCTGCATCGGCAGCAGGTTCTTCTGTGCCTCGCGGCCGAGCGCGGCCTCGACGTGGCCGATGAACTCCATCAGCTCCACCGGCGCGTGGTTGCCGATGTTGAAGACGCGGTAGGGCACGTTGCTGGTGCCGGCGTCGGGCGCCTCGGGACGGTAGGCCGGGTCGGGCTCGGCCGTGCGGTCGAGCACGCGGATCACGCCTTCGACGATGTCGTCCACGTAGGTGAAGTCGCGCTTCATGCGGCCGTGGTTGAAGACGTCGATCGCACGCCCTTCCAGGATCGCCTTGGTGAACAGGAACAGCGCCATGTCCGGCCGGCCCCAGGGGCCGTAGACGGTGAAGAAGCGCAGCCCCGTCGTTGGCAGGCCGTAGAGATGGCTGTAGGTGTGGGCCATCAGCTCGTTGGCCTTCTTCGTCGCCGCGTACAGGCTGACCGGGTGGTCGACGCTGTCGTGCTCGGAGAACGGCATCTTCGTGTTGCCGCCGTAGACGCTGGAGCTGGAGGCGTAGACGAGGTGCTGCACCTGCGCGTGGCGACAGCCCTCGAGGATGTTGATGAAGCCGACGAGATTGCTGTCGACGTAGGCGTGCGGGTTCTGCAGCGAGTAGCGCACGCCGGCCTGCGCGGCGAGGTGGATGACGCGGTCGAAACGTTCGGCGGCGAACAGCGCCTCCATGCCGGCACGGTCGGCGACGTCGAGCTTGACGAAGCGGAAGCCCGGGTGCGGCTCGAGCCGCGCCAGGCGGTCGAGCTTGAGCCGGACGTCGTAGTAGTCGTTGAGGTTGTCGAGACCGACCACCTCGTCGCCGCGCGCGAGCAGCCGCAGCGCCGTCGTCATGCCGATGAAACCGGCGGCACCGGTGAGCAGGATCTTCATGTCGGCGACGATTCTGGCACGCGCCCTGCGCGGCCCGGCCCCCGTGCTCGCGGGCGGCCGGCGTGCCATTGTGCTCAGCGCATCAGCATCCGGCGCACGAAGACGCTGGCCGCGTCGACCGCCAGCACCAGCACGATCATCGCCAGCAGCACCGTCGCCGTGCGGCCCATCTGGAACAGGCCGAGGTGGAAGGCCAGCATCTGCCCCAGCCCGCCGGCGCCGACGACGCCCAGCACCGCGGCGGCGCGGATGTTGTTCTCCCAGCGGTACAGCGTGTAGCTGACGAGCTGCGGCAGCACCTGCGGCAGCGTCGCCCAGGCGGCGACGCGCCAGCCTTCGACACCCTGCGCGCGCAGCGCCTCGGCCGGGCCGGGCGGCGCGTTCTCGATCGCCTCGCCGAACAGCCGGCCGAGCACGCCGGTGGTGTGCAGCGCCAGCGCCAGCGTGCCGGTCATCGGCCCCAGGCCGGCGGCGACCAGCAGCAGCGCCGCCCAGACGAGTTCCGGCACCGCCCGCAGCGCGTTCATCAGCCAGCGCGCCAGCCACCGGCCGCGGCGCGGCAGCGCCAGCAGCAGCCCGCCGACGGCCGCCAGCGCCGTGCCCAGCAGCGACATCGCCAGCGTCTCGCCGGCGCCGCGCACGACCTTGGCGACGAACACCGGGTCGTGTGCCGGCGGGAAGAACTCGGCGACGAAACGTGCCATCGAGCCCAGCGCCTCGGCCGAGAAGAAGGCACGCCACTGCAGGTCCAGCGAAACGAAGCTGGCGACGACCAGCGCCGCCAGCGCGCCCAGCAGCGCGCGCACGCGCCAGTCGGCGACAGGCCGCGGCACGCTCATCCCAGCACCTTGCGGATCGTCGCGCTGGCGCGGTCGGCCAGCGCCACCAGCGCGACGAAGACGATCAGCATCGTCGCCACCTCGGCGCCGGCGAACATCTTCAGGGAGCCGTCCAGCTCCTGACCCAGGCCGCCAGCGCCGACGAAACCGAGCACCACCGACGAGCGGATCGCGCATTCCCAGCGGTAGACGGTGTACGAGGCCAGCTCGTGCGCGTTCTGCGGCAGCAGCGCCCAGAAGAAGGCCTGCAGCCGGCCGGCGCCCTGGCGCAGCAGCGCCTGCGCCGGCGCGGCCTCGCCGCTGTCCAGGATCTCGGCGTAGACCTTGCCGAGCATGCCGCCGTAGGTCAGCGCGATCGCCAGCACGCCCGAGGTCGGCCCCAGGCCGACGACACGCACGAAGACCAGCGCCCAGACGAGTTCGGGCACGCTGCGCAGCACGACGAGCAGCGCGCGCACCGCCTGACGCACGACCAGCGGCACAGCGGCCATCGGCCCGGCCAGCGCCGACAGCGACAGCACACGCGCCGTCAGCAGCGCGCCCGGCACCGCGATCAGCAGCGCCAGCGTGATGCCGGCGGTGGCGATCGCCACGGTGCGCCAGGTCGCTTTCGCGACCAGCGCCAGGAACTCGGGCGCGAGCGCCGGCGGGAAGAAGGCGGCGAGAAAACGCCCGCTGACGGCCAGCGTCTCGGGCTCGAACAACCGCAGCGGCCGGAACTCGGTGGCCACGACCAGAGGCCACAGCAGCACCAGCACGGCGCCGGTCCAGAAGATCCGCCCGGCCCAGGCCGGGTCGCGGCGCGCCGGGTTCAGCATCGGCCGGCGACCAGCGCGCGTTCGGCCGGCAGATCCTCGATCACCGGCGCGAGGTCCTCGCGCGCCGCGTACAAGGCCTGCAGCCGCGCCGGCGTCACCTCGGCGGCCGGCAGGTCGAAAGCCAGGCGGCCGTCGCGCAGGCCGATCACGCGCGGGAACGCGGCCAGCGCCGCGTCGACCTGGTGCAGCGACGCGACCAGCGTCACGCCACGCGCCGCGGCCTCGTCGCGCAAGGCGGCCAGCGCCTGGGCGGCACGCGCCGGGTCCAGCGCCGACAGCGGCTCGTCGACCAGCCACAGCGACGCCGGCGACAGCAGCGCACGCGCCAGGCCGACACGCTGGCGCTCGCCGCCGGACAGGCGGTCGACACGCTCGAAGAGCTTGTCGGCGAGGTCGAAACGCGCCAGCGCCGCTTCGGCCGCGCCGATGTCCTGCGCGTGCACCAGCGCCGCCAGGCTCTGCCAGAAGCCCATCGCCGGCAGCCGGCCGGCCGTCACCGCGGTGACGACACGCTGGCGCGGCGGCAGCGGCGGCGTCTGCGGGGCCAGGAACAGCCGGCCGCGCAGCCGCTGCAGCGCCGCGCGCGGCAGCGTCCAAGGGTCGGTGCCGTCGAGCACGACCTGCCCGGCCGAGGGCCGCAGCGCCGCGGCGATGAGCTGCAGCAGCGTCGTCTTGCCGGCGCCCGACGGGCCGATGACGGCCACCGCCTCGCCAGGCGCGATGTCCAGCGTCAGGCCGTCGATGGCCGCCGGCACGTCGGCACGCGCCGCCGGGTGGCGGCCGACGGCGGCGGCCAGCGCGATGCGCATCGCGGCCGCGCTCAGATCAGGCCGGCGGCGCGTGCCGCGGCTTCGATGCCCTTGTAGTTGTCCGGGCTGGTCGGCACGAAACGCGTCGCGCGCTGCAGTTCCAGCACCTCGCGGCCTTCGGCGGTGTCGCGCGACAGCGCCAGGAAGGCGGCCTTGAGCTTCTCGCGCAGCGGCGCCGGCATCTGGGCGTGCACGGTCCAGTTGTAGTCGTAGTACGCGGGCGTCGTGTAGAAGACACGCACCCGCTGCGTGTCGACCTTGCCCTCGGCGACGAGCTTGTCCCAGACCGAGATGTTCAGCGCCCCGGCGGCCACCTTGCCGGCGGCGACCGCGGCCACCGTGGCGTCGTGCGCGCCGCTGTAGGCGACACGGCGGAAGTCGCGGTCGGGTTCCAGCCCGGCGGCCATCAGGAAGCTGCGCGGCATCAAGTGGCCCGAGGTCGAGCTCTGCGAGCCGAAGCTGAAGTCGCGGCCCTTGATGTCGGCCAGCGAGCGCACCGCCGGGTCGGCGGTGACGAAGACCGAGCGGAACTTCTGGTCCTCCTCGCGCTGCACCAGCGGGATCACCTGGCCGCCGGAGCGGATGTTGGCCTGCACGAAGGTGAAGCCGCCGAACCAGGCGAGGTCGATCTTGCGCGTGACCAGGGTCTCGACGGCCGCGGCGTAGTCGGTCACCGGCGTGTACTCGACCTTCATCGCGAGCTTGGACTCGAGGTACTTGACCAGCGGCGCGGCCTTGCGCGCCAGTTCGGTCGGCGACTCGTCGGGGATCGCGGTGACGCGCAGCACCTGCTGCGCCTGGGCGCCGACGGCGGTGAAGGCGGCGGCGACGACAGCGGCGCGCAGCGCGCGCGACATCAGGCGGTGGAACATCGGTTCTCCCTGGGTCGATTGGGGGCGCGATTATGGAATTTCGGCCCGGCCCGCGCAGGCGCTCGGTTTCCCGGGCGGGACTATGCTCGCGGCCGATCCATCTTTGCGAAAGCCGCCGATGACCACCGCCCCCGCCCCTGCAGAGCCCCGTCTGACCTCGCTGTCGCACGGCGGCGGCTGCGGCTGCAAGATCGCCCCGGGCGTGCTGACCGAGATCCTGCGCGGCGCGTCGGCGATGCCGGTGCCGCCCGAGTTGCTGGTCGGCATCGAGACCAGCGACGACGCCGCGGTCTACCAGCTCAACGACGAGCAGGCGCTGGTCGCGACGACCGACTTCTTCATGCCGATCGTCGACGACCCCTTCGACTTCGGCCGCATCGCCGCGACCAACGCGCTGTCCGACGTCTACGCGATGGGTGGCAAGCCGATCCTGGCGCTGGCGCTGGTCGGCATGCCGATCGCGGTGCTGTCCACCGAGACCATCGGGCGGGTGCTCGAAGGCGGCGCCTCGGTCTGCCGGGCCGCCGGCATCCCGATCGCCGGCGGCCATTCGATCGACTCGGTCGAGGCGATCTATGGCCTCGTGGCGCTGGGCCTGGTGCACCCGCAGCGGGTGCGCCGCAACGCCGGCGCGAAGCCCGGCGACCTGCTGGTGCTGGGCAAGCCGCTGGGTGTCGGCGTGATGTCGGCGGCGCTGAAGAAGGGTGCGCTCGGCGCCGAGGGCTACGACCGCATGATCGCGACGACGACGAAACTCAACACGCCGGGGCCCGACCTCGCGGCGCTGGACGCGGTGCACGCGCTGACCGACGTCACCGGCTTCGCGCTCGCCGGCCACGCGCTGGAGATGGCACGCGGCTCGGGCCACGACGTCGAGCTCGACTGGGCCTCGGTGCCGCTGCTGCCGGGCGTGCGTGCGCTCGCCGGCCAGGGTTTCGTCACCGGCGCGTCGGGGCGCAACTGGGCCAGCTACGGCGCCGAGGTCGAGCTGCCCGAGGGCTTCGCCGCCGAGGACCGCGCGCTGCTGACCGACCCGCAGACCAGCGGCGGCCTGCTCACCGCCTGCGCGCCCGAGGCGCTGGACGCGGTGCTGGCGGTCTTCCGCGAACACGGTTTCGGCGACGCCGCGGTCGTCGGCCGTGTCGTGCCGGCAGCCGGCGAAGCGCCGCGTCTGCGCGTTCGCTGAGGGCAAAAAAAACGGGGCCGCGAGGGCCCCGTAACTCGATCTTCCTGACCACCCGACGTCCGGAACCGTCAGGCAGCGGAATCATTCTGGGCCGGGTGCGCCGTCGATGCCAAAAGCCGGCGCCAAGGCCCCGGACGCGAAAGGTCCAAGCCGGCCCACGGCGTTAAGGTCGCGCGATGCGTGAGGGAACCTCGTTCAGCGAGCTGCCGTTCGACGGCCGCCGCGTGCGCATCGAGTGGCGCGAGATCGGCCGCGACGCGCCGCCGGGCACGCCGTGCATGGTCTTCCTGCACGAGGGCCTGGGTTCGGCGGCGGCCTGGCGCGACTTCCCCGACCGGCTCTGCGCCGCGCTCGGCTGGCGCGGGCTGGTCTATTCGCGCCCCGGCTACGGCCGCTCGACGCCGCGCGCGGCCGACGAACACTGGGACGCGAGTTATCTGCACCGCCAGGCGCAGGACCTGCTGCCGGCGCTGCTCGCCGAGCGCGGCCTCGACCCGGCGCGCGAGCCGCTCTGGCTCTTCGGCCACAGCGACGGCGCGACGATCGCGCTGCTGCACGCCGCGGCCTTCCCCGGCGTCGCCGCCGGTGCGGTGATCGTCGCGCCGCACCTGTGGGTCGAAGACCTCACGCTCGCCGGCCTGCGCGCCGCCCGCCGGGCCTACGTCGAAGGCGACCTGCGCGCCCGGCTGGCACGCTGGCACGACGACCCCGACTCGGCCTTCTGGGGCTGGAACGGCGTCTGGCTGGACGAACGTTTCCACGGCTGGTCCATCGTCGACGAGGTCGCCGCGATCCGCTGCCCGCTGCTCGCGGTGCAGGGCGAACGCGACGACTACGGCACGCTGGAGCAGATCCGCAGCGTGGCGCGGCAGGTGCCGGGCACGGTGCTGCTGGAACTGGAGGACTGCGGCCACGTGCCGCACCGCGAGCGGCCGCGCGAGCTGATCGCCGCCGTGGCGCGCTTCGTCAAACCGGATTGAGACCGGATCGAGGCCAGCCCTCGCGCGTGAAATCGCGCTCAGGCCTTCGTCCGGCACGGGACGCCTTCCGGCGTCCCATGTCCGGACTCAGTCACGCCAGCACTGGTGCACGTAAGTGCCCGGCGCGGCGCAGACGACGTCGGCCTTGGCCGGCGTGCGCGCCTTGGCGGTCTCGCCGCTGCCCTGGGCCAGCAGCCAGTCGTGCCAGGCGGTCCACCACGAACCTTCGTGGCGCGGCGCCTGCTCGGCCCAGGCTTGCGGGTCGACCCAGGCGCCGTCGACCTCGCGTGTGGCCATGCGGTAGCGCCGGTTGGCGTGGCCGGGCTCGCTGACGATGCCGGCGTTGTGGCCGCCGCTGGTCAGCACGAAGGTGATCGTGGTGTCGGCCAGGCGGTGGATCTTGTAGACCGACTTCCACGGCGAGACGTGGTCCTTCTCGGTGCCGACGACGAACATCGGCGCCGCAATGTCCGACAGCGACACCGCCCGGCCTTCGACCGGGAAACGCCCTTCGGCGATCTCGTTGCGCAGGTAGCAGCGGCGCAGGTACTCGCTGTGCATCGCCGCCGGCATGCGCGTCAGGTCGGCGTTCCAGGCCATCAGGTCGTTCGGGCTGTCGGGCTCGCCGAGCCAGAACTCGCGCAGCCGCCGCGACCAGACCTGGTCGCGTGAATGCAGGTAGGCGAAGGAGCCCGCCATCTGCGCGCCGGTGAGGAAGCCGCGCTCGGCCATCATGTCCTCGAGCAGCGTGACCTGCGACTCGTCGATCAGCACGCCCATCTCGCCGGGCTCGGTGAAATCGGTCTCGGCCGCCAGCAGCGAGACGCTGGCCAGCTCCGGCAGCAGCTCGGCGCGCGCGATGCGCCCCGGCCGCGCCAGCGCCGCGGCGGCCAGCGACAGCAGCGTGCCGCCCAGGCAGTAGCCGCAGGCGTGCACACGCCGGCCGGGGATCATGCGGGCGATCTGCGCCAGCGGGTCGAAGATGCCGAGTTCCAGGTAGTCCTGCATCGCCAGCAGCGCGTCCGACTCGTCGGGGTTGCGCCAGCTGAGGATGAACACCGTGTGGCCCTGCTCGACCAGCCACTTGACGAACGAGTTGTGCGGCGACAGGTCGAGGATGTAGTACTTCATGATCCACGACGGCACGATGAACACCGGCTCGGCCTGCACCGAGGCGGTCAGCGGCAGGTACTGGATCAGCTCGACGAGGTGGTTGCGCCAGACCACCTGGCCCGGCGTCACGGCGACGTCGACACCGGGCTCGTAACGCCGCTCGGGCGTGCGCAGCGGCTCCAGGCCGTGCTGGCGGCGCCACTCGTCGAGCGCGTGCAGCGTGCCGTCGACGAGGTTGGCGCCGCCGCGTTCGGCGGTGCGCTGCAGCACCTCGGGGTTGGCCAGGCCGGCATTCGACGGCGCCAGCATGTCCAGCCACTGGCGGGCGAAGAAACGCACGACCTCGCGGTGGTGCGGGTCGACGCCGCGCAGGTCGGTCGCGTCCTGCCACCAGCGTTCGGTGGCGTGCCAGCCGTGCACCACCGGCGCCCACGGCCAGTGCTTCCACGCCGGGGCGGCAAAACGGGCGTCGCCGTTGCCGGGTTCGGCGTGGCCCAGCATCTCGCCCCAGGCCTGCAGCCAGGACTGCTGGGCGCGGGCGACCAGCGCCAGCGCGGTGGCCGGCTGCGTCGCCAGGTGCAGCGCCCAGTCCTGCCAGGCCAGCGCCAGCGAGATCGGCGACAGCCCCGAGAAGGCCGGCGCGACGGCGGCGTGGAAATGGCTGTCGAGGCGGCGTGCGGCGGCCAGCGCCGGGTCCAGCGCCGGATCGGCGAGCACGGCGGCGGCGACGTTCGGGTTGTGCATGCGGACTCCTTGAAACTCAGCCGCCGTCCAGGTGGCGGAACGCGGCATCGGCGGCGACCCGGCCTTCGTCGGTCGGCACGACCCAGACCTCGACGGCGCTGCCGGCGGCGTGCAGCGGCACCGGCCGGTCGGGCGGCGCCGCGCGGTTGGCGGCGGCGTCGAGCACCAGGCCGGTGAAACCCAGCCCTGCGGCGACGTCTTCGCGCAGCTGCGCGTCGTGTTCGCCGATGCCGCCGGTGAAGGCCAGGACGTCCAGCCCGCCGAGCACGGCGACGATGGCGCCGGCTTCGCGCAGCAGGCGGTGGGTGAACAGCGCGATCGCCTCGGCCGCCGCCGGCTCGGCGCTGGCGCGCAGCGTGCGCATGTCGGCCGACAGCCCGGACACGCCGAGCAGCCCCGACTCCTTGTAGAGCAGGCGCTCGACCTGCTCCAGCGTCCAGCCGTCGCGCCACAGGTGGAGCAGCACGCCGGGGTCCAACGCGCCGCTGCGGGTGCCCATCATCAGCCCGTCCAGCGCCGACAGGCCCATCGACGAGGCGACCGAACGCCCGCCGACGGCGCCGCAGAGGCTGGCGCCGTTGCCCAGGTGGGCCATCAGCAGCCGGCCGCCGGCACGCGCCGAGACGCCGGCCAGCGTGCCGCTGACCGACTCGTAGGACAGGCCGTGAAAGCCGTAGCGCCGCAGGCCTCGCGACTCGAAGTCACGCGGCAGCGGCAGCCGGCGTTCGACCTCGGGCATCGTCGCGTGGAAGGCGGTGTCGAAACACGCCACCTGAGGCAGCGCCGGCAGCGCGCGGTGGATCGCCGCGACGCCGGCCAGGTTGTGCGGCTGGTGCAGCGGCGCCAGCGGCTCCAGCGTGTGCAGATAGGTCAGCAGTTCGGCGTCGAGCACGCAGGGCGCGACGCAGCGCTCGCCGCCGTGCACGACGCGGTGCGCCACCGCCGCGAGCCGCCGCCCGCGTGCCGCCAGCAAGGCCAGCAGCGCGTCCAGCGCGGCGGCAAAACTGTCCTGGCCCGGTGCCGGCATCAGCGCGCTGGCTGGGTCGTCGCCAAGATGCCAGCTCGGCGCGCCGCCGGGCTCCAGGCCCTCGAACAGCCCGGTCCACAAGGCCGGGCCCTGGCGCTCGTAGACGCCGAACTTCAGCGACGAGGACCCCGCGTTGAGCGCCAGCACCGCGTCGCGCGGTGCAGCGTTCATCGCGCCTTCCCGGCGGCGATGGCGCGGGCGACGACGCCGGCCAGCGCCGCCGAGGCCATGCGCGAGATCGCCGCGTCGGCGCGGCTGGTCAGCGCGATCGGCACGCGCGCGCCGAGCACGACGCCGCAGCTCGCCGCACCGGCCAGGTACTCGAGCTGCTTGGCGAGCATGTTGCCGGCCTCCAGATCGGGCACGACGAGGATGTCGGCATTGCCGGCCACCGGCGACTCGATGTGCTTGATGCGCGCGGCCTCGACCGAGATCGCGTTGTCGAAGGCCAGCGGCCCGTCGAGCAGCGCGCCGGTGATCTGGCCGCGATCGGCCATCTTGCACAGCGCCGCGGCGTCCAGCGTCGAGGCCAGCCGCGGCGTCACCGTCTCCACCGCCGACAGCAGCGCGACCCGCGGCTGGTGCACGCCCAGCGCGTGCGCCAGCTCGACGGCGTTGCGCACGATGTCGGCCTTGTCGGACAGCGTCGGCGCGATGTTGATCGCCGCGTCGGTGACGAGCAGCGGCTTCGGGTAGGCCGGCACCTCGAAGCGGTAGACGTGCGACATGCGCCGCCCGGTGCGCAGCGAGTTCTCGTCGAGCACGGCCTTGATCAGCTCGTCGGTGTGCAGGCTGCCCTTCATCAGCATCTGCGCCTCGCCACGCGCGGCCAGCGCCGCGGCGGCGACCGCGGCGGCGTGGCTGTGCGGCACGTCGACGATCTCGATGCCGTCCAGCGAGACCTGCAGCTGCTCGGCCAGCGTGCGGATGCGCAGCGCCGGGCCGACGAACACCGGCTCGATCAGCCCGTGCGCGCGCGCGTCGAGCGCGCCGTGCAGCGAGCCTTCGTCGCAAGGGTGCACGACGACGCAGCGCACCGGCGGGTGGCCGCTCAGCGTCTGCACCCAGGCTTCGAGCCGCGCCTCGGGGTCGAACAGGTGCATCGTCGGCATCGCGGCGCGCGGGCGCACGATCTTCTGCGTCGGCGCACGCACCAGCGCGCGGCCGGTGACGACCTGATCGCCGTGCTGGTTGAGCACGATGCAGTCGAGCGTGACGTTGCGCGTCGCGTCGTCCTTCTCGGCCACCGTGACGCCCACCGTCAGCGTGTCGCCGACGTGCACCGGGCGGTGGAAACGCAGGCTTTGCTCGAGATAGATCGTGCCCGGCCCGGGGAACTCGGTGCCGAGCAGGCTGGAGATCAGCGCGCCGGCCCACATGCCGTGGGCGATGACGCCCTTGAACCGCGTGCCCTCGGCGTACTCGGCGTCGACGTGCGCCGGGTTGACGTCGCCAGAGACGAGCGCGAAGGCGTTGATGTCGTCCATCGACAGCGTGCGCATCATCTGCGCGCGCTGGCCGGGGCGCAGCTCGTCGTAGGTGAGGTTCTCGATCAGGCCTTCCTGAGCACCCATGGATCCGTCCTCGGTGGTCGTCTCGGCGATGCGCCCCGCCGTTCGGACGGCGCGACGACGGCGCCGCGCGGTGGGCGCGCGGCGCGGCGACCGACCGGTCGAGACCCGGTGCGGCCACCAGACCGATTCTGGCCGGCGCGCGGCGCGCCGTGTGGGGCGTTCAGCCTAGCGCGGCACGACGGTGCACGCTGCCCGCCCGTTTGCTGCAGTGCACATGACCTGCATCAAGCGCGGCGTCGGCGTCGCGCGACAGCGCGGCCACAGGCTCAGAACGTGGTCCAGTCGTCGCCGGCCGAGGACGGCGCGGCGGCGGCAGGCGCGGCCACCGGGGCGGGCAGGGCCGGCCGGCGGGGCGCGGCCGGCAGCGGCGCCGGGCGCGCCGGGCGCGGCGGCGGCGACACGGCGAGCGTCGGGCGGGCCGCCGCCGCCGCGGGCGCGACGGCCGCCGGCTCCGCTTCACCGGCGCCGAGGCGGAAGACGCTGACCAGCGTGGTCAGCCGCGCGGCCTGCTGGCGCAGGCTCTCGGCGGCCGCGGCGCTCTCTTCGACGAGCGCGGCGTTCTGCTGCGTCGCCTGGTCCAGACCGCCGACGGCGGTGCTGACCTGGGCGATGCCGGCGGTCTGCTCGGTGGTGGCATGGCCGATCTCGCCGATCAGGTCGGCCACACGCTGCACCTGGGCAACGATCTCGTCCATCGTGCGGCCGGCGTCGCCGACCAGGCGCGTGCCGGCCTCGACCTTGTCGACCGAGCTGCCGATCAGCGTCTTGATCTCGCGTGCCGCTTCGGCGGCACGGTGGGCCAGCGAACGCACCTCGCCGGCGACGACCGCGAAACCGCGGCCCTGCTCGCCGGCGCGGGCCGCCTCGACGGCGGCGTTCAGCGCCAGGATGTTGGTCTGGAAGGCGATGCCGTCGATGACGCTGGTGATGTCGGCGATGCGGCGCGAGCTGTCGCTGATCTCCTGCATCGTCGCGACCACCGCGCCGACGACCTGACCGCCCTGGCGGGCCACGGTGCTGGCCGAGCCGGCGAGTTGCGTCGCCTGCTGCGCGGTCTCGGCGTTGTGGCGCACCGAGGCGCTCATCTCGTCCATCGAGGCCGCCGTCTGTGCCAGGTTGGAAGCCTGGGTCTCGGTGCGCTGCGACAGGTCGGCGTTGCCGGTGGCGATCTGCGCCGAACCGGTGGCGATCGAGTCGGAGGCCGAACGCACCTGGGCGACGATGCGCGCCAAGCTTTGCTGCATCGCGCCCAGCGAGGCGAGCACGCTGCCGGCCGGCGCAAGTTCGGCACCCGGCACCGGGCCGAGATCGCCGTCGGCCACGCGCGAAGCCGCCGCACCGAGTTCACCCGGCTCGGCACCCAGCGCCCGCGTGATGCCGCCGGTCACGAGGTGGGCCAGCACGCCGGCCAGCAGCATGGCCGCCAGCCCGACACCGATCAGCAGCCAGCGCTGGGCGGCGAAGGCCGCGTCGGCCTGCGCGACATGTTCGGCGGCCAGTTCGTTGCCGTGCTCGACATAGGCGTCCGCAGCCCCGATCAGTCGTGCCAGCAAGGGCCGGCAGCGCTCGTCGATGCGGCGGATCGCCGCCTCGCTCTGGCCCGAGGCGGCGAGATCGACGATCGCCCGAGCCACCGGGCCGTACTCGGCCTCGATGCGTTCGATCGCGTTGAAGAGTTCGCGCTCGCGATCGCCCACGTCGTCGGCAGCGGCGAGCGCCTGCTTCAGGCGCGCCAGGTTCTGCTGCACACGTTCGTCGGCCTGGCCGACGGCAGACTTCAGGGCGGCACGATCGGCATCGGAGTCGACGATGACCAGATCGCGCGCACCGATCGCGCGCGCATTGGCGGCGTCGAGCATCCGGTTGGCCAATTGCAGGCGCTGCGCGTCCTCGTTGACGTAGCCGGCGAAGACCCGATAGCTCTTCCACTGCGCGTGCAGCGCGAAGCCGCTGACCACGAGCACGATCGAGGCGAGCAGCCCGAAGCTGGCGAGCAGCCGGGTGCGGACGGTGAAGGCGGTGATGTTCATGCCGGTGTTCTTCGTGGATCGAACGGGGCCCCAGGCGGCGGGAGCCCCGGGTTCGATCATCGGGAAGAACGGCGGCGGCAGTCGTTGCAAAAGACCGGGTTATGGGTCCTGAAACGCGCCAAAACGGTCAAATTACCCGAAGCTGCAAAATTGACAAGAAACGGCGTTGCGCCGGATCAGAAGCGGAACAGCGGCCCCAGCGCGTCGAGCGTGTTCTTCAGCACCAGGCCCATCTCGGTGTCGCCTTCCATCACGAGGGCGCGCTCGAAGAACAGGCGGTCGGCGTCGTCCTCGCCGCGCAGCAGGCGCAGGTAGTCGGGCAACGCGGCGGCGATGCGCAGCGCGACCGGCTGGCTCTGCGGCGCCAGCACGAAGCCGCGTTCGGCGAGCTGCAGCTTCATCGCCAGGCCGAGGTCGGTGACCGCGACCTCGACGCTGCGCCCCGACAGCGCCGCCTTGGCGTCGGCCGGCAGGCGCGGCAGCAGCAGCTTGTTCATCGCCAGCGCCAGCACCAGGCTGGGCGGCTGCATCGGCAGGCGCTGCACGATGGGCTTGACCTTGGCGGCCGCCAGCGCGTGCAGCTCGGCCAGCGAACGCGGCGCGACGAAGGCTTGGGACTTGGTGCTCATGCGGCTTTCCATTCCATGCCGGCGCGACCTTGCGCGTACCCGTTGGCCAGACCGCCCGGCAGTGCGATGGCCTCGAGCTCACGGCGCGCGGCCGCGGCCGGCGCCCCCTGGTTCATCACCTGCTCGAAGCAGGCGACGACGGTGCTGAAGTGCTGCGAGCACGGCGACAGGCGCAGGCGGCGCACGCCGTGGGCGACGATCTGCTCACGCTGCTCGATCAGGCAGTGCTGCGCCGCACCCTGGGTCTGGATGCCGTTGAGAACCAGGAAGGGCTTGCCGTCGCTGGTCGACAGCAGCAGGCCGTCGGGATAGTCCTGGCAGCGGAACTCGCACTGGTCCTTGCTCAGCCGGTGGTGGCGCGCGGTGAAGCAGCGCGCCGAGAACGCCAGCGGCGTGCGGCCGAAGGCGAAGGCCTCGGTCTCGACCGGCGTCTGGCCGGCCTTCACCGGGTCGGCGGCCGGGTTCACGCGGCCCATCGCGTCCAGCGGCAGCTCGGTCGGCGCCGTCCAGCGCACGGCGCCGAAACGTGCGTGCTCCTCGAGCGCGGCACGGCTGTAGACGTTGACGTGCGGGCCGATCGCGAACGGCACGCCGGCGGGCTCCAGCACCGCCAGCGCCGAGGCGTCACCGGCCTCGACGAGGTAGTCGCGCTGCTCGGCGATGCGGCGCACGACACGCAGGTCGGACTCGGACTCGATCAGGCCCTGCGTCGCCAGCACGACCTCCTTGCCGGCGGCGCGCAGGTCGGCGGCCAGGTCCAGCCAGTCGTCGAGCTTGAACTCGTAGCGGCGCGAGCAGACGACCTCGCCGAGCACGACGGCGTCGGCGGCCGATTCGGCGACACCGGCGTAGAAATCCATCAGCGCCTGGCGCGTCCAGTAGGTCAGCACCGGGCCGACGGTCAGCTTAATGCGTTCGGAACTCATCGTCTCGTCCGGTCTCAGCGCCACGGGCGGTCCAGCGCGCCGAGCGTGTGCTGCTGGCCTTCGGCGAGGTGGCCCAGCGTGGCGGTCCAGGCCGGCTGCACGCTGAAGCGGTCGGGCGAGGCCTTGGCCGCGTCGATCGCCTGGCGCCAGACCTTGGTCACCTGCTCGGTGTAGGCGGGGCTGCGCTGACGGCCTTCGATCTTCAGCGCCTTGACGCCCATCTTCATCAGCTCGGGCAGGATGGCCAGCGTGTTCAGGCTGGTCGGCTCCTCGATCGCGTAGTCGCGCTTGCCTTCGACGACGAAGCGGCCCTTGCAGATCGTCGGATAGCCGCGAGGCTCGTCGGGCGCGTAGTGGTCGATCAGCATGCCGCCCAGGCGCGACTCGACGCCGGTGGGCGTGTCGGTCCAGCGCACGGCGGAAGGCGGCGAGCAGACGCCGACGTTGTTCGGCGACTGGCCGGTGGCGTACGACGACAGCGTGCAGCGGCCTTCGACCATCACGCACAGGCTGCCGAAGGCGAAGCACTCGATCTCGACCGTCGTGTTGCGCAGCACGTGCTGCACCTGCTGCAGCGTCAGCACACGCGGCAGCACCGCACGCTGGATGTTGTAGTGGCGCTGGTAGAAGTTGATCGCCTCGTAGCTCGTCGCCGAGGCCTGCACCGACAGGTGCAGACGCAGCTCGGGGTGCGTGCGCGTGGCGTAGGCCATCACCGCGGTGTCGGCGCAGATCAGCGCGTCGGCGCCGAAGTCGACGGCGGTGTCGACCGCGCGGTACCAGGGCGTCACGTCCGCCGACTGGGCGAAGGTGTTCAGCGCCATCAGGACCTTGCGGCCGCGCTTGTGCGCGTAGGCGATGCCCTCGCGCACCTGGGCGTCGTCGAAGTTCAGGCCGGCGAAGTTCCGGGCGTTGGTGGCGTTCTTCAGGCCCAGGTAGACCGTGTCGGCGCCGGCGTCGACGGCCAACTGGAGGGCCCGCAGAGAGCCCGCGGGGCAGACCAGTTCGGGCGCCGCGAAGGGGGGCTGTTGCATGGCGGGCGGAGTCTAGGCGCGGGTGCGGCCAGCGGCTTGCGGGACGTCAAGACAGCTGCGAACCGGGCCTCCACCGACCGGTCGACGCGACCTGCGCACCACACCGCCGTCAGGGTCTCCGGAGGCCCGAGGCGCCGCCAAGCGCGCCACCGCCGCCGGCGCAAGCCCCTCGCGCGACGAGCTTGCACTGCGTCAAGACCGCCCGAGTTCCGCACCAGTAGACGCTATCTATTGGGTATCGTTCGCCGCCTACACACCATAGATAGTGTCAACGCGCATGACAGACGCCGCCCTGCCCCCCTCTGCCGACACCCAGGCCGCCCCGCTGGCGGTCATCAAGCGTGAAGGCCGCACCGTCGCCTTCGACCCCGCCAAGATCGCCGACGCGCTGGCGCGTGCCGGCGCCGCCACCGGCGAATACGACGCCGCGCGCGCCGCCGAGCTGACGCAGCAGGTCACCGAACGCCTGCGCCGCCGTGTTACTGGCGTCGAGCAGATCCAGGACGAGGTCGAGCGTGTGCTGCAGGAGGCCGGCCACTTCGACACCGCGCGCGCCTACATCGTCTACCGCGAGCAGCGCCGCGCGCTGCGCCAGGACCGCAGCGTCGCCGTCGACGTCGAGCGTTCGGTCAACGAGTACCTGGCGCGCCAGGACTGGCGCGTCAACGCCAACGCCAACCAGGGTTACTCGCTGGGCGGGCTGATCCTCAACGTCTCGGGCAAGGTCGTCGCCAACTACTGGCTGAACCACGTCTACCCGCCGGAAGTGGGCATCGCCCACCGCGAGGCCGACCTGCACATCCACGACCTGGACATGCTGTCGGGCTACTGCGCCGGCTGGTCGCTGCGCACGCTGCTGCACGAAGGCCTGAACGGCGTGCCGGGCAAGGTCGAGGCCGGCCCGCCCAAGCACCTGTCCAGCGCCGTCGGCCAGATCGTCAACTTCCTCGGCACGCTGCAGAACGAATGGGCCGGCGCCCAAGCCTTCAGCTCCTTCGACACCTATCTCGCGCCCTTCATCCGCAAGGACGGGCTGACGTACGACCAGGTGCGCCAGAGCCTGCAGGAGCTGATCTACAACCTGAACGTGCCGTCGCGCTGGGGCACGCAGACGCCGTTCACCAACCTGACCTTCGACTGGACCTGCCCCGAGGACCTGCGCGAGCAGGTGCCGGTGATCGGCGGCCGGGAGATGCCGTTCGCCTACGGCGATCTGCAGGCCGAGATGGACATGATCAACCGCGCCTACATCGACGTGATGATGGAAGGCGACGCCAAGGGCCGCTCGTTCACCTTCCCGATCCCGACCTACAACATCACCAGCGACTTCGACTGGGAGCACCCGAACACGCTGCCGCTGTTCGAGATGACGGCGAAGTACGGCCTGCCGTACTTCCAGAACTTCCTGAACTCGGACCTGCAGCCGAACATGGTGCGCTCGATGTGCTGCCGGCTGCAGCTGGACCTGCGCGAGCTTCTGAAGCGCGGCAACGGCCTGTTCGGCTCGGCCGAGCAGACCGGCTCGCTGGGTGTGGTGACGATCAACTGCGCCCGCCTGGGCTATCTGCACGCCGGCGACGAAGCCGGCCTGCTGGCGCGCACCGACCGCCTGATCGCCATCGCGCGCACCAGCCTGGAGATCAAGCGCAAGGTCATCCAGGGCCACATCGACAGCGGCCTGTTCCCGTACACCAAGCGCTACCTCGGCACGCTGCGCAACCACTTCTCGACGATCGGCGTGAACGGGATCAACGAGATGATCCGCAACTTCACGGCCGACCGCCACGACATCACCTCGCCCGAGGGCCACGCGATGGCGGTGCGCTACCTGGACCACATCCGCGCGCGCATCGTCGAGCTGCAGGAGGAGACCGGCCACCTCTACAACCTGGAGGCGACGCCGGCCGAAGGCACGACCTACCGCTTCGCGAAGGAAGACCGCAAGCGCCTGCCCGGCATCCTGCAGGCCGGCACGGCCGAGCGCCCGTACTACACGAACTCCTCGCAGCTGCCGGTCGGCTTCACGACCGACCCCTTCGAGGCGCTGGAGCGCCAGGAGGAGCTGCAGCGCAAATACACCGGCGGCACCGTGCTGCATCTGTATCTGGGCGAACGTGTGTCGTCGGCGCGCGCCTGCCGCGACCTGGTGCGGCGTTCGCTCGAACGCTACCGGCTGCCCTACATCACGGTGACGCCGACCTTCTCGATCTGCCCGAAACACGGCTACCTCGCCGGCGAGCACGCGTTCTGCCCGAAGTGCGACGAAGAAGCCCTGGCACGCAAGGCGCGCGCCGCGACGGCGTGAGGCAGACGACACGACGGACGGGGTCAGACGGACGGGGTCAGGTCTTGCGAGACCTGACCCCAGCCCCCCCTGCCCCGCAGTCCCACCGGAAGACGGGGTCAGGTCCCGCAGGACCTGACCCCAGCTCCCCCCCAGCTCCCCCCGAAGGAAACAGACCCATGAGCCACAGCCAGACCCCCCTCGTTCACCCGCAGCTCGAAGAACACGAACGCACGCGCTGCGAAGTCTGGACGCGCGTGATGGGCTATCACCGTCCGATGGCCTCGTTCAACATCGGCAAGCAGGGCGAGTTCCTCGACCGCCGCTACTTCGACGAGCCGGGCCGCCCGTCCGCCACGGCCGACGTCACGGCCAGCGTCGAGTGTGGCTGCGCCTGAAGCCCTCGCCATCGGCGGCTTCCAGCCGCTGAGCACGACCGACTGGCCCGACCGCCTCGCGGCGGTCGTCTTCGTCCAGGGCTGCCCCTGGCGCTGCGTCTACTGCCACAACCCGGCGCTGCAGCGGCGCGACGGCGCCGCGGGCCCGGCCTGGGACGAAGTCGTCGCGACGCTGGCGCGCCGCCGCGGGCTGCTCGACGGCGTCGTCTTCAGCGGCGGCGAGCCGACACTGGACCCGGCGCTGCCCGAGGCCGTGGCCACCGCGCGCGGCCTGGGTTTCGCCGTTGGCCTGCACAGCGCCGGCATCTATCCGCAGAAGCTCGCCGCGCTGCTGCCGCAGCTGGACTGGGTCGGCCTGGACCTGAAGACCGACCTCGCCGGCCACGACACGCTGACCGGCCGCCCGTGCAGCGGCGCGCCGGTGCACGAGGCGCTGGGCGCCGTCGTCGCCAGCGGCGTCGACCACGAGGTGCGCACCACCTACCACCCGTCGCTGCAGAGCGACGAGACGCTGGCGAAGATGGCAGTGACGCTGAAGACCGCCGGCGCGAAGCGCTGGGTGCTGCAGCAGTGGCACCCGCGCGACGGCACGCCAGGGTTCGAGCAGCCCTGGCACTGGCCCGAGCCGGCGGTGCTGGCCTGGTTGCGCGAACTCGGCCCCGAGCTCGCGCTGCGCTGATCAGGCCGGCGCTGCGGCCTTCTTGCGCGCGGCGGCCTTCTTCGCCGCCGGCTTGGCGGCTGTCTTGGCCGCCGTGCGCTTGCGCGCCGGCGCCTTGGCCGGCAGCAGCGAACGCAGGATCGCTTCACAGTCACCCGGCGTCATCACACGCGGCACCGGGTAGTTGGCGTCGGCCTCGCGGCAGGCGGCCTGGGCGAGCTTGGGGATGTCGGCGGCCCGCAGCGCGTCGACCGTCGCCGGGATGCCGATGCGCCGGTTCAGCTCGGCCACCGCGTCGATGAACTTGTGCGCCAGCGTCGTGTCGCCGTCGTCGGGCGCACCGACCCCGGCGCGCCGCGCCAGCACCGCCAGCCGCGGCTCGCAGTTCGGCGCCGAGAAACGCAGCACCGCCGGCAGCACGATGGCGTTGGCCAGCCCGTGCGGCACGTGGTACAGGCCGCCCAACTGGTGCGCGATCGCGTGCACGTTGCCGACGTTGGCACGGGTGAAGGCCAGCCCGGCGTAGGTCGAGGCCAGCGCCATGCGTTCGCGCGCGACGAGGTCACCACCGTCGGTGACGGCGCGCTCCAGCTGCTCGAAGACCATGCCGACCGCGGCCAGCGCCCAGCGGTCGGTGGTGTCGGTGCACCAGTCACCGATGTAGGCCTCGACGGCGTGCGTCAGCGCGTCCATGCCGGTGGCGGCGGTGATCGCCGGCGGCAGGCCGACCATCAGTTCCGGGTCCAGCGCTGCCATGCGCGGCACCAGCCGCGTGTCGGCGACGACCAGCTTGCGCGCGGCCTTCGGGTCGGAGATCACCGCGGCGACGGTGACCTCGCTGCCGGTGCCGGCGGTCGTCGGCACCGCGTACAGCGGCAGCGGCCCGTGCAGGCCCTTGAAGTAGCCGACCAGCGCCTTGGGCGGCTTGCCGTTGGCCACCGCCAGGCCGATGACCTTGGCCGCGTCCATCACCGAGCCGCCGCCGAAGGCGACGATGGCGTCGCAGCCCTCGTCGCGCAGCAGCGTGATGCCGGCTTCGACCAGCGGGATCGGCGCGTCGGGCTCGACGCGGTCGAAGACCACGACCTCGGTGCCCGCCGCGGCCAGCGCGGCGCGCAAGGGTTCGGCCAGACCGAGCTTCATCACCGTCGCGTCGGTGACCAGCATGACCTTCCGATGGGTGAAATCCCCGATCGCCTGGCCGAGCTTGGCGCTGGCACCCGGCCCTACGATCAACAGGGGCTGCGGTATCGGCAGCCGCTTCGTCACCAGGCCCGCCGCCTGCTTCAGCTTGGGCAGCCCGACGGTGCGGGCCATGTCCCCGATCAAGTTGGCCATCTCGTCAACCCTCCACCATGCCCTTCCGGGTCCACTCTGGCGCGAACAACGTATGAAGAGCGTGATCGGCATCAGCCTCGGCGCAGCAGCGCAAGACTTCGAGCTGCGCACCACGCTGCTCGGCCAACCGTTGCGCGTGCGGCGCATCGGCACCGACGGCGACGAGACCGTCGCCGCGCGCCGGCTGGCCTACTGGGACCGCCGCGCCGCCGCGATCGGCATCGGCGCCGGGCCAGACCCGCGCAGCGTCGGCGCCACGGTCGGCGGCGCCGAGCTCGCCGCCACGCTCAAGCACGCGCCGTGCACCACCGGCGCCCACCTCGCCGAAATCTATCTCGAATGGGCGCTGCGCCACGTGCAGGCCGATCTCGGGCGCTATTTCGACAACGCGCTGGTGCTGTTCTTCTCCGGCGTCGCCAACCGCAAGCTGGCCTCGGCGATGGCCGAGTTCACGCCCAACCTGTTCTTCGCCGACCCGCTGCTGCAGCTGGGCGTGCCCAAGCTGCTGACCTCGCTGGACGCGCTGTCGCTGTACGCCACCGGCTCGCACTACGTCGCCGGCTGGACGCCCAGGCGCCTGCCGAGCACGGCGCTGCTGGAGCGCTGGTCGGATCACGTGCTGCGCGAGGCGATGAAGAAGGCCACCGTCGTCGTCGCGCCGGTGCACGAGCTCGACCGTTTCGGCACCGAGGAGCTGGCCGGCAAGACCATCGTCACCGCGACCGTCAACGACGCGCGGCTGGAAGCCTTCCGCGAGAAGGGCGTGGCGATGATCGTCGACGCCTCGCCGGTGGTGCAGGGCCAGGTGCTCGGCCACGAGCTGCTCGACGCGATGATCCTGGCGGCCACCGGCAAGGCGCCGGGCACGCTGTACGACGACGACTACCTCGAGCTGATCCAGATGCTCGACGCGCGTCCGCGCGTGCTCTACCCCAACGGCTTCCAGCGCAAGAACCGCTTCGCCTTCGTCATCCACCCGCTGTCGCAGGAGTACTTCAAGAAGGTCAAGCCGATCGAGATGCTGTCCAAGGTCTCGCCGCCGCTCTTGATGGACTCGCTGGAGAAGGCGATGGCCTATGCGCCGCCCTTCGTCTACTCGAAGGTCGAGGGCATCAAGTCGCCGACCGGCGCCGAGGCCGAGGGCTGGCTGATCTCGGTGGGCGGCACGCCGCGCGAGATCATGAGCCACCCGCCGGAGTTCACCTACCGCCGACTGCTGGCCGCCGCCGAGATGGCGCGCAAGCTCGGCGCCCAGATCATGGGCCTGGGCGCGTTCACCAAGGTCGTCGGCGATGCCGGCGCGACGGTGGCGCGGCGCGCGACGCTGCCGATCACCACCGGCAACAGCTACAGCGCCTCGGGCGCGCTGTGGGCGGCGCACGACGCGCTACTGCGGCTGCGGCTCATCGAGCCGCCCCAGGGCGACGAGCGCGTGAAGTTCAAGGCCATGGTCGTCGGCGCCACCGGCGCCATCGGCTCGGCCTGCGCGCGGCTCCTGGTGCGCGCCGCCGAGGAGGTGACGCTGGTCTCGCCCGAGACCGCCAAGCTGCTGGCACTGCAGGAGTCCATCCTGCGCCAGACGCCCGACGCCAAGATCGTGCTCAGCGCCAAGGCCGACACGCACATCGCGGACATGGACATGATCGTCACCGCGACCTCGGGCGCCGGCAAGAAGGTGCTGGACATCATGAAGGTCAAGCCCGGCTGCGTGATCACCGACGTCGCGCGGCCGCTGGACCTGTCGCCCGAGGACGTGGCCAAACGCCCCGACGTGCTGGTCATCGAGTCCGGCGAGATCCAGCTGCCCGGCCACGTGAAGATGAAGAACATCGGCCTGCCGCCCGGCGTCGCCTACGCCTGCCTGGCCGAGACCATCGTGCTGGCGCTGGAAGGCCGTTTCGAGAACTTCACCGTCGGCCGCGCGATCGAGTGGGAGAAGGTGCGCGAGATCTACAAGCTGGGCCTGAAACACGGCATGAAGCTGGCCGCGATCTCCGGCGTCAACGGCGTCATCACCGACCGCGACATCGCGCGTGTGCGCCGGCTGGCACTGGCGGCGCGCAAGCGCGAAGCCCAGGCGGACGCCCCGGCCGCCAAGCCCAGGCGCCGCGCCCGGGCCGCCGAGGCACCGCCGCCCGCGCCCGCGCCGGCGCCCAAGGGCAGCGCCAAGCCGCGCCGCGCGACGCCCGCCGCGGCCGCGCCGCAGCCGGCGGTCGAGGGCCTGGGACGGCGCTCGCGCACGCGGGTCCGCACCGAGCCGGTCGGCTGACACGCCGCGGGCCGGCAGGCCCGGGGCCGGCACGCTGACCGGCAGCGCGGCGCGGCCGGCACCGTCGCCGCCCGGCGGCGTCTTCCTACAGGCGCACGGCGCCCGGCTGCCGACACTGGGGCAGCCCCGTTGCCGCTGCCCCTCATGAACCGTCCGCCGCCGATCCGCGTCCTGACCGTCAACACCCACAAGGGGTTCACCGCGCTGAACCGCCGCTTCGTGCTGGACGAGCTGCGCGACGCGGTGCGCGACGTCGACGCCGACCTCGTCTTCCTGCAGGAGGTTCACGGCACGCACTGTCGCCAGTCCGAGCACGTCGCACGCTGGCCGCAGGCCCCGCACTACGAGTTCATCGCCGACGCGCTGTGGCCGCAGTTCGCCTATGGCCGCAACGCCGTCTATCCGCACGGCGACCACGGCAACGCGCTGCTGTCCAAGTACCCGATCGTCGCCCACGCCAATCACGACGTGTCGGTCGACGGCCACGAGGCCCGCGGCCTGCTGCACTGCACGCTGCATCGGCCGGCCGACGGCATGCGCGTGCACGCGGTCTGCGTGCATCTGGGTCTGGCCGAGGCCCACCGCCGCCGCCAGCTGGAACAGCTGTGCGAGCTGGTGCGGCGCGAGGTGCCCGACGACGCGCCGCTGGTCGTCGCCGGCGACTTCAACGACTGGCGCGACCGCGCCCACCCGGTGCTCGAACGCGGCCTGGGGCTGAGCGAGGTCTTCGTGCAGGCGCACGGGCGTTCGGCGCGCACCTTCCCGGCACACTGGCCACTGCTGCGCCTGGACCGCATCTACGTGCGCAACACACGCGGCCACCGGCCGCTGCCGCTGCCGCGCCGGCCCTGGGCGCATCTGTCGGACCACGCGCCGCTGGCTGCGGAGATCGCGCTGTGAGACGCCGCCCGCGCTGGACCGACGGCAACGCCGTCGAGCTGCTCGAAAACGGCGAGGCCTTCTTCCCCGCCGTCTTCGACGCCATCCGCAACGCCCGCCACGAGGTGCTGCTGGAGACCTTCATCCTGTTCGAGGACCAGGTCGGGCTGGCGCTGCACGCGGCGCTGCTGGAAGCCGCGCAGCGCGGCGTGCAGGTCGACGTGATGGTCGATGGCTACGGTTCGCCCGATCTGTCGGCGGAGTTCACCGGCTCGCTGCGCGCCGCCGGCGTGCGCCTGCGCAGCTTCGACCCGAGCTGGCGGCTGTTCGGGCGGCGCTTCAACGTGCTGCGCCGCATGCACCGCAAGATCGTCGTCGTCGACGGCGAGACGGCTTTCGTCGGCGGCATCAACTACTCGGCCGACCACCTGGCCGACTTCGGCCCGCAGGCCAAGCAGGACTTCGCGGTGCGGCTGCGCGGGCCGGTCGTCGAGACCATCCGCCGCTTCGCGCTCGCGGCGATCCGCGGCGGCGCACGCGGCGAGCGCCCGGTGCCGCGGCCCCGGCTGCCGCCGCCACGCACCGAAGGCCCGGTGCAGGCGATGCTCGTCACGCGCGACAACCTGGAACACCGCGCCGACATCGAACGCCAGTACCGCGCCGCGCTGCGCGCCGCACGCCACAGCGTGATCATCGCCAACGCCTACTTCTTCCCCGGCTGGCGCCTGCTGAAGGAGCTGCGCCGCGCGGCCCGGCGCGGCGTCGACGTGCGCCTGATCCTGCAGGGCACGCCCGACATGCCGATCGTGAAGACCGCCGCCGGCCTGCTCTACGACCACCTGCTGCGCGACGGCGTGCACATCCACGAGTACTGCGACCGGCCGATGCACGGCAAGGTGGCGGTGGTCGACGACGACTGGGCGACCGTCGGCTCGAGCAACCTCGACCCGCTGAGCCTGGCGCTGAACCTGGAGGCCAACGTCGTGCTGCGCGACCGCGGCTTCGCCGCGCAGCTGCGCGAGCGGCTGCAGCACCTGATCCGCCACAGCTGCGAGGAGGTGCAGCCCGAGCCGGCGCCGCGCTGGCGGCTGTGGGTGCGCATGCGCAGCTACTTCGTGCTGCGTTTCGTGCAGCGCTTTCCGCTCTGGGCGCGGGGGCTGCCGGTGCATCGGCCGACGCTGCAACGGGTGGACACGCCGCCGAGCGAACCGCCCGGGGCTGCGGCGGTCCGCCCGTCACGCTGAGGGCGGCGGCCGGCAGATCCCGACCATCGCACTGCGGCAGTTGCCGCAGGGCCACAGCACGGGGTCGCTCTGCCCAGGGAACAGAAATTGCGATTTGTTCAATTCGTCCGAACTTGCGTTGTGTCAGATCGTGACCATCGCCCCAGGCATGGAATGCATCCGTCATCTGGACTGATTCCAGATCGCCCCGGTGCCCGATGGGCCGTCCCGGCCACCGGCAACAGATTCGGACGGATAGAGGAGATTCCATGAACATTCGTTGGACCCCGGTCGCCCTGGCCGCTGCCAGCGTCCTGGTCGTCGGCGCGGCCGTCGCGCAGAGCCAGGAGCCGATCCAGCCGATCGTGCCCCCGCAGCAGGTCAACCTGGGCATGGTCGAGCTCGGCAAGAAGCTCTACTTCGATCCGCGCCTGTCGAAGTCCGGCTTCATCTCGTGCAACTCGTGCCACAACCTGTCGATGGGCGGCACCGACAACATCCCGACCTCGATCGGCGACAAGTGGCAGCAAGGCCCGATCAACGCCCCGACGGTGCTGAACTCGAGCCTGAACGTCGCCCAGTTCTGGGACGGCCGTGCGGCCGACCTGCAGGCCCAGGCCGGCGGCCCGATCGCCAACCCGGGCGAGATGGCGTTCACGCACACGCTGGCGCTCGGCGTGCTGGAGTCGATCCCGGCCTACCAGCGCGAGTTCAAGCAGGTCTTCGGCAAGGACAAGATCGACATCGAGCAGGTCACGGCCGCGATCGCCGAGTTCGAGAAGACGCTGGTGACGCCGAACTCGCGTTTCGACCAGTGGCTGCTGGGCAAGAAGGACGCGCTGAACGCCGACGAGCTCGCCGGCTACAAGCTGTTCAAGGAAAGCGGCTGCGTCGGCTGCCACAACGGCCCGGCCGTCGGCGGCAACTCGTTCCAGAAGATGGGTGTCGTCGCGCCGTACAAGGCCAGCAGCCCCGCTGAAGGCCGCGTCGCGGTGACCGGCAAGGACGCCGACCGCTTCAACTTCAAGGTGCCGACGCTGCGCAACGTCGAGATGACCTACCCGTACTTCCACGACGGCGCCGCGAACACGCTGACCGAGGCCGTGGACATCATGGGCCGGCTGCAACTGGGCAAGAAGTTCACGCCCGACGAGAACGCCAAGATCGTCTCCTTCCTGAAGACGCTGACCGGCGACCAGCCGAGCTTCACGCTGCCGATCCTGCCGCCGTCGACCGACAAGACGCCGCGCCCGAGCCCGTTCAAGTAAACACCGGCCACGCCGGCGCCACCCGAGCCCCGCTGCCGCTCCGGCACGGGGCTTTTCTTTCGGTCTGACGGCTCGCCGGTGGCGGACATCGCCGCGCTTATCGGCGGATCGAGGCCGCCGCCGGCGCCCGATACTCGGCTCGCCGGCCGACGGGGCCGCGCCCAGGAGATGCACGATGTCGGAAGCCGGCCATCCAGGCCACGGTGAGCGCTGCGCGATCTGTCGCGACGGGGAGGCCTTCGGCGCCCCGCTGGCTTTCGCGTACCAGCCGATCGTCGACGTGCCGGCCCGCAGCGTCTTCGCCCACGAAGCCCTGGTGCGCGGGCCGAACGGCGAGTCGGCGGCCAGCGTGCTGGCCCAGGTGGACGACCGCAACCGCTACGCCTTCGACCAGCGTTGCCGCCGCGACGCCATCGCGGGCGCGGCGCGCCTGGGCATGCGCGAGCGGCTGTCGATCAACTTCATGCCCAACGCGATCTACCGGCCGTCGGCCTGCATCCAGGCGACGCTGCGGGCCGCCAACGACTGCGGCTTCGCGCTGGACCGCATCATGTTCGAGATCACCGAGACCGAGCGCGTGCACGACGTCGGCCACCTGGTGGAGATCGTCACCGAGTACCGCCGGCTCGGTTTCCTGACCGCGCTCGACGACTTCGGCGCGGGCTACTCGGGCTTGAACCTGCTGGCCGCGTTCGAACCCGACATCGTCAAGCTGGACATGGACCTCAGCCGCGCGCTGGACCGCCGGCCGCGTTCACGCGCGATCGTGCGCTCGCTGGTGCGGCTGTGCGATGAACTGGGCCTCACCGTCGTCGCCGAAGGCGTCGAGACCGCCGGCGAGCGTGACGCGCTGCTCGACGCGGGCATCACGCTGATGCAGGGCTGGCTGTTCGCGCGCCCGGCGTTCGACGCCCTGGCCACCCCCGCGCCCGGCGCCTGGGCCTGAAGGTCAGCGGCGCGCGGGCGCGCCCGGCACCGGGCCGGGCGTCAGGCGGGCGAGCACCGCCTCGAACAGCCGTGCCGGGTCCACCGGCTTGGTGATGAAGTCATCCATGCCGGCCGCCAGGCAGCGGCCACGGTCCTCGGCGAAGGCATTGGCCGTCAGCGCCACCACCGGCACGTCATGGCCACGCGGCAGCTGGCGCAGCCGCCGGGTGGCCTCCAGCCCGTCCAGGCCGGGCATCTGCATGTCCATCAGCACCAGGTCGTAGGACCGGCGCGCGACGCACTCCAGCGCCTGCAGGCCGTCTTCGGCGAGCTCGACGGCCAGGCCGGCTTCGGCCAGCAGGCAGCTGGTGACCTCGCGGTTCACCGCGTCGTCCTCGACCAGCAGCACGGTCCGGCCGGCGTGATGGCAGCGCAGCATCGCTTCGGCGTCCGCGACCGCCGCCACCGGCGCCGGTGCAGCGGCGGCACCGGGTGCACGCGACAGGCAGGCGGTGAACCAGAAGACGCTGCCCTCGCCCGGGAGGCTGCGCGCCCCCGCCTCGCCGCCCATGCGCCGGGCCAGGCGCCGCGTCAGCGCCAGGCCGAGCCCGGTGCCGCCATAGCGCCGGGTGATCGAGCCGTCGGCCTGCTCGAAGGCGTTGAACAGCCGCGGCAGCACGTCCGCCGGGATGCCGATGCCGGTGTCCTCGACCTCGAAGCGCAGCAGCACGGCGTCGGGGGGCTCGGACTGCAGCGCCACGCGCAGCGTGACGCTGCCGGCGTCGGTGAACTTGATCGCGTTGGCGACGTAGTTGGTCAGCGCCTGGCGCAGGCGCGTCGGGTCGCCGAGCAGCGGGCCGGGCAGCGGCGCAAGCTCGGTGCGCAGTTCCAGACGCTTGGCGCGGGCGCCGTCGGCGAGCATCGCGGCGACGTCGGCGACGACATCGGCGGCCTGCAGCGGCACGTGGTCGAGCGCCAGCATGTCGGCCTCGATCTTGGACAGGTCCAGCAGCGTGCTGATGGTGTCCAGCAGGTGCGCGCCAGCGGCGTCGATGCGCGCCAGCCGTTCCGCCTGCTGCGGTGTCACGCCCGAGCGCCGGGTCAGGTGCGCCATGCCGAGGATGGCGTTGAGCGGCGTGCGAATCTCGTGCGACATGTTCGCCAGGAAGGTGCTCTTGGCGAGATTGGCCGCCTCGGCGGCCTCCTTGGCCTGGGCGAGTTCACGCGTGCGCTCGGCCACCAGACGCTCCAGATGGCGCCGGTGGTGGGCGAGTTCGGCGTCGGCGTTCTGCTGGTCTGTGACGTCGACACAGTGGCCGATGTAGCCGACGAAGCGCCCCAGGCTGTCGTGGCGCGGCGCGCCGTCGTCGCGCAGCCAGCGGTACTCGCCGTCGGCGCGGCGCAGGCGGTAGACCATGCGAAAGCTCTCGCGCCGGTCGAAGGCCTGCTCGTAGCGGCGCACCACCCAGTCGCGGTCGTCGGGGTGCACACCCTCGAGCCACCCGGCCCCCGTCTCCTGCGCCGTCGTGCGGCCGGTGAAACGCAGCCAGACGTCGTTGAAGTAGGTGCAGCGCTTGTCGAGTTCGGCCGTCCAGATCAAGGCCGAGCCGCCGTTGGCGACGTTACGGAAGTGCTGTTCGCTCTCGCGCAGCGCGGCCTGGGCTTCGTGCTGTGCCAGGCGGGAGCCGACGTGCGAGGCCACCGCCCGCAGCAGCCGGCAGGCTTCCCCGGCGCAGACCGAAGCCGCCGCCTCGACGCCGGCCGAACCGTGGAACTGCACGCCGATGCAGCCGACCGCGACACCGGCGCGCAGGATCTCGGCGGCGTGGGCGTCAGGCCGGTCGAGATGGCCGCGACTGGCGTAGCGCACACCGTCCACCTCGACGCAGGCGCTGACGCCCGGCGGGCCACCCCAGACGGCGGCCAGCCGATCGGCGAGCGACGGCCATTGCGCCGATGGCGCACGACCGTCGTCCTCGGTGATCCGGAAGACGTCGTAAAGGCAGTCGAGCACGCGGGCAGCCGAGGAGGCCGAGGGCCTGTCGGGCGGGCCGGCTTGTGCGGGCGCCGACGTGGCCGATGCGGGAGCGGCCGACAACAGCCCGCAGCCGGGACCGGCGCTCACGCCTTCGGGGCCGGACGGCGCTGTCATCGGGCGCCCATCGCGCGACGCGCAGACGGAAACATGCCACACGCGGCGATGCGGGCGCTGGGCCCGGCGCGGCGCCTCGACACGACTGCGCGGCCAGGGCGGCTCGACGCGGCACGGCATCCCGGGAACCTCGGCTTCATCACCTTCGACCCAGCCCGACCAGCGCACAACGTAGCACGCCACGCCGGACTCGCCGGGCTTTCCGCCTGAAGGGGTGGGGTATGGAGCGCCCGCACTTCACGCCAAGTGGGGACGCGCTCGTGCCGCGCCGTGACGCCACCGGGGAGGGCGTGTGTTCGCGAGCGCCGCAAACGACGAAGCCCGCACGAGACGGGCTTCTGAATTTGGTTGCGGGGGCAGGATTTGAACCTGCGACCTTTGGGTTATGAGCCCAACGAGCTACCAGACTGCTCCACCCCGCGACTGAGACAGTGACTATAACATGCTTTTTTCGCAACGCGCTAGTACCCGCAGCTGATGACGCCTCATGCGTTCAGACGCGATAGCGGCCGGTCCACTCGAAGTACATCCACCAGCCGTGGCCCAGCGCGAGGCCGATCGGAAGCGCCCACAGCACGACGGCGGCGACCGAGCGCACCCGCACGGGCAGCGGCCGCATCGCTCGTGCACCGGCCACGGCGCTCCAGACGGCGCCAGCGGCGAGAGCCGTGGCCCGCAGCACCGGGAGCACATCCAGCACGACACCCTCCCCCCGGAGGTACGACGCCGACGCCTCGGTGAGGCCGAGCGTCAGAATCACGATGCCCAGCGGCACCAGGCTTCTGGCGACACGCAGTCGATCGGTGGCGGACAGGGCCGCAGCAGCGGCCACCAGCGACCAGACGGCAAAGCCCAGCGCGAGTCCGCCGCCGTGCCAGAGCGCCACGGAGATCATGTCGAGCCACACGATCTGGCTCTCCGCCATCGGCCAGCGCTGCAGCCAGACGTCGGCCAGCGTTTGGCGCAAGGCGACGAACGCCGGATTGGCCGACCACTGCAGGTACGCCGGGACCAGGCCGTACAGCAACACGATGACGAGGTCCGGCCTGCACACCCACACGCGCCGCGACGACAGCGCCGTCGCCGCCAGCAGCGGCAGCAGCAATCCCCAGGTGAGGTAGCGCAGCGCCAGGCTGGTCCGGTCCACGGCGGTCGCCTTCACTGGCGGCCGGGGCATCAGCTGGGGCACGGCGACGTCGCCAGGCGAGCAGGCCTCCCCTTCGACAAAACTCTCGGCGCCCCACCCGTCCGAGAACAGCCGCGCATCGTCATGCGGCGCCGGCAGGAAGGCGAGCAGGATCAGCAGGGCCGCGAGGAGGATCGCTCCAGACACGAAGGCCGCTTCCGCCGAAGACAGGCGCAGCCTCGTCGCGAGCCATCGGCGAACCGTGCTCCACGGCGTTGTTGCGGTTACACCGGTCAGCACCAGGGCGTCGGTTCGCTTGATCACACCCGAAGTCTAGATGCGACGCATTCTCATCGATTGGCGCAGATCAGCCCGCTGCCGGACTCGCGGCTTTGACGGCTCGGAACGGAGATCGGTGAAAGCGCCAGGTCTGCGGCCGCGAGGCCGCAGACCGCATGCCGGCGGGGAGCCGGCAGACACCGCATCGCGCGGCGCCCCGAAAAGCAAAACGGCCGTCGAAATCGACGGCCGTCTGTTCGGCTGAATCGGCTTATTCGGCCGCTTCGGTGGTCTCTTCGGCCGGTTCCGGACGATCGACCAGTTCGACGAAGGCCATCGGCGCGTTGTCGCCGACGCGGAAGCCCATCTTCAGGATGCGGGTGTAGCCGCCCGGCCGGGTGGCGTAGCGCGGGCCGAGTTCGTTGAACAGCTTGGTGACCACTTCGCGGTCGCGGGTGCGGTCGAACGCCAGGCGGCGGTTGGCCAGCGTCGGGGTCTTGCCCAGCGTGATCAGCGGCTCGACGACGGCGCGCAGTTCCTTGGCCTTCGGCACGGTCGTCTTGATCGCCTCGTGGCGGATCAGCGAGTTGGCCATGTTGCGCAGCATCGCGAGGCGATGGCTGCTGGTGCGGTTCAGTTTGCGAAGTCCGTGGCGGTGGCGCATGGCGCGTTCCTTCTTTGGTTATGACACCCCGGCCGTGTCAGGTACCGAGGCTGGACCGGGGCCGCGGGGCCCCTATCGACACCGCGGCTCCCGTCGCCGGGAGCCGCAGCGGTTTCTTGCAGCGGGGCCGCGAGCGGCCCGCGATCTCAACGCTTGTCGAGACCTTGCGGCGGCCAGTTTTCCAGGCGCGCACCCAGGGTCAGGCCGCGCGAGGCCAGCACTTCCTTGATTTCGTTGAGCGACTTGCGACCCAGGTTCGGGGTCTTCAGCAGCTCGGTCTCGGTGCGCTGGATCAGGTCGCCGATGTAGTAGATGTTCTCGGCCTTCAGGCAGTTGGCCGAACGCACCGTCAGTTCGAGCTCGTCGACCGGACGCAGCAGGATCGGGTCGAAGTTCGGCGTGCGCTGCGGCTGCGGCTCGAAGATGTCGCTGACCTGGCCTTCGAGCTGCGCGAACACGGCGAGCTGTTCGACGAGGATCTTGGCCGACTGGCGGATCGCTTCTTCCGGCGTGATGGCGCCGTTGGTCTCGATCTCCATGACCAGCTTGTCGAGGTCGGTGCGCTGTTCGACGCGGGCGTTCTCGACCGCGTAGCTGACGCGCTTGACCGGCGAGAACGACGCATCGAGGACGATGCGGCCGATGGCCTTGGTCGCCTCGTCGCCGTAGCGGCGCAGGTTGCCCGGCACGTAGCCGCGGCCCTTCTCGACCTTGATCTGCATGTCGAGCTTGCCGCCTTGCGACAGGTGCGCGATCACGTGATCGGGGTTGATGATCTCGACGTCGTGCGGCGTCTGGATGTCGGCCGCGGTGACCGCGCCCTCACCTTCCTTGCGCAGCACCAGCGTGACCTCGTCGCGGTTGTGCAGACGGAACACCACGCCCTTCAGGTTGAGCATGATGTGGACGACGTCTTCCTGCACGCCGTCGATCGCGGAGTACTCGTGCAGCACGCCGGCGATCGTGACCTCCGTCGGCGCGTAGCCCACCATCGACGACAGCAGCACGCGGCGCAGCGCGTTGCCCAGCGTGTGGCCGTAGCCGCGCTCGAACGGTTCGAGCACCGCCTTGGCGCGGTAGCCGCCGAGCGGCTCGACGTGAATGGCCTTGGGCTTCAGAAGAGTGGTTTGCATGGAGTGTGTGGTTTCCTGTCAATACCCTCGGCTCGTTACACCGATAAGGCTGATGGACCGCCGGGCTTTGTGTAGGGGCCGCTTCGCGCCCGGCAGGCGAAACGCCAGATGGGGACAACCGCAGAGGCGGCGGCCGGCACGCGCCGGCCGCGACCGATCAGCGGCTGTAGAGTTCGACGATCAGCGCTTCCTTGATCTCGGCGCCGAACTGGTCACGATCCGGGACCTTCTTGAACACGCCTTCCATCTTGGTGGCGTCGACCTGCACCCACTCGCACTGGCCGATGGTCTGCGCCAGCTTCAGGGCGTCCTGGACGCGCAGCTGGTTCTTGGCCTTCTCGCGCACGGCGACGACGTCGCCGGCCTTGACCATGTACGACGGGATGTTGACGACCTGGCCATTGACCGTGATCGCCTTGTGCGACACGAGCTGGCGCGACTCGGCGCGGGTCGAGCCGAAGCCCATGCGGTAGACGACGTTGTCCAGGCGCGACTCGAGCAGCGCGAGCAGGTTCGAGCCGGTGTTGCCCTTGCGGCGCTCGGCTTCGGCGAAGTAGCGGCGGAACTGGCGCTCCAGCACGCCGTACATGCGCTTGACCTTCTGCTTCTCGCGCAGCTGAACACCGTAGTCGGAGGTACGCGAGCCGCTGGTGCGGCCGTGCTGACCCGGCTTGCTGTCGAACTTGGCCTTGTCGCCGATCGAGCGGCGGGCGCTCTTCAGGAACAGGTCGGTGCCTTCACGGCGGGAGAGCTTGGCCTTCGGGCCGAGGTAACGTGCCACTGGATATCCTTGGTTGTTGCTGACGCGGCAGACTCCGCCGTCAGGCGGAGACCCGCGCGAGTCCTGCGCAGACGAATCGCTTCGTGCTCGGGGCGCGGACGGTGGGCTTGGGGTTCAAGGCCGGAACCTTGAGGAAAACAGCCGGCGTGCACAGTCAGTGCCGCCGGCGTGAGAGAAACCGCGAATTCTAGCACCGGCAGGACGAGCCTGCCGGCGACGCATCAGATGCGACGGCGCTTCTGGGGACGGCAGCCGTTGTGCGGGACCGGCGTCACGTCGCTGATCGACGTGATGCGGATGCCCAGCGACGCCAGCGCACGAACGCTGGACTCGCGACCCGGGCCCGGGCCCTTGATGCGCACGTCCAGGTTCTTGATGCCCTGTTCCTGCGCGGCACGGCCGGCGTTCTCGGCGGCGACCTGGGCAGCGAACGGCGTGCTCTTGCGCGAGCCCTTGAAGCCCTGGCCACCGCTGGAGGCCCACGCCAGCGAACCGCCTTGGCGGTCCGTGATCGTGATGATGGTGTTGTTGAACGACGCGTGGACGTGGGCAATGCCGTCCGCAATGTTCTTGCGGATCTTCTTGCTGACGCGACGCGCGGCGTTGTTGACGGGGGACTTGGCCATGTAGATCTTCCTCGTGCGTGGCGGCGGCTTACTTCTTCAGCGCGGCGGCACCCTTGCGCGGACCCTTGCGGGTGCGGGCATTGGTGCGGGTGCGCTGGCCGCGCACCGGCAGGCCGCGGCGGTGACGGAAGCCACGGTAGCAACCGAGGTCCATCAGACGCTTGATGTTGATGGACAGCTCGCGGCGCAGGTCGCCTTCGATGGTCAGACGGCCGATTTCCTCGCGGATCTTCTCCAGCTCGGAATCGTTCAGGTCCTTGACCTTCTTCGAGTAGGGAATGCCCACCGAGTCGCAGATCTTCTGCGCCGTCGTACGGCCGATGCCGTAGATCGAGGTCAGGCCGATTTCCGCGTGCTTGTGCGGCGGGATGTTGATGCCGGCGATACGTGCCATGTTCTTCCTCTGACTATCAGCCTTGACGCTGCTTGTGGCGCGGGTCGGTGCAGATCACGCGCACGACGCCCTTGCGTCGGATGATCTTGCAGTTGCGGCACATCTTCTTGACCGAAGCTGCGACTTTCATGGTCTTCTCCTTGACCTCACTTGGCGCGGAAAACGATCCGCGCGCGACTCAAATCGTAGGGGGTGAGTTCGACCGTCACCTTGTCACCCGGAAGGATTCGGATGTAGTGCATCCGCATCTTTCCGGAGATGTGGCCGAGCACAACGTGCCCGTTCTCCAGCTTCACTCGGAAGGTGGCGTTGGGGAGGTTCTCAAGAATCTCCCCCTGCATCTGAATGACGTCGTCCTTCGCCATCTCGCATCAGCCCGCCTTGAAGTTCGCCTTCTTGAGCAGGCTCTCATACTGCTGGCTCATCACGTAGGACTGGACCTGAGCCCAGAAATCCATCGTCACGACCACGATGATCAGCAGCGAGGTGCCCCCGAAGTAGAACGGGACGTTGTACTTCAGAACCAGGAACTCGGGCAGCAGGCACACCGCCGTGATGTACACCGCGCCGGCCAGCGTCAGACGCGACAGGATGCGATCGATGTACTTCGCGGTCTGGTCACCCGGACGGATGCCCGGGATGAACGCGCCACTCTTCTTCAGGTTGTCGGCGGTCTCGCGGCTGTTGAACACGAGCGCCGTGTAGAAGAAGCAGAAGAACACGATCATGCCCGCATAGAGCATCACGTAGATCGGCTGCCCGGGCGACAGAGCCGCCGAGATGTCCTTCAGCCAGCGCAGACCTTCCCCGGTGGCGAACCAGCCGACGATGGTCGCGGGCAGCAGGATGATCGACGACGCGAAGATCGGCGGGATCACGCCCGACATGTTCAGCTTCAGCGGCAGGTGCGACGACTGGCCGCCGTACACCTTGTTCCCGACCTGGCGCTTGGCGTAGTTCACCAGGATCTTGCGCTGACCCCGCTCGACGAACACCACGACGAAGGTGACGGCGACGACGACCGCGCAGATGAACAGGCTGGCGATGATGCTCATCGCGCCGGTGCGAACCAGCTCGAAGAGCCCGCCGATGGCGCTCGGCAGCCCGGCGACGATGCCGGCGAAGATCAGGATCGAGATGCCGTTGCCCAGACCGCGTTCCGTGATCTGCTCGCCCAGCCACATCAGGAACATCGTGCCGGCCACCAGGCTGACCACCGCCGTCATGCGGAAGCCGAAGCCCGGCGAGAGCACCAGACCTTGCGAACCCTCGAGCGCCAGGGCGATGCCCAGGCTCTGGAAGATCGCCAGGAACAGCGTGCCGTAGCGCGTGTACTGCGTGATCTTGCGGCGACCCGCCTCGCCTTCCTTCTTCAGCGCCTCAAGCGAGGGCACGACGTAGGTCATCAGTTGCATGATGATCGACGCCGAGATGTAGGGCATGATGCCCAGCGCGAAGACGGTGAAGCGCGACAGGGCGCCGCCGCTGAACATGTTGAACAGGTTCAGGATGCCGCCGCCCTGACCCTGAAACAGCTGCTGCAGCTGGTTCGGGTCGATGCCGGGCACGGGAATGTGCGCACCGATGCGGTAGACCACCAAGGCCAGCAGCAGGAAGACGATCCGGCGACGGAGGTCGCCGAATTTCCCGCTCTTGGCCAGCTGGTTCGCGGAGGTTGCCACGGGCTGCGAGTCCCTTTAGGCGAACGTGCCGCCGACGGCCTCGATCGCGGCCTTGGCGCCGGCGGTCGCGCCGATGCCCTTGAGCGTCACCTTCCGGGTGATCTCGCCGCTCTTGACGACCTTGACCTGCTTGACGATCTGGCGCACCAGGCCAGCCGCCTTGAGCACGAGCAGATCGACCTCGTCGACGCCCAGCGTCTCAAGTTCGGCCAGCGTGACTTCGCCGTTGTACTTCAGTTGCTGCGACTTGAAGCCGCGCTTGGGCAGGCGGCGTTGCAGCGGCATCTGGCCGCCTTCGAAGCCGACCTTGTGGAAGCCACCGGCACGAGACTTCTGGCCCTTGTGACCACGACCGGCGGTCTTGCCCAGACCCGAGCCGATGCCGCGGCCGACGCGACGGCGCGCCTTCTTGCTGCCCTCGGCGGGCTTGAGGTTGTTGATCTGCATTACAGCACCTTCACCAAGTACGAGACCTTGTTGATCATGCCGCGCACGGCAGGCGTGTCTTCCAGGACGCTTTGGCTGTTCAGCTTGCGCAGGCCCAGACCACGCACGGTGGCGCGATGCGATTCGCGCGTACCGGCGATGCTGCGGACGAGCTTGACCGTGAGGGTCTTCTTGTCGGACATGAGGCTTCTCCGGCGCGGGGTCAGTTGAAGAGGTCTTCGACCGACTTGCCACGCTTGGCGGCCACTTCGGCCGGCGTGGTGGAGCGCTTCAGCGCGTTCAGCGTCGCGCGCACCATGTTGTACGGGTTGGTCGAGCCGTGGCTCTTGGCGACGATGTCCGTCACGCCCATCACTTCGAAGACGGCGCGCATCGGGCCGCCGGCGATGATGCCGTCACCCTGCTTGGCCGGGGCCATCAGGACCTTGGCTGCACCGTGTTCGCCTTCGACCTTGTGATGGATCGTGCCGTTCTTCAGCGCGACCTTGACCATGTTGCGGCGGGCCGATTCCATGGCCTTCTGCACCGCAACCGGCACTTCCTTGGCCTTGCCCTTGCCCATGCCGATGCGGCCGTCGCCGTCGCCGACGACGGTCAGCGCAGCGAAGCTCAGCGTGCGGCCACCCTTGACGACCTTCGTGACGCGGTTGACCGCGATCATCTTTTCCTTCAGGCCGTCGTCGTTGCCTTCGGCCTGCTGGCGGGGAGTGAACTTTGCCATTTCGAGTCTTCCTTTGCGCCCGTCAGAACTGCAGGCCGGCTTCGCGAGCCGCCTCGGCCAGCGCCTTGACGCGGCCGTGGTAGGCGAAGCCCGCGCGGTCGAACGCGACCTTCTCGATGCCGGCGGCCTTGGCCTTCTCGGCGATGCGCTTGCCGATCAGGGCTGCCGCGTCGGTGTTGCCACCCTTGCCGGCACCGATCTGCTCACGCACTTCCTTCTCGGCGGTCGAGGCGGAAGCGAGAACCTTGCTGCCGTCTTCCGAGAAGACGTTGGCGTAGATGTGCAGGTTGGAGCGGAAGACGCTCAGGCGAGCGACGCCCTGCTGGGCAATACGCAGCCGGGTCTGGCGCGAACGACGCAGGCGCTGTTCCTTCTTCGTCATCATGGTGCGCTCCTTACTTCTTCTTCGTTTCCTTGAGGATCACGCGCTCGTCCGCATAGCGGATGCCCTTGCCCTTGTACGGCTCGGGCGGACGGAAGGCGCGAACCTCGGAGGCGATCTGACCGACGCGTTGGCGGTCGGCGCCCGAGATGACGATTTCGGTCTGGGTCGGGGTGGCGACCTTGACGCCCTCGGGCATCTCCTTCACCACCGGATGCGAGAAACCGATCTGCAGGTTCAGCTTCTGGCCCTGGGCCTGGGCACGGAAGCCCACGCCGACGAGCGTCAGCTTCTTTTCGAAGCTCTTGGCGACGCCGTTGACCATGTTGGCCACCAGCGCACGCATCGTGCCGCTCATCGCATCGGCCGCGGCCGTGTCGTTGGCGGGCACGAAGCTCAGCTTGCCGGCTTCGTTCTTGATCGTCACGAGCGGGGTCAGGTCGCGCACGAGCGTGCCGTTGGCGCCCTTGACGGTGATCTTGTCGGCCGAGATCGCGACGTCCACGCCTTGCGGGACGGCGACCGGCATCTTTCCTACGCGGGACATGTCGTTCGTCCTTTGTTTAGGCCACGTAGCACAGGACTTCGCCACCGACACCGGTCTGGCGAGCCTTGCGATCGGTCATCACGCCCTTGGGGGTCGTGACGATCGCCACGCCCAGGCCGTTCATGACCTGCGGAATCTCGTCGCGGCCCTTGTAGATGCGCAGGCCGGGACGGCTGACGCGCTCGATGCGCTCGATCACCGGACGACCGGCGTAGTACTTCAGCGAGATCTCGAGTTCGCTCTTGCCCGCATTGGCCTTCACGACGAAACCGTCGATGTAGCCCTCGTCCTTCAGGACTTGCGCGATCGCGACCTTGAGCTTCGACGACGGCATCGTGACCGCGGCCTTCTCAACGCTCTGGGCGTTGCGAATGCGGGTCAGCATGTCGGCGATGGGATCACTCATGCTCATAAAAAATCTCCTTCGCGGCTACCCGAATCACCAGCTGGCCTTGACCATGCCGGGGATGTCGCCCTTGAAGGCGAGCTCGCGGATCTTGTTGCGGCCCAGGCCGAACATGCGGAACGTGCCGCGCGGACGACCGGTCAGGGCGCAGCGGTTGCGCAGACGGGTCGGGTTGGCGTTGCGGGGCAGCTTCTGCAGTTCAAGACGGGCGGCGTAGCGCTCTTCTTCCGAACGCTGCGCGTCGTCGATGATGGCCTTCAGCTCGGCGTACTTCTTGGCGTACTTGGCGACCAGCTTCTCGCGCTTTTCTTCGCGCTGCTTGAGGGACAGTTTGGCCATGGCTTGCCTTCAGTTCTTGAACGGGAACTTGAACGCGGCGAGCAGCGCCTTGCACTCGTCGTCGCTCTTCGCGCTGGTCGTGATGCTGATGTTCAGCCCGCGGATCGCGTCGATCTTGTCGTACTCGATCTCGGGGAAGATGATCTGTTCCTTGACGCCGATGTTGTAGTTGCCACGGCCGTCGAACGCGCGACCGGAGATACCACGGAAGTCGCGCACGCGCGGCAGCGCCACGGTGACGAAGCGGTCGAGGAATTCATACATGCGCACGCCACGCAGCGTGACCATGCAGCCGATGGGCACGTTCTCGCGGATCTTGAAGCCCGCGATGGCCTTGCGGCTCTTGGTGACGACGGGCTTCTGGCCGGCGATCTTGGTGAGGTCGCCGACGGCGTGATCCATCACCTTCTTGTCGGCCACGGCCTCGCTCACGCCCATGTTCAGCGTGATCTTCTCGAGGCGCGGAACCTGCATCACCGAGGTGTAGCCGAACTTGGCCATCAGCTCGGGGACGATCTGCTCGCGGTACAGAGCCTGCAGACGCGACGTCGCGGAAGCTTGAGTCTTTGCCATGGTGCTTACGCCTTGATCTCTTCGCCGCTGGACTTGAAGACGCGGGTCTTCTTGTCGCCATCGATCTTGATGCCGACGCGGTCGGCCTTGCCGGTGGCGGCGTTGTAGATGGCGATGTTGGACTGGTGGATCGGCATCGCCTTGTCGATGACGCCGCCGGTCGTGCCCTTCATCGGGTTCGGCTTCACATGCTTCTTGACCATGTTCACGCCGTCGACGATGACGTGATCGTCATCGACGCGCTGCGTCACGGTGCCGCGCTTGCCCTTGTCACGGCCGGTCAGCACGATGACCTGGTCGCCTTTACGAATCTTGTTCATGAGTGTCGAACCTCGAATCTGTCGGTCGCGTCAGAGAACTTCCGGCGCCAGCGACACGATCTTCATGAAGCGCTCGCTGCGCAGTTCGCGCGTGACCGGGCCGAAGATGCGGGTGCCGATCGGCTCGAGCTTGGCGTTGAGCAGCACGGCGGCGTTGCCGTCGAACTTGATCAGCGAGCCGTCCTGGCGACGCACACCCTTGGCGGTGCGAACGACGACGGCCGAATAGACCTCGCCCTTCTTCACGCGACCACGGGGGGCGGCTTCCTTGATGCTGACCTTGATGACGTCGCCGATGCCGGCATAGCGCCGCTTGGAGCCGCCGAGCACCTTGATGCACATGACGGACTTGGCACCCGTGTTGTCGGCCACGTCGAGCCGCGATTGCATTTGGATCATTGTTCGTACCCCAACTTCTCCCCGCGCCACCCGATTGCTCGAGTCTTGCCGGTCAGTCTTGGGCCCGTGTCTGGGTAGATCTGGGCTGATCCGAGCCGGAGGCTTTTTGCCACCCGCACCGCTTGGGTGCTCATGACAGAAGCCGCCATTTCGGCGAAGCCACGGATTATGCCAGCCTTCCGGCCGGCGTGTCAAACGCTCGTTTGCAGAATCAGCAGGACCGCAGGCGCTGCAGCATCGCCTCGGCGGAACTCGCCTCGAACTTGCCCGGCGCCTCGACGTCGAGCGAGCGCACGATGCCGTCGACGACGAGCATCGCGTAACGCGCCGAGCGCAGCCCCATGCCGCGCGCCGTGAGATCCAGCGTCAGGCCGGCAGCACGCGCGAAGTCGCCATTGCCATCGCCCATCATGCGCACCGCGCCACGGGCGCCGAGCTGGCGCCCCCAGGCGCCCATGACGAAGGCGTCGTTGACCGACACGCACCAGACCTCGTCGACGCCGGCGGCACGCAGCTCGGCCGCCTTCTCGACGTAACCCGGCACGTGCCGTTCGGAGCACGTCGGCGTGAAGGCGCCCGGCAGACCGAAGACGACGATCGTCCTGCCTGCCGCAGCCGCGCGGACATCGACGGCGTTCGGCCCGAGCGCGCAGCCCTCGGTCGCGACATCGACGTATTCGTGGAGCTGCCCGGCGGGCAGGGGGTCACCGATCTTCAGCATGCGCACTCCTGATGTTCTGGCCGGCGCAATGAAAAACGGCCGGCGCCGGAGTATCCGGCGGCGGCCGTTCGCGAGCAGGCGTGCGGGTCTTAGACCAGCTTCGCCTTCTCGATCAGGCGGGTCACGACCCAGCTCTTGGTCTTGCTGATCGGACGCCCTTCGGCGATTTCGACCAGGTCACCCATCTTGTACTCGCCGTTCTCGTCGTGGGCGTGGTACTTGCGCGAGCGCGCCACGATCTTGCCGTAGAGCTCGTGCGCCGCGCGACGCTCGACCAGGACCGTGACGGTCTTGGCGCGCTTGTCGCTGACGACACGGCCGATCAGCGTCCGGGTGTTCTTCACCGGAGCGGTGGTCTGGGTTTCGCTCATTTCGCGGCCCTCTTCTTCTCGGCCAGGATGGTCTTGGCGCGGGCGATGTCGCGGCGGGTCTTGCCCAGCTGCGAGTTGTTGGTCAGCTGCTGGGTCGCCTTCTGCATGCGCAGGCCGAAATGGGCCTTCAGCAGATCGGAGACTTCCTTCTCCAGCGCCGCGACGTCCTTGGAACGCAGTTCGGATGCCTTCATGTTGCTTCCTTTGGCGTTACAGGCCGACCTGGCGGGCGACGAACGTGCAGCGCAGCGGCAGCTTGGCCGCCGCCAGCGTGAACGCCTCGCGAGCGAGCTGTTCCGGAACGCCGTTGATCTCGTACAGCACCTTGCCCGGCTGGATCTCGGCGACGTAGAACTCGGGGTTGCCCTTGCCGTTACCCATCCGGACCTCCGCCGGCTTCTGCGAAATCGGCTTGTCCGGGAAGATGCGGATGAAGATGCGACCGCCCCGCTTGATGTGACGCGAGATCGCGCGGCGAGCCGCCTCGATCTGGCGCGCGGTGATGCGGCCGCGCTCGGTGGCCTTCAGACCGAACTCGCCGAACGAGACGTTGTTGCCCCGCGTGGCGATGCCGGTGTTGCGGCCCTTGTGTTCCTTACGGAACTTGCGACGTGCAGGTTGCAGCATCGTTATTCTCCTTTGGTCTCGCCGCCGGCAGCCGGAGCGCCGGCGCGACGCACGCGCTTGACGGCCGGACCACCCTTGCCGTCGCCGGCAGGGGCCGCCGACGGAGCACCGTCGGCACGCGGGCCACGATCGCCACCCGGACGGCCGCGGCCGGCACCCGGACGGTCACCGCCCGGACGCGGACCACGGCGCGGACGGCGCTCGTCGTCACCTTCGGTCTTCGCCAGCTGCGGCGCTTCGCCGTTGGCCAGGCGGTCACCGCGGTAGACCCACACCTTGACGCCGATGACGCCGTAGGTGGTCTTGGCTTCGGAGAAGCCGTAGTCGATGTCGGCCTTGAGGGTGTGCAGCGGCACGCGACCTTCGCGATACCACTCGGTACGCGCGATCTCGATGCCGTTCAGACGACCGGCGGACATGATCTTGATGCCCTGCGCGCCCAGGCGCATCGCGTTCTGCATCGCGCGCTTCATCGCACGGCGGAACATGATGCGCTTCTCGAGCTGCTGGGTGATCGAGTCAGCGATCAGCTGGGCATCGACTTCGGGCTTGCGCACTTCCTCGATGTTGACCGCGACCGGAACGCCGAGGCGCTTGGTCAGCTCGGCCTTCAGGTTCTCGATGTCCTCGCCCTTCTTGCCGATCACGACGCCCGGACGAGCCGAGAAGATCGTGATGCGGGCGTTCTTGGCCGGACGCTCGATCAGGATGCGCGAGACCGCCGCGTTCTTCAGCTTGGTCTTCAGGTAGTCACGAACCTGCAGGTCTTCGGCCAGCATGCCGGCGAAGTTGCGGTTCGAGGCGAACCAGCGCGAGCCCCAGGCCCGCGTGACGCTCAGCCGGAAGCCGGTCGGATGGATTTTTTGTCCCATGTCTTTTCCAGCTCCTCAGTTGCCGACGGTCACGAAGATGTGGCAGGTCGGCTTGCTGATGCGGTTGCCGCGACCCTTCGCACGGGCCGAGAAACGCTTCAGCGTGGCGCCTTGCTCGACGTAGATCGACTTGATCTTCAGCTCGTCGATGTCCGCACCGTCGTTGTGCTCCGCGTTGGCCACCGCCGATTCGACCGCCTTCTTGATGATGACGGCCGCCTTCTTCGGCGTGAACGTGAGGATGTTGATCGCCTGGTCGACCTTCTTGCCGCGGATCATGTCCGCCACCAGCCGACCCTTGTCGGCCGAGAGGCGCACACCGCGGACGATTGCCTTGGTTTCCATGCTCTTCGTCCCCTTAGCGCTTGGCCTTCTTGTCGGCCGGGTGACCCTTGAACAGACGGGTCAGCGCGAATTCGCCGAGCTTGTGACCGACCATCTGGTCGGTCACGTACACGGGAACGTGCTGCTTGCCGTTGTGCACGGCGACGGTCAGGCCGATGAACTCGGGCAGGATCGTCGAACGGCGCGACCAGGTCTTGATCGGCTTCTTGTCCTTGTTGGCGGAGGCCTTCTCGACCTTGGCCATCAGGTGGTGGTCCACGAAGGGACCCTTCTTGAGTGAACGTGCCATGTTCTACGGCCTCACTTCTTGCGGCGCGAGACGATCATCGTCTGCGTGCGCTTGTTGCTGCGCGTACGGTAGCCCTTGGTCAGCGTGTTCCACGGCGACACCTGCGGCTTGCCTTCGCCGGTGCGGCCTTCGCCGCCACCGTGCGGGTGGTCGACCGGGTTCATCGCAACGCCGCGGACGGTCGGACGGATGCCCTTCCAGCGGATCGCACCGGCCTTGCCGTACTGGCGCAGGCTGTGCTCTTCGTTGCTGACCTCGCCGATCGTGGCGCGGCAGTCGATGTGGATCTTGCGCACTTCACCCGAGCGCAGGCGAACCTGCGCGTAGGTGCCTTCGCGCGCCATCAGCGTGACGCTGGCGCCGGCCGAACGCGCGATCTGCGCGCCCTTGCCCGGCAGCATCTCCACGCAGTGGATCGTCGAACCCACGGGGATGTTGCGGATCGGCAGCGTGTTGCCGGCCTTGATCGGGGCTTCCGCGCCCGACAGCAGCGTGGCACCGGCTTCGACACCGCGCGGGGCGATGATGTAGCGGCGCTCGCCGTCGGCGTAGCACAGCAGCGCGATGTGGGCGGTGCGGTTCGGGTCGTACTCGATGCGTTCGACCTTCGCCGGGATGCCGTCCTTGTTGCGCACGAAGTCGACGACGCGGTAGTGGTGCTTGTGGCCACCACCCTTGTGCCGCATCGTGATGTGGCCGTTGTTGTTGCGGCCGGCCTTCTGCTTCTGCGGCTCGAGCAGCGAAGCTTCCGGGGCGCCCTTGTGCAGGTGCTTGTGCACCACCTTCGTCACGGCACGGCGGCCGGGCGACGTCGGCTTGACCTTGATGACAGCCATTACGCGGCCTCCCCGGAGAAGTTGAGCTCCTGACCCGGCTTCAGCGCCACGTACGCCTTCTTGACGTGATCGCGGCGGCCGATCGTGCGGCCGAAGCGCTTGACCTTGCCCTTCTGCACGGTCGTCGTGACCGAAGCCACCTCGACCTTGAACATCAGCTCCACCGCAGCCTTGATCTCGGGCTTGGTGGCGTCACGCAGGACCTTGAACAGGACCTGGTTGTGCTTCTCGGCGACGCTGGTGGCCTTCTCGGAGATGATCGGAGCGACCAGCACCTTGGCCAGGCGGCCTTCGTCGAACTTTTGCGGGGCGCTCATGCGAACATCTCCTTGAGCTGCTCGATCGCGCCCTTGGTCACCAGGACCTTCTTGTAGAAGACCAGCGACAGCGGATCGGCGTAGCGCGGCTCGACGACGAGCACGTTGGCCAGGTTGCGCGAGGCCAGCGCGAGGTTGTCGTCGATCTGGTCGGCGATCACCATCACCGACTCCAGGCCCATGGCCTTGAGCTTCTGGGCCAGCAGCTTGGTCTTGGGCGCGTCGACGGTCAGCGAATCCACCACCGCCAGACGGCCGTCACGGGCCAGCTGCGAGAGGATGGACGCCATGCCGGCGCGGTACATCTTCTTGTTGACCTTGTGCGAGAAGTTCTCGTCCGGGCGGTTCGGGAAGATGCGACCACCCCCACGCCACAGCGGCGAGGAGGTCATGCCGGCGCGAGCGCGGCCGGTGCCCTTCTGGCGGAACGGCTTCTTCGTCGAGTGCTTGACCTCGCCGCGGTCGAGCTGGGCGCGGGTGCCCTGGCGCGCGTTGGCCTGGTAGGCAACGACGACCTGGTGCACGAGCGCTTCGTTGTAGTCACGCGCGAACACGGTGTCCGGCGCGTCGACCTTGGCCGTGGCCTGGCCCTGTTCGTTCAGGAGCTCGAGTTGCATCACTGGGCCCCCTTCTTCAGCTTGACCTTGACGGCGGGACGCACGACGACGTGGCCGTTCTTGGCACCCGGAACCGCACCGCGGACGAGCAGCAGCGAACGCGCTTCGTCGACACGGACGATGTCCAGGTTCTGGGTGGTGACGGTCTCGTCGCCCATGTGGCCGGTCATCTTCTTGCCCGGGAACACGCGACCCGGGTCCTGGGCCATCGAGATCGAGCCCGGCACGTTGTGCGAACGGCTGTTGCCGTGCGACGCGCGCTGCGAGCCGAAGTTGTGGCGCTTGATGGTGCCGGCGTAGCCCTTGCCGATCGAGGTGCCTTGCACGTCGACGAGCTGGCCCGCGGCAAACAGGCTCACCGGCACGACGGCGCCCGGCTGGTACTGCCCGGCGATCTCGGCGGTGACGCGGAATTCCTTCAGGACTTCGCCCGCTTCGACACCGGCCTTGGCCAGGTGACCCGCTTCGGGCTTGTTGACGCGGCTCGCCTTGCGGGCGCCGAACGCGACTTGCAGCGCGCTGTAGCCGTCGGTGGCCACCGTCTTGACTTGCGTGACGCGGTTGTTGGACACGTCGAGCACCGTCACGGGGATGGCGTCGCCATCGTCCGTGAAGATGCGCATCATGCCCACCTTGCGGCCCAGCAAGCCGAGCTGTTCGCTCATGCTCATGGTCATTTCTCCAGCGCCCGACTTGGCGGAAGGACGCCTTTGTTCACGATCCCGACAACGATTGGCCGGGGTGATGTCCTGACGGGCCCGTGGAAACACCCACGAAACCCACGCGGACGAAATCCCCGAGCCCGGCCCATCGAGGCCGGAGTCGGGGAAAGCCGATGATTGTAGCAGCAGCCGAAGCCGCTGCGCCAGCCCGGTTTACTGCAGCTTGATTTCGACGTCGACGCCGGCGGGCAGGTCGAGCTTCATCAGCGCGTCGACCGTCTTGTCGGTCGGGTCGACGATGTCCATCAGGCGCTGGTGGGTGCGGATCTCGAACTGGTCGCGGCTGGTCTTGTTGACGTGCGGCGAACGCAGGATGTCGAAACGCTGCAGACGCGTCGGCAGGGGCACCGGGCCCTTGACGATGGCGCCGGTGCGCTTGGCGGTGTCGACGATCTCGAGGGCCGACTGGTCGATCAGCTTGTAATCGAAGGCCTTCAGGCGGATGCGGATCTTTTGCTTCGTGGACATGGTGTTCCTCTTTGCACAGCACTCCCGCCGCCGCTAGGGCGACGGGCGCGCAAATGGTGGCCGGAGAGCGGGACGTTCACGGGTCTCCCGGGAATGCCCCGAAGCCCCCTCGGGGGCGGCCTACGCGCGCGCCGTAGCGTGCGCAGCAGGCCGGGGGTCCACGCTTATTCGATGATCTTCGCGACGACGCCGGCGCCGACGGTGCGACCACCTTCACGGATGGCGAAGCGCAGGCCTTCTTCCATCGCGATCGGGGCGATCAGCTTCACCGTGATCGACACGTTGTCGCCCGGCATCACCATTTCCTTGTCCTTCGGCAGCTCCACCGCGCCCGTCACGTCCGTCGTGCGGAAGTAGAACTGCGGGCGGTAGTTGTTGAAGAACGGCGTGTGACGGCCGCCTTCTTCCTTGCTCAGAACGTAGATCTCGGCCGTGAAGTGCGTGTGCGGCTTCACCGAACCCGGCTTGCACAGCACCTGGCCGCGCTCGACTTCTTCACGCTTCGTGCCACGCAGCAGGATGCCGACGTTGTCACCAGCCTGGCCTTGGTCCAGCAGCTTGCGGAACATTTCCACGCCCGTGCAGGTCGTCTTGACGGTCGGACGGATGCCGACGATCTCGATTTCCTCGCCGACCTTGATCACGCCGCGTTCGACACGACCCGTCACCACGGTGCCGCGGCCCGAGATCGAGAACACGTCTTCCACCGGCATCAGGAACGTGCCGTCCACCGCGCGCTCCGGCGTCG
>NZ_JAJKFP010000002.1:0-526845 GCF_020966565.1 Rubrivivax sp. JA1055 | reverse complement strand
CGATGGCCTCGGTCACCCAGGTCGGGTCGCCGGAGAACAGCTGGTCGTATTCGGGGGTGCGCAGGAAACGCACGATGCGCAGCTTGACGACGAGGTCGTCGATGAACTCCTGGGCGCGGGCTTCGTCGATGAGGCCGGCGTCGAGGTCGCGCTGGATGTAGATGTCCAGGAAGCTGGAGACGCGGCCCAGCGACATCGCGGCGCCGTTCTGCTCCTTCACCGCGGCCAGGTAGGCCAGATACGTCCACTGCACCGCTTCACGCGCGTTCTGCGCCGGGCGGCCGAGGTCGAAGCCGTACTTGGCGCCCATGACCTTGAGCTCCTCCAGCGCGCGGCCCTGCTCGGAGAGCTCCTCGCGCAGGCGCAGCACGTCTTCGCTGAAGTCGCGGCTGTCCAGGTCCTTGTATTCCTGCTGCTTGAACTTGCGCAGCGCGTCGACGCCGTACAGCGCCACGCGGCGGTAGTCGCCGATGATGCGGCCGCGCCCGTAGGCGTCGGGCAGGCCGGTCAGGATGGCCGACTTGCGCGCCTTGGAGATCTCGGTCGAGTAGACGTCGAAGACGCCCTGGTTGTGGCTCTTGCGGTACTTGGTCCAGATCTCGTCGACCGTCGGGTCGCTCTCGAAGCCGTAGGCCTTCAGGCCCGACTGGACCATGCGCAGACCGCCGTTGGGCATGATCGCGCGCTTGAGCGGGGCGTCCGTCTGCAGGCCGACGATGAGCTCCAGACCCTGGTCGATGTAGCCGGCGTCGTGCGCCACGATCGTCGACGGACGGTCGGTCGACACGTCCAGCACACCCTTGGCCTGCTCCTGCTTGAGCAGCTCGGAGAGCTTCTTCCACAGCGCCAGCGTGCGCGTCGTCGGGCCTTCGAGGAAGGCGCTCGTGCCGGCGTACGGGGTGTAGTTCTTCTGGATGAAGTCGCGGACGTCGACGGCGGTTTCCCAGCGTCCACCGACGAACCCTTCCCAGGCATTCGCGCGGCTGCTGACGATGGTCATGGTATTCATTTGGATTCCTTAAACGAAAACTGCTGGTTGGCGTTTCGTGAGGTCCCGGCCGGGTGGGCCGGGACCGTTATTTGTTGTTATTCGTGGAAAACGTCTTGGGGGGACTTCAGGCGTGTGCCGTGGTCAGGTCGGCGGGAATCGCCTTGGATTCACCGCGAGCCTTCCAGAGCACCAGCCAGCGCTTCACCGAGGCCACCATGATGACCATGCCGAGAACCAGCATGATCGAGGCGATGACACCGTTGAAGACGTTGTAGCCCTTGGCCGCGCTGTTCAGGTATACGTTGGTAATCATCCAGTAACCGGCATAGTTGACGGTCACGAAGAGGTACGCCAGCGGAACCAGGCAGGTCAGCATGTAGGCACGCTTGGCCGACAGCCGCAGGATGATGGTCGCGCCGATCATCAGGCCGATCGAGGCCATCAGCTGGTTGGAGACACCGAACAGCGCCCAGACCGAGCTGATGTCACCGGACAGCAGCAGGTAGCCCCACAGCACGCAGGCGATGACGCTGGCGGTGATCGCGGCCGGCACGGAGTTCAGGTTCTTCATCGCCGGGAAGAAGTCGCCCACCAGGTCCTGGATCAGGTAGCGCGAGACGCGGGTGCCCGAGTCGACGGCGGTCAGGATGAACACCGCCTCGAACATGATGACGAACTGGAAGAAGTAGGCGGCGAGCTCGGTGAACCAGGAGATCTTCGTGAAGATGTAGGTCATGCCGACGGCCAGCGTCACGGCACCGCCGGTACGGCCGGCGAGGTCGATGCCCATTTCCTGGCTCAGGTGCGGCAGGTCCACGACCGTCATGCCCAGCGTCTTGAAGACTTCAGGCGTCGAGTTGATCGCGAAGTAGTCGGCCGGATGCAGCGAGGTCGCGGCGATCAGGGCCATGACACCGACCAGGCACTCGGCCAGCATCGCGCCGAAGGCCACCGGACGGATGTCGGTCCACTTGTCGACCAGCTTCGGGGTCGTGCCCGAGCCGATGAAGGCGTGGAAGCCGGAGATGGCACCGCAGGCGATCGTGATCGAGATGAACGGCCAGACCGAACCCTTCAGGATCGGGCCACCGCCGTTGATGAACTCGGTCACCGCCGGGAACTGGATCGTCGGGTTGATGAAGATCACGCCGACGACCAGCGCCAGGAAGACGCCGACCTTCATGAAGCTGGACAGGTAGCCACGCGGGGTGAGCAGCATCCAGACCGGCAGCGCGGTGGCGAAGAAGGCGTAGATCGGCAGCGCCCAGCTGACGGTCGTCTTGTGCAGCGTCAGCCATTCGCCGAGCGCCGTGCCCGCGAGGTGCGGACCGACGGCGACGGAGGCGGCGACGGCGGCGACGCCGACGTAGGTGGCCCACTTCGACGAACCGAAGTAGCGTTCATACAGCCCGAGCGCGATGGCGATCGGCACCGTCATGAAGACCGCGAAGGTGCCCCAGGCGTTGCGTTCCAGCGCATGCACGACCACGATGGACAGACCGGCCATCGTGATCGTGATGATGAACAGCATCGCCAGGCCCGTGCTCCAGCCCGCCACCGGGCCGAGTTCGGCCTTGGCGACTTCGGAGAGCGACTTGCCCTGGTGCTTCATCGACGCGAAGAGCACGACCGTGTCGTGCACCGCGCCGCCGATGACGGCGCCGACGAGCAGCCAGAGAAAGCCCGGCAGGTAGCCGAACTGGGCCGCGAGCACCGGGCCGACGAGCGGGCCGGCGGCGGCGATGGCGGCGAAGTGCTGGCCGGCGTTGACCCACTTCTTCGTCGGGACGTAATTCTTGCCGTCCTCGAGTTGGTGTGCGGGGGTGATTTCCTTGTCGTCGGCGGCGAGCACCTTGCGCACGAAGAATATCCCGTAGAAGCGATATGCCAGGGCGAGGACGCAAACAGCCATGACGACGAAATAGATGGCTTGGTCCATTTCTATTTCCATCCGGTTGGTTGATCGATCGAAGTGTCGGAACGTTTGTCTGACGGGAGCCATCCTAGGAGTCGCCGGACGGGCCGCAGGGCTTTCACGCCAGCGGCGCATGCGGCCCCCTGAACGGTGAAATCGCAGGCGCCAGCGGCAGCCCCGGAAACGGCTTTTGATACCCAGCCGGTGGGATTTGGAGCAGATCAAACCGGAGCCTCGCGGAACCCCGCTTTCGGCCGAACGGCAGCCCGCCGCCGGTGAACGGTCGAAACTCGCGGGCGAACGGCAAGACCCCGCGCCGGCGGCGTCAAAGCGTCAGCGGGTAAAGTCGGCGCCGGGTGCCGCGGAGATCGCCGCGGCAGGTTTTCGCGCAGGTCGGGCCGCCGCGCGGCTGCATCTGTTCCTCCGCATGAACCACCCCGCCGTCGAGACGGTGGCTGCGATCGTCTTCGCCGTCGCACTGCTGCACACCTTCACCGCGCGCCAGTTCGAGCGCCTGTCGCACCGCTTCCCGCGCCATGCCGGCCTGTTCCATCTGCTCGGCGAGGTCGAGGTCGTGTTCGGCTTCTGGGCCATCGTGCTGGTGCTGCTGCTGGCCTTCGTCGTCGGCCCGACCGCGGCGATCGGCTACGCCGAGTCGCGCAACTACACCGAGCCGCTGTTCGTCTTCGTGGTCATGGTCGTGGCCGGTTCCGGCCCGGTGCTCACCGCGGTGAGGAGCCTCGTCGACGCAGCCGCGGCGCGGCTGCCGATGTCACGCGCGGTGGCCGTGACCTGGCTCGGCCTGGGCGTGGTGCCGCTCAGCGGATCGCTGGTCACCGAGCCGGCGGCGATGACGATCGCGGCGCTGACGCTGGCGCCGCTGGCCTTCCGCAGCGACGTTCCCGAGCGCGCCAAGTACCTGGCGCTGGGGGTGCTGTTCGTCAACGTGTCGATCGGCGGCACGCTGACCTCCTACGCCGCACCGCCGGTGCTGATGGTGGCGTCGGCCTGGAACTGGGACAGCGCCTTCATGCTGCAGAACTTCGGCTGGAAGGCGGCCGTCGCGGTGCTCTTCAATGCCAGCGTCGCGACCTGGCTGCTGCGCGGTTCGCTGCGCGCCGACCCGAAGGCCGCCGCGCCGCTGCCGCGGCCGCCGGTGGCGGTGGTGCTGGTGCATCTGGCGGTGCTGGCGGCGATCGTGATGCTGGCCCACCACCCGGTGGCCTTCCTCGCGGTCTTCCTGCTGTTCCTGGGCTTCACCCAGGCCTACGAGCGCCACCAGAGCCCGCTGCTGATGCGCGAGGCGCTGCTGGTCGCCTTCTTCCTCGCCGGGCTCGTCGTGCTGGGCGGTCTGCAGGCCTGGTGGCTGCGGCCGATCGTCGAGTCGCTGGAGCCGCTGGCGCTGTTCTTCGGCGCGCTGGCGCTGACCGCGGTGACCGACAACGCGGCGCTGACCTACCTCGGCTCGCTGATCCCCGGCATCTCCGACGAGGCCAAGTACATGCTGGTGGCCGGCGCGGTGGCCGGCGGCGGGCTGACGGTGATCGCCAACGCGCCGAACCCGGCCGGTGTCGCGCTGCTGCGCCGCGGCTTCGCCGACGAGAGCATCGGCGCCGGCGGGCTGCTGCTCGGGGCGCTGGGGCCGACCGTCGTCGCCGCCGCGGCGCTGCTGCTGCTGTAGTGCCCTAGACTCGGCGCCCCGCCGCCTCGACCACGCCGCCGCATGGACTTCTCCACCTGGCTCGCCTTCTTCGCCGCCTCCTGGGCGATCAGCCTGTCGCCGGGTGCCGGTGCGCTGGCGGCGATGACCTCGGGCCTGCACCACGGCTTTCGCCGCGGCTACTGGACGACGGTGGGGCTGGTCGCCGGCATCTGGACGCAGCTGCTGGTCGTCGGCGTCGGCCTGGGCGCGCTGATCGCGGCGTCGTCGACGGCCTTCCAGGCCGTCAAGTGGTGCGGCGTGGCCTACCTGGTGTGGCTGGGCATCCAGCAGTGGCGCGCGCCGGCGCGGCCGCTGGCCGCGGCGCGCGAGGAGGCGGCGGCGGTGCGGCGGCGCACGATGGTGCTGCGCGGCTGGATGGTCAACGCCGTGAACCCGAAGGGCACGGTGTTCCTGCTGGCCGTGGTGCCGCAGTTCCTGCACCTGGCCGAGCCGCTGGCGCCGCAGTACCTGGTCATCGGGCTGACGCTGGGCTTCACCGACCTGGTCGTGATGGCCGGCTACACCGCGCTGGCCGCGCGCGTGCTGGGGTCGCTGCATTCGGCGAGCCACGTGCGCCTGCTCAACCGCGTCTTCGGCTCGCTGTTCATCGCCGCCGGGGCGGCGCTGTCGGTGTTCAAGCGCTCGGCCTGAGCGGCCTATGATCGGCGCCGCGCGGCGCCCGGGCGCCGCGGCGAAAGGCCACGATGCAGCGCATCCTCATCATCGTCCACGCGCCGCCGTACGGCAGCGAACGCGTGCTGTCGGCCCTGCGGCTGGCCAACGCGCTGGCCGGCAGCGACGGCACGCCACCCGAGCTGCGCCTGTTCCTGATGTCCGACGCCGTCGTGCTCGGCCTGCCGAACCAGGCCGACGGCAGCGGCAACGGGCTGCTCGGGCTGGTGCAGGAACTGGCCGCGCGCGAGGTGCCGATCGCGCTGTGCCGCACCTGCGCGCTGGCGCGCGGCCTGGCCGAGCTGCCGCTGGTCGAGGGCACGCGCATCGGCACCCTGCCCGAACTCGCCCAGTGGACGCTCTGGGCCGACAAGGTCATCACCTTCTGAGGCCGGGCGAGACCCGGCACACGCCCGTTCAGCGGCCGGGCGGCGGCTCGACCAGCGAGCCGTAGGCGGCCAGCAGCGCCTGCGCCTCGTCGTCGTCGCCGGCTTCGGTGACCTCGGGCTCGGCCACGGCGGCGGTCACCCGCGCGCGGTCGATCGCCTGGCGGGCGACGTCGGGCGGCGAATCCAGCGCCGCGGCGGCCTCGCCGCTGGGCGGGCCTTCGCGGCGCAGCCGCTCGGCCACCGCCACCGCCATGCGCGAACGCAGGCAGGCCAGGCCACGCGCCGACCAGTTGCTGACACGCTCCTCGAACTGCTCGAGCGCACGCTGCAGCACGTCCAGCGGCACACGTTCCAGCGCCTGCCAGCCAAGCCGGCCGAGCGCGTGCTCGACCACCGCCAGATGGCGCATCGTCGAGCGTGCGGAGTGATCCTCGTCGAGCAGGCCGGTGAGCTCGTCGCGGGCGGCCCGCAGTTCGGCGTGCTGGCGGCGGCGCTCCAGTTCCTCGGGTGTCGGCGGCGGCTCGGCGCCACCGTCGGCGCGCTTGAGCACGACGCGCACGCCGCCGGGGCCCCGCCGCAGCGCGAGGTCCTGGCGGAAGACGGCGTCGAAGGCCGTCCGCAGCAGACCGAAGGGCGATCGTGGGGAGCTCATCGTCTTCGATGAGTCGGCTTCCCGGGGCCCGCTGTTGAGGGCCCGAAAGCAACAAGCCGTAACCGCTCAGGCCGTGCAGGTGCGGTTCTTCCCGCTGCGCTTGGCTTCGTACAGCGCCTCGTCGGCGCGTTCGAGCGCGATCTCCAGCGCCTCGCCGGGGCGCCAGGCGGTGACGCCGGCGGAGAACGTGACGAAGACCTCGCGCTGCTCGTGCAGGAACAGCGCCTCGGTCAGGCCGCGCTGCAGCCGGGTCAGCGCCTGCTGCGCCTCGGCCAGCGGGGTGGCCGGCAGCAGCACGACGAACTCCTCGCCGCCGAAGCGCGCCAGATGGTCCACCGGCCGCAGGCGCTCGCGCACCGCGGCGGCCAGCGACTTCAGCGCCAGGTCGCCGGCGGCGTGGCCCAGCGTGTCGTTGAGCTTCTTGAAGTTGTCGATGTCGATCAGGCCGATCGCCAGCGGCGCCGCCTCGGGCCCGGCGCGGTCGACACGGGCGCGCTCGGCGTCGAAGGCCTGGGCCAGGCCGCGGCGGTTGGCGACCTGGGTCAGCGCGTCGGTCGAGACCTCGTCGGAGAGCCGCCGCAGCTCGCCCTCGAGCTCGCGCACGCGTGTCTCCAGCTCGGTCGCCTTGGCGTGTTCGTCCTCCATGCGGCGCTGCGCCGCGCCGACCAGCTGCTGCACGGCGCGGCTTTCGTCGACGATCTCGCGCACCACGCCGGCCAGGCTCTCCAGCGACTCGGCGCGTGCCACCGCCTCGGCATGGCGGCCGACGCTCTCGTGAAAGCGACCGGTGTGCTCGCCGAGCGCGCCGACCTCGCCGAGCAGGCGGTGGATCAGCCCCTTGAGCGCGTCGCGCGCGGCGTTGCGCTCGTCGCGCACGCGCTGCTGGCGCGCCCGCGTCTCGGCCAGCAGCTCGGTGGCCGCGCGCACGCCGCGTGCGGTGATGCCGTCGGCCAGGCGCTGCTCCAGGCTTTCGCACTGGCCGCGCGCCCAGCTGTCGTCCTCGGCGACCTCGACCAGGCCGCGGCCGAGCTCGCGGCACAGGTCGCCGAGCTGCTCGACGAGGTGGTGGCGGTGGGCGAACAGCCGGCGCGCACGTTGGCAGAGCTCGTCGACCTCGGCGACCCGTTCGGGCGACACGCCGTCGGCGGCGATGGCATCGGCCAGCGCGGCCAGGCGGTCGGCGAGCTCGGCGGCCCGCGGCTCGGCCGGCGGCAGGCCGGCCCGCACCGTGGTCTCCAGGCTGGCGACGACCGGCTGCCAGGGCGCGTCGGGCAACGCAGCCTCGGCACCGGGGGCCTCGTCCAGCGGCGCCGGCGCGGTGGGCGGCAGCTCCAGCGGCGTGTCGCCTTCGGCCGACGGGGCCTCGGGGTCTTCGTAGCGGTGGTCGCCGTCCCAGGCGCCGACCAGCGCCTGCAGCCGCTGCTGCAGGCGCTGCAGGTCGCCGCGGCTGCCGTCGAGCACGCGCTGCAGGCTTTCCTTCTTGCGCGCCGTGGTCCACTGCCGGCCGCCGCGCTCGACACCCTTGACGAGCTTCTCGACGAGCGCCGCCCAGACCGGGCCCTGGGCCTTGGGGTCGGCCGGCAGCGGCAGGCCGGCCTCCTCGGCGTAGGCACGGGCGTAGTGTTCGGGGGTCGGCTCCAGCTTGGCCATCGCCAGGCGCCGCAGCGCGCCCTTGGCGATCTGCGCCGGGGTGGGCGCGTTCATCAGCGATCGTGCGCGGCGGCCGCGAGGCCGGCGCCGGCGGCCGCGGGCAGCGGCAGCGCCATCGTCGCGAACCAGTGTTCAAACTGCGGTGCCGGCACCGGCCGGCCGATGTGGTACCCCTGCATGCGGGTGCACTCCAGGCTGTGGAGCAGCTCCACCTGATGCTCGGTCTCGACGCCCTCGGCGATGACACGCAGCGACAGGTGCCGCGCCAGCGCGATGATCGTGCGCACGATGTGCACGGCGGTGGGCTCGATGCCGAGCTTGGCGACGAAGCTGCGGTCGATCTTGAGTTCTGCGCAGTGCAGCCCGGACAGGTGCGACAGGCTGGAATAGCCGGTACCGAAGTCGTCGATGGAGACGTCGACGCCGATCTGGTGCAGCCGGCGCAGCGCCGGGCCGACGCCGACGACGTCGCGCATCAGGCTGGTCTCGGTGATCTCCAGCGACAGCAGCCGGCGCGGGCCGCCGCCGTCGGAGGTCAGCTGGTCGATCAGGTCGATCAGCTCGTTGCGCAGGAAGAGCTTGGGCGGCAGGTTGACGGCGATGGTGCCGTCGAAGCCGAAGTCGGCCTGCCAGCGGCGCGCCTGCGCGGCGGCCTCGCGCAGCGCCCACTCGGACATGCCGAGGATGTCGCCCGACTCCTCGGCCAGCGGGATGAAGTCGCCCGGCATCACCAGGCGGCCGTTGAAGCGCCAGCGCATCAGCGCCTCGACGCCGACCAGGCGGCCGCTGGCGACGTCGACCTGCGGCTGGTAATGCAGCTCGAGCTCGCCGCGCCCGGCCGCGCCGGGCAGCGCCGCCTCGAGCATCGGCCGCTGCAGCAGGCCGGGGCCGTAGACCATGCTCGAGTCGCGCTCCTTCTTGGCCTCGTACATCGCGAGGTCGGCATTGCGGTGCAGCTCCTGCACCGTCTCGCCGTCGTCGGGGAACAGGGCCACGCCGACGCTGCCGGTGACGACCCGGTCGTGGACGCCGGCCAGGCGCATCGGCTCGCGCAGCGCGAGCACGATGCGCTGCGCGACGCGCTCGGCGTCGGCCGGGTCGGTGACCTCGGGCAGCAGCACGACGAACTCGTCGCCACCGACACGGCCGACGGTCTCCAGGTCGCGGTGGGCCCGCGGGCCGGCGGCCTCGACGGCGCTGTCGTCGATGTCGGCGTGGTAGCGGATGCAGCCGCGCAGCCGCGTGGCGACCTCGCGCAGCACCTCGTCACCGACCTGGTGGCCCAGCGTGTCGTTGATCTGCTTGAAGCGGTCGAGGTCGATCTGCAGCAGCGCGACGCGGTGGCGCAGGCCATGCTGGCGGCTGGCCTCGAGCGCGAGGTTGGCGCGGCGGATGAACTCGCGCCGGTTCGGCAGCTCGGTGAGCATGTCGAAGGCGGCGTGATAACGCGACTGGCTCTGCGCGCGGTGGCGGTCGGTGATGTCCTGCAGGAACCCGTCGTAGCCGACGAAACGCTTGTGCTCGTCCTCCTCGGCCTTGCCGGCGACGTGCACGACGAGCAGGCCGTCGTCGAGCGTGAGGTCCTGGTCGAGCGCGCGGCGCTGGGCGACGCGGTCGCGCAGCAGCCGCAGCGACGGCAGGCGCAGGGCCCGCGGCACGCGGCGCAGCAGCGAGCGCAGCGTCGGCGGCCGGCCGCCGACGCGGAGCACCTCCAGCGCCTCGCGCGACAGCGTCAGCCCGCCGCCCTGGCGCCACTCGAAGCTGCCCATGCGCGCGAGCTGCTGCGCGCGCGCCAGCTTCTCGCGGTTGCGGTCGAGCTCGACGGTGGTGCGCGCCGCGCGCAGCACGTACTCGAGGCGGCGCGCCAGCAGGCTCCAGTTCAGCGCCCGGTCCTTGTCCTTGGTGTAGAAGTCGGTGGCGTGCACGTCGAAGGCGTGCTTGATCGAGGCCTCGTCGTCCAGCCCGGTGAGCATGACGATCGGCAGGCGCTCGAAGCCCGGCAGCGCGCGGATGCGGGCGCAGGTCTCGAAGCCGTCGAGGCCCGGCATCTGGGCGTCGAGCACGACCAGATCGGGCTTGCGATCGCGCAGGATGGCCAGCGCCTCCTCGCCGCGCGTGGCCTCGACGATGGCGAAGCCGCGCTCGCGCAGCGCGATGGCGGTGGTCAGCAGGCCGACCTCGTCGTCGTCGACGAGCAGGACCTCCGGGCGAGCGAGAAGCGCCGCGTCGTCGCGGCGCGGAGGGATCGGACCGTGTGCCGGGGCCCTCACGTTCGCAGCGCCGCGACCACGGCACGCAGCGCGCGCTGGGCCTCGTCGAGCAGGGCCTGCACGCGCGGCGCGATGTCGGCGGTGTCGCCGGCGCGCACGCGGCGCTCGACCTCGGCGCACAGCGCCGACAGCTCGAGCGCGCCGACGCTGGCCGACGAGGACTTGACCTTGTGCGCGACCTCGCCGACGGTCTTCAGATCGCCGGCGTCGCGCGCAAGGGCCAGGCGCTCGAGGTCACGGCCGAGCGCGGTGCGGAAGGTCTCGAGCACGCGGCCGACGACGCCGAGACTGCCGTCGGGGTCCAGTTCACGCAGGCGCGCGAGCGCGGTGTCGTCGAGCATCGGGGCGGGGGCGTCGTGCGGAATGTTCTGGCCAGTCATAGGCGGGGCTGCGAGGCAAGCTCCATGCCGCCGGTCAGGCGGCGAGGATGGCGCCCGGCGCGGCGGTGGTCAAGCGGGGTCACGACAGGCGGCACCACGGACGCCGCCGCGGTGAGCAATCTTGCCGCAGCATCTCGTGCGCGGCGTCTCCGCCGCGCCCCGGCGACCGGCACGTGCCCGCGCACCATACCCGTTTCCGGCACCGCTTTCGTGTCCTGCCGCAGGCTTGCTGTCGACAGCGTCGGCCGCAGCCCCCGTCCGTACAATCGTTCACATGCTCGTCACCCGCCACCGCCTGCGCCACGCCGGCAGCGCTCTCGCGCTGCGCCTGGCCGGCATCGCGGGGCTGCTGTCGATGACCGGCTGCACCGGCGGCGGCGACCGCGGCACGCTCTTCGGCGGCCTGGCCCTGGTGGGCGTGGGCGCCGCCGCCTACACGCTGGGCGGGCTGCGCGAACGCCAGGCGGCGCAGGCCGCGCTGCGGGGCGCCCGCGCCGCGCGCCGCGAGGCCGAGTCGCTGCTGGACGGCTGGGTCTGGCGCAGCGACGCGTCGCACCGCCTCGTCGCGCTGCAGCCGCCGGCCGGCAGCAGCGTCGGCGGCCCGGCCGCCGGCGGCCCGCTGTGCGAGCAGTTCGAGACCTCGCATCCCGAAGCCGACGGCGATCTCGGCGCACGGCTGGCGACGCAGCGCGCCTTCCGCGCGCTGCGCGTGCGCCTGCGCGCCGACGGCAGCGCCTGGCGGCTGCGCGGCGCGCCGAGCTTCGACGAACTCGGCCGTTTCGACGGCTTCAGCGGCACCGCCGAGCCGGTGGCGGCGCAGGACGCGCTGGCGGCCGACCATGCGGCGCTGCAGGCGGTGCTGCAGGCCGTCGACGTGCCGGCGCTGCTGGCCGCCGGCGACGGCCGCGCCGACGGCTGGGCGCTGCGTGCCCTCAACCCGGCGGCCCGCCGCTGGCTGGAGCGCGACGCCCCAGCCTGGGGCGAGGTCCTCGCGCGGCTGCCGGCCGCGGTGCGCGAGGCGCTCGCCGCCTCGGCGCCGGGCAGCGCGACCGAGGTCGACGGCTGGGTGCTGCGCCGCTGCGACATCGAGGCCGAGGCCGGGCTGCTGGTGATGCAGGCCGCCCGCGCCGGCGAAGAAGGCGACGGCGCGGCGTTCAGCTTCACCGTCTCGCACGACCTGCGCGCGCCGATCCGCGTCGTCGAGGGCTTCACGCGCATCCTGAAGGAGGACTACGGCCGCCAGCTCGACCGTCTCGGCAACGAGCACCTGGACCGGGTGCTCGGCGCGGCGGCGCGCATGAACCACATGATCGACTCGATGCTGGCGCTGGCCAAGCTGTCGCAGCAACCGCTGGCACGCCAGCCGGTGGACCTGTCGCAGCTCGCGGCCTGGGTCGTCGACGACCTGCGCCGGCAGTCGCCGCCGGAGCGCCGCGTCGAGGTCGAGATCGAGCCCGGCCTGGCGACGCGCGGCGACCCGACGCTGCTGCGCCTGGTGCTCGAGAACCTGCTCGGCAACGCCTGGAAGTACAGCGCGCGCAACCCGAAGGCGCGCATCGTCTTCGCCAGCCAGCCGCACGAGGGCCGCGTCTCGTACTACGTGCGCGACAACGGCGCGGGCTTCGACATGCGCTCGGCCGACCGGCTGTTCGGCCTGTTCCAGCGCCTGCACAGCGCCAGCGAGTTCCCCGGCAGCGGCGTCGGCCTGGCGTCGGTGCGGCGCATCGTGCGCCGCCACGGCGGCGAGGTCTGGGCCGAAGCCGAACCCGGCCGCGGCGCGACCTTCCACTTCACGCTGCGCGACTGAGGCGCGCCGCGCCTCAGGACGAGCGCGCGAGCTCCTCGACCGCGGCGACCAGCCGCTCGGCCTGCGCCGTCTCGGCGATGCCCTGCTCGGCGGCCATGCGCTGCAGGCGCTGGCGCGCCGCCTGGCGCGACAGCGAGTGGCGGTGCATCAGCACGCCGACGGCCAGCGGCAGCGGGTCCGACAGCGGCTCGGGCGCAGGCGCGGCGGCGGCCACCACCGGCGCGACCGCCGGCGGCGGCGCGAGCTGGCCGGCGCGCAGCCGCGCGAACGCGTCGTCGACGGTCGGCAGGATCTGGTCGATGTCCAGCGGCTTGATCAGGTAGGCCACGGCGCCGAGCTCGTGGACCTTGGCGATCGTCGCCTCGTCGGCAAAGGCCGACAGGAACATGAACGGGATGCGGGCGACGTCACGCAGGTACTCGGCGACGTCGAAGCCGCTCTTGCCTTCCATGCGGATGTCCAGCAGCGCGATCTCGGGGCGCAGCTGGCGGGCCTTGAGGATGGCCTCGTCACCGTTGTCGGCGTCCACGACCTCGTACCCCGCCTGCGCCAGACCGTGTGTCACGGCGGCGAGCACGAGGCGGTCGTCGTCCACCACCAGAATCCTGCCCTTCGAAGCCATCGAACCGTCGCCCTCCGCGCGACCGCCGCTATTCTCGCCTACGGCTGCAGCAGAACACGCGGCGGACGCAGCAGGATGCGCGCACGGACCTCGCCACCCGCCTGTTCGAGGGACAGCGTGGCCCCGCGCGGCAGCAGCGAACGCACCAGCGCCAGGCCGCCCATGCCGCGCGGCACCTGGTCGATGTCGAAGCCCTCGGCCAGGCGGCCAGGGTTGCGCACCTCGACGACGAGCTCGCCGGCGGCCTCGCCCGGCGTGATCAGGCACTGCAGGTCGCCTTCGGGCGCGTGCTTGACGGCGTTGGCCAGCAGCTCGTTGACGCACAGCGCGATCGGGATCGCCTCGGCCTCGGGCAGCAGGTAGCGCTCGGCGCCTGGCGCGGCGGAGAACAGCACCGGCCGGCCGAAGGCCCGGCGCACCGACTGGGCGATCGCGCCGACCACGGCGGCCGCACCCAGCGGCCCGCTGCGCACCTGCAGGCCGAAGACCTGGGCGATGGCCTGCACCTGCGCCTCGGCCTCGAACAGCAGCCAGCCCATCTCGGGGTGCTGCTTGGCGTTGTGGCGCAGCAGCCCGGCCACGCCCTGCAGGTTGTTCTTGATGCGGTGGTGCACCTCGCGCACCAGCGACTCGCGCTGCACGATCTCGGCCGTCAGCCGCGCCTGCTCGGCCTCGCGCTCCTCGGTGACGTCGCTGGCCACCAGCAGCAGCAGCGGCGCGCCCACCGGCCCGGCCACCGGCGCGATGCGCGTGTCCCAGACCGTGGTCTGCCCGGCGGCGCCGAGCTCGCGCAGCTCGTGGCGCTGCAGGTCGGTGCCGGCGGCCGCGGCACGCAGCCAGTCCTCGACGGCCTGCGCGGTGGCCGGCTTGCAGAGCTCGGCCGGCGTGCGCCCCAGCGCCTCGTCGACCGGGCGGCCGAACAGCGTCGCGGCGACGTGGTTGCATTCCTGCACACGCAGCTCGGCGGCGTCGAACAGCGCGATCGCCAGCGGCGCGGTCTCGATGATGCGGCGCAGCGACTCGCGCGCCTGCTCGATCGCGATCTGCGCCTGGCGGCGGCGCTCGACGTCGAGCAGCGCGAAGGTCAGCTGCGGGCCGCTGGACTCGCTGGCGGTGGCGACGACGCTGCCGACGACCCAGAACTCGCGCCCGTCGCGGGCCTGCAGCCGGCACTCGAAGGGCTCGGTCTCGCCGGCGGCCAGGCGCTCGCTCCAGTCGCCGCGGCGCAGCGGATGCTCGTCCTCGGGCGTGGCGACGGTGGCGATCGGCCGGCCGATGAAGTCGGCCAGCTCGCCGGCGAACATGCGCTGCGCCGAGCGGTTCATCCAGGTGATGCCGGTGTCGCCGACGGTGACGATGCCCACCAGCACCGAGTTCAGGATCGCCCGCGTGCGCTCGGCCTGCACCTGCAGCGAACGGCGCGCGCGCACCGCCGCGTCGATGTCGACGAAGGAGCAGATCAGCCCGGCGCCGGCATCCTCGGCGTCGACCGGGCGCACCGCGGCCTGCACCCAGACCAGTTCGCCGTCCTTGCGGCGCAGCGTGCGTTCGCCGTTGAAGCGGCCTTCCGCGGCAAGCGCGTCGCGCACCTCGCGCTCGCGCTGCTCCCACTCGCCTTCGGGGCACAGGCGGGCCGTCGGCAGCTGCACCAGCTCCTCGGGCCGGTAGCCGGTGAGCCGCGACAGCGCCTGGTTGGCGCGCTCGATGCACGCGCCGCGCATCGTCGCGATGCCGACGTCGGACAGGTCGAACATCAGGTCGCGCTCGCGCAGCAGGCGCTCGAGTTCGCCCTGCTGCGCCTTCAGCGAGGAGATGTCGGTCAGCACCGCCACGGCCTCGGCCTCGGCCTCGGGCAGCGCCGACTCGGCGCGGTGCACCGACAGCGAGTACCAGACCGGCTGGCCGCGGCGTTCGCCGGCGACGAGCTCGGTCTCGTAGCCGCGGCCCTCGGCCATCGCGCGCGTGATCTCGGCGGCGATGCCGCCGCTGCCGTCGGGCGCGCCGAAGAGCTGCTGCAGCGATGCCCCGGCGGCGGCGCCGGCGGCGACGCCGAGCATGCGCTCGAAGCGGTGGTTGCAGCGCACCAGCAGCGCCCCGCGCAGGTAGGCGATGCCGGCGTTGGAGCCGTCGAGGATGGTCGTCAGCTCGCGCAGCAGCTGCTCGTTGCGGCGCTGCGCGACCTCCTGGTCGGTGACGTCCAGCGTGACGACGGAGGTCGTGCGGCCGCCCGACAGCGCCCCCGGCTCGACCCGCGTGAGCAGCCAGCGCAGCCCCAGCTCGGGGTGGCGCACGGCGTAGCGCACCTCGGCGCGTTCGCCCAGGCGCAGCGCACGCTGCAGGCGCTCGTACTCGGCCATCGACTCGGGCTCGACGAGCTCGCGGCCGATGCCCTGCAGCCCGGCGCCGGCACGTTCGCCGGCGGCGGCCGGCGCCGGCCGCGGCCGGTCGGAGACCAGCCAGCCGCGCGCCGGGTCGTAGGTGGCGACACCGATGCTGGCGGTGTCCATCAGCATGCCGATCTCGAGCTGGGCGAGGTCGCGCTCCTCCTCGGCGCTGCGGTCCTCGACGACGGCCATCACGCGGCGCTGGCCGGCCTCGGTGGCCCAGCCCGACAGGCGCGCGCCCAGCCGCCGCCGGCGTCCGCCGGGCAGCGGCACCAGCGCCTGGCGCTCCAGCGGCGGCGCGCCGGGCACGAGCGCGGCCAGCGGCGCGCCGTCCTCCCAGCCGAGCAGCGCCTGCAGCGCCTCGTCGGCATCGGCCAGCAGCACCGGCACCTGCTCGAGCAGCGCCTCCAGCGCGGGGTTGGACGTCAGCACCAGGCCGGCGTCGTCGTAGACCAGCATGCCGGCACGCGCCAGCTCGAACCAGCGCAGCAGCTCGTCCTGGGCGCGTCGCGCATGCACGCGGGCGTGGTGTTCGGAGGTGACGTCCTGCCAGACGACCAGCCACAGCGGCGGCGCGCCGGCCGGCGCCAGGTTCTGCGGCACCAGCATGAACCAGTGGCGCCCGCCGCGGGCGTCGGCCAGGCTGCGCGGCACGGCCGGCAGCGGCACGCCGGCGGCCAGCGCCGCGCGCAGCTCGGCGCGTGCACCGAGGTGCGCGCCGGCCTCCTCGGGCAGCTGCAGCTCGGCCGGGTCGCGGCCGACCAGCGCCTCGCGCGCATAGCCGCTCAGCTCGACGAAGGCGTCGTTGGCGTCGAGGATGCGGAAATCGTCGTCCTGCAGCGTCGCGGCGAACGGCGAGCTCCACAGCAGCGCGACGGCGCGGCGCGCCTCGTCGGTGCTGCGCGCGGCGTCCAGCGGCAGCGGCGGGCGCGGCGGCGGCAGCTGCGGCTGCGGCACGACGCGCAGCGAATGGCCGCCGCCCAGCGCCCGCGTGGCCAGGCGCAGCAGCGTGCCGTCGGTGGCGGGCAGCAGGGTCTCGCTGCGGTCGGGCAGCGCGAAGGCGCGGTCGAGCCAGCGGATCGCGTCGACGCCGAGCACCGGCGCGAGCTGCAGCGTGCCCTGCCCCGGCTCGCAGCCGAGCAGGCGCAGCGCGGCCTGGTTGCAGGCGCGCAGCACGCCGCGCGCGTCGAACCACAGCAGCGCGTCGGCGACCTCGTCGAGCAGCGCCGCGAGCAGTTCGGGCGAGGAGGCGGAAGTCGTCGGCGTGGCCAAGGTCGGGACGTCAGTCCAGCGACCGGGCCGACGCGAGCGCGGCGAGCACGGCGCGGTTGACCTCGCCCTGGGCCAGCAGCAGGGTCTCGGCGCGTTCGCGGATGTCGAACACCGATTCCTGCTCGATCGCGCGCACCAGCTCGAGGAAGGGGTGGAACGGGCCGGTCTCGTCGACCAGCGCCTGGCGCACGCGCTCGGGCACCGGCACGCTCTTCAGCAGGTCGGCCACCGGCTGCTGCAGCAGCTGGTCGAGCAGCGAGAACACGCCGCAGATGAACATCTCGCCGCGCATCTCGGCGTCGTCGCTGCCGCGCGCGAGCTCCTCCATCAGCAGCCCGCGGCGCACCGCCTCGTACATCAGCGGCTTGGCCGCGGCCGAGCGCGACGACGAGGCCAGCAGCAGCGCCAGCCAGCGCTTCAGGCGCTGGTAGCCGAGCATCATCAGCGCATGGCCGAAGGAGCTGATCTCGACCGACAGGCCGAAGGCCGGCGAGTTGAGGTAGCGCAGCAGCCGGAAGCCCAGCGTCGGGTCGCGCTTGATGATGGCCTCCAGCCGCGCGACCGGCTCCTCGCGGTCCACGCCCTGGATCAGCTGCATGACGACCTGCACGTCCGGCGGCACGCCCTGGCGGCCGGAGCGCGCCACCGGCTCGTCGCTGGGCCAGCCCAGCGTGGCGATGGCGCCGCGCTGCAGCGCCGCGTCGACGGCGCCCATCGTGCGCGCGCCGGCGCGCAGCTCGGCCAGGCCGGCGAGCGCGGGGCCGGCCGCGGCGGCGTCGTGGTCGAGGATCGCGAACGAGAACGCCGACAGCACCTGCGGCGGCAGCGGCGCCAGCGGCCGGCCCTTGACGAGCAGCGTGCCGCCGGCCTCGGCGTGGGCGACCAGCGCCTGGGCGAAACGCGGTTCGGCAGCCAGGAAGGCCGGCACCTCGATCATGGCCTGCGGCCGCGGCGCGGCGGCCAGCACGTCGGCGAGCAGGCGCTCGCCGGCCAGGTTCAGCGACACCGGCCGCAGCGTCGCCGCCGGGCGGGCGCCGCCGGGCGCCAGCGGCCGCGGGTTCAGCGACAGCGCCGGCGTGCCGGCGTCGGCCTCGGGCGGCCAGACCGCGTCGACGGCGGCCAGCAACGCGTCGACGTCGCAACCGGCGTCGGGTTGTTCGGGGAAGACCGTGAGACGGGTCGCGACGACGGCGTGCTGGCGGTCGATGACCGGGCTGAAGCCCAGGGCCACCGGGCCCAGGATCGGGAGGTCGTGCATCAGGCGCTGAGGTACTGGAACAGCGATTGCCGCTGCACCAGGGAATACGTCTTCAGTGCCGCATCGTAGCCGGTTTGCCTGTTCTGGAAGTCGGAGATCGCCTGCACCATGTCAAGGTCCTCGGCGTTGGAACGCTCGGTCTTGGCGGCGAGCTTGCTCTCGGCGATGCGGCTCTCGACCATGTCGGTGCGGTTCAGCGCCTCGCCGGCGGCGGCGCGCGAGGTGAGCACGTTGTTCATCACCGCGTCGATGTCGGCCAGCCCTTCCTTGACCGCGGTCGAGACCTCGGCTTCGCTGAGCGTGCCGTCCGAGAGCTTGCCGATCACGGTGTCCAGCGCGGTGAAGACCGAGACCGTGCCGGTGCCCGACGGGTCGCGTGCACCCAGCCAGGCCTGCCGGCCGTCGACCGACAGCGGCAGGGCCTCGTCCGAGGCGGCGCTGATCTCGCCCTCGGCGCCGCGGAAGATGACGCCGCCCGGCGTGTCGACGAACGGCGGCGAGTCGGCGCCCTGCCCGGCGAAGACGTAGCCGCCGGCACCGTCGCCGCGGTTGGCCACGCCCAGCAGCTGCGCGCGGATGCCGCGCAGCGCGTCGGCCAGCGTCTCGCGGTTGCTGGCCCCGTAGCTGCCGTTGCCGCCCTGGACGACGAGTTCGCGCGCCTGCTGCAGCAGGTCGCCGGCATTGCCCAGCGCCGACTCGGCCTGCAGCATGACGTTGCGGCTGGCCTCCAGCGCACGCTGGTTGGCCTCGCTGCGCACCATCGCGGCGAGCGCGCGCTCGGCGCGTGCGGCGGCCACCGGGTCGTCGCTGGCGGTGACGACGCGTTTGCCGCTGGTGAGGCGGTCCTGCGCGTCGGACAGCCCTTCCTGGCGCTTCTGCAGGTTCTTGATCGAGGTCTCGAAGGCGTTGGCAGCGGTGATTCGCATGGCGTTTCAGCCTCTTGGAAGGCGGCCTCAGCGGGCCGCGGTCTGGAGCAGCGTCTCGAAGACGCTCTGGGCCACCTGCAGCACCTTGGCCGCGGCCTGGTAGCTCTGCTGGTACTGGATGAGGCGCGCGGCCTCCTCGTCGAGGTTGACGCCGGAGACCTCGCTGCGCGCGAGCTCGGCCTGGTTGGCCACCGAGGTCGAGATCGTCGAGGCGGCCTTGGTCGTCTGCACGCGCACCGCGATGTCGGCGAGCGCGGCGGCGTAGGCGTCGGTGGCGACCATGCCGCCGCTGTAGACGCCGCCGCTCTCGCTGCGGCCGACGATGGCCTGGTCGCGCAGGCCGGCCAGCGCCAGCGCGTTGCCGTTGTTGGCGCCGACGTAGGCCGGCGCGATCGTGTTGACGGCGATCGTGTCGCCGGCCCTGGGCACGCCGGCCAGGCGCAGCCGGGCGCCGTTGATCGAGTCGGGTTCGGGCGGGACGATGCCCTCCTCGTTCCAGTCCAGCGGGCCGGTCGTCGTCGACGTGCCACCGCCGTCGGTGACGGTCCAGCTGTACTGCAGCTGGCCGGAGGGCGTCGTCGAGAAGCTGATCGCCGCGCTGGCCGTCATGTCCGGCGTGCGCACCATCGTCAGCGAGGCCACCGACGCGGTGCCGGTGTTGGCGGAGCCCACCGAGGAGACCAGCGGCGAGGCGGCGGCGATCTGGCGCGGGTCCTGCAGCAGCGCGTTCATGCCGCTGGCGGCGCGCGCCACCGGCTGCAGCAGGAAGCGGTCGCTGGCCGCCGGCGTGCCGCTGACCGTGACCTCCAGGCCCTCGACCTCGAAGCGGCCGCTGGCGTCGGCGGTGCGCTGGAAGGTCTCCTGCGGGTTCGACAGGCGCGTGATGACGTAGCCGTTGGCCGTCGCCGGGTCCGGGCGCACCAGGTAGTCCGACGCCTTCAGCACGGTGCCGTCGGGCGCGGAGATGCTGAGCGTGGCGGCGAAGTTGCCGCTGGCGTCGCGCGAGTTGTTGATGTCCGAGCGGGCCGACGGCGCGCCGACCTGGAACAGCGGCTTGCCGGTGTTGCCGTTGAGGTCCAGCCCCAGGCTCTGCTGGCCGTTGACCGCCGAGGCCACGCCGGCGGCGAGCTGGCCGACGAGGTTGCGCGCGTCGACCAGGTCCTCGTTCTGGAAGCGCAGCAGCGCGGTCATCGAGCCGCCGCCCAGCGAGTTCTCGTCGAGCATGCGCAGCTTGTCGCCGTCGACCAGCGCCAGCGCCGAGCGCGAGGTGTCCAGCGGGTCGGTGGTGACGCGCATGTCCACCGAGGTCGCGCCCAGCACCAGGTTCTGGCCGCCGGCGACGAAGACGCCGACGGTGCCGTCGTCGGCCATCACGGTGCTGACCTGGATCTTGGAGGACAGCTCGCTGACGATGCGGTCGCGCTCGTCGAGCAGGTCGTTCGGCGGCTGGCCCAGGCCGCGCGCGGCGGCGATCTGGTCGTTGATCTTGGCCAGGCTCTTGGTCAGGCCGTTGACCGCCGAGACGGTGGTCTTCAGGTCGGCGGTGACGCCGGCCTGCAGCGTGTCGATCTGGCCGGCGGCGGCATTGAAGCGCGTCGCCAGGTCCTGCGCACGCGCCAGCACGACCTGGCGCGTGGCCGTGTCGCCGGGCCGCGAGGCGAGGTCGACCATGGCGTTGAGGAAGTTGCCGACGCTGTAGCCCAGGCCGCTCTCGCCGGTCGGGAACACGTCCTCCAGCAGCTGCAGCCGCTGCGACAGCGTCTCGTCCATCGCCGCCAGCGACTTGGCCGAGGCCGCCGCCCGGGTGAGGAACTGGTCGTGCGCGCGCGTGACGCTGGCCACGTCGACACCCTTGCCGAAGAAGCCGGCCCCGGTGTACTGGCCCTTGGCCGTCGCCAGCTCGGCCTGCTGGCGCGAGTAGCCGGGCACGTTGGCGTTGGAGATGTTGTGCCCGGTGACCTGCATCGAGGCATAGCTTGCCGTCATGGCACGCATGCCCAGCGACATCAGCGATGAAGCGGCCATCCCTTACCCCAGGCTGCGCTGCACGCGCAGCGTCGTGTTGATGACGCGGGTGAGCTTGTCCGCGTACGCCGGGTCGGTGGCGTAGCCGGCCTTCTGCAGGCCGCGCGCGAACGTGCTCGCGTCGGTGGCGCCGGCCACCGTGTCGCGGTAGCGCGGGCTCTCGGAGATCAGCTTCGCGTAGTCGGCGAAGGACTCCTCGTAGCTGGCGTAGGCGCGGAACTTCTGCACCATCTTCTGCGCCTTGCCGTCGACGTACTCGGTGGTCGTCACCTCGGCGACCGGGCCCTTCCAGCTGGCGCCGGCCTTGATGCCGAAGAGGTTGAACGACGGCGAGCCGTCGGCGTGGCGGATCTCCTTGCGGCCCCAGCCGGTCTCGTGCGCGGCCTGGGCGATCATGAACTCCGACGGGATGCCGGTCTTCTGCTCGGCGCGCTCGGCGGCGCCGGCGTGCTGCTGCACGAAGCCGGCGGCGCCGGTCTGCGGGATGCGCGTGGCCTGCGGCCGCGCCGACAGCGGCGCCGGCGTGTTGTTGGCCGAGCCGGTGACCGGGATCGGCCCCGGCGCCATGCCCATCTGGCGCTCGAGCTGGCGCGCGATGACGTCGGCCAGCCCGCCCGGCAGCCCCGAGAGCTGGCCGGCATACTGCTCGTCGAGCATCTCGGTGCCCATCTTGCGGCCCGGGTCGTCGGACAGGCCGGTGGCCATCGTCGACTGGCGCATGCTCTTCAGCAGCTCGTTCATGAACAGGCGCTCGAACTGCTTGGCGGCCTCGCGCACCGCGGCCTTGGGGTCGTGCTGGGCCTTGGCCTGCAGCGAGGCCAGCGAGCGCGAGTCGACCGACAGCGAGGACGGGCCGGCAGCCATCAGATCACCTCGATCTCGGCGTTGAGCGCGCCGGCGCTCTTCATCGCCTGCAGGATGGCCAGCAGGTCCATCGGCGTGGCGCCCAGCGAGTTCAACGCCTTGACGACGTCGGCCAGCTTGGTGCCCGCGGGCAGCTGCACCAGCGAGCCGCCCTGCTGGGTGATGGCGATGTCGGACTTGGCCGACTCGACCGTCTGGCCCTGGCCGAAGGGGTTGGGCTGGCTGACCTGCGGCGTGGTGCTGATCGTCACCGACAGGTTGCCGTGGGCCACGGCGCAGGCGCCCAGCGTCACGGCGTCGTTCATCACCACCGAGCCGGTGCGCGCGTTGAGCACCACGCGCGCGGCGGGCTTGGCGATCTCGACCGTCAGGTTCTCGATGTCGGCGAGGAAGGCGATGCGCTCGCCCGGCGCCTGCGGCGCGCGCACGCGCACGCTGCGCCCGTCGAGCGCGACGGCGGTGCCCTGGCCCTTGGCGCGGTTGATCGCGTCAGCCACGGCGCGGGCGGTGGCGAAGTCGTCGGCCTGCAGCCCGAGCTGCACGCCGTCGCCGTCGAGCAGCGGCGTCGGCACGGTGCGCTCGACGGTCGCGCCCATCGGGATGCGGCCGGCGCTCAGGTGGTTGATCTGGACCTTGGAGCCGTTGGCCGAGGCGCCGGCGCCGCCGACGATCAGGTTGCCCTGGGCCAGCGCGTAGACGTTGCCATCGGCGCCCTTGAGCGGCGTGGCGATCAGCGTGCCGCCGCGCAGGCTCTTGGCGTTGCCGATCGACGAGACGTTGATGTCGATCTGCTGGCCCGGCTGGGCGAAGGCCGGCAGCTGCGCGGTGACCATCACCGCGGCGACGTTCTTCAGCTGCATGCTGCTGCCGGCGGGCACGGTGACGCCCATCTGCTGCAGCATCGCCGTCACGCTCTGCGTCGTGAACGGGGTCTGGGTGGTCTGGTCGCCGGTGCCGTCGAGGCCGACGACGATGCCGTAGCCGACGAGCGCGTTGGCGCGCACGCCCTGCACCGCGGCGACTTCCTTGAGCCGCACCGCGGCGGCGGCCGGCGCGGCGGCGAGCACCGTCAGCGCGGCGGCGACGAGCAGGACAAGGCTTCGCATCGTGTCGCTCCTCACAGCGGCCACAGCACGCTGAAGAACACCCGGCTGAGCCAGCCGACGGCGTTGGTGTCGGCCTGGGCGCCGCGGCCGCGCTGCTCCAGCCGCACGTTGGCGATGCGCGTGCTCTGCACGACGTTGCCCGGCTCGATCGCGCGCGGGTCGACCTGGCCCGAGAAGCGCAGCACGTCGACGTTGGCGTTGACGCCGATCTGCTTCTCGCCGGCCACCAGCAGGTGGCCGTTGGGCAGCACGCCGCGCACGGTGACGGTGATCGTGCCCTGGAAGTCGTTGCTGTTCTGGGTGCTGCCCTTGCCGGCGAAGCTGTTCTCGGAGTTGGCGCTGACGGCGGCGCGGCGCAGCGCCGTGGCGGCGTTGATGCCGGGCAGCGCGGTGATGCCGCCGCTCAGGTCGGTGGTCTTGTCCAGCGAGCTCGTCGACTTGGCGGTGGCGCTGATCTTCTCGACGATGCGCACCTGCAGCGTGTCGCCGGCCTGGCGCGCGCGGTGGTCCTCGAACAGCGGCCGGTACTGCGAGGTCTGGAAGATCGCGCCGGTGCTCGGCGCCTCGGCCGCGACCACCGGCGGCGGCGTGTCGGCGCCGGTGGGCTGCTCGAACTGCACCGTCGGGTACATCGTCTCGCAGCCGGCGAGCGCCAGCGCCGCGGCGGCCAGGCAGGTCCTCACGAGCGTGTTCACAGCTGCCCCAGCTTCTGCAGCATCTGGTCGGAGGTCTGGATGGCCTTCGAGTTCAGCTCGTAGGCGCGCTGCGTCGCGATCATGTTGACGAGCTCCTCGACGACGTTGACGTTGCTGGTCTCGACGAAACCCTGCTGCAGCGCGCCGAGCTCGTTGGTGCCCGGCGTGCCGGTGTTGGGCGTGCCCGAGGCCGCGGTCTCGGCGTAGAGGTTGCCGCCCAGCGACTCCAGGCCGGCCGGATTGATGAAGTTCGCCAGCTGCAGCTGGCCGACGGTGGTCGGCGTGGCGTTGCCGGCGGTCGTCACCTGCACCGTGCCGTCGTCGGCCACGGTGACGGTCTTGGCGTCGGCCGGGATCGTGATGCCGGGCTGCACCGGGTAGCCCTGGTTGGTGACCAGCTGGCCGGCGTTGTCGACCTGGAAGCCGCCGTCACGCGTGTAGCCGGTGGTGCCGTCGGGCATCTGGATCTGGAAGAAGCCGTTGCCCTTGATCGCGATGTCGTAGCTGTTGCCCGTCTGCTGCAGGTTGCCCTGGCTGAAGTTGCGCGTCGTGCCGGCGGCGCGCACGCCCAGGCCGACCTGCAGGCCGGTCGGCAGCGTGCTCTGCTCGCTGCTGGCGGCCCCGGCCTGGCGCAGGTTCTGGTAGATCAGGTCCTCGAACTGGACGCCGCCGCGCTTGAAGCCGTTGGTGCCGACGTTGGCGAGGTTGTTGGAGATGACGTCCAGCTTGGTCTGCTGGCCCTCCATGCCGGTCTTGGCGATCCATAGCGAACGAAGCATGTCGGTTCCTCGGGGGGCGGACGGGTACGAGCGAATCTTGAGGGCGGACAAGCCCGGTCGAAACGCCGAAAACAGCCGCGTTGTGCCCGCATCTCCGCGCCGCCAACGAAAACGCCGCGCTCGGGGCGCGGCGTGTCGGGGGGCCGGGCCGGGGGCCCGGACTCAGGTCGCCAGCAGCTTGGTGGCGCCCTGCTCCTTCTGCTCGGCGGTCTGCAGCATCTTGATCTGCTGCTCGAACTGGCGCGCCGCGGAGATCATCTGCACCATGGTCTCGACCGGGCTGACGTTGCTGCCCTCGAGGGCGCCGTCCTGCAGCCGGGCGGCCGGATCGGCCGGCAGGTCGCCGTCGGCGGCGCGGAACAGGCCGTCGGTGCCGCGCGTCAGCGGCGCCTCGGGCGTGACCAGCTTGAGCCGGCCGATGGCCTGCGGCTTGCCGCCGTTGGCCGCCGCCGAGACGGTGCCGTCGGCGCCGATCGTCAGCGTCGCGTTGGCCGGCACCGTGATCGGGCCGCCGTCGCCGAGCACCGGCAGGCCCGACGGCGTGACCAGCACGCCCTCGGCGCTGACCTCCATCGAGCCGGCGCGCGTGTAGGCCTCGGTGCCGTCGAGCGACTGCACCGCCAGCCAGGACTTGCCGCGCATCGCGACGTCGAGGTTGCGGCCGGTGACCTGCAGCGGGCCGGACTGGTCGTCGTGGCCGACGGTGGACTCCAGCGCGTAGACCCGGGTGCTGGCGCCGTCGCCGCGCACCGGCACGGCACGGAAGGCCTGCAGCTCGGCGCGAAAGCCGGTCGTCGACGCGTTGGCCAGGTTGTTGGCGAGCACGTCCTGGCGCTCCATCGTCGCCTTCGCGCCGCCCATCGACAGGTAGATCAGACGGTCCACGGTTCAGCCTCCGCCGCGCGCGCGTTCAGCGCATGTTGACCAGCGTCTGCATGACCTGGTCCTGCGTCTTGATGGTCTGCGCGTTGGCCTGGTAGATGCGCTGCGCGGTGATCATGTTGACCAGCTCGCCGGTGAGGTCGATGTTCGACTCCTCCAGCGCGCCGGCCTGGATGACGCCCATGTTGCCCTCGCTGGGCACGCCGACGACCGCGTCGCCCGAGGCGTAGGTGCTGGCCCAGACGTTGCCGCCCAGCGGCTGCAGACCCTGCGGGTTGCGGAAGTTGGCGAGCTCGAGCTGGCCGGCGGGCTTGCTCTGGCCGTTGCTGTAGCGCGCCAGCACGATGCCGTCGGCCTCGATCGCGATCGAGGTGAGCTGGCCGGCGGCGTAGCCGTTCTGCGTCAGGTTGGTGACGCCGAAGGTCTGGTCGTACTGGGTCGCGCTGGCCACGTTGACCGACATGTTCAGCGGCACCACGATGCGCGAGGTCTCGCGGCCGGTGACCGGGTCGGTGATGATCAGGTCGTTGGTGATGCTCAGCGCCAGCGCGTCGGCCGGGTCCGGCGAGGCCAGGCGGCCGGTGGTGTTGTCGAACTCCAGCGTCTGCCACTTCACCGGGTTGCCGGCGGCGTCGACGTTCACCGGCTGGCCGTTGGCGGTGACGTAGACGTTCCACTTGTCGTTCGACTCCTTCTGGAAGTAGTACGACAGCGCGACGTCCTGGCCCTTGGAGTCGTAGGCGACGACCGAGGTCGCGTTGTTGTAGGTCGACTTGTCGGTGAAGTCGATCTGCGGCGTCGCGGTGGCCGCCGGCGCCGTGACCACCGAGTCGGCCTTGAGGTTGAACTCCAGCTCGATCTTGCTCGTCGCGCTCGGCGCGATGCCGGCCGTCGGCAGCTTCAGCGGCTGCGCCAGGCCAGGCTGGATGGTGCCGGTGCCGTCGGCCGGGTAGCCCATCAGCTTGAGCTTCTCGTTGTTGACGATGTAGCCCTCGCGGTCGACCTTGAACTGGCCGTTGCGCGTGTACACGGTCGGGCTGACGCCGTCGGTCACCTGGAAGAACCCGGCGCCGTTGATCGCCATGTCCATCGCGTTGCCGGTGGTCGAGATGTTGCCCTGCGTGAACTGCTGCGACACCGCGCCCAGCGTCACGCCGATGCCGACGTTGTTGACCCCGGCGCCGTTGAGCGCGGTGGCGTACATGTCGGAGAACTCGGCGCGCGAGACCTTGGCGCCGTAGGTGTTGGCGTTGGCGATGTTGTTGCCGATGACGTCCAGGCTCTTGCTGGTCGCGTTGAGCCCGGAGAGACCTTGCTGGAAGCTCATCGTGTCGTCCTGTTCAGTTGTAGGCCTTGACGGCGGTGTAGTCGATGGCGCCGCTGTGGGCGAGTTCGAGCTGGAGCTTGCCGCCGGAGTTGCTGACCGCAGCCACCGTGTCGCGCATCAGCGGCGTCGTCTGCACGGTCGTCGTGCCGAGCTTGGCGGTGACGCGGAAGGTGTAGCCGCTGGGGTCCTCGACCTTGCTCGCGTCCCAGCTGAAGCTGTGCGTGCCGGCCTTGGCCGCACCGAGGTTGAGCGTGTCGGCGACGCGGCCCGAGGCGTCGAGGATCTCGACCTTGACCGAGTCCGCGGCGCCCGACAGGTCGATGCCGCCGACGCCCACGCCCTGGCGCACGTCCAGGTGCTTGCCCTCGACGGTGACGTCGCGGCCGATCAGCGAGGCGCCCTGCATGGCCTGCATCTGCAGGAACTGCGAGTTCAGGCCGGTGACCGTCTCGTTGAGCTTCTCGATGCCGGTCACGGTGTTGATCTGCGCCATCTGGCTCGTGACCTGCGCGTTGTCCATCGGATTCAGCGGGTCCTGGTTCTGCATCTGCGCGACCAGCAGCTTCAGGAAGCGGTCGGCGCTGGCCGACGCGGTGCCCGCGTTCTTGCTCTCGGTCGGGGTGTTGATCGCGGCGTAGGGATCGATGGTGGTCATCGCGTCTTCCGTTCAGGCTCAGGACTGGCCCATCTGCAGCGTCTTCTGCAGCAGGGTCTTCGCGGTGTTCATCACCTCGACGTTGTTCTGGTAGGAGCGCGACGCGGAGATCATGTCGACCATCTCCTGCACCGCGTTGACGTTGCTGAAGGTGACGTAGCCCTCGGCGTCGGCAGCGGGGTGCTTGGGGTCGTGCACGCGCCGGCCGGGGCTCGCGTCCTCGCGGATCGTCGAGACGCGCACGCCGGCGGCGCTGGCCGGGTCGGCGCCGGCGTCCATCAGCGCGGTCTGGAACACCACCTGGCGCGCCTTGTAGGCCTGGCCGTCGGGGCCGGCCACGGTGTCGGCGTTGGCGAGGTTGCTGGCGACGACGTTGAGCCGCTGGCTCTGCGCGCTGACCGCGCTGCCCGAGACGTCGAAGATGCGGAACATGCTCATGATTCGGTTCCTCAGCCCTGGTTGTGGCTCTTCATCGCGTCGGTCAGCGTCCTGACGCTGCCGTTGAGGAAGCGCAGCGAGGCCTCGAACTTCAGCGTGTTGTCGACGAAGGCCGCGCGCTCGCGGTCCATGTCGACGGTGTTGCTGTCGAGGTTGGTCTGGGACGGCGCGCCGTAGCGCAGGTCGGTCGCCGGGCGCTGGCGGCCGAAGCCTTCGGCCAGCAGGCCGCGGGCCACCGGCGAGCCGAGCTCGTTGCCGCCGCCGGCCGGTGGCGCGCCGCTGGCCGGCGGGCGCGGCAGCGAGGCGGTGGCCTCGCGCAACGCCTGCGAGAAGTCGAAGTCGCGCGCCACGTAGCCGGGCGTGTCGGCGTTGGCGATGTTGCTGGCGATCACGCGCTGGCGCTCCGAGCGCAGCGCGAGCGCCTGGGCCTGGAAGTCCAGCTGTCCGGTCAGGCGGTTGATCATGGGCTCGCGCTCCTTCGGGATGGTCCGCGCCGATTCTCGGCAGCCGGGGCCGCGGCTTGGGGCCGATAAGCGGGCACATCCCGGCGCTTTTCGCCGCCGTGCCCGCGCTGCCGACGTCTAGAGTGCGTCGCGTGGAAAAGGACTGCCCCCGCTCGCGAGGCACGGCCGGCGCCCTGCTGCTGGCCGCCGCGCTCGCCTGCCCGGGCCCGGCGGCGGCCGACACGCTGGCGCCGGCCACGCTGCAGGCCGTGCGCGCGCTGGCGCGCGACGCCGCCGCCGCGCTCGCCCCGGCCGGGCTGCGCGTCGAGGTCGTGCCCGGCCGGCTGGACCCGCGGCTGCGGCTGGCGCCCTGCAACCGCGTCGAGCCCTATCTGCCGACGGGCGTGCGCCCCTGGGGCCGCGCGCGCGTGGGCCTGCGCTGCCGCGACGGCGCCGTGCCCTGGAACGTCTTCCTGCCGATCACCGTCGAGGTCTGGGGCCCGGGCGTCGTCGCCGTCACGGCGCTGGCCCCCGGCACCGTGCTGGCCCCCGGCCAGCTGGCGCTGGGCGAGGTCGACTGGGCCGCGGCGGCGACACCGCCGCTGGCCTCGGTGCAGGCGCTGGAGGGCCGCACGCTGGCGCGGCCGCTGGCGCCCGGCCAGGCGCTGCGCCTGGACGCGCTGAAGCCGCGCGAGTGGTTCGCCGCCGGCGAGGTGGTCAGCGTCGTGGCACGCGGCGACGGCTACGCCGTCAGCACCCGCGGCGAGGCGCTGATGCGCGGCGTCGAAGGCCGGCTGGTGCGCGTGCGCACCGAGGCCGGGCGCATCGTCACCGGCTGGCCCACGGCCGAGGGGCGTGTCGATGTCGCCCGCTGAGCGCGATTCCCCCCGCATTCAGGGGACCGATGAAAAATCATCCCGCCGGGCCCTAAAGTTGGCTCTCCACGCTCCGATACAGCGATCATGTCATGGGAGGCTGCCCCGCCGGGACGGCTCCTGCTGGAGTTCAACATGAAGATCGGTCACCTCGATTCCACGTCGCCCGCCTCGGCGGTGAACGGCGACCGCAAGACGGGTTCGCAGGCACGCACGTCCGGCGCCACGGCCGAGCCGAGCGCCAAGGTCGAGCTGTCGTCGGCGGCCCTGGCCGCCAGCGACGCCGCCGACGGCAGCTTCGACGCCGCCAAGGTCGACCGCATCGCCCAGGCGATCCGCGAAGGCGGCTACCAGGTCGACGCCGAGAAGATCGCCGACAAGCTGATCGCCAATGCCCAGGAGCTCCTGGGCAGAACCTACAACCGCTGAACCACGCCGAAGCGTCCATGCTGACGACTGCCGCCGAAATGCGGGCGCTGCAACGCGCCACCGAACTGGAAGCCCCGCTGGACACGCTCGAGCAGCGCCTGGCCGAGCTCGGCGCCGCGCTGGCGGCCAGCGACGCCGCCGGCATCGAGTCCGCCGCCGGCGAGCTGCACGGCGCGCTTGCCGCCGCCGTCGAGCACTTCGCCCGCGCCGCACGCGAAGGCGGCGTGCCGATGCCGCTGCGCCAGCGCCTGGCCGTCGCCGGGGGCCAGGTGGCCGCGCAGCGCGAAGCGCTGGCCCGCGCCACCGCCGCGCTCGACCGCGCGATCGACGTCCTGCTGCCCAACATCGGCAGCGGCGGCTACGGCGCCGCCGGCGCCAGCACCCGCACCAGCCACGGCGGCTCGCTGCTGGCCTGATCACGCGGCGGCTCGCGCCGCCCTCGCCCCATTCCCGGACGGCCGGGTCGCGTCAGCGGCCCGGCCGTCGTCGTTTCGGCGGCCGCGGCGCGGCACGCCGGGGTCCGCGTCAGGAATGGGGTGACAATGGCCTCCTGACAAACCCGAGGGGCGCGGCCACGACTGCGGCCCCCGCCCCATCACCTGGGCGCCGTCACGAGCGGCGTCCTGATCGATCAGTCTGCGTTGGGAAACACCGATACCGCCTGGACGTCCGCAGCGCCAGGCTCTGCCTCCAGCGGCGCCGAAGCCGCCCGCACCCTGCTGGAACGCCTGCGGGGCTGTGCCGACAACCGCTGGCTGCTGCTGCTCGCCGGCCCGGTGTGCGCGGCGGCCCTCGTCATCGCGCTGCTGCAGCAGCGCCCGGACACCACGCTAGCCGACGCGGCCGACGGCCTCGGCACCGCCACCGCCCGTCTGGGCTGGACCGTCGCCGACGGCGCCGAAGACGAGACGCAGCGCGGGCTCGCCTTGCTGCGCCAGCGGCTGGCGACGCTGCGCGGCGCCGCCGCCAGCGGCGGCCTCGTGCTGCACGAGCTGGACCTGCTCGAGTCGCGGCTGGCCGGCCTGGGGCCGCGCGCCGGCCGCGCCGAGCTGCGCGCCGTTGCCGACCTCGCCGAGCGCGTCACTGCCCAGGCGCGCCAGGAGATGCTGCAGCGCCAGGCCCGGCTGGGGCTGTGGCTGCAGCTGCTGTCGGCGACGCTGGCGCTGACGCTGCTGCTCCCGGCCCACGGCCTGTGGCGCCAGCGCCGGCGCATGCGCCGCGCGCTGCGCGAGTTCTCCGACACGCTGGCGCGCGGCGCGGAAAGCCCGCCCGCCGACACCGCCGAGGCCGGGGTCTCCGCGCGCCGCTGGCGCGCGCTGGCCGACCTGTCGGCCGACTGGTACTGGGAGAGCGACGAGCAGATGCGCCTGTCGTGGTCGTCGGGCTCGTCTCCGCTGACGACGCAGCTGGGCTGGACGCTCGACGAGCTGATCGGCCGGCGCCGCGACGAGCTGCCGGCCTTCGAGCCGCCGGCGCTGGGCTGGGACTGGCTGAACGAGCGCATGGCGCGCCGGCAGCCGTTCCGCGACGTCGAGCTGCGGGCACGCTCGCGCCGCGGCGACCACGCGCTGTGGATCGCGCTCAGCGGCCGCCCGCGCCACGACGCCGAGGGCCGCTTCACCGGCTACGAAGGCGTGGGCCGCGACATCACCGAACACAAGCTGGGCTACGAGCGCCAGCGCGAGAACGAACAGCGCTGGGCGCTGATGGTCGACCTGGCCTCCGACTGGTACTGGGAGACCGACGCCGCGCACCGGCTGCAGCCGGTGGGGCGCGCCGTCTACCGCAGCGCCGTCGACTACCTGGAGCCGGGCGACGGCCGCACGCGCTGGGAGCTGCACACGGCGACGCCGCCCGAACTCTGGGAGCGCCACCGCGCCGACCTCGACACGCGCCGGCCCTTCCGCTCCTTCGAGTTCCCGACCGAGGCCCGCGACGGCGGCACACGCTGGGTGTCGCTCAGCGGCATCGCGCGTTTCGACGGCCAGGGCCGCTTCCTCGGCTACCGCGGCGTCGGCCGCGACATCACGGTGCGCAAGCAGGCCGAGGCCGTGCTGCGCCGCGACAACGAGGCGCTGCAGCAGGCAGTGGCCGAGCGCACGCGCGAGCTGCAGCAGATCAACCGCGACCTCGACGCTTTCTCGCGCCAGCTCGCGCACGAGCTGCGCACGCCGATCGGCCACGTCGAGGGCATCGCCCAGCTGCTGTCGCACCGCGCCGCGGCGCGGCTGGACAAGGCCGACCGCGAGCTGCTGGCGATGCAGGAGCAGGCGGCGCGCACGATGCGCGAGACGCTGGACGCGCTGATGCTGCTGGCGCGCTCGACGGTGCAGGCGATGCCGATGGACAGCGTGGACCTGAGCGCGCTGGCGCAGGACGCCGCGGCGGGGCTGCCGGCGCTGGAGCGGCGCGCGCCGCTGCACTGGGAGATCGAGCCCGGCCTGCGCGTGCACGGCTGCGCGCCGGCGCTGCGCATCGTGCTCGCCAACCTGCTCGGCAACGCGGCCAAGTTCACGCGCCGCGTCGAGGCGCCGACGGTGCGCGTGGCCGCCGCGCCCGACGCCGACGGCCGGCTGCGCGTGACCGTCGAGGACAACGGCGCCGGCTTCGACCCGGCGCTCGCCGACCGGCTGTTCGTGCCCTTCAACCGGCTGCACGCCGGCGAGGACTACGCCGGCACCGGCGTCGGCCTGAGCATCGTGCAGCGCATCGTCGAGCGCCACGGCGGCACGGTGGCCGCGCACGGCGCGCCGGGCCGCGGCGCGCGTTTCGAGTTCACGCTCGCCGCCGCGGCGGACTGATCAGAAGTTGAACGCCAGCCGCAGCCCGCCCCAGTGGCGGCCGCCGACGGTGATCGGCGCGGCGGCTTCCTTCAGCACGACGAAGCGGCCGCCGCCCATGTCGCGGCGGTAGGTCTGCAGCAGGAACGGGCGCTCGTTGCGCGCCGAGGCCAGGCCGGTGCGGTCGTTGAAGATGCGGCGCCAGCGGCTGTTGGCGGTGTTCCACAGCAGGTCACCGGGGCGCTGCGGCTGGTTGTAGCGCCGGTTGTGGCAGGCGACGTAGCCGTTGCGGTCGACGGCGATGCAGAACACGACCTTGTCCGACAGCTGCAGCGCCGCCTCCTGGACCTGCGGGAACAGCTGCTCGGCGAGCGCCGAGAAGCGCGCCGTGTGCTGCGCCGGCTCGGTGCCGGCGATCGGCTGGTAGCGCTCGTCGAACAGGTCCTCGAGCGTCGCGCGGCCGGCGGCGAGCGCGTCCTCGAGCAGCGCCGCGACCTGCCCGGCGGCCTGCTGCGCGGCGCGGATGTACGGCGAGTCCTCGGTCTCCAGGCCGCTGGCGGCGAAGGCCTCGATCAGCTGCTCGGAGATGCGCAGGAAGTTCTCGGTGCGGCCGGCGGCGCCGTCCAGCGCCCGCGTCGTCTGGCGCACCTCGCCCTCGATGCCGGCCATCTGGGCCTCGAGCACGGCGCAGACCTCGGAGCTGCGCCGGCTGGCCTCGTGGATGCGGCCGACGCCCTCGACGACGCCGTCGAGCGCGCGGTGCACGCCGCCGGCGGGGCTGCCTTCGCTGCGCTGGATCTCGCGCGCCAGCGCGGCGATGCGCTCGTCGAGCCGGCCGACGGTGGTCAGGATCTCCTTGGACGAGACCTCGACCTTGGCCGCCAGATCCTTGACCGCGTCGGCGACGACGCCGAAGCCGCGCCCGGCCTCGCCGGCGCGCTTGGCCTCGACCGAGGCGTTGAAGGCGACGAGCCGCGTCTGCAGCGCGATCTGGGTGATCTGGCCGGCCGCGCCGGAGACCTGGCGCAGCGTGTCGACGATGCCGCCGACCTCGGCGCCGACGGCCTGCACCGCCTCGCCGACCTCGGCCACGGCGCGCAGGCCGTTGTCGGTCTCGCCGGCGATCGCGGCCTGCGCCGCGACCACGTCCTGGAGCTGGCTGGCCAGCGCCTGCAGCGCCGCGGCCTGGGCGGTGGCGATGCGCTGGGTGTCGGCGATGACGCCGCAGACCTCGGCGGCCTCGCGGCCCAGGCCCGAGGCACGTTCGTTGATCTGGCGAAGCGCCGTCTCGGCGGGACCGGCAGCACCGGCCGCAGCGGCGGGCACAGGGGCGGCGGAAAGCGGCGGGGGCTCGCGCCGGAACATCTTCAGCATCGTGTCTCCTGGGATCGCGGCGCGCCGCGGTCGCATTTTCATCAGATACAGAGACGCGAGGCGGTCGCCGACGAGGCTGTCGCGCGGCGCCGGGGCAGGCCGCGCGGATTCGTTCACGGCGCCGGCGTCACCACTCGCGCAGGCGCGTGCGCAGACGGGCGATCGACTGGCTGTGCAGCTGGCAGACGCGACTCTCGGTCACCTTGAGCACCGCGGCGATCTCCTTGAGGTTCATGTCGTGCTCGTAGTACATGCTCATCACGTACTGCTCGCGCTCGGGCAGGTTCTTGATCGCGTCGACCAGGGCCTGGCGCATGCGCTGGTCCTGCAGCCGGCCCAGCGGGTTGGCCTCGTCGTCGTGGACGTGGCGATCGAGGTAGTCCTCGTCGCCGTCGTCGCCGCTCATGTCCTCCAGGTAGATCAGCTGGGTGCCGCGGACCTTGGTCAGCAGTTCCTGGTACTCGGCGAGCGACAGGCCCATCTCCTTGGCGATCTCGCTCTCGTTGGGCGCGCGGTGCAGCTTCTGCTCGAGCTTGTGCACCGCGGCCTCGATGCTGCGCTGGTGGCGGCGGTCGCCGCGGCTCATCCAGTCGTTGCCGCGCAGCTCGTCGAGCATCGCGCCGCGGATGCGCTGGGTGGCGAAGGTCTCGAACTGCACGCCCTGCCCGGCATCGAAGCGCGACAGCGCGTCGGACAGGCCGATCATGCCCACCTGGATCAGGTCGTCGAGCTCCACGTTCGCCGGCAGCTTGGCGATCATCTGGTGCGCCAGCCGTCGCACCAGCGGGCTGTATTGCCGGAGCAGCGCGTTGGCATCGAGTTGTCCCTTGGCGGTGTACATGGGCGCAGCCTTTCGGGGCGTGTTCTGGCGTTCTTCAGTTCGTCGTCGCGCTGACCGGCGGGGCGAAACCCGCCACCGCCGCAGGGCCGGCGAAACCGGCCGCGTCCAGCGCGAGCTGGCCGCCGACCAGGCGCGCCACGGCGGCATCGGGGCCGGCGCGCAGGTCGGTCGCGGGGTCGACGACGGCCCAGTCGTGCAGCAGCGCGCCCAGGAAGGCGTCGGCGCAGCTCGCCAGGCTGGAGGCGATGGCGCGCACGCGCCGCGAGGCCAGCGGCGCGGCGAGCACGAGATCGAAGGTCATCAGGCCGCAGCGCTGGGCGAGCAGCTTGCAGGCGGCGTAGGCGTGCTTGATGCTCTCCGGGTGGTCGGCGCCGATGAGGATCGGGCGCGCGGCACGCTGGCCGAACATGCGCGCCAGGTCGCCGGGATTGGCGTGCACCAGCACGACGTCGGCCTTGGGCGCGGCCTGGGCCAGCGCGTCGACGAAGGCCGAGGCCGAGCCGCGCGTGTCGACGTGGCGCAGCGGCAGGCCGCGCGCGGCCAGGTAGCCGATCTGCGGCGACAGGTCCTCGATGCCGGCGCCCAGGTCCAGCAGCGAGATCTCGCGCGGCGCCGGGGCGCCGTCGGCGGCGTCGACGACCAGCACACGCTGGCCGCGCTGCACGAAGGCGGCGGTCAGCTCGTCGATGACGACGCCGGAAAACGGCACGTGCGGGTTGGCGGCCAGCGGGACGAAACGCTGGCGCGAGGCCGCGAACAGCCGGCGCAGGCCGTGGGCCTGGTCCAGCGGCGCGGTGTCGGTGGCGTAGAAGTCGCGCATGCTGCTCGGCGCCGGGTTCAGGCGTGCAGCGGGTTGCCGGCGGCGGGCGTCGGCACGCCGGCGAACACCAGGTTCATGTCGGCGCTGTCCATGCGCCAGGCCGGGCTGCCGCCGCCGCGCAGCGCACGCTGCACCAGCGCGTTGGCCGACAGGCGGTGCCAGTCCTCGGGCACGCGCTGGCCGTTGGCCACCGCGAGCACCTTCAGCTTGTAGCGGATCAGCGCATCCAGCGCCGGCGCCAGCTTCACCGCCTCGTCCATCTTGGACAGCACGATGCCGCGGCAGGCGGCGGCGCCGTAGGCCAGCAGCACTTCCTCGATCGTCTCGCCCTGGGCGGCGGCGTTGACGACCAGCAGCTTGTTGATCGAGCGGTGCGACAGCATGTCCAGCAGCTCGCGGGTGCGGGCGTCGCGCTGGGCCATGCCGGCGGTGTCGATGAGCACCATCTTCTTGGCCGACAGCAGGTCCAGCAGGTCTTCCAGCGAGGCGCGGTCGTGCGCGGTGTGCACCGGCACGCCGAGGATGCGGCCGTAGGTGCGCAGCTGCTCGTGGGCGCCGACGCGGTAGGCGTCCAGCGTGATCAGGCCGAGGTTGGCGGCGCCGTGGCGCGTGGCGAAGGCCGCGGCCAGCTTGGCGGTGCTCGTCGTCTTGCCGACGCCGGTCGGGCCGACGAGCGCGTAGACGCCGCCGACGTCCTCCAGCGGGCTCTCGCGCTCGCCGGTGGCGAGGTTGCGCTCGAGCACGCCGGCGGCCCAGGCCAGTTCGTCGCAGCCGCCGGGCAGCCCTTCGACGAGCTTGCGCACCAGCGACGGCGAGAAGCCGCAGCCCAGCAGCTTCTGCGTCAGCTGCGCCTGGCGCGGCTGGCGCTGCAGCTTCTCCATGAACGCGAGTGCGCCGAAACGCTGCTCGATCAGGCCGCGCATCGAGCGCAGCTCTTCCATCATCTCGACCTGGTCGCGGCGCGGCGCGCCGTCGGCGAGCACCGGCGCCTGCGGCAGCAGCGGCTCGGCGTGGCGGATCTCCTCGCGCAGCACCGGCGGCTCGCGGCGGGCCTCGGCGGCACGGGCGCGCGGCTCGATGGCCGGCGCGGCGGCACGGGTGCGCGGCTCGGCGGCCGGCGCGGCCACCGGGCGCACCGGCGGCTCCTCGCGCTGGGCCTCGGCACGGCGCGTGCTGACGGCGCCGGGCTGGCGCGGCTCGGTGGCCTCGCGGGCGAGTTCGGTCTGGCGGCGCTTGAGCATGCGCTCGCGCACGTAGTCCTGGAACGATAGCGTGCTCATCTCGAGCTGCTCGACGTCGTCATCGACGGCACCGGCGTCGAACGACGGCTCGACCCGGGGCTCGACACGCGCGGCCGGCAGGCGCGGCGCGGCGGCACGGGCACGCGGCGCCTCGGCGGCCGGCGCGGCGGCGACACGCTCGAGCTGCTGCAGCGACTCGGGGGCCATCGCCAGCACCTCGACGCCGTCGGCGCAGGGGCGGGTGGACATCACGACGGCGTCTTCGCCGAAGGCCTGGCGCACCAGCGCCAGGGCCTCGCGCGAGGTGCGTGCGGTGAAACGCTTGACGTTCATGCGGCCTCCCGATCAGTGCGCGGGGTGAGGGTCGTGACGGTGGTCATGCGTTGGCTCCGATGATCGAACCGATCCGGATCGAGTGGGTCTCGGGAATCTCGCTGTGCGCCAGCACCTTCAGGCGCGGCGCGGAACGCTTCAGCAGGCGGGCCATCGGCGCGCGGATCAGGTCCGGCACCAGCAGGCAGGCCGGCAGGCCCAGGTCTTCCTGGCGGCGCGCGGTGTCGGCGGCACGCTTGGTGATCGCCTCGGCGACGCCGGGGTCCAGCGCCGCGCCGTGCGGCGAGCTCAGGGCCTGCGTCACCAGGCGCTCGAGCTCGGGCTCCAGCGCGATGACGTCGAGTTCCTTGGTCGGGCCGTAGATCTGCTGCACGATCGCCGGCGCCAGGTGGGTGCGGATGCGGCGCACCAGCTCGCCCGGGTCGGTGACGGTGGCGGCGTGCTCGGCCAGGCACTCGATGATCGAGCGCATGTCGCGGATGTGCACGCCCTCCTCCAGCAAGAGCTGGAGCACCTTCTGCAGAGTGGCGATACCGACCATCTTGGGAACCACGTCCTCGATCAACTTCGGGGCCAGCTTGGTCACGTGTTCGACGAGTTGCTGCGTCTCGACGCGGCCCAGCAGGCGGGATGCATTCATTTGCATCAAGTGTGAAAGATGGGTCGCCACGACGGTCGCGCAATCAACGACCGTAAACCCGGCCATTTGGGCCGTCTCGCGGTGGCGCTGCTCGATCCAGATCGCCGGCAGGCCGAAGGCCGGGTCGACGGTCTTGGTGCCGGGCAGCTGCTGCTGCGCGCCGCCGGGGTTGATGGCCAGCAGCTGGCCCGGGAAGGCCTCGCCCTCGCCGACGACGGCACCGCGCAGCGTGACGCGGTAGACGCTGGGCTTCAACTCGAGGTTGTCGCGGATGTGCACCGGCGGCGGCAGGAAGCCGACGTCCTGGGCGAACTTCTTGCGCACGCCCTTGATGCGCGCCAGCAGGTCGCCCTGGCGCGACTTGTCGACGAGCTGGATCAGCCGGTAGCCGACCTCCAGGCCCAGCGTGTCGACCGGCGTCAGGTCGTCCCAGCTGGCCTCGGCGTTGGCCTGGGCCGGGTCGTCCGACTCCTTGCGCGCCGGCTCGGCGGCGGCGCGCTTCTTGCGCCGCTGCAGCTGCCAGGCCAGCAGCCCCAGGCTGCCGCCGATCAGCAGGAACACGAGGTGCGGCATGCCCGGCACGAAGCCCAGCATCAGCACGATGCCGGCGGCCAGCCCCAGCGACTGCGGCGAGTCGAACACCTGGCCGCGGATCTGCGTGCCGATGTCCTGGTCCTTGCCGACGCGCGAGATGACCATCGCCGAGGCCACCGAGATCAGCAGCGCCGGGATCTGCGCGACGAGCGCGTCGCCGACGGCCAGCAGGATGTAGCTCTCGGCCGCCTGGCCGGCGCTGAGCCCGTGCATCGCCATGCCGATGATCAGGCCGCCGACGATGTTGATGAACAGGATCAGCAGGCCGGCCATCGCGTCGCCGCGCACGTACTTGCTGGCACCGTCCATCGAGCCGAAGAAGTCGGCCTCCTCGCCGACCTCGGAGCGGCGGCGCCGGGCCTCGGTCTCGTCGATCAGGCCGGCGTTGAGCTCGGCGTCGATCGCCATCTGCTTGCCGGGCATCGCGTCCAGCGTGAAGCGCGCGCCGACCTCGGCGATGCGCTCGGCGCCCTTGGTGACGACGATGAAGTTGATGACGACCAGGATCGCGAAGACGATCAGGCCGACGGCGAAGTTGCCGCCGATCAGGAAGTGGCCGAAGGACTCGATGACCTTGCCCGCGGCGCCCGGGCCGTTGTGGCCCTCGAGCAGCACGACGCGCGTCGAGGCCACGTTCAGCGACAGGCGCAGCAGCGTCGTCACCAGCAGCACGGTGGGCAGCGCGGCGAAGTCCAGCGGCTTGACCATCTGCGCCGCGACCATCATCACCACCAGCGCCAGCGCGATGTTGAAGGTGAACAGCAGGTCGAGGACGAACGGCGGCAGCGGCAGCACCATCATCGACAGCATCAGCACCACGAAGACGGGCAGCATCAGCATCTTCGCCGAGGCCGCGTTCGGCCCCAGCAGCGTGTTCAGGCGTTGCATCAGCGCGTTCAAGGTTCAGTCCTCCCGGAAGCGGCACGCCCTTCGGCGGGGTCGAAGCCCGGCGGCACGGCAACGGCCGGCGCGGGGGCGTTGAGCGGGCGGCCGGCGGCCATCGCGGCGCGCAGCTGGTAGACCCAGGCCAGCACCTGCGCGACGGCGCCGAACAGCGCGGCGGGGATCTCCTGGTCGATCTCGGCGTGGCGGTACAGCGCCCGCGCCAGCGGCGGGGCCTCGAGCACCGGCACGTTGGCGGCCTTGGCGGCGTCGCGGATGCGGAACGCCAGCAGGTCGGCGCCCTTGGCGACGACACGCGGCGCGGCCATCGTCGCCTCGTCGTACTTCAGCGCCACCGCGAAGTGGGTCGGGTTCATGACCACGAGGTCGGCGCTCGGCACGGCGGCCATCATCTTGCGCCGCGCCATCTCGCGCATCTTGGCCTTGATCTTGCCCTTGACCTCGGGGTTGCCCTCGGACTCCTTGTGCTCCTGCTTGACCTCCTCGAAGCTCATGCGCAGGCGGCGCAGCAGCATGAAGCGCTGCAGCGGCACGTCGACGAGCGCGAACAGCGTCAGCGCCAGCAGCAGCAGCACCATGCCGCCCTGCAGCAGCGAGCCGGTCTCGGCCATCGCGGTGGGCAGCGGCATCGCCACCAGCGAGGTGAACTCGGCCAGCTGGGCGTGCAGGTAGAGCATGCCGATGGCCCCCAGGATCAGCGCCAGCAGGCAGATCTTCAGCGTGTTGACGAGCTGCTGGCCCTTGAACAGGTTGCCCAGCCCGGTGATCGGGTTGAGCTTGGAGAACTTGGGCTGCATCGGCTTGAACGTCCAGTTCCAGCCACCGGCCAGCACCGCCGACGCCGACGCCACGACGGCCACCACCGCGCCCAGCGGCAGCACGACGACGAGCATGTCCACGCCCGACGCGGACAGGCGCTCGAGCATCGTGCCGGGCCGGTCCATGGCCTGGGCGTCGAAGCGCAGCCCGGTCTCGAGCACGCGGCGCAGCCAGTCGGTGAGGCGCGGCGCGAAGACGATCAGCAGCGCCAGCCCGGCGCCCAGCGTCGCGAGGTGGCCGAGGTCACGCGAGCGCGCGACTTCCCCGTCCTCGCGGGACTTGCTGATCTTGCGCTGCGATGCGGGTAAGCGGCGGTCCTGTGCGTCGTCGGCCATGGCGATCTCGACTCTGGAGAGAGCCTCGCCATGGTGCCGGCAGCACCGCCGGACTTGAGCCCGATAAGCGGGTCAAAAGCCCCTGTGTTCCGAATCGCGATGCCCAGGCGCGAGCGGAGCGCACCAGTCCCGCGGGGACGGAGCGCCTCAGGAAGACGGGGTCAGGTCTCACAAGACCTGACCCCACGCTGGCGCCGCGGAACGGGGTCAGGTCTTGTGAGACCTGACCCCAGGCTTGGGCGCCGGACGCTCAGAACCCCAGGCTGGCCAGCAGGTCGTCGACTTCGCCCTGGTTGGCGACGACGTCGGTGCGGCCTTCCGGGTTCACGACCGGGCCGTGCAGCACGTTCGGGTCGACCTTCTCGCGCTGCTCGGGCGGGACCACCGAGACCAGCAGCTTCACGAGGCTGTCCTCGAGGTCGTTGGCCAGCGTCACGACCTTGGCCACGACCTGGCCGGTGAGGTCGTGGAAGTCCTGCGCCATCATGATGTCGGTGAGCTGCTCGTCGATCTTGGCGGTCGAGTGCTCGACATCCTGGACGAAGTTCAGCACCGCGCCCGAGGCCACGGCGCGCACCGGATCGGCGACGATGCGCGCGGCGATCTGGCGCGTCGCCTCGGTGATCTTGGCGTGCTCGGCCTTGGCCTGGTCGACCGAGTTCAGCACCTTGTTGGCGGCGTCGGCGGTCTTGTTGGCGATGTAGTTCAGCCGGCTGCGCGCGTCGGGCAGGCCGTCGGTGGCGATCTGCAGCTTGGGCATCACGCCCAGCTGCTGCATCGTGTCGTGCAGCAGCCGCGTGATCGAACCCAGCTGCTGGAACACTTCGGGGGACACCGTCAGCGGCTCGGCCGGCTGGAACGAGGTCAGGTCTTCCATCTTCATGTCGAGTCCCTCCCTCAGGCGGTGGCCGCCAGCTTCTGCAGGATCTTCTGGACCTTCTCTTCCAACGTCGCCTTCGTGAAGGGCTTGACGATGTAGCCGGCCGCGCCGCTCTGCGCCGCCAGCACGATGTCTTCCTTGCGCGCCTCGGCCGTGACCATCAGCACCGGCAGGTGCTTGAGCGAGCCGTCGGCCTTGATGGCCTTCAGCAGCTCGAAGCCGTTCATGTTGGGCATGTTGATGTCGGAGACGACGAAGTCGTACTTCGACGCGCGCAGCATGTTCAGCGCGACGACGCCGTCTTCGGCTTCGTCGGCGTTGTTGCAGCCCATCTCCTTGAGCAGGCCGCGGACGATGCGACGCATCGTCGAGAAATCATCGACGATGAGGAACTTCAGGTCGGAAGGGTTCATGGCAGACCTTGAAAAGACGGCTTCGGGGTTTATCGGCTGCCCGCAGCCGGACTTGAGTCGTTCGCTGGCGCCGCGGGCGCGCCGTTGACGGGAGCATCGTCACCGACCGCCTCGATGGCGTCGGGCTCGGTGCGGAAGAAGCGGTCCTCCGCTTCACGGTTCATCACGATGATGCTGATGCGCCGGTTGGTCGGCGCCAGCGGGTCCTGGCGGTCGAAGGGCTGGCTCGAGGCCAGGCCCTGCACGCGCAGCATGCGGTCCTCGGGCAGGCCGCCTTCGGCGAGCACGCGGCGCGAAGCGTTGGCGCGGTCGGACGACAGCTCCCAGTTGCTGTAGCCGCGCTCGCCGCCGGCGTAGGCCATGGCGTCGGTGTGGCCCTCCAGCGTCAGGCGGTTGGGCACCTCGGCGAGCACCGAGCCGATCTCCTGCAGCAGCTCGCGCATGTAGGGCTGCACGACGGCGCTGCCGCTGGCGAACATCGGCCGGTTCTGCTCGTCGACGATCTGGATGCGCAGGCCGTCGCGCGTCATGTCCAGGCGCAGCTGCGAACGCATCGCCGACAGCCGCTTGTTGGCCGCGATCTTCTCCTCGATGCGGCGCTTGAGGTCCTGCAGCCGCACGATCTCGGCGCGCACCTGCTCCTGCTTCAGCGCCTGCAGGTTGACGGTGGCGCGAGGCGCCTCGATGTCGCCGCGCTTGACCTGTCCGGTGGTGCGCGTGAGGTCCTGGCCGCCGCCCTTGAGCACGTGCGAGGCGTCACCGGCACCGCTGCCGCCGGAGTTCAGCGCCACCTTCAGCGGCGACGTGAAGTAGTCGGCGATGCCCTTGCGGTCGCCCTCGGTGGTGCTGCCCAGCAGCCACATCAGCAGGAAGAAGGCCATCATCGCCGTGACGAAGTCGGCGTAGGCGATCTTCCAGGCGCCGCCGTGGGCGGCATGACCGCCCTTCTTGACGCGCTTGATGATGATGGGTTGAAGCTTCTTCGCGTCGCCGGCCATGTCAGTGGGCCCCCAAGCTCGCTGCGCTCGCTACCCCCCGAGGGGGCCGCCCGCCGGCGGACCGGCGGAGCCGGATCCGCGGCGGTGGCTGGGTCGCGGCTACCACCCGACCCACGGTATCGAACACTCGTGGGACACGACCGCCCAATGTGCACCCCGAAGCCACTGCGCTCCAGCAGGCAGTGCCGAAGACGATGCGGAGGGAGGTCACTTCTTGCCTTTCACGTGGCTCTCCAGCTCGGAGAAGCTGGGGCGCTCGGTGGAGTACAGGACCTTGCGGCCGAACTCGATCGCGACCTGCGGGGCGTAGCCCTGCATGCTGGCCAGCAGCGTGGTCTTGATGCACTGCAGTTCCTTGGTGGCCTCGTCGACCTTCTGCTCCAGCAGGCCGGCCAGCGGCTCGGCGAAGGCGTAGGCCAGCAGGATGCCGAGGAAGGTGCCCACGAGCGCCGAGCCGATCATGCCGCCCAGCACCGCCGGCGGCTGGCCGACCGAGCCCATCGTGTTCACGACGCCCAGCACCGCGGCGACGATGCCGAAGGCCGGCAGCGCGCCGGCCAGGCGCTGGATCGCGGCCACCGCGGCGTGCTCCTCGTGGTGGTGGGTCTCGATCTCGCTGTCCATCAGCGACTCGATCTCGTGCGCGTTCAGGTTGCCCGACACCATCATGCGCAGGTAGTCGGTGACGAACTCCGAGACGTGGTGGTCGTTGCCCACCGTCGCGTACTTCTGGAACAGCGGCGAGTTGTGCGGGTCCTCGACGTCCTTCTCGATGGACATCAGGCCCTCCTTGCGGGCCTTCTGCAGGATGTCGTAGAGCAGCGCCATCAGGTCCATGTAGCGGGCCTTGGTGTACTTGCTGCCCTTGAAGCACTTGCCCAGGCCGCGCAGCGTGGCCTTCAGCACCTTGGGCTGGTTGTTGGCCAGGAAGGCGCCCGCGGCCGCGCCGCCGATCGTCGCCATCTCGAACGGCAGCGCCTTCAGGATCACGCCGATGTTGCCGCCGTGCACGATGAACACGCCGAACACGCAGACGAGCACGATGACCCAGCCGATGATGACAAACATGGTGTTGCGCTTGACCTCGAGCAAGCCCCGACGTGACCGACACGCGGGGTACTTGGCGTGTTATCGGCGCCGGCTCCCGGCGTTTGAGGGCGAATTACCGCTTGCAGCGGTCCGGTAGATCCACACCGGGCGGCCGCCGGGCACACCGGCGCGGGCCACGGGCTGGCGCCCGGCGATCGGGAACTCGAGACTGACCAGCCAGCGGCCGGGCGCCATCTCGGCGTCGGCCTTGGCCGCGACACGGTCCATGCTCTCGGGCCGCTGGAAGACGTAGACCAGGTCCGCGCCGGCCCAGGAGCCGGCCCAGAGGTCGCCGCGGCGCACGGTGGCGAAACGGCAGCGCCGTGCCGCCAGCCAGGCCAGCGGCGCGCTCCATTCGACGCCTTCGAGCCGGGCGTCGGGCCACAGGCGGTGCAGCGCGGCCAGGCCGTGGCCCAGGCCGCAGCCGGCGTCGAGCACGCGGGCGCCGGCGGGCAGCGTGACGACGGCGTCCAGGCCCTGCAGCGCGCCGGCCGGCGTCGGGAAGAACGGGGCGTCGCGCCAGGCCTTCAGCGGGTAGGCCAGCGCCAGCGGCAGCGCCGCGGCCAGCCAGGCCCAGGCGGGCAGCGCCGGCCAGGCGCCGAGCGCCAGCGCCGACAGCGGGAAGCCGCCACCGGCCAGCAGGCGGCGCCAGCGGCCGCGTGCGGTGGCGGCCACCGCGACGCCGGCCGCCAGTCCGGCGGCGAAGGCCGGGCCGGTGCCCGCGCCGGCGGCCTGCACCGCGGCAAAGGCCGCCCAGGCCAGCAGCCACGCGGCCACGGCCGGCAGCGGCCAGGGCAGTCGCGGAGTGCTCAGGGTGGACATGCGGGCAGTGTGCGGCGCCTCGCGTGGCGGCAAGCGCCGGAGAAACGGGGCAATGCCGGCCCAGAAAAGAAAAGCGGCGGACCCTGCCGGGATCCGCCGCCGAATGCACAGGAGCCTGTGCCAGGAGGAGACAACGCAATGAAGCCGGTTGAAAGCTGTATCGGCCGCCGGCGCGCCGGCTCGAGCGGCGCCGGCGTGACGGAATGCTTCAGTGCGCCAGTTCGCCTTCGCCGTGGCAGCCGGCGAGCTGCAGGCCGCCGGCCTTGCCCTTGCCGGCGCGCGCCGGCGGGTTGCACAGGCCGCAGACGTAGTGGCGCGCGATCTCGTGCGGGTGGGTGACGTAGTGGCCGCCGCACTTGCTGCAGGCGGTCATCGTCAGCATGCCGTTGTCGACGAACTTCACCAGGCGCCAGGCGCGCGTCACCGACAGCAGCGGCTCCAGGCCCTGGGCCTGCATCTGCTCCAGGTACAGCTGGTAGGCCTTGATGACGACGTCGATCTCGTCGAGGACCGAGACCTTGTTCAGGTACTCGTGGATGTTCAGGAACAGGCTCGAATGGATGTTCGGCTGCCAGGTCATGAACCAGTCGGTGGAGAACGGCAGCTGGCCCTTGCTGGGGCTCTTGCCGGAGACCTCCTTGTACAGGCGCAGCAGGCGCTCGTAGCTCAGGTCGGTCTCGCTTTCCAGCACCTGCAGCCGCGCGCCGAGGTTGATCAGCGTGACCGCGCGCTCGATCTGCTTGGCTTCGGTCAGGATGCTCTTGTTGCGGGCCATGGTCGTTTCTCCGTTGTCTTCATCAAGCTACTGGCGCGGATCCGGCTCCGCCGGTCCGTCGCCAGGCGCCCCCCCTGGGGGGCAGCGACCGGGAGGGAGCTTGGGGGCTCGTTATGCGGCTTCTTGATGGCGCCCGGCCATCAGGATGGAGGCGTGCAGGCGCGAGACGCCGTCGTTGGCCGAGCTCTTGCCGTGGCTGGTGAGCAGGCTCCAGACGATGTCGTCGTCCATGCGGAAGCGGCACAGCAGCGTGTTGCCGCCGGCGATCTTCATCATCTGCGCCGGGGTCAGCGTGGCGATCAGCGTCGCGGTCTCCTCGCTGACGCCCAGGCGGTACAGGGCCTGCTCGCGGTCGGTGCGGATGAGGCTCTGGGCCAGCATCAGGTACGAGAGGTTGGCTTCGCGGATTTCGGCAAGGATCTGGTCGGCGTTCATCTCGGGGCTCCTGTGTGTCGGGGTGCGACGGGTGTGATACGAACTGTATGGATCGGAGATGGGCGGCAACATCGGGCTACTTCCGTCGCTTGAGTCCCGGTTTTTCCATGGGTCGTGTCAGGCAAATTCCTACAAGCCGACGGCGTGGCGTCCGGTCCGGCCCGCCGCCGCGGCGTGCAACTGAACCCGGATCACCCCGCTGCTCGACGCATTCGTGGCGCCGAACTGCCGGCAACATCGCACCATGCAATCCGACCGTTCCTCCTCTCGCGAGCCGCTGGTGTCCACGAGGCCCGTGGTGCAGCCCCCTGCCGGGCCGGTGCCGCACGCGCCGTCCGCGGAGGCGCTCGGCCTGTGCGCGGCCCGGCTGCCCGCCGGCAGCCGCCTGCTGCTGGTCGACGTCGACACCCGGCTGGCCGAGGCCTGGCAGGCCCGCCATCCCGACGGCCGCTGGCAGCGCCTGGACGCCGCGGAGATCGTGTCGGCGCCGGCCTGCGCGGCGGACCTCGTCGTGCTCGCGCTGCCGGCACAGCCGGCGGCCTGCACCGGCCTGCTGGCCGGCCTGGCGCGCCATGCGGCGCCGGGCGCGCAGCTGTTCGTGCTCGCGCCCAACGCGGCGCACTGGTCGCAGCTCGAACGCACGCTTAGCGCCGACCTCGACGACGAACGGGCGGCCGGGCCGCACCACGGCGGCGGCTGGTCGTACGCCGCGCTGTACCGGCGCCTGATGGACGAGGGCTGGATGCCCGAACTGCTCGACGCCACGCGCGACGAGCCGCCGTCGGGCGCCCTTGCCGAGGCGGTGGCGGCGCTGGCCGCCAGCCTGCGCATGCCGCCGCTCACCGCGCTGCGCAACCTCGGCCAGCGCGAGCTGCTGGTGAAAGCCGAGCGCCGCTTCGACGGCCAGCCGGTGCGCGCCGGCCGGGCGCGTTTCGCCGTCGTCGTGCCGGTCACGCGGCCGCGCCAGCTGCAGCTCAACGTGCTGCAGTCTCCGGGCCTGCGCGAGGTCGACGCCGAGGTCGTCACCTGCGAAGGTGCGGCCTCGCCGGCCGCGGCACTCGCGGCCTCCGCCGCCCGCTGCGCCGACGCCGACTGGGTGCTGCTGTGCCACCAGGACGTCTACTTCCCGAGCGGCTTCGGCGCCCGGCTGGGCGCCGTGCTCGACGCGATCCCGCCGGCCGAGCGCCGGACCACGCTGCTCGGCTTCGCCGGCATCGCCGTCAACGACAGCGCCGACGGCACTCGGCCGGCCGGCTTCGTGATCGACCGCCAGCACCGCTTCGACCACCCCGAGGGCGAGCGCGCGCTGTCGATCGACGAGCTGGCGATCGTGGTCGCGCGCGACTCGGTGCACACCATCGACCCGGCGCTGGGCTGGCACCTGTGGGCCACCGACCTGTGCCTGACGGCGGTCTGCACCCACCGCGTGTTCCCGCGCATCGTGCGGCTGCCGCTGTTCCACAACTCGCTCAACGACTACCGGCTGCCCGAGGAGTTCAAGGCCTCGGCACGGGTGCTGCGCGCCAAGCACGCCGGCTTCGGGCCGATCCCGACGCTGTGCGGGACGATCGACGCGGCGTTCTGCGGCGCCGCCGACAGCGCACCGCCCCCGCCGGCCGACGAGACCCCGGACGCGCGCGCCGAGGGCGCGAACCTGATGCTCGACGGCGTCGACCGCAAGGTCCACGAGCTGCTCGCGCGCGGCGAGGACGACGCCGCGCTGGCCCAGATCATCGCCGGCGTGCACCGGACCTACACCCGCCCCGAGTACGCCGCCGGCCCGCTGTACGTCCCGCAGCTGGACCGTCACCTGGAGACCCTGGCGGCGCGCCACGCACGCGCGCTGCCGCCCGGCCCGCGCCGCGGCACGCTGCTGATCGCGACCGAGCTGTACGAGCTCGGCGGCCACTCGCGCGTGCTGGCCGACGTGGCCCGGGTCGTCGACCACCCGCTCGTCGTCGTCACCGACCTGTTCGAGCGCACCGCGCAGGACCCGGACGCCACCGCGCGGCTGGAGCGCCAGTTCGCGCCGGCCCCCTTCGTCGTGCTGCCGCCCGGCACGCCGCTGCAGAAGGTGCAGAACCTGCAGCGCCTGATCGAGGCGATGCGGCCGGCGGCGATCGGCCACTTCGCCCACCACCAGGACCCGCTGCCCTTCGTCGCCGCGCCGCGCGCCGGCGGCCCGCGGCAGGTGCTCGTGCACCACGGCGACCACAACGCGGGGCTGGGCCACACCCTGCCCGGCCTGCGCCACGTCGACTGCTCCGGCGCGATGCAGCAGCACTGCAGCAGCCACCTCGGCGTCGAGGCCGAGCTGCTGCCGCTGTTCGTGGAAGACCTGGGGATGCGGCGCTTCGCCGCCGTCGTCGGCCCGGACTGCTCGGTCGTCACCTCGGGCCACCCGGCCAAGTTCCGGCGCGACGGGCCGCTGGCGCTGCAGGCCCTGGTCTGCGCCGCGCTGCAGGCGGTGCGGGGGAGCTTCTTCCACATCGGGCCGCTCGACGACGCCTGGATCGCGGCGGTGCGGGCGCAGCTGCGGCAGCACGGGCTCGACCCGGCGCGCTTCGTGCCGCTGGGGCTCGTGCCTTCGCTCTGGCAGACGCTGCGCGATCTCGGCGACGCCGCCGTCTACCTCGGCTCCGCGCCGACGGGCGGCGGCCGGGCGGCGATCGAGGCCCAGGGCTGCGGCTACCCGGTCGTGTTCCACGACGCGCACGACGGCCACGCCGTGCTCGGCAACACCAGCGTCTACGCCAGCCCGACGCTCGGCTGGGCGACGCTGCCCGAGCTGCAGCAGGCCATCGGCCGCGCCGTCGACGGACACGCCGAACTGAGCCGCGCGGCTCGCGCGCACTACGAGGAGAGCTACTCTCGCCCGGTGTTCGAGGCCGCCGTGCGCCGCATCTTCGGCGGCTGAGACCGGGCGCCCCGATGCGCCGGCATCGGGGCCGCCGCCGGCACAAAAGAGAGCAAACGATGCAACCAGGCTCCACGCAAGATCCCGCCCCCCTGCCCTGGCTGACACGCCTGCAGGCGCTGTTCGACCAGAAGTACAGGCTCTCGCGCACGCTCGTCGGCCGCGCGATGGACGGCTTCGGCGCCGAGTGGGCCGCCGACTTCGAGTCGGTGCTCGAGACCTTCTGCGCCGACGACGAGGCGCTGCAGGCGGCCGTCAAGGGCTACGTCGCGTTCGCGATGGACTCGATGCGCCGGCAGAAGGCCTTCGAGGCCAGCGGCGCGTATCCCGTCAAGTCCTACGCGCAGGCCGCCGACGAGGTCTACCTCAACGACGCGCACATGATGCAGGAGTACCTGCCGGGCCTGCTGCTGTCGCACTTCCTCTGGCCGCACCACTATCGGCAGCTGCGCTTCTTCGACACGGCCTTCGTGGCGCCGATGGCGCTCGGCGCGCAGCCGCGCTTCGCGGAGGTCGGCGTCGGCACGGCGCTCTACTCGCGCCGCCTCCTGTCGCGCGTGGCCCGGGCCACCGGCGCCGGCTACGACATCAGCCCGTCGTCTTGCCGCTTCGCCGAGCGCCACCTGGCGGCCGCCGGTCTGGATCAGCGCTACACGATGCACCAGCACGACGTGCTCGACGGCGGCCTCGATCCCGTGCCCTGGCTGGTCTGCGTCGAGGTGCTGGAACACCTGGAGCGCCCCGTCGAGTTCCTGCGCGCGCTGCGCGCCGGCCTCGCCCCGGGCGGCAAGGCCTTCATCACCGCCGCGCTCAACGCCGCGCACGCCGACCACATCTACCTCTACCGCAGCGGCGAGGAGGTCCTGGCGCATCTCCACGCGGCGGGCTTCGTGCTGGAGCAGTCCTTCGTCGCCACCGCCCACGCCCCCGCCTCGGCGGGTGCGCCGGTGCCGGCGGCCGCCGCCTTCGTCGTCTGCTGAACCCCGACCATGACGTCCAACGAGGAACACTGCACCCTGCACGGCGAGTTCGTCGACCTGCGCCCGCTGCGGCCCGAGGACGCCGCGCTCACCCTGGCCTGGCGCCAGGGCGAACGCGCGGCCCTGCTGCATCGCGGCGCGACGACCGTCGACGAACAGCGCCGCTGGATCGCCAGCCGCCCGGCGTCGGAGTACAACTTCGTCATCCAGACCAAGCAGCAGGTGCCGATCGGCATGCTCTCGCTCAGCGGCATCGACCCGGTGAACCGGGTCGGCGAGCCGGGCCGCTTCCTGATCGGCGACGAACAGGCCGCCGCCGGGCTGCCGGCCGCCGCCGAGGCCATGAAGCTGCTCTACGAGCTGGCCTTCGATCGGCTGCGGCTGCGCCGCGTCTGGGGCACCGTCGTGTCGGAGAACCGGCGCATGATCAAGTGGCAGACCTACCTGGGCATGGTCCAGGAGGGGCGCCTGCGCCAGCACCTGTTCATCGACGGCCGGCTGCAGGACGCGGTGGTCTTCGGCCTGCTCGAAAACGAGTACCGCGAGGTCACGCGCCCCAGGCTCGAATCGCTCATCGCAGCCGCCCGGCTGCCTCTTGCACCGTCCGTCTCTCCGGAGTGAACCATGGCCAGCCAAGCCGAAGTCATCGAACTCATCTACCGAGCCCTGCGCAGCCTGAACGAGGAGCTGGCCGCGGACAAGCGCGTCGCGCTGGCCCCGGACACGCGCCTGTTCGGCGCCGACGCCTCGCTCGACTCGCTGTCGCTGGTGTCGGTCATCGTCGACGTCGAGACGGCGGTGGCCGACGAGCTCGGCCGCACGGTCAGCCTGACCGACGACACCGCGATGAGCCAGCCGGTCTCGCCGTTCTCCAGCGTGACGACGCTGGCCGACTACATCGTCGGACAGCTGTCGCGGGGTTGATCGGGCGATGAGCGCAGGCAAATACGAGGGCCGCACCGTGCTCGTCACCGGCAGCAGCCGCGGCGTCGGCGCGCTGCTGACGCGCCACTTCCTGGACGAAGGCGCGAAGGTCGTCGGCGTGTCCCGGGGGGCCGCCACCTGCGGGCACGAGCGCTATCAGCACCGCCAGGCCGACATCGCCGACACGGACGCGGTGCAGCAGCTGTTCGCCGCGCTGCGCCGCTCGGGCACGGCGATCGACATCGTGATCAACAACGCCGCCGTGCTGACCTCGCAGTACGCGCTCGTGATGCCGGCCTCGGCCGCCCGCTCGATGGTCGAGCTGAACCTGCTCGCACCGTTCATGGTGGCCCGCGAGGCGGCGAAGATGATGCGCAAGACCAAGTGGGGGCGCATCATCAACATCAGCTCGATGGCCGTCGCCCTGGAGCCCGAGGGCGACTCGGTCTACGCGGCCTGCAAGGCCGGGCTGACGACGCTGTCCAACGTGCTCGCCCGGGAGTTGGCGGCCTTCAACGTCACCTGCAACACGCTGGGCATCACGGCGATCGAGAGCGACATGCTGCGCCAGCTGCCGCGCGACAAGATCGACGCCGTGGTGGCGCGCCTGCCGCTGCCGCGCTACGCGAGCTTCGAGGACATCGCCAACGTCGTCGATTTCTTCGCATCCGAGCGCAGCGGCTACGTCACCGCGCAGACGCTCTATCTCGGCGGGGTGCACTGAGGTGAGCATCGCCGTCGCGGTGGCGGGCTCGGCCGGCCGTGTCTGGACCCTGGCCAACGGGGTCTTCCCGTCCAACTGCTACCTGCACGCCACCGACGTGCCGGGCGAGTGCATCCTGGTCGATCCCGGCCTGGACGCAGAGCGCATCGAGCAGGCGCTGTCCGCGCTGGCGCTGACACCACGCGCCGTGGTCTGCACCCACGGCCACTTCGACCACGCCGGCTCGGCCGCCCACTTCCAGGAGCGCCACGGCTGCCCGGTCTACCTGCACGAGCGCGACCTGCGCACGCTCGGCGCGTCGAACTTCCTGCTGATGGCGTTCAGGATCCCGGCGCGCGTGCGCCAGCCACGCCCCGAGCGGGTGGACGACGGCACGCCGGCGCTGGACATCGGCGGGCTGGCCGTGCGCTGGCACCCGGTGCCCGGCCACACTCCCGGCAGCTGCGCGATCGAGATCGGCAAGGCACTGTTCACCGGCGACACCCTGTACGCGCGCGGCGTCGGCCTGGCCGGCCTGCCGGGCGAGGACGCCACGCAGCTGCGCCGGTCCGTCCGGTCGATCCTGGACGGCTTTGACGACGACACGCTGATCCTGCCCGGCCACGGGGAGTCGGCCACGCTCGGCTGGATCCGCGACCACAACGACGCGCTGCGGGGCTTCCTGGAGCCCGCGCCCTGCACGCCCGCATCCTCATCATGAACACGAGCACCAGCACGCCCGGCGGCGTCGCCATCATCGGCGTCGGCCACCACCTTGCGGACCACGTGGAGAGCAACGAGGAGCTCTGCCGCGGCCTGGACGTCAGCCCCGAGTGGATCGTCGAGAAGACCGGCATCGTGCGCCGCCATCTGGCGGCCCCGGGCGACACGGCCAGCGCCTTCGCCGGCCAGGCCGCGCGGCGCGCGCTGGCGATGGCCGGCATCGACGCATCGGAGGTGGACATCATCATCGCCTGCACCTTCTCGGGCGACTACCTCTTCCCGCCGCTGTCGGCCAAGCTGCACCAGGATCTGGGCGCCAAGGGGGCCCAGGTCTACGACCTGCAGGCCAACTGCAGCGGCGTCGTGTCCGGGCTCACGGCGGCCTCCGACCGCATGTTCCGCGACCCGTCGGTGCGCCACGCGCTGGTCGTCGGCGTCGAGCTGTGCTCGCGCTACGTCGACCGCGGCGACGTCAACACCGCGATCTACCTGAGCGACGGCGCCGGCGCCGTCGTGCTCGGCCGCTGCGACGCCGCGCACGGCATCCTGTCCTCGGCGTTCTTCACCGACAGCTCCAACTACGAGTCGGTGCGCCTGCGCGGCGGCGGCTCGAGCTTCCCGTCGCTCGGCCGCGAGCGCGACCCCTCGGTCGACGCGATGGAGATGAACGGCCTGGCGACCTGGAAGCAGGCGATCACGCACCTGCCGACGGTGATCCGCAGCGCCTGCGACAAGGCCGGCAAGAGCCCCCGGGACGTCGACTTCTTCGTCTTCCACCAGGCCAACCTGCGCCTGATCGAGTACATCGTGCGCAAGATGGGCGCCGGACTGGAGCGCACCTACACCAACGTGCAGGAGATCGGGAACACCGGCTCGGCGTCGATCGCGATCGCGCTCAGCGAGGCCGTGCACAAGGGCCTGCTGAAGCCGAACGACCTGCTGGTGCTGGCCGGCGTCGGCGCGGGCTTCAACTTCGCGGCCAGCCTCTGGCGCTGGCTGCCCCGCCACCTGGAGACGGCGTCATGAGCGCGTTCCTCGACTTCGACACGCTGAAGGTCGGCGACTGCCGGCAGCTGGTCAAGACCATCACCGAAGAGGACATCCGCCGCTTCGTCGAGCTGACCGGCGACGACAACCCGCTGCACGTCGACCGCGCGTTCGCCCGCGAGACGGCGTTCAAGGACATCGTCGTGCACGGGATGCTCGGCGCCTCGTTCATCTCGACGGTGATCGGCACCAAGCTGCCCGGCCCCGGCGCGCTGTGGGTGAGCCAGGCGATGGAGTTCCTGCTGCCGGTGCGGCTGGGCGACGAGCTGACGGTGACCTGCACGGTGCTGAAGAAGCACGAGCGCGAGCGCCTGCTGGAGCTGGAGACGCGCATCGTCAACCAGCACGGGCAGGCGGTGCTGCAGGGCCAGGGCAAGGTGAAGATGCTGCTGCAGCGCCCGGCCGCCGCGGCCGCGCGCCCGCGCGGCGAACCGAGCCGCGTCGCGCTGGTGACCGGCGGCGCTGGCGGCATCGGCGAGGCGATCTGCCGCCGCCTCGCGCAGGACGGCCACGCCGTCGTGATCAACTACCAGGGCAGCCGCGAGCGCGCGAACGCGATCGCCGCCGACATCGTCGCCGCCGGCGGCCGGGCGCTGGCGGTGCAGGCCGACGTCTCCGACGCCGCCGGCGTCGAGCACCTGCTGGCGCAGGCGCGACGCCACTACGGCACGGTCGGCGTGCTGGTCAACAACGCCTCGCCGCGCATCCAGGCCAAGGCGCTGGCCGACACCGACTGGGCCGACCTGCAGCACCACCTCGACGTGCAGGTCAAGGGTGCATTCCTGCTGAGCAAGCTCTGCGCCGCCGACATGGCCGCCGACGGCGCCGGCCGCATCGTCAACATCACCTCGCAGGTAACCGAGGGCACGCCGGCGCTGCACTGGACCGCCTACGCGGTGGCCAAGGCGGCGCTGGCGATGCTGTCGCGCAACCTGGCGGCCGAGCTCGGCCCGCGCGGCGTGACGGTCAACTGCGTCGCCCCCGGCATGACCGAGACCGGCCTGATCGGCGACATCGCCGAGAAGCAGCAGCTGATGATCGCGCGGCAGACGCCGCTGCGCCGCCTGGCCGTGCCGGAGGACGTCGCCGCGGCCGTGGCCTATCTGGTGTCCGACGACGCCCGCCACGTCACGGGGCACACCCTGGACGTCAACGGCGGCATGGTGATGTCGTGAGCGACGCCGCGGCCTTCATCGAGCTGCTGCGCACGCCCGGCACGACGCTGGCGCGAACCATCGCCGCCGTCGACGGGCTGGAGAGGCTCGAGCCCGCCCGGCGCGTCACGCGCATCGGCATCTCCTCGAACGTCAGCGCCGACCTGCTCGCGCTGTTCCTGCGCAAGCACGCGCTGCTCGCCGGCGCGCGGGCCGAGCTGCAGGTCGGCCACCACGACGACGCCCTGGGCGACGTCGAGCGCTTCGTGCAGGCCGGCGTCGAGCACATGGTGCTGCTGCCGTTCTTCGACAACCTGCTGCCCGCCTTCGAGCGCCAGATCGAGCTGCTGGAACCCGAGGCCATCGACGCCCGGGAGGCCGACCTGCGCGCCCGCCTGCGGCTGGTGTTCGAGAAGGCCGGCAGGCTCAAGCGGCTCTACGCCTGCAGCTTCGTGCGCTGCACGCCGGCCGTCGACACCGGGGCGCCGGACGCGGTGGCACGGGTGCTCGACCGGTTCAACGACATGCTGCGCCACGAGGCGGCGGCGTTCGCGAACGTGCGCGTCATCGACGCCGGCGCCGTCGTCCAGCGCATCGGCACCGCGGCCGCCTTCGACATGCGCTTCTACCTGCGCAGCACGGCGCCCTTCGCCACGCCCTTCCTCGACGAGCTGGCGCGGCGCATCGTCGCCGCGGCGCGCGGCTTCGACGCCCACTTCTACAAGGCGCTGGTGCTGGACTGCGACAACACGCTGTGGGGCGGCATCGTCGGCGAGGACCAGCTCGACGGCATCCGGCTCGACCCGCACCACTACCCCGGCCGCGTGTTCTGGCAGGCGCAGCAGACCTTCCGCGCCCTCGAGCGGCAGGGCGTGCTGCTGTGCCTGTGCAGCAAGAACAACGCGGCCGACGTCGACGAGGTGCTCGATCGCCACCCGTTCGCCGTGCTGCGCCGCGAGCACATCGCCGCGCGCCGCGTCGACTGGACCGACAAGGTCAGCAACCTGCAGTCGATCGCGCGCGAGCTCAACATCGGCCTGGACAGCATGGTGTTCGTCGACGACTCGGACTTCGAGTGCAGCGCGGTGCGCAGCGCCCTGCCCGAGCTGCGGGTGATGCAGGTGCCCAAGTCGCTGACCGACTACCCGCGCCTGCTCGACGAGCTGCGCGAGCTGTTCCTGGCCGGCGGCGTCACCGCCGAGAGCCGCTCCAAGACCGCGCAGTACCGGCAGCGCGAACAGGCCGAGGCGGCGCGCGCGGACTTCGAGACGCACGAGCAGTACCTCGCCTCGCTGGACCTGCAGGTGCGGATCTCGCGCGACGACGTGGCCAGCGTCGCCCGCATCAGCGAGCTGACGCTCAAGTCCAACCAGTTCAACCTCACCACGCCGCGGCTGTCGCCGGCGCAGGTCCGCGAACGCATCGACAGCCCGGCGTCGACGGTGTACGCGCTGGAGGTCGGCGACCGCTTCGGCAACGCCGGCCTGACCGGCGTCGTGCTGGTCTCGTGGGAGGCCGAGACGGCCCGGATCGAGGCCTTCCTGATGAGCGGCCGCGTCATCGGCCGCGGCATCGAGTTCAGCATCTGGCCGGCGCTGGCCGACGACGCGCGGCGGCGCGGCTGCCGCTTCATCGCCGCCGAGTACCGCCCGAGCGCGAAGAACGCCCAGGTGGCCGACTTCTACGACCGGCTCGGCCTGACACGGGTCGGCGAGGACGACGGCACACGCCGCTACCGCGCCGAGCTCGACCGCTTCAACCCCTCTCCCATCGACTGGATCAAGGTCTGCCCATGACAACCGAAGACACGCTGAAGAACGTGATGGCCGCCGTGCTGGGCATCGCGGCGGAGTCGATCGACGACGACACCAGCATGGACACCGTGGCGACGTGGGACTCCATCCAGCACATGAACCTGGTGCTGGCGATCGAGGAGGAGTTCGGCGTCGGCATCCCCGACGAGGACGCGGCGAACATCACCTCCTACCCGCTGATCCGGCTGGTGCTGCTCGAGCAGCTGAAGGACCGGCCGTGACGCTGGACTGGCTGCTCGAGCGCTTCGCCGGCGCGCCCGACGGGCTCGCCTTCGTGCACGAGGGCCGCTCGGTGCGCTACGGCGAGCTGCTGCGGCAGGTGGCCGCGTTCGAGCAGCGCCTGGCCCGCGAGGGCGTGCACGCCGGGCAGCGCGTCGTCGTGCTCGGCGACTACACGCCCGAGGCCTTCGCCCTGCTGCTGGCGCTGGCGCGCAACGGCAACGTCGTCATCCCGCTGACGCGCGAGTCGGTCGTCGAGCTGTCGGCCGCGCTGTCGGTCTCGGGCTGCGAGTGGATCTTCGAGTTCGCCGCCGGCGCCGTGGAGCCGACGCTGACCTGGTCGCCGGTCGAGGTCGACAACACGACGATGCGCGAGTTCATCGCCGGTGGCGCACCGGGCCTGGTGTTCTTCTCGTCGGGCTCCACCGGCCGGCCCAAGGGCATCCTGCACGACCTCGGCCGCGTGGCGGGCAAGTTCGTGAAGCCGCGCTCGCCGGTGGTGGCCGTGCCGTTCCTGATGTTCGACCACTTCGGCGGCTTCAACACCATCCTGGCCATCACCTCGAGCCTGGGCACGGTGGTCAGCGTCGCCGAGCGCAGCGTCGCCAGCGTCTGCGCGGCGATCGAGACGTACCGCGTCACGCTGCTGCCGACCACGCCCTCGTTCCTGAACCTGCTGCTGGCGGCCCGGGCGCACGAGGCCTACGACCTGTCGTCGCTGCAGCGCATCAGCTACGGCACCGAGGTCATGCCGCAGGCCACGCTGGACCGCCTGGCCCGCGCGCTGCCGAACGTCGTGCTGCAGCAGACCTACGGCCTTTCCGAGGTGGGCGTGCTGGCGTCCAAGTCGCGCGGCGACGGCTCGCTGTGGATGCGCATCGGCGGCGAGGGCTTCGAGACCAAGGTCGTCGACGGCATCCTGTGGATCCGGTCCGAGTACTCGATGGTCGGCTACCTCAACGCGGCGTCGAACTTCGACGCCGACGGCTGGTTCAACACCCAGGACAAGGTCGAGGTCGACGGCGACTACTTCCGCATCCTCGGCCGCGTGACCGACCTGATCAACGTCGGCGGACAGAAGGTCTACCCGACCGAGATCGAGGAGGTCATCATGACGCTGCCGAACATCGTCGACGTCGCCGTCTTCGCCGAGGCCAACCCGCTGCTGGGCCAGATGATCGTGGCCCGGGTGGTGCTGGCGCAGCCGGAGCCGGTGGACGGCGTGAAGAGCCGCATCCGCCAGGCCTGCCGGGCGGCGCTGGCGGCCTACAAGGTGCCGGCCAAGGTGGTGATCGCGACCGAACCGATCCACACCGCACGCCACAAGAAGAGCCGCCGGGCCGACCCGGCCCGCTGAGCGCCCCGTCGTCGCCCCACCGGGAGGACCCATGCCTCTGTCTGACTGCAAGCTGATCTCGCTGCCGAAGGTCCAGGACCCGCGCGGCAACCTGACCTTCATCGAGGGCCAGAGCCACGTCCCGTTCGAGATCAAGCGTGTCTTCTACCTCTACGACATCCCCACCGGCGAGGACCGCGGGGCGCACGCGCACAAGGAGCTGCACCAGTTCCTGATCTGCCTGTCCGGGAGTTTCGACGTCTCGCTCGACGACGGCGTGTCCAAGCAGGTGGTCCACCTCAACCGGCCCTGGATCGGCCTGCACATCCCGCCGATGATCTGGGCGTCGGAGATCAACTTCGACCCCGGTTCGGTCTGCCTGGTGCTGGCGTCGACGCCGTACAACGAGGCCGACTACTACCGCGACTACCAACAGTTCCTGGACGCGGTCCGGCGCCAGCGCACGTCATGACCAAGTTCCTCGACCTCGGCACGATCAACCTGCGCCAGCGGCAGGCGTTCCACGACGCGCTGGACCGGGTGCTGGACTCGGGCTGGTACGTGCTCGGGCAGGAAGTCGAGTCCTTCGAGCGGGAGTTCGCCGCGCTGTGCGGCGCGCGCCACTGCGTCGGCGTCGGCAACGGCCTGGACGCGCTGATCCTGGTGCTGCGCGCCTGGGGCATCGGCCCCGGCGACGAGGTGATCGTGCCGGCCAACACCTACATCGCGACCTGGCTGGCCGTGACGCACACCGGCGCGACGCCGGTCCCCGTCGAGCCGACGGCCGGCGGCTACAACCTCGACCCGGAGCTGCTGCGCCCGGCCATCACCGCCCGGACCCGCGCCATCCTCCCGGTGCACCTGTACGGCGAACCCGCCGACATGGACCCGATCATGGCGATCGCGAAGGCGCACGGACTGAAGGTGCTCGAGGACGCGGCCCAGGCCCACGGCGCGCGGCGGCAAGGCCGCCGGGTCGGCACGCTGGGCGACGCCGCGGGGTTCAGCTTCTACCCCGGCAAGAACCTCGGGGCGCTGGGCGACGGCGGGGCCGTGACGACCGACGACGACGCGCTGGCGGACCGGCTGCGCACGCTGCGCAACTACGGCTCGCGGCTCAAGTACCACAACGAGGTCGCCGGCTTCAACTCGAGGCTCGACGAGCTCCAGGCCGCCTTCCTGCGGGCCAAGCTGCCGCTGCTCGACGGCGACAACGCGCACCGCCGCGAGATCGCCGGCTGCTACCTGGACGGGCTGCGCGGACTCCCCGGCCTGGAGCTGCCCGCCGCGGCGGCCGGGACCGAGCCGGTCTGGCATCTGTTCGTCGTGCGCCATGCGCGGCGCGACGCGCTGGCGGCGCGGCTGGCCGCTGCGGGCATCGGCACGATGATCCACTACCCGGTGGCGCCGCACCTGCAGCCGGCCTACGCCCACCTGGGGCTGGCGGCCGGGCGCTTCCCGCGTTCCGAGGCCCTGCACGCGCAGGTGCTGAGCCTGCCGATCGGGCCGACGCAGGATCTGGCGCAGACCCGCGAGGTCATCGCCGTGCTGCGCCGCGCCTGCACCGAGCTCGACGCGGCGGCCTGAGCCCGGCACGGCGACCGGGGCGGCGCGAGCGCCGCCCCGCGGGGCTCACGACGACGCGGGGCCTTCGCCGGCCGCTGCGGGCGCGACCGGCTCGTCGTCCGGCAGGTGCACCCCGGCGGCCATCGTCAGCGCGACCATGCGCTCGCGCGGCGTCGTCCGGATCTTGCGCAGCACCACGCGCATGAACGCCGCCTGCTCGCGCTGGCAGGGCTGGACCCTGGCGTCCAGCCAGCTCGACGCGGCGACCTCGAAGCGGTGGTCGACCCAGCCCAGATACCAGAACCAGTCGGTGTAGTAGATCCACGAGTTCTCGTTCATCGCGCGCACGTGCGTCGGGTCCTGCCAGGCGGTCAGGGCGCGCTCGTGCGGCACCTCGATGTGGAACTCGCCGCCCTCCTTCAGCAGGCGCAGGCAGTTGCTCATCAGCGCCGGCAGGTCGCCGACGTGCTCGAGCACGTTGTTCGCGTCGATGCGATCGACGCTGTCGGCGGCCAGCACCAGCGGCCCGACGGTGGGCGAGTCGGCATGCAGCGGCAGCTCCAGCGCGCCGGACAGGTCCAGCAGCAGGTCGGGCTCGGCCCGCGCGAGCACGTCGACGTTGAGCCAGCCGGGCCGGTAGTCCTTGCCGGAGCCGATGTGGATGCGCTCCGGCGCCCAGGGCTCGGCCGGGCGGCACTCGTGGTGGGTGCCGACGAAACCCTCGGCGAAACCCAGCGCGGCGGCGTAGGCGCCCAGCGGATCGGCCGCCTCGAAACGCTGCAGCGCCGCGCGCGTGACGTCGTAGTAGGCCGGCGTCGCGAAGTCCTCGCTGAAGAACTGGACGAGCTCGTTCTCGTCCTGCAGCCAGATCACGCAGTCCTCGAAGGCCTCGTCGGGCCGGGTGTCCGGGGTGCGTTCGGAGATCACCGGCGTGCCCAGCGACAGGCAGTGGGCGACGCGGACCTGCTCGAAGCGGGCGCTGTCGTAGAAGTGGCAGTTCAGCACCGCCTTGGCCTGGCGGATGTAGTGGTCGCGCTCCTCGCCGTAGAGCGCGCTGTCGAACACCGTCACCGTCCAGCCCAGGGCCTCGATGCGGTCGATCATCGCCTTGCGGCGGTCGTTCATGCTGCCGAAGAACAGCAGGTCGATCGGCCGCTCCTCGAGCGGCAGCGGCACCGCCGGCGCGAGATAGGGCGCGTGCCAGAACGGCACCACCGGCACCTCGTCGGGAACCTGCGCGTAGGCCGCGACGTTGTCGGCGTCGTAGTCGACGACGGCGTTGGCGGCGAGCAGCTTCAGGTACTCCGGGCGCACCGAGGCGCCGCGGTCGCCGAGCTGCTCGAGGTTGACGAACACGCAGGCATGGCGGCGGCACAGCGAGGCGTCGAAGCCCAGGTGCGCACCGAAGACGAAGTTCACCGCGTCGTGGCGCAGCCGGTTCTTGGCGATGCTGACCTCGGCGCCGAGGCGGCGGAACTGCCAGCGGAAGTAGCGCGCCGGATCGAGCAGGCCCAGCGAGTGCACGTAGCCCAGCGGCTGGCAGATGCTCAGGTGAATCTTGGGAGGCAGGCTCATGGGCGCCTTTCAGGCCGGATCGGGGGCCGTTCGGAGGTCGACAGACGGGGGAAGACGAAGCCGGGCACGCGGCGCCGTTCAGCGCCGGCCCTCGGGGGCCGTCGCGGGCAGCGCCTGCGGCGGCAGGCCCTGGCGTTCGCGCTCGGCCATGCGCAGCAGCAGCGCGTCGAAGTCGGCGGCGTAGCGCGCGGTGTCGAACAGCGGCAGCGTCAGCCGCCGCTCGCGCAGGTGGCGCTGCAGCGCCTGCAGCCGCGAGCTGTCGCGGGCCAGGCCGACGGCCAGGTCCACGTAGGCGTCGCCGTCGCCGCAGACGAGCTCGTCGAGCTCGCAGGCGTGCAGCAGGCTCGCCGCCACGCGCGACGCGAAGGTCTGCCCCGGCACGGTCAGCACCGGCACGCCGGCCCACAGCGCCTCGCTGGCGGTGGTGTGGGCGTTGCAGGGCCAGGTGTCGAGGAACAGGTCGGCACACTGCAGCCGCGCGAGGTGGTCTTCGATCGACACGCGCTTGCCGAAGACCACGCGCTCGCGCGCGATGCCGCGCGCCGCCAGCTCGGCGAGCAGGTTGCGCGGCGCCTGCCCGTTCCACTCCAGCAGCCACAGCACGCTGTCGGGCACCTGCGCCAGGATGCGCGCCCACAGGTCGAGCATCGCGGGGTTGAGCTTGTAGCTCTGGTTGAAGCAGCAGAACACCGTGGCGCCCTCGGGCAGCCCTTCCTCGCGGCGCGACGGGCACGGCGGCAGGACGCGGTTGCGGTCGTTGGGCTGGTAGGACCACGGCAGCTGCGCGATCTTCTCGCTGAAGTGCGGCGCGTGCTCGAGCGGCGTCACGACGGGGTCGCCGATGACGTAGTCGATGAAGTCCGCCCCGGTGGTGCCGGGGTAGCCCAGGAAGGCCACCTGCACCGGCGCCGGGCGGTGCGCGAGGACGGCGTAGCGCGTGTCCGCGGTGTGGCCCTTGAGGTCGACCGCGATGTCCACGCCGTCGGCGTGCATGCGCTGGGCGATCTGCTGGTCGGTCATGCTGTTGACGTCGACGAAGCGGTCGCAGGCCGCGATGACGCGCGCGCGCAGTGCCGACTGGTCGTCCGGGCTGTGGGAGTAGACCAGCACCTCGAAGCGCTCGCGGTCGCAGCGCTCGAAGAACTCGGCCATCAGCACGGCGGTGGCGTGCGAGCAGATGTCGGCCGTCAGGTAGCCGACGCGCAGGCGGCCCTCGGTACGCACGCGCCGCCGCGGCAGCGGCGCAACGCCGCGCGCGTAGGTGGCCGAGCACAGGCGGGCGGCGTGCAGCTGCTCCTGCGGGCTGCAGTCCAGCGCCAGCAGCGGGAACACCGACAGCAGCTGCGGCGTGTCCAGGCCGATGCGGTTGAGCGCTTCGCGCAGCTGCGCGGTCTCCTCGGCGCGGCGGCTCCACTCGCAGGCGTTGCCGCTCTCGTGCGTCAGGATCGTCAGCGCCAGCGCGCGCACCGCGCCTTCGTCGAGCACGGCGGCGGTGCGCATGCACTCCGCGGCCTGCTCCGGCATGCGCAGCGCCTTGAACGCCAGGCCCATGCGGTAGTGCTCGAGCGCCGCATCCATCTTGAGCGACAGCGCGCGGAAATAGGCCTCGATGGCCTCGTGGTGGCGCCCGGCGCGGAACAGCGCGTAGCCGTGCGTCGAGTGATAGGCGTGGTCGCGCACGACACCGGCCGGCGCCGCGTCCAGGCAGGCCGCGGCATCGGCATAGCGGTGCAGCGCGGACAGGCACTGGGCGGCGGTCAGCGCGGTGATGGTGTCGTAGCCGCGGGTGCTCTTCGTGACCGCGTTGAAGGCCTGGATCGCGGCGTCGTTCTGGCCGAGCTGCAGCCGGGCGCGGCCCAGGTTGAGCCAGTACAGCGCGTCGCCGGGCGCCAGCCGGGCGGCGCGCTCGAACTCCTCCGCCGCACGCTGCCAGCGCCCGACCTTCACGGCGGCGGCACCGGCCTGCCAGTGCGTGCGGGCACGGTGATCTGAACCAGCTGTGGCATTTTTCATGGTCTGTCGGACTCCAAGCGCGGGCAGGCCGCGCACACCGCGACCCCGGCTGCACTGTAGGCAGACGCGCGTGGGCACCGTCGACGGATAAGCGCCGCCTTCCCGGGCCATCTCGCACGAGGGCGCGGGCCGCGACGGCACTCGCAGTGCGCGGCGCCGGCGGCGGCGGCGGCGAAGGGTTTCGCAACGACTCGCTAAAGTTTTTCCGCGGCGCTTCGATAACACCCCCAACGGGTCCGACAACGAATCCGTGGTCCGGCCAGAAGCCCGATCGACGCCTCCCGCAAGGAAGGCCACGAGAAGGGGACTGGCGTCGGGCGGTGGCCTCGAAGGCGCGAGCCGGATGAGGTCAGTGCAACACGTGACGCCCGAGGCGGCTTGCGCGAGCGGAGAGTTTCCGCCGTGCGCCCGGGTCGCCGACAGTCTTAGGAGCCCTCAATGCCTGCCACCATCAACACCAACATTGCCTCGCTGAACGCGCAGCGCAACCTGACCACCTCGCAGTCGTCGCTGGCCACCTCGATGGCCCGGCTGTCGTCCGGTCTGCGCGTCAACTCCGCGAAGGACGACGCCGCCGGCCTCGCCATCGCCGAGCGCATGAACGCCCAGATCAAGGGCATGAACGTCGCCGTGCGCAACGCCAACGACGGCATCTCCTGGGCGCAGACCGCCGAAGGCGCGCTGGCCAAGGTCGGCGACTCGCTGCAGCGCATGCGTGAACTGGCGGTGCAGTCGCGCAACGCCACCAACACGGCCAAGGACCAGGACTCCCTGCAGAAGGAATTCCTGGAGCTGCAGAACGAAGTCAAGCGCGTGCTCGGCGGCACCACCTTCAACGAGCAGAAGATCTTCGGCCAGACCTCGGACCTGACCTTCCAGGTCGGCGCCAACACCAGCGGTGACGACGTGGTGACGGTCAAGCAGGCCGCCGCCTTCAGCGCCAACGCCGACATCGGCGCGGTGACCTCCACCGCCGCCATCATCGGCACCAGCGGCTCGGTCACGAGCGCCGCGGACCTGAAGACCGTCATCGACAACATCGACAAGGCGATCAACACGGTCAACAACGAGCGCTCGATGTGGGGTGCGACGCAGAACCGCTTCGAGGCCGTGATCTCGAACCTGCAGGTCAGCATCGAGAACCAGTCGGCCGCCCGCAGCCGCATCATGGATGCCGACTTCGCCTCGGAGACGGCCAACATGAGCCGCGCGCAGATCCTGCAGCAGGCCGGCAACGCGATGGTCGCGCAGGCCAACCAGCTGCCCCAGCAGGTCCTGAGCCTGCTGCGCTGATCGCAGCCCGGGCCCGGCGCGCGTCGAAGCGGCGCGCCCCGGACACCGCCCCGCAAGCCGCGCCCACCCGGGCGCGGCTTTTCTTTTGGCGCGTCTTTCCTGCCCTTTTCGCGCTTTTGCCGCCCGCGGCCCTCCGGACAATGCAGCCATCGAAGGAGAGCCGCACATGCCTCAGACCATCAACACCAACCTGGCCTCGCTGAACGCCCAGCGCAGCCTCAGCGCCTCCCAGGGCTCGCTGGCGACGTCGATGGCGCGCCTGTCGTCGGGTCTGCGCGTGAACTCCGCGAAGGACGATGCGGCCGGCCTGGCGATCGCCGAACGGATGAACGCCCAGGTGCGCGGCATGAACGTCGCGATCCGCAACGCCAACGACGGCATCTCCTACGCCCAGGTGGCCGAAGGTGCGCTGGCCAAGATCGGCGACTCGCTGCAGCGCATGCGCGAACTCGCCGTGCAGTCGCGCAACTCGACCAACACGGCCAAGGACCAGGACTCGCTGCAGAAGGAATTCTTCGAGCTGCAGACCGAGGTCAAGCGTGTGCTCGGCGGCACCACCTTCAACGAGAAGCCGGTCTTCGGCCAGACCACGGACATGTCGTTCCAGGTCGGCCCGAACACGACCGACGACGACGTCGTCACCGTCAGGATCGCCGCCGCCTTCAGCGCCAATGCCGACCTCGGCGCGGTGACGACCACCAGCTCGGTGATCGGCACCTCCGGCGCGCTGACCAGCGCCGCCGACCTGAAGACCGTCATCGACAACATCGACAAGGCGCTCAACACGGTCAACAACGAACGCGCGATGTGGGGTGCGACCCAGAACCGCTTCGAGGCCGTGATCTCCAACCTGCAGATCAGCGTCGAGAACCAGTCGGCCGCGCGCAGCCGCATCATGGATGCCGACTTCGCTGCCGAAACGGCCAACATGAGCCGCGCGCAGATCCTGCAGCAGGCCGGCAACGCGATGGTCGCGCAGGCCAACCAGCTGCCCCAGCAGGTGCTGAGCCTGCTGCAGCGCTGACGCGCCCCCCCTTCGCCGGGACCACCGGCAAGCCCTCCTTCCACGCCGCTCCGGGGCCGTCAGCCACGGCGCGGCGTGACGCCTTGCGCGAAACGGCGCAGCGCAGGCTCAAGTTCGGCGCGTGCGCGCCGAAGGCGAGACGAGACTCCAAGGAATCGACATGGCGACCATTTCCTCCACCGGCCTGGGCAGCGGCATCAACGTCGAGGCGGTGGTCACGCAGCTGATGTCGGTCGAGAAGCGGCCGCTGAACCTGCTGCAGCAGGCGAACTCGACGCTCAACACCCGGCTGTCGGCGGTCGGCAAGCTCACGAGCTACACCTCGGAGATGCGCGACGCGGCCAACGCGCTGTCGTCGGTGCTGCTGTGGAAGCAGACCGCGGCGACGAGCAGCGACAGCGCCGCCGTCGGCGTCAGCTCCGCCGGCGGGGCCGTGGCCGGCAGCTACGCCATCGGGGTGCAGCAGCTCGCCAGCACGCAGACCGTCGCGAGCCAGCGCTTCGCGGCGTCGGACACCGTCGTCGGCACCGGCACGCTGAAGATCGAGCTCGGCAGCTGGACCGGCGAACCGACGCCGACCGGCTTCTCCGCCAAGAGCGAGGTCACGGTGACCATCGGCGAAGAGGACAACACGCTCGAGAAGATCCGCGACAAGATCAACGCCGCCGGCGCCGGCGTCACCGCGACCATCGTCACCGACTCGCAGGGCGCGCGTCTGGCGCTGCGCTCGGCGAGCACCGGCGCCGAGAGCGCGTTCCGCGTCACCGCGACCGAGACCGCCGACGACGGCAGCACCACGACCGGCCTGTCGACGCTGGGCTTCAGCGCCGTCGGCGCCAGCGCGATGACGCGCACCCAGACCGCCGCCGACGCCGTGGCGACGATCAACGGCATCCAGGTCACCTCGGCGAGCAACAAGCTCGAGAACGTCGCCGAAGGGCTGACGCTGACGCTGAACAAGACCACGACGAGCGCCGTCGAGGTGAAGGTCAACGCCGACGACGAGGCCGTCACCAAGGCCGTCGACACCTTCGTGAAGGCCTTCAACCAGCTCGCCAGCTACATCGCCGAGCAGACCAAGTACGACGCCGACACCAAGAAGGGCGGCACGCTGCAGGGCGACCGCACGACGGTGTCGCTGCAGTCCCAGCTGCGCAACGTCATCAACGAAGGCAGCAGCGCGTCGTCGGTCTACGGCCGCCTGTCCGACGTCGGCATCTCGATGGGCGCCAACGGCCAGCTCTCGGTCGACAGCACCAAGCTGAAGAACGCGCTGACGAGCCAGCGCGAGGAACTGCGCAAGGTCTTCGCCGAGGACGCCGACACCACCGCCGGCTCCGGTTTCATGGACCGCTTCCGCGACCTGGGCAACGCGGTGCTCGGCAGCGAGGGGCTGCTGACGACGCGCACCTCCGGCATCCAGTCGCAGATCAAGCAGAACGAGAAGAGCCAGGACGCGTTCGAGGTCCGGCTGGCCCTGGCCGAGGCGCGCCTGCGCCGCCAGTACCAGGCGCTGGACACCAGCATGACGACGCTGTCGGGGCTGTCGAGCTACGTCACGCAGCAGCTCGCCGCGCTGAACAAGTCGAGCAGCTGAGCGGCCGCCGCCGCCGCACCCGCGCCACGGCCCCAGGCGCCCGCGACCGCGGGGCCTGGGGCCGATGTCCTTTCAGGGGGCGATGCCGGCGCCGGCGGTCGCCGGAAAAGCCGGGTCAGGACCGCCGTTTCCGGCTCAAGTCCCGCCAGCCCACGCCGATAAATCCATCACTTTCCGCTGAATCGACGCACATCCCCACCATGTTCGCCTCCGCCTCCGCGTTCGCCCGCCCGCAGCAGTTCGCCCACGCCTACCACCGTGTCGGCGCCGAGACGGCGATCAGCACGGCCTCGCCGCACCAGCTCGTCGCGCTGCTGTACCAGGGTTTCCAGGACGCGATCGCCCAGGCCCGCGGCGCGATGCGCGCCGGCGAGATCGAGCGCAAGAACCGCGCGATCAAGCATGCGCTGTCCATCGTCGACGAAGGCCTGCGCGCCTGCCTGGACCTCGAGTCCGGCGGCCAGCTGGCCAAGGATCTGCACGCGCTGTACGGCTACATCGAGCTGCGCCTGACCCACGCCAACCTGCGCAACGACGAAGCCGTGCTCGACGAATGCCAGCGCCTGATGCAGCCGCTGCAGGACGCCTGGAACGCCATCGGCGACAAGGTCGGCGGCCAGCCCGGACGAGGCTGAACCGGCGCCACCACGAGGACCCGCGATGAACACCGACCTCCTGAAGTACTACGAGGCCATCGAGCAGGCCAGCGCCGACATGCTGTCGGCGGCCAAGGCCGGCAACTGGGACGAGGTCGTCAAGCTCGAGGGCGCCTGCGTGCTGCTGATCAGCCAGCTCAAGCACGCCGCACGCGAGGCCAGCCTGGACGCCGAGGCGGCCAAGGCCAAGTCGCGCATCATGCAGCGCATCCTGATCAACGACGCCGAGATCCGGCACCTCGCCGAGCCCTGGCTGCAGGATCTCGACGACACGCTGGCAGGGCGCCAGAAGACCCTGCACTAGCCGTCCGGCCGACGCCGCCCTCGGGCGGCGTTCGTCGTTCACGAAAGAGCCATGGCCATGTTCGAGGACACCCGCCCCGCCGACCTGGACGCCGGCGGCACGATCGACCGCTGGGCCGAGTTCCGCGTCGATCACCCGCGCGAGCTGCAGGCGCTGCTGCGCCAGATCTGCGAGAGCAGCGCCACGGTGCATCTGAACGCGCCCGACGGCATCGGGCTGACGACCACGCTGTGGTCGGTGGACGCGGCCTCGGGGCGGCTGTCGTTCAGCGCCGACGAAGGCCTGCCGGGGCTGCAGGCGCTGGTCGACGCCGACGAGGCGACGGCCGTGGCCTATCTCGACAGCGTCAAGCTGCAGTTCGAGCTGCAGGGCCTGCTGCTGGTGCGCGGCCCGCGCGCCTGCGCGCTGCAGGCCCAGATGCCGCGCGCGCTCTACCGCTTCCAGCGCCGCGGCGCCTACCGCGTGCGGCCGCACGGCCGTCAGGCGCCCACCGCACGGCTGCGCCATCCGGCCATCCCCGAGATGTCGCTGGCGCTGCGCCTGATCGACATCAGCGCCGGCGGCTGCGCGCTGCTGCTGCCGCACGACGTCCCGCCGATGCCGCCGGGCATCGAGCTGGCCGGCGTGCAGATCGAGCTCGATCTCGAGACCCGCTTCGTCACCAAGCTGTCGCTGCGCCACGTCACCGCCCTGCCCGCCGACGGCCAGGGCCTGCGCCTGGGCTGCGAATGGCTGTCGCTGCCGGCCGGCGGCGAACGCCTGCTGCAGCGCTGGATCGACCTCTCGCAGCGCCGCCGCCGGCTGATGTCGCTGTGAACCCGCCCGCCACCGGCCGCCGCGCGCGCGGCTTCAGCCTCGTCGACGTGATGTCCGCCTGCGCCGTGACGGCCATCGTCGCCGGCCTGGCGGTGCCGAGCTGGCAGGGCAGCCTGGTGAAGACGCGCCGCGCCGACGCGGTGCAGGCGCTGACGCGGCTGCAGGCCGCGCAGGAAGGCTACCGCGACCGCCACGGCCGTTACGCCGACGACGTCGCGGCGCTGCGCCTGCCCGGCGTCAGCGAGGCCGGCCACTACGCGCTGGCGCTCGAGCGCGAGGCCGACGGCCGCTACCTCGCCAGCGCCACGCCGGTGGCCGGCGGCCCGCAGGCCGGAGATCACGACTGCCCGGCGCTGACGCTGGCCGTGGACAGCGGCTTTGCCCGCCAGGGCCCGACCCGCCGCTGCTGGAACCGATGAAGCGCCCCGCCCTCGGCCTCACGCTGCTCGAAGCGATGATCGCGCTGGCGATCGTGGCGCTGCTCGCCTCGCTGGCCGTGCCGTCCTTCGGCAGCGCCGCCGAGCGCGCCCGCCTGCGCATGGCCGCCGAGACGCTGGCCGCCGACCTCGGCGAAGCCCGTTTCGAGGCCGCGCGCCGCGGCCAGCCGCTGCACCTGGACGTGCACGCCGGCGCCGACTGGTGCTGGGCCATCGCCACCGACAGCGGCTGCGGCTGCGGCAGCGAGCGCGGCTGCCAGCTCAAGACCGAGCGGGCCGCCGACCACCGCGGCATCCGGCTGCTGGACGCCGCGCCGGCGCGGCTGGAAGCCGACGGCGAGGCCCAGGCCCAGCCCCGGCCGGCGGTGTTCGAGTCCTCGCGCGGCGAGCGGCTGCAGGTCTCGCTGTCGCCGCTGGGCCGGGCCCGCATCTGCGCACCGGCGGGTGTCGTGTCCGGCTACGCCGCATGCTGACGCCGCAGCGCCCGGCCGGCGTCCGCTTCTCGCTCGCCCGGGCCCTGGTGATCTGGGGCGCGGTGATCCTGGCGGCGATCGTGCTCGTGGCGCTGCGGCTGCACGAGGTCGCCGAACGCCACCTCGAGGAGGAGGCGCTGCGCACCGCGCGCGGCTGGGCGCTGCAGGTCGGCCGCGTCGTGCCGCAGCCGGCCAGCCTGTTCGGGCCGGCGCCGGCGCCGCGTGCGCTGCTGCCGCTGGCCGGCCTGCGCGGCACGACCGCCGTCTACGCCTTCCGCCTGCACGCCCCCGACGGCCGCGTCACGCTGGCCTCCGAGGGCCTGCCGGCGGCGCCGGCGGCGCTGGCCAGGGCCCGTGTGCTCGACCTGGTGACCGGCCGCAGCACCCACGTCGTCGAGCTCCAGCGCCAGCCCGACACGCGCTCGGCCGTGCACGCCGACGTCTGGCTGCCGGTGCAGGGCGACGGCGTGCTGCTGGGCGTGGCCCAGGTCCGCGTCGACCTCGACGAGAGCGCCGCGGTGACGACCCGCTCGGCCGTGCGCGCCGCCAGCGCCACCTTCGCCGGGCTGCTGGGCGTGGGCCTGGCCGGCCTGCTGCTGTGGCGCGCCTACGCACGCGCCGAACGCAGCGCGCGCGCGCGCATCGACTACCTCGACCAGCACGACCCGCTGACCGGCGCGCTCAACCGCGAGAGCTTCGTCGCCGCGCTGCGCCGCGCCGCCGCCCGCCGCGCCGGCCACAGCGCCGTGCTGTGCATGGACCTGGACCGCTTCCGCGAATTCAACGAGTGGCTGGGCCGCGGTGCCGGCGACTCGCTGCTGCGCCAGGTGGCGGCACGGCTGCGCGCCACGGTGCGCAGCGGCGACCTCGTCGCACGCCTGGGCAGCGACGAGTTCGCGGTGCTCGCCGACACCGGCGACGCCGAGGCGCTGGCGACGCTGGCCCAGCGCATCGTCGAGGCGCTGCGCCAGCCCTACGACGTCGGCGGCCGGCGCTGCGAGATCGGCGCGAGCATCGGCATCGCGCTGCACGGCGTCGACAGCCGCGAGGCCGACCGGCTGCTGCAGCAAGCCGACCTGGCGCTGGCACGCGCCAAGGCCGACGGGCGCGGCACCTTCCGCTTCTACGACGCGCGGCTGGACGACGAGCTGCAGCGCCGCCGACGCCTGGGCGCCGAGCTGCGCGACGCGCTCGCCGCCGACGCGCTGGTGCTGCACTTCCAGCCGCTGATGGATGCCGCCAGCGGCCGCATCGTCGGCTACGAGGCGCTGGCGCGCTGGCCGCACGCCGAGCGCGGCTGGGTGCCGCCGGCGAGCTTCATTCCGCTGGCCGAGCAGACCGGGCTGATCGAGGATCTCGGCGCCTGGGTGCTGCGCGCGGCCTGCCGCGAAGCCGCACGCTGGCCGGCACCGCTGTCGGTGGCCGTCAACCTGAGTCCGGCGCAGTTCCGCCGCGACGGCGGCATCGCCGAGGTCGTCGCCGAGGCGCTGCGCGACTCGGGCCTGGCGCCCGAGCGGCTGGAGCTGGAGATCACCGAGTCGCTGCTGATGGCGCGCACCGAGCCCGTGCTGCGCGCGCTGCGCGAGCTGCGCGGCCTGGGCGTGAGCATCGCGATGGACGACTTCGGCACCGGCTATTCCAGCCTGGCGCACCTGTGGCGCTTCCCGCTGGACCGCGTCAAGCTCGATCGCGAGTTCACCCACAGCCTGGCCGACGACGCCAAGGTCGGCGTCATCGTCGGCTCGGTCGTCTCGATGGCCCACGCCCTGGGCATGCACGTCACGGCCGAAGGCGTCGAGACCGAAGCCCAGCGCCAGGCCCTGGCCGCCCACGGCTGCGACGTCCTGCAAGGCTTCCTGCTCGGCCGCCCCCAGCCCGCCGACCGCCTGCCCCACCAGAGCGCAGACACAGCACTGGTCTGACAGTCGCGAACAAAGAAAAGCGGCCCGGCCGGCCGCGTCAAGCTGACGCCGACGGCCGGGCTCCGCCCGGCCGTCGGCGTCGCCCCCCCTGGGGGGGAGCGCCGAAGGCGCTACGGGGGGGGTCCTACACCTGCATGTTCATGATTTCGGTGTAGGCGCTGACCAGCCGGTTGCGCACCTGCACCGTCGCCTGGAAACCCAGCTGCGCCTTCTGCATCGCGACCATCGTCTCCTCGAGGCTGACGGTCGGGTTGTCCAGCGCCACCTCGCGCTGCAGGCGTTGCGCCTCCAGCTGGTTGCGGCTCGCGTCCTGCAGCGCCTCGGCCATCGCCGAGCGGAAGCTGCCGCCCTGGGCCGGCGCCTCGGTCTTGCCGACCAGGGGCGTGCCGTCGGGCCGCAGCCCTGCGCGGGCCACCGCCTGGTTGAAGTCGAAGGGCTTGAGTTTGAGTTCCATGGTGCCGATGAGGCACTGTAGAGGCGGCGTCCCCGGTCCTAAGGCGCGAACAGGCGAGTGTTTGCCGGTTTTCTTGTGCCACCGGAAAGCCCGGCGGCAGCGAAGAATGCCCAGCCATGGAGACTGCCGTCGTTGCGCAACCCCCGCTCGTGCCCGAGACGCCGCCCGGATTCGTGGCGCGCCTGACGGCGCTGCCGATGAAGACCAAGGTGATGGCCGGGGCCGGCCTCGCCGCGCTGCTGGCGATCGTCGTCGTGCTGGCGCTGTCGCTGAAGCAGGACGACTACCGCGTGCTCTTCGCCAACGTCGGCGAGAAGGACGGCGGCGCCATCGTCGAGAAGCTGGCGCAGATGAACGTGCCCTACCGCTTCAGCGAAGGCGGCGGCACGATCATGGTGCCGGCCAGCCAGGTCTACGACCTGCGCCTGAAGCTCAGCGCCGCCGGCCTGCCCAAGGGCTCGATCACCGGCTACGAGCTGCTCGACAAGACGGCCTTCGGCCAGACGCAGGGCCAGGAACGCATCAACCTGCAGCGTGCGCTCGAAGGCGAGCTCACGCGCACCATCCAGACCCTGTCGTCGGTGGAGACGGCGCGCGTGCACCTGGCGCTGCCCAACCAGAACGGTTTCTTCCGCGAGCAGCAGAAGCCCTCGGCCTCGGTCGTGCTGACGCTGCGCCCGGGCCACACGCTGGACCGCGCCCAGCTCGCCGGCATCGTGCACCTGGTGTCCTCCAGCGTGCCCGAGCTGAGCGCCAAGGCGGTCAGCGTGCTCGACGGCGACGGCAGCCTGCTGTCCAGCCAGGACAACGCCTCGCAAGGCCTGGACACCCAGCAGTTGCAGTACGTGCGCGAGGTCGAGGCGACCTACCTGCGCCGCGTCAACGACCTGCTCGAGCCGGTGCTCGGCCGCGACAACCTGCGCGCCACCGTCACCGCCGAGGTCGACTTCTCGCAGACCGAGCAGACCTCCGAGGAGTTCAAGCCCAACCAGGGCGACAACCCGGCCGCGGTGCGTGCCTCGCGCGTGTCCGAATCCACCCGCCCGGGCGCCAACGTGCCCAGCGGCGTGCCCGGCGCGGTCAGCAACCAGCCGCCGGTGCCGGCCTCGGCGCCGATCAACGGCCCGGCGCAGGCCCTGCAGGCGGCCAACGGCGGCGCCGCCGGCGGCAACGCCCAGCGCGACGCCGAGACGCGCTACGAGGTCGACAAGACGGTGCGCGTGATCCGCGGCGCCACCGGCACGGTGCGCCGGATCAACGCCGCCGTCGTCGTCAACCACCGCAACGGCGTCGACGCCAAGGGCAAGCCGACGAGCACGCCGCTGTCGCAGGAGGAGCTGGACAAGCTCACCGCGCTGGTCGAGCAGGGCATCGGCTTCAGCAAGGAGCGCGGCGACTCGGTGCGGGTCGTCAACGCCCCGTTCCGCGTCGAGAAGGCGCCCGAGGCCGAGGAAGTGCCGATCTGGCAGCAGCCCTGGGTGCTGGACCTGCTGCGCAGCGGCGCGACGCCGGCGGCGCTGGTGCTCGTCGCGCTGATCGTCGTCTTCACGCTGATCCGCCCGGCGATCAAGGCCGCCGCGGCCAAGCCCGAGCCGATCAAGGGCGAGACCGTCGACGAGCTCGTCGACGGCGGCGCGGCGCTGCCCGGCCCCGACCAGCTGCCGGCGCTGGAGGCCCCGCGCTCCAACGACAAGCTCGAAGCCGCGCGCAAGCTGGCGCGCGAGAACCCGGCCGCCGTCGCGAACATCGTGCGCGGCTGGGTCAGCGGCGAAGCCGCCTGACGGGAGGATCCGATGGCCGCGCCGATGGACGACGAAGGGCTGGAAGACGCCGCGATCCTGCTGATGTCGCTGGGCGAGGAGGAGGCCGCCGAGGTCTTCAAGCACCTCGCCCCGAAGGAAGTGCAGCGCCTGGGCGAGACGATCGCCAAGATGAAGGCCGTGCCGCGCGAGCGTGTCGACACCATCCTGGAGAAGTTCACCGAGGTTGCCGAGCGCGAGCACATCCTCGTGCCCGACACCGACGAGTACGTGAAGTCGGTGCTGCGCAAGGCGCTCGGCGAGGACAAGGCGGCGCTGCTGATCGACCGCATCCTGCAGGGCAGCGACGTCACCGGCATCGAGAGCCTGAAGTGGATGGACGCCAGCTCGGTGGCCGAGCTGCTGCGCCACGAGCACCCGCAGATCGTCGCCGCGATCCTGGTGCACCTGGAGTTCGACCAGGCCGCCGAGGTGCTCAAGCAGTTCGTCGAGCGCCAGAGGAACGAGGTGCTGGTGCGCATCGCGACACTCGACGGCATCCAGCCGGCGGCGCTGAAGGACCTCAACGAGGTCATGAGCAAGGTGCTCGCCGGCGGCGACCGCATGAAGAAGAGCACGCTCGGCGGCGTCAAGGCCGCCGCCGAGATCCTCAACATGCTGGGCAGCTCGGCCGAGACCTCGGTGCTGGACTTCGTGCGCGAGACCGACAACGAGCTGGCGCAGAAGATCATGGACAACATGTTCACCTTCGACGACCTGGAGAAGATCGACGACAAGGGCATCCAGGCGCTGCTGCGCGAGGTGCAGTCCGAGTCGCTGATCGTCGCGCTCAAGGGCGCCACGCCGGGCCTGCGCGAGAAGATCTTCAAGAACATGTCCACGCGCGCCGCCGAGACGCTGCGCGAGGACCTCGAGTCCCGCGGCCCGGTGCGCCTGCCCGAGGTCGAGGCCGAACAGAAGGAGATGCTCAAGACCGTCCGCCGCCTGGCCGACGAAGGGCAGATCATGCTGAGCACGGGTGGCGATGAGCAGTTCCTCTAAACACGGTTTCCGCAACGTCCCGCCGCCGCAGGGCAGCAAGCCGGCGAGCGCCTACACGCGTTTCATCCCGCGCGAGGAGCTCGGCGACTTCGCCGCCTGGAAGCCCGGTTCGTTCCACGGCGAACCCGAACCCGAGGCGCCGCCGCCCGAGCCGGCCGCCCCGCCCGAGCCGACGCCCGAGGAGTGGCTGGCGAAGATCGCCGCCGCGCGCCAGGCCGGCTACCAGGACGGCTACCGCGACGGCCTGGTCGCGCTCGAAGGCTTCAAGCAGAGCTTCGCCTCGCAGGCCACGGCGCAGGTGGGCGCCGTCGTCGACAGCTTCAACGCCCAGTTCGACCGGCTCGACGCCGAGATCGCGACGGCCGTCGCGCGCACCGCGGTGCAGCTGGCGCGCCAGGTGCTGCGCAGCGAGCTGCAGGCCGACCCGTCGCTGGTGGCACGCGTCGCCGCCGAGGCCGTCAACAACGTGCTGCTGAGCGCGCGCCACATCACCGTGCGCGTGCATCCGAACGACCTGCCGCTGGTCGCCGAGGGCGCCGAGGAGGCGCTGACCGCGCGCGGCGCGCGGCTGCTGGCCGACGACGGCATCGAGCGCGGCGGCGTGCTCGTCGACTCCGACGTCGGCTCGATCGACGCGCGCATCGCCTCGCGCTGGGCGCAGGCCGCCGCGGCGATGGGCAGCGACGAGCCCTGGGAGCCGACGCCGTGACCCCGGTGGCCGACACCCGCGCGCGCAAGTGGTCGCGCTTCCTGCAGGACATCCAGGACTACGCCAGCGCGCCGCAGCCGCTGGAGGCCGTGGGCACGCTGCTGCGTGTCACCGGCCTGGTGCTCGAGGCCGCCGGCGTGCGTGTGCCGGTCGGCTCGATCTGCGAGATCCGCCAGCCCGGGCAGCCGCCGGTGCTGGCCGAGGTCGTCGGCTTCAACGGCGACCGCGCCTTCCTGATGCCCACCGGCGACCTGCACGGCCTGGCCAGCGGTGCGCGTGTCATCCCGCGCCCGGCGCCGCGCGTGCCGCCGCGTTTCGGCGTCGAGAACCACCCCTGGCGGCGCAGCGAGGACCGCGGCCTGCACCTGCCGATGGGCGACGGCCTGCTCGGCCGCGTCGTCGACTCGCATGGCCATCCGATGGACCGCGGCGGCCCGATCGCCGACGCCCACGCGCAGCCGATGATCCGCCGCCCGATCAACGCCATGGACCGCGACCCGGTGCGGCGCGCGCTGGACACCGGCGTGCGCTCGATCAACGCGCTGCTGACCGTCGGCCGCGGCCAGCGGCTGGGCCTGTTCGCCGGCACCGGCGTCGGCAAGTCGGTGCTGCTGGGCATGATGGCGCGCTACACCGCCGCCGACGTCATCGTCGTCGGCCTGATCGGCGAGCGCGGCCGCGAGGTCAAGGAGTTCATCGAGGACATCCTCGGCGAGGAAGGCCTGCGCCGCAGCGTCGTCGTCGCCGCGCCGGCCGACGCGCCGCCGCTGGTGCGCATGCAGGGCGCGAGCTACGCCACCGCGATCGCCGAGCACTTCCGCGACCGCGGCCAGCACGTGCTGCTGCTGATGGACAGCCTGACGCGCTACGCGATGGCGCAGCGCGAGATCGCGCTGGCCATCGGCGAGCCGCCGGCCACCAAGGGCTACCCGCCCAGCGTCTTCGCCAAGCTGCCGCAGCTCGTCGAGCGCAGCGGCAACGGCCTCAACGGCGTCGGCTCGATCACCGCCTTCTACACCGTGCTGACCGAGGGCGACGACCCGCAGGACCCGATCGCCGACGCGGCGCGCGGCATCCTCGACGGCCACATCGTGCTGTCGCGCGAGCTCGCCGAGTCGGGCCACTACCCGGCGATCGACGTCGAGCGTTCGGTCTCGCGCGTGATGAGCTCGGTGGCGCCGAAGGAGCACCTGCTCGCCGCGCGCAAGCTGCGCCAGCTGCTGGCCAAGTACAACAAGGCGCGCGACCTGATCCAGCTCGGCGCCTACGCCCCCGGCCACGACGCCGAGCTCGACACCGCGGTGCGCCTGCACGGCCAGATCGTCGCGCTGCTGCAGCAGGACATGCGCGAACGCGCCGACCTCGAGTCCAGCCGCCAGGAACTCCTTCACCTCGTCGGGACCTGACCATGAGCGCCCTGCCCACCCTGCTCGAACACGCCGAGTCCGAGCGCGACCAGATCCAGGCCGCGGTCCAGCGCGCCGAGGAGCACGCGCGCCGCGCCCAGGCCCAGGCCGATCAGCTCGACGGCTACCGCGGCGAGTACCAGCAGCGCTGGGCGAGCCAGTTCCGCCAGCTCGGCGCGGTCGAGATCCTGCACTGCTACCGCAGCTTCGGCGACCGCATCGACGAGGCCCTGGTGCAGCAGCAGCAGCAGATCGAGACCGCGAAGGCCAACGTCGAGCGGCTGCGCCAGCGGCTCGTCGCCGCCGAGATGCGCGTCGCCTCGGTGCGCAAGCTGATCGAGCGCCGCGAGCTCGAGCAGCAGCGTGTGCAGGCCCGCCGCGACCAGCGCCAGACCGACGAGACCGCGCAGCAGATCCGCTGGCGCGCCAGCCAGGCCGAAGCCGCCCGGCACTAGACATCCGCCACTGCCATGACGACTGCCGCCATCGCCACTGTCAACCCGAGCCCCGCCGCACCGACGCCGTCGAACGCCGCGCGGCAGAAGGAGCCCGGCGCCTTCGCCCGTGAACTCGGGCGCGCCGCCGAGGACGGCCAGGGTGCACGCAAGGCCGAGACCTCGCGCCAGGCCGACAAGGCCGAACGAAACGACCGTGCCGAACGTGACCGCGCCGAGCGCGGCCCGGACAAGGCGGCCCGCAAGGCGTCGGATACCGACGCCGCCGACGATGCCGCGTCGGCCACCGCCGAAGCCGGCGAGCGCACGACGCGCGGCGACGCGGACGAGGACGCCGGCGGGAGCGGCGACGTCTCGTCGCTGCTGGCCGGGCTGCTGAACCCGGCGGCACGCGCCGCCGCCGCGGCCGCCCGTGCGGGGGCCGCCCGCGCCGGCAGCGCCCGCGGCGAGGCCGAAGGCGACGCCGCAGCCGCCACCGGCCGCGCCCGCGGCGGCGCCGGCGCCGGCAAGGCCGACCCCACCGCCGCGCTGCAGGCCGGCGCCACCGAGGCCCGCGGCGCGGTGGCCGAGGCCGTCGGCGGCGAACGTCGCCCGGACTTCCGCGCCGAGCTGGCCGCCGCCGGCACCCCGGCCCAGACGAGCCCGGCGCAGCAGGCGGCCACGCCCGAAGCCCGGGCGGCGGCCACCGCCACGCCGTATGCCGCGCAGATCGCCGCGCCGGTCGGCTCGCCGGACTTCGCGCCGGGGCTGTCGGCCCAGGTCAGCGTGATGCTGCGCGAAGGCCTGCAGGAGGCCCGGCTGCAGCTCAACCCGGCCGAGATGGGCCCGATCACGGTGCGCATCCAGGTCGAGGGCAGCAGCGCGCAGGTCGTCATGGCGGCGCAGCAGGCCGACACGCGCCAGGCGCTGGAGCAGGCGCTGCCGACGCTGGCCGGCGCGCTGCAGGAGGCCGGGCTGACGCTGACCGGCGGCGGCGTCTTCGAGCAGCACCAGGGCCCCGCCCGTGACGACACCGAAGGCGGCCGCGGCACGGCCGACGCGGGACGCACACGCGGCGACGGCGGCGGCGACGAGTCGGTCGCGGCGGCCGCGCCGGCCCGCGCGCACACGCGCGGCATGCTCGACACCTACGCCTGATCACCCGCGGCGGCGGCACCGCCGCCACGGGCTTTAGACGGGCTTTCGGGCCGCTTATCGGCGCTTTCGCCGGCGGCGCGCCCCGAATAATTCCTTCCAAGCCCGTCGATGGCCGGTCATCGGCCACGACGGGGATCCCGACAGGAAGGAGTCCGCCCGATGGCCACCGCCGCCCCCGCCGCAGCCGCTGCAACCGATGCGGTCGCGCCGAAAAAAGGCAAGAAGAAGCTGCTGATCATCGTCGGCGCGCTCGTTGCCGTGCTCGCGATCGGCGGCGGCGCCGCGGTGTTCCTGCTGAAGAAGCCGCACGCCGACACCGAGGAAGGGGCCGAGGACGCCGAGCCGGCGAAGGCCGAGGTCAAGCACGACCCGAAGTCGGCGCCGACCTTCGTGCCGCTGGACCCGTTCACCGTGAACCTCGCCGACCGCGATGCCGAGCGCTACGCCCAGGTCGGCATCACGCTGGAGGTCCGCGACGCCAAGATGGGCGACACCATCAAGGCCTACATGCCGGCGATCCGCAACAACATCCTGATGGCGCTGGCCGACAAGACCGCCGCCGATCTGTCCGACCGCGAAGGCAAGGCCAAGCTCGCCGAGCAGGTGCGCCGCGAGACCGCACGCGCGATGGGCTACGAGGTCGAGGAGCCCGACGACGAGGCCGCAGCCGAGGACAAGCCGAAGAAGAAAAAGAAGAAGACCGAGGAGCTCCCGATCTCCGCCGTGCACTTCTCCAACTTCATCATCCAGTGACACCCGCTCGATGAACCAGCAGATCCTTTCGCAGGACGAAGTCGACGCACTGCTGCAGGGCATCACCGGCGAGAGCCAGAAGCTCGAGCAGGAGGAGCAGACCGCCGGCGGCATCCGCGACTACGACCTCTCCTCCCAGGAGCGCATCGTCCGCGGACGCATGCCGACGATGGAGGTGATCAACGAGCGCTTCGCCCGCAACATCCGCATCGGCCTGTTCAACCTGATCCGCAAGTCGCCCGAGGTGTCGATCGGCGGCATCAAGGTGCAGAAGTTCAGCGCCTTCCTGCGCGAGATCGTCGTGCCGACGAACTTCAACCTCGTGTCGGTGAAGCCGCTGCGCGGCTCCGGGCTGATCGTCTGCGACCCGAACGTCGTCTTCGCCGTCATCGACGCGCTGTTCGGCGGTGCCGGCAAGTTCCACACCCGCATCGAAGGGCGCGACTTCTCGCCGACCGAGCTGCGCGTCATCCTGCGCCTCGTCGAGTGCATCATCGCCGAGTACAAGAAGGCCTGGCACGGCATCTACCCGCTCGAGCTGGAGTACCAGCGCTCGGAGATGCAGCCGCAGTTCGCGAACATCGCCACGCCCAGCGAGATCGTCGTCTCCACCGCGTTCACGCTGGAGATCGGCGACACCTCGGGCGCGGTGCACTTCTGCATCCCGTACTCGACGCTGGAGCCGATCCGCGACGTCCTGTACTCGACGATCCAGGGCGACTCGGCCGAGCCCGACCGGCGCTGGGTCAACCTGCTCAAGCACCAGATCCAGGCCGCCGAGGTCGACCTCGTCGCCGAGCTCGGCCACGCCCCGGCCACCGTGGAGCAACTGCTGTCGTTCAAGCCGGGCGACTTCATCGAGCTCGACCTCGACCCGATGATCCAGGCGAAGGTGGACGGCGTGCCCGTCTTCGACTGCCACTACGGCACGACCAACGGCCGCTACGCGATCAAGATCGACCGACTGCTGACCAGCTCCAACGTGGGCTGGCTCGGAGACCACCACCATGGCTGACACCAACATGTCCGAAGAGGACCGCATGGCCGCGGAATGGGCCGCCGCGCTCGCCGAGAGCAAGGAACCCGAGGTCGCCTCGGAGGTGCGGGCACCGGCCGAGACGGTGGCGCCGGCGGCGTTCACCAACTTCGGCGCGTCGGTGCCGGCTTCCGGCTCGGGCAACGACATCAACATGATCCTGGACATCCCTGTCCAGCTCACCGTCGAACTCGGCCGCACGCGCATCCCGATCAAGCACATCCTGCAGCTCGCGCAAGGGTCGGTCGTCGAGCTCGACGCGCTGGCCGGCGAGCCGATGGACGTGCTCGTCAACGGCTACCTGATCGCCCAGGGCGAGGTCGTCGTCGTCAACGACAAGTTCGGCATCCGGCTCACCGACATCGTCACGCCCAGCGAGCGCATGCGCCGGCTGTCGCGCACCTGAGGAGCCCCGCGTGGACGCTTCCGCCGGTTTCGGCGCCCTCTTCTCCTTCGCCGTCGTCATCGCGCTGATCCCGGTGGCGCTGTGGCTGCTGCGGCGCACGCCGATGGGCCGCAACGCCTCGTCGGCCGGGATGCGCACCGTCGCCGCGCTGCCGCTGTCGAACACCCAGCGCATCGTCACCGTCGAGGTCGGCAGCGGCGAGGAGCGCCGCTGGCTGGTGCTCGGCGTGACACCGGGCGCGATCAGCACGCTGCACACGATGGCGCCGCAGGACGAGGCCCCGGCGCCGGCCACCGGCACCGGCACGCCTTTCGGCCAGATGCTCGGCCGGCTGCAGCGCCGCGGGGACCACGATGCGCGCTGACCGTCTACTGCGCGGGCTCGGCACGGCCGCGCTGCTGGCGCTGCCGGCGGCCGCCTTCGCCCAGCAGGCGCCGGGTGGCGGGCTGCCGCTGCTCGTCGGCCAGGGCGCCGGCGGCACCAGCTACTCGGTGCCGATCCAGACGCTGCTGTTCTTCACGGCGCTGTCGTTCATCCCGGCGCTGCTGCTGCTGATGACCGGCTTCACGCGCATCGTCATCGTGCTGTCGCTGCTGCGCCAGGCGCTGGGCACGCAGGCCGCGCCGCCGAACCAGGTCATCATCGGCATGAGCCTGTTCCTGACCTTCTTCGTCATGTCGCCGACCTTCGACCGGGTCTACGACCAGGCCTACAAGCCCTTCGCCGAGAACCAGATCGCCTTCGACGAGGCCTTGAAGCGCGGCGAGGTGCCGATGCGCGAGTTCATGCTCAAGCAGACGCGCCAGAGCGACGTGCAGCTGTTCGCCAAGCTGGCCAAGCTGCCGGCCGAGGTCAAGAGCGAGGACGTGCCGCTGCGCGTGCTCGTTCCCGCCTTCGTCACCAGCGAGTTGAAGAGCGCGTTCCAGATCGGCTTCATGATCTTCATCCCGTTCCTGATCATCGACATGATCGTCGCGAGCGTGCTGATGAGCCTGGGCATGATGATGCTGTCGCCGGTGCTGGTGGCGCTGCCCTTCAAGCTGATGCTGTTCGTGCTCGCCGACGGCTGGAACCTGCTGCTCGGTTCGCTCGCCGCCTCCTTCGTCACCTGAAAGCCGCCGCCATGGACGCACAACAAGTCCTCTCGATGGGCCAGCAGGGCCTGTACCTGCTGCTGCTGGTGTCGGCGCCGATCCTGCTGGTCGTGATGGCCATCGGCCTGATCGTCAGCGTGCTGCAGGCGGCCACGCAGATCAACGAGGCGACGCTGAGCTTCGTGCCCAAGATCGTCGCCGCCGTCGCCGTGCTCGGCTTCGCCGGGCCGTGGATGATCACGACGCTGGTCGAGTACCTGCAGCGCACGCTGCAGGCGATCCCGAGCGTCGTCGGCTGAACGTCGCCCGCCCCCGCACCCAAACGCGCCGGCCGTGATCAGCTTCGACGAGGCCCAGATCCTGGGCTGGATCACGCCGCTGATCTGGCCCTTCCTGCGCGCGCTGGCGCTGTTCACCGCGATGCCGGTGCTGGGCACGCGCAGCGTGCCCACGCGCGTGCGCATCGGCCTGGCCGGGCTGATCGCGTTCGCCGCGCAGCCCTCGCTGCCGGCCGTCGAGCCGGTGCCGCTGGACTCGCCGCAGGCCTTCGTGCTCGTCGTGCAGCAGGTCGTGATCGGGCTGTCGCTGGGCTTCGCGGTGCGCATCGTCTTCGCCGCCGTCGAGTTCGCCGGCGAGATCGTCGGCCTGCAGATGGGGCTGAACTTCGCCGCCTTCTTCGACCCGATCCGCGGCGGCACCGCCACCGCGACGAGCCGCTTCTACGGCACGACGATCGCGTGGCTGTTCATCGTCATCAACGGCCACCTGCTGGTCATCGCCGCGCTGGTGCAGAGCTTCACCGCCTTCCCGGTCGGGCCCGAGCCGTTCGGCTTCCTGAAGGAGGCGCGGCCGCACCTGTGGGCGGCGGAGATCTTCTCGACCGGCGTCTGGATCGCGCTGCCGCTGCTGGCGATGCTGCTGTTCGTCAACATCGTGCTCGGCGCGGTGTCGCGCGTGGCGCCGCAGATGAACGTGTTCTCGGTCGGCTTCCCGATCACGCTGGGCGTCGGCCTCGTCGGCATCCTGCTGACGCTGCCGGCGATGCAGGGGCCGTTCACCGTCGCGCTGGAGCGGCTGCTGGCCTTGTTCCAGTAAGGACGCCGGGGTCAGGACGCCGGGGTCAGGCACCTCGGACGCCGGGGTCAGGTACCTTGGTACCTGACCCCGGTATTTCGAGTATTTCGCCTCAGCGCTCGATGCGCGCCCAGGCGGAATGGTTGTGAATGGACTCGAAGTTCTCGACGTCGACGACGTAGCGGCCGATGCGCGGCTCGCGGTTCAGGCGCAGCGCGACGTCTCGCACCAGGTCCTCGACGAACTTCGGGTTCTCGTAGGCGCGCTCGGTGACCCACTTCTCGTCGGTGCGCTTCAACATCGGCCAGATCTCGCTGGAGGCCTCGTCCTCGGCGAAACGCACGAGTTCGTGCCACTCGACGGGCTGCAGCAGCTCGACGCGGATCGTGACGATCGAGCGCTGGTTGTGCGCGCCGTAGTCGGAGATCTCCTTGGAGCACGGGCACAGGCTCTTCACCGGCACCGCGACCTCGGCCCACAGCGTGGTCTTCGGCGCGTCGCCGTCCAGCCGCGTCTCGGCAATCCAGCGGCCCTGGTAGTCGAGCAGGCTCTGCAGGCCGGAAACCGGCGCGCGCTTTCTCAGGAAGAACGAGAACGAAGCCTCGACGCGGCCTTCGCGCGCGCCGAGCTTGTCGAGCATCGCGGCGTGGCGGCGGGCCAGCGCGGCGGCGTCCAGCGGTTCGTCGAGCGCGTCCAGCCACGCGACGAAGCGCGACATGTGCGTGCCCTTCTGCTCGGCCGGCAGCGCGACGTCCAGCGTCCACGACGCCGCCGTCGCCTGCACCGCACCGGCCACACGCAGCTGCAGCGGGTAGCGAACGTCCTTGACGCCCACGCGCTGGATCGCGACGTGGCGCTCGTCGCGCGCGCTCTGGGTGTCGGGGATGTGGAGGGCGTCGGTCAGGTTGGTCATGTCGGGCTGAATGATGCCTGCGTTCGGCGGCGCGGACGGTGCAAGGGTTTCCACGCAGCGTTCAATCAAGGCGAAGGCCGCCCGCAGGCGGCCTTCGGGTGCGGGCGCAGCCGGCTCAGCCGTTGACCGCGGCCAGCGCCGGGCGGCTGGCGAAACGCTTGACGATCGAGGCTTCGATGCCCTCGGCGTCCAGGCCCATCATCGACAGCAGCTTGTTCGGGTCGCCGTGTTCGGTGAAACGGTCGGGAATGCCCAGCTGCAGCACCGGCGTCGTCACGCCGGCGGCGGCCAGGCACTCGAGCACCGCGCTGCCGGCACCGCCCATCACGCAGCCTTCCTCGACGGTGACGATGGCCTCGTGGCGGCGCGCCATCTCGAGCACCAGCGCCTCGTCCATCGGCTTCACGAAACGCATGTCGACGACCGTCGCGCCGAGCTTCTCGGCGGCGGCCAGCGCCGGGTGCAGCAGCGTGCCGAAGGCCAGGATCGCGATGCGCTGGCCTTCGCGGCGCACGACGCCCTTGCCCCATTCCCATTCGCTGAGGCCGGTCTCGATCTCGGCGCCGCAGCCGCTGCCGCGCGGGTAGCGCACGGCCACCGGCTGGTCGCGGCGATAGGCCGTGGTCAGCGCCTGGCGGCATTCGTTCTCGTCGCTGGGCGCCAGCAGCGCGCAGTTCGGGATGCAGCGGATGAAGGCGATGTCGTAGACGCCGGCGTGCGTCGGGCCGTCGGCGCCGACGATGCCGGCGCGGTCCAGCGCGAAGACCACCGGCAGGTTCTGCAGCGCGACGTCGTGCACCAGCTGGTCGTAGGCACGCTGCAGGAAGGTGCTGTAGATCGCGACGACCGGCTTCAGCCCTTCGCAGGCCAGGCCGGCGGCGAAGGTCACCGCGTGCTGCTCGGCGATGCCGACGTCGTGGTAGCGGCGCGGGAAACGCTTGTGGAACTCGACCATGCCCGAGCCTTCGCGCATCGCCGGCGTGATGCCGACCAGGCGCTCGTCGGCCTCGGCCATGTCGCACAGCCACTGTCCGAAGACCTGGGTGAAGGTCGGCTTGCCGCCGCTGCTCTTGGGGAAGCCCTCGGCCGGGTTGAAGCGGCCGCTGGCGGCGTGGTACTTGACCGGGTCGGCCTCGGCCATCTTGTAGCCGTAGCCCTTCTTCGTGACCACGTGCAGGAACTGCGGGCCCTTCTTGTTGCGCAGGTTCTCCAGCGTCGGGATCAGCGCGTCGAGGTCGTGGCCGTCGATCGGGCCGACGTAGTTGAAGCCGAACTCCTCGAAGATCGTGCCCGGCACGACCATGCCCTTGGCGTGCTCCTCGAAACGGCGCGCCAGCTCGAACAGCGGCGGCGCAGCCTTCAGCACGCCCTTCACGCCTTCGCGTGCGGCGGCGTAGAAGTTGCCGCTCATCAGCCGCGCCAGGTGCTTGTTCAGCGCGCCCACCGGCGGGCTGATCGACATGTCGTTGTCGTTGAGGATGACGAGGATGTCGGCGTTGACGCCGGCGTGCGGCACGCCGGCGTTGTTCAGCGCCTCGAAGGCCATGCCGGCGGTCATCGAGCCGTCGCCGATGACGGCGATCGCCTTGCGGTCCTCGCCCTTCTGCTTGGCCGCCAGCGCCATGCCCAGCGCGGCGCTGATGCTGGTCGAGCTGTGGCCGGTGGCGAAGGTGTCGTACTCGCTCTCGTCGCGGCGCGGGAAGCCGGCGATGCCGCCGAGCTGGCGCAGCGTGTGCATGCGCTCGCGCCGGCCGGTCAGCACCTTGTGCGGATAGGTCTGGTGGCCGACGTCCCAGACGATGCGGTCGTGCGGCGTGTTGAACACGTAGTGCAGCGCCACCGTCAGCTCCACCGTGCCCAGGTTGCTGCCGAGGTGCCCCCCGGTCTGGCTGACGGTGTTCAGCACGAACTCGCGCACTTCGCGCGCGAGCCCGGGCAGGTCGCTGCGCGACATGCGGCGCAGGTCGGCCGGCGTCTGGATCGAATCGAGGATTTTGCTCATGTCAGTTTCCACCGCGCTGGACGAGCCGCGGCGCCGGTGACGGCACCACGAACCGCTCCCGAAGTCGCCCGCCTCCCGACGGCCGGCAACGGGGATGAAGCCGTCAGTTCAGTTCTCGCGTTCCACCACCTTGTCGGCGATCGCGGCCAGGGCTGCGCCATCGGCCAGGCCGGCGCGCGCCAGTGCCGCATGCGCCTGCGTGCGCAGCTCCTGCGCGTAGCGGCGGGCAGGCTCCAGGCCGAGCACCGAGACGTAGGTCGGCTTGTTGGCCTCCAGGTCCTTGCCGGCGGTCTTGCCGAGCTTGTCGGAGGCCTGGGTGCAGTCGAGGATGTCGTCGACGACCTGGAAGGCCAGGCCGATGGCCTCGCCGTACTCGGACAGCGCCTGCCAGGTGGCCGGCGCCGGCGAGCCGCAGGCCGCGCCCATCTGCACGCTGACCAGCAGCAGCGCGCCGGTCTTCTTGCGGTGCATCTCGCGCAGCGTGGCCTCGTCGAGCAAACGCCCGGTGTTGGCCAGGTCGATGGCCTGGCCGCCGGCCATGCCGGCGTGGCCCGCGGCACGCGCCAGCAGGCGCACCAGGCGCGCCTGCAGCGCCGGCTCGACGCCTTCGTCGGGGGTCAGGATCTCGAAGGCCAGCGCCTGCATCGCGTCGCCGGCCAGCATCGCCTGGGCCTCGCCGTACTTCACGTGCACCGTCGGCTTGCCCCGGCGCAGCACGTCGTTGTCCATGCACGGCATGTCGTCGTGCACCAGCGAGTAGGCGTGGATCAGTTCCACCGCGCAGGCACTGCGCAGCGCGGCTTCACGCGAGCCGCCCAGCGCCTCGCAGGCGGCCAGCACCAGCAGCGGCCGCAGCCGCTTGCCGCCGTCGAGCACGCCGTAGCGCATCGCTTCGCCGAGGCCGGCGGGAGCATTGTCGGGAACCCAGGCTTCGAGCGCGGCTTCCACCGCGTCGAGCTGGCGTCGCGCCCATTGATCGAAATTCAGGGTGCGCTCCATGTCTTCAGCTGTCCATCGTCAAGTAGCTTGACCTGTTCCTCGACCGCCTGCAGCCGGTTGCGACAAAAGGTCAGCAGTTCGCTGCCGCGCCTGTAGCCGTCGAGCAACTGGTCCAGCGGCATCTGGCCGGTCTCCATCTGCTGGACCAGACGGTCCAGTTCGGCGACGGCCTGCTCGTAGCTGGCGGGCTCCTGCGGGGCGGGGACGGACGACATTCGGTGGGAACGTGACAGCAAGCCGGGCATTCTAGACACACGGCAGTGCGGCGCTCGGACACTCCGCCTGCCCCGCTGCGCCACCCATCCGGCCGGTACAATGGTCGGTTCGCCTGACGAAACCCATGCGACGCCACCGAGGGGCGCATTCGTCAGTCACCATGCCCGCCCGCGGGGCCACCGGGCGGGGGTTTGGACATCCGTCACGGAGGATCCCCTCGGATCATGTCTGACCTGAGCATCCGTCTCGAAGCTCTCGATCGAAGCACGTCTCAGCTTCCCGTCACCCACTATTTCGACGAGGGTCTGTTCCAGCAGGAACAGAAACTCATCTTCGAGTCCGGCCCGCGCTACGTCGGGCACGAGCTCGCCGTTCCCGCCACTGGCGACTATCACGCCCTCGTGCACGAAGGCGAGGGGCGCGCGCTCGTGCGCCACGAACGCGGCATCGAGCTCGTCTCCAACGTCTGCCGCCACCGCCAGGCGATCATGCTCAAGGGCCGCGGCCGCACCCAGGGCGGCATCGTCTGCCCGCTGCACCGCTGGACCTACGACCTGCAAGGCCAGTTGGTCGGCGCGCCGCACTTCGCCGAAGACCCCTGCCTGAACCTGAAGCAGTACCCGCTGCGCGCGTGGAACGGGCTGTTGTTCGAGGACAACGGGCGCGACCTCGTCGCCGACCTGGCCGGCATGGCGCCGCAGCCGCTGCTCGACTTCTCGGGCTACGTCTTCGACCGCGCCGTCGTGCACGAGTGCGACTACAACTGGAAGACCTTCATCGAGGTCTACCTCGAGGACTACCACGTCGGCCCGTTCCACCCGGGGCTGGGTTCGTTCGTCACCTGCAACGACCTGCGCTGGGAGTTCGGCGCGCACCACTCGGTGCAGACGGTCGGCGTGCACCAGGCGCTGGCGCGGCCGGGCTCGCCGGTCTACCGCCGCTGGCACGACGCGCTGCTCGCCTACCGCGCCGGCCAGCCGCCGGCGCAGGGCGCGGTGTGGCTGACGATCTACCCGACGATCATGGTCGAGTGGTATCCGCACGTGCTCGTCGTGTCCTCGCTGTTCCCCAGGGGCCCGCGCAAGACGCTGAACCTGGTCGAGTTCTTCTACCCCGAGGAGATCGCGCTGTTCGAGCGCGAGTTCGTCGAGGCCCAGCAGGCCGCCTACATGGAGACCTGCATCGAGGACGACGAGATCGCGGAGAGAATGGACGCCGGCCGCCACGCGCTGATGGTGCGCGGCGACAACGAGGTCGGGCCCTACCAGAGCCCGATGGAAGACGGCATGCAACAGTTCCACGAGTGGTACCGGCGGCAGATGAACCTGTCGCGGTGAGCCGCGCGCAGCCGGCCCCGGGCCCGCTGCGTGCCCCCTTGCTGATCGCCGGCGCCGCGTTCCTGTTCGCGGCGATGGGGCTGTGCGTCAAGCTCGCGTCGGCGCAGTACGGCGCCGGCGAGATCGTCATGTACCGCTCGGCCGTCAGCGTCGTGCTGATGGCCGTGCTGCTGCGCGCCAGCGGCACGCCACTGGCCACACGCGTGCCGGGGCTGCACTTCAAGCGCAGCGCTGCCGGCGTCGGCGCGATCTGCCTGTGGTTCTACGCGCTGGGCACGCTGCCGCTGGCCACGGCGATGACGCTGAACTACACCTCGTCGGTGTGGATCGCCGCCTTCCTCGTCGGCGCCGCCTGGCGCGGCGGCCAGCGTCTCGACGCCCGGCTGTTGGCCGCGGTGCTGGCCGGCTTCGCCGGCGTCGCGCTGGTGCTCAAGCCGACGATCGAATCGAGCCAGCTTTTGCACGGGCTGGCCGGGCTGGTGTCGGGGCTGCTGTCGGCCCAGGCGCTGCTGCACGTGCGCTCGCTGGGCCAGGCCGGCGAGCCAGAGCAGCGCATCGTCTTCTATTTCGCTGCCGGTGGCGTGGCGGCCGGCGCGCTGCTGATGTTCGCGTCAGGCGGCCCCAGCGCGCACAGCGCACGCGGCGTCGCGCTGCTGCTGGCCACCGGCGTGCTGGCCTCGGTGGCGCAGCTGATGATGACGCGCGCCTACGCCATCGGCCAGCCGATGACGAACGCGGTGCTGCAGTACCTGGGCATCGTCTATTCCTTCGGCTTCGGCGTCTGGCTGTTCGACGACCCGGTCACGCTGTCGGCGCTGGCCGGCATGGCGCTGATCGTCGCCGCCGGCATCGCCGCCACCTGGCTCGCCCGCACGCCCCGCCTCACCCCTTCCACGGAGACCTGAGATGAGCTTCACCACCCTTGTCAGCGCCGAGGACCTGCGCACCGCGCCGGCCGGCGTCGTCGTGCTCGACTGCGGTTTCGACCTCGGCGACCCGGCCGCCGGCGAACGCGCGTACGCCGCCGGCCACCTGCCGGGCGCGATCTACGCCCACCTCGAACGTGATCTGTCCGGCCCCAAGGGCGACGGCCGGCGCGGCCGCCACCCGCTGCCCACGCGCGAGGCCTTCGCCGCCACCGTCGGCGCCTGGGGCATCCGCCCCGAGACCCAGATCGTCTGCTGCGACGCCCAGGGCGGGCCGTACGCGGCACGCGCGTGGTGGATGCTGAAGTGGCTGGGCCACGAGAAGGTCGCGGTGCTCGACGGCGGCCCGGCGGCCTGGACCGCCGCCGGCGGCGAACTCGTGATCGCCGCCACCGCGCCGGCCGCCGGCGCGCCCTACCCGCTGAGCCCCGCGCCGGCGATGCCGACGATCACCGCCGAGTCGCTGCTCGCCGCGCTGGGCCACGTGCGCCTCGTCGACGCCCGTGCCGGCGAACGCTTCCGCGGCGAGGTCGAGCCGATCGACCCGGTCGGCGGCCACATTCCCGGCGCGACGAACCGCTGCTTCAAGGACAACCTGCAGGCCGACGGCCGCTTCAAGCCCGCCTCCACGCTGCGCGCCGAGTTCGAGCGCTGGGCGACGCCGGCCGAGCAGGTGGTGTTGCAGTGCGGCAGCGGCGTCACCGCCTGCCACAACCTGCTGGCGATGGCGCATGCCGGCTTCGAGGGCATGCGGCTGTACCCGGGCTCGTGGAGCGAGTGGTGCCGCGACCCCGCGCGCCCCATCGCTCGCGGCTGACTTCCATCAATCCAACCCCGCTTGCAGGAACCCCGGCCCTGCAGAACACTCGAAACATCGAACCCAAAGGAGTCTCCATGTACAAGCGCATCCTGGTCCCCACCGACGGCTCCGAGATCACGGCCAAGGCGGTCCAGACGGCTCTGGAACTGGCCCGGCTCGCCGGCGCCGAAATGTTCGTCATCGGCGTCAAGGAGCCCTTCCCGTACAGCGCGATCTCCGAGATGCAGCCGGTGCCGCCGCAGGAGTTCTACGACGCGCAGGAACGCATCGCGTCGTCGCGCGTGAAGGCCGTCATCGAAGCCGCCAGCGCTGTCGGCGTGGCCTGCAGCGGCCACACCGTCGAGGCCCTGCATCCCTGGGAGGCGATCATCGACCACGCCAAGAACCAGGAATGCGACCTGATCGTCATGGCCTCGCACGGCCGCCGCGGCGTCAGCGCGCTGCTGCTCGGCAGCGAGACGCAGAAGGTGCTGACGCACAGCACGCTGCCGGTGCTGGTCGTGCGCTGAACGCACGCTCCGGTCTCGCGTTGAACCCCGCCGCCCGGCGGGGTTTTTCTTGGTGCCGCGTCAGGCCGGCTGCAGCGCCAGCCGCCCGTTCTGCGCGGCCAGCGTGCGCGCCAGCAGCGAAGCCAGCGCGTACAGCGCGTCCACCGTCGGCGTCGGCCGGCCGACGATGCGGCCGAGTTCGGCCACCGCGCCGACCAGCGCCTCCAGCTCCAGCGCGCGGCCATGTTCGACGTCCTGCAGCATCGAGGTCTTGTGCGCGCCCACCGCCTCGGCACCGGCCAGGCGCTGCTCCAGCGTGATGCGGAATCGCACGCCCAGCGCCTCGGCCACCGTCTGGGCCTCGGCCATCGCCGCGGCGGCCAGCGCGCGTGTCGGGCCGAAGCGCGTGATGTCCTCGAGCGTCGCCTGCGTCAGCGCGCTGATCGGGTTGAAGCACAGGTTGCCCCAGAGCTTGACCCAGAGCTCGGCGCGGATGTCGCGCGCCACCGGCGCCTTGAAGCCGGCCTTCATCAGTGCCTGCGACAGCGCCTCGGCCCGCTCGCTGCGGCTGCCGTCGGGCTCGCCGATCGTGAAGCGGTTGCCTTCGACGACACGCACCAGCCCCGGCTCGACGAGTTCGGCCGCCGGGTAGACGATGCCGCCGAGGATGCGCTCCGGCGCGATCGCCGCGGCGATGCGCCCGCCCGGGTCCACGCTTTCGAGCTGCCGCCCTTCGTACGGGCCGGCGAGCTGGTGGAAGTACCACCAGGGCACGCCGTTGATCATCGTGACGACGCTGGTGTGCGGCGCCAGCAGCGCCGGCAGCCCGGGCAGCAGGTCGGCGACCTGGTGCGCCTTGACGGCGAGGATGACGACGTCCTGCGGCCCGGCCTCGTCCATGCGCTCGAAGGCCCGGGCTTCGGGCGCCGCCAGCTCGCTGCCGTCTTCGAGGATCAGGCGGAAGCCGCGCGCGCGGATCGCCTCCAGGTTGCGGCCACGCGCGATGAAGCTGACCTGCTCGCCGGCGGCCGACAGCCGCGCGCCGAGATAACCGCCGATCGCGCCGGCGCCGACGATCGTGATCCTCATCCGCCCAGCCCCAGCTTGGCGGCCATGCCGATGCGCTGCAGCTTGCCGGTCGCGCCCTTGGGGATCTCGGCCATGAACAGGATGCGCCTGGGCACCTTGAAGTCGGCGACACGCGCGGCGACGAAGTCCTGCAGTTCGCGTTCGCTCGGCTGCTGGCCTTCACGCGGCACGACGGCGGCGGCGACCTCCTCGCCGAGCTTGGGGTGCGGCATGCCGAAGCAGACGACCTGGGCGACGGCCGGGTGGTCCATCAGGATCTCGTCGATCTCGCGCGGGCTGATCTTCTCGCCGCCGCGGTTGATGATCTCCTTCAGGCGCCCGGTGATCGTCACGTAGCCGTCGGCGTCCAGCGTGCCCTGGTCGCCGGTGCGGAACCAGCCGTTCGTGAACGCCTCGGCGTTGGCCTTCGGGTTGGACTCGTAGCCGGCGGTGACGTTGGGGCCGCGGATGACGATCTCGCCGACCGCGCCGCGCGGCAGCAGCGTGCCGCCCTCGTCCATGATCGCGATCTCGGGGCCGGCCGCCGGGCCGACGCTGCCGGGCTTGCGCACGGCCGGCGGCAGCGGGTTGCAGGCCATCTGGTGCGTGGCCTCGGTCATGCCGTAGGCCTCGATCAGCGGCGCGCCGAACACCTCTTCCAGCTCGCGGATCACCTGCGGCGGCATCGACGACGACGACGAACGCAGGAAACGCAGCGGATGCCGCGCGATGACCTCGGCGTTGCGCCGCGCGCGGCCGAGGATCGCCTGGTGCATCGTCGGCACCGCGGTGTACCAGGTGGGCGCGGCCTCGTCCATCCAGCCGAAGAACTTCAGCGCGTCGAAACCCGGCGTGCAGAAGATGCGCGAGCCCGCGGCCAGCGGCGCCAGCACGCCGGCGATCAGGCCGTGGATGTGGAACAGCGGCATCACGTTCAGGCCGCCGTCGGCCGGCGTCAGCTGCAGCGTGTCGCGGATGTGCTGCGCCGACGCCGCCAGGTTGGCCTGCGACAGCGGCACGATCTTCGGCCGCGAGGTCGTGCCCGAGGTGTGCAGCACCATCGAGACGTCGCCGGGCTGGGCCGGGCCGCCGTCGGCCGCCGGCGTGCTGGCGGCGCTGCCATCGCGCGGCACCAGCGTGAAGCTGCCGGCCGGCGCGCCGTCGGCGACGACGAGGTCGAGCACACGCACGCCCAGGCGTTCGGCGACCGCCACCGCCGGCGAGGCGCTGCCGCGTTCGACGATCAGCGCCTTGGCGCGCAGGTCCGAGAGGTAGAACTCGAACTCCTCGGCGCGGTAGGCCGGGTTCAGCGGCGCGCTGGCGACGCCGCTGGCGCAGGCGACGAAGCAGCTCGCCATCTCGGGGCCGTTGGCGAGCACGATCGCGACGCGGTCGCCGCGGCCGACGCCCAGCGTGTTCAGCGTCGCGACGGTGCCGGCGATCTGCGCGCGCAGGCCGCGGTAGTTGAGCGGCGCGCGGCCGGGCGCGGCCAGCGCGACGGCGTCTTCGGCGCCGGCTCGCAGCAGCGCCTCCAGGGTCTGGTGCATCGGGGACTCCTCGGGAACGGGCGTCGGCGCGTTATACCGCCGGCGCCGGCAAGGTCCCGAGCAGACGGGCGACCGCGTCAGGGGCTTCCTCGTGCGCGAGGTGGCCGACGCCGGGCAGCGGCAGGACCAGCGCCCGCGGGCACAGCGCTGCCACGCGCCGCGCCTGCGACGGCCGCACCGCGCGGTCGCGCAGCCCGGTGACCAGCCACAGCGGCACCGGAAAACGCCGCAGGTCCTGTTCCATCGTGCTCAGGTCCCAGTGGGCCATCATGCCCAGCGCCGCCTCGGCGTGGCCGGGCGTGTCATCAGCGCCCGGTAGGCGTCCAGCCCGTCCTGGTCCAGGTGCGAGCCGGTGCCTTCGATCAGCCGGCGCACGACGGCCGGGTCCTCGGCGCGGCGCGCGAACAGGTGCGAGACCCAGCGCTGCGCGTACAGGAGCCGCGCCAGCGGCGACAGCAGCGCCGCCGCGCGGCCGCCGAACGGCAGGAAGGCGCCGTTGATCGACACCACGACCGAGGGCTTCACCAGGCCGTCGAGCACCATGCGCACCGCGACCGCGGCGCCGGCCGAGTGGCCGACGACGACGTCGGGCGCGAGCTTCATCTCGGCCAGCAGCGCGCCGACGGCGGCGGCCATGCCGGGCAGCGTCAGCTGCTCGGGTGTCGGCCGGCTGGTCTCGCCGTGGCCCGGCAGGTCGGGCGCGACGAGGCGCCAGCGCCAGGCCAGTCGTTCGCCCAGCGCCGCCATGCTGTGCGCCGACGCGCCGGTGCCGTGCAGCAGCAGCATCGTGCCCGGGCCGCGCCCGGAACGTTCGACGTGCCAGCGCAGGCCGGCGGCGTTGACGAAGCGGCGGTCTTCAGCCACCGGCGCGGGCGCGCACCACCTGCGACAGGGTCTGCGCGCCGGCGTAAGGCAGCGGCATGTAGGTCGCCTGCATCGCACCGGCGATCTTGCGCGCCTGCGCCGCCGGCTGCGGCGAGGTGTCGATCAGCATCGTCGCCGCGCCGCTGGCCAGCATGCGCTTGGCGGCGTCCAGCGCATCGGCCTCGGCCTTGGGCCGGCCGCCGGTGCCGTCGAGCGCGACATTGGCGCGGCCGTCGGTCAGGAAGACCACCAGCGGCGTGTCGCCGCGGCGGCGGATCGACTCGGCCAGCGCGCCGGCGGCGTCGACGGCCGCCGCCAGCGGCGTGCCGCCGCCGCCGGGCAGGCCGGCCAGGCTGCGCTTGGCGCGCACCAGCGAACGCGTCGGCGGCAGCAGCAGCTCGGCGGCCTTGCCGCGGAAGGCGATCACCGCCACCTTGTCGCGGCGCACGTAGCAGTCGGCCAGCAGCAGTTCGACCGCGCCCTTGGCCTCGGCCATGCGGTTCAGCGCCGACGAGCCGGAGGCGTCGACGACGAAGATCGTCGTCGTCTCGCGCCGCTGGCGGTAGTGCGTGACGTGGAAGTCGTCGGGCCGCACCTGCACCCGCGGCTTGACCGCGCCGCGCACCCGTTGCCAGGGCGCCGCGGCGCGCAGCGTCGCGATCAGGTTCAGGCGCTGGCCGGCCTTGGGCTCGCCGCGGCGGATGCCCGACGGCCGGCCGCGGTGGCCGCCCTTGTGCAGCGCGCCCGACTTGCCCGACGAACGCGCGCGTTCGCGCGACGCGTAGTCGGCCTGCATCTGCGCCAGCAGCGCCGGCGGCAGCGACGCGAGCACGGCGTCGAGCACCTGGTCTTCCATCGGGCCCTTCAGCTCCTCGGCCTGCTGCTCGTTGTCCGGCGGCGGCGGGTCCTGGTTCGGGTCCTGCTGATCCGGCGGCGGAGGCGGCGGCTCCTCGGGCGGGGCTTCCTGTTCCTGCTCGGGCGGCGCCGGCAGCTGCGTCGCGCGCGGCGCGAACACCAGGCGTGCGGCGGCCGCGGCATCCTCGGCCTCGACCGTGTCGCGGCCGTTCAGCGCGGCGTGCGCGCAGGCCACGCGCAAGGCGTGCAGCGGCGCACGCAGCGAGGCGATGCCCAGCGCGACGGCGGCCTGCACCAGCGCCTGCAGCGCCTCGTCGCCGCAGCGCACACGCGGCAGCAGCGCGCGCGCGTCGGCGACGTCGCCGAAGTCGATCTCGGGCGCCTCGCGCGGCGGGATCTGCGTGAAGTCGAGCTTGAGCCCCAGGCGGTCGGTCAGCGCGACCGGCACCGGGTCGTCGTCGGGGCCGCCTTCGTCGAAGGCGACGACGCCGAAACGGGTCGGGTGCGACAGCGCGACGCCGTCGCGTTCGACGACGACCTCGTGGCGGTCGATGACCGCGGCCATCTTCGCCGCGGTGCCCGGCGGCAGGCGCTCGGCCATCACCGCGAGCACGACGCCGCCGTCGGCGTCGGCGAGCAGGCCACGCTGCGCGACCGGGCGCCCGGCCTGCAGCGTGCCGGCCAAGTCCAGGCCGCCGAGCAGGCGGTCGTCGGCGATGCCCACCGGCATGCGCCGCGGCGGCGTCGGCAGCGCGCGTGTCAGCGCCGCCAGCCAGCGGTCGCGCACCGGGCCGGCCGGCGAGCGCACGTGCACGCCGCCGATGCCCGCCGGGTCGACGGCGAACACCGCCGCCGCCAGCGTGGCGTCTTCCCAGGCTTTCATCGGGATCAGGCGGGGAACAGCTCTTGGACGGCGCGGTCGACACGCACCGTGGAACCGGCGTCGTCGAGCACGTTGCGGCGCAGGCGGTGGCGCAGCGCCGGCGCGGCGATGCGCTTGAGCTGGCTGTCGCCGACGGCCTTGTCGCCGTCGATCGCGGCCAGCGCACGCGCGGCGCGCATCAGCGTCAGCTCGCCGCGCAGGCCGTCGGTGCCGAGCTTCATGCACAGCTGGGCGGCGCGCTCCAGCGCGGCGTCGGGCACCTGCACGTCTTCCAGGCGCTTGCGTGCGGCCAGGATGCGGCGGCGGATCTTGTCGTCCTCGGCCTTCCACTTCTCGGTGAAGCCCTCGGGGTCGCGCTCGAAGGCGTCGCGGCGGCGCACGATCTCGATGCGCACCGGGATGTCGGTCGGCGTCTTGACCTCGACCGACAGGCCGAAACGGTCGAGCAGCTGCGGCCGCAGCTCGCCTTCTTCCGGGTTGCCCGAGCCGACCAGCACGAAGCGCGCGGGGTGGCGCACCGACAGGCCTTCGCGTTCGACGACGTTCTCGCCCGAGGCGGCGACGTCGATCAGCAGGTCGACGAGGTGGTCTTCGAGCAGGTTGACTTCGTCGATGTACAGGAAGCCGCGGTTGGCACGCGCCAGCAGGCCGGGCTCGAAGGCCTTGACGCCTTGCGACAGCGCACGTTCGAGGTCGAGCGCGCCGACGACGCGGTCTTCGGTGGCGCCCAGCGGCAGGTCGACGACCGGCACCGGCACGAGGTGGGTCTTGGGCTTGGGCGCGCCGGCGGGTTCGAGCGCCGGGTCACGGTTGTAGGGGCAGCCGACGACGGCCTTCATCTTGGGCAGCAGCGCCGCCAGCGCACGCACGGCGGTCGACTTGCCAGTGCCGCGGTCGCCGAAGACCAGCACCCCGCCCACGCTCGGGTCCACCGCGGCGATGAGGATGGCGAGCTTCATCTCGTCCTGGCCGACGATGGCCGAGAAGGGATACGTCAACTTCATGAGGAAACGGGCTTTCAGGAGGGTCGGGGATCTTCAGGAATCACGCTCGCTGGTGGCGAGGTGGCGGCGGGCGCGCCGCAGCACGAGGTAGGCGACGCCGGCCAGCAGCGGGATCGACAGGCCGACGATCAGCTCGGGGTCCAGCGGCAGCCCGGCGGCCTTGCCGCCCTTGACGACGTAGCCGACGAGGCCGGCGGCGTAGTAGACGATGGCCGCCATCGACAGCCCTTCGACGGCCTTCTGCAGCCGCAGCTGCAGCTGCGCGCGCCGGTTCATCGACGCCAGCAGCGCCTGGTTCTGTTTCTCGCGCACGATGCCCACCCGCGTGGCCAGCAGGCCGCTGGCCTGGGCGACGCGGTCGGCCAGCTCGTGCAGGCGCTGCGAGACGGTGTTGCAGGTGGCCACGGCCGGCGTGAAGCGCCGCGCCATGAACTCCTCGATGGTCTGCGTGCCGGGGATGCGCACCTCGCGCAGCTCGGCGATGCGGGTGCGCACCAGCTCGGCGTAGGCGCGCGTGGCGCCGAAGCGGTATTGGGTCGCAGTGAGCTCGTGCTCGATCTCGGCGGCGGTGCGCGTCAGCTCCTGCAGCAAGCGCTCCTCGTCGGCGCCTTCACGGGCGATCTCGCCGGTCAGCGTCTCGAGCGAACGTTCGATCTGCACGATGCGCGGCAGCTGCTCGCGCGCCATCGGCAGCGCCAGCAGCGCGAGCATGCGGTAGGCCTCGATCTCGAGCAGGCGCTGCAGCATGCGGCCGGCCTGGCGCGGCGTCAGGCCGCGGTCCATCAGCACGAAACGCGCGCAGCCGTCGGCGTGGATCTTGAAGTCGGTGAAAGCGTAGCCGGCGCCCTCGCCGATCGACGAGCCGACGACGATGTTGCCGCCGAAGTGGTCGGCAAGCGCCTGCGGGTCGGGCACCGGCTCGGCGCCACCGACGAGCTTGGCGTGCGCGGCGACGATGGTCTGGCCGGGAATGGCCTCCAGCCAGCCGGCAGGCAGCCGCGTCGTCGCCGGCTCGGAGAACGGCGCCGGGCTCAGCCCGGGCAGCAGGAAGACGTAGCCGGAGAACTCGCCGTGGCGCTCCCACTTGATGCGCAGCGGCCCGATCGAGGCGCTGAACTGCGTCAGCGAGGCGTCCGGCGGCTCGGCGCCGAAGGCCTCGAACAGGCGCACGATGTGGGCGCGCTCGCTCTCGCGGTCGGTCGGGTCGACCATCACCGCGACATAGGTCGCTCTCGACGGCAGCTCCAGCGGCTCGGGGGGGCGCGCGTGGACCTCGTCGGCGAGTTCGAAACGACCGGGAAAGTCGGGTGGCAGCTGCGGCATCAGTCGTGACCTGAGGGCCTGAAGTATGGCATCCCCCCTGATCGGTCGAGGCGACACGGATCAAGCAGCGAGACGACCTCATTTCAAGGGACAATAAGGGGTTCGCGATACGAAAGGCTCTCGCAGCCTCCTACATAGCGCCATGGCCACCCGCCGTTCCGCAGCACCTCCGTCGACCCCGACCACCCCGCCCGGCCCGAAACTCCGCCAGACCCAGGCCGAGTACACCGCCGCCCGTCCCAATGCCGAACCCGGCGTCAAGCCGATGATGTCCAGCTCGAAGATGTACGTGTGCATCAAGTGCCACGCCAACTTCAAGACGGGCGACGGCAAGCCCGACCCGCGCCTGCGCGGGCTGGGCCGTTGCAACAACTGCCTGGGCATCACCACCCCGGCGACCTGAGCCGGCGTCGACGCCTGCCCCGTCCGGCCACGGCGCCATGCCGTGGCTGGCGTCTTGTCGCGTCGGCTCGCTCCCGGGCGGGCTGACCGCGCCGGCTCAGCCGCCGCTGCGCCGCACCGTCCAGCCCTGCTGCTGGAGGAAGGCCAGCACCTTGTCGCGGTGCTCGCCCTGGATCTCGATGACGCCGTCCTTGGCCGTGCCGCCGCTGCCGCAGTGCGCCTTCAGGCGTTTGGCCAGGGCGGCCAGCGCGGCCTCGTCGAGCGCCAGCCCGCGCACGACGGTGACACCCTTGCCGCCACGGCCGGCGGTCTCGCGGCCGACGCGCACGATGCCGTCGCCGGCCGGCGCCGCCTTCGGCGCAGCACAGGCGCACTCGGCCAGCGGCCGGCGGCAGGCCGGGCACATGCGCCCGCCCTCGGTGGAATAGACCAGGCCGCCGGCGCCGGCACGGCGGCGATCGTTCATCGCGCCCATGCTGCGTGCCGCGACGGCCGCGCCGCGGCACGGCGGCGGTTCATCGGGATCGTGTTCATCACGGCCGCGAGCATAAGCGCGCGCCGGGCACGGCCATGCGCCGCCGGCGCGGGCTGCGCTACGCTCGCGGCCCTCGCCGCCTCCGACACGTCACCGCCTTGAGCAGCACCGCCCGCCCCGCCGATCCCGCCCGCCCCGAACGCTGGCACCTGGACGCCGGCGACCGCGCCGACGCGCTGCTCGTCGTGCCGGCCGACGCGCGCCGCGAACGCCGCTTCGAGATCTCGGTGGCGATGAGCGTGCGTCCGCGCGCCGACGCGCACGAGCCCTGGCACGCGCTGCGTGTGCTCGCCGACGGCGAGCTGCAGTGGTCGCGGCGCATCGCCACCGACCCCGCAGGCCGCTACGACGGCCTGGACTTCCGCTTCCGCCGCAGCGTGCCGGTCGGGCGCGAGCTGCGGCTGCAGGCCTTCGTCGAATGCGGCGGCGCCGAGCGCCTGCGCCTCGTCATCGAGGCCGACGAAGAGACCTGATCAGCCCGCCGGCACGAGGCCGACGACGGTGCCGACCTCGTGCGCGCGCCCGGTGTCGCCGTGCACCAGCACCCGCGTCGTGTCGGCGAGCACGAGCTCGTACTCGAAGTGGCTGCCGCGGAACATGCGCACGGCCACCGTCGCCGGCACCCCGCCGTCGTCGACCAGGCGCAGCGCCTGCGGGCGCAGCAGCACGCGGGTGCCGTCGCCGTCGCCGAAGACCGGCGTCGCCGCGTCGTGCCGGCCCAGCACGGTCTGCCAGCCCTCGGCGACACGCCGCGCCGGCAGCAGCACGCCGCTGCCGACCAGCGCCGCGACCTCGGGCGTCGCCGGACGCCGGTACAGATCGAAGGCGTCGGCCCACTGGCACAGCCGGCCGCCGGCCATGACGCCGATGCGGTCGGCCATCGCGAAGGCCTCGGGCTGGTCGTGCGTGACCATCAGCGCGGTGGCGCCGGCCTGGCGCAGGATGCTGCGCAGCTCGCGCGCGATCGACTCGCGCAGCCCGGTGTCCAGGCTGGAGAACGGCTCGTCGAGCAGCAGCAGCGCCGGCCGCGGCGCCAGCGCGCGGGCGATCGCGACACGCTGCTGCTGGCCGCCGGACAGCTCGTGCGGCCAGCGCTGCCGCATCCCGTCCAGGCCGACCAGCGCCAGCATCTCGCCGACACGCGCGCGGCGTTCGGCAGCCGCCAGCCCGCGCAGCCCGAACGCCACGTTGCCCTCGACGTCCAGATGCGGGAACAGCGCGTGCTCCTGGAAGACCATGCCGACGCCGCGTTCGCGCGCCGGCAGCTGGCGTTCGGCCGTCGCGACGACACGCCCGTCGAGCAGGATGCGGCCGGCACGCGGCGCCTCGAAACCGGCGATGGCGCGCAGCAGCGTCGTCTTGCCGCAGCCCGAGGGCCCCAGCAGGCAGCCGATCTCGCCGCGCGCCAGGGCCAGCGAGGCCCGCTGCACGACGTCCGTCGCGCCATAACCCAGGGTGAGGTGTTCGACTTCGAGCATCGTGAGCGACTCAGGACGGGGTTCGGGACGAGGGCCGGCGTTCGGTCTGCATGACCAGCAGCGCCACCGGCAGCAGGCCGACGAGCACGATGGCCAGCGCCGGCAGCGCCGCCTGCTGCCACATCGACTCGGAGGTGAGCTGGAACACGCGCACGGCCAGCGTGTCCCAGCCGAAGCTGCGCGTCATCAGCGTGATCGGCATCTCCTTCATGACGTCGACCAGCACCATCAGGAAGGCCGCGAGCAGGCCGCCGCGCAGCAGCGGCAGGTGCAGCCGGCGCAGCGTCTGCCACGGCGTCAGGCCCAGCGAGGCGCAGGCCTCTTCCTGGTGGCGGCTGACGCGCTGCATCGCGCTGTCGGTGGCGTGGAAGCCCACGGCCATGAAACGCGCCGCCAGCGCCAGCAGCATCGTCGCCAGGCTGCCCTTGAGCAGCGCCAGCGGCTCGACGCCGAAGGGTTTCAGCAGCGCCAGCAGCTGCTCGTCGAGCCAGGCGATCGGCACGAACACGCCGACCGCCAGCACCACGCCGGGGAAGGCGTAGCCGACGACCGCCAGCCGCACCAGCCAGGCGGTGGCGGCGTCGGCATGGCGGCGGCGGATCCACGACAGCAGCAGCGCCAGCACCGTGACCGCCGCCGCGGTGGCGCCGGCCAGGCGCAGCGTGTTCCAGGCGAAGCCCCAGTAGCGCGCGTCCAGGTCCTCGCGCCAGACCTGCAGCGACCAGACGACGATCTGCAGCATCGGCACGACGAAGGCCGCACCGAGCACCGCCGCGCAGAACGCGGTGGCCAGCCAGCGCGCGCGCGGCCCGAGCGCGCGCCGCGCATCGCCGCCGGCCGCGGCGTCGAAACGCTGCGCCTGCCGCGAGCGCTGCTCGGCCGCGACCAGCACCAGCACGACGAGCACCAGCAGCGAGGCCAGTTGCGCCGCCGCACCCAGGTCGTGCAGGTCGAACCAGGCCTTGTAGAGCGCGGTCGTGAAGGTGTCGACGTTGAACACCGCGACGGCGCCGAAGTCGGCCAGCGTCTCCATCAGCACCAGCGCCAGGCCGGCGCCGATCCACGGCCGCGCCATCGGCAGCGCCACGCGCCACAGCGCGCCGGCCGGCGAGCAGCCCAGCGTCTGCGCCGCCTCCAGCGCACGCCGGCCCTGGGTCAGGAAGGCGCCGCGCGCCAGCAGGTAGACGTAGGGGTAGAAGGCCAGCACCAGCACCAGCGTCAGCCCCCAGAAGCTGCCGCGGATCTCGGGGAACCAGCGGCTGCTGCCGAAGAGCTCGCGCAGCGCCGTCTGCACCGGGCCGGCGTACTCGAACAGGCCCATCTGCACGAAGGCCAGCACGTAGGCCGGGAAGGCCAGCGGCAGCACCAGCGCCCAGGCGAAAACGCGCCGGCCGGGGAACTCGCACATCGCCGTCAGCCAGGCCAGCGGCACGCCGACGGCGAGCACGCCGACGGCCACCAGCGCCATCAGCAGCGCGGTGTTGGCCAGCACGCGCGGCAGCACGTGCTGCCACAGATGGGCCCAGGTGTCGGCCTGCGGCGCGAGCGCCAGCACCAGCACCGCGCCCAGCGGCAGCAGCGTCAGCAGCGCGATCGGCAGCGCGGCGAGCGCGCCGCGCCAGGGCAGATGCCGCGTGCGGTGCGCCGCCGGCACGAAGGCCGGCGGGTTCAGGCCGCGTTCAGCGGTAGCCAACGCGGTCGAGCAGGCGGATCGCCGCGGCCTGGCGCGAGCCGATGTCGGCTGCGTTCAGCGGGCTCGCCTTGAACGTGCCCCAGGCCTGCACGATCGGGTCGGCCTCGGCCTTCGGGTTGATCGGGCTCTCGAAGGTGCCGTGCGTGTAGTCGCGCTGCACGCCCTGCGAGGACAGCCACTCGAGCAGCTTGCGCCCGCCCTCGGGGTTGCGCGCGTGCGTGGTCACGCCGCCGCCGGACAGGTTGACGTGCGCCCCGCCCTCGCCTGCGCCCTGGTTGGCCCAGAACAGCTTGACCTTGGCGTTGAACTCGGGCTCGCGCGCCAGGATGCGGCCGTAGTAGTAGGTGTTGGCGATGCCGACCTCGCACTGCCCGGCCTCGATCGCCTTCAGCAGGCTGTTGTCGTTGGTGAAGACGTCGGTCGCGAGGTTGGCGACCCAGCCGCGCGCGATCTCCTCGGCGCGGGCCTCGCCGTGCTTGGCGATCATCATCGCCACCAGCGACTGGGTGTAGGTCTGCTTGCCGGTGCGCAGGCAGAGCTTGCCCTTCCACTTCGGCAGCGCCAGGTCCTCGTAGGTCGGCAGCTGCGCCGGCTGCACCTTGCCGGCGGCGTAGAAGATCGTGCGTTCGCGCTGCGACAGCCCCCACCAGCGGCTGCCGGGGTCGCGGAAGCTGGCCGGCACGTTGGCGTCCAGCGTCGGAGACTGCAGCTTGCGCAGCAGGCCGCGTTCGGCGGCGTTCCACAGGTTGCCCATGTCGACGGTGATCAGCACGTCGGCCGGCGAGCTGGCGCCTTCGGCGGCCAGGCGCTCGGTGAGCGAGCCGCCGCGGTCGGTCAGCAGGTTGATGCGCACGCCGGTCTCCTGCGTGTAGCGGTCCAGCGTCGGCTTGAGCAGCTGCTCGATGCGCGACGAGTAGACCGTCACCGGCTGCGGCGCGGCCTGCGCCAGGGCCTGGCCGGCCGCGGCGAGCGCGACGGCGCCGACGGCCAGCGTCGTCTTCCAGTTCTTCATCGTTTCTCCTGGTGGGGGATCAGAACGTCAGGTTGGCGCCGACCCAGAAGGTGCGGCCCGCGGGCGCGGTGCCGCGCACCGAGCTGGTCGACTTGTAGTAGGGGCTGCCGAGCACCTCCTGGCCGCTGGTGTTGGTCCAGGCGCGGAACTCGTCGAAGTCCTTGTCGAGCAGGTTGTGCACGCTGGCGCTCAGCGTCAGCGTCTTGGTCGGCTGGTAGCTGCCGCCCAGGTGCCACAGCGAGTAGCCCTTCAGGTCGCCGAGCGCGGCGTACTCGAGCGCGTCGTTGCCGGCCAGTGCCGAGGTCTTGCCGTCGAAGCGGCGGCTGTCGCCGCGGTACTCGCCGCGCAGCCAGGCGCTCCAGCGATCGCTGGCGTTCCAGCGCAGCTGGACGTTGGCGACGTGCTCGGCGGTGTCGCTGAGCTTGCCGCTCTCGACACCGTTGACGATGGCCTCGCTGTCGGTCCAGGTGTAGTTGGCGGTCAGCGCCCAGCGTTCGGCCAGCGCCAGCCGGCCGGCGAGCTCGACGCCCCAGGTCTTGCCTTCGTCGATGTTGATCGCGTAGGTGGCGCCGGGGTTGGCGCTGCAGCTGGAGATCCAGTCGACGCTGCAGCTGCCGCCGCCGCTGCTGATGCGGTCCTTGATCTTGTTGCGGAACAGCGTCACCGAGCCGCCCCAGGCCTTGCCGCCGTCGTAGAGCGCGGCGAGTTCGGCGCTGCGGCTGACCTCGGGCTTGAGGTTCGGGTTGCCGATCGCCAGCACCGTGCCCTGGCCGCCGATGCCGGAGACGCCGTCGATCAGCTGGTTCAGGCGCGGCGCCTTGAAGCCGCCGCTGATGCCGCCCTTGAGCGTCCAGCCCGGCGCCGCGTCCCAGACGAGGTAGGCGCGCGGGCTGAACTCGCCGCCGAAGGCGTCGTGGCGGTTGTAGCGTCCGCCCAGCGTCGTCGTCAGGCCGTCGGCGAGCTGCCACTCGTCCTCGGCGAAGACGGCCCACATCGTCTGCTCGTGGTCCTCGGGCAGCAGGCTGTCGTGGAACTCGGCCTTCCACCACTGCAGGCCGGTGCTCAGCACGTGGCGCTCGCCGAGCGGGCTGACGAGCTTGGAGTCGAGCACGACGTTGGTGGTCTCGAGCTCGCGGTCCTGGCCGATCTCGGGGCTGCCCGCCGGGCGCGAGGCGCTGGGGATCGTGCGTCCCAGGGTCTCGGTGACGCTGCGGGTCAGGCTCGACTCGAGCAGGCCGACAGGCAGGCGGCTGGTGTGGCCCAGCGCGACCTGGTCGCGGTTGAAACGCAGCTCGTCGCGGTAGCCGACGGCGGTGGTGGTGGCCGCGCCGGTGGCGCAGTTCAGGTAGTCGACGCCGCCGAGGCGGCAGTCGGCGTTGTCGTAGCGCGTGCGCGCCTGGTCCAGGTCCAGCCAGACGTCGTGGCCGGCGCCGGGGGTCAGCGTCAGCTTGGCGCCGACGCCGGTCTGCAGACTCTCGCCGGGGCGCGGGTCGCGGGCATTGCCTCGGCTCCAGATGCGCTCCGAGGCGTTGCGGTCGTAGACGTTGCCGCGCAGCTGCAGCCCCAGCGTGTCGGCCACCAGCGGGCCGCTGAGGTAGACGTCGGCCTTGCGCTGCAGGCCTTCGTCACCGGCCTCGGGCACGCCGAAGGTGACGCCGGCGCTGCCCACCCATTGGCGGCCGACCTTGCGCGTGATGATGTTGACGACGCCGCCCAGCGCGTCCGAGCCGTACAGCGTGGACATCGGGCCGCGGATGATCTCGATGCGCTCGATCGCCGCCACCGGCGGCATGAAGCTGTTGAGCGCCGCGCCGAAGCCGTTGGGCGTGACGTCGCCGGCGACGTTCTGGCGCCGGCCGTCGATCAGCACCAGCGTGTACTCGCTGGGCAGGCCGCGGATGCTGATGTCCAGGCCGCCGGTCTTGCCGGTGCCGCCGCGCACGTCGACGCCTTCGACGTCCTGCAGCGCCTCGGCCAGGTCGCGGAACTGGCGCGTCTGCAGATCCTCGCGCGTGATCACCGTGATCGACGCCGGCGCCTGGCGCAGCTCCTGCTCGAAGCCCGAGGCGGTGACGACCAGCGTCGGCAGCGAGCCGGTCTCGGGGGAGGCCTGGGCGTGTGCAGCCGCTGCACAGGCAGCGATGGCGGCCGCGGCGGTCATGCGGATGCGGCCGCGGCGGTTCGCGAAGACGTGGGACATGCGAGCTTTCCTGTGGCTTGTGGAGGACCGTCGCGCCGGAGGCCACGGCCGGTCCATGCCAGGGATTATCCGGAGAGCTCGCTATTGCGAATCATTCTCCTTTGCGTTTGTAATGAAACTTGTCATGCCACGTCTTGACGTGTAGCGGCGGTCGGGGTCAGCAGCGAAGCCGACGCCGCAACCAGGCCGCCCGGCACCGGACGGCGAGCACCCGTCCTCGCCGGGACACCTGCGGGATCAGGCGGATCGAGCGCCCGACTTCAACGCCTGCATGAAGTCGCGGAAATGTGGCGAGAAGTCCACGAACAGCGGCGACTTGCGGTTCTCCAGCATGACCTCGCCGAAGAGCTTCAGACCGACGCCAAACGCCGGGGCCGACTCCGGTGGCAGCCCAGGGTGGCCGCGCAATCGTTCGACGATCTGCAGGATGTTGTCGTGGCTGCCGGCCTCGAAGACCAGCGGCGCGGTGTTGCCAGGGAGGTTGCCATCGGCGTCGGCCAGGTGTTCGACGGTGATGCGGTAGCGGTGCTGTCTCATCGGATCTCTCGATTCAGTGTTGACGGATGACAGTCTAAGATATATCGTGAGTGCATCGCAACACAGTTTTGGAACCACGATGCACTTCGCACGTCTCTCCTTCGGCCGCGATGGCGGCAACTCTTCTTGTTTCAGTGTCGGCCGTGGCGGCGACCCGATGCACAGCGCGGGTCGCCGCGGTAGCGGCGGCTTCGGCCCCGGCCCCGGCTTCGGCGGCCCGGGCGGTTTCGGTGACTTCGGCGGCGGTGGCCGCCGCGGCCTTGACGGCGAAGGCCGCCGCGAGCGCATGCTCGAGGGGGGCGACCTGCGCCTGCTGGCCCTGCACGTGCTGCGCCAGCGCCCCAGCCACGGTTACGAGGTCATCAAGGCCATCGAGGACCTGGCCGGCGGCCACTACAGCCCCAGCCCCGGCACCGTCTACCCGACGCTGGCGATGCTGGAGGACCTGGGTCATGTCGAACTGGCCGACACCAGTGGCAGCCGCAAGCAGTACCGCATCACGGTCGCCGGCGAAGAGGCGCTGGCGGCCCAGCAGGAGGTGCTGGATCGCGTGCTGGCGCGTCTGCAGCACCTGGGCGGCAGCGCCGACGCGCGCCGCTCGCCGGCCATCCACCGCGCGATGCATAACCTGAAGCTGGCGCTGCAGCTGCGCTTCGCCGGCGAGGCGCCGTCCGAGGAGGCGGTGCGCCGCATCGCCGAGGCCATCGACCGCGCCGCCGTCGAGATCGAGCGCAGCTGAGCCGCCGGACTACGCCCTCTCGAACGAAATCGCGCTCGGGCCACGGCCTGGCGTGCGAGACCTTGCGGCCGCGCATATCCCGGCTCAGAGCTCGAAGCGGTAGCCGACGCCATAGACCGAGCGGATGGGATCGTCCCCGGGACGGACCCGCTCGAGCTTGCGGCGCAGGTTCTTGACGTGGCTGTCGATCGCGCGGTCGCTCAGCGCGCGCTGGTCGTCGTGCAGGCGGTCGAGCAGCTGGTCGCGCGAGAACACGCGCCCCGGCTGCTCTGCCAGCGCCTGGAGCAGGCGGAACTCCAGCGGCGTCAGGTCCAGCAGCTCGCCGTGCAGCCGCGCCTCGTAGCGCCCGGCGTCGATCTGCAGCCCGGGCGCGGCATCGCCCGGCCGGTTCCACGGCCGGCGCAGGATAGCCTTGACACGTGCCACCACCTCGCGCGGGCTGAAAGGCTTGCAGACGTAGTCGTCGGCGCCGGCCTCCAGGCCGACGAGGCGGTCGACCTCCTCGACACGTGCCGTCAGCATCAGCACCGGCACCTCGCAGAACGTGCGCAGCTCGCGGCAGATCGACAGGCCGTCCTGCCCGGGCAGCATCAGGTCCAGCACGATCAAGTCGGGCAGGCGCTCACGCACCGCGGGCAGCACCGCCAGGCCGTCGTCGATCCAGCGTGTCTCGAAGCCGGCGGCGGCCAGGTAGTCGGCCACCAGCCGGCCCAGCGAAGGCTCGTCCTCGACGACGAGCACGAAGCGGGTGTCGGCGCTCAGCGGGGCGCCCTTCGGCCTGCGGCCGGTCCCGCCGAGCGGGAATGAGCCACGGACAAGTCCTGAGGACTCATGCCCCCTCCCCTTCGCCGCGGCGCCGCAGCCGCGGCAGCACCAGGCGGATCCACAGGCCGCCCAGCGGCGAGGGTCGGGCTTCGAGCCGGCCGCCGTGGGCCTCGGCGATGCTGCGCGCGATCGCCAGCCCCAGGCCGCTGCCGCCCCTGCCGCGCGAACGCGAGGCCTCGACGCGGAAGAAACGTTCGAACAGCCGCGGCAGCAGTTCCTCAGGTACGCCGGGCGCCGAGTCCTGCAGGTCGAGCACGGCGTCGCCGCCGTCGGCGGCGAGCGTCACGCGCACGCTGCCGCCGGCGTCGGTGTAGCGCAGGCTGTTGGCCAGCAGGTTCAGCAGCAGCTGGCGCAGCCGGCGCTCGTCGCCCGAGACGGCGATCGGCCCGGCCGGCAGGCCTGCCTCGAACGCGAGGCCGCGCTCGGCGGCCTCGGCCTGCAGCGACGCGAGCTCGCCGCGCAGCAGCGGCACCAGGTCCAGGTCTTCCTTGCGGTAGGCCAGCGCGCCGACGTCGGCCAGCGCCAGCTCGTGCAGGTCGCCGACGAGCTGGGCCAGCGTCGCCACCTCCTGCTGCAGCCGGCGCAGCAGCTCGGGCGTCGGCTGGTGCACGCCGTCCTCCAGCGCCTCGAGCTCGCCGCGCAGCACTGCCAGCGGCGTGCGCAGCTCGTGCGAGACGTCGGCCATGAAGTCGCGCCGCATTCGCTCGTTGCGCTCCAGGGTCAGCGCGAGCTGGTTGAAGTCCTGCTCGAGCTGGGGCACCTCGTCGCGGCCGCGCACCGGCACGCGCGTGTCGTAGCCGCCGGCGGCCAGGCGGTGCGTGGCGCCGGCCACGGCGCGCACCGGCGCCAGCAGCGCGCGCGCCACCCACCAGGCGATCGCCGCCGACAGCAGCACTGCCACGGCCACCGCGGCGGCGCTGGCCAGCAGCTGGCGGTCGAGGAAGCCGACCGCCGCGGCGTCGGTGACGGTCTGGATCGGCGCCATCGCCAGCCAGCCGACCGTGCGGCCGTCGACGACGATCTCGCGCTGCTCGGAGTCGGCCATGATGAACGGGAAGCCGGTGACCCGCTGGCGCTGGCTGTCCAGCAGCGACAGCCGCCGGCCGGCGCCCAGCAGATCCGACGCGATCATCTCGGCCATCGGCCCCTTGGGCGCTGCACTGGGCGGCGAGTCGGGCGGCTCCGGAGGGTCCGGCGGATGCGCCGGACCGACACCAACCAGGCCGAACCAGACTTCCGGCCGGTTGCGCAGGAAGCCCCAGCTGCCGTGCTCGCCGTAGGCGGCCGCCAAGCGTGGCAGCACCAGCTCCATGCGCAGCACGGCCTGCTGGTTCAGGTAGCCGATGAAGCCGCGCTGGAAACTCCATTGCGCCGCGACGCTGACGGCCACGGCGACCAGCGTCGCGGTGGCCAGCACTGCAAGGAAGAGCTTGCCGGTGATGCCGGGGCGTTTGAGGCGAGCGAGCGTCGACACGGTCGGCATTGGCGCACGGCCCCCCGCCGCGTGCAAGCGCTGGTGACGCAACCGGGGCGGACTTCAACTTTCCTCCACATTCGGCGTCAATCATCCGGGCCAGCAGAACCCGAAGCAGGACATCCCGATGGCCGCCATCGTCTCCCGCGCCGCCCGGCGCACGCCCATTCCCTTCGCCATGGCGGCCCTCGCGCTCGCGGCCGCGCTCGCCGGCTGCGGCCGCCAGGATGGCGCCGCGGCGCCCGGCCCGGGCCGGCCGACGGTCGTCGGCACCTTCACCGTGCAGACCGAGACCGTGTCGCTGTCCAGCGAGCTGCCCGGCCGCACGACCGCGCTGCAGAGCGCCGAGATCCGGCCGCAGGTCGGCGGCATCGTCCAGGCGCGGCGCTTCGTCGAAGGCGGCAGCGTCAAGGCCGGCCAGGTGCTCTACGAGATCGACGCCGCCAGCTACCGCGCCGCGGTCGCCAGCGCCGAGGCCGCCGTGGCCCGGGCCGAGGCGACCGCGGAAACCCATCGCCTCACCGCCGAGCGCCAGACGGCGCTGGCCAAGATCGACGCCGTCAGCCGGCAAGACTTGCAGGACGCGCAAGCCGCGCTGAAACAGGCGGAGGCCGACCTGGCCGCCGCCCGCGCGACGCTGCAGACGGCGCGCATCGACCTCGATCGCACCCGCGTCACCAGCCCGATCAGCGGCCGTGCCGACGTCTCGGCGGTCACCGTCGGTGCGCTCGTCACCGCCAACCAGACGACAGCGCTGACCACGGTGCGCCAGACCGACCCGATCCAGGTCGACGTCACGCAGTCCAGCGCCGAGATGCTGCAGCTCAAGCGCGACATCGCGGCCGGCCGCGTCAAGCAGTTGCCTGGCGGCGACGCCGCGGTGTCGCTGCGGCTGGAGGACGGCAGCACCTACCCGCTGGCCGGCCGCCTCAGCGTGACCGGCGCCTCGGTGGACACCGGCACTGGCACGGTGACGCTGCGCGCGACCTTCCCCAACCCGCAGGGCCTGCTGCTGCCGGGCATGTACGTGCGCGCGCTGCTGCCCACGGCGGCGGTGGCCGACGCGATGCTGGTGCCGCAGCAGGCCGTCTCGCGCAACACCGACGGCTCGGCCAGCGTGCTCGTCGTCGGCGCCGGCGACAAGCTCGAGCGCCGCACGATCGCCGCCGATCGCACGATCGGCAGCCGCTGGCTGGTGAGCTCGGGGCTGAAGGCAGGCGAGCGTGTCGTCGTCGAGGGGCTGCAGAAGGTCAAGCCGGGCGACGTCGTGCAGCCGCAGGCGGTGGGCGCCGCGGCCTCGGCCGCGTCGGCGCCGGCTTCGGCGGCGTCGCGCTGAAGGGAGCCGCACGATGCCGCGCTTCTTCATCGACCGCCCCATCTTCGCGTGGGTGCTGGCCATCGTCGTCATGCTCGCCGGCGCGCTGTCGATCAGCACGCTGGCGCTGGAACAGTACCCCGACATCGCGCCGCCGCGCGTGAGCGTCAACGCCACCTACCCCGGCGCCTCGGCCAAGACGCTGGAGGACTCGGTCACCCAGGTCATCGAGCAGCAGATGACCGGCCTGGACGGCCTGCTGTCGATGGCCTCGACCAGCACCTCCTCGGGCAGCGCGCGCATCACGCTGAGCTTCGTCTCGGGCACCGACCCCGACGTCGCCCAGATGCAGGTGCAGAACAAGCTGCAGCAGGCGATGACCCAGCTGCCGCAGGCCGTGCAGGACCAGGGCGTGACGGTCACCAAGGCCGGCACCGACTTCCTGCTCATCGTCGCGCTGTACTCCGAGGACGGCAGCGCCGGCGCGGTGCAGATCGGCGACTACATCAAGTCCAGCCTGGTCGACACGATCAGCCGCATCGACGGCGTCGGCGAGGTGCAGACGCTGGGCACCGGCCACGCGATGCGCGTCTGGCTGAACCCGGACAAGCTGGCGAGCTACGGCCTGATGCCCTCGGACGTGACGAGCGCGATCACGGCCCAGAACGCCCAGGTCTCGGCCGGCCAGGTCGGTGGCCTGCCGGCGGCGCCCGGCCAGCAGCTCAACGTGACGATCACCGCACGCAGCAAACTGCAGACGGTCGAGCAGTTCGAAGCCGTGGTCGTCAAGTCGGCGGCCAGCGGCGCCGGCGTGCGCCTGGCCGACGTCGCGCGCGTCGAGCTCGGCGGCGAGAGCTACACGATCCGCACGCGTTACAAGGGCCAGGCCTCGGCGGCGATGGGCGTGCGCCTGGCCTCGGGTGCCAACGCCATCGCCACCGCCAACGCCGTCAAGGCCAAGATCGCCGAGCTGCAGCCGGGCTTCCCGTACCAACTGCAGACGGCGATGACCTACGACACGACGCCGTTCGTGAAGATCTCGATCGAGGAGGTCGTCATCACGCTGGCCGAGGCCGTGGTGCTGGTCGTGCTGATCATGTACCTGTTCCTGCAGAGCTGGCGGGCGACGCTGGTGCCGGCGATCACGGTGCCGGTGGTGCTGCTCGGCACCTTCGGCGTGCTGGCGGCCTTCGGCTACTCGATCAACAGCCTGACGATGTTCGGCATGGTGCTGGCGATCGGCCTGCTGGTCGACGACGCCATCGTCGTCGTCGAGAACGTCGAGCGCCTGATGGCCGAACGCGGGCTGTCGCCGCGCGAGGCGACACGCGAGTCGATGCAGGAGATCACCGGCGCGCTGATCGGCATCGCGCTCGTGCTGGCGGCGGTGTTCATCCCGATGGCCTTCTTCGGCGGCTCCACCGGCGTCATCTACCGCCAGTTCTCGATCACGGTGGTGTCGGCGATGCTGCTGTCGGTGCTGGTGGCGATGACGCTGTCGCCAGCGCTGTGCGCCTCGGTGCTCAAGCCGCTGCCGCCGGGCGAGCACCACGCGGCGCACAAGGGCCTGCTGGGGCGCTTTTTCGGCGCCTTCAACCGCGGCTTCGACCGCGGCAGCGCCGGCATGCAGCGTGCCGGCGCCACGCTGCTGCGGCGCAGCGGCCGCGTGATGCTGGTCTACGCGATCCTGCTGGCGGCGATGGCCGTGCTCTACGCCCGGCTGCCGACCTCCTTCCTGCCCGACGAGGACCAGGGCGTGCTGATGGCCGAGGTGCGGCTGCCCACCGGCGCCACCGACGAGCGCCTGCGGGCCTCGCTGAACCAGGTCGAGAACTGGCTGTCGCAGCAGGCCGACGTCGACGGCTACACGCTGATCTCGGGCATCGGCGGCGACCAGGCCACCGGCAACGCCTTCATCCGGCTCAAGGACTGGAGCGAGCGCCGCGGCCACGGCCAGAGCGCCGCCGAGTTCGCGCGCCGCGCGAACAAGGAGCTGGCGGCGCTGCGCGACGCGCGTGTCTTCGTGATGCAGCCGCCGACGGTGCGCGGCCTCGGCTCCTCGGGCGGCTTCACCGTCGAGCTGCAGGACCGCGGCGGCCTCGGCCACGAGGGCCTGAAGGCGGCGCGCGACGAGTTCCTGAAGCTCGCCCGCCAGAACCCCAAGCTGGCCCAGGTGCGCATCAGCGGCCTGGACGACGCGCCGCAGTTCAGCATCGAGATCGACGACCGCAAGGCCGGCGCGCTGGGCCTGTCCACCAGCGACATCAACAACACGCTGTCGGTGGCGCTGGGCGGCAGCTACGTCAACGATTTCATCGACAAGGGCCGGGTGAAGAAGGTCTACGCCCAGGGCGACGCGCCCTACCGCATGGCGCCGGACGCGATCATGCAGTGGCGGGTGCGCAACGACGCCGGCCAGATGGTGCCGTTCTCGGCCTTCGCGAGCACGAAGTGGAGCTACGGCGCGCCCAAGCTGGAGCGCTACAACGGCATGGGCGCCTTCGAGATCGTCGGCGAGGCGGCCGCGGGCGTCAGCTCGGGCGACGCGATGAAGGCCGTCGAGCAGATCGTCGCCCAGCTGCCGGCCGGCGTCGGCATCGAGTGGGCCGGCCAGTCCTACCAGGAACGGCTGTCGGGCTCGCAGGCGCCGGCGCTGTACGCGCTGTCGGTGCTGTTCGTGTTCCTGTGCATGGCGGCGCTGTACGAGAGCTGGTCGGTGCCGTTCTCGGTTCTGCTGGTGGTTCCGCTGGGCGTCGTCGGCGCGCTGGCGCTCACGACGCTGGCCGGGCTGCACAACGACGTCTATTTCCAGGTCGGCCTGCTGACCACCGTCGGCCTGTCGGCGAAGAACGCGATCCTGATCGTCGAGTTCGCCAAGCAGCGCCAGGAACAGGGTGCGGCGCTCGTCGACGCGACGCTGGAGGCCTTGCGGCTGCGGCTGCGGCCGATCCTGATGACCTCGCTGGCCTTCATGTTCGGCGTGCTGCCGCTGGCCATCGCCAGCGGTGCCGGCGCCGCCAGCCGGCGCGCCATCGGCACCGGCGTGCTCGGCGGCATGGCCACCGCGACGGTGCTGGGCCTGTTCTTCGTGCCGGTGTTCTACGTGCTGGTGCGCGGCTTCTTCGACCGGCGCCGCGGCGCCGCCCCGACCGCGGAGGTACGGGCATGAACACGAGCATCCGATTCGCCGCGCGCGGCCTCACGCTGGTGGCGCTGGCCGCGCTGACGGCCTGCGCCAACCTGGCGCCCGAATACACGCGGCCCGAGGCGCCGGTGCCGGCGGCCTGGCCGCTGGGCACGGCGGCCGGCAGCGCGCTGCCCGACGGCCGCGACGTCGTCACCGACGCGCGCCTGCGGCGCACGATCGAGCTGGCGCTGGACAACAGCCGCAGCCTGCGCCTGAAGCTGCTGGCCATCGAGCAGGCGCGAGCGGCCTACCGCATCCAGGCCGCCGACCGGCTGCCGACGCTGAACGCCACCGGCGCGCAGAGCGCCTCGCGCACTCCGGTCGAAGCCAGCAGCAGCGGCCAGATCGTGCATTCGCGCACCTACAACGCCAACATCGGCGTCTCGGCCTTCGAGCTGGACCTCTTCGGCCGCGTGCGCAACCTGTCGGAGTCGGCGCTGGAAAGCTACCTCGCCACCGAGGAGGCGGCACGCAGCACGCGCATCGCGCTGGTCGCCGAGGTCGCCACCGCGTGGCTGACGCTGCAGTCCGACCAGGCGCAGCTGGCGCTGTCGCGCAGCACGCTGGACAGCCAGCGCACGACCTACGAGCTGACGCGCCAGCGCCATGCGCTGGGCGCCGACTCGGCGCTGACGCTGGCCCAGGCCCAGACCTCGGTGGAAGCCGCACGCCGCGACGTCGCCGCCTACGAGGCCACCGTCGCGCAGGACCTGAACGCGCTGCGCCTGCTGGTCGGCGCCGAGCTGCCCGCCGACGCCCTGCCGCCGGACGCCGCGCCCGGCGCCGAGGCGACGGCGCTGGTGGCCGTGCCTGCCGGGCTGCCGTCGACGGTGCTGCAGCGCCGACCCGACGTCATCGCCGCCGAACACAGCCTGAAGGCGGCCAACGCCGATCTCGGCGCGGCGCGCGCGGCGATGTTCCCGACGATCCAGCTGACTGCCGCCACCGGCAGCGCCAGCCGCAGCCTGTCGGACCTGTTCAAGGGCGGGGCCTGGTCCTTCGCGCCCTCGGTCAGCCTGCCGATCTTCGACGGCGGCGCCACGCGCGCCGGCGTCGCCCAGGCCGAGGCCGCGCGGGCGATCCAGGTCGCGACCTACGAGCAGACGGTGCAGACCGCGTTCCGCGAGGTCGCCGACGCGCTGGCGGTGCGTGCCACGATCGCCGAGCGCCTGGACGCCCAGGCGGCGCTGGTCGACGCCAGCGAGCGCGCCTGGCGCCTGGCCGACGCACGCTGGAAGGCCGGCGCGGCCAGCTACCTGGACGCGTTGGACGCCCAGCGCACGCTGTACGCGGCGCAACAGACGCTGGTCACGCTGCGCCTGGCCGAGCAGAGCAACCGCGTGCGGCTGTTCGAGGTGCTGGGCGGGGGCTGGGAGGCCGAGGCGGACAGCACGGAGTGATCGCCGTGAACCGTCTCATCGCGGGGGCAAGCGGGTGACGAGGGCCGCGCCCGGCCGCCGACGACACGCTGGCCTGACAGCCGTCCGCCGGCGCCTCAGCCGGCGCGCTCGGGCTGGTAGCGGTAGCCCACGCCGTACACCGCCTCGATCAGGTCGATGCCCGGGCGCACGTCGTCGATCTTGCGGCGCACCTTCTTGACGTGGCTGTCGATGGTGCGCCAGTTGACGACGCGCTCGCTGGGGTAGATGTGGTCCATCAGTTGGTCGCGGGTGAAGATGCGCCCCGGCTGGCTGACGAGCACGTGCAGCAGCTGGAACTCGATGGCCGTCAGCCCCAGGTCCTGGCCGTCGAGGCGGGCAGTCCAGGCCGCGGCGTCGAGCACCAGCGCCTCACTGGCCTGCGGCTCGGGCGCCGAAGTCAGTGCACGCGTGCGCCGCAGCGCCGCCTGAACCCGCGCCACCACCTCGCGCGGGCTGAAGGGCTTGCAGACGTAGTCGTCGGCGCCGCAGTTCAGCCCGGCCAGGCGGTCGGCCTCGTCGACACGCGCGGTGAGCATGATCACCGCCGGCCCGCGGCCGTGGGCGCCGCCGTCGCGCAGCGCTCGGCAGATGTCCAGCCCGTTGCGCCCGGGAAGCATCAGGTCCAGCAGGATCAGTTCCACCGGATGCCCGTCCAGCCAGGGCAGTACCTCGTCGCCGCGCGCCAGGCGGTGGGTCTCGTAGCCGGCGTGGCGAAGGTACTCGTCCAGCGCCTGGGCGATCTTGTCCTCGTCCTCGACGATCAGCACGCGTTCAGTCATCGGCAGGTTCGTCCAGTCGCGCGAAGCGCAGGGTCCAGCGCAGGCCGCCCAAGGGGCTGGCGTCGGCCAGCATCGTGCCGCCGTGGCCGGTGACGATCGCGTGCACGATGGCCAGCCCCAGGCCGGAGCCGCCGCCGGCGCGCGAGCGCGAGTCCTCGACGCGGAACAGGCGCTCGGTCAGGCGCGGCAGGGCGTCCTCGGGCACGCCGGGCGCGCTGTCCTCCCAGGTCAGCACGACCTCCTCGCCCTCGACGCGCACGGCCACGCGCAGCTGCATCGGCGCGTGCGTGTAACGCAGGCTGTTCTGCATCAGGTTGCCGAAGACCTGGGCCATGCGGTCGGGGTCGGCATGGATGACGCCGCCGGGTTCGAGCGCCTGCTGAAGCGTCGCGTCCGCCGGCAGCTGGGCACGCTGATCCTTCAGGTACTCGCGAACCAGGCCGGCAAGGTCCAGATGCTGCAGCCGCATCGACAGCGCGCCCAGGTCGGCCAGCGACAGCAGCCGCAAGTCCTCGACCAGGCGCGACAGCCGCAGCACCTCCTGCGCCAGCGAGGCCAGGGTGTCGGCGCTGGGCCGGCGCACGCCGTCGACCAGCGCCTCGATCTCCACGCGCAGCGTCGTCAGCGGCGTGCGCAGTTCGTGGGCGATGTCGGCGATCCAGCGTTCGCGGGCGCTCTTGGCCGCGTCCAGGCTGGCGGCCATGCGGTTGAAGTCGCGCGCCAGCTCGGCCAGCTCGTCGTGGCCGCGCACGCCGATGCGCACCGTGTAGTCGCCGTGCGAGACCGCCGCAGCGCTTTCGCCCAGCGCGCGCAGGCGCAGCGTCAGCCAGCGCGAGATCCAGGCCGCGGTCAGCAGGACGGCCAGCAGCATGCCCACGGCGATGAAGCCGAACTTGCGGTTCTGCTGCTGCTGGAAGACCTGCTCCAGCGAGGCCACCATCGACAGCCGCGGCACGTAACCGAGGAAGCCGACGGTGCGCCCACCGACCTCGATCGGCCGCAGCACCGCCTGATCCTGCCGGTTTGGCGGGCCGAGCAGGCGCTCGCGCGAGGCATCCAGCAGCAGGATGCGCGGGTCGATCGTCACCGGCGGCAGCGGCGCCGCACCCGGCGGCGCGATGGCCGGCGCCTCGGGGCCGAAGCGCCGGCTGCGCGTGACGCCGAGCATCTCGTGCAGCAGCCGGAACCAGCGGTCCTCGTCGTCGGTGAGCCAGCGCCAGTCGCCGTGCTCGCGGTAGCCGTCGGCCAGGCGCGCGACGACCGGGGTCAGCCGCGCCTCCTCGCTGTGCTGCAGATACTCGACGAAGCCGCGCTCGAAGCTCCAGCTGTAGACCAGCGACGCGGCCATCACCAGCACCACGTTGGCGCCGGCGATGGCCAGGAAGAGCTTGACCCGCAGGGAGTCGAGGTGGCGCAGCCAGGACTGCAGGCTCGGCATCGGGACACGAGGCATGACGCGAGCTTAATCGGCGGCAACCGGTGCGCCGCCAATGCCCCGGCGGCCGCCGCGCCGTGCGAATTGCCTGCACATTCGTTTGCCAGCATGACTGCCGTACCCACTCCTTCGCGGCATCCCGTCCATGCAATCCAAAACCACCCCTGCCGCAGCGGCAAGTCCGGCCCGGCGCCGCTGGCTCGGCTGGGGAGCCGCCGGCACGCTGAGCGCCGCGGGCGCCTGGTGGCTCGCCGACCTGTGGCGCGGCGACGCCGGCCGCGACGCCGGGCCGCTGCTGGCGACGGTGCAGCGCGGCAACATCGAGGATCTGGTCACCGCCACCGGCACGCTGCAGCCGGTGCGCTACGTCGACGTCGGCGCCCAGGTCTCGGGCCAGTTGCGCCAGCTGCACGTGCAGGTGGGCTCCGAGGTGCGCGAAGGCGACCTGCTGGCCGAGATCGACGCCGACGCCGCTGCCGCGCGCGTGGACGCCTACCGCGCCTCGCTGCGCCAGCAGCAGGCCAACCTCGTGCAGCAGGAGGTGGCGCTGGAAAAGGCGCGCCGCGATCACGAGCGACAGCGCCGGCTGATGGCCGACGACGCGACGACGGCGCAGGAGCTGGTCGACGCACGGTCGGCGGCGCTCAGCGCGCAGGCCCAGGTCGACGCCACCAAGGCGCAGATCGAGCAGATCGAGGCGACGATGCGCGTCGAGCAGACCAACCTCGGCTACACGCGGATCTACGCGCCGATCTCGGGCACCGTGGTCAGCGTCACGGCCCGTCAGGGCCAGACCCTCAACGCCAGCCAGCAGGCACCGACGCTGCTGCGCGTGGCCGACCTGTCGCTGATGAGCGTGCAGACCCAGGTGTCGGAGGCCGACGTCGGCCGGCTGTACGCCGGCATGCCGGCCTACTTCACGACGCTGGGCAGCCAGGGCCGGCGCTGGAGCGGCCGCCTCAAGCAGGTCGAGCCGACGCCGACGGTGACCAACAACGTCGTGCTCTACAACGCCGTCTTCGAGGTGCCCAACCCGCAGCGCGAGCTGATGACGCAGATGACGGCGCAGGTCTTCTTCGTCGCGCGCAGCGCCGAGAGCGTGCTGACGGTGCCGGTGGCGGCGCTGCAGCAGCGCGCCTCGGCGCTGCGCGACGCGCCGCGGGGCGCGCCGGCGGCGTCCGCGGCACGCGGTGAGCGCGGCGAGCGCCGCGGGCCACCGCCTGCCGCCTCAGCCTCCTCCGCCGCGGGTGCACCCACGGCGCCCGGAGAACGCGGCGAGCGCCGCGGGCTGCAGGCAGGCTCGGCCGCCGCGGCGCCTGCGCCCAGCCGGCCGGCTGCGGCAGGCGCTGCGCCGCAGCGTCCGGCCTCCGCGCCTGCCGGGCGGCCGCCGGCAGGCGTTGACGCCGCGCCAGAGCCTCGCCGCGGCACCGCGCCGCTTTGGGGCGGGCGCGAGGGCGAGGCCCCGGCCGGCGAGCGCCGTCCCCGCACACCGGAAGGCAACGACGGCGGGCCGCGCAGCGACTGGCAGACGATGGACCCCGAGCAGCGCGCGGCACGGCGGCGCGAACGCATGGCCGGCGGCGAAGGCGCGCCGCCGCCGCGTGCCGACACGGCCCCGCAGACGCCGCCGCCGCGCGCGGCCACGCCGCCTGCGGCCCCAGCGGCTCCAGCAGCCGCTGGCGCGACCCGGGCGGTCGACCGCGGCGTGTGGGCCGGTCCGGCCGGCGCCACCCGCGCGGCAGTGCCGCAGCGCGCCGTCGTCAAGGTGGCCAACGAGCAGGGCGCGATCGAGGAACGCGAGGTGCTCGTCGGCATCGGCAACCGCGTTCACGTTCAGATCCTGCAGGGACTCAATGAGGGCGAGAAGGTCGTCGTCGGCCAGCGCCAGCCCGACGGCGCGCGGCCGCGTGGCGGCGACGGCTCGCAGGAGCGCCGCGCCGGCGCCATGGGCGCTGCCGGCATGGGCGCGATGGGCCCGGGCGGGCCGGGCGGCGCGATCGGACCGATGGGGCCCGGACGGTGAGCGGCGCGAGCCCCGACGTCGAGCCGCTGATCCGCCTGCGCGGGGTCACCAAGACCTACCGCAACGGCGAGCTCGCGGTCGCGGTGCTGCACGGCATCGACCTGGACATCCACGCCGGCGAGTTGGTGGCGATCATGGGCGCCTCGGGCTCGGGCAAGTCGACGCTGATGAACCTGCTCGGCTGCCTGGACCGGCCGACCGGCGGCGAGTACCGCTTCGCCGGCCGCGACGTCGGCGCGATGGACGCCGACGAGCTGGCGGCGCTGCGCCGCGAGGCCTTCGGCTTCATCTTCCAGAGCTACAACCTGATCGCCACGGCGAACGCGCGCGAGAACGTCGAGGTGCCGGCGATGTACGCCGGCTGCCCGGCAGCCGAGCGCCAGGAGCGCGCGCTGCGGCTGCTCGGCGAGCTCGGGCTGTCCGATCGCGCCCACCACCGGCCCAACCAGCTCTCGGGCGGCCAGCAGCAGCGTGTGTCGATCACCCGCGCCCTGATGAACGGCGGCCACGTCATCCTCGCCGACGAGCCCACCGGCGCGCTGGACAGCCGCAGCGGCACCGAGGTGATGCGGCTGCTGCGCGAGCTCTCCGAGCAGGGCCACACGGTGATCCTGATCACCCACGCGGCCGAGGTCGCGCGCCACGCCCACCGCGTCATCGAGATCCAGGACGGGCACATCGTGCGCGACCCCGGCCCGGCCACGGCGCCACGCGCCGACGCGCTGGCGCAGCCGTCGCGCCCGGCACGGCTGGCCGGCACCGCAGCGGACCTGATGGAGTCGGCGCGCACCGCGCTGCGGGCGCTGCGCTCCAACCTGTTCCGCGCAGTGCTGACGCTGCTGGGCATCGTCATCGGCGTCGGCTCGGTGATCACGATGCTGGCCATCGGCGACGGCGCCAAGCGCCAGGTCATCGAGCGCGTCAGCGCGATGGGCTCCAACCTGCTGCTGGTGCGCCCCGGCGCGCCCAACCAGCGCGGCTTTCGCGATACCTCCACGCTGGTCGAGGCCGACGTCAAGGCGATCGACGAGGAGCTGCCCAACGTGCTCGCGGCGATCCCCGAGCAGTCGAGCACGGTCACCCTGCGCCGCGAAGGCAAGGACCTGAGCACCAGCCTGAACGGCACCTCCGCCAAGTTCCCGCTGGCGCGCCAGTGGGGCCTGGCCGAAGGCACCTTCTTCAGCGCCGAGGACGAGAAGAGCTATGCCACGGTGATGGTGCTGGGCGGCACGGTCGCGCGCGCGCTGTTCCCCGACGGCGAGTCCGCGCTCGGGCAGTACGTGCTCGTCAACAACCTGATGTTCCAGGTCATCGGCGTGATGGCCGACCGCGGCGCATCGCCCACCGGCCAGGACCAGGACGACGTCGTGCTGGTGCCCTTCTCCACCGCCCAGCTGCGGCTGTCAGGCCAGCGCGCGCTGCGCAACGCGACGATCGCGGTGGCCGACGTCGCTCGCATCGACGAGACCCAGGCCGCGGTGGAAGCGCTGCTGGCGGCACGCCACGGGCGTGTCGACTTCCAGATCCGCAACATGGCCTCGATCATCGACACCGCCTCCGAGACCCAGGACACGCTGACGCTGATGCTGGCGGCCATCGCCGCGATCTCGCTGCTCGTCGGCGGCATCGGCGTGATGAACATCATGCTGGTCAGCGTCACCGAGCGCACGCGCGAGATCGGCATCCGCATGGCCACCGGCGCGCGCATGCGCCACATCCTGCAGCAGTTCCTGGTCGAGGCGGTGGTCGTCTCCGGCCTCGGCGGGCTGCTCGGCGTGGCCGGCGGGCTGGCCGCGGTGGCGCTGGTGCAGGCCTTCGGCACCGCCGTCGAGTACGCCGCCGCGCCGGTGCTGCTGGCCTTCGGCTGCGCCTTCGCCACCGGGCTGGTGTTCGGCTTCCTGCCGGCGCGCAAGGCCGCGGCGCTGGACCCGGTGGTCGCCCTCGCCTCCGACTGATTCCCGATGAGCTCACGCACGACCCTCTGCCGCAGCGCCCTGGCGCTGGCCGCCGCCACGCTGCTGGCCGCCTGCGCGACCGCCCCCGAGCCGGCGCCCGAACGCCCCGCCGTCCCGGACGGATGGCGCCAGGCCGGCGACAGCTCTGCCGCCGCCGACGCCACACGCGTCGACGAAACCTGGTGGCAGTCTTTCGGCTCGTCGCGGCTGGGCGGCTTCATCGCCGAGTCCGACGCGCACAACAGCGACCTGCGCATCGCGCTGGAGAGCGTGCGCCAGGCCGAGCTCGCGCTGCGCGTGGCCGGGGCCTCGCGCTGGCCGACGGTGGGTGCCAGCGCCTCGTCCTCGCGCACCCGCACCGACCCCGACGGCGGCAGCGCCAGCACCAGCCGGCGCAGCAGCGCCGGCCTGTCGGTGAGCTACGAGGCCGACCTCTGGGGTCGCCTGGCCGCCGGCGTCGACGCCGGCGAAGCCACGCTGGCGGCCAGCCGGCTGGACCTGCAGGCCTCGCGCACCAGCATCCGTGCCGGCGTGGCCGCCAGCTACTGGGGCTGGCTGGCCGGCGCCGAACGGCTGCGCGTGGCGCGCGACAACCTGGCCGCGGCGCGGCGCATCCTGACCATCGTCGAGGCCCGCCATGCCGGCGGCGTGCAGACCGCGGTGGACGTGGCCCAGCAGCGCACGCTGGTGCGCCAGCGCGAGGCGGCGCTGATCCCGCTGGAGCTGGCGCTGCAGCAGGACGCCTCGGCGCTGGCGCTGCTGCTCGGGCGGGTGCCGCAGCAGGCGCCCGAGCTTGGTGACGAGGCACTGACCGCGATCCGCGTGCCCGAACTCGCCGCCGAGCTGCCCGCCGAGGCCCTGTCGCGACGCCCCGACGTCGCCGCGGCCGAGGCCCGGCTGGCCGCGGCCGACGCCGACGTGCGCGCGGCGCGCGCCGCGCTGCTGCCGACGCTGACGCTGTCGGCCAGCGGCACGCTGGCCAGCGACGTGCTCCTCGACCTGGCCGACCCGACGCGCAGCGTGGCGCTGGCCGCCAGCCTGGCGCAGACCCTGTTCGACGCCGGCCGGCGCGACGCCGCCGTCGAGCAGAGCCGGTCGGCGCGGCGCGTGCTGATCGAGCGTTATGCGGCGACGCTGCGCATCGCGCTCAAGGAGATCGACGACGGCCTGGGCCGGGTGCGCAGCGCTGCGCGCCAGGAGGCGGCGCAGGCCGCGGTCGTCGAGCAGGCCGAGCGAGCGCTGCGCCTGGCGCAGACCCGGCTGCAGGCCGGCGCCGGCGACCTGCTGACGGTGCTGCAGGCGCAGCAGACGCTGTTCTCGGCCCAGGACACGCTGGTCACGCTGCGCCTGGAACGGCTGAACGCCGCCGTCGACCTGTGCGTCGCGCTGGGCGGCGGCTGGCGCGGCTGACGCACATCAGCGCACCCGGCAACCCAAGGCGGCCAGCCGTGGCCCCGATGCTGCCGGGGCATCGGGAAGCGCGGAGCCGATCGCCGGGGCGACGCGCCAGCGCCCGGCCAGCCCCGGTTCGCGCGCCAGGGCCTCCTCGAGCGCCGCGGCACGGCGCATCTCGATCGCCGATCCCGAGGCCGGCCAGTCCGGACGCACGAACTGCAGCCAGCCGGCCCACGCCAGGGTCTGCAGCAGGACGCTGAGCACGCCCGGCTGGGCCGCGAAGGCCGGTGCGCGCGCGATGTCGGCGTAGGACGCGACACCGTCGTGCAGCGCGGCCAGCAGCGGCGCGACCAGGGCCATCGGCAGCGTCACCGGGCCGATGCGCGTGTCCAGGCGCAGCTCGCCCTGCGGCGACGGCGCCACCGGCGCCTGCGGCGTGAGGCACACGCGCTGCGCCAGCAGCGCCGCGCGGTGGCGGTCATCGCCGAGCAGGTTGCCCTCGCGGTGGGCGCGCAGGAACAGGTCGCGGCGCAGCGTCTGGTTGCGCGCGAGGTCGCGGGCGGTCTCCAGCAGTGCGGCGTCGGCGCCCTCGCGCTGCAGCTTCGCCAGCAGCGGCTGGCTGGCCGCGGGCAGCGAGACGGCGTCGATGTTCTCCAGCGGCGTCGCGCTGCCCGCCCACTCGCAGCCGGCGGCGGCGAAGTCGGCCATCACGTCGGCGACGTGCAGCGCGTGCCAGTGGCTGCCGAGGAACTCGTGCGCGAGCTGGCGCGCGTCCTCGGCGTGCAGTCGCTGCAGCTCGCGCAGCGCCGTCGGGTGCTCGGTGAAGTAGCCGGCGCCGCCGTCGGCCAGCGCCTGCAGCAGCGCCAGGCCGGCCGGCACGCGCGCGACGGGGCTGCCCTCGCCGGCCAGCGTCATCAGCCGGCGCGCGGCGGCGAACGAGGCACCGCCGGGCTGGCTCATGTAGCCGAGGCAGGCGACGCCGCCGGGCACGAGGCTGTGCTCGACGATGCGCCGCATCGCCCGGCGACGGTCCGGCGCGACCCACGAATACACGCCGTGCGAGACGATGAAGTCGCAGGGGCCGAGCGGCGCGTCGGTGCGGGCCGCGAGCGTGTCGAAGTCCAGGCACTCGAAGCGCACGTTGTCCAGGCCGGCGGCACTCGCCACGGCCTGCGCACGTTCGATCGCGCGCGGGTCGGCGTCGACGCCGACGAAGCGCCCCAGCGGGTGGGTGGCCGCGCCGACCAGCGCGCCCAGGCCGGCGCCGCAACCCAGGTCCAGCCAAGTGAACGGCCGCCTCAGGTCCGGGGCGCGACGGCCGAGCGCCGTCAACACGGCGACGAGCCACGCCGGCATGGTCTCGCGGTGGAAGTGGACGGGATAGTCGACAGCGGCGAGCTCGCCTAGGGGGCCGTGGTTCATCGGCGGTGAATGCAAAAAGCCGGCGGAGCGCTGCCCCGCCGGCATGGTCTCGGTAGGCCGCGAGGCTGCCGCGGCGGGGCTCAGAACTTCGCCGAGTAGCTGACGTAGAAGCCGCGCCCCGGCTCGTTGTAGGTCGCCGCGCCGGCGTTGTCGGTGCTGCTGGACTCGCGCGTGATGATCTTGTCGAACAGGTTGGTCACGCCAAAGGACACGCGCTGGTGCTTGTCGAAGGCGTAGCTGCCATTGATCTCGAACAGCGAGTACGAGCCCTGCTCCTTCAACCCCGCGGCCGTCGCCGGGTCGTTCTTCTGGTTGACGGTGCGCGGCGCCTGCCGCCCGTAGAAGGTGCCGATCAGCTGCGCCGAGAACTGGTCGTTGGCGCGCCAGTCCAGGGTGCTGTTGAGCGTGTACTTCGGGATGATGGAGATCGGCTGATCGGTGTCCTTGCTCTTGTTGCTGAACATCCAGGTGACGTTGTTGACCAGCTTCAGGTCACGCCCCTTGGGCCCCATCAGCGGCACGCTGAGACTGCCTTCCAGGCCGTGGACCAGCGCCGGCCCGAGGTTGAGCCACTGCGTCACCCAGTAGGTGCCGATCTGCGTCGACTCCACGGCGCCCAGCGCGGTGCCGATCTTGTTCTTGTAGTCGTTGCGGAAGTAGGTGAGGCTCGCGTCCCAGCCGTCGTCGGGCGCCCAGGCGACACCGATCTCCTTGTTCACGCTGATCTCGGCGTCGAGGTTCTCGTTGCCGCGGATCTGGCACGGGTTGAAACCCGAGGGGCAGCCGCCGCCCATGCTCTGCCAGTAGTAGTACGGGTTGGTCTGGTAGAGGTTGGGCGCCTTGAAGACGCGCGCGATGCCGCCCTTGAGCATCCACTGCGGCGACAGCTCGAAGCTGGCGTTCAGGCTCGGGCTCCAGTTGTTGCCGAACTGGTCATGGTGGTCCAGGCGCAGGCCCGGGGTCAGCACCAGCGACTGGCCGATGCCGATGTTGTCCTCGACGTAGAAGGCGGCCGTCTTGGCCTCCATCACCCGGTAGGCAGCGGCCGCCGGGTCGCCCAGCGTGCCTGAGGTCGTCTGGATCGCGTTCGGGTCGTCCAGGCGCTCCGAGCGGTACTCGAACCCGGTCGTCAGTACCTGGCGCTGCTCGCCGATCGTCAGCGGCGTGTGCAGTTCGGCGTTGAGGAACCAGTCGCGCAGATCGGAGGTGACGCTGCTCACCGGCGTCGAGCAGTTGCCCTCGGTGCCGCCGACCGAGCCCTTGCGGCAGTTGGCGGTGCGCGTGTCCTCGTACTGGAGCACGATGCGCGAGTCGCCCAGATCGCCCCACCGGGCCTTGTGCGTCACGGCGGCGGTCTGGCGGTAGACGCGGCGCACCTCGTCACCGATCAGTTCCTCGGTCGGGTTGACGCCGGTGACGCTCTCGCCGGTGTAGATGTTGCCCTGGCGGCTGAAACCGGACTCGAACTCGAACACCTGGTCGGGCGTGGCCTGCCAGCGCAGCAGGCCGTTGACGTCACGGTTGCGCCGGCCTTCGCGACCGGCGGCGAGGAAGTTGCCGTCTTCGTCGGTGTTGACGGTCGCCGAGTCCTCGTCGGTCTTGGCGACATTGCCGTAGACGCGGAACGACAGGTTCTCGCTGATCGGGCCGTTGACGCTGAAGCCCAGGCGCTTGGTGTTGCCGCCATCGTCGACCACGCTCTTGTAGGCCGTGATCGAGCCGCCGAAGGTCTGCGCCGGCTTCTTGGTGATGATGTTGATGACGCCGCCGGCGGCGCCCGAGCCGTAGCGCGCCGCCGCCGGACCGCGGATGACCTCGATGCGCTCGATCTGGTCGACCGGCACCCAGTTGGTGTCGCCGCCGGTGTCGCGCTCGCCGTTGCGCCGCATCTGCGTGCCGGTGCGCGACATCACGGGCTTGCCGTCGACGAGGATCAGGGTGTTCTCCGGACCCATGCCACGCAGGTCGATCTGGCGCTGGTTGCCATAGGCGCCGGAGGCGCTGTTGCCGGTGAGGTTGACACCCGGCTGCGTGCGCAGGATGTCGGCCAGATCGTTGGCCGGCGGCTTGCGCGCCAGATCCTCGTCGGTGATCACCGACACGCCCAGCGACTGCCGGAGCTCCTCCTCGGCCGTGGCGACGGCACGGACCTCCTTGAGCGTGCCGGCGTCCTGCGCCTGCTGCGCGGCCAGAGGCATGGCCAGCAGCGCGAGGCTGACGGCGGAGACGGAACGTTTGACGGCGAAGCGCGAGGGCGCGTTCTGGATGAGTGCGGACATTTTTATTCCTCCTGGGGCCCGTCCCTTCGGGCAAGTCAAATCAGCTCGGGCGTGGCGCTGACCTCGGGTCGCGACGCCCTGCGGTATCGCCTGCTCGGCGATATCCGCGCGAATGCGAATCGTTTCTTCTTTGGCGCGTGTCTCTCCTCGTGCGGTACCGTCGTGGTGTCGAGAAATGGAACGGCGCAGCGCCGAAGGCCGCGCCCTCGGAATTGGTTCGTTCAGGCGCCTCGGCGCAGCAGCAGGCCCAGCCAGCCTGGCCGGTAGGTGTTCGTCAGCACCACGAGCACAGACGCGACGCTCAGCAGCAGGCACCAGACGGTGAAGCCGACGCCGCTGCCACGGGCGTGCACCAGCCAGGCCAGCGCCAGCAACAGCACAGCGGTACCTGCCAGGCGCAGCGTGCGCCGCGTGCCGGGCTCGAGTTCGCGGCCGTGGATCGTCTGCTCGTTGCGCGCACTGCTTGCGCACAGCAGCACGAAGCCGACGAGGGTCAACAGAACCTGTGCGATGTTCGCGACGGCGCTCACGGCGTCACTCCTTGCAGCTCTTGCAGTTGCGGCTTCGCGGGTGACGAGGCGGCCACCGCCGCCCGCGGCCGCGGTGCGTGGCGCCGCACGGCACGGGCCGCCCACAGCAGCGACAGGCCCAGCACCAGTGCCATCAGGTCGAAGGCGGCGATGCCGGCAAGGCCGCGCGTCCAGGCCACGAAAAGGTGGGCGCCGCCGGTCAGCGCGTTGAGCACCGGCAGCAGCGCGGCCAGCACGCCGGCGGCGGCGAGCTGCTCGACCCAGGCCGTCTTGTGCGGCCGCAGCGCGGCGTGCAGCAGCGCCAGCAGCCAGACGCCGAAGAAGGCCCGGATCTCCCACAGCTGGCGATCCTCCAGGCCCGCGGGCACCAGCCGGTTGGCCCAGAAGTAGGCGCAGACGGCCAGCAGCACGCCGCCCATCGCCGCGACGTTGAGCGTCTCGACGATGCGGTGGCCGGCATGCCGGTGCTCGACGGCGAGCCGGTCCCGCTGGCGCGCGACGAGCCACATCGACAGGCCGGTGGCGATCATCAGCGAGCCGAGCACGCCCGACACGAACAGCAGCCAGCGTTCGAACGGCAGGCCGAAGACGCCCAGGTGCATGGCCTCGAGCACCGCGAAGGCCTTGCGCGGCCCGGACTGCGGCGCCGGCGTCTGCTCCAGCGGTACGCCGGTGACGCCGCTGTAGCGCAGCGTCTGCGGCATGCCGCGGTTGCTCAGCAGTTCGCCGCCGACGCTGCGGAACTCCACCACCGCCTGCGCCGTGCCCGGCTGGCGGATCGTGAGCGAGGCGACGCCCCGGCCGCCCCAGCGCCGCGCGGCGTCCTCGCGCAGGGCCACGATGTCGACCAGCGGCGCAGCCTCGGCCGGCGGCGCGGCCACCCGGCCGGCGTCGCCGCCACGATCACCCCGCTCACCACGCCCCGTGCCGCCGCGTTCGCCAACGCCGCCGCGGGCCGACGCCTCGGGACGCCCTCCGCCCGGCACACTCTGACCTGGCGCCATCGCCGCACCGCCGCGACCCGGCGCCATGCCCTGGCCAGCTTGACCCGGTGCCACGCCCGGGCGCCGCCCGCGCATGTCGGCCATCATTCCCTGCGGGTCACCGCCGTAGGCCGCGCCGGTGACCACCGGCAGCACGTTGTTGGCCACCAGCATCACGCCCGAGGCGCTGATCATCAGGAAGAACGGCAGCGCCATCACGCTGCAGACGTTGTGCGCGTCCAGCCAAGAGCGCTGCCCCTTGCCGGGACGGAAGGTGAAGAAGTCCTTGAAGATGTTCTTGTGCACGACGATGCCGGTCAGCACCGCAAGCAGCATCACGAAGGCGCAGACGCCGGTGATCAGCCGGCCGGTGCCGCGCTCCAGGCCGTGAAGCTGGTAGTGGAAGTCGTACAGGAAACGCCCGCCGGCGGTCTCGCGCACCGCCAGCGGCTGGCCGCTTGACGGGTCCAGCACCTCGCGCTTGCCGTCGCCGCGGCGGTCGGAGTTGGACCAGCTGATCTGCAGCAGCGGCGAGCGCGGCTGCGGCAGCTCGATGCCCCAGTTGCGCGCCCCGGCGCCCACCTGCTGCAGCCGCGCCAGCGCCACGCCCAACGCCTGGTCGTCGGCACGCGCCACCTGCGCCTCGGGCTGCATCCAGACGGTGATCTCGGTGCGGAAATAGGCCAGCGTGCCGGTCACGAACACCGCGAACAGCAGCCAGCCGCAAAGCAGGCCGCTCCAGGTGTGCAGCCAGGACATGGACTTGCGCACGGCGCGCGACTCGTCGAACTTCAGGGCCATCGGCGTGTCCTCAGACGAGCAGCGACCAGCCGCCCAGCACCAGCGCCAGGGCGACCATCGAGACGGTGGCGCGGGCCGCAGTCGCGGCGCCGACGGCCCACATCGACAGCAGCGGCACGGCGACGATCGTCGCCAGCACCGCGGCCATAGAAGCGTCGACCGGCTTCATCGGCAGCTGGCGCGCGAGCACGGCGCCGAACAGCGAGCCGACGAGATAGGCACCGGGCACCGCCAGCAGGCAGCGCACGGCGACGTTCAGGCGGCGGTGGCCTTCGACACGGGACCAGAGACGTAGCGGGTTCATGGGCTCCGGCGGGCGCAGGCCGGGCCGCGCCTGGAGCGCACGGGCGCCCGAGCCATGGAGCCTGGCCGGGGCCGGCTGCGCCGGGCTCGATCCGACCCGCCCCGCGTAAACATCGTGTTGGGATACGAGTCCGCCCCGGGTGGCGACTGGCGGCTGGCTGGCCCCGGGATGAGAATGAGAGTTGATCTCACAAAAGTGCAACAAATGTGGACAGGCCGTCGACTGCCGCCGGCGCGCCCCTCCTTTGCGGGCCGGCGGCACAATGCGCCGCGAGTCGCCCGCTCCCCTCATGCAACTGCGAAACGTCGACCTCAACCTGCTGAAGGCCTTCGATGCGCTGATGGACGAGCGCAGCGTGACTCGTGCCGCGTCGCGGCTGGCGCTCAGCCAGCCGGCGGTCAGTGCCACGCTCAACCGCCTGCGCGACGCTTTCGGCGACCCGCTGTTCGTGCGCACGCAACGCGGCGTCGCGCCCACCGAACGCGCGCTGGAACTCGCCGCCCCGGTCAAGCGTGTGCTTGCCGAGATCGAGCAGTTGCTCACGCCGGCGGCGTTCGACCCGGCGCAGGCCGAGTTCACGCTGACGCTGTCCGTCACCGACTACGCGCTGCGCGCCGTCGTCGTGCCCTTCGTCGCCGCCTTGCGGCCGCTGGCGCCGGGCGTTCGCGTGGCGGTGCTCGCGATGGACGAGTCGACGCTGCTCGAGCGCATGGAACGCGGCGAGCTCGACATGGCGCTGCTGACGCCGCAGAGCACGCCGCCCGAATTGCACAGCCGCCACCTCTTCGACGAGACCTACGTCGGCGTAATGCGCGCGGGCCACCCGGCGGCCGCCGGCGCGTTCGACCTGGACTGCTTCTGCGCGCTGGACCACGGCATCGTCTCGCTTCAGGGTGGCGGCTTCAGCGGCGCCACCGACCAGGCGTTGGCGGCACTGGGACGCAGCCGCCGCGTCGTCGTCTCGGTTCCAAGCTTCGTGATGCTGCTGGACCTGGTGCGCACCAGCGACATCGTCGCCCTGGTGCCGCGCAGGCTGCTGGCGGACACCGGCGGCCTGCACGTCGCCGAGCCGCCGCTGGCGGTGCCCGGTTTCACGAAGATCCTGGCCTGGCACGCCCGCACCCACGAGGACCCGGGGCAGCGCTGGGCGCGCGAGCTGCTGCGCTCATGCGTGGCCCCCGGGGACGGCGCGTCTCAGCGGGTGTAGAGCTGCACGACGCCGGTCATGTTGTCGGCGCCCAGCCCTTCGGCGACCCCGCGCCGGAAGACCTCCAGCGCCGCTGCCGTGACCGGCGCCTGGCCGACACCGCCGGCCGCGTCCACCGTGTAGCCGAAGTCCTTGGCGATCAGCTCGACCGGGAACTGCGGCCGGAAGTCGCCCGCCATCATCGTGCCGGACAGGTAGTGGTCGACCGGCGCCCAGACCGAGGTGCCGGCGATCGCGCGCAGCACGGCGGGGACGTCGACACCGTGGCGCTGCAGCAGGCCGATCAGCTCGGCCAGCGTCGCGACGTGCACGCCCAGCAGGGCGTTGGTCGCCAGCTTGGCGTGCGCCGCGCTGCCCACCGGCCCCAGGTGGTGCGCCGCAGCGCCGAGCCGCTGCAGAAGCGGCAGCACCCGGCCGTGCACGGCGGCTTCACCGCCCGTCAGGTACACCAGCTGGCCGGTCTCGGCCGCAGGGCGCGAGCCCGAGACCGGCGCCTCCAGCAGGTGCACGCCGGCCGCGCGCGTGTGGCGCTCGAGTTCCTGCACCCAGCCGGGTGACAAGGTCGAGCTCTCGACCGCGACGCTGCCGGCGGTCATGCCGGCCAGCGCGCCGTCCTGCGGGTCGCACCAGACGGTGCGCGAGGCCGTGTCGTCGCGCAGCATCGAGAAGACGAACTCCGCGCCGGCCACCGTCGCACGCGGCGTGTCGGCCTGGCGCGCGCCCTGTTCGACCAGCGGCAGCGCTGCGGCGCCGGTGCGGTTCCAGACCGTCAGCTCGTGACCGGCCTGCAGCAGCCGGGCCGCCATGCGGCTGCCCATCGCGCCGAGACCGAGGAAAGCAATGCGGGACATCGTCGGCTCCTTTCAGCGGGCTGCCGCGGCAGCGCCGACGGCCTCCAGTGTCAATCGGGCGGCAGCCTCGGACGAGGCCGGGTTCTGGCCGGTGACCAGGCGGCCGTCGCGGCGCGCGAACGGGGCGAAGTCCGGCCCGCGCTCGTGCACGGCGCCGAGCTCGCGCAGCCGCGTCTCCAGCAGGAAGGGCACCGTGCGGGTCAGGCCGGCAGCCTCTTCCTCGGTGTTGGTGAAGGCCGCGACGTGGCGCCCGGCCACCAGCGGCCGGCCGTCGACGTCCTTCACGTTGAGCAGCCCGGCCGGGCCGTGGCAGACGGCGGCCAGCACCTTGCCCTGGGCCCAGGCGCGCGACAGCAGGCCGGCCAGGTCGGTGCTCGCCGGCAGGTCCCACATCGTGCCGTGGCCGCCGGGCAGGAAGACGGCCGAATAGCCGTCGACGGCGAAGCGGCCGTCGATCCGCGTCGACGTGGCGAGCTTGCGCATCGCCGCCTCGTCGGCGAGGAAGCGGCTGACGCTGGGCGGGTTGCCGCTGGCGCGGATCGAATGCGGATCGATCGGCACCGGGCCGCCCTGGATCGAGGCGATCTCGACCTCGGCCCCGGCGTCGACGAAGGCGTAGTACGGCGTGCTCAGTTCCTCGAACCAGACCCCGGTCGGACGCGCGTCGTCGCCCATCGCGGCCGTGGAGGTGAGGATCATCAGGATCTTCAGGGTCGCGCTCATCGTGCGTGCTACGAGACGGCGATCAGGCGCGGGCGGCGAAGGCCGCGGCCACGAGGCCGTCCAGCCAGTCCTGGTGGCCGTTGATCATCGGGTTCGGCCTGGTCTTCGCCAGCGCCTTGGCCGGCTCGCCGTTCTGCGTCTCCTGGGTGAGGATGCGCACGCGGCCGCCGGACAGGTCCTCGATCAGCCAGGCGTGGTGCACGTCGAGCCGGTCGGCCGCGCCGGGCTCGCCGGCCCAGCCGTGCCAGGCCAGACGCGCCGGCTGGCCCGCCACCGGCGGCACGCATTCGACGACCTGCGACTCGACCGGGAAGCCGAAGGTCTCGAAGTAGAAGCGCACGCCCGCTTCGAGCTGCGGGCCCTTGCCGTCGTAGAAGCGCGGGTTCGCCGAGTTGGCGTAGTAGCCGGGCCAGTGCGCCGGCGTGGCCAGCAGCGGCCAGACCTCGGCGGCCGTGAGGCCGGCGACGATGACTTCGTTGGAACAGTAGTTGTCGGTGAAGCCCGGGACGTAGCCCGCGGGCCAGAGGATGTCACTCATGTCGATTCCGTTTGAAGACAGGCCGCGCGACGGCGGCATGTCTTCATGATCGGGATCGAACCGTCATAAGTGAAATCACATCTTCTGATTCACAGCATCCACCGCGTCGATAACAGAGCCGTTCAGCGCTTGCTGCGGTAGCGCCCGGCCCAGTGCGCGTAGGGCGGCGGCAGCACAGCGGACGGCCGCTCCAGGCCCAGTTCCTGCGCCGCGACCAGCGGCCAGTGCGGATTGGCCAGCAGCGCGCGGCCGATCATCACCAGGTCCACCTGCTCGCCGGCCACCGCGCGCTCGGCCAGCGCCGGGTCGTCGAGGTACCAGGAGGTCGCCACCGGCAGTCCAGCCTCGCGCCGCACGCGCTCGGCCACCGGGAGCAGGAAGCCCGGTGCCCAGGGGATCGCCGCCTCGGGCGTCGAGAAGCCCATGCTGACGTTCAGGAAGTCCAGGCCTTCCTCGCGCATCGCACGCGTCAGGCCGATGGCCTCGGCCAGCGTCTCCTCGTCGCGGCCGTCGAACTCGAGCACGCCGAAACGCGCCGTCAGCGGCAGGTGCTCGGGCCAGACGCGGCGCACCGCGCGCACCGTCTCCAGCAGGAAGCGGCCGCGGCGCACGGCGTCGCCGCCGTAGGCGTCCTCGCGCCGGTTGGCATGCACCGAGAAGAAGCTCTGCCCGAGGTAGCCGTGGGCGAAGTGCAGCTCCAGCCATTCGAAGCCGGCTGCCAGCGCCCGCTGCGCCGCGTTGACGAAGTCGTGCTGCACTCGGGCGATGTCCTCCAGGCTCATCTCGCGCGGCACACGCGGCAGGTTGGCGCCGAAGGCGATCGCCGAGGGCGACAGCGTCGGCCAGGCGCGCGGATCGTCGGCGGCCAGGTGGCCGTCGCCCTGCCAAGGCAGTTCGGCACTGGCCTTGCGGCCGGCATGGCCGATCTGGATGCCGGGCACCGCGCCGCCGGCCTTGATCAGCCCGGCGACCTGGGCCAGCACCTCGGCCTGGTCGTTGTTCCAGAGGCCCAGACAGGCCGGGCTGATGCGGCCCTCGGGCGAGACGCCGGTGGCCTCGACGATGACCAGGCCGGCACCGCCGCGCGCCAGGCCGGCGTAGTGCACCAGGTGCCAGTCGTTGGCCAGTCCGTCGACGGCGCTGTACTGGCACATCGGCGGCACGGCGATGCGGTTGCGGAGTTCGACGCTCTTGAGCTTGTAGGCAGAGAACAGGGCGGACATGGAAGTTGGGAGTCGGTGAAGGTGAAAGACGGGGATCAGACGGAGACGACAGCCTTGCCGTCGAAGCGGCGGTGGCGCAGGCCGTCGAGCGTGACGGCGAGTTCGTCGAAACGCGCCGGGTGGTGCAGCCGCTCGGGCGGCAGCCGGCCGTCGGCGAGTTCAGCCAGCAGCGACTCGCCGGCCCGGCGCAGTTCGGCCCAGTCGGCGTCGTCGCCCTCGCGGTGCAGTGCGCCCAGCGCCACCTCGTGCAGCGAGACCGCGCGGCCGAACGGCGGATGCGGCCACTCGGCGACGCGGCCCTGCACGCAGACCAGGTGGCCGTTGGCGCGCAGCCGCGCGGCCAGTTCGGCGGCACGTGCGGCACCGACGGTGTCGACGATGGCGTCGTAGCGCTCGCCCGCAGCCAGCACCTCCGCCACCGAGGCGTAGGCGCAGCGCACGCCGGCGGCGAGCAGGCGCCAGGCATGGCGGACATGGCACAGCACGTCGACCTCGTGGCCGGCGCGCCGGGCCAGCGCGACCAGGTAATGCCCCACCGAGCCGCCCGCACCGCTGACGAGCAGCCGGCCCGGGCGCGACGGCAGCTTGGCCAGCGCCTGCCAGGCGGTCAGCCCGGGGCACGGGAAGGCCGCGGCGGTCTCGAAATCGAGCCCGTCGGGCAGGCGCAGCAGCGCGCGCTCGGCCACCGGGGTGTACGCAGCGAAGCTGCCCGGGCCGGCCAGACTCTGGTGGTAGGCGACGCGGCGGCCGCACCAGGCGGACGCGACGCCCTCGCCGACGGCGACCACGACCCCGGAACCGTCGACCCCCGGCACCTGGCCCGGCACCCAGCCGTCGAGGCCGCCGAGCACCTTCCAGTCGACCGGGTTCAGGCCGATCGCGGCGTTGCGCACCAGGACCTGGCCCGGTGCGGGTTCGCGCGCGGGCACGGATTGCAACTCCAGGCCCAGTGCGTCGCAGGGGCCGGGCCAGGTCCAGGCCTGCCAGGACGTCGGCACTCGAGCGTCCGCGATGTCGTGGCTCATGTCAGCGGTAGGCACCGGCCGAGTAGGTCAGCTCGTAGCTGTGGCTGTAGATCTCGAGGATGTTGCCGAACGGGTCTTCCATGTAGACCATGCGGTACGGCTTCTCGCCGGGGAAGTACTCGCGCACCGGCATGCGCTGCTTGCCACCGGCGGCGACGATGCGCGCGGCCAGACCCTCGACGTCCGGGTCCTGCACGCAGAAGTGGAAGACACCGGTCTTCCAGTACTCGAAGTTGTCGGCCGGACGCTGGGCGTTGCGGAACTGGAAGATCTCCACGCCGACGCGGTCGCCGGTGGACAGGTGGGCGATGCGGAACGAGCGCCAGCCGGCACCGAAGACGTCGGTGCACATCACGCCGATCGCGCTGTCGTCTTCCTCGATGGTCGTCGGCGGCATGATCAGGTACCAGCCCATGACCTCGGTGTAGAAACGCACGGCGGCATCGAGATCGGTCACCGACAGACCGATGTGGGAGAAGCTGCGGGGATAAGGCGTCGGGATCATGGTGCGGTGCCGAAAACGGGATAGCACCAGTCTAGAAGCGCCACTTCATAATGGAAACAGCTGCTACCTTATCAATTTGATAACGCATTCTTATGCTGAACCCGCAGTGGTTGCTGAGCTTCGAGACACTCCACGAACTGGGCAGCTTCACGCGGGCGGCCGAGCGCCTGGGCCTGACCCAGGCCGCCGTCAGCCAGCACGTGCGCCAGCTGGAAGCGCGGCTGGGGCCGCTGCTGGTGCGTCGGCCGCGGCTGGAGGCGACGCCAGCCGGCAAGGCGCTGCTGGACTACTGCCGTGAACTGCAGCAGGCCGACCGGCGGCTGCGCCAGCGCCTGGAAGACGGCCAGTCCCTTGATGGCGAGTTCGGACTGATCTGCCCGGGCAGCGTCGGCCTGTTCCTGTACCCGCTGCTGCTGGACCTGCAACGCGAGCACCCGGGGCTGGTGGTGCGCCAGCGCTTCGCCCCCGACGACGAGGTGCGCCAAGCGGTGCTGGCGCAGCAGTACGAGCTGGGCTTGCTGACGTTGCGGCCCGACGATGCGCGGCTGGTGTCGCGTCCGTTCCTGAAGGAAGCTCTGGAACTGGTCGTGCCGCGCGACGCCAAGGTCGAGGGCTGGGACGACCTGGCCCGGCTGGGCTTCATCGACCATCCCGACGGACGCGCGATGGCGGCGCGGCTGCTACGCCGGCGCTTTCCCGAGCATCCGGGGCTGGACAGCCTGCCGGTGCGCGGCTTCAGCAACCAGATCGGGCTGCTGCTGGAACCGGTGGCACGCGGGCTGGGCTTCACGGTGCTGCCGCACTACGCACGGCGGGCCTTCAACTCGCAGGACACGGTGCGCGTACTCGACGGCGGGCCTGAGGTCGTGGACACGCTGTGGCTGATGCACCGCGCCGAATGGCCGCTGTCCGGGCGAGCACGACGCGTGCTGGACTTGCTGGAGCCGCGTGTGGCCGACGCGCTGGCAACCCTGCGCGGTTGACCCCGTCCAAAACAAAAATGCCTGGTTCCGGAGAACCAGGCATTCGGTCTTCTATTCGGTGGGGTGGCTGATGGGACTCGAACCCACGACGACCAGAATCACAATCTGGGACTCTACCAACTGAGCTACAGCCACCGCAGCAAAGAAGCGAGAGTATAGCGCGAAAGCGCCGGTTTCAAGGCGTAGTCGACTTGGCCGCAGCCTGAACTGCCGCTTCCTTGATCTCGGCCTTGGTGCGGCGCTTCAGCGCGTCCAGGTAGGCCAGCGCCTCGGCGGTGGCCCAGGTCTGGGCGAGCTGCTGCTGCAGCATCGCGTCGGTGGCCGGATCGGCCTCGCGCTGCAGCACCTTGGAGACGCGCACGACGGCGTAGCCCTGGCTGCCCAGGTCGACACCGACGATGGCCGGCAGCTGCTTGGTGTCGGCACGCAGCACGGCGTCGACGACCGCACGCGGCGCGCCCTGCGGCTGCGCACGCGACAGCGTCAGCGAGATCGGCAGCGCCTCGTTCGGCGACTTCTTCAGCGCCTCCAGGCGCTTGGCGCCCTCGGCCTTGGCCAGCGCGGCGGACTTCTGCGCGACGACCGCCTCACGCACCTGGTCGCGCACCTCGGCCAGCGGCAGCGTGCGCGCCGGCGAGTGCGTGACGATGCGTGCCGACACGAGCTGGTTCTGGCCGATCTCGACGGCGTCGGTGTTGCGCTTGTTGCGCACCACGTCGTCGGAGAACACGGCGTCGAGCAGCTTGGCCGAGGCCAGCGCGCCGCTGGCGCCCGGCACCGGCTGGCGCAGCACGGTGGCGGTCTGCTTCTGCAGCTTCAGCTTGTCGATCACCGGCTGCAGGCTGTCGGACTGCTCGTAGACGGTGTTCGTGAAGGTCTCGGCGGCCTCGGCGTAGCGCTTCTGCGCCAGCGAGCGGCGAACCTCCTGCTCGATCTCGGCGCGCACCGTGTCGAAGGCCTTCTTCTGGCCGCCGCGCAGGCCGGTCAGCGTGATGACGTGATAGCCGAAGTCGGTCTCGATGACGTTGCTGATCTCGCCGGTCTTCATCGCGTAGACGGCGTCCTCGAAGGGCTTGGCCATCATGCCGCGGCCGAAGAAGTCGAGGTCACCGCCGCGCGACGCGGAGCCCGGGTCCTGCGAGTTCTTGCGCGCGACCTCGGCGAACGAGTTCGGCGACCGGCGCACCTCGGCCAGCAGCTGCTCGGCACGCGCCTTGGCGGCCTTCTTCTCGTCGGCCGGCGCCGACGGGTCGACACGGATCAGGATGTGGCTGGCGCGGCGCTCCTCGGCCTGCGTGTAGCGGCTGGCGTTTTCCTCGTAGTAGCGGCGCAGGTCTTCCTCGGGCACCGCGACGTCCTTGGCGAGCGCGGCCAGGTCGAGCACGACGTACTCGATCTGCGCCTGCTCGGGCGCGCGGAACTCGCCCGAATGGGCCTCGTAGTAGGCCTGCAGGTCGGCGTCGCCCGGCGTCGCCTGGGCACGGTAGGCGGCGGCGTCGAAACGCTGGATCTGGACCTCGCGGCGCTGCAGCAGCGCGTCCAGCGACGTCGCGGCGACGGCCGGCGGCGTGAACGAGGACTGGGCCACGGCGCCCAGCACTTGCTGCATGCCGAACTCCTGGCGCAGCTGCTGCTCGAAAGCCTCGACGCTCATGCCCTGGGCGGCCAGGATCTCGCGGTTGACGCTGCCGTCGGGGTTGCGCAGGCCGGCGAACTGCGGGTCGGTGACGAACAGCCGCTGCAGGCGGGCGTCGTCGGGCACGAGGTGGTACTGGCGCGCGGTGGCCATCAGCACGCGGTCACGCACCAGGCCGTCCAGCGTCTCGCGCTTCAGTTCGGGGGTCTCGAGCAGCTTGGGGTCGAGCTCGGGGCGCTGGCGGCGCAGGCGCTCGATGTTGTTCTGGTGGGCGGCGTCCCACTCGGCGCGCGAGATCGCCTGGCCGCCGACCTCTGCCACCGTCACCGCGCCGCCTTCGGTGAAGCGGCTGTAGCCCTGGACCCCGAAGAAGATGAACGACGGGAAGATCAGCAGCACCAGGATGCCCAGCACCAGGCGCGAGTGGTTGCGGACGAAATCGAACATCGTTGTGTGGGGTGGGGGCCGTGGACGGCGGGAGCCGGAGCCCTGAAGCAAAAGAAGGCGAACCGCGGTTCGCCTTCCGGGGCCGGCGCAAGCCGCGGGATTCTATGCCGCGGCCATGGCCGTTTTCTGGTGGGTGCTGACGGGTTCGAACCGCCGACCTACGCCTTGTAAGGGCGCCGCTCTACCGACTGAGCTAAGCACCCGGCTGGACTTCAGCCGAGCAGGTCCTTCAGGGCCTTGCCCGGACGGAACTTCGGAACCTTCGCGGCCTTGACCTCGATGGCCTCGCCGGTGCGCGGGTTGCGGCCGGTGCGCGCGGCGCGCTCCGAGACCTCGAAGGTGCCGAAGCCGGCGATCGCGACGCTGTCGCCGTTCTTCAGCGCGGTCTGCACGCCTTCGAGCGCGGCTTCCAGGGCGCGCGTGGCCGAGGCCTTGGACAGGTCCGCCTGCTGGGCGATGTGGGCGATCAGATCCGTCTTGTTCACGTCGTTTTCCTCGTGTGTTTCGTTCGGGTCGCCGGCCCGGCCTCGTGGGACGGGCGAGCGGCAAGGCCGCGGATTATGGTTCAGGCGCGCCGGACGCCGTCCAAGCGCCGACACCCGGCGCGGTCTTCAGCGCACCTTGGCACGGATCTCGGGGATCGCACGCTGCAGGTAGTAGACCATCGACCAGACCGTCAGCACCGCGGCGATCCACATCAGCCACGAGCCCCAGACACGCGTGTCCAGGCCGAACACGCGGCCGTCGTAGAGCAGGAACGGGATCGCGACCATCTGCGCCGTGGTCTTCAGCTTGCCGAGCATGTGCACGGCGACGCTGCGCGACGCGCCGATCTGTGCCATCCACTCGCGCAATGCCGAGATCGCGATCTCGCGGCCGATGATGATCAGCGCGACGAAGACGTCGGCGCGGCCCAGGTGCACCAGGATCAGCAGCGAGGCGCAGACCAGGAACTTGTCGGCCACCGGGTCGAGGAAGGCGCCGAAGGCCGAGGTCTGGTTGAGCTTGCGCGCCAGGAAGCCGTCGAGCCAGTCGGTGGCGGCGAAGAACACGAACATCACGGTGGCCGCGAGGTTGCGTGTGCCCCATTCGAGAGGCAGGTAGTACACGCCGATGATCAGCGGGATCGCGGCGATGCGCGCCCAGGTCAGCAGCGTGGGGACCGTGAAGAACATCGGTGGATCGTACCGAAAGCGGCGGACGCGGACTTGACGGCGGTTCAGTCGTCCAGCGTGCGGGGCTTGAAGCGCCGCTCGTCGTCGAACAGGAACACCTCGGTGAAGGCCCACGGTCGGGGCAGGTGCGAGACGTCGCCGAAGGGCGCGGCACGGCGCACCGCGTCGATCGCGAGCTGCGTCGTGTCCTTGGCCTGCGAGGGCACGCGCCGCACGTGGATCTGGCGCACGCGGCCGTCGTGCTCCAGCTCGACCTCGAGCACCGGGATCGCCAGCAGCGGCTGCGACACCGGGCCGAGGTAGCTGCGCTCGGGGTTGGCGGCGACCAGGCGCTCGGCGGCGCGACGCCGGTACTCGTCCCAGCTGCGCGCCGGCGGCAGCGGCATCGTGCCGGGCGCCGCCGCCGAGCTCGGCGGCACGGGTTGCAGCGCCGGCTTCGGCGTCGGCTTGGACGCGCAGCCGGCCAGCGCCGCGGCCGCCGCGATGACGCTCGCCAGCCAGCCACGGGAATCAGTGAAGCGCACGGTAGATCTCCTCCGCGAGGTCGTGCGAGATGCCGTCGACCGAGGCCAGGTCCTCGACGCTGGCCGCGGCCACGCCGCGCACGCCCCCGAAACGTTGCAACAGGCGCGAGCGCTTGCGCGGCCCGACGCCGGGAATGTCCTCGAGCTTGCTGCCGCCGGTGCGCACGCTGGCGCGGCGCGCCCGCATGCCGGTGATCGCGAAACGGTGGGCCTCGTCGCGGATCTGCGCGACGAGCATCAGCGCCGCCGAGTCGTGGCCGAGGTACACCTTCTCGCGGCCATCGGCGAAGACGAGCTCTTCGAGGCCGACCTTGCGGCCTTCGCCCTTCTCGACGCCGACGACGATGGACAGCGGCAGGCCGAGCTCGGTGAAGACCTCGCGCGCCATCGACACCTGGCCGCGGCCGCCGTCGACCAGCACCAGGTCGGGCAGGCGCGCCGCGCCCTTCTTTGCCGGCGCGGCGGCCTCGTCGGCGGCGCCGTCCTGGGCGTCCTGGCGGCGGGCCTCGGCCAGCCGGGCGTAGCGCCGCGTCAGCACCTGGCGCATCGCCGCGTAGTCGTCGCCGCCGGTCACGCCCTCGATGTTGAAGCGCCGGTACTGCGCGCTCTGCATCGCGTGGGCCTCGTAGACCACGCAGGAAGCCTGCGTCGCCTCGCCGGCGGTGTGGCTGATGTCGAAGCACTCGATGCGCAGCGCATCGGGCTCGACGTCGAGTTCCAGTGCCTCGACCAGCGCGCGTGTGCGTTCGCGCTGCGAACCTTCCTCGGCCAGCAGGCGCGCCAGCGCCAGTTCGGCGCCCTTCTCGGCCAGCTCCAGCCAGATGCGCTTCTGCTCGCGCGGCTGCTGCGTGGCGCGCACACGCACGCCGGCGGCCTCGGACAGCGTCTCGATCAGTTCCGGGTCCACCGGATGGCTGGTGACGAGCTGCGGCGGCACCGCCTGGCCGAGGTAGTGCTGGACGATGAAGGCTTCCAGCACCGCGGTCTCGGGGCTGGGCGCATCGGCGCGTTCGTCGGCCTCGGTGGCGCTGAGCGCGGCGCCGTCGTCGACGTGGGTCGGGAAGTAGGCGCGGTCGCCGAGGTGGCGGCTGCCGCGCACCATCGCCAGGTTGACGCAGGCGCGGCCTCCGGCCACGCTCACGGCGAGGATGTCGACGTCCTTGTCGCCGGCCGACAGGCTGCTGGCTTCCATCGCCTGCTGGTGCAGCACGCGCGACAGCGAGCCGATGCGGTCGCGCACCGCGGCCGCCTTCTCGTACTCGTAGGCCTCGGCGAAGGCCATCATCTGCGCCTGCAGGTCGGCGACGACCTCCTGCTGCTCGCCGAGCAGGAAGCGCTCGGCGTCGTGCACGTCGCGGGCGTAGTCGTCCTTGGAGACGAGGCCGACGCAGGGGCCCGAGCAGCGCTGGATCTGGTAGAGCAGGCAGGGCCGCGAGCGGTTGGCGAACACCGTGTCCTCGCAGGTGCGCAGGCGGAAGACCTTCTGGATCAGCTGGATCGTCTCCTTGACGGCCCAGGCGTTCGGGTACGGCCCGAAGTAGCGGTGCTTGCGGTCGACGGCGCCGCGGAAGTAGGCGACACGCGCGCAGCTGGCGGCCGTCAGGGCCCCCGCCCCGTCGGCGGAACGCGTGCCGGTGATCTTCAGGTAGGGGTAGCTCTTGTCGTCCCGGAACAGGATGTTGAACTTCGGGTTCAACGTCTTGATCAGGTTGTTCTCGAGCAGCAGCGCCTCGGCCTCGGTGCGCACCACCGTCGTTTCCAGCCGCGCGATGCGCGTGACCATCGCGCCGATGCGCGTGCCGCCGTGGTCCTTGTGGAAGTAGCTGGAGACGCGCTTCTTCAGGTTGCGCGCCTTGCCGACGTAGAGCACGCCGCCGGCGGCGTCGAAATAGCGGTAGACGCCGGGAAGGCCGGGCAGCGCGGCCACTTCGGCCAGCAGGCGCTCGCGCACGGCGTCGGGCGCGGCGGCCGGGGCGGCCGGCGCGGCATCAGGAACGGCGGGAGACTCGGGCTCGGGGATCACGGGCCCTATTGTCGCGGCTGCCGATAATCCGGCCGATGCGAGCCTGGACCTGGGACCTGTTCTGCCGCGTCATCGACAACTGGGGCGACGTCGGCGTCTGCTGGCGCCTGGCGCGTGACCTCGCCGCACGCGGTGCACGCGTGCGGCTGTGGATCGACGACGCCAGCGCGCTGGCCTGGATGGCGCCCGCCGGCACCGGCGGTGTCGAGGTCGGCGCCTTCGACGCCGCAGCTGAACCCGGCGACGTCGTCGTCGAGGCCTTCGCCTGCGACCCGCCGCCGGCCTTCGTCGAACGCATGGCCGCACGCACGCCGGCGCCGGTGTGGATCAACCTCGAGTACCTGAGCGCCGAGCCCTGGGTCGAACGGGTTCACGGTCTGCGCTCGCCGCATCGTTCGGGGCTGGACAAGTGGTTCTTCCATCCGGGTTTCACCGCCGCCACCGGCGGCCTGCTGCGCGAGCCCGGGCTGCTGGCCGAGCACGCGGCCTTCGACGGCGACGCCTGGCTCGCGGCCCACGGCCTGGCGCGGCGCGACGGCGAACGGGTCGTGACGCTGTTCTGCTACGACAACCCGGCGGTGCCGGCGCTGCTGGACGCGCTGGCCGCCGAGCCGACGCTGCTGCTGCTGACACCCGGCCACGCCCAGCGGCTGGTGAGCACGACGCCGCCCGGCTTGCGCAGCGCCGCCCTGCCCCACCTGCCGCAGCCCGAGTTCGACCGCCTGCTGCGCGCCTCGGACCTGAACTTCGTGCGCGGCGAAGACTCGCTGGTGCGCGCACTCTGGGCCGGCCGGCCCTTCGTCTGGCACATCTACCCGCAAGAGGACGGCGTGCACGCCGACAAGCTGGACGCCTTGCTGGCGCGCATTCCCGCGGTGCCGGGGCTGGCCGAGTTCTGGCGCGGCTGGAACGGTCTCGGGCCCTGGGCGCCACTGCCCGAGGCCGGCGTCTGGGCCGCCGCGATGGCCGCATTCCGCGACGGACAAGCGTCGCGACTTGATCTGACCGGCGCTCTGTGGCAGTTCGCACAAGGCAAAGCCGGCCCCGAATGCTAGAATCAAGGGCTTTGCGCAAACGGGCCCGTCGGGCTCGCCCAGTTCTACACCGGTGATGGAGCGGCTGCCCGGCAGCGCTCGCCGGGGATCAACCAGCCGCGGGGGCACGCCCCGCTCGACGCCATGAAACTCGCTCAGGAAATCCGCGCCGGCAACGTCATCATGCAGGGCAAGGACCCGATGGTCGTGCTGAAGACCGAATACAGCCGCGGTGGCCGCGGTGCCGCCACGGTCCGCATGAAGATGAAGAACCTGCTGAACGGCGGCGGGGCCGAAGTCGTCTTCAAGGCCGACGACAAGATGGACCAGATCATCCTGGACAAGAAGGAGTGCACGTACACGTACTTCGCCGATCCGATGTACGTGTTCATGGACCCGGAATACAACCAGTTCGAGGTCGAGGCCGAGAACATGGGTGACGCCATCAGCTACCTCGAAGACAACATGCCGGTGGAAGTCGTCTTCTACGACGGCAAGGCGATCTCGGTCGAACTGCCGACCACCGTCGTGCGCGAGATCATCACCGAGCCGGCCGTCAAGGGCGACACCTCGGGCAAGGTCATGAAGCCGGCCAAGATCGTCGACACGGGCTTCGAGATCTCGGTGCCGCTGTTCGTCGAGAACGGCGACAAGGTCGAAATCGACACCCGCACCCACGAGTACCGCAAGCGCGTCTGACGCGTCTTCGCTCCTGACCGAGGGCACCGCGAGGTGCCCTTTGTCGTTGCTGGGGCATCATCGACGCATGGCCTTCGACTTCGACGCGGCGGTCTCGGCGCCGTCGCGCATGACGCGGCAGGCCGGGTTGTCCAGACACGCATGAAGACCGAACCCGTCGTCCCGGCGCGCATCGAGTTCGACACCGCCGGCCTGCCGCACGCGCCGGACTTCGGCGACGTCTACCACGCCCAGGTCGGCGCCTTCGAGCAGGCGCGGCACGTGTTCCTGGCCGGCAACGGCCTGCCCGGGCGCTGGGCCGGGCAGCGGCGTTTCGTCATCGCCGAGACCGGCTTCGGCCTGGGCAACAACTTCCTCGCGACCTGGGCCGAATGGCGCGACGACCCGGCGCGCTGCGCGCAGCTGGTCTTCGTCAGCGTCGAACGCCATCCGCCGACACGCGCCGACCTCGCGCGCGCGCTGCGCGGCTCGCCGCGGCCGGAACTCGCCGCCGAACTCGTCGCCGCCTGGCCGCCGGCGACACCCGGCCTGCACCCGATCGACTTCGACGGCGGCCGCGTGCGCCTGCTGCTGGGTTACGGCGACGCCGCGGCGCTGCTGCCCGAGCTGCGCCTGGTGGCCGACGCGATCTACCTCGACGGATTTGCGCCCGGCCGCAACGCCGCGATGTGGTCGGCGACGGTGTTCCAGGCGCTGGCGCGGCTGTCGGCGCCGGGCACGACGGCGGCCACCTGGAGCGTCGCACGCGCGGTGCGCGACGGGCTGGCAGCGGTCGGCTTCGAGCTCGAACGCCGCGCCGGCATCGGCGGCAAACGCGAGATCAGCGTCGCACGCTACGCGCCGCGGTTCGTGCCGCCGGCACCGCCGCGCGACGCGGCAGCCGTGCCGCAGGCGCGTGACGCGGTCGTCGTCGGCGCCGGACTGGCCGGTGCCGCGGTCGCCCAGGCGCTGGCCGCCGAAGGGCTGGCGGTGACGGTCTTCGAGCGCCGCGCCACGCCCGGCGCCGAGACCTCGGGCAACCCGGCCGGCATCTTCCATGGCACGGTGCACGCGGACGACGGCCCGCATGCGCGGCTGCTGCGGGCCGGCGCGCTGCTGGCCACGCGCACGTACTCGCCGCTGTTCGACGCCGGCCGGGTGCCGGGCTCGACGCGTGGCCTGCTGCGGCTGGACAGCGGGCCGGTGGACGCGATGCAGGCGCTCGCCACACGCGCCGGGCTGCCGGCCGACTGGGTGCAGGCACTCGACACCGACGAGGCCTCGGCACTCGCCGGGCTCACGCTACCGTCACCGGCCTGGTTCTATCCGGGTGCCGGCTGGTGTTCGCCGGCGGCGCTGGCGGCGCACTGGATCGCGACGCCGGGCGTGCGTTTCGTCGGCGGCACCGAGGTCGCGCGCCTGGAACGTAGCGCCGACCGCTGGCGCCTGCTGGACGCAGCCGGCGGCACGCTGGCCGAGACGGCGATCGTCGTGCTGGCCAACGCTTCCGACGCCGCGCGCCTGGCCGCGCCGTGGATGCCCGAGGCCTGCGCCTGGCCGCTGCAGCGGGTGCGTGGCCAGGTCAGCGCCTGGATGGGCCCGCGTGCGCCGCTGGCGCTGCCGGTGGCCGGCGGCGGTTATGCGCTGCCCGGTCCCGACGGTGGTGTCGTCTTCGGCGCCAGCAGCCAGGCCGGCGACGAAGACCCGGCGCGACGCGACGCCGACCACGCCGACAACCTCGCCAAGCTGAAGCGCCTGACGGGGTTGGAGCCGCCGGCAGACGCCCGGCCCTGGCCCGGCCGGGTCGGCTGGCGTCTGGTGGCGGAGGACAGGATGCCGATCGTCGGCGCGCTACCGGCGGTGCTGCCGGCGCATCGTGCCGAGCAGCCGCGGCGCTGGCCGCGGCACGAGGGGCTGATGGTCTGCACCGCGCTGGGCAGCCGCGGCATCACGCTGGCGCCGCTGGCCGGCCGGCTGGTGGCGGCGATGGCCACCGGCGCGCCGTGGCCGCTGGAGCAGGACCTGGTGGACGCCGTCGACCCGGCGCGTTTCGCGGCGCGCGCGCTGCGGCGCCGGGGCTGATCAGTCTTCGCGCTGGCCTTCGGCGGCCGGCGGCGGGGTGTCGGCGGAGCCTTCGGCCGTCTGGGCCTGGTTGTCAGGCGCGTCGTCGTGCTGCGACGGGCTGGCCTTGCGCGAGGCCTTCTCTTCCTTCTTGCGCTTCTTCGCGAGTTCTCGCTGGCGCTTTTCGAAGGCGTAATTGGGTTTGGCCACGGGCGGTCCTTTGATCAGGGGGCGCCATTATGGAGCCGCGCACCGGGCGCGGGCTCCGCAATGGCGCGGGTTTGAGAAGGGCCAAGCTCGACGCCCGGCCGCCCTCGGGAACGGTCAGAAACGCAGCGTGCGCACGCCGTCGGCGGTGCCCAGCAGGCACAGGCTCGCCTTGTGGCGCGCGAAGATGCCCACCGTCACGACGCCCGGCCACTGGTTGATCTCGGTCTCCATCGCCAGCGGGTCGGTGATCTTCAGGCCGCGCACGTCGAGGATCGGCTGGCCGTTGTCGGTCGTCACGCCCAGGCGCAGCGTCGCGGTGGCGCCCATCGCCTCGAAGCGACGCGCGATCTGCGGCGCGGCCATCGGGATCACCTCGACCGGCAGCGGGAAGCGCCCCAGCGTGTCGACGAGCTTGCTCTCGTCGGCGATGCAGACGAAACGTTCGGCCAGGTCGGCGACGATCTTCTCGCGCGTCAGCGCCGCGCCGCCGCCCTTGATCATGTGGCCGTGATGGTCGATCTCGTCGGCGCCGTCGACGTAGACCGGCAGCGGCCGGTCCAGCGCCGCGGCCTCGACGACCGGGATGCCGTGGCGGCGCAGCCGTTCGGTGCTCTGCACCGAGCTCGACACCGCGCCGGCGATGCGGTCCTTGATCTTCGCGAGCGCGTCGATGAAGTGGTTGACCGTCGATCCCGTGCCCACGCCGACCAGCGCGCCCGGGACGACGTGCTCGATCGCCGCTTGGGCGACCAGGGCCTTGAGTTCGTCCTGTGTCATGGGCGCCGATTATCCGCGCCGGCCGGGCGCGACACCGTTTGCGACAATCGCCGCCCATGTCCCTGCTGCCCTACGGCCTGGCCCGCCGCTTCCTCTTCGGCCTCGACCCCGAAGCCGCCCACGACCTGACGATCTCCGGCCTGGCCCGGCTGCAGGACACGCCGCTGCGCTGCGCCTGGAGCGAGACGCGCATCGACGACCCGGTCACCGTCGCCGGCCTGCGTTTCCCCAACCGCGTCGGCCTGGCCGCCGGGCTGGACAAGAACGGCCGCTGCATCGACGCGCTGGGCGCGATGGGCTTCGGCTTCATCGAGGTCGGCACCGTCACGCCGAAGCCTCAGCCGGGCAACCCGAAGCCGCGCATGTTCCGCCTGCCGGAGGCCGAGGCGCTGATCAACCGCATGGGCTTCAACAACGACGGCCTGGCGGCCTTCGTCGCCAACGTGCAGCGGGCCAAGTCCTTCCGCGCCGCCGGCGGCATCCTGGGCCTGAACATCGGCAAGAACGCCGCGACGCCGATCGAGCGCGCCGTCGACGACTACCTGATCGGCCTGGACGGCGTCGCGCCGCACGCCGACTACGTGGCCGTCAACATCTCCAGCCCGAACACGAAGAACCTGCGTGCGCTGCAGAGCGACGAGGCGCTCGACGCACTGCTGGGCGCACTCGCCGCGCGCCGCGACGAAATCGCCGGCACGCTGGGCCGGCGCGTGCCGATGTTCGTGAAGATCGCGCCCGACCTCGACGAAGCCCAGGTCGACGTCGTCGCCGCGACGCTGCGCCGGCACAGGCTGGACGGTGTCATCGCCACCAACACGACGATCTCGCGCGAAGCCGTGCAGGGCCTGCGCCACGCCGAGGAAACCGGCGGCCTGTCCGGCCGGCCGGTGGCCGAAGCCAGCAACCGCGTCATCCGCCGCCTGCGCGCGGCGCTGGGCGCGGGTTTCCCGATCATCGGCGTCGGCGGCGTGATGAGTGGCGACGATGCGCGCGCCAAGCTCGACGCCGGCGCCGACCTGGTGCAGATCTACACCGGGCTGATCTACCGCGGCTCCGGGCTGGTCGGCGAAGCGGCGCGCGCGCTGGCGCGCCGCTGACTCAGAACACGTCGAGCAGCGGCAGCCGGGCGCGCCCGGCCAGCGCCTCGGCCAGCACCCAGGCGACGCCCAGGTCGCCGGTCCACAGCGACGGCCGGCCGCGGCCGTAGTGCTCGCGTGCCGCTTCCACCTGCGCCGCGGCGTGGGCCAGCATCGCCAGGCCACGTTCGCGCCAGCGATCGTCGCCGCTGCGCTCGGCCAGGCGCAGCAGCGCGAGCGCGTTGCCGGCGGTGCCATGGCACAGGCTCGGGCCCTTGTTCAGCGGGCCGGCGAGCCAGACCGCTTCGCCGGCGGCGAGCAGCAGTCCGTCCCACTCGGACGTGCGCGGCGCGTCGGCCAGCCGGGCCAGGATGCCGGGCGAACCGTGGCAGTCCTGCAGCAGCGGCAGCCGGCCGGCGACCCGCGCGGCGTCGATCATCGGGTGCCAGTTCCAGGCGCCGGCCTGCTCGCCTTCGCCATGCAGCGCGGTCGCGGCCAGCGTCGTGTACGCGCCGTCCAGCAGCGACGCAACCGCGGCCTCGGGCACCAGGCGGCGCGCACGCAGCGCCAGGTAGACGTTGCCGGCCAGCCCGTGACCGGCACCCAGCCAGCGCACACGGCGGCCGTAGAGGTCCTGCTCCCAGACCGGCGTGCCGGTCTCGGGGTCGGCGATGAGCGTCGCCTGCAGCCGCGCGACGGCGGCTTCGGCCAGCAAGCGCCAGCGCGTGCCGCCCTCCTGCTCGGCCAGATGCACCGCGGCCAGCGCACTGCCCGGGAAGCTCCACAGCGACTCCAGCGACGGGTGATCGAGCTGCGCCGTCAGCAGCGCCTCCAGCCGGTCCAGCGTCGCGGCGTCTTGCGTCACCTGCCAGGCCAGCAGTTCCAGCCCGGTGTCGCCGAGCCAGAAGGAACCTCTCTCGTCGGGCTTGCGCACGGCGGCGTTGCGCTCGACGAGGCCGTCGAGCAGGCGGTCTTCCAGGGCCCGGCGCTGCGGCGAGTCGGCAACGGCGCCGTCCTGCACCAGCCGGCGCAGCGTCCACAGCACGCCGCCGGCACCGTCGTAGAGCGCGTGGCGGTGGTCGTCGGGCGACTCCGGGTCGTCCAGCGGGTGGGCGGGCCAGCCGAGCGCGTCGGCTTCGTCCAGCGCCGAGGCGACGATGCGGGCCAGCGACTGGCGGGCCGCGGCCTCGGACCAGGCCGCCGCCAGCGGCTCGTGGCGCGAAGGGTCGAGAAGAACCACGCTCACTGGAGCACCCTACGGCCTGGCGGCCGGTCCCGCCAGGCGGGAATGAGCCCCGGACAAGTCCTGAGGGCTCACTGGGGCACCCTTCGGCCTGGCGGCCGGTCCCGCCAGGCGGGAATGAGCCCCGGACAAGTCCTGAGGGCTCACTGGGCACCCTTCGGCCTGGCGGCCGGTCCCGCCAGGCGGGAATGAGCCCCGGACAAGTCCTGAGGGCTCATGCCGCCGCCGGCGCGACGACGCGGCGCTTGGCGATCGCCAGCGCCGCCACCGAGACCGCGGTGCCGACCACCAGCGCGACGACGAAGCTGCCCAGGTGCGTCACCGCGTTCGGGATCGGCAGCACGAAGACGCCGCCGTGCGGCACCTTGAGCTGCACACCCATCGCGAGACAGATCGCGCCGGCCACCGCCGAGCCGGCGATCAGCGACGGGATCACGCGCAGCGGGTCGCGCGCCGCGAACGGGATCGCGCCTTCGGTGACGAAGGCCAGCCCGAGCACGAAGGCGGCGTTGCCGGCTTCACGCTCCTCGGCGGTGAAACGCGAGGGCAGCAGCTTGCAGGCCACGGCCAGCGCCAGCGGCGGCGTCATGCCGGCGCACATCACCGCGGCCATCGGCTCGGTGACGTTGGCTGCGATCAGCGTCGTGCCGAAGACGTAGGCCGCCTTGTTGATCGGCCCGCCCATGTCCACCGCCATCATGCCGCCCAGGATCAGCCCGAGCACCACGGCCGACGCGCCCTGCATGCCTTGCAGCCAGGTGGTCAGCGCCGCCAGCAGCGTCGCCGCCGGCGCGCCGACGACGTAGTACATCAGCAGCCCGGTCGCCGCCGTGCCCAGCAGCGGCAGGATCAGCACGGGTTTGAGGCCCTCCAGCGTGCGCGGCAGCTTGATCGCCTTGTTCAGCCACAGCACGCCGTAGCCGGCGATGAAGCCGGCGACGATGCCGCCGAGGAAACCGGCGCCGATCGCCCCGGCGATGACGCCGCCGGTCATGCCCGGCGCGATGCCCGGCCGGTCGGCGATCGAGTAGGCGATGTAGCCGGCCAGCGCCGGCACCATCAGCGTGAACGCGCCCTTGGCGCCGATCTGGAACAGCGTCCAGCCCAGCGTGCCCTTGTGCACGTCCTCGTAGACGTAGATGCCGCCGAGCGCGAAGGCGATCGCGATCAGCAGCCCGCCGGCGACGACGAAGGGCAGCATGAAGGACACGCCGGTCATCAGGTGCTTGTAGACGCCGGTGCGTGCCGCCGGGGCAGCGGCCGACGCCGACGCGTCCGGCGCGGCCTCGCCGCCGTGCACACGCGCCTCGGCCAGCGCACGCTTGATCAGGCCGGCGCCGTCGCCGATCGCTGGCTTGGTCGGCGACTGGAACAGGCGCTTGCCGGCGAAACGCGACAGCTCGACCTGGCGGTCGGCGGCGATCAGCACCAGGTCGGCAGCGGCGATCTCCTCGGCCGTCAGCGCATCCTGCGAGCCGACCGAGCCCTGGGTCTCGACGCGGATCTGGTGGCCCAGCGCCTTGGCGCCTTCCTGCAGCCCTTCGGCGGCCATGAAGGTGTGCGCGATGCCGGTCGGGCAGGAGGTGATAGCGACGATCTTCAGCGCCGCCAACGCCGGCGCCGCAGCCGGCGAGACGGGTGCCGGCGCGGCCGGCCGCGGCGCGCTGGCTGCCGCCGGCGTCGCCGCCGCGGCGCCGGCCAGCACGAGCACGGCGCGGGCGTCGTGCAGCACCTCGGCCAGCGTCGCGGTGTACGGCGACAGGCCGTCGAAACGTGCGTCGGGCCGCAGGTCGCCGACCAGCAGCACCGCATGCGCCTCGTGCAGCGCGGCGGCGTCCAGCGGGTCGATCACACCGTCCTCGGTGTGCAGCTCGACCGCGATCGTGCGCCCGGCTTCGCGCGCGGCGCGCTTCAAGGCCTCGCGCACGAGGTAGGCGTGGGTGCCGCGGTCCCCGGCACCGACGACGGCAACGATGTGACTCATGTTCTGCTCCCGGGGGCCGCGGCCCAGACGTCCAGCGGCTGCGGCCGCACCGCGGCGGCCAGGGCATCCAGTTCGGCGGCCGGCGGCAGGTGCGCACCTTCGCGCCCCAGCTTGCCGGCGGCAAAAGCCGTCGCACGCCGCGCCAGCGCGTCCAGCGCCAGGCCGTCGGCCAGCGCCGAGGTGATGCCGGCGACCATCGCGTCGCCGGCGCCGACCGTGCTGCCCGTCGCCAGCCGCGGCGGCGCCGCCTGCAGCGCGCCGTCGGCGCTGACGAAGGCCGCCCCGTCGGTGCCCAGCGACACGACGACCAGCGTGATGCCGCGTGCGACCAGCGCCCGCGCCGCGTCGACCAGCGCCGCGCGTTCGTCGAAGCGCCGCCCGGCCCAGGCTTCGAGCTCGGCGCGGTTCGGTTTGACGGCGTGCGGCAGCGCGCCGGGCGGCAAGGCGAGCACGGCGTCCAGCGCCGCGCCGCTCAAGTCGGCGACGACACGTGCGCCGCGCCCGGCCAGCGCCGCGGCCAGGCGCGCGCTGGTGTCGGCAGCCAGCCCCGCCGGCTGGCTGCCGGAGATCACGACCAGCTCGCCGGCACCGACCTCGGCCAGGCCGGCGAACACCGCCCCGGCGTCCGCCGCGGCCGCCGTGAAGCCCGGCAGGTTGACGTCGGTGGTGCGGCCGCCGGTCTCCAGCAGCTTGACGTTGGTGCGCGTCGCGCCGGCACGCGGCGCAGCCGGTCGGCGATGCGCTTGGCGGCGAAGAGCTGCTCGAAGATCGCCGCGTTGTCGCGGCCGAGCAGCCCGTGCAGCTCGACCGCCTGGCCGGCATCGGCCAGGCAGGAGGCGACGTTGACGCCCTTGCCGCCGGCGTCATGGCGCACGGCGAGCGCGCGCACGACTTCGCCGGGCACCAGGCGTTCCAGCGTCACCGTCTGGTCGATCGCCGGGTTGAAGCTGACGCAGCGGATCGTCATGCGCTCTCCCCGCCGTCGGCCAGCGCACGCACCGCGGCGGCGTCGGGCGCCGCCAGCGCCTGGCGTGCCAGCGCCTGCAGCGCCGGCAGCTCGGCGGCGCGCAGCCGCTCCTTGACCGCCGGGATGTCGCGCGGCGTCATCGACAGCTCGTCGACACCCAGGCCGGCGAGCAGCGCGGCGCCGTGCGGATCGCCCGCCAGGCCGCCGCAGACGCCGACCCAGCGGCCGTGCAGGTGCGCGCCCTGCACCGTCAGCCCGATCAGCCGCAGCACCGCCGGGTGCAGGCTGTCGGCCTCGGGCGCGAGCACCGGGTTCTGGCGGTCGATGGCCAGCGTGTACTGCGTCAGGTCGTTGGTGCCGATGGAGAAGAAGTCGGCGTGCTGGGCCAGGTCGGCGGCCAGCAGCGCCGCCGAGGGCACCTCGATCATGATGCCCAGCGGCAGCTTGGGCGCCTGCAGCTCCTCGCGGATGCGTTCGCAGGTCTCGCGCAGCGCCAGCAGCTCGGCGGCCGAGGTGATCATCGGGAACATCACCGAGATCGGTGCGCCGTCGCGGCCGGCGCGGTACAGCGCGCGGATCTGCGGCACCAGCAGCTCGGGCCGGCGCAGCAGCAGGCGCGCGCCGCGCACGCCGAGGAAGGGGTTCTCCTCGCGCGGCAGCTCCAGGTGCGCGACCTGCTTGTCGCCGCCGATGTCCAGCGCGCGGATGACCAGCGGCCGGCCCTGCAGCGCGTCGGCCATCGCCTTGTAGGCCTGGTACTGGTCTTCCTCGGACGGCGTCTCGCCGCGTTCGAGGAACAGGAACTCGGTGCGCATCAGGCCGACGCCTTCGGCGCCCTGGGCGATGGCGAACGCGGCCTGGTCGGCGAGGTTGATGTTGGCGCCGATAGCGACCGTGTGGCCGTCGCGCGTGCGCGCCGGCAGCGCACGCGCCTCGGCGGCCTGGGCGCGGCGCGCCTCCTCGGCGGCGATCCAGGCGCGCGCCGAGGCCAGATCGGCGTCCGACGGCGCCAGGAACAGCCGCCCGCCGCTGCCGTCGACGATGGCCGGCGCGCCGGCTTCCAGCGCCGCCAGCGCGGCCCCGGCGCCGACCACCGCCGGCAGCCCCAGCGTGCGCGCCAGGATCGCGGTGTGCGAGGTCGGCCCGCCCTGCGCGGTGACGATGCCGACGACACGCTCGGCGTCCAGCCCGGCGGTGTCGCTGGGCGTCAGGTCCTCGGCGACGAGGATGCTGCCGGCCGGCACCTCGGCGGCGGCCGGGCGCGCCAGCGCCGGGTCGATCTGCGCCAGCACGCGGTGGCCGACGTCGCGCAGGTCGGTGGCACGCCCGGCGAGCACGGCGTTGCCCAGCGAGGCCAGCCGGCCGGCGGTGTCCTCGACGGCGGCGTGCCAGGCCCAGGCGACGCCGTGGCCTTCGACGAGGTGCTGCGAAGCCAGCGTGATCAGCGCCGGGTCGTTCAGCAGCTCGGCCTGGGCGCGGAAAATCGCCGCGTCGGCGGCGCCCAGGCGGCGGCGGGTGTCGTCGGCGACGGCACGCAGTTCGTCGCGGGCACGCGCCAGCGCGCCGTGCAATCGGTCGGCGGCCTCGACCAGGTCGACCGGCTCGTCGGGCACGACCATCGGCCCGGCGTGCAGCCGGTGCAGCCGGCCGATCGCCAGCCCCGGCGACGCGCCGACCCCGGTGACGGCCTCGGCCGCGCCCGGCGGCTGCCAGGCGCCGGCGGCGGCGCGGCGCTTGCGCTCGGCCTTCTCGGCGTCGGCCTTCTCGCGCGCGCTCAGGCCGGCGAGCACGATGCGCAGCGTGGCCAGCGCGTCGGCGGCGTCGGGGCCGTCGGCCGAGACGGTGACGGTGTCGCCGCAGCGCAGGCCCAGCTGCAGCAGCGCGATCAGGTTGCGTGCGTCGGCGGCTTCGGCGCCATGGCGCACGCGCACGCGGGCGGCGAAGCGGCGTGCGGTCTCGGCCCATTCGGTGGCCGGGCGCGCGTGCAGGCCGCTCGGGTAGTCGACGACCCAGTCGAAGCGGCGCGCGAAGTCCTCGGCCGGCGCGTCGGCTTCGTCGGGCGCGACCTCGACGCCGGCCAGCGCGCGGATCAGCGCGTCGGGGTCGTCGGTGCGCGCCAGCATCGCCAGGCGCGCGTCGTCGGCCATCAGCCGCGTCAGCCGGCGCAGGATGCCGATGTGGGCGTCGGAGCGCGCGGCGATCGCGACGACCAGATGGGCGCGCTGGCCGGCGTTCCATTCGACGCCGTCGCGCACCTGCAGCACGGCGATGCCGTCGCGCTGGATCAGCTCGCGCTCGTCGACCATGCCGTGCGGGATGGCGATGCCCTTGCCGAGGAAGGTGTCGGCGGCGGCCTCGCGGCGCAGCATGCTGGCCTCGAAAGCCGGGCGCACGCAGCCGGCGGCGGTCAGCAGGCCGGTGGCCTGGCGGATGGCGTCGGCCTTGTCGGCCACACGCGCGTCCAGGCGGACGAGTTCGCGCGGCAGCAGGCCGCTGGCGTTGAAGGTGGACACGTCAGAACTCCGTCGGTTTGACCTGCGACGGTAGCGCAGGCGGCCGTGGCCGGCGAGTTCCGACGATCCCGGATGGTCGTCGTGCGCGGGCCGCGCACGACGACCCGAAACACGGTAAACGTTATTGCAGTGGCACGCCGGTCTTGGCCTGCAGCTCGTCGCGCGTGACGCCGGGCGCCATCTCGACGACCTTCAGCCCGTGCGGCGTGACGTCGAGCACCGCGAGGTCGGTGATGATGCGGTCGACGACGCCGACGCCGGTCAGCGGCAGCGTGCACTGCGGCAGGATCTTCAGCTCGAAGCCCGAGCCGTCCTTCTTCTTCGCGACGTGCTCCATCAGCACGACGACGCTGCGCACGCCGGCGACGAGGTCCATCGCGCCGCCCATGCCCTTGACCATCTTGCCGGGGATCATCCAGTTGGCCAGGTCGCCCTTGGCGCTGACCTGCATCGCGCCGAGGATCGACAGGTTGATCTTGCCGCCGCGGATCATCGCGAAGCTGTCGTGGCTGCCGAAGATGCTGGAGCCGGCGATCGTCGTCACCGTCTGCTTGCCGGCGTTGATCAGGTCGGCGTCGACCTCGTCCTCGGTCGGGAACGGGCCGATGCCGAGCATGCCGTTCTCGCTCTGCAGCCAGACCTCGATGTCCTCGGGCACGAAGTTGGCCACCAGCGTCGGCAGGCCGATGCCGAGGTTGACGTAGAAGCCGTCCTGCAGTTCCTGGGCGGCGCGCGCCGCCATCTCGTCGTGGGTCCAGGCCATGATCGCTCCTTCAGGCGGTCTTCTCGCGGATCGTGCGCTTCTCGATGCGCTTCTCCGGGTGCGGGTTGTGCACCAGGCGGTGCACGTAGATGCCGGGCAGGTGCACCTCGTCGGGGTCGAAGCTGCCGACCGGCACGATCTCCTCGACCTCGACGACGCTGACGCGCCCGGCCATGATCACCGCCGGGTTGAAGTTGCGCGCCGTGCGGCGGAACACGAGATTGCCACTCTCGTCGGCCTTCCAGGCCTTGGCCAACGACACGTCGGGCACGATGGCGCGCTCCATCACATAGAGCTTGCCGTCGAACTCGCGGGTCTCCTTGCCTTCGGCGACCAGCGTGCCGACGCCGGTGCGCGTGAAGAAGGCCGGGATGCCGGCGCCGCCGGCCCGCAGCTTCTCGGCCAGCGTGCCCTGCGGCGTGAACTCCAGCTCCAGCTCGCCGGCCAGGAACTGGCGCTCGAACTCCTTGTTCTCGCCGACGTAGCTGGAGATCATCTTGCGGATCTGGCGCGTCTCCAGCAGCTGGCCGAGGCCGAAGCCGTCGACACCGGCGTTGTTGGAGACGACGGTCAGATCCTTGACGCCGCTGTCGCGCAGCGCGGCGATCAGCGCCTCGGGGATGCCGCACAGGCCGAAGCCGCCGACGGCCATCAGCTGGCCGTCGTGCACGATGCCGGCGAGCGCGGCCTGCGCGCTCGGATAGAGCTTCTTCATCGGGACGCCTCTCGCACTCAGGGAAACCGAGGCAGCGTACTACGTAAGGGGTTAAGTAGTCGTTACGTAGAATTGACTACGGATCTGCCCCGAAGGACCTCGCGATGCAGACGCTGGACTACCGCACCGCGTTCGAACTGGCGCCGATCGGCCTGGTGATCAGCCGCGAACGCGTGATGATCGACTGCAACGCCGAGATGCTGGCGATCTTCGGCGCCGTGCGCGAGCAGATCGTCGGCCAGTCCTTCGAGGTGCTCTACCCCACCGCGGCCGAATACGAACGCACCGGCGAGCGCATCGTCGAGATGCTCGACGCCCAGGGCCGCTACGCCGACGACCGCATCATGAAGCGCGCCGGCGGCGAACTCTTCTGGTGCCACGTCTCGGGCCACGCGCTGGACACGCGCGCGCCGCACGCGGCGGGCATCTGGTCCTTCGAGGACCTGTCGGCGCGGCGCGTGCTGAAGGTCGACTTCACGCCGCGCGAACGCGAGATCGCGGCCCTGGTCATCGAGGGCCACACGAGCAAGGAAATCGGCCGCAAGCTGGCGATCAGCCCGCGCACGGTCGACGTCTACCGCGCACGGCTGATGCGCAAGACGGGCGCGGCGACGACGCCCGAACTGGTCAACAAGCTCCTCAACGGCTGAACCTGGAGAACAACGCATGATCGTCGTCCACCACCTGGAGAACTCGCGCTCGCAGCGTGTGCTGTGGCTGCTCGAGGAACTGGGCCTGGCTTACGAAGTGAAGCGCTACGAGCGCGACCGCGAAACGATGCTCGCGCCGCCGGAACTGAAGCGTGTGCACCCGCTGGGCAAGTCGCCGGTGATCGTCGACGGCGCGGTGACGGTGGCCGAGACCGGCGCCATCGTCGAGTACCTGCTCGACACCTACGACCCCGAAGGCCGCCTGCGCCCGCCGCCGGCCACCGAGGCGCGCCGGCGCTTCACCTACTGGCTGCACTTCGCCGAAGGCAGCGCGATGCCGCCGCTGCTGATGAAGCTGGTCTTCGACCGCGTGCGCAGCGCGCCGGTGCCGTTTTTCATCAAGCCCGTCGTCAAGGGCATCGCCGACAAGGTGACGGGCAGCTTCATCGCGCCGAACATCGCCGCGCAGCTGGCCTTCATGGAAGCCGAACTGAGCGCCCGCCCCTGGTTCGCCGGCGAGGCCTTCAGCGCCGCCGACGTGATGATGAGCTTCCCGCTCGAAGCCGCGGCGGCCCGCGCCGGGCTCGACGCCCGCTATCCGAAGCTGCAGGACTGGCTGAAGCGCGTGCACGCGCGTGCCGCCTACGGCCGGGCGCTGGAGCGTGGCGGGCCGTATTCGATCATCGGCTGAGGCGCGCTCAGCCGAACAGCGCGCGCACCGACTCCGGCAACGGCACCGCCTTCTTCGCCGCGTAGTCGGTCCACACCGTCTTCGCGCCGCCTTCGGCGTAGACGACGCCGGGTTCGCCGACACGCTCCATCACGACGTAGGTGTCGAAGCTCGTGCGCCCGGGGTTGGCGATGTAGTGGCGCGCCAGCACCTCGCCGGGGAACTCGAGCTGGCGCACGAAGTTGCAGAACGCGTTGACGATCACCGGGCCGCTGCCGTGGCTGGGGTGCGCCGGGCCGCCGATGCGGTACAGCCACTCCAGCCGCGCGATCTCCAGGTAGCGGAAGTAGACGGTGTTGTTGACATGGCCCATCGCGTCCATGTCGCCCCAGCGGATAGTGATCACCGTCTCGTGGGTCAGGGTCTTGTGTTCGGGCAGCGTGAAACGCATGGCGGTCTCCAGCGTCGCCCGGCCTGCCCGCGGCCGGGCGCGGGGTTCAATCGGTGGCCGACACGCCCAGCTCGCGCGCCAGCCGCTCGACCAGCACACGCAGGTCGGCGACCTCGGCCGCCAGCCGGGCCTGCTCGGCCTTCAGCGCCGACAGCTCGCCGGCCGACACCGCTTCGGCCGGCAGCGCCGCGGCGCCGGCAGGCCAGACCGGCTGCGCGACCTCGCCGCACAGCCGATGCGCCCAGCGCGACTCGCGTTCGCCCGGCGCACGCGCCAGCTTGACGACCTTGGGCGGCTGCTTCTCGGCCAGTTCCTCCAGGAAACCTTCGACCGAAGAGATGTCGGCGAAACGGTGCAGGCGCTCGCTGTTCAGGCGCAGCTCGGCCGCGGTCTGCGGGCCGCGCAGCATCAGCACCGCCAGCAGCGCGACGGCCGCACCCGGCACGCCGAGGCCGCGCGCGGCGTTGTGGTCGAAACGCACGACGCGGCTGCCGCTGACCTCGTTGACGAGCGCCAGCGACTTCAGCCCTTCCAGCGCCGCCAGCACGTCGGCGTCGGCGGCTTCCATCACCGGCTGGCGCGCGGTCTTCTGGTTGCAGCCTGCGACCAGCGCGTTCAGCGACAGCGGATAGGTGTCGGGCACGGTGTGCTGCTTCTCGACGAGCACACCGAGCACACGCGCTTCGAGCGGGGTCAGGTCACGCATGCTGCACGCCCCTCAGACGCCGAAGCCGTCGTCGGCGGAGATCACCGCGCCGTTGACGAAGTGGCTCTCGTTGGCGCAGAGCATCATCAGCACGGCGTCCAGGTCCTCGGGTTTGCCGACACGCTTGCGCGGCAGCATGTCGACCAGCTTGCGCCCGGCCTCGGTCTGCCAGTGGTGGTGGTTGATCTCGGTGTCGATGTAACCCGGGCAGATGGCGTTGACGTTGATGCCGTGGCGGCCCCATTCCAGCGCCATCGCGCGTGTCATGTGGATCACCGCCGCCTTGCTCATCGCGTAGACGCCGATCTGGCCCAGCACACGCAGCCCGGCCATCGACGCCACGTTGACGATGCGCCCGCCGGTGTAGGTGCCCGGCGCCTGGCCGCGGCTGCGCGCGATCATGCGTTTGGCCACCGCCTGGGCGACGAAGAAGGCGCCGCGGGTGTTGGTGTCCATCACGTAGTCGTAGTCCTCGGGCGTGACGTCGACCAGCTTCTGCGTCGTGCTGACGCCGGAGTTGTTGACCAGGATGTCGATGACACCCATCTCGGTCTCGGCATGGGCCACGGCCGAGGCGATGCTCGCCGGGTCGGTGACGTCGAGCGTGACGACGTGGGCGTCGCCGCCTTCGGCCTCGATCTCGGCACGCAGGGTCTTCAGGCGTTCGACGCGGCGCGCGGCGAGCACGACGCCGGCACCGGCTCGTGCCAGCGTCTTCGCGAAGCTCGCGCCCAGGCCGCTGGAGGCGCCGGTGACGAAGGCGACGCGGCCGGAAAGGTCGATCTGGTAGCTCATCGGTGGAGTCCTGGTTCGGTCTGTCGGGGCGCGGGCACGATAGCACCGAAGCCGTGGCCGACAATCGGCCCATGGACCGTGTCGAAGTCGTCGTCGTCGGGGCCGGGGTCGTCGGCCTCGCGGTGGCGCGCGCGCTGGCGTGCGCCGGGTCGGAGGTGCTGATCCTCGAGCGCGAGGGCGCGATCGGCAGCGGCGTCTCGTCGCGCAACAGCGAGGTCGTGCACGCCGGGCTCTACTACCCCGCCGGCAGCCTGAAGGCACGGTTGTGCGTGGCAGGCCGCGAGCGGCTCTACGCCTATTGCGCCGAACGCGGCGTCGACGCGCGCCGCTGCGGCAAGCTGGTCGTCGCGACGACCGCGGCCGACCTGCCCAAGCTCGACACGATCGAGGCCCGCGGCCGCGCCGCCGGCGTCGCCGACCTGCAACGCCTGTCGGCCGCCGAGGCGATGGCGATGGAGCCGGCACTGGCCTGCGCCGGCGCGCTGTGGTCGCCGTCGTCGGGCATCGTCGACAGCCACGGGCTGATGACCGCGCTGCTGGGCGACGCCGAGAACGCCGGCGCGATGCTGGCGCTGCGCTCGCCGTTCGCCAGCGCGCGCCGCGACGGCGACGGCTGGATCGTCGGCACCGGCGGCGACGAGCCCTTCGAGCTGGCGACACGCTGGATCGTCAACGCCGCGGCGCTGGACGCCCAGCAGGTCGCGCACGCGATGCAGGGCTTCCCGCCGGCGGCGATTCCGCCGACCTGGCGCGCCAAGGGCCACTACTTCTCGCTCGCCGGGCGGGCGCCGTTCTCGCGCCTCGTCTACCCGACGCCGGTCGACGGCGGCCTGGGCGTGCACCTGACGCTGGACCTGGGCGGCCAGGCGCGTTTCGGCCCCGATGTCGAATGGCTGGCGCCCGGTGCCCCACTGGACTACGCCGTCGACCCCGCGCGCCGGGCCGGCTTCGAGGCCGACATCCGGCGCTACTGGCCGGGCCTGCCGGCCAGTGCGCTGCAGCCGGCCTACAGCGGCATCCGGCCCAAGATCTCGGGCCCCGGCGAGCCGGCGGCCGACTTCGTCATCGCCGGCCCGGCCGAGCACGGCGTGCCGGGCGTCGTGCAGCTCTTCGGCATCGAGTCGCCCGGGCTTACCGCGTGCCTCGCGCTCGCCGACGAGGTGGCCGGGCGCATTGTCCCTTTCGCGACCTCAAAATAGAACGACCGTTCGTTTTTCGGGGCCCGGACTTATAGAATGCGCGCGGCCTCACCCAGGAGACAAAGGTCAAGATGCGCTCAGAAGAAATCCTCGAGCAGTACGGTCCGCGCGAGGCGATGGAGTACGACGTCGTCGTCGTCGGGGCCGGCCCGGGCGGGCTCGCGGCGGCGATCCGCCTCAAGCAGCTGAACCCCGAGCTCTCGGTCGTCGTGCTCGAGAAGGGCAGCGAACCGGGCGCGCACGTGCTGTCCGGCGCGGTGATGGACCCGCGTGCGCTGACCGAGCTGATCCCGGACTGGAAGGAACGCGGTGCGCCGCTGAACCAGCCCTGCGCCGAGGACGAGGTGCTGTTCCTCAACGCCAACGGCAGCCACCACGAGGCGCCGTCGTGGCTGATCCCGGGCTGCCTGCACAACCACGGCAACTACATCATCAGCCTGGGCGCGGTGACCCGCTGGATGGCCGCGCAGGCCGAGGAGCTGGGCGTCGAGATCTTCCCCGGCTTCGCCGCGGCCGAAGTGCTGTACGGCGAGGACGGTCACGTTCGTGGCGTCGCCACCGGCAACATGGGTGTCGGCAAGGACGGCCAGCCGCACGACGGCTTCCAGCTCGGCATGGAGCTGCTGGGCAAGTACACGATCTTCGCCGAAGGCGCACGCGGCCACCTGGGCCGTCAGCTGATCAGCCGCTTCGAGCTGGACAAGGGCCGCGACCCGCAGACCTACGCCATCGGCATCAAGGAGCTGTGGGAAGTGCCCGAGTCGGTCGCCAGGCCCGGCCTGGTGCTGCACAGCGCCGGCTGGCCAGTCGACGAGCAGACCTACGGCGGCGGCTTCCTGTACCACATGGAAGGCAACCAGGTCGCGCTGGGCTACGTCGTCGGCCTGGACTACCAGAACCCCTGGATCAGCCCGTTCGAGGAGATGCAGCGCTGGAAGACGCACCCGGCGATCCGGCGCCACCTCGAAGGCGGCAAGCGGGTCGGCTACGGCGCCCGCGCGATCACCGCCGGCGGCCTGCTGTCGGTGCCCAAGCTGGTGTTCCCGGGCGGTGCGCTGGTCGGCTGCGAAGCCGGCACGCTGAACGCCGCGCGCATCAAGGGCAGCCACGCCGCGATCAAGACCGGCATGCTGGCCGCCGAGGCCGCCGCCGCGGCCATCGCCGCCGGCCGCGCCGGTGACGAGCTCGAGGCCTATCCGCAGGCCTTCCGCACCAGCTGGCTCCACGAGGAGCTGGACGCCAGCCGCAACTTCAAGACCTGGTTCAAGAAGGGCAACACGGTCGGCACGCTGATGACCGGCATCGAGCAGTGGCTGCTGCCCAAGCTGGGCATGAAGAGCCCGCCGTGGACGATCCACCGCCACGCGCCGGACCACGTGCGGCTGCACGCGGCCAGCCAGGTCGAGCCGATCGCCTACCCCAAGCCCGACGGCCAGCTGACCTTCGACCGCCTGAGTTCGGTGTTCCTCAGCAACACCAACCACGAGGAGAACCAGCCGGCGCACCTGACGCTGAAGGATGCGTCGGTGCCGGTGGCGGTGAACCTGGCGCGCTACGCCGGCCCCGAGAGCCGCTACTGCCCGGCCGGCGTCTACGAGTTCGTCGCCGCGGCCGACGGCGGCGAGCGCCTGCAGATCAACGCCCAGAACTGCGTGCACTGCAAGACCTGCGACATCAAGGACCCGACGCAGAACATCGTCTGGGTCACGCCCGAAGGCGGCGGCGGGCCGAACTACGCCGGCATGTGAAGCCGCACGCGGCATGAAGAACGGCGGGCCTGGGCCCGCCGTTTTTCGTTGGGGCGCCGCCCGGCTCAGCGCGCCAGCAGCACCTGCTCGGCGAAGCGCACGAAGGCGTAGAAGCGCCAGTCGGCGTTCTCCTTGCGCTGGAAACCGTGGCCTTCGTTCTCGGCGCGCAGGTACCAGACCGGCGTGCCGTTGGCGCGCACCTGGGCGACGATCTGCTCGGCCTCGGTGTAGGGCACACGCGGGTCGTTGAGGCCCTGGACGACGAACAGCGGCTTGCGGATCTTCGCCGCGTTGGTCAGCGGCGAGATGCGGTCGAGGAAGGCGCGCATCGCCGGGTCGCGCTCGTCGCCGTACTCGGCGCGGCGCAGGTCGCGGCGGTAGCTCTCGGTGTTCTGCAGGAAGGTCACGAAGTGCGAGATGCCGACGTCGTCGACCGCGCCGGCGATGCGGTCGGCGTAATGCACCGCGCTGGCCAGCGTCATGTAGCCGCCGTAGCTGCCGCCGGCGACCAGCACACGCGAGGCGTCCAGCCCCGGCTGCGTGGCGATCCAGTCCAGCAGCGCGCCGATGTCCTTCACCGAGTCCTCGCGCTTGTAGCCGTCGTCCAGCGACAGGAAGGTCTTGCCGAAACCCGACGAGCCGCGCACGTTGGGCTGCACGATGGCGACGCCCAGCTCCTGCAGCAGGTAGTTGTAACGGCCCATGAAGCCGACGGTGGCCTGGCCCTCGGGGCCGCCGTGGATCTGGATCAGCACCGGGCGCGGGCCGGTGAACCGCGCCGGCGGGCGGTGCAGCAGGCCGGAGATCGTGCGGCCGTCAAAGCTCGTCCAGCGCACGATCTCGGCCTCGCCGAAGCGCGACACGTCCAGGCCCGGCGGCACATGGGGCGTGGTCCAGTCGGCGACCGCGCCGCCGGCCAGGCGCAGCGAATGCAGCCGGCTCGGGCCTTGCGCGCTGTTGGTCGAGAACGCCAGCTCGTCGCCGCGGCGGTCGAAGGCCGCGCTGCCGATGCTGCCGGCGGGCAGCGGCGGCAGCGCCAGCTCCTTCAGCGTGCGGCCGTCGAGCAGGCGCAGCTCGTCGCGGCCCTCGACGTTGGCCTGGAAGGCGATCCAGCGCCCGTCCTCGCTCGGTGCGACGCCGCTGACGTCCCAGGGGATCTGCGACGTGAGCCGCGTGATGCGGCCGTCGGCCAGCGACAGCAGCATCAGCTCGCGGAACTCGCCGGCGCGGTCGCTGAGGAACAGCAGCCCCGAGCCGTCGGGCCGGAAGGCGACCGGGAAGTGCGAGGCTTTCAGCGTCTCGCCGGGCGCCGGCAGCACACGCCGGCGTTCGCCGCTGGCGAGGTCGACGAGCCAGGCTTCGGACTCGGTGGCCGAGACATAGCGTGTGATCGCCAGCGTGCGGTCGTCGTGCGAGATCGCGCCGCCGAACCAGCCGGCGCCGGGCAGCACGGCGATCTGGCGCCGGCCCTCGGGCGAGAGCGGGTCCATCAGCCACAGCGTCGTGTCGATCGCCGCACGTTTGCCGCCGTCGGCGGTGCGGTCCAGCGGCACCGCGCCGTAAACCAGCTTGGACGCGCCATGCAGCCAGCCGATGGGATCGTGGCGCTGGTCGGGGTCGGTCAGCAGCGTCGCCTGGCGCGTTGCCGGGTCCAGGCGGTAGAGCTGCGTCGCTTCGTTGCCGCCGCGGCCGCGCGCGAAGACGATGTAGCGGCCTTCACGCGGCTCCCAGCTGGCTTCGGCCACAGGGTCGGGCTCGGCGGTCAGACGTTCGAGCGCGGCGCCGGGGGCGGCGGCACGCCAGAGCTGGGCCGTGGCGTCGGTCTCGGCGCGGTGCAGCACCAGCATCTCGCGCCGCGTCGGATGCCAGTCGGCGAAGCCGTGGCCGCGGAAGTCGTTGTAGCGCTGCACACGCTCGGCCAGCGACTGCGGGATCGGCGGGATGCCCTGCACCACGAGGTTGGCGTTGGGCGCGACCGTCGCCTCGGTGGCCGGTGCGCTGGCACAGCCGGCCAGCACCAGCGCGGCGGCGGCACAGGCCGCCGAAAACAGCATTCGTCTCATCGTTCTCCAAGAGCCCAGGAGGGCTTGCGTTTGTCGATGAAGGCCTGCACGCCTTCGAGTGCGGCCGGGTCCATCATGTTGCAGGCCATCGTGCGGCCGGCGTCTTCGTAGGCCGCGGCGATGCCGGTCTCGACCTGACGATAGAACAGCGCCTTGCCGGCGGCGATCGCGACCTGCGGCTTGGCGACGATGGCGGCGACCAGGCGCTCGACCTCGGCATCCAGTGCTTCCGGCGCGGCGACGCGGTTGACCAGACCCTTGGCGCAGGCTTCGTCGGCACCGATGAACTCGCCGGTGACGAGCATCTCGAAAGCCGCCTTGCGCGGCAGGTTGCGCGCCAGCGCGACGCTGGGCGTCGCGCAGAACAGGCCCAGGTTGACGCCGCTGACGGCGAACTTCGCGTCGCGCGAGGCGACCGCCAGGTCGCACATCGCGACCAGCTGGCAGCCGGCTGCGGTGGCGATGCCGTGCACCCGCGCGACGACCGGCACCGGCAGCTTCTGGATCGTCAGCATCATGCGTGCGCAGGCCGCGAACAGGCGCTCGTAGTAGGCCAGCGACGGCTCGGCGCGCATCTCCTTCAGGTCGTGGCCGGCGCAGAAGGCGCGGCCGGCGGCGGCGATGACGACCACACGCGCCGTCGTGTCCTCGGCGACACGTTCCAGCGAGGCCTGCAGCGCCGCGATCATCGCCTCGGACAGCGAGTTGAAGGCCTGCGGCCGGTCCAGCGTCAGCGTGACGACGCCGCGCTCGTCCTTCTCGTGCCGCAGCAGCGGTTCTTCGGTCATCGACATCTCCTGGTCAGGCTCCCTCTCCCGCGACGGCGGGAGAGGGCGGGGGGTGAGGGCCGGGGTCTGCCGCCACCCTCACCCCAACCCTCTCCCGCAAGCGGGAGAGGGAGAGGAACGACTCATTCGATCGCCGACGAGCTCCTGGCCCGCTGGCGCAACTGGAACTTCTGGATCTTGCCGGTGCTGGTCTTCGGGATCGTCTCGAAGCGGATCTCCTTGGGCACCTTGTCGCCGGCGAGCACACGCTTGCAGTGGGCGATCAGCTCGTCGGCCGTGACGTCGACGCCCAGCTTCAGCTCGACGTAGGCCACCGGCGTCTCGCCCCACTTCGGGTCGGGCTTGGCGACCACCGCGCAGGCCAGCACCGCGGGGTGGCGGTACAGCGCGTCCTCGACCTCCAGCGAGCTGATGTTCTCGCCGCCGGAGATGATGATGTCCTTGCTGCGGTCGCGGATCTTCACGTAGCGGTCGGGCTCGATGACCGCCAGGTCGCCGGTGTGGAACCAGCCGCCGGCGAAGGCCTTGGCGGTCGCCGACGGGTTCTTCAGGTAGCCCTTCATGACGATGTTGCCGCGGAACATGATCTCGCCCATCGTCTGGCCGTCGGCCGGCACCTCGGCCATCGTCTCCGGGTCGAGCACCGTCATGCCTTCCTGCAGCGCGTAGCGCACGCCCTGGCGGCCGTTGAGCCGCGTCTGCTCGGACAGGTCGGCCTCGCTCCAGGCCGGGCGTTTGACGGCCACCGCGGCCGGGCCGTAGACCTCGGTCAGGCCGTAGACGTGGGTGATGTCGAAGCCGATCTTCGCCATGCCTTCGATCATCGCCGCCGGCGGCGCGGCGCCGGCGACCATGCCGCGCACCTGCTGCGTGATGCCCTCGCGCCATTCGGCCGGCGCGTTGATGATCAGCCCGTGCACGATCGGCGCGGCGCAGTAGTGGTCGACGCCGTGCTCGCGCATCGCGTCGAGGATCGCTTTCGGCTCGACACGACGCAGGCAGACGTGCGTGCCGCCGAGCATCGCCACGGTCCACGGGAAGCACCAGCCGTTGCAGTGGAACATCGGCAGCGTCCACAGGTACTTCGGGAAGTGCGGCATGGTCCAGGTCGCCGCGTTGCCGACCGCGTTCAGGTAGGCGCCGCGGTGGTGGGTGACGACACCCTTGGGGTCGCCCGTCGTGCCGCTGGTGTAGCTGACGGCGATCGCGTCCCACTCGTCGGCCGGGCCTTCCAGGCGCGCCAGCGGCGCGTGCGCGGCCAGCAGCGCCTCGTACTCCAGCGTGCCGACGCGGTCGCCGCGGCCGGTGTACTCGCTGTCGCAGACGTCGATGACGACCGGCTCGCGGCCGTGTTCGGCCTTCAGCCGCGCCAGCGCGTCGGCCATCAGCGGGCCGAACTCGCGGTCGGTGATCAGCACCGCGGTCTCGCAGTGGTTCATCTGCCAGGCCAGCAGCGGCGCGTCCAGCCGCGTGTTCAGCGTGTTGAGCACGGCGTTGACCGCCGGCACCGCGTAGTGCGCCTCGACCATCTCCGGCGTGTTGGGCAGCATCACGCTGACCGTCGTGCCGCGGCCGACGCCCAGCGAGCGCAGCGCCGCCGCGAGCCGGGCGCTGCGCTCGCGCACCTGGGCCCAGGTGTAGCGCCGCGTGCCGTGGATCACGGCCGGCAGGTCGCCGAAGACCTCGGCGCTGCGCTCGACGAAACTCGTCGGCGACAGCGCCACGTGGTTGGCCGCGTTGCGGTCCAGGTGCTGCTCGTAGATGCTCATCCGGCCTCCTGTCGGTGCGCGGCGAATGTTATGCAAGCGGCTGACACCAGGCTGCCTCGGCCCCTCGTCTGCGGCGGGTGCGCGGCGCCGGATGGGCGCTGATACACTGCGCGCCGTCAGGAGAGAGCCCGCCTCGAGCGGGCCGCCGAAGGCGCAGGGTCCAGCCCGAACGCTCAGGCAAAAGGACTGGCTTTCCACCTCACTGGAGAGAGGCCGCCGCGACAGGCGGCCCACCGAAGGGGCAAGGACCACCGCCGGGGTGGCTTCCGAATCTCTCAGGTAAAGCGGACAGCGGGGGCACGTGCGTCGGCGACAGCCGGCGATCCGAAGACGATGCCCTCGATGGAGTCCGCTGTGAGCGACCTTCTGAAGACGCCCCTGCACGACCTGCACCTGAGCCTCGGTGCGCGTTTGGTGCCGTTCGCCGGCTACGCGATGCCGGTGCAATACCGCGACGGCCTGATCGCCGAACACCGCCAGTGCCGCAACGCCGCGGCGCTGTTCGACGTCTCGCACATGGGCCAGGTGCGGCTGTCGGGCGCCGACGCCGCAGCCGCGCTGGAGACGCTGGTGCCGGTGGACGTCGTCGACCTCGCCGTCGGCCGCCAGCGCTACGCCTTCTTCACCAACGAGCACGGCGGCCTGCTCGACGACCTGATGATCTCGCGCCCCGCGCCGGGCACCGGCTTCGGCGACCTGTTCCTCGTCGTCAACGCCGGCTGCAAGGACGCCGACCTGCGCCATCTGCAGACGAACATCGGCCACCGCTGCACCGTCGTCGGCATGCCCGAGCGCGCGCTGCTGGCGCTGCAGGGCCCGCTGGCCGCCGACGCGCTGGCGCGGCTGAACCCGGGCGTGAAGGACCTCGTGTTCATGACCGGCGGCGTCTTCGAACTGGCCGACGCGCCCTGCTTCGTCACGCGCTCGGGCTACACCGGCGAAGACGGCTTCGAGATCTCGGTGCCGGCCGAACGGGCCGAGGCGCTGGCTTCGGCGCTGCTGGCGCTGCCCGAGGTCAAGCCCGCCGGCCTGGGCGCACGCGACACGCTGCGCCTGGAAGCGGGGCTGTGCCTGTACGGCCACGACATCGACGAGAACACCTCGCCGGTCGAAGCCAGCCTGACCTGGGCGATCCAGAAGGTGCGCCGCCCGGGCGGTGCACGCGAAGGCGGCTACCCCGGCGCGGCGGCCGTCGAACGCCACCTGGCCGGCGGCGCGATGCGCAAGCGCGTCGGCCTCGTCGGCCTGGAACGTGTGCCGGTGCGCGAGGGCACGGCCATCGTCGATGCGCACGGCCATGCGCTGGGACGCGTGACCAGCGGTACGCTGGCGCCCGGGGTCGACCGTCCGATCGCGATGGCCTACCTGCCGCAGGACCATGCCGCCCCCGAACACGAGGTCTACGCCGAGGTGCGAGGCAAACGCCTGCCGATGCGCGTGACCCCGATGCCGTTCCAACCCCACCGCTACCACCGCGGTTGAAATCTTCAGGAGAAGCCGATGACCACCATGTTCACCCCCGACCACGAATGGATCAACATCGAAGACCACGAGGCCGCGGTCGTCGGCATCACGCCGCACGCGCAGGACGCGCTCGGTGATGTCGTCTTCGTCGAGCTGCCCGAGGTCGGCCGCACGTTCAAGAAGGGCGAGGTGGCCGGCGTCGTCGAGTCGGTGAAGGCCGCCGCCGACCTCTACATGCCGGTCAGCGGCGAGATCGTCGAGGTCAACGAAGCGCTGCGCGACGAGCCGGCGCTGGCCAACAGCGACCCGATGGGCAACGGCTGGTTCTTCAAGGTCCGTGTCGCCGACATGGCCGAGTTCGACCAGCTGATGGACCCGCCCGCCTACGACGCGTTGCTGAAGACGCTCTGACCCCACCCCCTCCAGCCGTCCGCCGCCCATGCTGATGTCCGCCCTTCCCACGCTCGCCGAGCTCGAGCACCACGACGAGTTCGCCGCCCGCCACCTCGGGCCCAACGAAGCCGAGGAACGGCAGATGCTGTCGGTGATCGGCGCCGCCTCGCGGCAGGCGCTGATCGAGGCGGTGGTGCCGCGCACCATCGCCCGGCCGCAGCCGATGCAGCTGCCGGCGCCGGTGCCCGAGCACCAGGCGCTGGCCGAGCTGCGTGCGATCGCGGCGAAGAACCGCACGCTGCGCAGCTTCATCGGCCAGGGCTACCACGGCACGCGCACGCCGACGGTGGTGCTGCGCAACGTGCTCGAGAACCCCGCCTGGTACACGGCCTACACGCCTTACCAGGCCGAGATCTCGCAGGGGCGGCTTCAGGCGCTGGTCAACTTCCAGACCATGATCGCCGAGCTGACCGGCATGGCGATCGCCAACGCCTCGATGCTCGACGAGGCCACCGCCGTCGCCGAGGCGATGACGCTGGCCCGGCGCAGCGTGCGCGCCAAGTCGGACACGATCCGCGTCGCCGACGACTGCCACCCGCAGACGATCGAGGTGCTGCGCACGCGCGCCGAGCCGCTGGGGCTGGCGGTCGACGTGCGGCCCTTCGCCACGCTCGCCGACGACGGCGAGTATTTCGCCGTCGTCGCGCAATACCCGGCCACCGACGGCACGGTGCACGACCTGCGCACGCTGGCCGACGCGGTGCATGCGAAGCAGGCGGCCTTCGTCGTCGCCGCCGACCTGCTGGCGCTGACGCTGCTCGTGCCGCCGGGCGAGTTCGGTGCCGACATCGCCGTCGGCACGACGCAGCGTTTCGGCGTGCCGATGGCCGCCGGCGGCCCGCACGCCGCCTACCTGGCCTGCCGCGACGAGTACAAGCGCGCGATGCCGGGCCGCCTCGTCGGCGTCAGCGTCGACGTGCACGGCCGCCCGGCCTACCGCCTGGCGCTGCAGACGCGCGAGCAGCACATCCGCCGCGAGAAGGCGACGTCCAACATCTGCACCGCCCAGGTGCTGCCGGCGGTGCTGGCGTCGATGTACGCCGTCTACCACGGCCCCGCTGGGCTCAAGCGCATCGCCCAGCGTGTCGCCGCCTACGCCGCGGCGCTGGCCGCCGGCCTGCGTGCGATGGGCCTGGAGGTGCTGACCGAAGCCGGCTTCGACACCGTCGCCGTCGAGCTCGGCGCGCGTGCCGACGCGGTGGTGGCGCGTGCGCTGGCCGACGGCGCCAACCTGCGCCGGCTGTCGGCGACGCGTGTCGCCGCAGCGCTGGACGAGACGACGAGCCGCGCCGACATCGCCGACCTCTGGCGCTGGTTCGCGCCCGACGGCGCGACGCTGCCGTCGATCGACGAATACGAGCGTGGCGTCGAGCCGCTGCTGCCCGAGGCGCTGCGCCGCAGCAGCGCCTTCCTGACGCACCCGGTCTTCAACTCGCACCACAGCGAGACCGAGATGCTGCGCTACCTGCGCCGCCTGTCCGACCAGGACCTGGCGCTCGACCGCACGATGATCCCGCTGGGCTCGTGCACGATGAAGCTCAACGCGACCAGCGAGATGATCCCCATCACCTGGCCGGAGTTCGCCAACCTGCACCCGTTCGCGCCGCGCGACCAGCTGGCCGGCGTCTGGGAGATGAACGACCAGCTCTGCGCCTGGCTGGCCGAAGCCACCGGCTACGCCGGCATCAGCCTGCAGCCCAACGCCGGCTCGCAGGGCGAGTACGCCGGCCTGCTGGCGATCCGCGGCTGGCACGCCTCGCGCGGCGACGCGAAGCGCGACCTCTGCCTGATCCCCGAGTCGGCGCACGGCACCAACCCGGCGAGCGCGCAGATGGCCGGTCTCTCGGTCGTCGTCGTCAAGTGCGACGCCAACGGCAACGTCGACCTCGCCGACCTGGAGGCCAAGTGCGTCCAGCACGCCGAACGCCTGGCCTGCGTGATGATCACCTACCCGTCGACCTACGGTGTCTTCGAGCCGGGCGTCAAGCAGCTGTGCGAGATCGTGCACCGCCACGGCGGCCGGGTCTACGTCGACGGCGCGAACATGAACGCGCTCGTCGGCCTGGCGGCGCCGGGCGAGTTCGGCGGCGACGTCAGCCACCTGAACCTGCACAAGACCTTCTGCATCCCGCACGGTGGCGGCGGCCCGGGCGTCGGCCCGGTCTGCGTCGTCGCCGACCTCGTGCCCTTCCTGCCCGGCCACGGCGACGCCGCCGCGCCGGTGGGCGCCGTCAGCGCCGCGCCGCTGGGCAACGCGGGCGTGCTGCCGATCAGCTGGATGTACGTGCGCATGATGGGCGCCGACGGCCTGCGCCAGGCCACCGAGACCGCGATCCTCAGCGCCAACTACATCGCCGCGCGGCTGGCGCCTTACTACGACATCCACTACAGCGGCGGCATCGACGGCATCGCCGGCGGCGGTGTCGCGCACGAGTGCATCCTCGACCTGCGGCCGCTGAAGGAGACCAGCGGCATCAGCGCCGAGGACGTCGCCAAGCGCTTGATCGACTACGGTTTTCACGCCCCGACGCTGAGTTTCCCGGTGCCCGGCACGCTGATGGTCGAGCCGACCGAGAGCGAGCCGCTGGTCGAGCTGGACCGCTTCTGCGACGCGATGATCGCCATCCGCGCCGAGATCGCGAAGGTCGAGTCCGGCGCCTGGTCGCGCGAGGACAACCCGCTGAAGCACGCCCCGCACACCGCCGAGGCGCTGCTCGCGGCCGAGTGGCCGCACGCCTACGGCCGCGAGGAAGCCGCCTACCCGGTGCCGGCGCTGCGCCGCCACAAGTACTGGTCGCCGGTGGGCCGCGTGGACAACGTCTGGGGTGACCGCAACCTCAGCTGCAGCTGCCCGCCGATGGCCGACTACGCCTGAGCCCGCGGGCGCGGCCGGCGCCGCGCCCGCCATCGTTGGAGGTCACGATGGCCGTTTCCGTCTTCGACCTCTTCAAGATCGGCATCGGGCCGAGCAGCAGCCACACCGTCGGCCCGATGCGCGCCGCGCGGCTGTTCGTCTCGCGGCTGGCGCACGACGGCCTGCTGGAGCGCACGGCGCGTGTCGGCGCCCGGCTCTACGGCTCGCTGGGCGCCACCGGCAAGGGCCACGGCAGCGACACCGCGGTGCTGCTGGGCCTGGCCGGCCACGAGCCCGACACGGTGCCGATCGACGAGGTGCCGGCGCTGCTGGCCGCGATCCGCGCCAGCGCCCGCCTCGCGCTGCTGGGCCGCCAGGCGGTGGACTTCGTCGAAACGCGCGACCTGAAGTTCCACCGCCGCGAGACCCTGCCGTTCCACGCCAACGGCATGGCCTTCGCGGCCTGGGACGCCGCCGGCGCGCTGCTAGCCGAACGCCGCTACTACTCGGTGGGCGGCGGTTTCGTCGTCAGCGACGAGGTCGCGGCCGACGGCAGCCGGCACCCGGTGATCGCGCCCGACACGACCGTGCTGCCGCACCCGTTCCACACCGGCGCCGAATTGCTGGCGCTGAGCACCGAGCTGGGCTGCGACATCGCCGGCGTGATGCGCCGCAACGAGCGCCACTGGCGCAGCGACGCCGAGATCGACGCCGGCCTGCTGGCGATCTGGCAGGTGATGCAGCAGTGCGTGGCGCGCGGCATGCGCACCCGCGGCACGCTGCCCGGCGGCTTCAAGGTGCAGCGGCGTGCCCCCGACCTGGCCGAGGCGCTGCAGGCGCAGGCGCCCGACGGCACGCCGGCCGACCCGCTGGCGGTGCTCGACTGGGTCAACCTCTTCGCGCTCGCCGCCAACGAGGAGAACGCCGCCGGCGGCCGGGTCGTCACCGCGCCGACCAACGGCGCCGCCGGCATCGTGCCCGCGGTGCTGCACTACTACCAACGCTTCGTGCCCGGCGCCAGCGAACGCGGTGTCGTCGACTTCCTGCTGACGGCCGGCGCCATCGGCCTGCTCTACAAGGAGAACGCCAGCATCTCCGGCGCCGAGGTCGGCTGCCAGGGCGAGGTCGGCGTCGCCTGCTCGATGGCCGCCGGCGCCTTGTGCGCGGTGCTCGGAGGCAGCCCGGCGCAGGCCGAGAACGCCGCCGAGATCGGCATGGAGCACCACCTGGGCCTGACCTGCGACCCGGTCGGCGGCCTGGTGCAGATCCCCTGCATCGAACGCAACGCGATGGGCGCGGTGAAGGCGATCAACGCCGCACGCATCGCGCTGCGCGGCGACGGCACGCACAAGGTCAGCCTGGACCAGGTCATCAAGACGATGCGCGAGACCGGCGCCGACATGCTGACCAGGTACAAGGAGACGGCCCGCGGCGGCCTGGCGGTGAACATCGTCGAATGCTGAGGCCGCTGCGGTCCGCCAAGCGCGAGGCCGCAGCCCGAGTCAAGCGCAGGGGGGCCGACGTTGCGCCCGCCCCTCAACGCGCGCTTTCATCGGATTCCACGGGGTTACGGCCCTTGATCTGGCCCACGTAGCGGCGCATCCTCGTCGCGGCGAGGCCCGGGCGACACTGCGCGTGGCACCCGGCACCTCGCACGACCCACCACGAACGACAGCCGCCACGAGCGGCGCACACGAGGTAGACGGACATGAAGAACACCCCCATCCGCACCCTGGCGGCCGCCGCCGCACTGGCCGCCTGTGGCATGGCCCAGGCCGGCGAAGTCGAGGTCCTGCACTGGTGGACCAGCGGCGGCGAGGCCAAGGCCGCGGCAGCCCTGAAGGCCACGATGCAGGCCAAGGGCCACACCTGGAAGGACTTCGCGGTCGCCGGTGGCGGCGGCGACTCGGCGATGACGGTGCTGAAGTCGCGTGTGGTCTCGGGCAACGCCCCGGCCGCGGCGCAGATCAAGGGCCCGGCGCTGCAGGAATGGGCCGCCGAAGGCGTGCTCGCCAACATCGACGACGTCGCCAAGGCCGAGAACTGTGACGCCGTGCTGCCCAAGGCGGTGGCCGACGTGATGAAGTACAAGGGCAACTACATCGCCGCACCGGTGAACGTGCACCGCGTGAACTGGCTGTGGGCCAACCCGGAAGCCTTCAAGAAGGCCGGCGCCAAGGTGCCGACGACCTGGGACGAGTTCTTCGTCGCCGCCGAGGCGCTGAAGAAGGCCGGCATCATCCCCGTCGCGCACGGCGGCCAGAACTGGCAGGACTTCACCACCTTCGAGAGCGTGGCGCTGGGTGTCGGCGGCACCGAGTTCTACCGCAAGGCCCTGGTGCAGCTCGACCCGGCGACGCTGAACAGCCCGACGATGGAGAAGGTGCTCACGACCTTCAAGCGCGTGAAGGGCTACACCGACCGCAACGCCCCCGGCCGCGACTGGAACCTCGCGACCGCGATGGTCATCAAGGGCGAAGCCGGCATGCAGCTGATGGGCGACTGGGCCAAGGGCGAGTTCGTCGCCGCCGGCAAGCTGCCGGGCAAGGACTTCGTCTGCGCCCCGGCCCCGGGCACGGCGCAGGCCTTCACCTTCAACATCGACTCGTTCGCGATGTTCAAGCTGAAGAACGCCGAGAACACCAAGGCCCAGAAGGCGCTGGCCGCGGCCATCATGTCGCCGGACTTCCAGCAGGTGTTCAACCTCAACAAGGGCTCGATCCCGGTGCGCCTGGGCATGAACATGGACAAGTTCGACGACTGCGCCAGGCTGTCGGCCAAGGACTTCGTCGCGACGTCGAAGAACGGCGGCCTGGTGCCGTCGATCGCCCACGGCATGGCCGTCGCCCCGGCCATCGAAGGCGCGATCAAGGACGTCGTCAGCCAGTTCTGGAACAGCGACAAGATGAGCGCCAAGGACGCGATGACGCGCATCGCCAACGCCGCGAAGGCGCAGTAAACCCGCCGTAGAACCGACGCGCCGCGTTCCCCGCCAGCGGGACGCGGCGCGTCTGCCGTGCCGCCTCCATGCCGTCTTCATCGCCCGCGGGCGCACGCTGGCTGCCCAAGCTGGTCGTCGCGCCGTCCTTCGTCCTGTCGTTCCTGTTCATCTACGGGCTGATCGCCTGGAACGGCTACCTGTCGCTGTCGGCCTCGCGCCTGCTGCCCAACTACGAGTTCGTCGGGCTGGAGCAGTACGTGCGCCTGTTCGACAACGAGCGCTTCCACGTCGCGCTCGTCAACATGGGCATCTTCGGCACGCTGTTCATCGGCGGCTCGATGGCCCTGGGCCTGCTGCTGGCCATCCTGCTGGACCAGAAGATCCGCGCCGAGGGCCTGCTGCGCACGATCTACCTGTACCCGATGGCGATCTCGTTCATCGTCACCGGCACGGCCTGGAAGTGGATCCTGAACCCCGGCCTGGGGCTGGAGCACGTGGTCCAGCAATGGGGCTTCGAGAGCTTCAGCTTCGGCTGGCTGGTCGACCCGGAGAAGGCGATCTACTGCGTCGCGATCGCCGGCGTCTGGCAGAGCGCGGGCTTCGTCATGGCGCTGTTCCTGGCCGGGCTGCGCGGCATCGACGACTCGGTCATCAAGGCCGCGCAGGTCGACGGTGCGAGCCTGCCGCTGATCTACTGGCGCATCGTCATCCCGACGCTCAGGCCCGTGTTCTTCAGCACGCTGATGGTCGTCAGCCACCTGGCGATCAAGAGCTTCGACCTCGTGATGGCGCTGACCGCCGGCGGCCCCGGCTACGCCACCGACCTGCCGGCGACCTTCATGTACGCGATGGCCTTCTCGCGCGGCCAGATCGGCCTGGGCGCGGCCAGCGCGACGGTGATGCTGGCCACCGTGGCTGCGATCGTCGTGCCCTATCTCTACAGCGAACTGAGGGCCAAACGATGAGCCGCCACGTCCTGCAACGCGCCCTGCTGTGGGCTGCCCTGCTGCTGTTCGCGGCCTGGTTCCTGACGCCGCTGTACGTGATGGTCACCACGTCGCTGAAGGACATGGACCAGGTGCGTGCCGGCAGCCTGCTGTCGCTGCCCACGAGCCCCAGCCTCGACGCCTGGGCGCGGGCCTGGAGCAGCGCCTGCACAGGCACCGACTGCGGCGGCCTGAAGCCCTTCTTCATGAACTCGGTGCTGATGGTCGTGCCGGCGGTGCTGGTGTCGACGGCGATCGGCTCGATCAACGGCTACGTGCTGTCGAAGTGGCGCTTCCGCGGCAGCGAGACGATGTTCGCGCTGATGCTGTTCGGCGTCTTCATGCCGATGCAGGTGGTGCTGCTGCCGATGAGCCAGGTGCTCGGCTGGCTGGGCATCGCCAGCTCGATCTGGGGGCTGATCCTGGTGCACGTCGTCGCCGGCATCCCGAGCACGACGCTCTTCTTCCGCAACTACTACGTCGGCCTGCCCGACGAGCTGATCAAGGCCGCGATGCTGGACGGCGCCGGCTTCTGGAAGATCTTCACGCGCATCGTGCTGCCGCTGTCCACGCCGATCCTCGTCGTGACGCTGATCTGGCAGTTCACCAACATCTGGAACGACTTCCTCTACGGCGTCGTCTTCTCCGGCGCCGACAGCAAACCCGTGACCGTCGGTCTCAACAACCTCGCCAACACCTCCAGCAGCGTGAAGGAATACAACGTCGACATGGCCGCGGCACTGATCGCGGCGCTCCCCACCCTCTTCGTCTACGTCGTCGCCGGCAAGTACTTCGTGCGCGGCCTGACGGCCGGCGCGGTGAAAGGCTGAACCATGGGAGCCCTGTCCATCCGCTCCGTGCGCAAGGCCTTCGGCAAGACCGAGATCCTGAAAGGCATCGACATCGAGGTCGAGGCCGGCGACTTCCTGATCCTCGTGGGCCCCTCGGGCTGCGGCAAGAGCACGCTGCTGAACATGATCGCCGGCCTGGACGCGCCGAGCTCGGGCCGCATCCACATCGACGGCCGCGACGTCACCGACGTGCCCAGCAAGGACCGCGACATCGCGATGGTGTTCCAGAGCTACGCCCTGTACCCCAACATGGACGTGCGCCAGAACATCGCCTTCGCGCTGGAGATGCGCAAGGTGCCCAAGGCCGAGCGCGAGGCGGCGGTGCAGCGTGTCGCCAAGATGCTGCAGATCGACCACCTGCTCGACCGCAAGCCCGGCGCGCTGTCGGGCGGCCAGCGCCAGCGCGTCGCGATGGGGCGCGCGCTGGCGCGCGACCCCAAGCTGTTCCTGTTCGACGAGCCGCTGTCCAACCTGGACGCCAAGCTGCGCGTCGAGATGCGCGCCGAGATCAAGCTGCTGCACCAGCGCACGCACACGACGACGGTCTACGTCACGCACGACCAGGTCGAGGCGATGACGCTGGGCGACCACATCGCGGTGATGAAGGACGGCGCCGTGCAGCAGCTGGGTTCGCCGCACGAGATCTACACCCGGCCGGCGACACGTTTCGTCGCCGAATTCATCGGCTCGCCGGCGATGAACATGATCCTCGCCCAGCGCAGCGCCGACGGCGGCCTGACGGCGGCCGGCCACGCGCTGCCGCTCAGCGCCGCGCAACGCCAGGCGCTGGCCGGCGGCAGCGGCGAGGTCATCTACGGCCTGCGGCCCGAGAACGTCTGCCTGGGCGCCGAAGGCCTGCCGGGCGAACTCGTCATCGTCGAGCCGACCGGCCCCGAGACCTACATGACCGCCAACACCGTGGCGGGCAAGCTGACCGCGCGCCTGCCCGGCACCGCCGAAGGCCAGGTCGGCGGCACGGTGCATCTGCACTGGGCGGCCGAACACGCGCACCTGTTCGACGCGGCGAGCGAGAAGCGCATCGGCTGAGCGCCGCTCACGTCCGGACGGCCGCGATCAGCGGCTTGCAGCCGTCAGCTGATGGCCTGCAGGCCCTTGTCGGCGATGAGGTTCAGCAGCTTCAGCGCCGGCCCGGCCGGACGGGTCTCGCCTTGTTCCCACTTGCGCACCGTCGACGCCGTGGTGTGCAGGTGCAGCGCGAAGACCGGCTGGCTGACGTTCAAGGCTTCACGCAGGCGCTTGATGTCGGCGGCGTCGAAAGGCCTGACGGGCGGAGGACAGATCGCGTCGAACTCGCGCATCGTGAGCTTGCTGATCGCGCCCGCTTCATGGAGCGCCGCCAGGTCATCACGCAGGGACTCAACGATCTTGCTCACCATGCACCTCCAGCAGCACGCCCGTTCGCAGGGCCTTCGACAAGGCTTCGGCCGACAACTCGAGAAACACCCGACCGGCAAACCGCAGCGCCGACTTCTCGTCCTGAGTGATGTTCGCCTTGTCGCTCTTGGAAAAGCCGTGCAGGAACACATAACGCCCGCCGATCCGGGCCGACAGCAGCGTCCTGCAGCCGCCGCTCTTGCCCGCGCCCTGGCGAGCCACTCGCTTCTTGTAGAGACCGCCACCCAGATCGGCGTCGATCAGTCCGCTTTCCATCTCCTGCACGGCCTTGCACAAGGCAGAGTCGGGCAGCTTCTCTGCCGCCTGCCATCGTGCGAAGTCCTTGCGCTTGAAGATCTGGGACATCGCGGGCTCCAAATCATACCCGTTACGGGTAGCTTTCTGCAGAAAGCTGATCGGTTCGACGACACCCGTCGTCTGGTTGCGGGGCGAGCATGCGCCCTGTGCCGCCGCCCACGAGGCCCCAAAAAGAAGGCCGCCCTCGGGCGGCCTTCTCGTTCAACGTTGCAGCCTCAGTCGCGATCCGCGCTGGCCCCTGCCGGCAGCACCCCGCCGCCGGGCTCGGCCGCCGGCGCCGGTTTCGGCTTGCGATCACGCACCAGGTAGCTGTAGAGCACCGGCACGACGACCAGCGTCAGCAGCGTCGAGGTGATGACGCCGCCGATGATCGCGCGGCCCATCGGCGCCTGGATCTCGCCGCCGTCGTTGAGCGCCATCGCCAGCGGCAGCATGCCGAAGACCATCGCCGCGGTCGTCATGACGATCGGCCGCATGCGCGTCAGCCCGGCCTGCAGCAGCGCCTCGGGCACGCTGGCGCCGTCGCGCCGGGCGTGGTTGGCGAAATCGACGAGCAGGATCGCGTTCTTCGTCACCAGGCCCATCAGCATCACCAGGCCGATCATCGAGAAGACGTTGAGCGTCGAGCCCGAGACCAGCAGCGCGATCATCACGCCGATCAGCGACAGCGGCAGCGAGGCCATGATCGCCACCGGCTGCACGAAGCTGCCGAACTGGCTGGCCAGCACGATGTAGATGAAGATCACCGCCAGCGCCATCGCGCCGAGCATCGCCGTGAAGGCCTCGTTCTGGTCCTTGGTCTGGCCGCCGACGTCGAAGGTGAAACCCGGCGGCAGCGAGGTCTCGGCGATCAGCTTCTGCACGTCGGCGCCGACGTCGCCGGCCGGGCGCCCCTGCACCCCGGCGAAGATCGCCTCGCGGCGCTGCAGGTTCTGGCGCCGGATGACTTCCGGGTTGACCACCGACTCGATCGAGGCCACCGCGTCCAGCGGGATCGGCGTGCCGTCCTTGGCGAAGGCCACCGGCAGCTTGCGCATCTGCTCGAGCTCCTGGCGCGCGTCCTGCGGCAGGCGCAGCAGCACCTCGACCTGCTCGCCGTCGGGCGTCGTCCAGTAGGTCGCGACCTCGCCGTTGACGTAGGCGCGCAGGCTCGACGCCAGCTGCGGCGCGGTCAGGCCGAGCTCGCGCACCGCCGCCGGCAGCAGCCGCACCGCATAGGCCGGCACGCCGGGCTTGACCGACAGCTCGACGTCGGCGATGCCGGGGATCTTCTTCACCTTCTCGGCGAAGTCGCTGGCCACACGCGCCAGGCCTTCGGGGTCGCTGCCGAGGATGGCGACGTAGATCGGGCGGTCGAAGCCGACCGAGGTCTCGATGCCCGGGATCGCCGCGATGCGCTCGCGGATCGCGTCCTCGACCTGCTTCTGCGTGCGGTCACGTTCGCGGCGGTCGACGAGGCCGATGTTCAGCACCGCCTGGTTGCGCCCGGTCGAAAGCCCCGCCCCCTGGCCGCCGACGCTGGTGGCGACGTTCTTGACCTCGGGGAACGAGGCGACGATCTCCTCGACCTGGCGCACCTTGGCGTCGCTGCGCTCCAGGCTGGAGCCCACCGGCATGCGGATCGACAGCTGCGTGAAGCCCTGGTCGGTCTGCGGCACGAACTCCGAGCCGACCAGCGGCGCCAGCATCAGCGCGGCGACGAAGCTCGCGCCGCCGGTGGCCATCACGACGCCGCGCGGCGTCAGCGTCGCCCAGCGCCAGCGGCGGCGCTGGCTGCGGTCGCGCCGGCCGTCGGCGCCGAAAGGCCGGGCGAAGGCCGGCACGCCGAACAGGCGCCAGCGCTTGGGGCCGAAGGCCCAGCGGATCAGGCGCTCGTAGACCGTGTGCAGCCCGTCCATGCCGCGGTCGACGCCGCGCAGCATCGCGCCGATGACCGGCAGCCGCGCCAGGCGCGCCGACGGCGGGTCGCGCCAGACGCTGGACAGCATCGGGTCGAGCGTGAAGCTGACGAACAGGCTGACCAGCACCGCGACGACGACGGTGATGCCGAAGGGGTAGAAGAACTTGCCGATGATCCCGCCCATGAAGGCCACCGGCACGAACACCGCGCAGATCGCGAAGGTCGTCGCCATCACCGCCAGGCCGATCTCGCGCGTGCCTTCGTCGGCGGCGGTGTAGTGGTCCTTGCCCATGTGCACGTGGCGCACGATGTTCTCGCGCACGACGATCGCGTCGTCGATCAGCAGGCCGATGCACAGCGACAAGGCCATCATCGTCATGAAGTTCAGCGTGAAGCCGAAGGCGTGCACGGCGATGAAGCTGGAGATCACCGCGATCGGCAGCGTCAGCCCGGTGATGACCGTGCTGCGCCACGAGTGCAGGAACAGGAAGACGATGGCCACCGTCAGCAGCGCGCCTTCGATCAGCGTGTGGCGCAGACCGACGAGCGAGCCCTTGACCCAGTCGCTGGCGGCGTAGACGAGCTCGATCTGGGTGTCCGGCGGCAGCGTGCGGCCGAGCTCGTCCATCGCCTCCTTGACCTTCTCGCCGGTGGCGACGATGTTCGCGTCCTGCTGCTTGAAGACGTTGAAGTTGATCGCCGTGCGGCCGTTGAGCCGGGCGAACGAGTCGGGCTCGCGCTCGCGCTCGACCAGCCGGCCCAGGTCACCCAGGCGCAGCGGCAGGCCGTTGCGGTGCGCGACGATGGTGTTCTCGAACTCGCGCGGGTCGCGCACGCGGCCCTCGACCCGCAGGATGGCGTCGGCGCGCTCGTTGCTGAGCAGGCCCACCGGCTCGTCGGCATTGGCCTCGTCCAGCGCCTTGGCCACCTCGGCCGGCGTCACCGCGTAGGCGCGCAGGCGTTCGGGGTCGAGGTCGATGCGCACCTCGCGCAGCGCCAGGCCGCTGACGTCGACGCGGGCGACACCGTCGACACGCTGCAGCCGGCGGCTCACCACCTGGTCGGCGATGATCGACAGCTCGCGCTGGCTGCGCGTGTCCGACAGCAGCGCCAGCGCGACGACCGGCTGCGAGTTCTCGTTGTCGAAGCGGTTGATCAGCGGCGGCTTGGCGTCGTCGGGGAAACGTGCCTGCGCCGCGGCGACGCGGTCGCGCACGTCCTGCATCGCGCGGCCCATGTCGGTGTCCAGCGTGAACTCGATGCTGGTCTGGCTGCGGCCCTCGAAGCTGCGCGAGGTCAGGCGCTTGACGCCGGCGATGCCGTTGACCGACTCCTCCAGCGGCTTGGTGATCTCACGCTCGACGGCCTCGGGCGAAGCGCCCGGGTACGACACCTCGACGTAGGCCCCGGGCAGCGCGATGTCGGGCATCTGCTCGACACCCAGCCGCATGTAGGAAAAGACGCCCAGCACGCACAGCGCGACCATGACCATGGTCGCGAAGACGGGGTTGCGGATCGAGACGCGGGTGATCCACATGCTTCACTCCACGCGCGGTGACGAGGCCGCCGACGCCGCGGACGCCACCGACCCGGCGCTGCCGGCCGGCGAGACCTGCGCCTTGGCGCCCTCGCGCAGGTTGTCGAAGCGCAGCGCCAGCACGGTGGCCTTCTCGGGCACGCCCGACAGCAGCTCGACGCGGCCGGCCGCGTCGTCGCGGCGGCCGAGCTTGACCGCGCGGCGCGCCAGCACGCCGTCCTCGATGACCCAGACGTGGTCCTGGCCACCGACACGCGAGACCGCGTCGACCGGCAGCGTCAGCCGTTCGCCGGCGTCCTTCAGCGTCACCGCGGCGACGGCGTACTGGCCGGCGCGCAGGCGCTCGCCGGGGTTGTCCAGCGCGATCGTCACGCCGATCGAACGCGTGCCGGACTCGGCCGCCGGGGCGATGCGCGCCAGGCGGCCGCGGAACGGCTCGGCCAGGCCCTCGACGCGCACTTCGGCCGTCATGCCAGGCGTCAGCTTGCCGACCTCGTGCGTGCCGACGCTGCCGGCGAGCTCGAGCTCGCGGATGTCGACGATCGTCAGCAGCTGCTGCTCCTCGGCCAGCTTCTCGCCCGGCACCACATGGCGCTTGGCGACGATGCCCGCGATCGGCGCCACCAGCGCCGCCTCGCGCATCGTCGTGCGCACCGTGTCGCGCGCCGCGGCGGCGGCGTCGTAGGCGCCGCGAGCCGTCTCCAGCGCGGCACGCGAGTTCTCCAGCGCGATCGGCGAGATGAACTTCTGCTGCGCCAGCCGTTCGTTGGACTCGTGCGTGCGCTCGGCCTGCACCAGCGTGGCCTTGGCGGCGGCGAGCTGGGCGTCGCGCTCGGCGACGCGGCTGGCCAGCTCGGACAGGTCCATGCGGCCCAGCACCTGGCCGGCCTTGACGCGGCTGCCCTCGGCGACGTCCAGCGCCAGCAGCGTGCCGGCGGCCTTGGCGCGCACGATGGCCGTCTGAGGCGCGACCAGCGGGCCGGAAAACTCCACGCGCTCGGGCATCGTCGTGCGCTGCGGCAGGGTGACCTCGCGGGCGACGAACTTCAGCGGCGGCGGGCCGGCAGGCGCCTCCTTGGCGGCGCCGTTGCCGGCGCCCTTCATCCAGACGGCGGCAGCGCCACCGGCGAGTGCCAGCACGACGGCGGCCGACACCCAGGTTCTCGTTCTCATCGAATGCCTCCTGGCCGTCCTCGGGAGACGGCGGCCTGCAGTGTAGAAAGACCGCCGATCACCCTGGCGGCGCTGCGACGAAGCGCAGCGGCGGCGGCATCAGCTGCCGGACACGGCGACAGACGGCAGCGCTCAGGCGGCGTGGGTCTCGGCGATGCGGCGCTCGAGCGCGGCGGCCTCCAGCGGCCGGCCGTACAGCCAGCCCTGGCCGTAGTCGCAGCGCAGGCGTGTCATCAGCGCCGCCTGGCCGGCGGTCTCGATGCCCTCGGCGACGGTCGCCATGTCCAGCGACTGGGCGACGCGGATCGTCGCCTCGATCAGCACGCGGTGGTACTCGATGGTCTCGGCGTGGGCGATGAAGCTGCGGTCGATCTTCACCGTGTCCACCGGCAGCAGATGCAGGCAGGCCAGCGAGGAGTAGCCGGTGCCGAAGTCGTCGAGCGCCAGCCGCACGCCGAGCTGCTTGAGCTGGCGCAGCGTCGCCTGCACGACCTCGTCCTGCGCCGCCAGCGACTCGGTGACCTCCAACTGCAGCACCTGCGGCGGCAGGCCGTGCTCGGCCAGGATCGCGCCGACGAGCTCGGGCAGCGCCGGCGAGCGCAGCTGGGCGCGCGACAGGTTGACGTTGAGCTGGCGCGGCGCGCGCGAGCCCAGGCGCGCGCGCCAGTCGGCGAAGCAGGCGCAGCTCTCGCGCAGCACGTGCTCGCCGATGGCGTCGATCAGCCCCACCTCCTCGGCGACGCCGATGAAGCCGCCCGGCGTCAGCACGCCGCGTGTCGGGTGGCGCCAGCGCACCAGCGCCTCGACGCCGGTGGCGCGGCCACCGGGCAGCGCGACGATGGGCTGGTAGACGACGAAGAGCTCGCCCTCGGGCAGCGCGCGGCGCAGGTCGTTCTCGATCTGCAGCTGCTGGCTGACACGCTCGTGCATCGCCGGGTCGAAGACCATGCAGCAGTCGCGCCCGGCGCGCTTGGCCTCGTACATCGCGGTGTCGGCGTCGCGCAGCAGGTCGTCGGGCGTGCGCGACTCGGCACCCGCCGCGGCAACGACGACGCCGATGCTGACGCTGGACTGCACCCAGCGGCCGTTGATCGTGTACGGCTCGGCCAGGTCGCGCAGCAGGCGGTCGGTGATCGCCCGCGCGTCCTCGACACGGCAGACGCCGTCGAGCACGACGATGAACTCGTCGCCGCCCAGGCGCGCTGCGGTGTGCTCGCCGCCGGCCCGCGCAACCGCGTCGCCCGGGCGCAGCGCCAGCTCGATGCGCCGCGCCATCTGCTTGAGCAGCTCGTCGCCTTCGCTGTGGCCCAGCGTGTCGTTGATCTGCTTGAAGCGGTCGAAATCCATGAACAGCAGCGCGAAGCCGTAGCCCGGGTTGCGCCGCGCATGGTCGATCGCCCGCTCCAGGCGCTGGATCGCGGCGGCGCGGTTGGGCAGGCCGGTCAGCGCGTCGGTGCTGGCGGCCAGGCGCAGCCGCTCGCCGAGCTCGCGCCGCGCGGTGACGTCGGTGGCCAGCGAGACGAAACCGCGGTGGCTGCTGTCCTCGTCGAACAGCGGCTGCATGTCGATGGCGAACCAGACCTCGCCGCCGTGTTTGCGGCGCGTCAGCACCTCGAAGCGCGCCGGGCGCTGGCTGCGCAGCGCCTCGTGGAACGGCGCCACGTCGGCCGAGGCGTTGCGCGGGCTGTGCAGCGCGCCGTCGACGGCCCGGCCGCGCACCTCGTCGGCCGACCAGCCGGTGATGCGCGTGAAGGCGTCGTTGACCCACTCGATGCGGCCGCCGGGGTCGGTGACGACGACCACGTTGTCGGTGCGCGAGACCACCAGCGCCAGGCGCTTGAGCTCGCGTGTCTGCACCGCCAGGCGCTGCAACTGCTCGCGCAGCGCGCGCATCGTCGGCGCCGCGACCAGCAGCACGACGGCCGCCAGCACCAGCAGCGTCATGCCCACGCCCCACTGCAGCACGCTGGACTGGCGCGCGCTGCGCTCCAGCGAGGCCTCGTGCAGGCGGCGGTACAGCAGGTCGGCGCCGGCGAGCGCAGGCTCCACCTCCTCCTGCAGGGTCTCGGCGACCCGGGTCGCGTTGTCCGCATCACGGCGCGCGAGGTGCCAGTCCAGCGTGTCGGCGCGATACCAGAGGCGCTCGCGCACCACGTGCCAGCGCGCCAGCGCGGTGGCGACCTCGTCCTCGTCGTGCCATGAGAGCGTCTGCTGCGCCGCCAGCAGCGCCTCGATGCGCAACTCGGTGCTGCGCGACCGGTCGATCGCCTCGGACAGCAGCGCCGTGTCCACGGTCCCCGTCATGCCGCCGCCGGCGACCATCGCCGCCAGGCGGCCGACCTGCTGGCAAAAGCCGCGCTGCGCGCCGGCCAGGCCGATCAGCTCGGCATCCAGCGCACGCACGCGCTCGAGCCGGCCGTTGTACCAGGACTGGAAGCCGGCCAGCGCCACCAGCGTCGCGAACGTGAACCACAACGCATAGCGGATGCGGCGGTGCGCTCGGTCAACGCTGCCAGGCGTCGTCGACGGGCTGGTGTCCATCAGGGGCGGGGGGGAGGGAAAGTCGCGGCCGGCGCGGACTGCGCCACGGCGTTTATCGGCCGTTGGGTGCGCCGGCTGAAGCGGTTTCGTGCGCCACGCGGTCGTGGCGCGCGGCACGCGCCGCGGCGGCCGCACCGCCCAGGCCGGCGACGGCGGCCAGCCAGAACACCGCCGGCAGGCCGTGGTGCTCGGCGACCCAGCCGCCGGCCAGGCCACCGCAGACGCCCGGCACGCCGTAGCCCAGCACCGAGTACAGCGCCTGGCCTCGGGTGCGCAGCGCGCCGGGGAAGTGACGGCTCACCAGCACGATGCTGGCGGCGTGGTGGGCAGCGAAGGTCAGCGCGTGCAGCAGCTGCGCGGCCACCAGCAGCGCCGTCGAGCCCTCGGCCGCGGCCGTCATCGCGAAACGCGCCGCCGACGCCAGCCCGGCCCACTGCAGCCAGCGGTAGGCGTCGAAACGCGCCAGCGCCTGGCCCTGGAACCAGAAGAAGACGATCTCGACGGCCACCGACACCGCCCACAGCGCGCCGACCGCCGACTTCGGGTAGCCGCGCGCGTCCAGCAGCAGCGAGAAGAAGGCATAGAGCGCGGTGTGCCCCAGCACCGTCAACGCCACCGAGGCGAAGAACCAGGCCACCGCGGGCCGGCGCAGCACCGGCAGCACCGGCGGCGGCAGCGCTGCGCCGGCGGCCTTGGCCCCGGGCTCGGGCAGGCGCATCGCGACCGCCAGCAGCAGCGCGTACAGCAGGCACAGCAGCACCGGGAACAGCGAGATGCCGGCACGCTGCAGCAGCGCGCCGGCGGCGACGACCGAGACCACGAAGCCGATCGAGCCCCAGACGCGCACGCGGCCGTAGCGCCGCGCGTCGAAGCCGCCGGTGGCGCTGAGCCGCGAGGCCAGCGCCGACTCGGACAGCGGCACGATGGCGCCGTTGGCCAGGAACAGCAGCGCGGTGCAGGCCGCCACCGCCCATTCGCCACGCACGAAGAGAAAGCCGCTGGCGGCCACCAGCGCCGCAGCCGCCGCCAGGCGGATCAGCCGCACGCGCGAGGCGCCGTGGTCGGCCCACCAGCCCCAGCCGTAGGGCGCGACGACGCGTGTCCAGCTCTGCAGCGAGGCCACGGCGCCGATCAGCAGCGTCGAGAAGCCCAGCTCCTTGAACCACAGCGGCGCGTAGGGGTTGAACAGCGCGATGCCGGCGAAATAGACGAACCAGACCGCGCCGAAGGCGCGCAGCCCGGTGGGCGCGGGGTTCAAGCGCCGGCCGGCCGGGCCGCGGGGATCGGCGGGATCGGCAGCTCGACGTCGCCGCACTGCGCACGCTGGCGCAGCACGTGGTCCATCACCACCAGCGCCAGCAGCGCCTCGGCGATCGGCGTCGCGCGGATGCCGACGCAGGGGTCGTGGCGGCCGTGGGTCTCGACCGTCGTCGGCTGGCCGGCACGGTCGATCGAGGCGCGTGCGATGCGGATCGAGCTCGTCGGCTTGATCGCCAGGCGCACGACGATCTCCTGCCCGGTCGAGATGCCGCCGAGCACGCCGCCGGCGTGGTTGCTGGCGAAACCTTCGGGCGTCAGCTCGTCGCCGTGTTCGCTGCCGCGCTGGGCGACGCAGGCGAAGCCGGCGCCGATCTCGACGCCCTTGACGGCGTTGAGGCCCATCATCGCGTGCGCGATGTCGGCGTCCAGGCGGTCGTACAGCGGCTCGCCCAGGCCGGCCGGCACGCCGCGCGCACGGACCTCGATGCGCGCGCCGCAGGAGTCGCCGGCCTTGCGCAGCGCGTCCATGTAGGCCTCCAGGCGCGGGATGTCGCGGGTGTTGGCGGCGAAGAAGTCGTTGGCGCCGATGTGGCGCTCGTCCTCGAACGGGATCTCGATCTCGCCGAGCGCGCTCATCCAGCCGGTGAACGTGCAGCCGTGGCGTTCCTTCAGCCACTTGCGCGCGACGGCGCCGGCGGCCACCGTCGGCGCCGTCGTGCGTGCCGACGAGCGGCCGCCGCCGCGCGGGTCGCGCAGGCCGTACTTGCGCCAATAGGCGTAGTCGGCATGCCCGGGGCGGAAGGTGTCCAGCAGGTTGCCGTAGTCCTTGCTGCGCTGGTCGGTGTTGGGGATCAGCAGCGCGATCGGCGTGCCGGTGGTGCGGCCTTCGTAGACGCCCGACAGGATCTGCACCCGGTCGGCTTCCTGGCGCTGCGTGACGTGGCGGCTGGTGCCCGGGCGGCGGCGGTCGAGCTCGGGCTGGATGTCGGCTTCCGACAGTTCCAGGCCGGGCGGGCAGCCGTCGATGACGCAGCCGATCGCCGGGCCGTGGCTCTCGCCGAAGTTGGTGACGCGAAAGAGTTCGCCGAGGGTGCTGCCGGACATGGGAACGCTGCGTTGGGGGCAGCGGATTCTATGCGGCGGCCCCCGGCCGGCCGCTCAGGCCGCCGGCTGCGCCGGCGTGTCTTCCTCGGGCCAGTCCTTGATGTAGGCCTTCAGCATGCGGTTCTCGAAGTCCTGCGCGTCGACCACCGACTTGGCGACGTCGTAGAACGAGATCACGCCCATCAGCGTGCCGTGGTCGAGCACCGGCATGTAGCGCGCGTGGCGCAGCAGCATCATGCGGCGCACCTCGTCGATGTTGGTCTCGGGCGTGCAGGTCAGCGGCGCGTCGTCCATCACCGAGCGAACGTGGCGCGTGCCGACGTTGCCGTGGCATTCGACGACCGCCGAGATCACCTCGCGGAAGGTCAGCATGCCGACGAGGTCGCCGTGCTCCATCACGACCAGCGAACCGACGTCGAACTCGGACATCGATTTCATCGCCTCGGCGAGCAGCTGGTCCGGCGAAACCGTGTACGTCGTGTTGCCCTTGACGCGCAGGATGTCGGTGACTTTCATGCGGGCAATATAGCCCACAATCCGGCGCCATCCCCCCTGTGGAAGGTCCGTCATGGCCGGTCCCGCCGACCCTGGTTTCGACACGCTGGCGCTGCATGCCGGCGCCGCACCCGACCCCGCCACCGGCGCCCGCGCGGTGCCGATCCACCTGACGACGAGCTTCGTCTTCGACAGCGCCGAAGGTGCCGCCGCGCTCTTCGACCAGGAACGTTCGGGCCACGTCTACAGCCGCATCAGCAACCCGACGACGGCGGTCTTCGAGGAGCGCATGGCGGCGCTCGAAGGCGGCGTCGGCGCGATCGCCACGGCCAGCGGCCAGGCCGCGCTTCACCTGGCGATCACGACGATTGCCGGTGCCGGCAGCCATGTCGTCGCCTCGCGCGCGCTGTATGGCGGCTCGCACAACCTGCTGGCTTACACGCTGCCGCGTTTCGGCATCGAGACGAGCTTCGTCGATCCCGGCGACGTAGCCGCCTGGCGCGCAGCGATCCGGCCGAACACCCGGCTGCTGTTCGGCGAGACGCTGGGCAACCCGGGGCTCGACGTGCTCGACATCCCGGCGGTGGCCGCCGTCGCGCACGACGCCGGGCTGCCGCTGCTCGTCGACTCGACCTTCACCACGCCCTGGCTGATCCGGCCCTTCGATCACGGTGCCGACCTCGTCTTCCACTCGGCGACCAAGTTCCTGTCCGGCCACGGCACCGTCGTCGGCGGCGTGCTGGTCGACGGCGGCAGCTTCGACTGGGAGGCCTCGGGGCGTTTCCCCGAGCTGACCGAGCCCTACGCGGGCTTTCACGGCATGGTCTTCAGCGAGGAGAGCACGGTCGCCGCCTTCCTGCTGCGCGCGCGCCGCGAAGGCCTGCGCGACTTCGGCGCCTGCATGAGCCCGCACACCGCGTGGCTGGTGCTGCAGGGGCTGGAGACGCTGCCGCTGCGCATGGCGCGCCACGTCGACAACGCACGCCGCGTCGCCGAGTTCCTGGCCGGCCAGCCCTTCGTCGAACGGGTTCGACACCCCGATCTGCCGGGGCACCCGAGCCACGAACTGGCGAAGCGCCTGCTGCCGCGCGGCTGCGGCTCGGTGTTCAGCGTCGACCTGCGCGGCAGCCGCCGCCAGGGCCAGGCCTTCATCGAGGCGCTGCAGATCTTCTCCCACCTGGCCAACGTCGGCGACTGCCGCTCGCTCGTCATCCACCCGGCGTCGACGACGCATTTCCGCATGGACGACGCGGCGCTGGCCGCCGCCGGCATCGGCCCCGGCACGGTGCGGCTGTCGATCGGGCTCGAAGACCCGGCCGACCTGATCGAGGACCTGAAGCGGGCGCTGAAGGCCGCGGAGCGTGCGGCATGAAGCTCGTCGTCAACGGCCACGCGCTGTACGCCTACACCGGCGGCGTCGAGTTCGACCCCGCCCTGCCCTGCGTCGTCTTCGTGCACGGCGCGCTCAACGACCACAGCGTCTGGACGCTGCTGGCGCGCTGGTTCGCGCACCACGGCCGCTCGGTGCTGGCCGTCGACCTGCCCGGCCACGGCCGCAGCGAGGGGCCGCCGCCGGCCAGCGTCGAAGCCGCCGCCGACGGCCTGCTGGCGCTGCTCGACGCCGCCGGCGTCGAGCGCGCGGCCATCGTCGGCCACAGCCTGGGCTCGCTGATCGCGCTGGAGGCCGCGGCACGCGCCCCCGAGCGCATCACGCAACTGGGCCTGATCGGCACCGCGTTCCCGATGAAGGTCAGCCCGGCGCTGCTGGCGACCGCACGCGAGACGCCGCAGGCGGCGATCGACCTGGTCAACACCTTCTCGCTGTCGACGATCGCCGCCAAACCTTCGTTCCCGGCACCCGGCGCCTGGCTGCACGGCGGCCAGCGTGCGCTGATGCGCCGGATGCAGGGCCAGGCCGAAGCCGGCGGGCTGAACCTCTTCGCGCACGACTTCGCGATCTGCGACGCCTATGCCGGCGGCCTGCAGGCCGCGGCGGCCGTGCGCTGCCCGGCGGCGCTGGTGCTGGGCCGGCGCGACTCGATGACACCGCCGCGTGCGGCGCGTGAACTCGGCGAGGCGCTGCGCGCGACCGTGACGACGCTGCCCGGCGGCCACTCGCTGATGGCCGAGGCGCCCGACGGCGTGCTCGCGGCACTGCGCGCGCTGCTCGATTGAGCCGGCGCCGGCGGCGCGCCGGCCCCAGGCTCCTACAATGGCGCCTCGTCCCCACGACGGATGAACCGGGAGCGAAGACGCCGCGACACCGCGGCGCACGCGGGCCGCACCAGGCCCGCCGTCTTCGCTACGGCCGCGGCCCTCGCCGCGAGCCGCCGCGAGCCTACCCCCGCGCTCGCGTCCCCGGTGCACCCCGGCGGCGCCATCCGGCGCGCGCCGGCTTTCGCTTTCTGCGCCGTCGCCCCCGATGTCCTCGCCTTCCGAACTGCCGCCCGCTCCTGCCACGCCCGATGAAAAGACGGCGGTACCGCTGAAGATCGAGGACTGGCTCACCGTCGCCGTGATGGCGGCGCTGGCGCTGATCACCTTCGCCAACGTGCTGGTGCGTTACTTCAGCGACCAGTCCTTCGCCTGGACCGAGGAGATCTCGGTCTTCCTGATGATCGTGCTGGCGCTGGTGGCCGGCTCGGCGGCGGTGGCGCGCAACCGGCACATCCGCATCGAGGTCTTCGCCGACGCCGGGCCGCCGCGGCGCCAGCGTGCGCTGGCGCGTTTCGGCGCGCTGATGGTGGCGCTGCTGTTCGCGATCATGGCGGTGCTGTCGGCGCGCATCGTCTGGGACCACGTGCAGTGGGAGGAGACCTCGCCGGGCATCGGCGTGCCGCAGTGGTGGTACTCGATCTGGCTGCCCATCCTCTCGGTGGTGATCGCCGGGCGTGCGCTCGGGCTGTTCGTGCGCCGCGGCCGCGAGCGTGACGACGACGAGGAGGCCGGGCGATGATCCCGACGCTGCTCTTCGTCGGCTTCCTGGCGCTGATGTTCCTGGGCGTGCCGATCGGCGTCGCGCTCGGGCTGGCCGGCACCGCGGCGATCGCGCTGGCCAACCTGGACACGCAGTGGTTCGGGCTGCTGGCGGTGCCGCAGAACTTCTTTGCCGGGCTGGGCAAGTACCCGCTGCTGGCGATCCCGATGTTCGTGCTCGTCGGCTCGATCTTCGACCGCTCCGGCGTCGCGCTGCGGCTGGTGAACTTCGCCATCGCGATCGTCGGCCGCGGCCCCGGCATGCTGCCGCTGGTGGCGATCGTCGTCGCGATGTTCCTCGGCGGCATCTCGGGTTCGGGCCCGGCCAACGCCGCGGCCGTCGGCGGCGTGATGATCGCGGCGATGGCGCGCGCCGGCTACCCGGCCTCGTTCTCGGCCAGCGTCGTCGGCGCCGCGGCGGCCACCGACATCCTGATCCCGCCCAGCGTCGCCTTCATCGTCTACTCGGTGCTGGTCTCGGGCGCCTCGGTGCCGGCGCTGTTCGCCGCCGGCATGGTGCCCGGCATCCTGGCCGGCATCGCGCTGATCCTGCCGGCGGTGTGGCTGGCGCGCAAACACGGCATGGGCGCCGCCGAGGCCACGCTGCCGCGCCCGCCGTTCTGGGCCAGCCTGCGCGAGGCGAGCTGGGGCCTGTTCGCGCCGGTGCTGATCCTCGGCGGCATGCGCGCCGGCTGGTTCACGCCGACCGAGGCCGCCGTCGTCGCGGTGTTCTACGGCCTGTTCGTCGGCGTCTTCATCCACCGCACGATCGCGCTGCGCGACCTGGCGCCGATCCTGCGCGAGTCCGGCGAGCTGTCGGCGGTGATCCTGTTCGTCGTCGCGCTGGCGGGCATCTTCGCCTACTCGCTGTCGACGATGGGCGTGATCGACCCGCTGACGAACGCGATCGTCAACTCCGGGCTCGGCGAGTACGGCGTGCTGTCGCTGCTGATCCTGATGCTGATCGTCGTCGGGATGTTCCTCGACGGGGTCTCGATCTTCCTGATCTTCGTGCCGCTGCTGCAGCCGATCATGAACCACTACCAGTGGGATCCGGTGTGGTTCGGCGTGCTGCTGACGCTGAAGGTGGCGCTGGGCCAGTTCACGCCGCCGCTGGCGGTGAACCTGATGGTGTCCTGCCGCATCGCCGGCGTGCGCATGGAGGAGACCGTGCGCTGGGTCGGCTGGATGCTGCTGGCGATGTTCATGGTGATGGTCGCGGTGATCGTGTGGCCCCAGCTCGCGCTGTGGCTGCCGGCGCAGCTGGGTTATTGATCCCTGTCCCGAGGAGAAGACGACGATGAAACGAACGTTCCTGAAGTTCACGCTGGCCGCCTGCGCGCTGGCCGCCGCCGGTGTCGCCAGCGCCCAGACCGCGCTGCCGCCCGGCTACAAGGCCGAGTACCGCATGAGCCTGGTGCTCGGCACCGCCTTCCCCTGGGGCAAGGGCGGCGAGATCTGGGCGAATCTCGTGCGCGAGCGCACGCAGGGCCGCATCAACATCAAGCTGTATCCGGGCACCTCGCTGGTGGCCGGCGACCAGACGCGCGAGTTCCCGGCGATCCGCCAAGGCGTCATCGACCTCGCGGTCGGCTCGACGATCAACTGGTCGCCGCAGGTCAAGCAGCTGAACCTGTTCTCGATGCCCTTCCTGATGCCCGACCACGCGGCGCTGGACGCGCTGACGCAGGGCGCGGTCGGCCAGCAGATCTTCCAGGCCATCGACCGCGCCGGCGCGCTGCCGCTGGCCTGGGGCGAGAACGGCACGCGCGAGATCAGCAACAGCAAGAAGCCGATCCACACGCCGGCCGACCTGAAGGGCATGAAGATCCGCGTCGTCGGCTCGCCGCTGTTCCTGGACACCTTCACCGCGCTGGGCGCCAACCCGACGCAGATGAGCTGGGCCGACGCCCAGCCGGCACTGGCCTCGGGCGCCGTCGACGGCCAGGAGAACCCGCTGTCGATCTTCACCGCGGCCAAGCTGCACACCGTCGGCCAGAAGCATCTGACGCTCTGGGGCTACGTCGCCGACCCGCTGATCTTCGTCGTCAACAAGGACGTCTGGAAGAGCTGGACGCCGGCCGACCAGGCCATCGTGCGCCAGGCCGCCATCGACGCCGGCAAGCAGCAGATCGCGATCGCGCGCAAGGGCGTCGTCGAGGCCGACCAGCCGCTGCTCAAGGAGATCGGCGCGCTCGGCGTCACGGTGACCAAGCTGACGCCGGCCGAACGCGAGGCCTTCGTGAAGGCCACGCGCCCGGTCTACGACAAGTGGAAGAAGCAGATCGGCGCGGATCTGGTCGACGCCGCCGAGAAGGCGATCGCGGCGCGCAAGTAGACGCCGCTCAGGCAGGCCGACGGCGGCGCGCCAGCGCCGCCGCGGCCAGCGCGGCCATCACCAGCGCCGGACCGGCCGGCTCGGGCACGTCCTGCGTCACCTCGGTGAACACGAGGCTGCCGAGGCCTTCGGTGCCGGCGCCGGTGGTGTCGTAAGCCAGGTAGGCTTCGCTGGCCGAACCGAAGCCGGCGACGAGCTGCAGCAGCGGCTGCACGAACGGGTCGCCGGTGACGAACGACAGGTCCACACCGAGCAGGCTGCCGCCCGAGAACCAGGCCAGCGGCAGGATGTCGGCATCGGCCATGTCCAGCGTGTAGCGGTGGCCGGCGAAGTCCAGCGTGAAGCTGTTCAGTTCGAGGCTGCCGTCGTACCCGGCCGCCGGATCCTCGAAGCCGACGCTGCCGCTGATCGTGCTGCCGTCCAGCGGGCCGTAGTCGACGGCGCCGTCGATGCGATAGAGCGCGGCCTGCGCGGGGGCGGCCAGGCCGGCGAACAGCGTGGCGGCCAGCGCCGCGGCCGACAAGAGTTGGCGGGTCATCCAGGTCTCCAGGTTCAGAAGAGGAAGTTCGAGGCTTTGAGAAGCTCGGCGCAGGTGCGGCCCTTGACCAGCACCATCGCGCGCGCCGCGGCGGGGCCGGCAGCATCCGGGTCGATGCTCAGCAGCGCATCGGCGCCGGAGACGCTGCAGAAGAGGTAGCCCTGGCCGATCGGGTCAGCGGACGGCACACGCAGGCTGCGCAGCAGCTCGGCGAACGAGATGCGGTCATCACCCGGCGTGAAGTCGGTGATCGTCGCGCCGCCGGCAAAGCCGCTGCTGAAGACGAAGGTGTCGCGGCCGCCACCGCCGCTCAGCGTGCGCCGGCCGGCGCCGCTGACGATGAGGTCGTCACCCGGCGTGCCGGTGACGCTGGTGCTGGACGGTGCCGCGGTGATCGTCTTCACCAGGTTCAGGCCGACGAGCACCGGGTCGTGGTCCGACGAGCGGTACGGCGTCGCCGCATACGGGTCGGGCGCGCAGGCGGCGCAGGCCGGCTGCTTGAACTCCAGGTTGTAGTCGTGCGCCACCGACTCGTCGGCGTTGATGTGCCAGTGCCGCGCACCGCTGACCTTGGGCGACAGCGTGGCGGTCGAGATCGCGTGGTCCAGGCGGCCGGCGGCGCCGTCGAAGACGTAGGAGTAGCCGAAGCCGTCGAAGCGCCCGACCTCGTCGACGTAGCCGCTGCCGGTGAACTGGTAGACCGGGTCTTCCTGGGCGTAGGCGTTGAAGTCGCCGACCAGCAGCACGTCGTGGCTGCCGCTGGCGGCCTGCAGCTGGGCGACGAAGCGGCGCAGCTGCTCGGCCTGGGCGACACGCAGCGCGTTCCAGCAGCCCTGGCCGTCACCGCTGTCGACGTTGCCGGGGGCGTCGGCATCACCGGCGGCCGGGCAGCTGCTCTTGCTCTTCAGGTGGTTGACGACGACGGTGAAACGTTCGCCGTTGGCCGGCGCGAAGGTCTGCGCCAGCGGCGGGCGGCTGTTGACCGCGGCAGTGTCGCTGGCCGGCGCGCCGACACGCGTCAGGCGCGAAGGCTTGTAGATCATCGCCACCTTGATCGCGTCGCTGCCGGTGCCGGCCGCCGGCTCGGGCAGCGCAGCGTAGGTGCCCGAGCCGACACGCAGGTTCAGCGCGTCGACGAGGTTCTGCACCGCGACCACGCCGTTGTTCTGGATCTCCATCAGCCCGACGACGTCGGCGTCCAGCGCAGCCAGCGCCTCGACGATCTTGGCGCGCTGGCGCTGGAACTCGGCCAGGCTGTTGGCGCCGCGGCAGTTGGACGCCGAGACCGTGCCGCCCTGGCTGCAGCCCTGCCCGGTCTGGCCGCCGGCGGTGGCGCCGTTGGTGAAGGTCGTGAAGTAGTTCAGCACGTTGAAGCTGGCGACCTTGACGTTGCCGCCGACCGCGGGCGGCGCGACCGGGCGTGGGTTGGCCGTCGTGTAGCGCAATGCGCCCGTGTCCAGCGGCAGGATGCGGTAGTCGCTGGGCGCACCGGCACCGCTGGTCGCGGTCGACAGGCCGTAGTCGATGACACCGGTGATCGAGCCGATGACGTCGCCGGCGCGCAGCGCGCCGTTGGGGCCGGTGAACGGCGTCGGGTTGACGTTCTGTGCCGAGCTGCCGTCGTCCAGCACGATGCGGCGTGCGGCGTTGTCGGCGGCCAGCGCCTGGGCCTGTGCGCCGGGGCGATGGCGGTTGGTCGGCGTCTCCAGCCGGCCGCCGGCCGACAGCGTCAGCTGGCCGTAACGCGCCTGGAAGTAGTTCTGGTCCACCGTCAGCGGGCCGGACAGCGTGACCAGCATGCCTTCGTAGCGCTCCAGCCCGCCGGCGACCGGCAGCGCGAGCGGCAGCGGCGTGATGCTGCCGCTGCCGAGCAGGGTGATCGCGCTGGGCGTCGTCAGCTGGGTGACGCTGCCGCTGCCGGCGGCGAACTCGGCGACCTGGCCGGTCAGCTGCAGCAGCTGGCCGGCGGAGACCGTCGGCGCGCTGCCGGTGAAGACGAAGAGGCCGTCGGAGGTGGCGGTGTCGCCGTCGCCGCTGGCGTCCTGCAGGAAGAAGCCGTTGTTCGTCAGCCGGGTGACGACACCCGAGGTCCTGACCGTCTGGCCGACGAAGGGGCTGCGCTCGCCGCTGCCCTGGATCTCCGGGATGCGGCGCGACGCCACCGTGTCGTCGCCGCCGCCCGTGTTGCTGCAGACCGTGGCCGCGCTGGTGCTGTTGCGCGGCGCCGGCGTGCCGGTGACGAAGTCGCTGGCGTTGTCGCCGCTGTCGGTGCAGCCGCCGGCCTTGCGCAGCAGCGCGCTGCTGCTGCTGGCCGCCGGCGCGGCGCCGCTGCCCTTGTAGAAGTTGGCGCTGCCGTAGCCGACGAGATCGACGATGTGCGCCTGCTGCTCGGCGCTGCAGGCGGTGGAGCCGCCGTTGCAGGCCAGGCCGGTGGCGATGTCCAGCAGCGCGACCTTGCCGTTGCTCGCCGACAGCTCGGTGTTGCCGATGGCGTCAGGCGCCGGCAGCGTCGGGCCGGAGCTGCTGCCTCTCAGCTGCACCAGATACCAGCGGCCGGGCTGCAGCGTGCCGCCGAGCAGCGTCACGCCGTTGCCGGCGAAGCTGCCCGTGCCGGTGGCGCTGGCGTACTGGACCGACCAGCCGTCCAGGCTCACCGGCGTGCGGCCGTTGTTGAACAGCTCGACGTAGTCGTTGGCGAAGACGTTGCCGTTGCCGCCGTAGACCTGGCTGATGACGACGCCGGCACTGGCCGGCGCTGCCGCCAGCCAGGCTGCGATGGCCGCCGCGACGGCCGAAACACGCTGGTTCATATCACGCCCCTCCTCAGGTGATGGGGCGGCACGCTATCCAGGCGTCGTGAAGCGTCCGTGACGCGGCCTGCCGCCGCCGCGCCATCCCCCCGAAGTGCGCGTCCCTTCGGGGAGGGGGTTCAAAAGCGAGACCTGACCCCGTCGGAAGCGGGGCTCAGACCGGTGGCGCGAAGACCGGGCTGCCGGGCAGGCCCTCGGGCACCGGCGGGTGGGTGACGAGGGCCTTCAGCTCGGGCCGCGGCCGGGCCAGCGGCGCAAGATCGGGGCGCGGGCGCGCGGTGGCGGGGTCGGCGGCGAGCACACGTTCGAGCGCCGCGGCCTGGGCGAGCAGCGTGGCGTCGCCGTGGCGACGGCCGACGAGCTGCAGCGCGAACGGCATGCCGGCTTCGTCGCGCCCGGCGGGCAGCGCCAGCGCCGGGTGGGCGGCCAGCGTCACGCCGTAACAGCAGGCCAGCCAGCGGTAGTAGGTGTCGAGCCGGCGGCCGTCGACGCGCTCGACGTAGAGCTGCGTCCACGGCGGCGGCGACACCGGCAGCACCGGAGCGACGATCAGGTCCAGGCGCTCCAGCGCCGCGGCGAAGGACCGGGCGATGCGGGTCTGCGCGCGCTGCGCACGCGCCCGATCGGCGAGCGTGCAGCCCCCCGCCAGCTCGAGGTTGGCTCGCAGGTTGGGGCCCAGCTGATCGGGCTCGACGCCGTCGAACGCGGCGGCGAAGGCCTCGGCCCGCGCGACGTCGAAGGCCAGGTCGGCGTCGGCCAGGTCCAGCTCGACCGGCTCCACACGGGCGACCTGCGGCGCCAGCGCCGCCACGCGTGCGCGCAGCACGCGGCGGATCGCCGGGTCCAGCGGCAGGCCGCCGAAGTCCTCGCAGAAGCCCACGCGCAGCGTCGACGGGTCGCACTCGGGCAGCGGCCAGAAGGCCGACGGCGAGACCTCGACGGACAGCGGGTCGCGCCGGTCCAGCCCGACCATCGCCGACAGCATCAGCGCGGTGTCGGCGACGCAGCGCCCCATCGGCCCGAGCACCGGCAGCGGCGACCAGCCCAGCGTGCGCGCCGGGTCGGCGACCAGGCCCGGGCTGGGCCGCATGCCGACGACGCCGCTCCACGCGGCGGGGATGCGCAGCGAGCCGCCGGTGTCCGAGCCGGTGGCCAGCGACACCATGCCGGTGGCCAGCGCGACGGCGCTGCCGCCCGACGAGCCGCCGGCGCTGCACGCCGGGTCGAAGGGGTTGCCGGTCGCGCCCCAGACGGCGTTGCGCGTGTTCGCGCCGGCGCCCAGGTCGGGCGTGTTGGTCTTGCAGACGACGATGGCGCCGGCCGCGCGCAGCCGGGCGACCAGCGCGTGGTCCTCGCGCGGGACGTAGCCGCGCATCGCGGTGTTGCCGCAGGTCGTCAGCAGGCCGGCGGTGTCGAGCAGGTCCTTCACGCCCAGCGGCAGGCCGTGCAGCAGCGGCAGCGGCTCGCCGCGCGCCCCCGCGGCCTCGGCGGCGCGGGCGGCGGCGCGGGCACGCGCGAAGTCGGTGGCGCAGATGGCGTTGACGCCGGGGTTCAGCGCTTCGATGCGCGCGATGCTGGCGTCCAGCAACTCGACGGGAGAGAGCTCGCCGCGCCCGATCAGTGCGCGTTGCTCGACGGCGCTGAGCGCCAGCAGGGTGTCGGGATTCATCAGGGGCCGGGGTTCGGAACTTGAAACGGTGGATTCGGGAAAGGGCCGCGAAAGATGGGGTCAGGTCCCGCTGGACCTGACCCCGGTGTTCCGACGGCACGGCTCACCCGAGCAGTTCGGCCAGCGTCAGCGCCTCCAGCCGCGCGCGGCGGCGGAACGGCGCGGTGGCGGCGGCCGGGGCGACCAGCAGCGCGTCGAGCAGCGGCAGGGCCGCGGTGGTGTCGGGGTCGCAGAGCAGCACGTGGCGCGCGGTGCCGCCTTCGTCGAGCCGCGCGACCCAGTCCAGGCCGGCCAGCAGCTCCAGCACCGGCTCGAGCTCCAGCGGGTCGGCACGCAGGCGCTCGGAAAGCGCCGGCAGCGACAGCCCGTGGCCGGCCCCGCGGCGCGCGGCGGCCAGTTCGCCCAGCACGACGAGGGCCAGCTCGAAGCGGTGGCCCGCCGTCGGCGGCCGGCGCACGACACGCATCTGCAGGCTGGGTGCGTAGGCCGCGATGACCGCGCCGAGCAGCACGATGACCCAGCTGAGGTAGATCCACAGCAGCAGGATCGGCAGCGACGCGAAGGCGCCGTAGACCGAGGAGTACATCGGCACCTTGTCGACGTACCAGGCCAGCCCTTCCTTGGCGAACTCGAAGGCCACGGCGACGAACAGCGCGCCGGCCCAGGCGTGCTGCCAGCGCACCGTCGTGTTGGGCACGTAGCGGAACAGCCCCGCCAGCGCCGCGGCCAGCAGCGCGAACTCGGCGACGTTGAGCGCCGCGCTGACGCCGCCGGGCAGCACGCCGACCAGCCCGCGCGAGGCCGACAGCGCGTAGGACGTCATCGACAGGCTGACGCCGACGACCAGCGGCCCGAGCGTCAGCGCCGCCCAGTAGACCAGCACCCGCTGGGCGATCGGCCGCGGCTGGCGCACGCGCCAGATGGCGTTGAGCGTGCGGTCGATCGTCAGCATCAGCGCCAGCGCGGTGGCGCCGAGGAACAGCAGGCCCACCGAGCCGGCGCGGTTGGCCTGCGACGCGAACTGCGTCAGCGCACGCATCACCGGCCGCGCGATCGTGTCGGGCACCAGCGACTGCAGGAAGTACTTCTCCAGCGCGATCTGGAACTTGGCGAAGATCGGGAAGGCGGTGAACACGGCCAGCATCACCGTGACCAGCGGCACCAGCGCGATCAGCGTCGTGAAGGTCAGGCTGCTGGCGGTGAGGCCGAGGCGGTCTTCGCGGAAACGCTGGCGCAGCGTGCGCAGCGTGTCCAGCCAGGGCCACTGGCGCAGCGCGGCGGCGGCCTCGTGCCAGCGGGCACGCAAACGGCGGCCGATCGCTGCGGCCGAGAGACGATTCATGCTGGATATGATGCCAGCATGGTTTCCCCCGCCGTCCCCGACGTCCCCGCCGTTCCCGATGCCGCCGTGCGGCAGACCCGCGCGCTGGCCCTGGCCTCGCTGATCGCCCTGATCGTGCAGGGCCTGGCCTGGGAGCTGTGGATCGCGCCCACCGGCAGCGGCACGCTGGCGCTGAAGGTGCTGCCGCTGGTGGCCGCCATCCCCGGCATGCTGCGCCACCGGCTCTACACCTTCCGCTGGGTCAGCATGGCGCTGTGGCTCTACGTCACCGAGGCGCTGGTGCGCTCGACCAGCGAACACGGCGCCGGCCAGGCGATGGCCGTCGTCGAGCTGGTGCTGTGCATCGTGCTCTTCGTCTTCTGCTCGCTGTACGTGCGCCGCCGGCTGCGCGGCGTGAAGGCGGCGGCATGAATGTGGGGCTGCTGCAGACGCTGCGCGAGGTGGTCGGCGCGGCCCAGGTGCTGACCGACGGCGACCTGACGGCCTATGAACTCGACTGGCGCCGCCGCTGGCGCGGCCGCGCGCTGGCCGTCGTGCGCCCGGGCAGCACCGCCGAGGTGGCGGCCGTCGTGCGCGCCTGCGCCGCGGCCGGCGTGGCCATCGTGCCGCAGGGTGGCAACACCGGCCTGGTCGGCGGCGGCGTGCCCGACGCCAGCGGCACGCAGGTGCTGCTCAACCTGCAGCGGCTGAACCGCATCCGCACGATCGACGCCGCCAACCTGACGCTGACCGCCGAAGCCGGCTGCGTGCTGCAGGCGGTGCAGGAGGCGGCCGCCGCGCAGGGCCTGCTGTTCCCGCTGAGCCTGGCGGCCGAAGGCAGCTGCACGATCGGCGGCAACCTCGCGGCCAACGCCGGCGGCACCCAGGTGCTGCGCTTCGGCAACGCGCGCGAGCTGAGCCTGGGGCTCGAGGTCGTCACCGCGGCCGGCGAGGTCTGGGACGGGCTGTCGGGCCTGCGCAAGGACAACACCGGCTACGACCTGCGCGACCTCTTCGTCGGCAGCGAAGGCACGCTGGGCATCATCACCGCGGCGACGCTGAAGCTGTTCCCGCAGCCGGCGGCGGTGACGACCGCACTCGCCGCCTGCGACAGCCTGGACGACTGTGTCGCGCTGCTGAACCTGGCGCGCACGCGGCTGGGCGCCGGGCTGACCGGCTTCGAGGTCATGGGCCGCTTCGCGCTGGAACTGGTGGCCAAGCACTTCCCGGCGCTGCCGCGGCCGCTGCCCGGTGCGCCGTGGACGGTGCTGCTGGAGCAGAGCGACACCGACGGCGAGGCCGCCGCGCAGGAGCGTTTCGAGGCCCTGCTGGGCGCGGCGCTGGAAGACGGCATCGTCGGCGACGCCGCGGTGGCCGCCAACCTGGCGCAGTCGCATGCGATGTGGCACTTGCGCGAGTCGATCCCGCTGGCCCAGGCCGAGGAAGGGCTGAACATCAAGCACGACATCGCGCTGCCGGTGTCGGCCATTCCCGGCTTCTGCGCCGCCACCGACGCCACGCTGGCCGCGGCGATCCCGGGCGTGCGGCTGGTGTGTTTCGGCCACCTCGGCGACGGCAACCTGCACTACAACGTGCAGGCGCCCGAAGGCGGCGACGCCAAGCGTTTCCTGGCCGAGCAGGAGCCGGCGGTCAACCGCATCGTCTACGACGCGGTGACGGCCTGCGGCGGCTCGATCTCGGCCGAACACGGCATCGGGCAGCTGAAGCGCGAGGAGCTCGCCGAACGCAAGTCGCCGGTGGCGCTGGCGATGATGCGCGCGATCAAGGGCGCGCTGGACCCGCAGAACCTGCTGAACCCCGGCCGCGTTCTCTGACGCTGGTCGGGCGGCCGCCTACTGCAACGGCCCCTTCAGCGCCGCCGGCAGCGGCAGCGAGAGCACCTCGATGCCCTCCTCGTTCAGCGCCTGGCGTTCCTCGGGCGTGGTCTGGCCGCGGATGCCGCGGTTCTCGCTCTCGCCGTAGTGGATGCGCCGCGCCTCCTCGGCGAAACGCTCGCCGACGTCCTCGGTGTCGGCGAGCAGCTGGCGCACGGCGCCCAGCCAGGCGGCCTGCAGGTCGGCGTCGGTGGCCGGGGCCTTGGGCGGCTCGGGCGGCGGCTCCTTGGCACCCGACAGGTTCAAGCGCGGCGCGCTCGGCAGCCGCGTGACGACGTGGTCGCCGCAGATCGGGCACTCGACGAGGCCACGGCCGTTCTGGTCCATGAACTCGTCGTCGGAGGCGAACCAGCCCTCGAAGCGGTGGCCGTTCGCGCAGCGCAGGTCGAGCACCTTCATCGTCGCGGGCTCAGGCGCTGGGGCCGTGTTCCGGGTCGGGGATCCAGGCCAGCGGCCAGGCGCCGGCGCGCCAGCGCTGCAGCCAGTGCAGGCCGACGCGGGTCTTCACGTCGGGCAGGCCGTCGCCCATCGCCAGCGCGTCGAGCTCGGCTTCGGTGAGCTTCATCACCTCGACGAACTCGCCGTCGTCGAGCTGCTGCTCGCCGGCGACCAGACCGCGCGCGAAGTAGATCCAGATGCTCTCGCTGGAATAGGCGGCGGCGTTGTGGATCTCGCAGGCGAAGGCCCATTCGCGGGCGCGGTAGCCCGTCTCCTCGAGCAGCTCGCGGCGGGCGCATTCGAGCGTGTCCTCGCCGGCATCACGTTTGCCCGCCGGGAACTCGACGATCGAGCGGGCGATCGGGTAGCGGTACTGGCGCACCAGCACGACGCGGCCGTCGTCGAGCAGCGGCACGACGGCCACCGCGCCCGGGTGGCGGATGTACTCGCGCGTGGCCGCGCTGCCGTCGGGCAGCACGACCTCGTCGCGATGCACCTCGAGGAAACCGCCTTCGAGCAGCGTGCGCCCGCCGGTGCGGCGTTCGCGCAGGTGGACGTCGTCGGTTTCGTCGCTCATCGGGAGAGGCTCAGCTGGACAGCGCCTTCACGATCGCGTCGCGGCACATCGCCATCAGGCCGCCGGGCAGCAGGCCGAAGACCAGCACCGCCAGGCCGTTGACGGCGAGCAGCGCGTTGACGCCGGCGGTCTGGCCCACCGGGCCGGCGAGCTTGGGCTCGTCGAAGTACATGACCTTCACGACACGCAGGTAGTAGAACGCGCCGATCAGCGACATCATCACCGCGAACACCGCCAGCCAGACGTAGGCCTCGACGTTGGTCGACACCATCGCCTGCAGCACCGCGAGCTTGGCGTAGAAGCCGACCATCGGCGGCAGACCGGCCAGCGAGAACATGAAGATGCTCATCACGCCGGCGATCCACGGGCTGCGGCGGCCGAGGCCGGCGAGGTCCTCGATCTGCTCGCTCTCGAAGCCCTGGCGCGACAGCACCATGATCAGGCCGAAGGTGCCCAGCGTCGTCAGCACGTAGGCGACGACGTAGAACATCGACGAGCTGTAGGCGTTGCCGGCCGACAGCGTGTTGCCGCTGACGACGCCGGCCGACATGCCGAGCAGGATGAAGCCCATCTGCGCGATCGTCGAGTACGCCAGCATGCGCTTCAGGTTGGTCTGCGCGATGGCGACGACGTTGCCGACGACCAGCGAGGCCACCGCCAGCACGATGAACATCTGCTGCCAGTCGACCGCCAGGCCCAGCATGCCCTCGACGAGCAGGCGGATCGTGATCGCGAAGGCGGCGAACTTGGGCGCGCCGCCGATCAGCAGCGTCACCGAGGTCGGCGCGCCCTGGTAGACGTCGGGCACCCACATGTGGAACGGCGCCGCGCCGAGCTTGAAGGCGACGCCGGCGACGACGAACACGACGCCGAAGACCAGCACCTCGCGGTTGATGTTCGGGTTGGTCGCGATCTGCTCGAAGACACGCGGGATCTCCAGCGAGCCGGTGGCGCCGTACATCATCGACAGGCCGTAGAGCAGGAAGCCGCTGGCCAGCGCGCCGAGCACGAAGTACTTCATCGCCGCCTCGGTGGCGACGGCGTGGTCGCGGCGCAGCGCGGCCAGCGCGTACAGCGACAGGCTCATCAGCTCCAGGCCGAGGTAGACGACGAGGAAGCTGTTGGCCGAGGTCATCACCGAGATGCCCAGCAGCACCATCAGCGCGAGCACGTAGAACTCGCCCTTGAGCATGTCGCGCGAGGCCAGCGTCGGCCGCGCGTAGGCCACGGTGGCGAGCATCGCGATGCCGGCGAAGAAGGCCAGCAGGTGGCCCATCGGGTCGGTGACGACCTGGCCGCCCATCGCGTAGGTGGTCTCGCCGCCGTTGAAGGCCGCGAAGTGCATGCCGGAGAACACCAGCACCGCGAGCTGGGTCAGCCAGAAGGTCGGCCGGCGCTCGGGGTCGGTGATGAAGAGATCGGCGATCGCGATCACGCAGATCGCCGCCAGCAGCCAGATCTCGGGCTGGAGGGCGAGCCAGTTCATCGGGTTCAGGTTCTGCATCGCGTGGCTCGGGTCAGGGCAGCTTCGAGACGGCAACGTGCTTGAGCAGTTCGCTCACCGACACGTCCATCACCTCGGTGAAGGGCTTGGGATACAGGCCCATCCACAGCACCGCGGCGGCCAGCAGGGCCAGCATCAGGAACTCGCGGGCGTCGATGTCCTGCAGTTCCTTGACGTGGTCGTTGGCCACCGGGCCGAAGTAGACGCGCTTGACCATCCACAGCGTGTACGCGGCGCCGAAGATCAGCGTCGTGGCGGCCAGGCCGGCGACCCAGAAGTTGTGCTTCACGGCGCCGAGGATGACCATCCACTCGCCGACGAAGCCGGCGGTGCCCGGCAGGCCGCAGTTGGCCATCGCGAACAGCACCGCGAAGGCCGCGAACTTGGGCATCGTGTTGACGACGCCGCCATAGGCCGAGATCTCGCGGCTGTGCACGCGGTCGTAGAGCACGCCGATGCACAGGAACATCGCGCCGGAGACGAAACCGTGCGAGATCATCTGCACGATCGCGCCGGTGACGCCGAGCTCGTTGAAGATGAAGAAGCCCAGCGTCACGAAGCCCATGTGGGCGATCGACGAGTAGGCCACCAGCTTCTTCATGTCGCGCTGCACCAGCGCGACGAGGCCGATGTAGACCACGGCGATCAGCGACAGCGTGATGATCACCCAGGCGTACTCGCGCGCCGCGTCGGGCGCGATCGGCAGCGAGAAGCGCAGGAAGCCGTAGGCGCCCAGCTTCAGCATGATCGCCGCCAGCACCACCGAGCCGCCGGTCGGCGCCTCGACGTGGGCGTCGGGCAGCCAGGTGTGCACCGGCCACATCGGCACCTTCACCGAGAACGCGGCGAAGAAGGCGACGAACAGCAGCGTCTGCGCGGTCAGCGTCAGCGGCAGCTTGTGCCAGTCCTGGATCTCGAAGCTGCCACCCGACTGGTAGTACAGGTAGACCACCGCGACGAGCATCAGCAGCGAGCCCAGCAGCGTGTAGAGGAAGAACTTGAACGCCGCATAGACCCGGCGTGCGCCGCCCCAGACGCCGATGATGATGTACATCGGGATCAGGGTGGCCTCGAAGAAGACGTAGAACAGCAGGCCGTCGGCAGCCGAGAACACGCCGACCATCAGGCCCGACAGGACCAGGAACGCGCCCAGGTACAGCGGCACGCGGTCGGTGATGACCTGCCAGCCGGCGATGACGACGATGACGGTGATGAAGGCCGTCAGCGGCACGAACCACACCGACAGCCCGTCGACACCGAGGTGGTAGTTGACGTTGAAGCGCTCGATCCAGGGCACGAGCTCCTGGTACTGCAGCGCCGCCGTGCCGGCGTCGAAGCCGGTGATCAGCGGGATCGTCACCAGGAAGCTGGCGACCGCGCCGACGAGAGCGATCCAGCGCGCGAGGTGGGGATTGCTGTCGCGGCCAACGGCCAGCAGCAAGATCCCGAAGGCGATCGGCATCCAGATCGCGAGACTCAGAAGACCCATTCTTTGCTCTCTTCTATTGCGGTCGCGAGTCAGCCCGTCAGGCCGCCGAGGAACGGCCACAGGCGCCAGGTCATGAAGCCGAAGATGCCCAGCAGCATGACGAGCGCGTACCAGTACAGGTGACCGGTCTGCACGCGGCGCAGCACGCCGGCGAGCAGGCCCACCGTCTTGGCCGAGCCGTTGACGATCGCGCCGTCGATCAGGCCGACGTCGCCCCCCTTCCACAGACCGGTGCCCAGCAGGCGCGCGCCGGCGGCCAGCACGTGCTCGTTGAACCAGTCCATGTAGTACTTGTTCTCGAGCACGGTGCGCAGCGGCTTGAGCGTGCGGTCCAGCGCGGCCGGGATCTGCGGTGCCTTCAGGTAGAAGACCCAGGCGGTGACGACACCGGCCAGCGCCAGCCAGAACGGCGCGGTCTGCAGGCCATGCAGCGCCATCGCGGTCGCGCCGTGCCACTTCTCGGCCAGCTCGGCCATCGCCGGGTGCTTCGCAGCGTCGACGAAGATCGCGCCGGCGAAGAAGTCGCCGTAGAGCATCGGGCCGATGGTCATGAAGCCGATCACGACCGAGGGCAGCGCCAGCAGCAGCAGCGGCGCGGTCACGACCCAGGGCGACTCGTGCGGCGTGGCGTCGTGGCCATGGCCGTGGTCATCGCCATGCGCGTGGTCGTCCTCCGGCGGGAAGGGCTTGTGGCGGAAACGCTCCTCGCCGTGGAAGACGAGGAAGTACATCCGGAACGAGTAGAACGCGGTGACGAAGACACCGGCCGTGACCGCGAACAGCGCGAAGCCGGCGCCCGGCAAGGTGCTGGCGTGCACCGCCTCGATGATGCTGTCCTTGGAGTAGAAGCCCGAGAACAGCGGCGTGCCGATCAGCGCCAGCGAGCCCAGCAGCGCGGTGATCCAGGTGATGGGCATGTACTTGCGCAGGCCGCCCATGTTGCGGATGTCCTGGTCATGGTGCATGCCGATGATCACCGAGCCCGCGGCCAGGAACAGCAGCGCCTTGAAGAACGCGTGCGTCATCAGGTGGAACACCGCCACCGAATACGCCGACACGCCCAGCGCCACCGTCATGTAGCCCAGCTGCGACAGGGTCGAGTAGGCGACGACCCGCTTGATGTCGTTCTGGATGATGCCCAGGAAGCCCATGAACAGCGCGGTGATCGAACCGATCACGAGCACGAAGTTCAGCGCCGTGTCCGACAGCTCGAACAGCGGCGACATGCGCGCCACCATGAAGATGCCGGCGGTGACCATCGTCGCGGCGTGGATCAGCGCCGAGATCGGGGTCGGGCCTTCCATCGAGTCGGGCAGCCAGACGTGCAGCGGGAACTGCGCGCTCTTGCCCATCGCGCCGATGAACAGGCAGATGCAGATCACGGTGATCAGCATCCAGTCCTGGCCGGGGAAGCTCAGCGCGGCCAGCTCCGGGCCCTTGGCGAAGGCCTCGGCGTAGTCCAGCGTGCCGGCGTAGGCGACGATCAGGCCGATGCCCAGGATGAAGCCGAAGTCGCCGACCCGGTTGACCAGGAAGGCCTTCATGTTGGCGAAGGTCGCGCTCGGCTTCTTGAACCAGAAGCCGATCAGCAGGTAGCTCACCAGGCCCACCGCCTCCCAGCCGAAGAACAGCTGCAGGAAGTTGTTGCTCATGACCAGCATGAGCATCGAGAAGGTGAACAGCGAGATGTACGAGAAGAAGCGCTGGTAGCCCGGGTCCTCTTCCATGTAGCCGATGGTGTAGACGTGCACCATCAGCGACACGAAGGTCACGACGCACATCATCATCGCCGTGAGGCCGTCGACGAGGAAGCCGACTTCCATCCTCAGGCCGCCGACGACGGCCCATTCGTAGATCGTGCCGGCGAAGCGTGCGCCGTCCATCGCCACGGCCTTCAGCACGATGGCCGAGCAGATGAACGAGATCAGCACGCCGAGGATCGTCACCGTGTGCGCGCCGCGGCGGCCGACCGCCTTGCCGGCCAGGCCCGCGACGAGCGCACCGACCAGCGGCGCGAGCGGGACGGCGAGCAGGAGGTTTTGCGAGAGAGTCGCTGCCATGTCTGTCGTCAACCCTTCAGTTCGTCGAGTTCCTCGACGTTGATCGACGCGCGGTTGCGGAACAGCACGACGAGGATCGCCAGGCCGATCGCCGACTCGGCGGCGGCGACGGTCAGGATGAAGAACACGAAGATCTGGCCCGCCATGTCGCCCAGGTAGTGCGAGAAGGCGACGAAGTTCAGGTTGACGGCCAGCAGCATCAGCTCGATGGCCATCAGCAGCACGATCAGGTTGCGCCGGTTCATGAAGATGCCGATGACCGACAGCGCGAACAGGATGGCGCCCAGCGACAGGTAGTGGCCGAGCGTGATCGGTCCGAGGCTCATGCTTGGCCTTCCTTGTTGTCGGTCGCGGCGTCGGCCTTGACCGTGGGCACCTTGACCAGGCGCACGCGGTCGGCGCGCTTGACGCGCACCGCCATGGCCGGGTCGACGCGGCGGCTGTCCTTGCGGTGGCGCAGCGTCAGCGCGATCGCGGCGACGATGGCCACCAGCAGCAGCACGGCCGCCAGCTGCAGCGGGTACAGGTAGTGCGTGTAGAGCTCGATGCCCAGCAGCCGGGTGTTGCCCATCTCCAGCGCCTGCGCCGTCAGCTCGGGCGCCTGCGCCGGCTGGAAGCCGCGCAGCAGCACCAGCGACATCTCCAGCGCGATGACCGCGCCGACCATGCCGGCCAGCGGGAAGTGCTTCCAGAAGCCGGTGCGCACCGATTCGCTGTTGATGTCCAGCATCATGACGACGAACAGGAACAGCACCATCACTGCGCCGACGTAGACCAGCACCAGCACGATGGCCAGGAACTCGGCCTGCAGCAGCATCCAGATGCAGGCCGCGTTGAAGAAGGCGAGCACGAGGTAGAGCACGCCATGCACCGTGCTGCGCGCGGTGATCACGCGCAGCGCGGCGAACAGCAGCACCGCGGAGAAGAGATAGAAGAGCGCCGTGGTCGTGTTCATGTTCTCAGCGGTAGGGAGCGTCCGCCTCGCGGTTGGCCGCGACTTCCTTCTCGTAGCGGTCACCGACGGCCAGCAGCATGTCCTTCGTGAAGTACAGGTCGCCGCGCTTTTCGCCGTGGTACTCGAAGATGTGCGTCTCGACGATCGAGTCGACCGGGCAGCTCTCCTCGCAGAAGCCGCAGAAGATGCACTTCGTCAGGTCGATGTCGTAGCGCGTCGTGCGGCGCGTGCCGTCGGCGCGCACGTCGCTCTCGATCGTGATCGCCATCGCCGGGCACACCGCCTCGCAGAGCTTGCAGGCGATGCAGCGCTCCTCGCCGTTCTCGTAGCGGCGCAGCGCGTGCAGGCCGCGAAAGCGCGGCGAAAGCGGCGTCTTCTCCTCGGGATACTGGATCGTGATCGCCTTGGACAGGAAGTGCCTGCCGGTCAGCGCCATGCCCTTGAAGATCTCGGCGAGCATGAAGCTCGACAGCACGTCCTTGATGGCGGAGGCGTTGGGCATCGTCGACCTCACTTCCAGATGTTGAACGGCGACTGGATCCACAGGCCGATCACGACCAGCCAGACCAGGGTCACCGGAATGAAGACCTTCCAGCCCAGGCGCATGATCTGGTCGTAGCGGAAGCGCGGCAGCGTCGCGCGCACCCACAGGAACATCGTCACGACGACGAAGACCTTGGCGACCAGCCAGAACCAGCCGGGGAGGAAGTCGAGGAAGGCGAACGGGGGCAGCCAGCCGCCGAGGAACAGCACGACGGTCATCGTGCTCACCAGGATCATGTTCGCGTACTCGGCCAGGAAGAACATCGCGAACGACATCCCCGAGTACTCGATCATGTGGCCGGCGACGATCTCGGACTCGCCCTCGACGACGTCGAACGGCGCGCGGTTGGTCTCGGCCAGGCCGGCGATGAAGAAGACGAAGAAGATCGGCAGCAGCGGCAGCCAGTTCCACGACAGCAGGTTGGCGCCGTTGTCCACGCCCAGGCCGCGGCCCTGCGCGGCGACGATCTCGCCGAGGTTCAGCGTGCCCGAGACCATCACCACGACGACGAGCGCGAAACCCATCGCGATCTCGTAGCTGACCATCTGCGCCGACGCGCGCAGCGCGCCGAGGAAGGCGTACTTCGAGTTCGACGCCCAGCCGGCGATGATGACGCCGTAGACCTCGATCGAGGTGATCGCCAGCAGCAGCAGCAGGCCGGCGTTGACGTTGGCCAGCACCGTCTCCGGGCCGAACGGGATCACCGCCCAGGCCGCCAGCGCCGGCGTGATCGTCATGATCGGGCCGAGGAAGAACAGGCCCTTGCTCGCCGCGGACGGACGGATGATCTCCTTGAAGATCAGCTTGACCGCGTCGGCGATCGGCTGCAGCAGGCCGCCCGGGCCGACGCGGTTGGGGCCGAGGCGGATCTGCGTGAAGCCGATGCCCTTGCGCTCCCACAGCGTCAGGTAGGCGACGCAGCCCATCAGCGGCAGCACCAGGACGACGATCTTCAGCAGCGTCCAGACCACCAGCCAGCCGCCGGGGCCGAGCGCGGCGGTGCCGTATTGGTTCAGCGAGTCCAGCATGGTCAGGCCTTCTCCACCGTGATCGGGCCGAACATCGCGCCCAGCGCGACGGTGTCCGGGTGGCCGGCGGCCACGCGCACGGCGCCGTCGGCCAGCCAGGGCTCCTCACGCGCGGCGAGCACGGCAGCGCCCTGCCCCTGCGCGACCAGCACCTTGTCGCCCTTGGCGAGAGCGAGCTGGCGCCACAGCGACGACGGCAGGCCGACCGGCGGCACACGCGCGTCGGCGCTGCGCTGCAGCGGCGCCGAGCGGCGCACCAGCGAGTCGGTGGCGTAGATCGGCACGTCGGCGACACGCTCGAGCGCGCCGTCGCGCGCGACCGGCGAGCCGGTGGCGGCGGCCGGCGTGTTGTCCAGACGCGCGGCGATCGTGGCCGGGTCGCCCAGCGCCTCGGCGCGCACGGCCTCGGCGCTGTCGTGATCGAAGCCCGGCAGTCCGAGCAGGTTGCCGAGCACGCGCAGCACCTTCCAGGCCGGACGCGTGTCGCCCAGCGGGCGCACGACGCCCTGGAAGCTCTGCAGCCGGCCTTCGGCGTTGACGAAGCTGCCGGCGGTCTCGGTGAACGGCGCGATCGGCAGCATGACGTCGGCGACGTCGGCCATCGCGTCCTCGAACGGCGACAGCGAGACGACGAGCCCCGAGCCACCCAGCGCGGCACGCGCGGCGGCGGCGTCGGCGGCGTCAAGCACCGGCTCGAGGTTCAGCGCGATCAGCGCCTTCATCGGCTGCGACAGCATCTGGCCGGCGTTGAACCCGCCTTCGCCCGGCAGCGCGCCGACGAGCTGGGCGCCGACGGTGTTGGCCGCCTCGCCGAGGTAGCCGACGGCGGCGCCGGTGTGCTGGCCGATCCACTGCGCCAGCGCCAGCAGCGCCGAGGCCTGCGGGTGTTGCGCGGCGGCGTTGCCCAGCAGCACGGCCTTGTGTTCGCCGGCGACGAGCGCGGCGGCGACAGCCTGCGCGGCTTCGCCCGGCTGGGCCTCGACCGGCGAGGCGACGCCCTTGGCGGCGGCGACCGCGGCAGCGACTTCGGCCAGCGCGCCATGCCAGCCCGACGGCAGCGCCGCCAGGTGGCCGGCCAGCGGCATCGCCCAGTCTTCGCGCGACGCCGACAGCGAATGGACGCGTGCCCCGTGGCGCGCCGCCTGGCGGATGCGCTGCGCGAACAGCGGGTGGTCCTTGCGCAGGAAGGAGCCGACGACGAACACCGTGTCCAGCGTCGTCAGCGCGGCGATCGGCAGGCCCAGCCAGCGCGCGTGGCCGGCCGGCGCGACGTTGGCGAAGTCGGCGTGGCGAGTGCGGAAGTCGACGCTCTGGCTGCCCAGGCCGCGCACGAGCTTGGCCAGCAGGTGCAGTTCCTCGACGGTGGAGTGCGCGCTGCCGAGCGCGCCGACGCCTTGCGGGCCGAACTCGGCGATGACGCGCTTCAGGCCGTCGGCGACGTAGCCCAGCGCGGTGTTCCAGTCCACGGCCTGCCACTGGCCGCCCTGCTTGATCATCGGCCGGGTCAGGCGCGACGGGCTGTTCAGCGCGTCGTAGCTGAAGCGGTCACGGTCGGCGATCCAGCACTCGTTGACGTCCTCGTTCTCGAACGGGACGACGCGCAGCACCTTGTTGGCCTTGACCTGGACGATCAGGTTGGCGCCGGTGCTGTCGTGCGGGCTGACGCTCTTGCGGCGCGACAGCTCCCAGGTCCGGGCCTGGTAGCGGAAGGGCTTGCTGGTGATCGCGCCGACCGGGCAGAGGTCGATCATGTTGCCCGAGAGCTCGCTGTCGACGGTGTTGCCCAGCATCGTCGTGATCTCGCTGTGCTCGCCGCGGTGGACCATGCCGAGCTCCATGACCCCGGCGATCTCCTGGCCGAAGCGCACGCAGCGCGTGCAGTGGATGCAGCGCGACATCTCCTCCATCGACAGCAGCGGGCCGACGTCCTTGTGGAAGACGACGCGCTTCTCCTCGCTGTAGCGCGAGGCGAAGCCGCCGTAGCCCATCGACAGGTCCTGCAGCTGGCACTCGCCGCCCTGGTCGCAGATCGGGCAGTCCAGCGGGTGGTTGATCAGCAGGAACTCCATCACGCCCTTCTGGGCGCGGACGGCCTTCTCGCTGTTGGTGCGCACCACCATGCCCTGCGTGACCGGGGTCGCGCAGGCCGGCATCGGCTTCGGGGCCTTCTCGATCTCGACCAGGCACATGCGGCAGTTGGCCGCGATCGAGAGCTTCTTGTGGTAGCAGAAGTGGGGAACGTAGGTGCCGGCCGCGTCGGCGGCATGCATGACCATGCTGCCTTCGGCGACCTGGACCTTTTTCCCGTCGAGTTCGAGTTCGATCATGCGAGCCCTAGGCGTGCTGGGAGACCATGCAGGTCTTGTGTTCGACGTGCCAGGCGAATTCGTCGCGGAAGTGCTTCAGCATGCCCTGCACGGGCATGGCAGCCGCGTCACCGAGGGCGCAGATCGTGCGGCCCTTGATGTTGTCCGCGACGGAGTCGAGCAGCGCCAGGTCCTCGGCGCGCCCCTTCCCGGTCTCGATGCGTTCCACCAGGCGCCACAGCCAGCCGGTGCCCTCGCGGCACGGCGTGCACTGGCCGCAGCTCTCGTGCTGGTAGAAGTAGGACAGGCGCATCAGGCTCCTGACCATGCAGCGCTTGTCGTTCATGACGATGACGGCGCCCGAGCCCAGCATCGAGCCGGCCTTGGCGATGGCGTCGTAGTCCATCGTCAGGTCCATCATCACCCGGGCCGGCAGCACCGGGGCCGACGAGCCGCCGGGGATCACCGCCTTCAGCGCCCCGCCCTTCACGCCGCCGGCCATCTCCAGCAGCGTGGCGAAGGGCGTGCCCATCGGGATCTCGAAGTTGCCCGGGCGCTCGACGTCGCCGACCACCGAGAAGATCTTCGTGCCGCCGTTGTTCGGCTTGCCGACCTCGAGGTAGGCCTGGCCGCCGTGGTTGATGATCCACGGCACCGCGGCGAAGGTCTCGGTGTTGTTGATCGTCGTCGGCTTGCCGTACAGGCCGAAGCTCGCCGGGAACGGCGGCTTGAAGCGCGGCTGGCCCTTCTTGCCTTCGAGCGACTCGAGCAGCGCCGTCTCCTCGCCGCAGATGTAGGCGCCGAAGCCGTGGAAGGCGTGCAGCTGGAAGCTGTGCTGCGAGCCGAGGATGTTGTCGCCGAGGAAACCGGCGGCACGCGCCTCGTCCAGCGCCTCCTCGAAGCGCTGGTAGACCTCGAAGATCTCGCCGTGGATGTAGTTGTAGCCCGTGCGGATGCCCATCGCGTAGGCCGCGATGCACATGCCTTCGATGACGATGTGCGGGTTGTACGAGAGGATGTCGCGGTCCTTGCAGGTGCCGGGCTCGCCCTCGTCGGAGTTGCACACCAGGTACTTCGGCCCGGGGAACTGGCGCGGCATGAAGCTCCACTTCAGCCCCGTCGGGAAGCCCGCGCCGCCGCGGCCGCGCAGTGCCGACAGCTTGACCTCGGCGATGACCTGGTCCGGCGTCATGCCCGGGCCGCCGTCGGCGCCCAGGATCTTCTTCAGCGCCGAGTAGCCGCCGCGCGCGACGTAGTCGGCCAGGCGCCAGTTGCGGCCGTCGAGGCCGGCGTAGATCTGCGGCTGCAGGTGCCGGCCGTGGAAGCAGGTCTCGACACCGCGGGTCTTGAACTTGGACAGGTCGACCATGCTCATCCTTCCTTGCGCAGCGTCTCGATCAGCTCGTCGAGGCGCTCGTCGCTCATGAAGCTCAGCATCTCGCGGTCGTTGACGAGCATCACCGGCGCGTCGGCGCAGGCGCCCAGGCACTCGCTGGGCTGGACGGTGAACAGGCCGTCCTCGGTCGTGCCGTAGGGCTCGACGCCGAGCTTCTTGCAGACGTGGTCCAGCGCATGCTCGCCGTGGCGCAGCTGGCACGGCAGGTTGGTGCAGACGTTGAGCTTGTACTTGCCCACGCGCCGCTGGTTGTACATGTTGTAGAAGGTCGTGACCTCGTGGACCGCGATCGCCGGCATGCCCAGGTAGGCGGCGATCGCCTCCTCGGCTTCCTGCGACACGTGGCCCTGCTCGTGCTGGACGATCGCCAGACAGGCCATCACGGCCGACTGCTTCTGGTCGGCGGGGAACTTGGCCACTTCGCGCGCGAAGCGCGCCAGCGTGGCTTCGGAGAAATTCATCGATCGACCTCGCCGAACACGATGTCCATGGTGCCGATGATCGCGACCGCGTCGGCGAGCATGTGGCCGCGCGCGAGCTCGTCGAGCGCGGCCAGATGCACGAAACCCGGCGGACGGATCTTCATGCGGTAGGGCTTGTTCGCCCCGTCGCTGATCAGGTAGATGCCGAACTCGCCCTTGGGGTGCTCGACGGTGGCATAGGCCTCGCCCTCGGGGACGTGCATGCCTTCGCTGAAGAGCTTGAAGTGGTGGATCAGCTCTTCCATGTTGGCCTTCATGTCCACGCGGGCCGGCGGCGCGACCTTGTGGTTGTCGGTGATGACCGGGCCGGGGTTCGCGCGCAGCCAGTCCACGCACTGCTGCACGATGCGGTTGGACTGGCGCATCTCCTCCATGCGGACGAGATAGCGGTCGTAGGTGTCGCCCTTCACGCCGACCGGGATGTCGAAGTCGACGCGGTCGTAGGCGTCGTAGGGCTGCTGCTTGCGCAGGTCCCAGGCGATGCCCGAGCCGCGCAGCATCGGGCCGGAGAAGCCCAGGTTCAGCGCGCGCTCGGGGGTGACGACCCCGATGCCGACGGTGCGCTGCTTCCAGATGCGGTTGTCGGTGAGCAGCGTCTCGTAGTCGTCGACGCGGCTGGGGAAACGCTTGACGAAGTCCTCGATGAAGTCGAGCAGCGAGCCCTGGCGGTTGGCGTTGAGCTCCTTGAGCGCGCGCTCGTTGCGGATCTTGCTGAACGTGTACTGCGGCATCGCGTCCGGCAGGTCGCGGTAGACGCCGCCCGGACGGAAGTAGGCCGCGTGCATGCGTGCGCCCGACACCGCCTCGTACATGTCGAAGATGTCCTCGCGCTCGCGGAAGGCGTAGAGGAAGACGTTCATCGCGCCGCAGTCCATGGCGTGCGTGCCCAGCCACAGCAGGTGGTTGAGCAGGCGCGTGAGTTCGGCGTACATCGTGCGGATGTACTTGGCGCGCAGCGGCACCTCGATGCCCAGCAGCTTCTCGACCGCCAGGCAGTAGGCCTGCTCGTTGACCATCATCGACACGTAGTCGAGACGGTCCATGTACGGCAGGTTCTGCAGGTAGGTCTTGGTCTCGGCGAGCTTCTCGGTGGCGCGGTGCAGCAGGCCGATGTGCGGGTCGGCGCGCTGGATGACCTCGCCGTCGAGCTCGAGCACGAGGCGCAGCACCCCGTGCGCGGCCGGGTGCTGCGGGCCGAAGTTCAGCGTGTAGTTCTTGATCTCGGCCATCAGTGCAGCCCGCCGTAGTTGTCCTCGCGCACGACGCGCGGAATGATCTCGCGCGGCTCGATCGTCACCGGCTGGTAGATCACGCGCTTCTTCTCGGGGTCGTAGCGCATCTCGACGTTGCCGGTGGTCGGGAAGTCCTTGCGCATCGGGTGACCGATGAAGCCGTAGTCGGTGAGGATGCGGCGCAGGTCGAGGTGGCCCTCGAAGACGATGCCGTAGAGGTCGAAGGCCTCGCGCTCGAACCAGTTGGCCGAGCCCCAGATGTCGTTGACCGAAGCCACCACGGGCAGGTCGTCGTCGGGGCAGAAGACCTTCAGGCGCAGGCGCCAGTTGTGCGTCACCGACAGCAGGTGCGAGACGACGCAGAAGCGCGGGCCGTCCCAGGGCTGGTTGCGGTAGTCCGAGTAGTCGACGCCGCAGAGGTCGACGAGCTGCTCGAAGCGCAGTTCGGGCATGTCGCGCAGCGTGCGCGCGACGTCCAGGTAGTCGGCGGCGCCGACGGTGATGGTGATCTCGCCGAGCGCGCGCACGGACGTGCGGATCTTGCCGGCCAGCGCGCTTTCGAGGGCGCTCTGCAGGAGGTCGAGTCGGATGCTCATCGTGCGGATCGCGCGGTCAGCGCGCGATGGTGTTTTCGCGTCGGATCTTGCTCTGCAGCTGCATGATCCCGTACAGCAGCGCCTCGGCCGTCGGCGGGCAGCCCGGCACGTAGACATCCACCGGAACGATGCGGTCGCAGCCGCGCACGACGGAGTAGCTGTAGTGGTAGTAGCCGCCGCCGTTGGCACAGGAGCCCATGCTCAGCACCCAGCGCGGCTCGGCCATCTGGTCGTAGACCTTGCGCAGCGCCGGCGCCATCTTGTTGCACAGCGTGCCGGCGACGATCATCAGGTCGCTCTGCCGCGGACTGGGCCGGAACAGCATGCCGAAGCGGTCCATGTCGTATCGCGCGGCGCCGGCGTGCATCATCTCGATGGCGCAGCAGGCGAGGCCGAAGGTCATCGGCCACAGCGATCCGGTCTTGGACCAGTTGATCAGCTTGTCCACCGAGGTGGTGACGAAGCCTTCCTTGATGACGCCTTCGATTCCCATAGCGTGTCTCCCAGCCGGCCGGGTTCAGTCCCAGTCCAGCGCGCCTTTCTTCCACTCGTAGACGAAGCCGACGACGAGGATGCCGAGGAACAGCATCATCGCCCAGAACCCGGTCGCGCCGATGTCGTGCAGGGCGACGGCCCAGGGGAAGAGGAAAGCGATCTCGAGATCGAAGAGGATGAAGAGGATGGCGACGAGGTAGTAGCGCACGTCGAACTTCATGTGTGCGTCCTCGAAGGCCTCGAACCCGCATTCGTACGGGCTGTTCTTCTCGACGTCCGGCCGGTTGGGGCCGAAGATGAAGCCGAGGACCTGTGGCGCGACGCCGACGGCAAGGCCGACGAGCACGAACAGGATGACGGGGAGGTAGGCCTGGATGTCCATGTTTCTTTGATCCTAGTCAGAGTCCCGTCAGGTTCTGTCAGGTCGAAAAAAAACGCGCCTCGAACAGCCTACACGACTGCCCGACGGGCGCGCTTCTCGCCCGTTCGGATTGCTCCTCGGGGCGGCGTTGCCGGATGCTTGGACCACCTCCGGACAACACGTCACTCGGTCTTTGGTGCCGACGGCGAGACTCGAACTCGCACAGCTTTCGCCACTACCCCCTCAAGATAGCGTGTCTACCAATTTCACCACGTCGGCAAGACGTCAAACTCTGGCGCTTACTGTCTGGTTGGCATGAGGGTCGCTCACCAGACAAAGACGCATTCTATATCGATTCGCGGTTTCTTTCTCGTAAAGCCTTACAGACGATTCAGTCGCGCTCAATTCGCACCGGTCGCGCCGGAGGCCGGCGCCGCCGGGGTCAGCGCACCCGGAATCGCACCGGTGGCCGGCGCGCTGGGTTCGGCCGGGGCCGTGGGCGCCGCGCGGTCGAGAACGCTGCCGCGCTCCTGGGACGGGCCTCGCACGCTGTTGGACATGAAGGCCAGTGCCAGCGTGCAGCAGAAGAAGAGCGTCGCGCAGGCCGCCGTCGAGCGCGACAGGAAGTTCGCGCTGCCGGTGGCGCCGAACAGGCTGCCCGAGGAGCCGCCACCGAACGAGGCGCCCATGTCGGCGCCCTTGCCGTGCTGGATCAGCACGAGGCCGATCATCGCCAGGGCCGACAGGATCTGCAGGACGAGGATGAGGTTCATCCAGATGTGCATGGGAAAACTCCGGGAAATACTCAGGCCGCGGCGCGGCAGATCGCGATGAAGTCGGCGGCCTTCAGCGAGGCACCGCCGATCAGCCCGCCGTCGATGTCGGGTTGCGCGAACAGCGTCGCGGCGTTGTCCGCCTTGACGCTGCCGCCGTAGAGGATGCGCATCGTCTGGCCGCGGCCGGTGGCGGCCTGCAGCTGCGCACGCAGCACCGCGTGCACCGCCTGCGCCTGCTCGGGCGTCGCGGTGCGGCCGGTGCCGATGGCCCAGACGGGCTCGTAGGCAACGACGATCTCGCTGGCGCAGTGCGTCAGCTGGTGGATCACCGCCGAGAGCTGGCGCTTGACGACAGCCTCGGTCTCGCCGGCGTCACGCTGCTCCAGCGTCTCGCCGACACAGACGATCGGCGTGACGCCGCGCGCCAGCGCCGCCTGCGCCTTGCGCGCGACGACGGCGTCGCTCTCGGCGTGGTAGGCGCGGCGCTCCGAGTGGCCGACGATGGCGTAGCGGCAGCCGCATTCGGCCAGCATCGCCGCCGACACCTCGCCGGTGTAGGCGCCCTGCTCGTGCTCGGAGACGTCCTGCGCGCCCCAGCGCAGGTCCGTGCCGGCCAGCGTCGCCGCGGTTTCGGACAGGAACACGTGGGGCACGCAGACCGCCACGTCAGCGGCGTAAGGGCGGCCGGCCATCAGCGCGGCCAGCAGCTCGGCGTTCGCCGGGCGGCTGCCATGCATCTTCCAGTTGCCCACCACGAGCTTGCGTCGCATCTTGGGAGTCCTCGAGAAGGGGTTCACCAGCTCAGCACGATCTTGCCGACGTGCGAACCGGATTCCATCAGCGCGTGCGCCGCGGCCGCCTCGGCCGCCGGAAACACGCGATGCACGACCGGCTTGACGGCGCCGGTCTCCAGCAAGGGCCAGACCTGCTCGCGTAGCGCGCGTGCCAGGCCGGCCTTGTAGCCGACGCTGCGCGCACGCAGCGTCGAGCCGGTGATCGTGATGCGCTTGCGCAGCACCTGGCCGGCGTCGAAAGCGCTGGCCGTGCCGCCCAGGACCGCGATGATCGCCAGGCGGCCGTCGACCGCCAGGCACTCGACCTCGCGCGCGACGTAGTCGCCGGCGACCATGTCGAGCACGACGTCGACGCCGCGGCCATCGGTCAGGCGATTGGCTTCGGCGGCGAAGTCCTGCGTGCGGTAGTTGATCGCGTGGTCGGCACCGATCGCCCGCGCGGCGGCGCACTTGTCGTCGCTGCCGGCGGTGACGATCACCTGCGCGCCGAAGGCCTTGGCGAGCTGGATCGCGGTGACGCCGATGCCGCTCGTGCCGCCTTGCACCAGCAGCGTCTCGCCACGCGCCAGGCGCGACAGGGCGAACACGTTCTGCCAGACGGTGAAGAAGGTCTCGGGCAGGCTCGCCGCCTCGACCATCGTCAGCCCGCGCGGCACCGGCAGGCACTGCGCCGCCGGAGCGGCGCACTGCTCGGCATAACCGCCGCCGGCGACCAGCGCACAGACCGCGTCGCCGATCGCCAGCCCCGCGGCCGCGAGATCCTCGGGCGCACCGTCGAGCACCGTCCCGGCGACCTCCAGACCGGGAAGGTCGGAAGCGCCCGGCGGCGGCGGGTAGTGGCCGCGGCGCTGCAGCACGTCCGGGCGGTTGACGCCCGAAGCCTGCACCGCGATCAGCAGCTCGCCGGCCGCCGGCACCGGCGCCGGGCGCTGCACGATCTGCAGCACCTCGGGCCGGCCGAAACGGCTGATCTCGACAGCACGCATCGCTGCGGCTTACTCCTGGCCGGGCGCGCGCTCGGCGCCCTGCTCCGGAGCCGGCGCCTCGGCGGCCGGCGCGTCGGCGGCCGGAGCCGCCTCGGCCCGCGGCTCGCGCGGTTCACGCGGCTCGCGGGGTTCACGCTCGCGGCGCGGACCACGATCGCCACGGTCACCCCGCTCGCTGCGCTCGCGGCGCGGGCGCTCTTCCTCGACGTAGCCTTCCGGCTTGTCGAGCAGCGCCTTCATGCTGAGCTTGATGCGGCCCTTCTCGTCGGTCTCGAGCACCTTGACCTTGATGACCTGGCCTTCTTCGAGGAAGTCGGTGACCTTCTCGACACGCTGGTGGGCGATCTGGCTGATGTGCAGCAGGCCGTCCTTGCCCGGCAGGATGTTGACCAGGGCGCCGAAGTCCAGGATCTTGGTGATCGGGCCTTCGTAGACCTTGCCGATCTCGGCCTCGGCCGTGATCTCCTCGATGCGCTTCTGCGCGAAGGCGGCCTTGTCAGCGTCGGTGCTGGCGATCGTGATCGTGCCGTCTTCGCCGATGTCGATCGTGCAGCCGGTCTCGTCGGTCAGCGCCCGGATCGTCGCGCCACCCTTGCCGATGACGTCGCGGATCTTCTCCGGGTTGATCTTCATCGTGTACAGGCGCGGGGCGAACTGGCTCACCTCGGCCTTGGCGCCGCCGACGGCCTCGACCATCTTGCCCAGGATGTGCAGACGCGCTTCCTTGGCCTGCGCCAGGGCGACCTGCATGATCTCCTTGGTGATGCCCTGGATCTTGATGTCCATCTGCAGCGCCGTGATGCCGCTGGCGGTGCCGGCCACCTTGAAGTCCATGTCGCCGAGGTGATCCTCGTCACCGAGGATGTCGGTCAGCACGGCAAAGCGGTTGCCTTCCTTGATCAGGCCCATCGCGATGCCGGCGACGTGCGCCTTCAGCGGCACGCCGGCGTCCAGCAGCGACAGGCAGCCGCCGCAGACCGAGGCCATCGACGACGAACCGTTGGACTCGGTGATCTCCGAGACCACGCGCATCGTGTACGGGAACTCGTCCTTGTTCGGCAGCACGGCGACCAGCGCGCGCTTGGCCAGGCGGCCGTGGCCGATCTCGCGGCGCTTGGGGCTGCCCACGCGACCCGTCTCGCCGGTGGCGAACGGGGGCATGTTGTAGTGCAGCATGAAGCGGTCCTCGAACTCGCCGGCCAGCGCGTCGATGCGCTGCGCGTCGCGTTCGGTGCCCAGCGTCGCGGCGACCAGCGCCTGCGTCTCGCCACGCGTGAACAGCGCCGAGCCGTGGGTGCGCGGCAACACGCTGGAGCGGATCTCGATCGGGCGCACGGTGCGCGTGTCGCGGCCGTCGATGCGCGGCTCGCCGGCCAGGATCTGGCCGCGCACGATGCGCGCCTCGATCTCGAACAGCAGGTTGTCGACGGCGACCGGGTCGAAGGCGACGCCCTCTTCCTTCAGCGCGGCCTGCACGCTGGCGCCGACGGCACGCGTGGCCTGGGTGCGGGCCTGCTTGCTGCGGATCTGGTAGGCGGCGCGCAGCGGCTCCTCGGCCAGCGCGGTGACCTTGGCGATGAAGGCCTCGTCCTTGGCCGGCGGCTGCCAGTCCCAGGCCGGCTTGCCGGCTTCGCGCACCAGCTCGTTGATCGCGGCGATCGCGATCTTGCCCTGGTCGTGGCCGAAGACGACGGCGCCGAGCATCACTTCCTCGGACAGGCCGGTGGCCTCGGACTCGACCATCAGCACGGCGGCTTCGGTGCCGGCGACGACGAGGTCCATCTGGCTGTCGACCAGCTGGGCGGCGCTCGGGTTGAGCACGTACTCGCCGTTGACGTAGCCGACGCGCGCGGCGCCGATCGGGCCGTTGAACGGGATGCCGCTGATCGACAGCGCGGCGCTGGTCGCGATCATCGCCGGGATGTCGGCCTGGACCTCGGGGTTCAGGCTCAGCACGTGGATGACGACCTGGACTTCGTTGTAGAAGCCTTCGGGGAACAGCGGACGGATCGGGCGGTCGATCAGGCGCGAGGTCAGCGTCTCGAGTTCGCTCGGGCGGCCTTCACGCTTGAAGAAGCTGCCGGGGATCTTGCCGGCGGCGTAGGTCTTCTCGATGTAGTCGACGGTCAGCGGGAAGAAGTCCTGGCCGGCCTTGGCGTCGGACTTGGCGACCACGGTGGCCAGCACGACGGTGTCGTCGACGCTGACGACGACGGCGCCGGTGGACTGGCGGGCGATCTCGCCCGTTTCCATCGTGACCTGGTGCGAGCCCCATTGGAAGCTCTTCGTGACCTTGTTGAACATGCTCATGGGCATTGCCTTTCGGTGTTGGGCCGGCGCGATGCCATTCCAGTGAAACCCTGTTCGAGGCGTCGTTGGAATGACACGGCTGCGTCCGTGCCCGGTTGGAGAAACCTGGGAAGACGGGGCCGCCGCGGCGCGGCGCCCCCGATCCGATTCTTACTTGCGAAGGCCCAGCTTGGCGATCAGCGCGGTGTAGCGATCGGGCGCACGGTCCTTCAGGTAGGCCAGCAGGCGCTTGCGCTGGTTGACCATCTTCAGCAGGCCGCGGCGGCCGTGGTGGTCCTTCAGGTGCTGCTTGAAGTGCGGGGTCAGCTCGTTGATGCGAGCGGTCAGCAGCGCGACCTGGACTTCGGGGGAGCCGGTGTCGTTGGCGCCACGGGCGTTGGCCGCGACGATCTCGGCCTTCTTCGCGATATCGAGGGACATGGGCGTTTCCTCTTGACGAGTGGAGACCGCCCAGGCCGTTGGCGCTGGCTGCGGTTTCCGTGTTGCGGACTTGCGGATCACCAGTGAAACCGACCGGTGCCGTGCGTGGATCCCGCCGGCCGAAACCAGCGGAACACGCGATTATAGACGGATCGCGGCCGCCAGCCGTTCCAGACCCGCATCCAGCCGTGCCGGGTCCTTGGACGCGAAGCACCAGCGCAACCAGCCCTCGCCTTCCGGGCCGAAGGCCGCGCCCGGCGCCAGACCCAGGCCGTGGTCGCGCACCAGCGCCTTGGCGAAGGCCAGCGAGTCGTCGCGGCCCTCGACGCGGAAGAAGGCGTACATGCCGCCCGGCGGCGAAGCCACCGTGACGCCGGGCAGCGCCTGCAGCCCGGCGACGAGCCGGTCGCGGCAGCCGCGCAGGCGCCCGACGAGCCCGGGCACGAAGCTCTCGGCGATGCCCAGCGCCGCCAGGCCGCCGCGCTGCACGAAGACCGGCGCGCAGGAGCTGTTGAACTCCAGCAGCTTGCCGATGCCGTCGTGGTGGCCGGCCGGCAGCACCAGCCAGCCCAGGCGCCAGCCGGTCATCAGGAAGCTCTTGCTGAAGCTGTGCACGACGACCAGCCGGTCGCCGTCGCCAGCGATGTCCAGGAAGCTCGGTGCCGCCCGGGCGCCACCGTCGAAGACCAGGCGCTCGTAGACCTCGTCGGCGACGATCCAGGTGCCCGTCCTGCGGCAGTGCTCGAGGATCGCCTGCTGCTCGGCGCGTGTCAGCGTCCAGCCGGTCGGGTTGTTCGGCGCGTTGACCAGCAGCACGCGGCTGCGTTCGGTGACACGCGCCAGCAGCTCGTCCAGGTCCAGCGCCCAGCGCCCGCCCTGCGGCCGCAGCGGCACGCGGGTGACGGTGGCGCCCAGGATCTCCGGCTGCGCCGTCAGGTTGGGCCAGACCGGCACGACGGCGACGACCTCGTCGCCGGCACCGACCAGCAGCTGCATCGCCAGCATCAGCGCGTTGACGCCCGAGGACGTGACGGCGATGCGGCCGGCGTCGACCGGGCCGTGCAGCGCGCTGGCGTAGGCGGCGATCGCCTCGCGCAGCTCGGGCAGGCCGAGGTTGTGCGAATAGAAGGTCTCGCCGGCTTCGAGCGAGCGTGCCGCGGCCCGCCGCACCGGTTCGGGCGTGACCTCGTCGCTTTCGCCGAACCAGAAGGCGAGCACATCGTCGCGGCCCAGGCCGGCGTTGGCGACTTCGCGGATCTTGGAAGCCGGCAGGGTCTGGATGGTGTCGCGCATCGGGGTCTCGGCGTCAGCGGGGGCGGTTCATGCGGCAGGTGCTGGGCTGGGCGACAGCTGCGGCGTCCAGGCGGCGCAGCGTCCTGAAGCCGTAGCCCGAGCCTTCGACGTCGTGCGGCACGTCGCGCGTGCCGGCGCGTTCCATCACGCTGACGACCAGCGGCTGCTGCAGCTGGTGGTCCTCGGCGCGCATCGTCGCGCGGTGCAGGCCGCCGAGCGTGGCGCCGTCGTAGCTCAGGCCTTCGAGCGCACGCGCCACCGCGGCGGCCTCGGTGCCGCGTGCACGTTCGATCGCCGCGGCCAGCATCTCGACGAGCACCTGCATGCGCGCGTGCACGTAGTCCTCGCGCGGGTCCGGGAAACGTTTGCGGAACGCGGCATAGAAGGCCTCGGCCGGCGCGCCGCCGACGTTGGGGTGCCACTCGGCCACCGCCAGCACCGAACCGATGCCGGCGTCGCCCACCGCGGCCGGCGCGCCGAGCGCGTTGCCGTAGAAGGTGTAGAGCTTGGCGTCGCTGCCCACCTCGCGCAGCGCGCGCACCAGCAGCGTCAGGTCGTTGCCCCAGTTGCCGGTCAGCACCGCCTGCGCGCCGCTGGTCTTGATTTTCGTGGCGTAGGGGATGAAGTCCTTCACCCGGCCCATCGGGTGCAGCTCGTCGCCGACGATCTCGATGTCGGGGCGTTTGGCGGCGATCATCTCGCGCGCCTTGCGGTTGACGTGCTGGCCGAAGCTGTAGTCCTGGCCGATCAGGTAGACCTTCTTCACGGCGCGGTCGCCCTGCAGCACGTCGGTCAGTGCCGCCAGCCGCATGTCGGCGTGGGCGTCGAAGCGGAAGTGCCAGAAGCTGCAGCGTTCGTTGGTCAGCGCCGGGTCGACGGCCGAGTAGTTGAGGAAGATCGCGCGCCGGTCGGGCTCGCGTGCGTTGTGCTTGTCCAGCGCGTCGATCAGCGCCGCCGCGGTGGCCGAGCTGTTGCCCTGCAGCACGAAGGCGATGCGCTGGTCCAGCGCCGCGCGCAGCAGCGACAGCGCCTCCTCGGTCGAACCCTTGCTGTCCAGGCGCACCAGCTCCAGCGGCCGCGCGCCGCCGGGCAGGCGCACGCCGCCCCGTGCGTTGACACGTTCGACGGCCCACTGGATGTTGCGTGCGACGGCGTCACCGGCGTTGGCGAAGGCGCCCGAGAGGCCCTCGATCAGCGCGATCTTGATCGGCGCGGCCTGGGGTTGCGCGTGCAGCGGGGCGGCCAGGCCGGCGGCGGCGAGCGCGAGCCAGGCGCGGCGCGTCAGGGAGGAGGGGTTCATCGCGGAGACGTTCGGCTGGCGGCGGGCGCGGCGCGCCCGCCCGGAGACCGTCGCGCGCGGGCGGCGCGCCGGGGCGGAAGCGGGATTCTAGGAGGCCGCTGCCGAGAGCTCGTCCAGCGGCCAGCGCGGCCGCACGTCGAAGGCGCCGTCGGTGCTGCCCTGCGCCAGACCGCGCTCCAGCCGCATCGCCGCGGCCATCGCGATCATCGCGCCGTTGTCGGTGCACAGCGCCAGCGGCGGGTAGAAGACACGCGCGCCGAGCTTCTTCGCGCCGGCGTCCAGCGTCTCGCGCAGCCGGCGGTTGGCGCCGACGCCGCCGGCGACGACGAGGCGCTTCGTGCCGCTGGCCTTCAGCGCACGCAGCGCCTTGGCCGACAGCACGTCGACGATCGCCGCCTGCGTCGACGCCGCCAGATCGGCACGCGACTGCTCGCAGACGTTAGGGCCCAGCTTGCGCTGCTGCGTCATCACCGCGGTCTTGAGGCCGGCGAACGAGAAGTCGAGGTCGCCGCTGTGCAGCAGCGGCCGCGGCAGCGCGAAAGCCGTGGCGTCACCGAACTCGGCCAGCCGCGACAGCGCCGGCCCGCCGGGGTAGCCCAGACCGAGCAGCTTGGCGCTCTTGTCGAAGGCTTCGCCGGCGGCATCGTCGATGGTCTCGCCGAGCAGCTCGTACGAGCCGACGGCGTCGACGCGCATCAGCTGCGTGTGGCCACCCGACACGAGCAGCGCGACGAAGGGGAACTCGGGCGCCGGGTCGGCGAGGAAAGGCGACAGCAGGTGGCCTTCGAGATGGTGCACGCCGAAGGTCGGCCGGCCGAGCGCGGCGCCGAGCGCGACGGCGACGCCGGCGCCGACCAGCAGCGCGCCGGCCAGCCCCGGGCCGCGCGTGTAGGCGACGAGGTCGACCTCGGCGAGCGTGCGCCCCGATTCGGCGAGCACTTGGCGCGCCAGCGGCAGCACGCGGCGGATGTGGTCACGCGAGGCCAGTTCGGGCACGACGCCGCCGTACTCGGCGTGCATCTCGGCCTGGCTGTGCAGCGCTTCGCCGAGCAGGCGCGGCGCGGCGCCGGGCCGGGTCTCGACCAGCGCGACGCCGGTCTCGTCGCAGGAAGACTCGAATCCGAGAACGATCATGGCGGGCAGTGTCGAGGCGCTGGTGCGCGCCTCCCGATGTGCTGGCACGGTGCTTGCGTGAGATGAAGCGACACCTCCGTCGGGTGTCTGTCTATCTCCTCAGCAGGGCAACAGGCCCTTTATACCCACCTCTCCGGCTCGCGCCGGGGAGGTTTTTTTTTTCGTTTGGCGGCAAGACCCTGGCACCGACGCGGGGCGCGGTGCTCCGGCTCAGTGCTTCTCGCGCGCGTGGTTGATCGAGTAGCGCGGGATCTCGACCGTCACGTCCTGGTTCGACAGGATGGCCTGGCAGCTCAGCCGCGAGGTCGGCTGCAGCCCCCAGGCGCGGTCGAGCAGGTCTTCCTCGGTCTCGTCGAGTTCGCCCAGCGACGCGAAGCCCTCCTTCACGACGACGTGGCAGGTGGTGCAGGCGCAGCTCATCTCGCAGGCGTGCTCGATCTCGACGCCGTTGTCCAGCAGCGCCTCGCAGATCGAGGTGCCGGCCGGCGCCTCGACGGTCTTGCCTTCGGGGCAGTACTCGGGGTGGGGAAGGATGCGGATGACGGGCATGTCAGTGGTCCAGCGCGAATGGAAGTCGCCGCTGCAAGGAGCGGGCAAAGGACACCCCACGGGGACAGGCTGCCGCAGGCGGCCAGGGGGAGCGGCGATGGCAAACGGGCCGAACCCGATCCGGGTCTCCCGGTCGGGTTCGGAGCCCCCTCGGGGGGCGGCCGCCAGACGGCCGGGGGTCAAACATCTTCGACGCGGCGGCCGGACAAGGCTTGCCGGATGCCTTGGTTCATGCGCGCGGCGGCGAAGGCTTCGGTGCCGTCGGCCAGCGCCTTGACGGCAGCTTCGATCGCCGCGGCGTCGCTGCCGGCGGCGATCGCCAGCGTGTCGGCGATCAGCGTGTCGATCTCGGCACGCTCCTCGGGCGACAGCAGCGCGCCGTCGGCGTCGAGCGCGGCACGCGTGGCCAGCACCATGCGTTCGGCTTCGACCTGGGCCTCGCGCAGCGCGCGTGCGGCCATGTCGTCGGCGGCGTGCGTGAAACCTTCCTGCAGCATGCGCGCGATCTGGCCGTCGTCCAGGCCGTAGCTGGGCTTGACGACGACGCTGGCCTCGACGCCCGAGCCCTGCTCGCGCGCCGAGACGCTGAGCAGGCCGTCGGCGTCGACCTGGAAGGTGACGCGGATGCGCGCCGCGCCGGCGGCCATCGGCGGGATGCCACGCAGCTCGAAACGCGCCAGCGAGCGGCACTCGGAGACGAGGTCGCGTTCGCCCTGGACGACGTGGATCGCCATCGCCGTCTGGCCGTCCTTGAAGGTCGTGAAGTCCTGCGCCTTGGCCACCGGGATCGTCGTGTTGCGCTCGACGATGCGCTCGACCAGGCCGCCCATCGTCTCCAGCCCCAGCGACAGCGCGATCACGTCGAGCAGCAGCAGCTCGCCGTCGCCGGCATTGCCGGCCAGCGCGTTGGCCTGCACCGCCGCGCCCAGCGCGACGACCTCGTCGGGGTTCAGGTTGGTCAACACCTCGCGGCCGAAGAGTTCGCCGACCGCGGTGCGCACCAGCGGCATGCGCGTCGCGCCGCCGACCATCACCACGCCCTGCACCTCCTCGCGCGTGACGCGGGCGTCGCGCAGCACCTTGCGCACCAGCGCCAGCGTGCGCTCGACCAGCGGCCGCGCCAGCGTCTCGAGCTGGCTGCGCGTCAGTTCGACGGCGTGTTCGGCGCCGCCGATGGTGGCGCGCCAGGTGGCGCTCTCGGCGGCGCTCAACGCCTCCTTGGCGGCACGCGCGGCGACCAGCGCGGCGCGTTTGTCCTGCGGCGACACCGCCGCGACACCGGCCTGCGCCAGCGCCCAGTCGGCCAGCGCGTGGTCGACGTCGTCGCCGCCCAGCGCCGCGTCGCCGCCGGTGGCGACGACCTCGAAGACGCCGCGGTTCAGGCGCAGCAGCGACAGGTCGAAGGTGCCGCCGCCCAGGTCGTAGACGGCGTACAGGCCTTCGCTCCCCTGGTCCAGGCCGTAGGCGACGGCAGCCGCGGTCGGCTCGCTGATCAGGCGCAGCACGTTCAAGCCGGCGAGTTGCGCTGCAGCCTTGGTCGCCTGGCGCTGGGCGTCGTCGAAATAGGCCGGCACGGTGATGACGGCGCCGAAGATCTCGTCGTCGAACGAGTCCTCGGCACGCTGGCGCAGCGCCGCCAGGATCTCGGCCGAGACCTCGACCGGCGTCTTCTCGCCGTCACGCGTGGCGATGGCCACCATGCCCGGCGTGTCGACGAAGCGGTACGGCAGCTTGCCCGCCGTGCCCTGCAGGTCGGCCAGGCGGCGGCCCATCAGGCGCTTGGCCGAGACGACGGTGTTCTCGGGGTCCTCGGCGGCCGCGGCCAGCGCGTCCCAGCCGATGCGGCGACCGCCGCCGTCCAGGTAACGCACCGCCGACGGCAGCAGCACGCGGCCCTGGTCGTCGGGCAGGCACTCGGGCACGCCATGGCGCAGCGAGGCGACGAGCGAATGCGTCGTGCCCAGGTCGATGCCGACGGCGATTCGCCGCTGGTGCGGGTCGGGCGTCGCGCCCGGTTCGGAGATCTGCAGCAGCGCCATCGGCTCTTCAGCGGGTCGGGTCCAGGGCGTCGAGGCGGCGCTCGATGTCCTGGCGGAAACGGTTCACGAACATCAGCGCACGCACGTCGGCGGCAGCCGCGGCGGCGTCATCCTCGGTGTCGAGGCGGCGCTCGACGTCGGCCAGCAGCGCCCGTTCGGCGGCGGCGACCTCGGCGTCCAGCGCCTCGACGGCGGCCAGGTCGGCGGCTTCTTCCAGCGCTTCGCGCCACTGCATCTGCTGCATCAGGAACGAGGTCGGCATCGCCGTGTTGCGTTCGGCGTCGACGGCGGCGCCACGCAGCTCGCAGAGGTAGGCGGCGCGCGCCAGCGGGTCCTTCAGGCGCTGGTAGGCCTCGTTGACACGCACCGCCCACTGCATCGCCACGCGCTGCGCGGCGGCGCCCTGGGCGGCAAAGCGGTCGGGGTGCACCTCGCCCTGCAGCCGGCGCCAGGCGGCGTCGAGCGCGGCGCGGTCGACGGCATGGCGGCGCGGCAGGCCCAGCAGCGTGAAATCGTCGTCGTCGAGCTTCATAGCGCCTTGGCGTAGAAGGCCGAGAGGCCGTTGTCGGGGTAGCCGGCGAAAGCGCCGCGGCGCACGTAGCCGCAGCGCTCGTAAAGACGAATCGCCTCGTGCTGGTCGACGCCGGTCTCCAGCAGCGCCCAGCGGTAGCTCTCGGTGCGCAGCCGGTCTTCCAGCGAGTTCAGCAGCTTCTCGGCGATGCGCTGGCCGCGTTCGGCCGGCGGCACGAACATGCGCTTGATCTCGCCATAGGGCTCGCCCGCGGTGGCCGTCTCGCCGGGCATGCGGCGGAAGGCGCCGATGCCGACCAGCCGGCCGGCGCGGCGCGCGACCTGGAAGTACACGTCCGGCGCCAGCAGCGCCTGCACGTCGAGGATGTGGTTGGCCTCCGGCGGGTACAGCGACGCGAGATAGGCGTCGAGCTGCTCGAGCAGCGCGGCGACCTCGGGCTGGTCGGGGCGTTCGGGGCGGATGGTCAGCATCGCGTGCAAGGCAAAGCGCGGCCACGAGGGCCGCGCCGGACTCGGGGCAACCCGGTATTGTCGGTCAGACGCGGAAGGACTCGCCGCAGCCGCAACGGTCGCGTTCGCGAGGGTTGTGGAACTTGAAGCCTTCGTTGAGGCCTTCGCGCACGAAGTCCAGCTGCGTGCCGTCCAGGTAGGGCAGGCTCTTCGGGTCGACGAGCACCTTGACGCCGTGGTCCTCGAAGACGATGTCCTCGGCGCCCACCTCGTCGGCGTACTCCAGCTTGTAGGCCAGGCCCGAGCAGCCCGTCGTCTTGACGCCCAGGCGCACGCCGACGCCCTTGCCGCGGCGGCCGAGATAACGCGTGACGTGGCGGGCCGCCGCTTCGGTCAGAGTGATCGACATGATCCCCTTACGGCTGCGTCGCCACGGCTTCGCCGTGTTTGGCCTTGTAGTCCTGGACCGCGGCCTTGATCGCGTCCTCGGCGAGGATCGAGCAGTGGATCTTCACCGGCGGCAGCGCCAGTTCCTCGGCGATGTCGGTGTTCTTGATCTCCAGCGCCTGGTCCAGCGTCTTGCCCTTGACCCATTCGGTGACCAGCGAGCTCGACGCGATCGCCGAGCCGCAGCCGTAGGTCTTGAAACGCGCGTCCTCGATCAGCCCGGTGCTCGGGTCGACCTTGATCTGCAGCTTCATCACGTCGCCGCAGGCCGGGGCGCCGACCATGCCGGTGCCCACCGTCTCGTCACCCTTCTCGAAGCCACCCACGTTGCGCGGGTTCTCGTAGTGGTCGACGACCTTGTCGCTGTAGGCCATGTGAGTTCTCCTGGTTCTATCCGTTCAGTGCGCAGACCACTGGATCGTGCTCAGGTCGACGCCGTCCTTGTACATGTCCCAGAGGGGCGACAGCTCGCGCAGCTTGGCGACGCGGTCCTTCAGCGTCGCCACCGCGTAGTCGATCTCCGCTTCGGTCGTGAAGCGGCCGATCGTCATGCGCAGGCTGGAGTGCGCCAGCTCGTCGCTGCGGCCCAGCGCACGCAGCACGTAGCTGGGCTCCAGGCTGGCCGAGGTGCAGGCCGAGCCCGAGGACACCGCGATGCCCTTGATGCCCATGATCAGCGACTCGCCCTCGACGAAGTTGAAGCTGGCGTTGACGTTGTGCGGCACGCGGCGCTCGAGGTCGCCGTTGATGAAGACCTGCTCGATGTCGGCGATGCCGTCGAGCAGGCGCTTCTGCAGCATGCGGATGCGCTCGCTCTCGGTGCCCATCTCGGCCTCGGCGATCGCGAAGGCCTCGCCCATGCCGACGATCTGGTGCGTGGGCAGCGTGCCCGAGCGCATGCCGCGCTCGTGACCGCCGCCGTGCATCTGGGCTTCCAGCCGCACGCGCGGCTTGCGGCGCACGTACAGCGCGCCGATGCCCTTCGGGCCGTAGCTCTTGTGCGAGGCCAGGCTCATCAGGTCGACCGGCAGCGTGCCGAGGTCGATCGCCACCTTGCCGGTGGCCTGCGCGGCGTCGACGTGGAAGATGATGCCGCGCTCGCGGCAGAGGCGGCCGATCTCCGGGATGTCCTGGATCACGCCGATCTCGTTGTTCACGAACATCACCGACACGAGGATCGTGTCCGGGCGCAGCGCCGCCTTGAAGCGCTCCAGGTCGAGCAGGCCATCCTCCTGGACGTCGAGGTAGGTGACCTCGAAACCCTGGCGCTCCAGCTCGCGCATCGTGTCGAGCACCGCCTTGTGCTCGGTCTTCACGGTGATCAGGTGCTTGCCGCGCGAGGCGTAGAAGTGCGCCGCGCCCTTGATCGCGAGGTTGTTGCTCTCGGTGGCACCCGAGGTCCAGACGATCTCGCGCGGGTCGGCCTTGATCAGCGAAGCGACCTGCGCACGCGCCTTCTCCACCGCCTCTTCCGCTTCCCAGCCCCAGGCATGACTGCGAGACGCCGGGTTGCCGAAGTGCTCGCGCAGCCACGGGATCATCACGTCGACGACGCGCGGGTCCACCGGCGTCGTCGCGCCGTAATCCATGTAGATCGGGAAATGCGGGGTCATGTCGCTTACTTGGTGAAGGAACTGCCGAACGCGAAGACCGAGTTCGGCGCGGTGACCTTGATCGGCTTGACGACCGGCTGCGAGGAGATCGCGCGCTTGATCGGCGCTTCCTCGACCGAGACGCCCTTGGCGATCTGCTCGTCGACGAGCTTCTTCAGCGAGATCGAGTCGAGGTACTCGATCATCTTGTTGTTCAGGCTCGCCCAGAGGTCGTGCGTCATGCAGCGGCCGCCGTCGTCGCCGTGGCAGTTTTCCTTGCCGCCGCAGCCGGTGGCGTCGATCGGCTCGTCGACAGCGACGATGATGTCGGCGACGGTGATCTCGTCGGCGCCACGGCCCAGCGAATAACCGCCGCCCGGGCCGCGCGTGCTCTCGACCAGTTCATGGCGGCGCAGCTTGCCGAACAGCTGCTCCAGGTAGGACAGCGAAATCTGCTGCCGCTGGCTGATGGCCGCCAGCGCCACCGGGCCGCTGTGCGAGCGCAGCGCGAGGTCGATCATCGCGGTGACGGCGAAGCGGCCTTTGGTGGTCAGTCTCATGGATGTCTCCTTACGAAGGCGTCGGCGATCGCGGGTTTCCCCGTAGAGCGATCCCGACTAGATTGCTCAAGTATAGCTGAGACCAACCAATTTGGTCAAGCTTGGGGCGGCGCCGTCACGTGGACTGCGCGCGCAGCAGGCGGGCGACGATCCCGTCGCACGCGTCCTCGACCAGATCGAGAACACGTTCGAAACCCGCTGCCGACCCGTAATACGGGTCCGGCACCTCGCGCACGACTGCATGCTGCAGTGCGTGCTCCATGAGCAACCCGAGGTCGGCGCGGGCGTCGTCGGGTGCGATCTGCCTCAGCCGGGCCAGGTTGTCCTCGTCCATCGCGAGGATCCAGTCGAAGCGCGAGAAGTCCTCGCGCTCGACCTTCCGGGCCCGCAGCCGGGCGAGATCGTAACCCCGCGCAGCCGCGTGGCGCACGGCGCGTGGATCCGGCGCCTCGCCGGCGTGATAACCGTGGGTGCCGGCCGAGTCGACTCGCAGCCGCTTCGCGAGCCCGGCGGCATCGAGCTTGGCACGCAGCACGCCCTCGGCAGTCGGCGAACGGCAGATGTTGCCCATGCAGACCAACAAGATGCTGTTCGGCGCCGGGGTCATCGAGCGCCTCCGCGCGCGGCGTCAAGCGGAACCACGTTGACATCGTGGCCGTCGGCGCCGAAGGCCTGCTCGCGCAGCAGCGCGAGCTGGTCGCGCACCCGCGCCGCCTTCTCGAACTCGAGGTTGCGCGCGTGTTCGAGCATCTGCTTCTCCAGCGCCTTGATGCGCTTGCCCAGGTCCTTCTCGGACATCGCCTCGACCTCGGCGGCCGCCTGCGCCGACTGCAACTCGTCCTTGGCGGTCTTGTCGCTGACGACGCCGTCGATCAGGTCGCGGATCCTCTTGTTGACCGTGCGCGGCACGATGCCCATCGCCTCGTTGTGCGCGATCTGCTTGGCGCGCCGCCGCTCGGTCTCGTCGATGGCGCGGCGCATCGAGTCGGTGATCTTGTCGGCGTAGAGGATGGCCTTGCCGCGCGCGTTGCGCGCCGCGCGGCCGATGGTCTGGATCAGACTGCGCTCGGCACGCAAAAAACCTTCCTTGTCGGCGTCGAGGATGGCCACCAGGCTCACCTCGGGCAGGTCCAGGCCTTCGCGCAGCAGGTTGATGCCGACGAGCACGTCGAACAGGCCCAGGCGCAGGTCGCGCAGGATCTCCACGCGCTCGACGGTGTCGATGTCGCTGTGCAGGTAGCGCACCTTGACGCCGTTGTCCGACAGGTAGTCGGTCAGCTGCTCGGCCATGCGCTTGGTCAGCGTCGTGATCAGCACACGCTCGTTGACGTCGACCCGCTCGCGGATCTCCTGCAGCACGTCGTCGACCTGGGTCGAGGCCGGACGCACCTCGACCTCGGGGTCGACGAGGCCGGTCGGACGCACGACCTGCTCGACGACCTGGCCGGAATGCGTCTTCTCGTAGTCGGCCGGCGTCGCGGTGACGAACACCGCCTGGCGCATGCGGCGCTCGAACTCCTCGAAGCGCAGCGGGCGGTTGTCCAGCGCGCTGGGCAGGCGGAAGCCGTACTCGACCAGCGTCGTCTTGCGCGCGCGGTCGCCGTTGTACATGCCGCCGAACTGGCCGATCAGCACGTGGCTCTCGTCGAGGAACATGATCGCGTCGCGCGGCAGGTAGTCGACCAGCGTCGACGGCGGCTCGCCCGGCGCGGCGCCCGACAGGTGGCGGGTGTAGTTCTCGATGCCCTTGCAGTGGCCGACCTCCTGCAGCATCTCGACGTCGAAGCGCGTGCGCTGCTCGACACGCTGGGCCTCGACGAGCTTGCCGTTCTTGACGAAGAAGTCGACACGCTCGCGCAGCTCGGCCTTGATGCCGTCGACGGCGCGGAGCACCTGCTCGCGCGGCGTCACGTAGTGGCTGGACGGGTAGATGACGAACCGCGGCACCTTCTGGCGCACGCGGCCGGTCAGCGGGTCCAGCAGCGCCAGCGACTCGATCTCGTCGTCGAAGAGCTCGATGCGCAGCGCCAGCTCGCTGTGTTCGGCCGGGAAGACGTCGATCGTGTCGCCGCGCACGCGGAAGCTGCCGCGGCCGAAGTCGATCTCGTTGCGCGTGTACTGCATGGCCACCAGCCGGGCGATGACGTCGCGCTGGCCCATCTTGTCGCCGACGCGCACGATGAGCCGCATCTGCGTGTAGTCCTCGGGCTTGCCGATGCCGTAGATCGCGCTGACGGTGGCGACGATGACGACGTCGCGGCGCTCGAGGATGCTCTTCGTGGCCGACAGCCGCATCTGCTCGATGTGCTCGTTGATCGCGCTGTCCTTCTCGATGAACAGGTCGCGCTGCGGCACGTAGGCCTCGGGCTGGTAGTAGTCGTAGTAGCTGACGAAGTACTCGACGGCGTTCTTCGGGAAGAACTCGCGGAACTCGCTGTACAGCTGCGCGGCCAGCGTCTTGTTCGGCGCGAAGACGATCGCCGGCCGGCCCAGCCGGGCGATGACGTTGGCCATCGTGAAGGTCTTGCCCGAGCCGGTGACGCCCAGCAGCGTCTGGTAGCTCAGGCCGTCGTGCACGCCTTCGACGAGCTGGTTGATCGCGGTCGGCTGGTCACCGGCCGGCGGATACGGCTGGAAGAGCTGGAACGGGGAATCGGCAAACGTGACGAACTCGCCCCGGGCGGGCTCCGTCGCGACGTCGGTGTCTTCGGTCATCGGGGAAACCTGGTGGCGGACATCTAGAATTCGAGGGCAACCGCAGAGGGTAACGCAGCCGCGAACTGTCTGCCGGCCGCCCCGTCCGCCCCGCCACTCCTCAGGAATCCGCCATGTCCGCCTCCGTGTTCGCCGCCGTCCAGATGGCCCCGCGCGACCCGATCCTCGGTCTCAACGAACAGTTCGCCGCCGATCCGAACCCGGCCAAGGTGAACCTGGGCGTGGGCGTCTACTTCGACGACAACGGCAAGCTGCCGGTGCTGGCCTGCGTGGCCGCGGCCGAGAAGCAGCTGCTCGAAGCCACCAAGCCGAAGGGCTACCTGCCGATCGACGGCATCGCCGCCTACGACAAGGCCGTGCAGGGCCTGGTGTTCGGCGAAGGCAGCGAGGTGCTGCAGGCCGGCCGCGTGGCCACCGTGCAGGCGCTGGGCGGCACCGGCGGCCTGAAGGTCGGCGCCGACCTGCTGAAGAAGCTGAACCCCGCCGCGCGCGTGCTGATCAGCGACCCGAGCTGGGAAAACCACCGCGCGCTGTTCAGCAACGCCGGCTTCGAGGTCTCGACCTACCCGTACTACGACGCCGCGACGCGCGGCATCCGCTTCGACGCGATGCTCGCGGCGCTGAAGGCCGCGCCGGCCGGCACCATCGTCGTGCTGCACGCCTGCTGCCACAACCCGACCGGCTGCGACCTGACGCCGGCGCAGTGGACCGAAGTCGTCGCCGCCTGCCAGGCCGCCGGCCTGGTGCCCTTCCTCGACATGGCCTACCAGGGCTTCGGCGAAGGCATCGCCGAGGACGGCGCGGTCATCGGCCAGTTCGTCGCCAGCGGCCTGCAGTTCCTCGTCTCGACCTCGTTCTCCAAGAGCTTCTCGCTCTACGGTGAACGGGTCGGCGCGCTCAGCGTCGTCTGCGCCGACCGCGACGAGACCACGCGCGTGCTGTCGCAGCTGAAGATCGTCATCCGCACCAACTACTCCAACCCGCCGACCTTCGGCGCCCAGATCGTCGCCACCGTGCTGACGACGCCGGCGCTGCGTGCGCAGTGGGAGGAAGAGCTGGCCGGCATGCGCCTGCGCATCCGCGCGATGCGCGCCGCGCTGGTCGAGAAGCTGGCCGCCGCCGGCGTGGCGGGTGACCTGTCCTACATCACGCGCCAGAAGGGCATGTTCAGCTACTCCGGCCTGTCGGCCGAGCAGATGCAGCGCCTGCGCAGCGAATTCGGCGTCTACGGCGTCGATTCGGGCCGCATCTGCGTCGCCGCGCTGAACAGCAAGAACATCGACGCCGTCGCCACGGCGATCGCCAAGGTCGCCTGACGCCCCTCCGGCCGGTGACAACCGGCCGGAACCCAAGCGTTTTCCGCGTTTCCCCCTGCCGTCCGGCGCGGCAGGATGCTCGTTGACCGACTACTATTGCTGCACTGCACAATGCAGGCCGCGAGGACGGAGACGAGCATGCTGTATCACCTGTACGAGACGCAGCGAGCGCTGATGGCGCCGTTCGCGGAGTTCGCGGCCGCCACCGCCAAGCTCTACGACCACCCGCTGTCACCGTTCGCGCACACGCCGATGGCGCAGCGCGTGTCGGCCGGTTTCGACCTGCTGCACCGGCTGGCCAAGGAATACGAGAAGCCCGAGTTCGGCATCACCTCGGCCACCGTCGACGGCGTCGCCGTCGCGGTGCAGGAGCAGGTGGCGCTGGCCAGGCCCTTCTGCCGGCTGCTGCGCTTCAAGCGTTTCAGCGACGACCCGCACGCGCTGGCGCGCATGAAGACGCAGCCGACGGTGCTCGTCGTCGCGCCGCTGTCGGGCCACCACTCGACGCTGCTGCGCGACACCGTCACCAGCCTGCTGCACGACCACAAGGTGTTCATCACCGACTGGACCGACGCACGCATGGTGCCGGCCGACGAAGGCCCGTTCCATCTCGCCGACTACGTCGCCTACGTGCAGGACTTCATCCGCCTGATCGGCCCGAACGTGCACGTCATCTCGGTCTGCCAGCCGACCGTGCCGGTGCTGGCCGCGGTGTCGCTGCTGGCCAGCGGCGGCGAGGCGACGCCGCGCACGATGACGATGATGGGCGGCCCGATCGACGCCCGCCGCAGCCCGACCGCGGTGAACAACCTGGCGATGAACAAGAGCCACGCCTGGTTCGAGGCCAACGTCATCTACCGAGTGCCGAGCAACTACCCGGGCGCCGGACGCGCCGTCTACCCCGGCTTCCTGCAGCACTCGGGCTTCGTCGCGATGAACCCCGACCGCCACGTCAGCAGCCACTACGACTACTTCCTCGACCTCGTGCGCGGCGACGAGGACAGCGCCGACGCCCACCGCAAGTTCTACGACGAGTACAACGCCGTGCTCGACATGCCGGCCGAGTACTACCTCGACACGATCAAGACCGTGTTCCAGGACTTCGCGCTGGTCAACGGCACCTGGGACGTGCACGGGCAGCGGGTGAGGCCGCAGGACATCACGACGACGGCGCTGCTGACCGTCGAAGGCCAGCTCGACGACATCTCCGGCGCCGGCCAGACGCGTGCCGCGCACGACCTGTGCTCCGGCATCCCGCGCACGCGCCAGTTCCATTACGACGTCGAAGGCGCCGGCCACTACGGCATCTTCTCGGGCCGGCGCTGGCGCGAGAAGGTCTACCCGGAGGTGCGCGGCTTCATCGCCCGCTTCGACAAGCCGGCACCGCGCGCGGCCGCCCGATAATCGGGCGGTGACCGCCGCCCTCGCCGACCGACTCGACGCCGCCCTGCCGCAGACGCAGTGCACGCGCTGCGGCTACGCCGACTGCCGCACGTACGCCGAGGCGCTGGCCGCCGGCAGCGCCACCCTCGACCGCTGCCCGCCCGGCGGCGCCGAAGGTGTCGCGCGGCTGGCCGCGCTGCTGGGCGTCGAAGCCCGTCCGCTGGACCCGACACACGGCGCCGAAGGCCCGCGCGGCCTGGCCGTCGTCGACGAGAGCTGGTGCATCGGCTGCACGCTGTGCCTCAAGGCCTGCCCGGTGGACTGCATCGTCGGTGCGAACAAGCGCATGCACACCGTCATCGACGCACTGTGCACCGGCTGCGGTCTGTGCCTGCCCGCCTGCCCGGTCGACTGCATCACGATGGTCGAAGCCACGCCCGGCGCCAGCGGCTGGGGCGCCTGGAGCGCCGCGCAGGCCGACGAGGCCCGCTCGCGCTACACCGCCCGGCGCACGCGGCTGGAACGTGAGAAGCGCGAGAACGACGAGCGCCTGGCCGCCAAGGCCGCGGCCAAACTCGCCGACCTGCCGAACCAGACCCGGCTCACCGATCCGGCGGCGATCGACCGCAAACGTGCCGTCATCGAAGCCGCGCTGGCGCGTGCACGCGCCCGGCGCCAGGAAGCCTGATGCACGACGACGCGATCGAGCCCTTCTTCGCGACGCTGGCCGCGGCCAACCCGTCGCCGCAGACCGAGCTCGAGTTCACCAGCGTCTTCGAGCTGCTGTGTGCGGTGCTGCTGTCGGCGCAAGCCACCGACGTCGGCGTCAACAAGGCGACGAAGCGCCTGTTCGCGCTGGCACCGACACCGCAGCGTTTGCTGGATCTGGGGCTGGACCAGGTCACCGAGTCGATCCGAACGATCGGCCTGTTCCGCACCAAGGCGAAGAACCTGATCCAGACCTGCCGCATCCTCGTCGAGCAGCACGGCGGCGAGGTGCCGCGCTCGCGCGAGGCGCTGGAGGCGCTGCCCGGCGTCGGCCGCAAGACAGCCAACGTCGTGCTCAACGTCGCCTTCGGCGAGCCGACGATGGCGGTGGACACGCACATCTTCCGCGTCGCCAACCGCACCGGGCTGGCGCCGGGCAAGACCCCGCTGGCCATCGAGCTGAAGCTGCTGGAACGCGTGCCGCCGAGGTACGCCGTCGACGCGCACCACTGGCTGATCCTGCACGGCCGCTACGTCTGCCAGGCGCGGCGGCCGCAGTGCGAACGCTGCGCGGTGCGCCGCTGGTGCGACAGCGCTGCTTCTACAATGCCCGCGGAGGGATAGGCGTCGAAGATGGGCAACCTGCAGGATCTGAGCGAGCGCGTCGACCGTCTCGTGTTGCGGCACGAGGAACTCAAGCGCTCCAACGCGCTGCTCGAGGCCCGGCTGGCCGCGGTGACCGCCGAGCGCGACAGCCTCGTGTCGCGGCTGGCCGCGGCACGCGCGCGCATCGACGCGCTGATCGAGCGCCTGCCGGCCACGCCGCCGGCGGCACCTGCAGCGCCGGCGCCCGGAGAAGGCGCATGAAGCAGGTCGAAGTCACGATCCTCGGCCAGGGTTACATCCTCGGCTGTCCCGAAGGCGGCGAGGCGCTGCTCGCCGCCGCCGTCGCCGCGGTCGACCGCGAGATGAGCGCGATCCGCGACGCCGGCAAGGTCAAGGCGCGCGAACGCATCGCCGTGCTCGCGGCCCTCAACCTGGCCTACCAGATCGCCGAACGCGGCAACGCAGCGGCGCCCGCCCCGGCTCCGGCACCCGCGCCGCAACCGGAAGCCGCCACGGCGACGTCCGCGGCCGACACCGAGGCGATCGACGCCCTGGTGCGCCGCCTCGACGCGGCACTGGGTGAAGACGGGCATCTTCTGTAGCCCTTTTCGCCTTCGGGCCGCGAGTCGGCCGACTAGAATGGCAGCGTCCGTCGCGCGTGCGCGGGTCTAGATTTCCTCGATCCGATGGTCTTTGACCATGGGCTTGGAACATCGCCTCGCTGGTGTGAACGTCTCGCGTCAGATGAGCCCGAAGCTTGGCTGACCTCGCCCACCTGAACGTTCCCCATGGGTTCTTCAGGAATGCGACCCCCGAGCGCGCGGCGGACACCCTTCCCGATGTTCCCGGTCTCCCCGCGACGGTCCCTCGCATGGCGCGCCACTGGCTGATGAAGAGCGAGCCCGACGAGGTCTCGATCGACGACCTCGCCGCCGCGCCCGGCCGGCACCTGCCCTGGACCGGCGTGCGCAGCTACCAGGCGCGCAACTTCATGCGCGACGCGATGCGCCCGGGCGACGACGTGCTCTTCTATCACTCGTCCTGCGCCGAACCGGGCATCGCCGGGCTGGCGCGCGTGAGCGGCCCCGCGGTGCCCGACGAGACCCAGTTCGACCCGGCGAGCCCGTATCACGACCCGAAGAGCACGCGCGACCAACCACGCTGGCTGCAGGTCGAGGTCGAACTGGTGCGCAAGACGCGGCTCTTGAGCCTGCGCGAGATGCGCCAGGCGCCCGAACTGGCGACGATGCGCGTGCTGCAGCCGGGCAACCGGCTGTCGATCACCGAGGTCGACGACGCCGAATGGGCCGCCGTGCTGGCCCGGCTCGAACGCTGACGCCGGCGTGGACTTCGGCGTCCTGCTCGTCGCCGAGCTGATCGCGCTCGGCATCGCCACCGGCTTCGTCGCCGGGCTGCTGGGTGTCGGCGGTGGCATGACGATGGTGCCCTTCCTGACCGCCATCCTGTCGCACCGCGGCGTCGAGGCTGGCCTGGCGGTGAAGATGGCGATCGCGACCTCGATGGCGACCATCGTCTTCACCTCGCTGTCGAGCATGCGCGCCCACCACCGCCACGGCGCGGTGCGCTGGGACTACGTGCGCGGCATCGCGCCGGGCATCGTGCTCGGCGGCCTGGTCTCGGGCGCCGGCGTCTTCGCGCTGGCCAAGGGCCGCGGGCTGGCGCTGTTCTTCGCCGTCTTCATCGGTTTCTCGGCGCTGCAGATGCTGCGCGGCACGCAACCGCGGCCGACGCGCACGATGCCCGGCGCGGCGGGTCAGGCAGCGGTCGGCTCGGGCATCGGGCTGGTGTCCGGGCTGCTGGGCGCCGGCGGCGGCTTTCTGTCGGTGCCGTTCATGAGCTGGTGCAACGTGCCGCTGCGCCAGGCGATCGCAACCAGCGCCGCGCTCGGTTTCCCGATCGCGCTGGCCAACGTCGCCGGCTACCTGATCGCCGGGCGCGACCTGCCGCCGGCGCTGCCGGGCGCCTTCGGCTACCTGTACCTGCCGGCGCTGGCGATCGTCTCGGTGGCCAGCGTGACGCTGGCGCCGCTGGGCGCACGCGCGGCGCAGCGCATGGACCAGCGCCGGCTGCGGCGCATCTTCGCGCTGATGCTGTTCGCGCTCGCGGGCTACATGGCCACGCGGGCCTTCGCCTGAGGCCGCGCGCTCAGCGCGGCTCGAACGGGATCGCCGCCAGCGTGACGTGGTTGCCGCCGCGGCGGCGCGCCTCGGCGATGGCGGTCTCGCAGGCCGACAGCAGCTCGTCGCGGCTGTGCGCGGTGTGCGGGAAGCTGGCCACGCCCATCGACACGGTGAAGGACATCTCGCGGCCGTCGAGCACGACGATCTGCGCCGCGCACTGGCGGCGGATGCCTTCCATGCGCGAGTGCGCGGTCGCCAGGCCGACGCCCGACAGCAGCACCGCGAAGCGGCGGTCGTCGAGCCGGCAGGAGGCGTCCATCGCCCGCGTGCCGCTGCGCAGCAGCCGGCCCAGGGCCTCGAGGATGCGCTTGTGCGCGGCCTCGCCGAGCGCACGCACCGGGTCGGACAGCGGATCGAGCTCGATGAAGACGATCGAGAACTCGCGGTGCTCGCGCGTGGACAGGTCGACCTCGCGGCGCAGCTGGTCCTCGAAATGGGCGCGGGTGTACAGGCCCGAGGCCGGGTCGCGCAGCGCCTGGTCGGCGAGTTCGCGGCGCAGCGACTCGTTGGCCTTCTGCAGCTGCTCGATCTGCGCCAGCGCGGTGGCCAGCTGCGCCTGCTGCTGATGCAGCGGCGCCAGGTCGATCCACAGGCTGGCGATGCGCCGCTGGCCGTCGCGCTCGTCGACGACACGCAGCACCGAGAAGTCGTGGCGGCGGCCGTCGCGCTCGATGCGGTGCTCGCTGCTGAACGGCGCGCCATGCATCAGGGCCGACTGGTCGGCGGCACGCAAGGCGCCGACGACCGGCGCGTCGAACAGTTCGGCGTCGGTGTGGCCGATCACCGCCTGGGCTTCGCGACCGAGGAAGCGCAGCAGCGCGTCGTTGGCGTACTCGTATCGGCCGCTCGCCGCATCCTTGATGCCGGCCAGCGCACCCTCGCGCTGCATCCAGGCGTCCAGCAGCAAGGCCAGCGCCGCGGGCACGCGGGCGTCGGCAAGGCCGGCATCGATCACATCGGACATGGGCAAATGGAGGTTGGACGGTGATTGCAGGTCGCAGACACAAAAAGCGCGCGACAAGCAAAGCACCAATTCTGGCGCAAGCGGACCCCTAGCTTGAGCGTCGGCCCCCCGGACAGGGCAGTCAGGCCAACACCCCCCTGGCACCGGAGCGAGGTGCCCCCGTGTCGGGCCGGATTGCCGCGGCGTTCCGGCGGGTCCCCAATCCGCTCGATGACGCCCGGGTTCCGCGCCGAAATCGGTCCGGAACTTGCGAAACCGACTTAGGGAGACACCAGACCATGGGCATCGCGGGCTATCTGAAGGAGATCGGACGTGGCGCTGCCGGCGCGCGTTCGCTGTCGGCCGACGCCGCCGAGGCGCTGATGGGCGCGGTGCTGGACGGCGAGGCGTCCGACCTGGAGATCGGCGCCTTCGCGCTGGCGATGCGCATGAAGGGCGAGACGCTCGACGAGCTGGTCGGCTTCCTGGCGGCGGCCCAGGCCCGGCTGACGAGCTTCCACGCCGACGGGCCGGTCGTCGTGATCCCCAGCTACAACGGCGCCAGGCGCCTGCCCAACCTGACGCCGCTGCTGGCGATGACGCTGGCCCAGGAAGGCGCGCGCGTGCTCGTGCATGGCGTCGGCCACGATCCGGCGCGCGTGACGACGGCGACGATCTTCCACGACCTGGGCATGCCGGTCGCCCAGGACGAGGGCGACGTGCACGCCTTCTGGGCGCGGCACGAGCCCGCCTACCTCGCCACGGCGACGCTGAGCCCGGCGCTGCAGCGCCTGCTGGACGTGCGCTGGAGCGTCGGCCTGCGCAACAGCGGCCACACGATCGCCAAGATGCTCAACCCCTGCACCGGCGCGCGCGTGCTGCGCCTGGCGAGTTTCACGCACCCCGAGTTCGGGGCGCTGCTGGGCGCCTGGGCGCAGCGCGAGCGTGTCGACGTGATGCTGCTGCGCGGCACCGAAGGCGAGGCGGCCGCCGACCCGCGCCGGCAGCCGCGCATGGAGACCTGGATCGGCGGCCAGCTGCGCAGCGAATGGTCGCTGCCGGCGCACGAGGGCGTGGTGACCGAGCTGCCGGTGCTGCCGCGCGAGATCGACGCCGCGACCACCGCGCTGTACATCCAGTCGGTGCTCAGCGGCGAGAAGCCGGCCCCGGCGCCGCTGGCCCGGCAGGTGGCCTGCATCCTCGGCGCGCTCGACGAGCTGCAGGAGCCGCGCCTCGCGCGCGAGGCCGCCGGCGCTTGAGGCCCGCGTCATCACCAGCTTGGCAAGCGCCGCCAGAACAGGCTAGAATCGCGCGCTTTGCTGGCAAACACCTAGCGTGTCGATCTCGGTTCGCCTGGGTCAGCCCAGAACCGCCGAGACACCGAGCGCACACACCACACGGGATCCCTGCTTACATGACCACCATCCGCGTCAAAGAGAACGAGCCGTTCGACGTTGCCCTGCGCCGCTTCAAGCGCACCATCGAAAAGATCGGTCTGCTGACCGAACTGCGCGCGCGCGAGTTCTACGAGAAGCCCACGGCCGAGCGCAAGCGCAAGAAGGCCGCCGCGGTGAAGCGTCATTTCAAGCGCGTGCGCAGCATGCAGCTGCCGAAGAAGCTCTACTAAGAGCTTCGGCCGCGCGCCACAACGAACAGCCCGCGCGGGACGCCGCAGCGGGCTTTTCCTTTTTGTCCGACGAAAGAAGACGATGAGCCTGAAGGAACGGATCAGCGAAGACATGAAGGCCGCGATGCGGGCCAAGGACAGCGAACGCCTGTCGACGATCCGCATGCTGCAGGCGGCGATCAAGCAGCGCGAGGTCGACGAGCGCGTGGTGCTGGACGATGCCGCCGTCATCGCCATCGCCGACAAGCTGATCAAGCAGCGCAAGGACTCGGTCGTCGCCTTCGAGCAGGGCGGCCGGCCGGACCTCGTGGCCAAGGAGAGCGCCGAGATCACGGTGCTCGAGGCCTACGTGCCGCAGCGCCTGTCGGCCGAGCAGATTGGTGCCGAGATCGCGGCGCTGGTGGCCGAGCTCGGCGCCGCCGGCCCCGGCGACATGGGCCGCGTGATGGCCGCCGCCAAGACCCGTCTCGCGGGGAAGGCGGAAATGGCGCTGGTGTCCGCCGCGGTCAAGCAGGCTCTGGCAAAGTAGGGGCATGAACGCCCCAGCCCTGCGCGCGATCGCCCCAGACGTCTACGTCGCTCCCCAACTCCCCCCGGAAGCGATGGCCGAGGCGGCCCGCGCCGGGTTCCGCAGCGTCATCAACAACCGGCCCGACCACGAGCACGGGCCCGGTCAACCCACCAGCGCGGAGATCGAGACCGCGGCCCGCGCGGCGGGGTTGGAGTACCGGCACCTGCCGGTCGCCGGCGGCTACCAGTCGCCCGAAGAGATCGCGGCCTGCGCCGCGCTGCTGCGCGAACTGCCGCGGCCGCTGCTGATGTTCTGCCGCTCCGGCAGCCGCTCGGCAAGGCTGTACCAGCTGGCCACGGCCGGCTGAGCGCGGCCGCAACCGGCCGCACCCGCCACCGGCATCCCCGGGCGTCCGCCTCGCCGGACGCGAGCGGCGGCGAGCGCCCGCCACTGGAGACAACGTGTCCGCCCTACTCCGCCTCTCAAGGCTCATCGACGCGATCAACGAGTTCGTCGGCCGCCACCTCGCCTGGCTCGTGCTGGTGATGGTGCTGATCAGCGCCACCAACGCCGTCGCGCGCAAGGCCTTCGCCGTCAGCTCGAACGCCTTCCTCGAGATCCAGTGGTATCTGTTCGCCGCGGTGTTCCTGCTCGCCGCGGGCTACACGATGCTGCGCCAGGAGCACGTGCGCATCGACGTCGTGCTCGGCCGCTTCCAGCGCCGCACGCAGGTCGTGGTCGAGGCGGTCTGCATCGTGCTCTTCCTGATGCCCTTCGGCCTGCTCGTCATCGACCTGGTGCTGCCGCTGGTCATCAAGGCCTACGAGACCGGCGAGATGTCGTCCAACGCCGGCGGCCTGATCCGCTGGCCGGTCTACGCGCTGGTGCCTGCCGGCTTCACGCTGCTGCTGCTGCAGGGCGTGTCCGAGTTCATCAAGCGCATCGCCTTCCTGCGCGGGCTGGCCGATGACCCGGGCCGGCGCGGCAAGAGCCGCAGCGACGAGGAGGAACTGGCCGCCTTCCTGCGCCAGCAGGCCGATGGAGCGAAGAAGTGATCGAGTTCCTCTCGGCCAACATGGCCCCGATCATGTTCGCGGGCCTGGTGCTGTTCCTGCTGGCAGGCTACTCGGTCGCGTTCTCGCTGGCTGCCTGCGGGCTGGCCTTCGGCTTCATCGGCATCGAGCTCGGCCTGCTGCCGTCGTCGCTGATGCAGGCGCTGCCGCTGCGCATCTTCGGCATCCTGCAAAACGACACGCTGCTGGCGGTGCCGTTCTTCACCTTCATGGGGCTGATCCTCGAGCGCTCGGGCATGGCCGAGGACCTGCTCGACACCATCGGCCAGCTGTTCGGGCCGATCCGCGGCGGCCTGGCCTTCGCGGTGATCCTCGTCGGCGCGATGCTCGCGGCGACCACCGGCGTCGTCGCCGCGTCGGTGATCTCGATGGGGCTGATCTCGCTGCCGATCATGCTGCGCTACGGCTACGACCGGCGCGTGGCCAGCGGCGTCATCGCCGCGTCGGGCACGCTGGCGCAGATCATCCCGCCGTCGCTGGTGCTGATCATCATGGCCGACCAGCTCGGCCGCAGCGTCGGCGACATGTACAAGGGCGCCTTCATCCCCGGCTTCCTGCTCACCGGGCTGTACGTGCTCTACGTCGTCGGCATCGCCTTCCTGCGGCCGGCCGCCGTGCCGGCGCTGCCGCCCGAGGCGCGCACGATCCGCGAGGACGACGGCCGCTCCGGGCTGCGCTCGCTGGGCGTGCTGGCGCTGGTCTCGCTGGCCGCGGCGCTGGCCTTCGCCCACACCCGCCCCGACAGCATGCCGACCGACGAGCTGATCGTGCTGTCGATGTCGGTCGGCGTCGGCACCGCCTTCGTGCTGGCGGTGCTCAACCGCGTCGTGCGCGCGCGGCTGCTGTCGCAGATGGCCGAGCGCGTGACCTTCGTGCTGATCCCGCCGCTGGCGCTGATCTTCCTGGTGCTGGGCACGATCTTCCTGGGCATCGCCACGCCGACCGAAGGCGGCGCGATGGGCGCCGTCGGCGCGCTGGCGATGGCGGTGGTGCGCCGGCGGCTGTCGCTGCCGCTGCTGCGCCAGGCGATGGACACGACGATGAAGCTCTCGTGCTTCGTCATGTTCATCCTGATCGGCTCGACGGTCTTCAGCCTGACCTTCCAGGGCGTCGAGGGCCCGCACTGGGTGGAGAAGCTGCTCACCGGCCTGCCGGGCGGCCAGACCGGCTTCCTGATCGCGGTGAACGTGCTGATCTTCGTGCTCGCGTTCTTCCTCGACTACTTCGAGCTCGCGTTCATCGTCGTGCCGCTGCTGGCGCCGGTGGCCGACAAGCTGGGCATCGACCTCGTCTGGCTGGGCGTGCTGCTGGCGCTGAACATGCAGACCTCGTTCATGCACCCGCCGTTCGGTTTCGCGCTGTTCTACCTGCGCAGCGTGGCGCCGGCCGAGGACTACGTCGACCGGCCGACCGGCCGGCGCATCGGCCGCGTGACCACGGGCCAGATCTACCGCGGCGCGATCCCGTTCGTGATCATCCAGATCATCATGGTGGCGCTGGTCATCGCCTTCCCGAACCTGGTCTCCGGCGGGCTGGACAAGAAGGCCGCGCTGGACACCAGCGGCGTCGTCATCGAGGCCCAGCCGCCGGCCGAGGACCGCGACCAGAGCACCGAGAACCTGGACGAGCTGTTCGGCGCACCGCCGGCCAGCGCGCCGGGGCAACAAGAATGAAAGGGGTCAGGTCCCACAGTGAAAAGGGGTCAGGTCCCACGGGACCTGACCCCTTGCATCCTGGCCGCCGGAGCGTGGGCGCGACGCCCTGACCCGGCCTCGCGCGTCAGACCTTCTGCGACTGCATGTAGCTGTCGAAGCCGGCCTCGGCGAAGCGGTACCAGAGGTTCTGCTCGCTGCGGAACTTGGAGAAGTCGGTGTAGACCTTCTTCCAGGCCGGGTTCTTGGCCGAGATCTCGGCGTACAGCGCCATCGCCTGCTTGAAGGCCTCGTCCATCGTGTCCTTCGGGAAGCGGAACAGCTTGGTGCCGCCGGCCACCAGCTGGCGCAGCGCGTTCGGGTTGCGCGCGTCGTACCGGGCCTGCATGTCGACGTGGGCCTCGGAGGCCGCCGCCTGGATCATCGCCTTGTACTCGGCCGGCAGGCCGCCAAAGGCCTTGGTGTTGATGAAGAAGTCCAGCTGCGGGCCGCCTTCCCACCAGGCCGGGTAGGCGTAGTGCGGCGCGACCTTGTTGAAGCCCAGCTTCAGGTCGTCGTAGGGGCCGACCCACTCGGCGGCGTCGATCGTGCCCTTCTCCAGCGCCTGGTAGATCTCAGCGCCGGGCAGCGCCTGCACGACGACGCCCAGGCGCTCCATCACCTGGCCGGTGACGCCCACGGTGCGCAGGCGCAGGCCCTTCAGGTCGGCCAGCTTGGTGATCGGCTTGCGGAACCAGCCGCCCATCTGGGCGCCGGTGTTGCCGCCGGGGAAGCTGATGATGTTGTAGTTGGCGTAGAACTCGCGCATCAGCGTCAGGCCGTTGCCCTGGTACATCCAGGCGGTCATCTGGCGCGAGTTCAGGCCGAACGGGATCGCCGTGCCGAGCGCGAAGGTGATGTCCTTGCCGACGAAGTAGTACGGCGCCGTGTGCGCCATCTCGACGGTGCCGTTCTGCACGCCGTCGACGACGCCGAACGCGGGCATCAGCTCGCCGCCGGCGTGCACCGAGATCTGGAACTTGCCGCCCGACATCTCGCCGACGCGCTTGGCGAACAGTTCGGCGGCACCGAAGATGGTGTCGAGCGACTTCGGGAAGCTCGACGCCAGGCGCCAGCGGATCGTGCTCTGCGCGTGAACGATGGCCGGCGCGGTGCCGGCGGCGAGCACGCCGGCCAGGCCGGCGCCTCGGACGAAGGAACGACGTTCCATGAAAGTGTCTCCTGATCCCGACAGCGGTGAGAGGTTCGGGTGCGCAGGATTCTAGGCAGCACCCCCCTGGGTCTCCGAGGGGTTTTCCCGTTCGGCAGCGCGCGCCGTGCGGCGGCGCAACAGCGTCAGGCGCCGGCCAGCTTCATGCGGTCCAGCAGCACCGAGCCGACCGACTTGCTGCCCTGCTCGTAGACGTCCGAGCCGATGGCGACGATGCCGGCGAGCATCTCGCGCAGGTTGCCGGCGATCGTCACCTCGTGCACCGGGAAGGCGATGCGGCCGTCCTCGACCCAGAAGCCGGCAGCGCCGCGCGAGTAGTCGCCGGTGACGTAGTTGACGCCCTGGCCCATCAGCTCGGTGACGAACAGGCCGCGGCCCAGGCGGCGCAGCATCGTGTCGAGGTCGTCGCCGGGCTGCGTCAGCCGGCTGCTCATCGCCAGGTTGTGCGAGCCGCCGGCGTTGCCGGTGGTGCGCAGGCCCAGCTTGCGCGCCGAGTAGCTCGACAGGAAGTAACCCTGCACGACGCCGGCGTCGACGACGCGGCGGCCGGTGGTGCGCACGCCTTCGTCGTCGAAGGGCGCGCTGCCCTTGCCCTTGGCGGCGTGCGGGTCCTCGACGATGTCGACGTGCGCCGGCAGCACCTTCTCGCCCAGGCAGCCGTGCAGGAAGCTGGCCTTGCGGTACAGCGCGCCGCCCGAGGTGGCCTGCACGTAGGCCCCCAGCAGGCCGGCGGCGACCGCCGACTCGAACAGCACCGGCACCTCGGCGGTGGCGACGCGGCGCGACTTCAGCCGCGACAGCGCGCGTTCGGCGGCGTAACGGCCGACGGCCTCGGGCGAGGCCAGCTCGGCGGCGTTGCGCATCGAGCTGTACCAGGCGTCGCGCTGCATGTCGTGGCGACGGCCCGGCAGCGAGGCGATCGGCGCGACCGACAGGTAGTGGCGCGAACTCGCGTAGCCGCCGCGGAACCCGCGCGTGTTGCCGGCCCAGAAGTGCGACTGCTGCGCCGAGACGCCGGCGCCCTCGGAGTTGGTGATGCGGCGGTCGACGGCGAAGGCCGCGGCCTCGCAGCGCCGCGCCAGCTCGGCGGCGCCGGCAGCGTCGATGTCCCAGGGGTGGAACAGGTCGAGGTCGCGCGCGGCCTCGTCGGCGGTGGCCAGATCCTGCTCGTCAGGCAGGCCGGCGACCGGGTCCTCGGCGGTGAAGCGGGCGATGTCGTAAGCCGCCTGCACGGTGCGCGAGATCGCCGCGGGCGAGAAGTCGGAGGTGCTGGCGTTGCCGCGGCGGTGGCCGAGGTAGACGCTGACGCCCAGCGACTTGTCCTGGTTGCGCTCGACGTTCTCGAGCTCGCCCATGCGCACCGACACCGACAGGCCCACGCCTTCGGAGACCTCGACGCCGGCGTCGCTGGCCCCGAGCTTCTTCGCCTGGGTGAGAACGTCGTCGACGATCTGCTGGAACTGGTCGCGGCGGTAGGCGAAGCCGGGGGCGCTGGAGGTCGTCATCGTGGGGAGGAACGGGCCGGAATCGGCTCGGAAAGCGGAGAAAGGAGGCGCCCGACTATGATACCGGCCCGCTTCCAAGACCCTGTCCGCGATGACCCGACGCGCAGCACCGCACCGCGGCCTCGAACTCCCCTACGGCGGCGGCACCGACGCCGACGACGACCGCCCCAGCAAGACCCAGCTCAAGCAGAAGTCGCACGAGCTGCAGACCCTCGGCGAGCAGGTCGCCGCGCTGTCCGACGAGCGCCTGGCCGCCGTCGAGATGCCCGAAGCCTTGCGCGACGCGATCGAGGAGTACCGCCGCACGCGCTCGCACGAGGGGCGGCGCCGCCAGATGCAGTACATCGGCAAGCTGATGCGCTCGGCCGACGAGGAGGTGCTGCGCGAGGCCGTCGCCGCCGCCGCGCTGGGCTCGGCGCGCGAGACGCTGAAGCTGCACGAGGCCGAACGCTGGCGCGCCGAGCTGATCGCCGACGACGCGGCGCTCGACCGCTGGGTTCAGGCCCACCCCGAGACCGACGTGCAGCGTCTGCGCAGCCTCGTGCGCGCCGCGCGCCGCGACGCCGCGGCCAGCGTCGAGCAGCGCCAGACGAAGAACTTCCGCGAGCTGTTCCAGTTCCTCAAACCCTTCATCGAGATCCCGGCATGAGCGCTCAGGACAGCGTGCGCATCGGCCTGGTCTCGATCAGCGACCGGGCCTCGTCCGGCGTCTACGAGGACAAGGGCCTGCCGGCGCTGCGCGCCTGGCTGTCGGCGGCGCTGCGCAACCCGGTCGAGTGGGAGGAGCGGCTGATCCCCGACGAACGGCCGCTGATCGCCGCGACGCTGCGTGAACTGGTCGACGAACGCGGCTGCGCTCTGGTGCTGACCACCGGCGGCACCGGCCCGGCGCCGCGCGACGTGACACCCGAGGCGACACTCGACGTCGCGGACCGCGAGCTGCCCGGCTTCGGCGAGCAGATGCGCCAGATCAGCCTGGCCTTCGTGCCGACGGCGATCCTGTCGCGCCAGACGGCGGTGGTGCGCGGCCAGGCGCTGATCCTCAACCTGCCGGGCCAGCCCAAGGCGATCGCCGAGACGCTGGAAGGCCTGCCGCAGGCCACGCCGCCGGTGCGCGGCATCTTCGCCGCGGTGCCCTACTGCATCGACCTGATCGGCGGGCCGTACCTCGAGACGGACCCGGCGCGCTGCGCGGCCTTCCGGCCGAAGTCGGCGCAGCGGCCGGCTTCAGACAGCTGAACGACTGGAGACCGGAAGACGGGGTCAGGTCCCACGGAAGACGGGGTCAGGTCCTGTGGGACCTGACCCCGGGCTTCGGCGGCGTCACGGATGAATAGGGGTCAGGTCCCGCAGGACCTGACCCCGGCATCCTGACCCCGGCATCCGTGACCCCGGCATCCGCCGGCCATGCGGCGCTACTTGACCAGGCGGTTCAGCCGGTCGGCGTCGAAACGCTCGGTGGTGTGCGCGTCCTGCGGCACGCAGTCGGCGGCCGGCAGCTCGCGCGAGCGGGCGGCGAGCTTCTCGATCGCCTGCCAGAGCAGCGCGATCTGGTGCTCGTGGCCCGAGGCGCTGTCGATCAGCCCCTTCATCGCCAGCGACACCGGGTCGTCGCCCTGCGTCACGCCGTAGGCCGAGAAGCCCAGGCGCGCGGCGCGTTCCTCGCGCTCGGCGTCGGCGTTCTTGACGACGATGCGCGCCGGGATGCCGACCGCGGTGGCGCCCGGCGGCACCGGCTGCAGCAGCACGGCATTGGAGCCGACACGCGCGCCGTCACCGACGGTGAAGCCGCCCAGCACCTTGGCGCCGGCGGCGACGATGACACCGCGGCCCAGCGTCGGATGGCGCTTGGCGCCGCGCTCCAGCGAGGTGCCGCCCAGCGTCACGCCGTGATACAGCGTGCACTCGTCGCCGACCTCGGCGGTCTCGCCGATCACCAGGCCCATGCCGTGGTCGATGAACACCCGGCGGCCGATCTTGGCGCCGGGGTGGATCTCGATGCCGGTGGCCCAGCGCGAGACGTGAGAGATGAAACGCGCCAGCCAGCGCAGGCCGTGCGTCCAGCACCAGTGCGCGCGGCGGTGCATCACCAGCGCGTGCAGACCCGGGTAACAGGTCAGCACCTCCCACGTCGAACGGGCGGCGGGATCGCGCTCGCGGATGCAGGCGATGTCCTCACGCAGACGGGCGAACATGGGGTGGGCTCCGGGGGAATCAGTCGCGTTTCAGTGTAGCTGCACGTGCGATCCCTCGCAGGATCTGCACTTCTTCATGCGTCAGGCGCATACGGTTGGCCAGTTGGTTGAGCCGCGGCAACAGCTTCTTCGGCGCCTCGGGGTCGAGGAAACCGATCTCGACCAGCGTGCGCTGCCAGTGCTCGAGCACGCCCTGCACCGCGGCGGCGTCGGCCAGGCGCGGGTCGGCGGTGCGTGCGACGACCGGGAAGCCGCCTTGCGCCTGGCGCCAGTCGTAGGCCAGGATCTGCACCGCCTGGGCCAGGTTCAGCGAGCCGTAGTCGGGATGCGTCGGGATCGAGAGGCAGACGTGGCAGCGGTAGACGTCGTCGTTGGCCAGCCCCGTGCGCTCGGGGCCGAAGACGAAAGCCACGCGGTCATCGCCGCGTGCGGCCAGCTCGGCGAAGTGCGGGCGCGGCGCCGCCGTCGGCGGGCCGAAGTCGCGCGGCGTCATCGCCGTCGCGCAGGCGTGCGTGACGCCGTCCAGCGCCTCGGCCAGCGTGGCGACGATGCGCGCGCCGGCCAGCACGTCGGTGGCGCCGCTGGCCATCGCCAGCGTCTCCTCGCGCTGCAGCACGTCGGCCCAGCGCGGGCGCACGAGCACCAGATCCGTGAAGCCCATCACCTTCATCGCACGCGCGGCCGCGCCGACGTTGCCGGCATGGCTGGTTTCCACGAGAACGAATCGGGTCGGGTCGGTCATCACCGTTAAAATGCCGGGTTGCACACGCTGCGGGGCGCGCATTGTCGCCGGCCCGGCGTGCACCGCTCTTTCATCCCGTCCCGCCCCCACTCCCCTACGAACAGGCCCTGCCCATGTCGACCGCGATCCATCCCATGCTCAACATCGCCGTGAAGGCGGCCCGCGCGGCAGGGTCCATCATCAACCGGGCGGCGCTCGACCTGGACGTGCTGAAGGTCGGCAGCAAGGGCCCGAACGACTTCGTCACCGAGGTCGACCGTGCGGCCGAGCAGGTCATCATCGAGACCCTGCTGGAGGCCTATCCGGGCCACGGCATCCTGGCCGAGGAGTCGGGCCGCGAACACGGCTCGCGCGACAGCGAGTTCGTCTGGATCATCGACCCGCTGGACGGCACGACCAACTTCCTGCACGGCTTCCCGGTCTACGCGGTGTCGATCGCGCTGGCCCACCGCGGCCAGGTGCAGCAGGCCGTCGTCTACGACCCGACGCGCAACGACCTGTTCTACGCCTCGCGCGGCCGCGGCGCCTACCTCAACGACCGCCGCCTGCGGGTCTCCAAGCGCACGCGGCTGTCGGACTCGCTGGTCGGAACCGGCTTCCCGTTCCGCAAGGGCGACAACTTCAAGCGCTACGTGAAGATGTTCGAGGAGGTGATGCAGAGCTGCGCCGGCCTGCGCCGCCCGGGTGCTGCCGCGCTGGACCTGTGCTACGTCGCCGCCGGCCATTACGACGGCTTCTTCGAGACCGGGCTGAGCCCCTGGGACATCGCCGCGGGCTCGCTGATCATCACCGAGGCCGGCGGCCTGATCGGCAACTTCACCGGCGAAGCCGACTTCCTCTATCAGCGCGAGGTCGTCGCCGGCAACCCGAAGGTCTACGGCCAGCTGGTGCAGATCCTGGCGCCGTACACCCGCGTCATCAAGGAACCCGAGGCCGCGCCGGCCACCGCCGCCGCCCAGCCCGACGCGACCGACGCCTTCGTCGCCGCGGCCGCGCCGACGCCGGCCGCCCCGGCCGAGAAGAAGCGCCCGACGCGCATCCGCAAGGCCGACCTGGCCAAGCCCGGCGACGCGCCGATGTGAGGCCGCGGCGGCGCCTCTGGCGCCCCGCCCCGTGAATCCCCGCGCCGCCGGCCGCTCACGCGAGCCGGCGGCTGTCGTTTCAGCGCCCCCACCGCATGTCCGCCGACACCCCGACCGCCTCCGCCCCCGCCGCGCCCGATTTCTCGGGTCACACGCCCATGATGGTCCAGTATCTACGGATCAAAGCGGAGTTTCCGGACACGCTCGTCTTCTACCGGATGGGCGATTTCTACGAGCTCTTCTACGACGACGCGCGCAAGGCCAACCGGCTGCTGGACATCACGCTGACGACGCGCGGCCAGAGCGCCGGCGAGCCGGTGGTGATGGCCGGCGTGCCGGTGCATTCGGTCGACGCCTATCTCGCGCGGCTGCTGAAGCTGGGCGAGGCGGTGGCGATCGCCGAGCAGGTCGGCGAGGTCGGTGCCGCCAAGGGGCCGGTCGAACGCAAGGTGGTGCGTGTCGTCACGCCGGGCACGGTGACCGACAGCGAGCTGCTGGCCGAACGCAGCGACACGCTGCTGCTGGCCGTGCACCGCCAGCGCAACGCCTGGGGCCTGGCCTGGCTGGGCCTGGCCAGCGGCGAGCTCGGGCTCACCGAATGCAGCGAGCGTGAACTCGCCGGCTGGCTGGCGCGGCTGCAGCCGGCCGAGCTGCTGCACGACGGCAGCGGCGAGCTGCCGGCAGCACTCGCCCAGGCGCCTTGCGCGCGCACGGCGCGCCCGGCCTGGCAGTTCGAGTCGGCTTTGGGCGAACGCAAGCTGCGCGAGCAGCTGCAGGTCGCGACGCTGGCCGGCTTCGGCGCCCAGGAGCTGAAGGTCGCGCACGCCGCCGCCGCGGCGCTGCTGAGTTTTGCCGAACATACCCAGGGCCGCGCGCTGGCGCATCTGCGCAGCGTCGCCGTGCCGCGTTCCAGCGAGCTGATCGAGCTGCCGCCGGCTACGCACCGCAACCTCGAGCTGGTGCAGACGCTGCGTGGCGAGGACAGCCCGACGCTGCTGTCGCTCTTGGACACCTGCCGCACCGGCATGGGCAGCCGCCGGCTGCGCCACTGGCTGACGCACCCGCAGCGCGACCGCAGCGAGGCGCGCGCGCGCCACGAAGCCATCGCCTGCCTGCTGGACCAGGGCTACGAGCCGCTGCGCGACGCGCTGCGCGGCGTCAGCGACGTCGAGCGCATCACCGCGCGCATCGCGCTGCGCCAGGTGCGCCCGCGCGAGCTGTCGGGGCTGCGTGCGACGCTGCTGGGCCTGCCGGCGCTGCGCGGCGCGGTGCCGGCCGGCGCGCCGCTGCTGGCCGAGTTCGACGCCGCGCTGGCGCCCGACGACGGCATCGCCAACGTGCTGTCGGCGATCGCCGAGGAGCCGGCAGTGATGCTGCGCGACGGCGGTGTCATCGCCGCCGGCGTCGACGCCGAGCTCGACGAGCTGCGCGCGATCAGCCAGAACTGCGACGCCTTCCTGCTCGACCTGGAGGCGCGCGAACGTGCGCGCACCGGCATCGGCAACCTGCGCGTGCAGTTCAACAAGGTGCACGGCTTCTACATCGAGGTCACCAGCTCCGGCCGCGACAAGGTGCCGGCCGACTACCAGCGCCGCCAGACGCTGAAGAACGCCGAGCGCTACATCACGCCCGAGCTGAAGGCCTTCGAGGACAAGGCGCTGTCGGCGCAGGAACGTGCGCTGGCGCGCGAAAAGTGGATCTACGAGCAGGTGCTCGACGCGCTGCAGCCGCTGCTGCCGCCGCTGACCGCGCTGGCGCGGGCGCTGGCTTCGCTGGACGCGCTGGCAACGCTGGCCGAACGTGCCGCGGCGCTGGGCTGGTGCCGGCCCGAGTTCGTGCCCTTCCCCTGCATCGAGATCGAGGCCGGCCGCCACCCGGTCGTCGAGGCGCGGCTGCGCGAGACCGGCGCCGGGCCGTTCATCGCCAACCACTGCCGGCTCGACGCGAAGACCAGGCTGCTCGTCATCACCGGCCCCAACATGGGCGGCAAGAGCACCTTCATGCGCCAGGTGGCGCTGATCGTGCTCCTGGCGGCGATGGGCTCGTACGTGCCGGCCAGCGCCTGCCGGCTGGGCCCGGTCGACGCGATCCACACCCGCATCGGCGCCGCCGACGACCTGGCCAACGCGCAGTCGACCTTCATGCTGGAGATGACCGAGGCCGCGGCCATCGTGCACACCGCCACCGAGCACAGCCTGGTGCTGATGGACGAGATCGGCCGCGGCACCAGCACCTTCGACGGCCTGGCGCTGGCCGCGGCCATCGCGACCCAGCTGCACGACCGCAACCGCAGCTTCACGCTGTTCGCGACGCACTACTTCGAGCTCACCGAGTTCCCGGCCGAGCACGAACGCGCGCTGAACCTGCACGTCGGCGCCGTCGAGAGCGGCCACGACATCGTCTTCCTGCACCAGATCGAACCCGGCCCGGCGAGCCGCAGCTACGGCGTGCAGGTCGCGCGCCTGGCCGGCATGCCGGCGACGGTGATCCGCCAGGCACGGGCGACGCTGGAGGCGCTGGAAGCCAAGGCCCAGGCCGGCCACGCGCAGGTGGACCTGTTCGCGCCGCCGCCGGCCGCGGCAGCGCCCGAGCCTTCGGCGGTGGAAGCGGCGCTGGCCGCGATCGACCCCGACCGCCTGGCGCCGCGCGAGGCGCTGGACGCGCTGTACCGGCTGAAGGCGCTGCTCGGCTGAGGCCGGACGTGGACGGCCCGGCGGGCCGTTCCTGGCGGCGCCTCGGCGATGGGGTCACGGCGATGGCGGCGATGGGGTCGGCGGCGATGGGGTCACTCGGGCGGCGATGGGGTCAGGTCCCTCGGGACCTGACCCCATACTGGCCCCCATACTGGCCCCCATACTGGCCCCCATACTGGCCCCCATACTGGCCCCCATACTGGCCCCGACCCCGGCACCCCCGGCCGCTGCTACGCTTGCGGCCTTCGTCGCATCACCTCCACGGGCGAAACCGCCCGCCCCCTCCGATGACTTACTGCGTCGGCATCCGGCTCGAAGCCGGGCTCGTCTTCCTCTCCGACTCGCGCACCAACGCGGGCCTCGACCAGATCAGCACCTATCGCAAGATGATGATCTACGAGCGCCCCGGCGACCGCTTCATGGTGATGCTGTCGGCCGGCAACCTGAGCATCAGCCAGAGCGTGCGCGAGATCCTGCAGGTCGAGAAGCTGGACAACGGCGACGAGGAACCGCTGACGATCTGGAACGCGCGCAGCATGTTCGACGCCACGCGCGTGCTCGGCGCCGCCGTGCGCCGCGTCTACCAGCAGGACGGCCCGTCGCTGAAGGCCGCCGGTGTCGACTTCAACACCAGCATGATCTTCGGCGGCCAGATCGGCGGCGAGGCGATGCGCATGTTCCTGGTCTACTCGGCCGGCAACTTCATCGAGGCCACGCGCGAGACCTGCTTCTTCCAGATCGGCGAGAGCAAGTACGGCAAGCCCATCCTCGACCGCGTGCTGACGCCGTCCACGCCGCTGGACGAAGCCGCCAAGTGCGCGCTGGTGTCGATGGACTCGACGCTGAAGTCCAACCTCTCGGTCGGCCTGCCGCTGGACCTGATGGTCTACCGCGCCGGCGCGCTGTCCTCGGGCGACCACGTCTGCATCGACGAGCAGAACCCGTACTTCCGCATGATCCGCAGCACCTGGGGCCAGCGCCTGCGCGAGGTCTTCGAGTCGATCGACGACCCGCGCTGGGACGGCGGCGACACCGCGCACCCGCTGCTGGCGCGCCATTCGCGCTACGAGCCGATGCGGAAAATCACGCACCCCGGAGAGAGGATCGTCTGAACCTTGGGCCCCCGGCCGCCTGGCGGCGCCTTGCAGGCCGCGCGGGGCCAGTGGCCCCGCCCCTCGACAGGCGTGAGCCGTCCACCGGACGGCTCACGTCCGGGCTCGGCCCCCCGAGGGGGCTTCCTGACCGGACCGGGAGACCCGGATCCGGTCAGGCGCGTTAACAACGCCGCTGCCCCCTGGTCGCCGATGGCGACCTGTCCCCGAGGGGCGACACGAGCCGGGACAGGCGGGGTCAGGTCTCCTGAGACCTGACCCCGGGGCTCCCCGGTCAGGCGCGTCAACAACGCCGCTCCCCCTGGTCGCCGATGGCGACCTGTCCCCGAGAGGCGACACGAGCCGGGACAGGCGGGGTCAGGTCTCCTGAGACCTGACCCCGGGGCTCCGAGCCAGGCGATCGCGACTGTCCCGCCGGAGACGTGCTCCGCGTCCCGGTTGTCGACGATCATTCGCCGTCCACGAGAACTGCTGATGGCCACGGAGCACTCCACGATCGTCTTTTCGCACGCCAACGGCTTCCCGGCCGGCACCTACGGCGTGCTGTTCGCGCACTGGCGCGCCGCCGGGCACGAGGTGCTGGCGCTGCCCAAGGTCGGCCACGACCCGCGCTACCCGGTCACCGGCAACTGGCCGCACATCGCGCGCCAACTGCTGGACTTCGTCGACGAGGCGGCGCCGGGCCGGCGCGTGCACTTCGTCGGCCATTCGCTGGGCGGCTACCTGAGCCTGATGGCGGCCTGCCGGCGGCCCGAGCTCGCCGCCTCGGTGGTGATGCTCGACTCGCCGGTGCTCGCCGGCTGGCGTGCGCACAGCGTGCAGGTCGCCAAGGCGACGAAGCTGATCGGCCGCATCTCGCCCGGCAAGGTGTCCAAGGCCCGGCGCCAGCACTGGCCCTCGGCCGAGGCGGCGCTGGAGCACTTCGCGAAGAAGGCGGTGTTCGCACGCTGGGACCCGCGTGTGCTGGCCGACTACATCGCCCATGGCACCGAGCCCGACCCGGCCGGCGGCGTGCGCCTGGCCTTCCACCGCGACGTCGAGACACGCTTCTACAACACGCTGCCGCACCACCTGGGCGAGCTGGTGCACCGGCATCCGCCGCGCTGCCCGGTGGCCTTCATCGGCGGCACGCAATCGCTGGAAGTGCGCCAGGTCGGCATGGCGGCGACACGCGCGATCACCCGCGGCCAGGTCGAGTGGATCGCCGGCACGCACCTGGTGCCGATGGAGCAGCCGCTGGCCGTGGCCGACGCGGTGCTGGCGCGCCTGGCCGCGGCCGAAGCGGCATGAAGACGCTGCCGCTGCGGCTGCCGCCCGGCGCCGACCTGCGGCGTGCGCTGGAAGCGGCGCTGGCCGAACACGGCGCCGAAGCCGGCTTCGTGCTGCAGGGCATCGGCAGCCTGCAGCCCGCAGTGCTGCGGCTGGCCGGCGCCGAGACGACGGTGCGGCCCGAAGGCAGCGTCGAGCTGCTGACGCTGGCTGGCAGCGTGGCGCCCGGGGCGTCGCACCTGCATGCCAGCGTCTGCGACGCCACCGGCCGCGTGCTCGGCGGCCATCTGGGCTACGGGGCCATCGTGCTGACGACGGCCGAGGTGTTGCTCGTGCTGCTGCCCGACTGGGCGTTTTCTCGCGAGCCCGACACGGCGACGGGCTACGCGGAACTGGTGGTGCGGCGGCGCTGAACGCCTCAGGCGCGCGGCGCCGGCGCGGCGGCCAGCTGGCCGGCCGAGGCGGTGGTCTGCGGCGTGGCCAGGAAGTCCACGCTGCCGAGCACGCCGAAGGTCATCATCGCGGCCAGACCGAAGGCGGCGGCACGGGCAACGAAGCTGTCTTTCATTTCGCTCTCCATCGGGTGACGTTGTCGATGGAGTGAACTCTAGGCAGCGCCCCCGGCCGCCGCGAGCCGCGTGCGACGAACTGCGCAGCGCGGCCGATGAACTGCGTTTTCAGCCCCGCCAGACGACACACTCGCCGTGGCGCGGCGGCGCCGGCCAGTCGCGTGCGGCAAAGCCGGTGGCGCCGCGCGGCACGGCGCGCAGCGCGTTCAGCCAGCCGGCGTGGCCGACGACCAGGCGCACGCCCTGCACCGCACCGGCCCAGCCGTGCACCCGCGCCGTCAGCGCCTGCAGCGTCTCGCCGCCGCCGGGCGCGTAGCGCCACAGGTCGTTCTGCCAGGCCTCGACCTCGGGCCAGGCGATGTCGCTCCAGCGCTGTCCGTCCCAGGCGCCGAAGTCGAGCTCGGCGAGGCCGGCGTCGACGTCGACCTTCCAGCCCCAGAGCGCCAGCCAGCGGCCGACCTCGCGGCAGCGTGCCAGCGGCGACACCGTCACCGCCCGCGGCAGGCCGTGGCGGCGCGCCGCGGCGCGGATGCGGTGCGCCAGACGTTTGGCGCGGCGCCGGTCGACCGGCAGGTCGGTGCGGCCCAGGCAGCGGCCGGCGGCGCCGGCCACACGCGGATGTCGCCAGGCCCAGAGCTCAGCCATGCTGCATGCCCGCCAGGAAGGCGAGGTAGACGCCGAGCTCGGCGAACTGCTGCGCCGCGCCCAGCGTGTCGCCGGTGTAGCCGCCCAGGCGGCGCGCCAGCCAGCGCGCCATCCACAGCGTCACCGCACCGACGACCAGCGCCGCCAGCGTCGTGTGCGCCAGGTCCAGCCGCCACAGCACCGCGGCGGCGCCGGCAGCGGCACACCACGCCACGACGACGAACAGCGTGCCGGCGCTCGCCTTCTGCGCCAGCGGCTTGGACTTGGCGTGCTCCAGGTCGCCGGCGTAGCTCAGCAGGCGCAGCATCAGCACCGGCACCGCACGCGACCAGGCGTGCGCCAGCGGCAGGATGGCCAGCGTGGCGAGGAAGTCGCGTGTCGCCAGCCCGTGCAGCGCCGCGGCCTTCAGGCCGAGCACGGCCACCAGAGCGCAGGCGCCGTAGCTGCCGATGCGCGAGTCCTTCATGATCGTGAGCGCCTTCTCGCGGCTCACCGCGCCACCCAGCGCGTCGCAGGTGTCGGCCAGCCCGTCCTCGTGGAAGGCGCCGGTCATCCAGACGGTGGCCGCCATCGACAGCCCGATGGCCACCGGCGCCGGCCACAGCGGCGCCGCGAACCACAGCACCGCGGCGCCGAAGCCGCCGACCACCAGGCCGACGGCCGGGTAGTAGCGCGAGCTGGCGTGCATCAGCTCCGGCCGCCAGCCCACCCAGGCCGGCACCGGCACGCGCGTCATGAATTGCAGCGCGACGAAGAACAGCCTCAGCTCATGCAGCACTGCTGACCTGCGCCGATTCGAAGCTCGCCATCTCGGCCAAGATCAGCTCGGCCGACTTGATCAGCGGCCAGGCCAGCGCCGCGCCCGAGCCTTCGCCAAGGCGCAGGCCCAGGTCGACCAGCGGGCGCGCGCCCAGCAGCTGCAGCCATCGGCCGTGGCCGTTCTCGGCCGAGCCGTGCGAGAACACGCAGGCGCCGAGGATGCGCGGCTCGATCGCCGCGGCCACCGCCACCGCCGAGGTGGTGATGAAGCCGTCGACGACGATCAGGCGGCGCAGCGCCGCGGCCTGCAGCACGGCGCCGACCATGGTCGCGATCTCCGGGCCGCCGAGCGCCGCCAGCGCGGCCATCGGCGTCGTCGCGTCGGGGTGGCGGTCCAGCGCCCGCTGCAGCACCGCCAGCTTGTGGGCGACGCCGGCCGGGTCCAGACCGGTGCCGCGGCCGGCGCACTGCTCGATCGACAGCCCGGTCAGGCGCGCCATCAGCAGCGCCGCCGGCGAGGTGTTGGCGATGCCCATCTCGCCGAGCAGCAGCACGTTGCCCGGCAGGTCGCGCACGAAGGCCGCGCCGTTGGCGATCGCGGCCTCGCACTGGGCCTCGGTCAGCGCCGGGGCGACGGTGCTGTCGGCGCTGCCGTGGCAGCACTTGGACGCCACGAGGCCGGGCGCCGGCGCGAAGTCCTCCTTCACGCCGCAGTCCAGCACCGTCAGCGCCAGGCCGTGCTGGCGCGCCAGCACCGAGATCGCGGCGCCGCCGGCCAGCATGTTGTACACCATCTGCACCGTCACTTCCTGCGGGAAGGCAGACACGCCCTGCGCGGCGATGCCGTGGTCACCGGCGAAGATGACCAGCTGCGGCGCGTCCAGGCGCGGGTTCTCGCGGCCCTGCACCAGCGCCATCTGCAGCGCGACGGTCTCGATGCGGCCGAGCGAGCCCTGCGGCTTGGTTTTCTGGTCGAGCCGGTGCTGCACGCGCGCGGCGAGTTCGGAGTCTTGGAAGTCGGGGACGGAGAAGTTCATGGAGCACAGGCCGCCGAGGCGGCACGACGATGGAAGCAGCGGCCGGCGGACATCGGGCCGCCGCCGCGCATGACACAGGACAGGTGGACACGACGCCGGCCGCCCTGCGAGGCCACGGCGCCGCCGATCTCAACCCAGCAGCAGCCTTTCGAGAGTGCCGGGCGTGAACGCCGCCTCGACGTGGTCGGCCAGGCCTTCGAAGACGCTCTGCAGCGTCGGCACGGTGTCGCCGTACAGCGCCCGCAGCACGTTCGGCGACTCGAACAGGCCATGCGCGTAGACGCCCAGCACGTTGCCGCGCTGCCAGCCGATCGGCTGGCCCGCCGGGTCGTGCAGCACCGGCCGCGCGGCGTCGGACAGCGCCACCGTGCGGCCGCAGTGGATCTCGTAGCCGGCGGCATCGACGCCGGCCAGCGCGCCCCAGGCACCGTCGGCGGCACCGAAACGCACCCGCGCCGGCTGCACGTGCTTGTCGGCGACGAAGCCGGTGGCCAGCGGCAGCAGGCCCAGCCCCGGCGCCGAGAAACCGACGTCGCCGTCGTGGCCCTCGGGGTCGGCCAGCGTCTGGCCCAGCATCTGCAGCCCGCCGCAGACGCCCAGCACCGGCCCGCCGGCGGCGGCGTGGCGGGCGATCGCCGCGTCGAGGCCGTGCCGGCGCAGCCAGGCCAGATCGCCGCTGACCTGCTTGGAGCCCGGCAGGATGATGCAGTCCACGCCTTCCAGCGCCGCGGCGTCGCGCGCCCACAGCAGGCGCAGACCGTCGATGCGCGCCAGCGGCTGGAACTCGTCGAGGTTGCTGATGTGCGGGTAGGCGACGATGGCGACGCGCCGGCGCGCCGCGCCGCGGCCCTGCGGCGCGTCGTGCAGCATGCCGTCCTCCTCGGGCAGGCCGTGGTCGCGCCACATCGGCACGACGGCCAGCGTCGGCACGCCGGTGCGGTCCTCCAGCTGCTGCGGCGCCGGCGCCAGCAGCGACGGGTCGCCGCGGAAGCGGTTGAGCACGAAGCCGGCGAGCTGAGGCTTCAGGTCCTCGGGCAGCAGTGCCCAGGTGCCGAACAGGTGCGCGAAGGCGCCGCCGCGGTCGATGTCGGTGACCAGCAGCGCCTGCGCCTCGGCCCAGCGCGCGGTCTGCAGGTTGACGTAGTCGTGCGGCGCCAGGTTGGTCTCGGCCGGCGAGCCGGCGCCTTCGATGATCAGCAGCTCGTGGCGGCGCTGCAGCCGCTCCAGGCTGTCGCGCGCGGTCGCGGCCAGCAGCTCGCTGCGTTCGCGCCAGCCGGCGCGCGACAGCCCCGGCTCGACGCGCCCGTGCAGCAGCACCTGGCTGGCGGTGTCGCGCTCGGGCTTGAGCAGCACCGGGTTGTGCTCGACCGACGGCGCCAGCCCGGCGGCCAGCGCCTGGAAGTACTGCGCCGCGCCGATCTCGCCCCAGCCGCCGTCCAGCGCCGGCACGACACGCGCGTTGTTGCTCATGTTCTGCGCCTTGAACGGCGCGACGTCGACACCGCGGCGGGCGGCCCAGCGGCACAAGGCGGTGGCCAACCAGCTTTTCCCGGCACCGCTGGTCGTGCCCCAGACGATCAGCGCCCTAGCCTTCTTTTCCATCACGAATCGCTTATCCCAGGTCTGGCAGCGCCATGGCCCGGGCGCCGCTGCGGTCGATGCGCACCGCGCCGCCGAAGGCGTCGACGAGTGCAGCGTGCACGACCGGGTCGTCATGGCTGCCGTGGGCGAGCACGCGTCCGCCGCACAGCACCAGCAGCCGATCGGCGTGCAGCGCCAGCGGCAGATCATGCAGCACGCTGACCACCGTGTGGGTGCTTCCGAGCCGGCGGAACAGCTTTGCGAGCGCCACCTGGTGCGGCGCGTCGAGGTGCGTGGTCGGCTCGTCGAGCAGCAGCACCGGCGCCTCGGTGGCCAGCGCACGCGCCAGCAGCACACGCTGGCGCTCGCCGCCGGAGAGCTGCTGCAGGCGCCGGAACTGCCAGTCGCGGCACTCGGTGGCATCCATCGCCGCGTCGACGGCGGCCTCGTCGCGAGGGCCGGCGGTGCCGAGCAGGCCGAGGTGCGGCAGCCGGCCGAGCATCACGGTGTCGCGCACCGTCAGGTCGCCGCTGGCCTCGCCGGCCTGCGCCAGCCAGGCCAGGCGCAGCGCGCGTTCACGCGGCGCCCAGTCGCCCAGCGGCCGGCCGTCGAGCTCGACGGTGCCACGCTGGTACGGCAGCAGCCCGGCGAGCACGCGCAGCAGCGTCGACTTGCCGGCGCCGTTGGGGCCGACGATCGTCGTCCAGCCGGGCTGCAGCACGCAGCTGACACCGGACAGCACCTCGCGCGCGCCCAGCCGCGCGCCGACGTCGGCCGCGATCAGGTTCACCGCACGCCCCGCTTGTGCAGCAGCCACAGCAGGTAGCCGCCGCCGAGCACCGCGGTCAGCACGCCGACCGGCAGCTCCTGCGGCGCGATCAGCCCGCGGGCGAGCACGTCGGCGCCGAGCATCAGCACGCCGCCGGCCGCGGCGCTGGCCGGCAGCATGAAACGCTGCGGCGCCGGCGCGAAACGGCGCACCAGGTGCGGCGAGACCAGGCCGACGAAACCGACCAGCCCGGCCTGCGACACCGCCAGCGCGGTGCACAGCGCCAGCAGCACGACCAGCAGCAGGCGCAGCCGCGGCAGCGCCAGCCCCAGGCTGGCGGCGCTCTCCTCGCCCAGGCCCAGCGCGTCGAGCGCGCGCGCCAGGCGCCAGGCCGGCGGCAGCGCCAGCGCCAGGCCGACGGCCAGCAGCGCCACGCTCTGCCAGCCGAGGAAGCCGGTCGAGCCGAGCATGAAACTCTGCTTGCCGCGCAACGCGTCGGGCACCCAGGTCGTGACCAGATCGCTGGCGGCGCCGAGCACGACGCCGACGACGACGCCCGACAGCAGCAGCCGCATCGGCTCCTGCGCGCCGCGGGCGAGCATCAGCGTCAGCGTCACGCCGCCGAGCGCGCCGACGAAGGCGGCGCCGACGAGGCCGATGCGCGCCAGCCACTCGACGCTGCCCAGCGCCAGCGCATGGCCGCCGATGGCGCTGGCGGCGAGCACCGCGACCACCGCCAGCGAGGCTCCCGAGCCGGTGCCCAGCAGGTAGGGATCGGCCAGCGGGTTGCGGAACAGCCCTTGCGCGATCGCGCCGGCCAGCCCCAGCAGCGCGCCGACCAGCAGCGCACCGATGGTGCGCGGGGCGCGGATCTGGCCGACGATCAGCTCCATCGGCACCGCCGAGTCGGCGTCGCTCCAGTGCCTGCTCCAGCCTTCGCTGCCGACCGCCAGGCCGAGCAGCGACAGCGCCAGCGCGGCCAGCGCCAGCCCCGCCACCAGGCGGCGGCGGCGCGACAGGTCCAGGGCCAGCGCGGGGTTCATTTCTCGGGCAGGCCGGCCAGGCAGTCGGCGATGGCGAGCGCGGCCTCGCCCATGCGCGGGCCGGGACGGATCAGCAGCAGGTAGCGCTCGCGCTCGAAGCCGCAGGCCTGGCCGTCCTTCAGCGCGCGCAGCGTGTGCCAGCCCGGGCGCTCGGCCATCGTCGCGAGCGCACGATCCTCCGCCATCACGAGGTCCGGCGACTTGCGCACGAGGAACTCGGGGTTCAGGCGCGGGAAGGCGCCGTACTCGGCCGGCACGACGTTGCGCAGCCCCAGGCGCTGCAGCGTCTCACCGATGAACGAGCCGGGGCCGGCGGCGTACGGCGTCGAGTCGACCTCGAAATAGACGCTGCGCCCGCGCAGCCGCGGCGGGATGCGCGCCGCGGCCGCCGCCTCGTCGCGGTGGATCGAGGCCCAGAGCTGCGCCGCGCGCTGCGGCTGGCCGAGCACACGCGCCAGCGCATCGGTCGAGTGGCGCACCTGGGCGTGGGAGTCCGAGTCGAAGACCATCACCTTCAGCCCCAGCGCCTCCAGGCGTTCGGCAACCCGCGCCGAACGCGCGGCGAGCACGAGTTCGGGGCGCAGCGCGACGATGCGCTCGACGCTGGCGTCGTCCAGCCCGCCCAGGCGGGGCAGCGCGTTCACCTGCGCCGGCCAGTCGGAATAGCGGTCGACGCCGACCAGGCGCGCGCAGGCGCCGAGCGCGCAGACGGTCTCGGTCAGCGAGGGCAGCAGGCTGACGATGCGCTGCGGCGGCCCGCCCTGCCAGGCCACGCCGCGGTCGTCGCGCGGCGGCTCGGCGGCCGTCGCGGCGCCGGCGCACAGCGCCAGCAGCAGGAGCAGACGGCGCACCGGCTTCATCGCGGCCCCTTCAGCGGCAGTTCCAGCCCGGCGACCATCAGCGTCACGCGGGTGCTGGCCACGGCCACGCGCTGGTGCAGCCGGCCGAGTTCGTCGACGAAGCGCCGCGCCTGGCGCGACATCGGCGTCACGCCCAGGCCGATCTCGTTGGACACGAGCACCACCGGGCCGCGCGCGGCGGCCAGCGCGTCGACGAGCGCGTTGACCTCGGCCGCCGGGTCGTCGACCGGCGCGCCGTCCAGCGGCATCAGCAGGCCGGTGAGCCACAGCGTCAGGCAGTCGACGACGACCATGCGCCCGGGCAGCGACTCCTCGCGCAGCACGGCGGCCAGCGCACGCGGCTCCTCGCGCGTGGCCAGCCCCGGCACGCGGGCGGCACGGTCGGCGCGGTGACGCTCGATGCGTGCGCGCATCTCGTCGTCGCCGGCCATCGCGGTGGCGACGAGCACGGCGCCGTGCCCCGGCAGCGCGAGCCAGTGCGCCGCGCGTGTTTCGGCGCAGCGCGACTTGCCGCTCTTGGCGCCGCCGAGGATCAGCTCGTGCATCGTCCGCCCCGGGTGTGCGGCGTCAGACGCCGCCTTCGTAGCGCAGGCCGAGCCAGAACTGCCGGGCCGGGCCGCGGTAGTAGGCCGAGGGCTCGAGGTTCTCGTCGGTCGCGTTCAGCAGCCGGCTCTCCAGCGTCCAGCCCTTGGCGAAGCGCCAGCCGGCCTTCAGGTCCAGCGTGGTCTCGGCGCCGAGTTCGCGGCTGTCGGGCCGGGCGCCGACGTGCAGCACGCTGGCCCCGGCGTTCCAGACGCCGTGGCGCCAGTCGAGGCCCAGCGTCTCCTGGTGCGCCGCACGGCGCGTCAGGCGGGCGCCGGTGTCCTCGTTCTTGGCGTCGAGGAAGTCGACCTGGGCGCGCAGCGACCAGTCGCCCAGCGCCTTGGCGCCCGACAGCGTCGCGCCCTGCAGACGGGCGCGGGAAGTGTTGGCGACGCAGCCAAAAGCGTAGAGGGGGTCGTCAGGACACAGGCTGCCCTTGGCCGGCCCGATCAGGTTCTTCAGCCGGTTGCGGAAGACCGTCAGGGCGGCGCGGTCGCCATCGGCGGCCCACTCGACGCCGAACTCGACGCTGCGCCCGCGTTCCGGCTTGATGCCCGGCACGCCGTAGCCGGGGTACAGCAAGTCGTTGAACGACGGCGCGCGGAAGCTGTTGCCGGCCAGCGCACGCAAGCGCCAGGCGGGCGTCAGCGCGAAGCTGCCGCCCAGGCGGCCGGTGGTTTGGGCGCCGTAGTCTGAGCTGTCGTCACGGCGCAGGTCGGCCTGCCACGAGTAACGGCCGGCGCTGCCCGTCCAGGACAGCACGGCACTGTCGGTGTCGCGATCACCGCGGTAGCTGTCGGTCTTGGCGTCTTCTTCCAGACGCTCGACGGCGGCGACGATCTGGCCGGCGACGCCGGTCTCCCAAGCCAACTGCGCGAGCGCGTGGTCACGCGTGGTGCGGTAACGGTAGACCACCGCCTCGCCGCTACGCGACTCGTCGACCGCGCGGTCGACCCGCAGTGTCGCAACCAGGCCCGGCGCGAGCGTGCCGCGCCAGTCGAGCGCGGTGGCGTCGACGTCGAGCTGGTCGCGGAAGTCCGGCGTGTTGTCGGGGGCGTAGTTCGGCGGCGCGTACTCGGTGCTGTCGATCTGGGTTTCCAGCCGGCTGCGCAGCAGCGACAGGCCGATGCGGTGGCCCGGCGCCGGCGTGAAACCGATGCGTGCCTGGCCGCTGTCGCGCGTGTAGCCGTCGTCGTCGGCGTTGTAGTTGCCGTACGGATCGCCGGGGCGCAGCGCGCTGTCGCCATCGTCGTGCTGCCGGGCCAGCGACGCGGCGAAGTCCCAGGCGCCGAAGCTGCCGCTGGCACCGGCCGACAGCTCGCGTGCGCCGCGGCCGCCGAACGCGGCGGCGGCGTCGAAACGCAGGCCGGCGTCGGCGCGGCGCGTGACGATGTTGATGACACCCCCGACGGCGTCGGCGCCGTAGAGGCTGGAGCCGGGGCCGCGCAGCACCTCGACACGCTCGATCTGCGCCAGCGGCAGCGCCTGCACCGACGGGTCGGCCAGCGTCGCCGAGCCGATGCGCACGCCATCGACCAGCACGACGGTCTGGCTGCCCGAGGCGCCGCGGATCATCACCGAGGTGGCGCCGCCGGGGCCGCCGCTGCGCGACAGCTGCACGCCGGCCTGCTCGCGCAGCAGGTCGGCCAGCGACGTGGCGCCCGAGGCACGCAGCGTGTCGCCGTCGATCACGACGACGTCGGCGGCCAGCCGCGAGACGGTCAGCGGCTCGCGCGAGCCGGTGACGACGATGGTTTCGGACGATTGCGCCGCCGCGGTGGCGGCGACAAACGAACAGGCGACCGCGACGACGGTGCGGCGGTCGAAACAGGACATGGACAAGCGGGCCTCCAGCCGCACACCCCGTGCGGACCAGCGATGAGTCAAGCCGCCGTCCTGGAACGCGGCACGCCCGATGTCACCCGAGCCGGCGGACGTCAAGACGGACTCCGGGCCGCGGGGGTTCGTGCGCGCCGCCCACCGCGACGCCGGCATCCCTGGCATCGGGCCGGTATCCGGGCTCGCGAGTGCCGGTCCGACGGTTTGACCGTGGACCGAAGCCGTCAGCGCCTTCCCAGTCCTCGCTGGACCAGTGGCTGCATTGCTGACCGCACCTCGCCGACCGTTGCGGGGGCAGCGCCGGAATTGCCGCGCGTCATCGTGGACGCGCCGCGCACCGGCTTCCCGTTCAACCCTCCGACACCTGCCGTGCAAGAGGGCACCTGATGCAAGCGGCGCGAAGTCTAGCACCGCCGGGGGGCGCGGCGACACGCCCGAGCGGCGCGCCGGCGCACCGGGGAACGGCAGGGGGCGCCGCCTATAATCACGCTTTACCACCTGGGCACAGCGCCTTGCGCATGTGCCCCACGCGACATGACCAAGTTCGTCTTCGTCACCGGCGGCGTGGTGTCCTCCCTCGGCAAGGGGATCGCGGCAGCCTCGCTGGCGGCGATCCTCGAGTCGCGAGGTCTGAAGGTCACCCTGATCAAGCTGGATCCGTACCTCAACGTCGACCCGGGCACGATGAGCCCGTTCCAGCACGGCGAGGTGTTCGTCACCGATGACGGCGCCGAGACCGACCTCGACCTCGGCCACTACGAGCGTTTCATCACCACGCGGATGAAGCGCACGAACAACTTCACGACCGGGCAGATCTACAAGAGCGTGCTCGAGAAGGAGCGCCGCGGCGACTATCTCGGCAAGACGGTGCAGGTGATCCCGCACGTCACCAACGAGATCCAGGACTACGTGCGCCGCGGGGCCGTCGACGTCGACGTCGCGATCGTCGAGATCGGCGGCACGGTCGGCGACATCGAGTCGCTGCCCTTCCTGGAGGCCGTGCGCCAGCTGAGCCTGAAGCTCGGCCCGGCGAACACCGCCTTCGTGCACCTGACCTACGTGCCGTGGATCGCCGCCGCCGGCGAGCTGAAGACCAAGCCGACGCAGCACACGGTGCAGAAGCTGCGCGAGATCGGCATCCAGCCCGACGCGCTGCTGTGCCGCGCCGACCGCCGCATCCCCGACGACGAGCGCGAGAAGATCAGCCTGTTCACGAACGTGCCTCAGCACGGCGTGATCTCGATGCCCGACGTCGACACGATCTACAAGGTGCCGCGCGTGCTGCACGAGCAGGGCCTGGACGAGCTGATCTGCATGAAGCTGCAGCTGCTGACCAAGCCCGCCGACCTGCGCCGCTGGGACACGCTGGTGCAGGAGGTCGAGCACCCGCAGAACCGCGTGACGATCGCGATGTGCGGCAAGTACACCGACCTGTCGGACTCGTACAAGTCGCTCAACGAGGCGCTGCGCCACGCCGGCATCCACAACCACGCCAAGGTCGACATCGAGTACGTCGACGCCGAGACGCTGGACGAGCACAACGTCTCGCAGCTGGCGCAGTACGACGCGATCCTCGTGCCCGGCGGCTTCGGCCAGCGCGGCGTCGAGGGCAAGATCCTGGCCGCCAAGTTCGCCCGCGAGCACCGCCTGCCCTACCTCGGCATCTGCCTGGGCATGCAGGTCGCGACGATCGAGTACGCGCGCCACGTCGCCGGCCTGGAGAACGCCAACAGCACCGAGTTCGCGCCGCAGACGCCGCACCCGGTGATCGCGCTGATCGAGGAGTGGCAGGACCGCGACGGCTCGATCCAGAAGCGCAGCGCCAGCTCCGACCTCGGCGGCACGATGCGCCTGGGCGCGCAGAGCTCGGACGTCAAGCCCGGCACGCTGGCCTACCAGATCTACGGCCCGGTCGTCACCGAGCGCCACCGCCACCGCTACGAGGCCAACGTCAACTACCTCGACCGGCTGCAGGCCGCCGGCCTCGTCATCAGCGCGCTGACGCAGCGCGAGCAGCTGACCGAGATCGTCGAGCTGCCGCAGGACCGCCACCCGTGGTTCATGGGCGTGCAGTTCCACCCCGAGTTCAAGAGCACGCCCTGGGGCGGGCACCCGCTGTTCTCCAGCTACGTCAAGGCGGCGCTGGACCACCAGGCGCGGCGCGGCGAAGGCGTCGCGCAAAAGGCAGTCGCATGAAGCTCTGCGGTTTCGAGGTCGGCATCGACCGGCCCTTCTTCCTGATCTCCGGCCCCTGCGTCGTCGAGAGCGAGCAGCTCCAGATGGACGTCGCCGGGCGCCTGAAGGAGATCACCTCGGCGCTGGGCATCCCGTTCATCTTCAAGTCCAGCTACGACAAGGCCAACCGCTCCAGCGGCAGCTCCTTCCGCGGCCCGGGCATGGAACGCGGGCTGGAGATCCTGGCCAAGGTGCGCCGCGAACTCGGCGTGCCGGTGCTGACCGACGTGCACACCGAAGCCGAGGCGCCGCAGGTCGCCGCCGTCGTCGACATGCTGCAGACGCCGGCCTTCCTCTGCCGCCAGACCGATTTCATCCGCGCCGTCGCCCAGTGCGGCAAGCCGGTGAACATCAAGAAGGGCCAGTTCCTCGCCCCGCACGACATGAAGAACGTCGTCGACAAGGCCCGCGCCGCGGCGCGCGAGAAGGGCCTGGCCGAGGACCTGTTCACGGTCTGCGAACGCGGCGCGAGCTTCGGCTACAACAACCTCGTCTCGGACATGCGCAGCCTGGCGATCATGCGCGAGACCGGCGCGCCGGTGGTCTTCGACGCCACGCACAGCGTGCAGCTGCCCGGCGGCCAGGGCACCAGCTCGGGCGGCCAGCGCGAGTTCGTGCCGGTGCTCTCGCGCGCGGCGGTCGGCGTCGGTGTCGCCGGCCTCTTCATGGAGACGCACCCGGACCCGGCGAACGCGATGTCCGACGGCCCGAACGCGGTGCCGTTGAAGCACATGAAGGCGCTGCTGGAGCAGCTCGTCGCCATCGACCGCGTCGTCAAGCAGCAGCCGCTGCTCGAGAACGACTTCAGCTGCTGAGCCCGGCCATGTCCGCCCCCGCGTACCTGCTGGTCGAGATGAAGATCAGCGACCCCGAGCGCTACAAGCAGTACATGGCCGAGGCGCCGGCGGCGGTGAAGGCCGCCGGGGGCGAATACCTCGTGCGCGGCGGCCGCCACGAGTGCCTCGAGGGCGATTGGAACCCGGCGCGCGTGGCGATGCTGCGTTTCCCCAGCTACGAGGCGGCCAAGGCCTTCTACGACGGCCAGATGTATCGTGCCGCGCGCGCCCACCGTCAGGGCGCCACCGACTACTTCAACATGGTGCTCGTCGAAGGCGTGGACGCCCCGGTCTGAGCACAGAGATCCTCCAGAAAAGAAAGGCAGCTCCCATGAGTGCGATCGTCGACATCGTCGGCCGAGAGATCCTCGACAGCCGCGGCAACCCCACCGTCGAGTGCGACGTGCTGCTGGAAAGCGGCACGATGGGCCGTGCGGCCGTGCCCTCGGGCGCGTCCACCGGCAGCCGCGAGGCGATCGAGCTGCGTGACGGCGACAAGGGTCGCTACCTCGGCAAGGGCGTGCTGCGCGCCGTCGAGCACATCAACACCGAGATCAGCGAAGCCGTGCTGGGCCTGGACGCCAGCGAGCAGGCCTTCCTGGACAAGACCCTGGTCGATCTGGACGGCACCGAGAACAAGGGCCGCCTGGGCGCCAACGCGACGCTGGCCGTCAGCATGGCCGTCGCGCGTGCCGCGGCCGAGGAATCGGGCCTGCCGCTGTACCGCTATTTCGGCGGCATGGGCCGCATGAGCCTGCCGGTGCCGATGATGAACGTCATCAACGGCGGCGCCCACGCCAACAACAACCTCGACCTGCAGGAGTTCATGATCCTGCCGGTCGGCGCGCCGACCTTCCGTGAAGCCATCCGCTACGGTGCCGAGGTCTTCCACGCGCTGAAGAAGATCATCGACGCCAAGGGCATGCCGACGTCGGTGGGCGACGAAGGCGGCTTCGCGCCGAACGTCGCCAACCACGAGGCCGCGATCCAGCTCATCCTGGAAGCCATCGACAAGGCCGGCTACACCCCGGGCGAGCAGATCGCGCTGGGCCTGGACTGCGCCGCCAGCGAGTTCTACAAGGACGGCAAGTACCACCTCGACGGCGAAGGCCTGGTGCTGTCGGCCGGCGAGTGGACCGACATGCTCGCCACCTGGGCCGACAAGTACCCGATCATCTCGATCGAGGACGGCATGCACGAAGGCGACTGGGACGGCTGGAAGCTGCTGACCGAGCGTCTGGGCGGCAAGCTGCAGCTCGTCGGCGACGACCTGTTCGTCACCAACACCAAGATCCTCGAGGAAGGCATCCGCAAGGGCATCGCCAACTCCATCCTCATCAAGATCAACCAGATCGGCACGCTGACCGAGACCTTCTCGGCCATCGAGATGGCCAAGCGCGCGGGCTACACCGCCGTCATCAGCCACCGTTCGGGCGAGACCGAGGACTCGACGATCGCCGACATCGCCGTGGGCACCAACGCCGGCCAGATCAAGACCGGCTCGATGTCGCGCAGCGACCGCATCGCCAAGTACAACCAGCTGCTGCGCATCGAGGAAGACCTCGGCGAGATCGCCTCGTACCCGGGCCGCTCGGCGTTCTACAACCTGCGCTGAGCCCTTGCGCTGGCTCAGTTTCGTGCTGGCGGGGCTGCTCGCCGCCGTTCAGGCCGACCTCTGGTTCGGCCGCTCGAGCGTTCCCTACACGATGAGCCTGCGCACCCAGCTGGCCGCCCAGCAGGCGGCCAACGACCAGGCGCGCGAGCGCAACGCGCGCCTGGAAGCCGAGGTCAGCGACCTGAAGGAAGGGCTGGAGATGGTCGAGGAGAAGGCACGCGCCGAACTCGGCATGGTCAAGCCCGACGAGATCCTGGTGCAGGTGGCGCCGCCCCGGCGCTGAGACGGTCCCCGACGTGATCGAAGCGGTCCTCGCGCCCGCGCAGCCGCTGCTGCGCGTGGCCTTCACGCTGCTGGGCAGCCCGGTGACGTGGCTGGAGGTCGTGGCCTTCGCGCTCGGCGTCTGGATGGTGCTGTGCAACCTGCGCGTGAACCCGCTGGCCTGGCCGCTGGCGATCGCCAGCTCGCTGCTGTACGCGTTGCTGTTCGCCGACAGCCGCCTCTACGGCGAAGCCTCGCTGCAGTTCTTCTTCATCGCCGTGGCCTTCTGGGGCTGGTGGCAGTGGCTGCGCGGCCGCGGCGACGACGGCGGCCCGCTGGTCGTTCACCGGCTGACGCCGGCGGCGCGGCGGCGTGCGCTGCTCGCCACCGCGCTGGCCTGGCCGGCGCTGGCGCTGCTGCTGGACCACGCCACCGACAGCGACGTGCCCTGGCTGGACGCCTTGCCCACCGTCGGCAGCGTCGCCGGCCAGCTTCTGCTCGGCCGCAAGCTGGTCGAGAACTGGCCGGTGTGGATCGCGGTCAACGTCGTCAGCGTCGTGCTTTTCGCCGTCAAGGGGCTGTGGCTGACGGTGCTGCTGTACGCGGTGTTCGCGGTGATGGCGGCCTTCGGCTGGCGCGCCTGGCACCGCCTGGCGCAGGAGCACCGTGGCCGCTGACACGCTGATCGTCGCCATCGTCGGCGCCGAGAGCACCGGCAAGACGGTGCTGGCGCAGACGCTGGCCGCACGCATCGAAGCCGAGACCGGCCTGGTCTGCGCCTGGGTGCCCGAGCATCTGCGCAGCTGGTGCGAGACCCGCGGCCGCACGCCGCGCGCCGACGAGCAGGCCGCGATCGCACGCGCCCAGCGCGACACGATCGAGGCCGCCGCGGCCGGCGCCGACGTCGTTGTCGCCGACACGACGCCGCTGATGACCGCGGTCTACAGCCGGCTGCTGTTCGGCGACGACACGCTCGACGCCGAAGCCTGCGCCTGGCAGCGCGAGCGCTGCGGCGCGACGCTGCTGACCGCGCTGGACCTGCCCTGGGTGGCCGACGGCCTGCAGCGCGACGGCCCGCAGGTGCGGATCCCGGTCGACACGACGCTGCGCGAACTGATGGCGCGCCACGGCCTCGCCTGGGCGCTGGTCTGCGGCGACGGCGATGAACGCCTGGAGAACGCGCTCGACGCGCTGGCGCCGCTGCTGCGCGAGCGTGCCGCGCCGCGCCGCGGCCTGTTCACGCGCCTGGCCGGCCGCGACGCGGCCGACCGCCCCTGGCGCTGCGAACTCTGCGACGACCCGGCCTGCGAACACGCCGCACGGCGCGGCTGAGGCCGGCGCCTACTGCATCGTGCCGGTGGACGGCGGCTGGTCGCGCTGCGGCGTGAACATCTCGCCGACGTCGACGGCGTCGAAGCGGTAGTGCTGGCCGCAGAACTGGCAACCGACCTCGACCTCGCCGCGCTCCTCGATCAGCGAGGCGCTCTCCTCGCGGCCCAGGGTCTTCAGCATCTCGCTGACGCGCTCGCGCGAGCAGCTGCAGGCGAAACGCGGCGCGAGCGGCTCGAAGACCCGCAGCGTCTCCTCCCAGAAGAGCCGATGCAGGATGCGCTCGGCGGGCAGCGTCAGCAGTTCCTCGCGCGTCAGCGTGGCGGCCAGCGTCGCGATGCGGTCGAAGGCTTCGCTGAGGCCGATGTCGTCCTCGTTGCGGCGGCCGGCGAGATTGCCCTCGCCTTCGACCGGCAGGCGCTGGATCAGCAGGCCGGCAGCGGTCATGTCGTCGGCGGCGAGCACGAGGCGGGTGTCGAGCTGCTCGGACTGCAGCATGTAGTGCTCCAGCACCTCGGAGACCTTCTGCAGCGGCTCGCGGCGGTCGCCGTGCAGCGGCACGACGCCCTGGTAGGGCTGCTGGCCCGGCAGGCGGTCCTTGGGGTCCAGCGTGATCGCGCAGCGGCCCTGGCCGTGCACGTTGACCAGTGCCTCCAGGCGGGCGTCGTCGGCGACCTCGCCGGTCAGCGTCGCGGTGGCGCGAAAGGCCAGGTCGGGCTGCACCTCGGCCACCGCCAGCTGGACCGGCCCGTCGCCGGAGATCTGCAGCACCAGCGCGCCGTTGAACTTGATGTTGGCCTGCATCAGCACCGCCGCGGCCGACATCTCGCCGAGCAGTTCGCGCACCGGGCGCGGGTAGCCGCCGGCGGCTTCGCGCCGCGCCAGCATCTCGCGCCAGCCTTCGCCCAGACGCACCAGCATGCCGCGCACCGGCAGGCCTTCGAACAGGAATTTGGTCAGGTCGGACATCAGCCGATTCGCTCCAGTTGGTCGCGGTGGCGAGCCGCGTTGTTCACGTAATGTGCGGCGGACAGCGCCAGCCGGGCCGATTGTTCCGGCGTCAGCGTGCGCACCACCCTGGCCGGCGCGCCGACGATCAGCGAGCCGTCCGCAAACTCCTTGCCTTCGGTGACCAGCGCCCCGGCGCCGACGATGCAGCCGGCCCCGATGCGTGCGCCGTTGAGCAGCACCGCGCCCATGCCGACCAGCGAGCCGTCGCCGATCGTGCAGCCGTGCAGCACGACCTTGTGGCCGATCGTCACGCGCTCGCCGATCACCAGCGGGATGCCGGCGTCGGTGTGCAGCACGCTGCCGTCCTGCACGTTGCTGTCGCGGCCGACGGTGATCCAGTCGTTGTCGCCGCGCAGCACGGCGCCGTACCAGACGCTGGCGCCGGGTTCGAGCGCGACGCGGCCGATCACGGTGGCCGTCTCGGCCACCCAGGCCGTCGCATCGATGCGGGGGACGGCGTCCCCGAGGCGGTAGACGGCCAAGGCGGCACTCCAGGCAAAGGGCACAATTTTAAGGATGACGCAGCATCTCGACACCTTGGGGGCCTTGGCAGACCTGACGCTGCGGGCGACGGCCTGATGCGGGTCCTCGTCGCCGGTTTCCAGCACGAGACCAACACCTTCGCGCCGACGAAGGCCGGCTGGCCGGCCTTCCTGGCCGGCGACGCCTTCCCCGAGTTCACACGCGGCGAGGCGATGCTCGAGCGCCTGGCGCCGACCTCGCTGCCGATGGCCGGCTTCATCGCCGACGCGCGCGAGCGCGGCTGGACGCTGCTGCCGTCGATCTGGGCCGGCGCGGCGCCGTCGGCCCAGGTCACGCACGACGCCTTCGAGCGTCTGGCCGCCATGCTGCTCGACGACGCGCGCGGCGGCGGCTTCGACGCCGTCTACCTCGACCTGCACGGCGCCGCCGTCGCCGAGCACGTCGACGACTGCGAAGGCGAACTGCTCGAACGCCTGCGCGCCGTCGTCGGCCCGGCAGTGCCGATCGTCGCCAGCCTGGACCTGCACGCCAACGTCGGCGCGCGACTGCTGCGCCACGCCGACGCGCTGACCGTGTTCCGCACCTATCCGCACGTCGACATGGCCGAGACCGGCGCGCGCGCCGCGGGGCTGCTGGCCGAACGCGTCTCGGGCGGAGCCTTCGTCACGCGGTCCCGCCGCCTGCCGTTCCTGCTGCCGATCAACGCCCAGTGCACGCGGGTCGAGCCGGCGGCCGGCGTGATGGCCGACCTGGCGACGCTGGAGGCGCAGAGCGGCGTGCACCTCGGCCTGGCCTTCGGCTTCCCGGCGGCCGACGTGCCGCACTGCGGGCCGGTGGTCTTCGGTCACGGCCGCGACGCCGAGACCGTCGAGGCCAACGTGATGGCGCTGGCCGAGAACCTGATCGACGCGCGCGAGGAGTTCGCCGTCGAGCTGCCCGATGCCCGCGAGGCCGTCGCCGAGGCGCTGCGCGCCGCGCGCCACGCCGAGCGGCCGGTGGTCATCGCCGACACCCAGGACAACCCCGGCGCCGGCGCCGACGCCAACACCACCGGGCTGCTGCACGCGCTGCTCGACGCCGGTGCCGGCCGGCGCTATCCCGGTGCGGTGGCGCTCGGGCTGATGCACGACCCCGAGGCGGCGCGTGCCGCGCACGCCGCCGGCGTCGGCGCGGGGCTGGAGCTGACGCTCGGCCGCAGCGTGCGCTGCGCCGACGGGCGCGACAGCGAGCCGCCGGTGCAGGTCCGCACCACCGTGCTCGCGCTGCACGACGGCGAGGTCGCGCTGCACGGCCCGATGACCGCCGGCAACACCGTGCACCTGGGCCCCTGCACCTGCCTGGACGTCGACGGCGTGCGCGTGCTCGTCACCAGCGGCAAGGGCCAGTTGATCGACGAGGCGCTGTGCCGTTTCCTCGGTGTCGAGCCGCGGGCACTGAAACTGCTTGTCGTGAAGAGCTCGGTGCACTTCCGGGCCGCGTTCACGACGATCGCCTCGCGCATCGTCGTCGCTCGTGCGCCCGGGCCCATGCCCGCCGATCCGACCGAGCTCGACTGGACCCGTCTGCCGCAGGACATCGCGCGCCGCCCTTGATTTGGCACGCGCCTCGTGCTGAAAAAAGCAGCGGACCCACGAGTACACTTCGCGGGCCTCAACCCTTCCTGTCCCAACCCCATGACCCAGATTACGACCCGTCGCTTCCTGCAGACGGCCGCGGTTCTCGCGGCCGGCATCGTGCTCGCCGCCTGCGGCAAGAAGGAGGAGCCGGCTGCCGTCGAACCGGCAGCTTCGGCGCCCGCCCCGGCCCCCGCGCCCACCGTCTACGCGGTCGGCACCGACGCCGCCTACGCTCCGTTCGAGAGCCAGGACGAGAAGGGCGAGATCGTCGGCTTCGACATCGACGTGCTGAAGGCCATCGCCGCCAAGGCCGGCTTCGAGGTCAAGTTCATCAACACCCCCTGGGAAGGCATCTTCAATTCCCTGGGCCAGGGTGACCGCGACATCGTCATCTCGGCGGTGACGATCACCGACGAGCGCAAGCAGACGCTGGACTTCAGCGACGCCTACTTCGACGCCGCCCAGCTGATCGCCGTGCGCGACAACAGCAAGGTCACCAAGTTCGCCGACCTGAAGAAGCTGAAGGTCGGCGTGCAGACCGGCACCACCGGCGACGAAGCCGTCACCAAGCTGCAGGGCAAGACCAGCACGAACATCAAGCGCTTCGAGTCGACGCCGCTGGCGCTGAAGGAGCTTGAGTCGGGCGGTGTCGACGCGGTCGTCGCCGACAACGGCGTCGTGATCCACCACGTCGCCAACAACCCGGGCGCCAAGTTCAAGACCATCAGCGACACCGAGTTCGCGCCGGAGCAGTACGGCATCGCCGTCAAGAAGGGCAACACCGCGGTGCTCGAGATGATCAACCAGGGTCTCGCCGGCATCAAGGCCGACGGCACCTACGACCAGATCTACACCAAGTACTTCGGCGCGCCGCCGGCCAAGGCTGAAGCGCCGGCGTCGGCTGCGTCGAACTGATCCGGGACGGCGATGGATCTTCGCTGGGAGATCCTCGCCGGCTACGGGCCGCTGTTCGCCAGCGGCCTGCTGATGACGATCAAGCTCACGCTGGTCGCCATCGGCGCCGGGTTGATCCTGGGGGTGCTGTTCGGGCTGGTGAGCAGCTCGGCCGACGCGCCCCAACCGACATCACGTCCGCTGGCCCTGCTGTTGCGCGCGGCCCGCGGCATCACGCTCGCCTACGTCACGTTCTTCCGCGGCACGCCGCTGTTCGTGCAGATCCTGCTGGTGCACTTCGCGCTGATGCCGGCGCTGGTGCATCCCGACCACGGCCTGCTGATCTCGGGCGAGACGGCACGCATGTTCCGCCAGGAACACGGCGCCTTCCTGTCCGGCTGCGTCGCGCTGAGCCTCAACGCCGGGGCGTACATCAGCGAGATCTTCCGCGCGGGGATCCTGTCGATCCACCGCGGGCAGACGCAGGCCGCCTACAGCGTCGGGCTGACGCACGCGCAGGCGATGCGCTACGTCGTCCTGCCGCAGGCCTTCCGGCGCATGGTGCCGGCGCTGGTGAACGAGGGCGTCACGCTGATCAAGGACTCGTCGCTGGTGTCCGCCATCGGCCTGGCCGAGCTCGCGCTGGCGGCACGCACCGTGGCCGGGGCGTACTCGCGCTACTGGGAGCCCTACCTCGCGATCTCCGCGATGTACCTGGTGCTGACGCTGACGCTGTCGCTGCTGGCCAAGCGCCTGGAAGCCCCCGCGCATCTGCGCGGACGCTGACGCGCCGTCACGGCATGCAGGCCGGCCGCCCTTCGGGGCCGCCGGCCTTTTTCCTGCCCGCGTTCAGGTCTCGAAGAAGTAGCGCTTGAGGCCGGCGAGGATCATCTCGATCGCCACCGCGGTCAGCACCAGGCCCATCAGCTTCTCGATCGCCGCGACCATCGACGAGCCGAGCAGGTTGCGGATGCGGTCGGCAGCCAGCAGCACGACGCCCGAGACCAGCATCGCCGCGGTCAGCGCGCCGAACCACTGCGCCATGTTGTCCGGCTGGCGCGAGGCCAGCAGCAGCACGGTGGCCATCGCCGACGGCCCGGCCAGCAGCGGCACCGCCAGCGGGAAGATGAACGGCTCGCGCCCGCGGCCGTCGGCCGCGTAGACCTCGCCGCCGGTGGCGAAGATCATGCGCACCGCGATGATCAGCAGGATGACGCCGCCGGCGACCTCCAGCGAACGCTCGGACAGCCGCATCAGCGACAGGAAGGCCTGGCCGCCGACCATGAAGGCCGCGAGCACCAGGAAGGCGATCGTCGCTTCGCGGATGGCGACGAGACGGCGGCGTGCCGGGTCCACGCCACGCAACACCGAGATGAAGATCGGCAGGCTGCCGAAGGGGTCGAGCACCAGCAGCAGCAGAACGAAAGCCGAGAGAAAGTCGTGATCCATGGCGCCATTGTCGCCGCCGCCGAAGACGGTCACGCCGCGCTCCGCTGTTGCGCGAAAGCCGCAATCGGGCGTCACGAAGCCGCCATATGACAGGGGTGCACCGGGTTTGCCCGAGGCGGGGTCGTAGACTTGCGGCGAACCCCGGAGACAGACTTCATGAAGAGCTTCGGGGTCTAACGTAAAGGACGAAACGACTATGAAGCGCACCCTGATCGCTCTCGCGTGCCTGGCCTCGACGGCCGCGTTCGCGCAAAGCAACGTCACGATCTACGGCCGCCTGAACACGACGGTCGAGAACCAGAAGAACATCGACTCGGCTGACTCGAAGACGGTTCTGAACAACGTCGCCTCGCGCCTGGGCTTCAAGGGCACGGAAGATCTGGGCGGCGGCCTGAAGGCCCTGTTCCTGATCGAGCACCGCTTCGCCAGCGACACCGGTGTCGCCGCCGACGAGTTCTGGTCCGGCGACGCGTTCGTGGGCCTGGAAACGCCGTACGGTACCGTCCGCGCCGGCCGCATCACCAGCCCGGCGTACTACGCCACGGCCGACTACGTCAGCCTGCACAACCACGACACCGGCACCTCGGCCGATGCGTTCTACGCCGCTGCCAGCCAGCCGAAGAACACGGTCGCCTACCTGACCCCGTCGTTCGGTGGCCTGACCGCCGAGTTCGCCTACTCGGCCGACGAAGACGTCAACAAGCCCTTCACCAAGACCTGGCAAGCCGCCGTCAACTACGACGCCGGCCCGCTGCACCTGGGTGCCGGCTACGACGAGAACGACTACGGCGACAAGCAAGTCGCGCTGCGTGGCCTGTACGAACTGGGCGCCATCACCCTGGGCGGCTACTACCAGCTGGCCGACAGCAAGGACATCGGCAAGCGCAACTCGATCCGTGGCGCGGTCCAGTACACGCTGGGTGCCAGCGAGTTCCACGTGAACGTCGGCTGGGCCGACGACTGGGATGACGTCAGCAAGAGCGGCGCCGTCCAGTACACGCTGGGCTACAACTACAACCTGTCGAAGCGCACCAAGGTCTACGCCTTCTACACCGCCATCAACAACGACAGCGGCGCCGCCTACGGCACGGAAGTCGACTTCGGCAAGGATCCGCGCTCGTTCGGCGTCGGCATCCGCCACAACTTCTGATCGGTTTCCAACCGTCAGTCAAAAGCCGGTCGCAAGACCGGCTTTTTTCTTGCCCGCTCGCGGCGTGACAGCCGCGGCGGGCCAGACCCCCGACTCAGCCGCCGCAGGCCTTCAGCGCGCGGGCGAAAGCCGCGACGGCGAAGTCGATCTGCGGCGCATCGATGACCAGCGGTGGCGCCAGCCGCACGACGGTGCCGTGCGTGTCCTTGGTCAGCACGCCCTGGGCCATCAGCGCTTCGCAGACGGCACGCGCCGAGGCGAAACCGGGCGCGAGTTCGACGCCGACGAGCAAGCCGCGACCACGCACCTCCCGCACCGCCGGGTGCGCCAGGGCCTGCAGCGCGCCGATCAGGCGTTCACCCATCGCCGCCGCACGTTCGGCCAGCCGTTCGCGTTCCAGCAGATCCAGCGCCGCCAGCCCGACCGCCGCAGCCAGCGGGTTGCCGCCGAAGGTGCTGCCGTGGTCGCCCGGCGTGAACTGCGCCATCACGTCCTCGCGCGCGAGGAAGGCGCTGACCGGCAGCAGGCCGCCGCCGAGCGCCTTGCCCAGCGTCAGACCGTCGGGCACGACGTCCTCGTGGTCGACCGCCAGGCGCCGGCCGGTGCGGCCGAGCCCGGTCTGGATCTCGTCGCAGAGCAGCAGCACGTTGCGGCGCGTGCAGAGCTCGCGTGCGGCGCGCAGGTAGCCCGGTGGCGGCACGACGATGCCGGCCTCGCCCTGGATCGGCTCGAGCAGCACGGCGCAAGTGTGTTCTCCGATCGCCGCCTCCAGCGCCGCGAGGTCGCCGAACGGCACCGTATCGAAACCCGGCGCGAACGGGCCGAAGCCGTCGCGGTACTGGGCTTCGCTGGAGAAGCCGACGATGGTCGTCGTGCGACCGGCAAAGTTGCCGGCGGCGACGACGATGCGCGCCCGGCCGTCCGGGATGCCCTTGACCTTGTAGCCCCACTTGCGCGCCGCCTTCAGCGCCGTCTCGACGGCCTCGGCGCCGCTGTTCATCGGCAGCGCACGGTCCATGCCGGTCAGCGTGCACAGGCGTTCCAGGAAGGGCCCGAGCCGGTCGCTGTGAAACGCGCGCGAGGTCACGGCCAGCCGCGCCGCCTGTTCGGTGAGCGCCGCCACCAGCACCGGATGGCCGTGACCGAAGCTGACGGCCGAGTACGCGCTCATCATGTCCAGATAGCGCCGGCCCTCGGTGTCGCGCAGCCAGACGCCCTCGCCGCGCGTCAGCACGACCGGCAGCGGGTGGTAGTTGTGCGCGCCGAAACGCGCCTCGAGTTCGATCGGCGACGGCCGGATCGCGGTGGGGTGCAGACGGTCGTTCATGCACCACACTGTGCCCAGGCAGCGAGGAAATGTGCTTTCCAGATGCTGCGTGGCAAAGCCGTTTCGATGCAAGATTCTTTCTCCAGATCGACTGAAAGGATGCACCGTGACCGATCTTGACGCTATCGACCGCAAGATCGTCGCCGAGCTACAGCGCGACGGCCGCGTCTCCAACGTCGAGCTCGCCACCCGCGTGCACCTGTCGGCGCCGCAATGCCTGCGGCGCACGCGCGCGCTGGAGGAACGCGGCGTGCTGCGCGGCTACGGTGCGCGTGTCGACGCCGCCGCGCTGGGCTACGGCGTCACCGCCTTCGTCAGCCTGAACATCCACGGCGGCGCCTTCGATCGCGTGCGCGACATCGAGGCGCGCATCCGCGACTTCCCGCAGATCCTCGAGTGCCACACCGTCAGCGGCGACTGCGACTACCTGCTGAAGGTCGTCGCACACGACCTGAAGGCGCTGTCGCAGTTCCTGACCGACCGGCTGATGCAGATCCCCGGCGTCGACGACGTGCGCTCGATGATCTGCCTGGAGGAGATCAAGCCGCAGGCGCCGCTGCCGACCGACGGCTGAACGTCAACCGCGCGGATGGTGTCGTGCGTGCAGCTGGCGCAGCCGCTCGCGCGCGACGTGGGTGTAGATCGTCGTCGTGCCGATGTCGGCGTGGCCCAGCAGCATCTGCACCGCGCGCAGGTCGGCGCCGTGGTTCAGCAGATGGGTCGCGAAGGCGTGGCGCAGCGTGTGCGGCGACAGCGGCACGAGGATGCCGGCCGCGCGCGCGTACTTCTTGACCAGCAGCCAGAAGGCCTGGCGCGTCATCGCGCCGCCGCGCGCGGTGACGAAGAGCGCGTCGCTGGCCTGGCCGCCGAGGATCGCCGCGCGGGCCTCGCCGAGATAGCGTTGGAGCCAGCCGTGCGCCTCCTCGCCGAACGGCACGATGCGTTCCTTGGAGCCCTTGCCGACGACACGCAGCACGCCTTCGGCCAGCCCCAGGTGCACGCTCTTCAGGCCGACGAGCTCGCTGACACGCAGCCCGCTGCCGTACATCAGCTCGAGCATCGCGCGGTCGCGCAGGCCGAGCGCGGTGTCGGTCTCGGGCGCGGCCAGCAGCGCCTCGACCTGGCGCTCGCTCAGGCTCTTGGGCACCCGCAGCGGCTGGCGCGCCGACTGCAGGCGCAGCGTCGGGTCGGCGGCGACGAGGTGCTCGCGCAGCGCCCAGCGGAAGTAACGCTTGAAGACGGTGAGCCGGCGGTTGGCCGTCGTCGCGCGCGTCGCCGTGTGTCGTTCGGCGATGTAGGCCAGCAGGTCGGCCTCGCGGCTGTCGTCCAGGCGCTTGGCGTGGCGGCGTGCCAGCCAGCCGGCGTACAGCGTCAGGTCGCGGCGGTAGGCGGCCAGCGTCAGCGGCGCCAGCCCGTCCTCGATCCACAGCGCGTCGACGAAACGGTCGATCGAGGCGGCACTGGCGGCCGCCTCGGCACCGGCCGGCGCGTCGACGGGCTCGGCGCTCACTCCAGCGTCAGCTTGGCCGACTGCACGACCTTCTTGTAGACCTCGTACTCGGCCTTGATCTGATCGCCGAACTCCTTCGGGCTGTTGGCGACGATCAGCGAGCCGGTGTCCTCGATGCGCTTCTTCACCTCGGGCAGCATCACGGTCGTCTTCACCGCGGCGTGGATCTTGTCGACGACGTCCTTGGGCAGGTTCTTCGGCCCGTAGACGCCGTAGAAGGCCATGCGGTTCACCGGCTCCAGGCCGACTTCCTTGAAGGTCGGCACGTTGGGCAGCACCGCCAGGCGCTGCGGCGCGGCGACGACGATCGCGATCAGCCGGCCGTCCTTGATGAACGGCAGCGCCGACGGCAGGTTGTCGAACATGATCTGCACCTGCCCGGCCACCGTGTCGTTGAGCGCCGGGCCGGCGCCGCGGTACGGGATGTGGGTGATGAAGACGCCGGCAAGGCTCTTGAACAGTTCGGTCTGCAGGTGGCCGATGCCGCCGGTGCCCGAGCTCGAGTAGCTGTACTTGCCCGGGTTCTTCTTCAGCTCGGCGAGAAATCCCTTGTAGTCACGCGCCGGGAAGCTCGGGTGCACGACGATGACGTTGGGCGTGGCCGCGATGTTGATGATCGGCGTGAAGTCGGTCAGCGGGTTGTACGGCACCTTCGGGTTGATCGCCGGATTCGAGGCCACCGAGGACACGGTGGCGACGCCCAGCGCGTAGCCGTCGGGCTGGGCCTTCGCGGTGTCGTTGGCGCCGATGATGCCGCCGCCACCGGCCTTGTTCTCGACGACCATGGTCTGGCCCAGCGCCGGCGTGATCTTGTCGGCCACGGTGCGCGCGATGATGTCCGTCGTGCCGCCGGGCGCGAACGGCACGACCAGCTTGACCGGCTTGGCCGGATAGCCCTGGGCCCAGGCAGCCAGCGGTGCGGCCAGGCAGGCCAGGAACAGCGCGGACAGCGTTCTTCTCTTCATGCGGGCAGTCTCCATTCGTCGGTTGGGTGGGAACGGGGTCTGCGGCCGATTGTGGGTGATCAACGCGGCGGCTGTCCGAGCAATCCGGCCTTCAGCCGCTCGTCCACGGGGCGAACACCGAGAAAGATCCGCAACACCGCGGCGTACAGGTCCTCGCCGGGCAGGTCGGCCCCCCCGGCTCTGCCGTTCATCGAGAACACGAGGCCACGCCCGGGCAGGTAGTCCAGGTTCACGACGTCGCCCTTCTTGACCTGGCCGGTGGCCAGCACCTGGGCGTTGAAGTCCGCCTGGCGCTGGGCCAACGCCGGCTGCTCGGCCGGCGGCGTGTTGCGCCGGAAGCCCTTGTCGATGGCCTTGACGAACTCCTTGGCCGGCGCGGTCTGCAGCATGCGCAGCTGGATGCGCTTGGCGCCGGGCGCGGCCAGCACCTCGGGCACGGTGCTCGCGCGGCGGCTCAGGTAGAGCCCCGCGGCATAGCCGTCGATCCAGGCCACCGAACGCGTGCCGACGCCGTTGAGCACGAGGTCGGCCCCGCCGACGTGCATCGTCGCCGGGAAGGTCTGGCCGGCGATCGTCAGCTGCGCAGCCGCCGGTCGCACGAGCAGCAGGCCGCCAGCGGCGGCGGCGGCGAGCAGAAGGCGGCGTTGTTCGTTCATCGTCGTCCGGGGAATCATCGGCCCTTTGTACAACGCCGCGGCAAGTCCCGCCGCCGACCGGGGCGCTGGCACACTGCGCCTCCGATGCCCGACCTGCTGCTGCTCGCCCCCGATTTCCTGCTGATCGTCGCCGGCTACCTGATCTGCCGCCACACGCCGCTGGGGCGCGGCGTCTGGGACGGTGCCGAGCGCCTCGTCTACTACGTGCTGTTCCCGGCGCTGCTGTTCGGCAGCATCGTGCGCGAGCCGCTGTCGCTGGGCGCGATGCTGCCGCTGGCCGGCAGCGGGCTGGCCATCGTCGCCGCCGGCGTCGTGCTGGCCTATGCGCTGGCGCATGCGCCGGGCGTCGACGCCCGGCTGCACGCCTCGGGCGCGCAGACGGCGTTCCGCTTCAACTCCTACGTCGGCCTGGCGGTCGCGGCACGCATCGCCGGCGCCGACGGCGTGGCCTGGACGGCGCTGCTGATCTCGCTGTGCGTGCCGCTGTGCAACATCGCCGCGGTCTGGCCGCTGGCACGCCACGGCGGCCACGGCTACGCACGCGAGCTGCTGCGCAACCCGCTGATCCTGGCCACCGCCTCAGGGCTGGTGTTCAACCTGCTGGGATTGCGGCTGCCCGAGCTGCTGACCGGCGCGCTGGGGCGTGTCGGTTCGGCGGCAGTGCCGATCGGCCTGATGGCCGTCGGCGCCGGGCTGCAGTTCGGCGCCCTGCGCGAAGGGCCGAAGCTGGCTGCCGCGCTGCTGGCGATCCGCCACCTGGCGCTGCCGGCGCTGGCGCTGGCGATCGTCATCGGGCTGGACCTGCCGCCGGGCCAGCAGGCGACGGTGGTCGCCTTCGCCGCGCTGCCCACCGCGTCCAGCGCCTACGTGCTGGCCACGCGCATGGGCGGGCACGGCGGCTACGTCGCCGGCCTGGTGACGCTGTCGACGCTGGTCGCGATGGCCGGGCTGCCGCTGGCGCTGGCGGCGCTGGCCGCGCTGCGCTGAGCCAGCGCCCAGTCGACGTGTTCGGCGACGAGTTCGCCGGCGGCGTCGCGCCCGGCGGCCAGCGCCGCGGCCAACGCCGGGTCATCGGCGGCGCGCAGGCTGTTGCCGGCGGCCACCGCCAGGTTGCGCCGCCAGCGTCGCCAGCCGATGCGGCGGATCGGGCTGCCTTCGGTGCGTCTCAGGAACTCGGCCTCGCCCCAGGACCACAGCGCCAGCAGCGTCGGCGCCGCGAGGTCGGCACGCCAGTCGAAGTCGGGCACGGCCGCGCGGCGCGCGTACTTGTTCCACGGGCAGGCGGTCTGGCAGTCGTCGCAGCCGTAGACGCGCTGGCCGAGCGCCGGCCGCAGCTCGACCGGGATCGGCTCGTCGGTCTCGATCGTCAGGTAGCTGATGCAGCGCCGCGCGTCGACGCGCCATGGCGCGACGATGGCCTGCGTCGGGCAGGCGTCCAGGCAGGCCGTGCAGCGGCCGCAGTGCGGCGCTTCGGCCGCCGTGACCGGCAGCGCCAGGTCGACGTAGATCTCGCCGAGGAAGAAGGTGGAGCCGGCGTCGCGCGACAGCGTCAGCGTGTGTTTGCCGCGCCAGCCGATGCCGCTGCGCGAGGCGAGCTCGACCTCCAGCACCGGCGCCGAATCGACGAAGACGCGGTGGCCGAAAGGCCCGATCTCGGCCGCCAGCCGGTCGGCCAGGCGCTGCAGCCGTGTGCGCAGCACCTTGTGATAGTCGCGGCCGCGGGCGTAGACCGAGATCACCGCCTCGCCGGGCGCCGCCAGCCGGCGCTGCTCGGCCTCGCGCCAGTCCTGGGCCAGGTCGCGCGGCAGGTAGTCCATGCGCGCGGTGATCACGCGCACCGTGCCCGGCACCAGCTCGGCCGGGCGCGCACGCTTCAGGCCGTGGGCGGCCATGTAGGCCATCGAACCGTGGAAGCCGGCCTCCAGCCAGGCCAGCAGGCCCGGCTCGGCCGAGGCCAGGTCGATGTCGGCCACGCCGATCTGGGAGAATCCCGCCTCATGCGCCCAGATCCGCAGTCGTGCGAGCACGGAGGGCCCGTCGACGTGTCGTTCGGTTCGCATCCGACGATTCTAGAGAGCCGCCTCGTCACCTGGCCCGACGAGGCCGCTTGTGCCGCCTGGGCCGCCGCGCTCGCCGCGCGGCCCGAACTCCGCGACGCCTACCTCGAACTCGACGGCCCGCTCGGCGCCGGCAAGACCACCTTCGTGCGCCAGCTGCTGCGTGCGCTGGGCGTCGCCGGGCGCATCAAGAGCCCCACCTACGCCGTCGTCGAGCCCTACGTCCTGCCGGACGGGCTGGCGGTCTCGCACTTCGACTTCTACCGCTTCGACGACCCGCGCGAGTGGGAGGACGCCGGGTTCCGCGACGTCTTCGCCCGCCCCGGGCTGAAGATCGCCGAGTGGCCCGAGAAGGCGCGTGCGGTGCTGCCGCCGCCCGACCTGCGGCTGGCGATCGCGCCGCAGGACGACGAACGCCGCCTCGTCACCGTCGAGGCCTGCACCGCGCGCGGGCGCGCGCTGCTCGCATGAGGCGCCGCCGCCTGGTCGCCGGCGCCGGGCAGCTCGTGCTGCTGCTGACGGCCCCCGGCATCGCCTGGGGCGCCGGCATCGTCGCGGTGCGCGTCTGGCCGGCGGCCGACTACACCCGGCTGACGATCGAGTCCGACGGCCCGCTGGTGGCGCGCCACTTCGTCACCGAGGCGCCCGAACGCCTGGTCATCGACCTCGAGGGCCTGGAGCTCAGCCCGCTGCTGCGCGACATCGTCGGCAAGATCCGCCCCGACGACCCGTACATCGCCGGCGTGCGTGTCGGCCAGTTCCAGGCGCGGGTGGTGCGTCTGGTGCTCGACCTGAAGCAGACGGTGGCGCCGCAGCAGTTCACGCTCGCCCCGGTGGCGGCCTACCAGCACCGGCTGGTCTTCGACCTCTACCCCAAGGCCGAGACCGACCCGCTGCTGGCGCTGATCCGCGAGAAGGAGTCCGCCGAGCGCGACGCGGCCAAGGCGGTGGAAGACGCGTTGGGCGAACTGATCGCCCGCGTCGACAAACCCGGCCTGCCGCAGCCGACGCCGAGCCGGCCGCCGGCGCCGGTGCCGCCGCTGCAGACCCCCGCCCCCGAGAAGGAGGCACCGCCGACCGACGCCGAACGCCGCCGCGTCGACCGCCTGATCATCGTCGCGCTGGACCCCGGCCACGGCGGCGAGGACCCGGGCGCGATCGGCCCGACCGGGCTGCGCGAGAAGGACGTCGTGCTCGCCGTCGGCCTGGCGCTGCGCGACAAGCTCAACGCCGTGCCCGGCATGCGCGTGATGATGACGCGCGACGCCGACTTCTTCGTGCCGCTGCACGAGCGCGTGCGCAAGGCGCGGCGCGTGCAGGCCGACCTGTTCGTCTCGATCCATGCCGACGCCTTCATGCGCCCCGAGGCGCGCGGCGCGAGCGTCTTCGCGCTGTCGACCAAGGGCGCGTCCAGCACCGCGGCACGCTGGATGGCGCAGCGCGAGAACGCGGCCGACCGCGTCGGCGGCGTCAACGTCGCCTCCGTGCGCGACGCCCAGGTGCGTCAGGCGCTGCTGGACATGAGCACGACGGCGCAGATCAAGGACAGCCTGAAGCTCGGCCGCGAGGTGCTGTCGCGGCTGGACCGCGTCGGCCGCCTGCACAAGAAGGACGTCGAGCAGGCCGGCTTCGCGGTGCTGAAGGCCCCCGACATCCCGTCGATCCTGGTCGAGACGGCGTTCATCTCGAACCCGGAGGAGGAAGGTCTGCTGCGCGACGCCGGCTACCGCGCGCGCCTCGTCGACGCGCTGGCCACCGGCATCCGCCGCTACTTCGCGAAGAACCCGCCGCTGGCGCGGCAGCGTTCGCTCTGATTCAGGCGGCGCCGGGCGCGGCGCGCCGCGACTTCCAGGCGCCGTAGAGCACGAACAGGCCGGGCACGAGGATCATCGCCCAGATGATGGTGCTGAGGTTGTCCTTCACCCAGGGCAGGTTGCCGAACAGGTAGCCGGCCGTCGTCAGCCCGCCGACCCACAGCAGCGCGCCGCTGACGTCGAACAGCGTGAACTTGCTGCGCGACATCTGCGCCACGCCGGCGACGAAGGGCGCGAAGGTCCGCACGAAGGGCATGAAGCGGCCGGCGATCAGCGTGAAGCCGCCGTAACGTTCGTAAAACGCATGCGTGCGGTCGAACGCGCTGCGGTTGAAGAAGCGCGACTCGTTCCAGCCGAAGACCCGCGGCCCGACGAAGCGGCCGATCGTGTAGTTGCACTGGTTGCCCAGCACCGCCGCGGCGATCAGCAGCCCCATCGCCAGCGGCAGGTTCATGACCCCGGCGCCGCAGAGGGCGCCGACGACGAACAGCAGCGAGTCACCGGGCAGGAACGGCATCACGACGACGCCGGTCTCCACGAAGATGATCGCGAACAGCAGCGCGTACACCCACGCTCCGTAGGCCTGCACGAACGCCGCCAGGTGCACGTCGACGTGAAGGATGAAGTCGACCAACCATTGCACAACTTCCATGGCACCGGATTATCAACGGCTGGTTATGCTCGCTGCCGGATGGGTAACGAGGATCAGCCGTCGACGGACATCGACAGCGCCGTTCGTCGCAGGCTGCTGCACACGGCGCTGCGCAACGCCACCCGCAGCATCTGGATGCTGCTGGCGGCGATGGCGCTCGTCGTGCTGCTCGGCTGGCTGGGCGGGCGGCCGCTGGCCGGTGGCGTGGCGGCGGCCGTCGGCGGCGTCGCGGCGCTGATGCGCCTGCAGCTGGCGCGGCGCCACGCCAGCGAGCCGCCGCGCAGCGACGCCGAGACGGCCCGCGTCGTGCAATGGCTCGACGTCTCGGCGGCCGCCGTCGGGCTGATGTGGGCGCTCTGCACCTTCACCGTCTATCCGGCGCTCGACGAGACCGCACGCACGCTGTACCTGGTGATGGTCTGCGGCTCGATCGCCTACTCGGCGCAGTTCATGGCCATGGCCGGGCGTTCGTTCACCTGGCTGACGCTGCTGCAGGTCGGCTCGATCGTCGTCGTCAGCCTGGTGCTGGACCCGGTGCGCTCGGCGGCGCTGGCGGCGATCGCGCCGCTGTACGGCCTGGCCATGCTCAACGCCTCGCGCGAGCTGCGCACCACGGTCACCGAGTCGCTGCGCCGCGGCCTCGAGGCCGAGGCCGTCAACACCACGCTGCAGCGCGCCAAGCAGGCGGCCGACGCCGCGAGCATCGCCAAGTCGCAGTTCCTGGCGACGATGAGCCACGAGATGCGCACGCCGATGAACGGCATCCTCGGCGCGCTCGACCTGATGCGCGACACGCCGCTGGACAAGCGCCAGCGCGCCCTGGTGCGCACCGCGGTGGCCTCCGGCGAGTCGCTGCTGTGCATCATCGACGACGTGCTCGACCATTCGACGATCGAGTCGGGCAAGCTCAAGCTCGACCCGACGCCGATGTCGATGCACGCCGTCGCGGCCTCGGCCGCGGCGCTGCTGCGCTCCACCGCCGAGCAGCGCGGGCTGAAGGTCGACCTGCAGATCGAGGCCGACGTGCCCGACGCCGTCGTCGGCGACGCCTCGCGGCTCAAGCAGGTGCTGCTGAACCTCGTGGGCAACGGCATCAAGTTCACCGAACGCGGCGGCGTGACGCTGCGGCTGTCGCGCGCGCCGGCGCCGCCGGGGATGTGCGGCGTGCGCTTCGAGGTCGCGGACACCGGCATCGGCATCCCGGCCCAGGCCGTGCCCAAGCTGTTCCAGCCCTTCTCGCAGGTCGACGCGACGCGCAGCCGCAGCCACGGCGGCACCGGGCTGGGGCTGTCGATCAGCCAGCGCATCGTCGCCGCGATGGGCGGACGCATCACGGTCGACAGCGTCGAAGGCCGGGGCTCGCGCTTCTCGTTCACGCTGGCGCTGCCGCCGGGGCCGGACCCGGGTTTCGTGAACGCGGCGGCCCCGGACTCCGGCCTGATGCCGCTGGACGCCGCCCCGACGCTGCAGGGCCGCGTGCTGCTGGTCGAGGACAACCCGGTGAATCGCCTGATCGCCGCCGAGATGCTCAAGAGCTGCGGCCTGGACGTCGTCGAGGCCGAGGACGGCCAGCAGGCGCTGGAGACCATCGACCGCGAGCACTTCGACCTGGTGCTGATGGACATCCAGATGCCGGTGCTCGACGGCTACGAGGCCACGCAGCGCATCCGCGAGCGTGAGGCGCGGCTGCGGCTGGCGCGTGTGCCGATCGTCGCGCTGACGGCCAACGCCTTCGACGAGGACGCCGCGCTGTCGTTGGCCGCCGGCATGGACGCGCACCTGTCCAAGCCCTACACGCGCGAGCAGCTGCGCGCGCTGCTCAAACAATGGCTGTGAGCCGCATGCCGCTGGTCCGGCGGCTGCTCGCGCTGCTGCTGGTGCTGACGCTGGCCTGGGCCGGGGTCTCGACGCAGGGCGACGCCGTCGCGGCCGGCGGGCCGGGCGGCGACACCCAGGCGGCGCCGGCCGCGCTGCCCGACGAAGGCACGGTCGCCGAACACCACCTGGACGACACCCCGGCCCAGTCGGCCTGGAGCGGCGAACTGCCGCCGGCCGACAGGCTGCCCGACGCCGCGCCGCTGCCGGCGCCGCCGGCCACGGGCGCCCGGCGCAGCCCGCCGCCACCGGACCGGCGCCATCCCGACGCGCCGCAGGACAGCCGCTTCAAACCGCCGCGCGCCTGAGACGCGGCGAGCGGGGCCGCCGGGTCCGGCTCGCCAGCCCCAGGCTCGAGCGCGGACACGCGCACGACCCTGGCGCTGCACCGACGCCGCCGCCCCGCCTTCGCGGGGCCGTCCGAACGTCCTGCCCTGCCGCTTGCCCGGCAGCTCCCGATGCGCACTCGTTTCCTGGCCGCCGCCGCGCTGGCCCTGGCCCTCGCCGCCTGCACCGACGGCTATCCGAACACCGACGCCCCGACCCCCGACCTGATCCGCCTCGACCAGCCCGGCCGGCTGCAGGCCCTCAACGAAGCCGCCGCCGCGGCCGCGTCGGAGGTCGACTGGCGCTTCCGGCTGCGGCCGGACTGCACGCTGCACGCCGAACGCCGCCGCCTGTTCGGTGTCGACGAGCTCTTCGTGCTGCCGCTGTCCGGCGCCGACCCCCAGCTGCGCGCCAGCGACGGCGCCCGGCGCTTCGAGCTCGTCGCCACCGCGGCCGACGGCCGCGAGCTGAGCGTGTTCGCCACCCGCAGCCGCGTCGACGCGCTGCGCGCCGAACTGGCACTCAAGCTGCTGCGCCGCGACTGCCGCCCCGAAGGCCGCGCCGGGGCCGCTGCCTACAATCCGCGCGGATGACCGCCCCACCCGCCCGCCGTCCGATCCGCGAACTGCCCGACGAACTCGTCAGCCAGATCGCCGCCGGCGAGGTCGTCGAGCGCCCGGCCTCGGTGGTGCGCGAGCTGGTCGACAACGCGCTGGACGCCGGCGCACGTGCCATCGTCGTGCGCCTGGCCGCCGGCGGCGTGCGCAGCATCGTCGTCGAGGACGACGGCTGCGGCATCCCGATGGAGGAGCTGCCGCTGGCGCTGAAGCGCCACGCGACGAGCAAGATCGGCTCGCTGGGCGAGCTGGAGTCGGTGCGCACGATGGGTTTCCGCGGCGAGGCGCTGGCCGCGATCGCGTCGGTATCCGAGATGGCGATCACCAGCCGGAGCGCCGACGCAGCGCACGGCTGGCGTGTCGACGCACGCAGCGGCGAGCTGCAACCGGCGGCACGCGCCCAGGGCACGACGGTCGAGGTGCACGAGCTGTTCTTCTCGACGCCGGCGCGGCGCAAGTTCCTGAAGAGCGAGGCCACCGAGCTCGCCCACGCCCTGAATGCCGTGCGCCGCCACGCGCTGGCGCGGCCCGACGTCGGTTTCGCCGTCTGGCACGAAGGCCGCGCCGTCGCGCAGTGGCGCGCCGCCGGTGCCGAGCAGCGCCTGGGCGACGTGCTGGGGCGCGACTTCATCACCGCCAGCCGGCCGCTGGAGGCCGCCGCCGGGCCGCTGCAGCTGTGGGGCCGCGCCGGCCAGCCCGAGGCGGCGCGCAGCCGCACCGACCTGCAGTACCTGTTCGTCAACGGCCGCTACGTGCGCGACCGCCTCGTCTCGCACGCCGTGCGCGCCGCCTACGAGGACCAGCTGCACGGCAGCAAGCAGCCGGCCTACGCGCTGTTCCTGCAGATCGAGCCCGAACTCGTCGACGTCAACGTGCACCCGACGAAGATCGAGGTGCGTTTCCGCGACGGGCGTGCGGTACACCAGGCGGTGCAGCGTGCGCTGGTGGACACGCTGGCCGGCACCCGCGCGGCGGCGGTGCCGGAGCCCAGCCCAGAGCCCGCGGCCGCGGGGCCCGACATCGCCGACACACCCGCGGCGGCCGTGGCGCCGCCGACCGCACCACCGCGCCCGAGCTGGCAGCCGCCGCTGCCGCTGGTGGCGCGCGACGTGGCGCCGCCGTCGCCCGCACCGGCCGCCTGGCGCGACCCCGGCCCGCGCACGACGCCGGTCGGCAGCGGCGGGCTGCAGGCCTGGGCGGCGCTGCGGCCGCCGGCCGCGGCCGAGACCGTGACGACCGAACGCCCGGCCCCGGCGCCCTCGCTGCCCGAGGCAGCCCCGGCCGCGCACCCGCTGGGCGAAGCGATCGGCCAGGTCGGCGGCGTCTACGTGCTGGCGCGCAACGCCCACGGGCTGGTCGTCGTCGACATGCACGCCGCGCACGAACGCATCGTCTACGAACGCCTGAAGCAGGCCGCGTCGTCGGCGGCGGCGCTGCCGGCGCAGCCGCTGCTGCTGCCGGTGAGCTTCGCCGCCACGGCCGCCGAGGTCGCCACCGCCGAGGCCGAACGCGATTCACTGCTGGCGCTGGGCCTGGACGTCGCGCCGCTGTCGGCCTCGACGCTGGTCGTGCGCAGCCGCCCGGCGGCGCTGCCGGACGCCGACGTCGCCGAACTCGCGCGCTCGGTGCTCGCCGAGTTCGAGCAGACCGGCGCCAGCCGCGCCGTCGAACGTTCGCGCGACGAGCTGCTGGCGACGATGGCCTGCCACGGCGCGGTGCGCGCCAACCGCCGGCTGACGCTGCCCGAGATGGACGCGCTGCTGCGCCAGATGGAGGCCACCGAACGCGCCGACACCTGCAACCACGGCCGGCCGACCTGGCGCCAGCTGACGATGAAGGAGCTGGACGCCCTCTTCCTGCGCGGCCGGTAACGACTTGTGCCGGTCACGGCGCCGCCATGCACGGCCCCTAGCGTCGCGCCGGCCGGCCCTGGAGCCGGCGACAACGACCACCCCAGGAGAGAGTCCGATGCACACGCCGATCCGCGCGCTGGCCGCCGCCACGCTGGCCCTCACCACGCTGGCCGCCCAGGCCGCACCGTCCGCCGTCGTCCCGCCGACGGTGCAACTGGGGCCGCGGCCCTTCTTCCTCGTCGACGACATGGCCGACGGCGCGCTGAAGACCGCGCTGCAGGCCTGCGCCGCCAGCCGCAAGGCCTACACGCGCCACGACTTCGCGATCGGCCACCGCGGCGCCGCGCTGCAGTTCCCCGAGCACACGCGCGAGAGCTACATCGCCGCCGCGCGCAGCGGCGCCGGCATCGTCGAGTGCGACGTCGTGTTCACGCGGGACAAGCAGCTCGTCTGCCGCCACGCCCAGGACGACCTGCACACGACGACCAACATCCTGGCCACGCCGCTGGCGGCCAAGTGCGTCAAGCCGTTCACGCCGGCGACCTTCGACGGCGCCGGCAACCTGCTGACGCCGGCCAGCGCGAGCTGCCGCACCAGCGAGCTGACGCTGGCCGAGTTCAAGACGCTGCGCGGCAAGATGGACGGCTACAACCCGAAGGCGCGCACCGTCGCCGAGTACATGGCCGGCACGCCGGGCTGGCGCACCGACCTGTATTCGGGCCCGACCAGCGGCACGCTGATGACGCACGCCGAGAGCATCGAGCTGTTCAAGCAGCTGGGCGTGAAGATGACGCCGGAGCTGAAATACCCGGCGGTGGCGATGCCCTTCGACGGCTTCACGCAGGAAGCCTACGCGCAGAAGCTGGTCGACGAGTACAAGGCCGCCAAGGTGCCGCCGGCGCGCGTGTTCCCGCAGTCCTTCTACCTGCCCGACGTGCAGTACTGGGTGAAGAACACCGCCTACGGCCGCCAGGCGGTCTACCTGGACGACGCCGAGACCGTGGCCGACCTGCCGAGCGCGGCCGAACTGGCCGGCTACAAGGCCCAGGGCATCAACATCGTCGCGCCGCCGACCTTCGCGCTGCTCACCACCGACGCCGCCGGCAACATCGTGCCCTCGCAGTACGCCCGGGACGCCAAGGCCGCCGGGCTGGACATCATCACCTGGACGCTGGAGCGCTCGGGCATCCTGGCCGACGGCGGCAACGGCTTCTACTACCAGAGCTTCGACAGCGCCATCAAACGCGAAGGCGACATGTTGCTCGTGCTCGACGTGCTGGCGCGTGAGGTCGGCATCCGCGGCATCTTCAGCGACTGGCCGGCGACGCCGGCCTTCTACGCCAACTGCATGAAGTGAGACCTGCGGGCGCCGGCGCGGCCGGCGCCCGTGGCCCTCTTCAGGCCAGGTAAGGCTTCATCCAGCCCAGGCCGTCGGAGGTGCCGCCCGGCACCGCGCCGCGGGCCGGGCGGTATTCGCAGCCGATCCAGCCGTCCCAGCCGAGTTCGTCGATCAGCGCGAACAGGTAGGGATGGTGGATCTCGCCCACGTCCGGCTCGTGGCGCGTCGGCACGCCGGCGATCTGGAAGTGGCCGACCTGGCCGGTGGGCAGCCACTGGCGGATCTTGGCCGCCAGGTCGCCTTCGACGATCTGGCAGTGGTACAGGTCCATCTGCACCTTCAGGTTGGCCGCGCCGACCTCGGCGACGATGGCGTGGGCCTGGTCCTGGCGGTTCAGGAAGAAGCCCGGCATGTCGCGTTCGTTGATCGGCTCGATCAGCACGTTGATGCCCAGCTTGGCCGCCTCGGCGGCGGCGTAGGCGACGTTGGCGACGTAGGTCGCCCGCAGCGCCTCGCGCGTCTGGCCGGCCGGCACCAGGCCGGCCATCACGTGGATGCGCGGGCAGCCGAGCGCCACCGCGTAGGCCAGCGCCTGGGCGATGCCGTCGCGGAACTCGGCTTCGCGCCCGGGCAGGCAGGCGATGCCGCGCTCGCCGGCGTCCCAGTCGCCGGGAGGCGCGTTGAACAGCACCTGCTGCAGGCCGTGGGCCTTCAGCTGAGCGGCGAGCTGTTCGGTCGTGTACGCGTAGGGGAAGAGGTACTCGACACCCTTGAAGCCGTCGCGTGCGGCGGCGGCGAAGCGGTCGAGGAAGTCGTGCTCGTTGTAGAGCATCGACAGGTTGGCGGCGAAACGGGGCATGGTGGGCTCGTGGGGTTCAGGAGGGAAGACGCCTCACCAGGAGGCGCCGAAGCTGTCGCGCAGGGTCTGGATGCGGGCCTCGTCCAGCGGGCGGGCGAGGGCCTCGGGCACCAGCAGCGCCAGGCGCGCGGTCTCCTCGAGCTCCTCGAGCACCGCCATCGCCGCGGCCGGGCTGTCGTGCCAGACGTTGGGGCCCAGCCGGGCCAGCATCACGGCGCGGATCGGCCGGCCGGCGGCGGCGTAGCGCGTGATCGCCTCGGCCACCGCGTCGGCGGCCTCGGGTGCGCCGGGGCGCTGGTAGTCGATGTGCGGCACATGGCCCACCTTCATGACGAAGTACGGCGTGATCGGCGGCAGCAGCTCGGCTTCCCCCTCGGCCTGCAGCGAGCGCGCGACGAGGTGCGTGCCGTGGGTGTGGATGATGCAGCGCGCCGGGTGCGCCGTCGCTTCGCTGGCGGCGTAGATGCGCCGGTGCAGCACGATGGTCTTGCTGCCGCGGTCGCCGCCGGTCTGCCGGCCCTCGGCGTCCAGCCGCGCCAGCCGCGCCGGCTCCAGCGTGCCCAGGCAGGCGTCGGTCGGCGTGATCAGGTAGCCGTCGGCCAGGCGCACGCTGATGTTGCCGGCCGTGGCGTGCACGTAGCCGCGCTCGAACAGGCTGCGGCCGACGCGGCAGATCTCGGCGCGTGCGAGGTCTTCGTCGAGGAAGGGCGTGGCCATCGTGCTCAGCCTTGCAATCGCGCGAAGGCCTTGGTGAAGAAGTCGTCGGTGCCGAAGTTGCCCGACTTCAGCGCCAGGTGCAGGCCGCCGGGCGCCGCCGGGCTGAGCGCGTGGCACCAGGGCACGCCGGGGTCGATCTGGCCGCCGATGCGCAGCTGGGCGATGCCCAGCGCCTGCACGCAGGCGCCCGAGGTCTCGCCGCCGGCGACGACGAGCTGGCGCACGCCGGCCTCGACCAGGCCCCGTGCGATGCGCGCGATCGTCTGCTCGACCAGGCCGCCGGCCTGCTCGACGCCGAGCCTGGCCTGGATGGCGCGCACCGCGCCTGGTTCGGCGGTCGAATAGACCAGCACCGGGCCGCTGGCCAGGTGTTCGCCGGCCCAGGCCAGGGCCTTGGTGGCGACGTCCTCGCCGGCGGCGATGCGCAGCGGGTCGATCGCCAGCGCCGGCCGGCCCGAACGGATGAAGTCCAGCACCTGGCGGTTGGTCGCCAGCGAGCAGCTGCCCGAGACCACGGCCTGCAGCCCTTCGGCCGGCGGCAGCTCGGCCGCCCGCGACGACGGCGCCAGGCCGTGGTTGCCCGGCAGACCGATCGCGACGCCGGAGCCCGCGGTCAGCAGCGGCAGCTCGGCCAGCGCCGGCGCCAAACGCAGCAGGTCGGCGTTGGAGACGGCGTCGACGATGGCGATCGCCACGCCCTGGGCCTTCAGCTCGGCGATGCGCGCCCGCACCGCGTCGGCGCCCTGCCCCACCACCTGGTAGTCGATCAGCCCGACCTTGCGCTTGCACTGCGCCTGCAGCACACGCACGAGGTTGGCGTCGGTCATCGGCGTCAGCGGGTGGTCCTTCATGCCGCTGTCGCTGAGCAGCAGGTCGCCGACGAAGAGGTGGCCCTTGAAGACCGTGCGCTGGTTCTCCGGGAAGGCCGGCGTGGCGATCGTGAACGGCACGTCCAGCGCGTCCATCAGCGCCTCGGTGACCGGGCCGATGTTGCCGCGCGCCGTGCTGTCGAAGGTCGAGCAGTACTTGAAATAGAACTGCGTCGCGCCCTGCGCCTGCAGCCAGGTGAGCGCGGCGACCGACTGCGCCACCGCGTCCTCGGGCGCGATGGTGCGCGACTTCAGCGCCACGACGACGGCGTCGACGTCGGCGTCCAGCGGCCCGGGCGGCACGCCGATCGTCTGCACGACGCGCATGCCGGCGCGCACGAGGTTGTTCGCCAGGTCGGTGGCGCCGGTCGAGTCGTCGGCGATGCAGCCGAGCTTGAGGCGGGTGCTCACGGCGCCTCCTTCTTCGCCGGCAGCGTGATGCCCGGGAAGATCTTGATCACCGCGCTGTCGTCTTCGTTGGCGAAGCCGGCGGTCGAGGCCTGCATGAACATCTGGTGCGCGGTGGCCGCCAGCGGCAGCGGGAACTTGCTCGCACGCGCCGTGTCGAGCACCAGGCCCAGGTCCTTGACGAAGATGTCGACCGCCGACAGCGGCGTGAAGTCGCCGGCCAGCACGTGCGCCATGCGGTTCTCGAACATCCAGCTGTTGCCGGCGCTGTGCGTGATGACCTCGTAGATCGCGGCGGCGTCGACGCCTTCGCGCAGGCCCAGCGCCATCGCCTCGGCGGCGGCGGCGATGTGCACGCCGGCCAGCAACTGGTTGATGATCTTCACCTTGGAGCCGGCGCCGGCCTTGTCGCCCAGGCGGTAGACCTTGCCGGCCATGCCGTCGAGCACGGCACCGGCGGCGGCGTAGGCCGCGGGCCTGGCCGAGGTCATCATCGTCATCTGGCCGGCGGCGGCCTTGGCGGCGCCGCCGGAGATCGGCGCGTCGATGTAGTGGATGCCGGCGGCTTCGAGCCTGGCTTCGAGCGCGATCGACCAGTTCGGGTCGACCGTCGAGCACATGATGAAGGTCGAGCCCGGGCGCATCGCCGCGGCGGCGCCGCCTTCGCCGAACAGCACGGCCTCGGTCTGCGCGGCGTTGACGACCACCGACACCAGCGTGTCGCAGGCCGCGGCCAGCGCCGCCGGGTTGGCGCCGGCGACGCCGCCTTCACGGGCGAAGGCGTCGGCGACGCCGGGACGCACGTCGCAGACGTGCACGTTGAAACCGTTGCGGCGTAGCGTCCGGGCGATGCCCACGCCCATGGCGCCGAGGCCGATCACGCCGACATTGCGAGTCGTCATGGCAGTCAGATCCGTTCAGGAAGTCCGTGAGGACGAAACGCGGCGGATGGCGTACCGGCTCAGGCCAGCACCGCCCACAGGCCGCAGGTGAGCAGGAAGCCGGCGACGCCGAGCACGGTGGTCAGCACCGTCCAGCTGCGCAGGCCGTCGGCGACCGAGAGGCCCAGGTAGCGCGTGACGATCCAGAAGCCGGAGTCGTTGACGTGCGACAGGCCCAGGCCGCCGAAGCCGATGGCCACCGTCAGCAGCGCCACCTGCAGCGGGCTGTAGCCGCCGCCGGTGATGGCCTCGGCCAGCAGGCCGCAGGTGGTGAGGATGGCCACCGTCGCCGAGCCCTGCGCGGCGCGCAGCACCAGCGAGATGACGAAGCCGGCGAGGATCAGCGGCAGGTGCGCCGCGGCGATGCTGGTCGACAGCGCGGCGCCGATGCCGCTGGCCGTCAGCACCTTGGCGAACACGCCGCCGGCGCCGGTGACCAGGATCACGGTCGCCGCCGGCGGCAGCGCGGACTCCATGACCTCGTTGGTGCGCGCCATGCTCCAGCCGAGGCGGCGCGCGACCAGCCAGAACGACAGGCCGATGGCGACCATCAGCGCGAAGATCGGCGCGCCGATGAAGGCCAGCACGTTGCGCACCGGGTCGCCCTTGGGCAGCAGCGTCGCGCCGGTGGTGCCGATCATGATCAGCGCCAGCGGCACCAGGATCAGCGTCAGCACGACACCGACGCCCGGGGCATGCAGCTTGGCGGTGCCGGGTTCGGCTTCGGCGCCGAACCTGGCGAACTGTTCGGCGGTGGTCGGCAGCATCTCGTAGCGGCGGCGGTTGAGCCACTTGGCGACGACCTGCGCCAGCACGCCCAGCGGCAGGCAGATCAGCAGACCGAAGATCGTGACCCAGCCGACGTCGGCACTCAGCACCGCGGAGCCGCCGACGATGCCCGGATGCGGCGGCACGACGACGTGCACCGCCAGCATGATGCCGGCCACCGGCAGGCCGAACTTCACCGGGTCCACCTTCGCGGCCTTGCAGAAGCCGTAGACGATGGGCACCAGGATGATGAAGCCGACGTCGAAGAAGACGGGGATGGCCAGCACCAGCGCCGCCGCGGTCAGCGCCGCCGGCACGCGCTTCGGGCCGAGGATCTGCGTGAAGCGGCCGGCGAGGTTCGCGGCGCCGCCGGAGACCTCGATCATGCGGCCGAGCATCGCACCCAGCGCGACGAGGATCGCGACGCTGCCCAGCGTGCCGCCCATGCCGGCGATCAGCGTGCTGATGATGTCGCCGATCGGCATGCCGACGGCCAGGGCGACGAGCAGGCTGACCAGCATCATCGCGACGAAAGCGTGGACCTGCCAGCGGATGATCATCAGCAGCAGCAGGGCGATGCCGGCCGCGCCGATGCCGAGCAGGATGGGGGTGGACATGCGGTTTGTCTCCTCGGGCGCTTGGAGTGTGGGGAAGGTGCGACCGCGTCTGCGACGTCTGGGCCGGCGCCATGAACCAATCAGTTCATATGGTCATCCTACAAATTTCAGACAAGTTTCAACCTGGGGTTAACCCGGAAGCACAGGCTTGAAGCCGCCGCGGCGGCTTCCGCCCTCATCGGGTGCAAAAAGCCGTCTTCGGCCGGCGCCACCAGGGCTCGGCGCCCTCCTGCGGGGCCGTCGGGAACCACGCAGGTACAGCGCGCCGGACGGCGTTCGAGGCGGCCACCGGCGCCGCGGCGCGCGGCTCAGGCCGGCATCGTCGTCGGCACCAGCGCCGCTGCCAGGCGCGCGCCGTCCTGCCGCCAGAAGCTGGCATCGGCGTGCTGCAGTCGCAGCATCGCGTTGTTCATGTGCTGCGCGGCGGCGTGGCGTGCCGCCGGCGCGTCGCCGGCTTCGATGGCCTGCACGACCGCCTCGTGCTCCTGCTTGACCTGCTCGGCGAACTCGCGGTGGCGCGATTCGTTGGCACGTGTCACGCGCGTCACGCCTTGCAGGAACTGGGCAAGGTAGTCCAGCGTGCGGATCAGGAACGGGTTGCCGGCGGCCTCGCCGATCGCGCGGTGGAAACGCACGTCCTCGACGGCGCCGTCGCCGCCGCTCGCCACCGCGTCGGCGATGGCCTGCAGCGCCACGCGGATCGCCCGAGCCTGCGCCGGCGTGCGCCGCTGCGCGGCGAGTTCGGCGACCTCGGCCTCGAGCGCGCGGCGCAGCTCGATGATCTGCAGCACCGCCTCGCGCGACGCCGCTTCGGTCGGGTCGAAGCTCAGCGGCTCGCAGCCGGCGGCCAGCACGTAGACACCGCTGCCCTGGCGCGAATCGACGAGGCCACGCGACTTCAGCCGCTGCACGGCCTCGCGCACGACGGTGCGGCTGACGCCGAACTGCTGCACCAGCGCCTGCTCGGTCGGCAGCTTCTGGCCCGCGGCCAGGCCGCCGGAGCGGATCTCGGCCTCGAGCGCGCTGGCGACCTGGTCGGCCAGCCTCAAGCCGGGTCTGATCGTGGAAAAGGAAACCGACATGGAGGGAATGCCTCGGTGGGCCGCAGCGGCCGGCCACGACGCAGCCTGCGAACTGAACCTCACTGTACCGCAGCGTCTGCGGCGCAGCCGGCGCCGCCCGGCGCTGGATCAGGCGCTTTCGACGCGGTTGCGCCCGGCGGCCTTGGCCGCGTAGAGCGCCTGGTCGGCACGGTTGATGGTGGCCGAGAAGTCCTCGCCGTCACGGTGCTCGGCCAGCCCGAAGCTGGCCGTCAGCGAGACGCGCACCTCGCCGACGTGGTCGATGTCGGCGATCGCCTGGCGGATGCGCTCGACGATGGCGCGCGCCGCCTCCAGCGGCGTCTCGGGCAGCAGCATCAGGAACTCCTCGCCGCCCCAGCGCCCGCAGTGGTCGTAGCGGCGCACGCCCGACTCCACCGCCTGGGCGATGACCTGCAGCACGCTGTCGCCGGTCTCGTGGCCGTGCGCATCGTTGACCGCCTTGAAGTGGTCGACATCCATGATGGCCACGGCGAAGCCGCGGCCCAGGCGCTGGGTGCGCTCGCCTTCCTCGCGCAGCCGCTCCATCAGGAAGCGCCGGTTGCCCAGGCCGGTCAGCGGGTCGCGCATCGCGGCGTCGCGCAGCGCCAGGCTCAGGTCGCGCAGGCTGTTCTGGTAGCGGTCGGAGATGCGCACCAGCTTCTCCAGCCGGCGCACCTGCTTGTCGTACTGCTCGACCAGGCTCAGGCGCTGCTCGCGCGCGACGTGGTGGTAGCTGTCGGAGATGCGCACCAGGCGCTCCAGCCGTTCGCGCTGGGTCTGGAAATGGCCCAGCAGCTGCGCCAGCGGCTCGCGCAGCGGGTCGTGCTCGAGCGCCGGGTCGGCCAGCAGGGCCTCGATGCGCGAGACCAGGACGACGTCGTCCGGCAGGGACTTAGGCGCCGCCATCGGCCAGGATCTCGAAGGGGAAGCTGCAGTCCTCCCGGAACTCCTCGGCGAGGTCGAAGACGCGGTCGTTGCGCGGGTCGTAGTACCAGCTCACGCGCACCTCGCGGCCCTTGCCGAAGGCGTCCTCGCACAGGTCGAAGATGTCCATCATCGCCTTGACCGAGCTGGTGTTCATGTAGACCAGGCGCAGCTCCAGCTGCAGCGGCCGGCCGTCCTGGCCGAGATAGTCCTCGAGCCACTGGATCACCTCGCCGAAGAACTCGAAGGAATTCTCGGGATAGGAGTCCCCGCGCATCGCCAGGACGCCCCGCTCCCAGTCGCCCTGGATTTCGGGGGTCGAGTTGCCCCCCTGGATGTGCAGCTCTTTCATCGTCGTCTCGTCTGCTTCAGATCACCGCCCGCAGGCTGAAGAATGCCTTGCCGTCGCCGGCCGGCGACAGCGACGCCGCCAGCGGCGCCGCCGACTTGCGCGCGACGTCGATCAGCCCGAGGCCGGCGCCGGACACCGCGTCGGCCGCACGCGGCCGGCGCAGCTGTTCCTTGTACGCGGCCTTCAGCTGGGCCTTGTCCATCGCCGCCAGCGCCGTCACGCGCTCGAGCAGCGCCTCGCCGTCGGCCTGCTCGACCAGGTTGCCGGCCTGCACGGCGTAACCGCCATTCTCGTCGCGCGCGACGACGACGGTGGCCGCCCCCGCCAGTTCGTCGTACTGGCGGCTGGCGGCGTAGTGGCGGATGTTCTGCGTCAGCTCGATGTAGACCGCGAACACGTCCATCGCCGACGACGGGTGCGCCTGGTCGGCCTGCAGGTAGTTCTTCAGCGCGTTGCCGATCTCCTCGATCAAGCTGCGCGAGATCGGGCCGTTGAAGCACAGCAGGATGCGGCTGCGGTTGAAGTGCTCTCTGAGGCCGAACAGGTCGATGGATTCCATGGGGATGCGGCTCAATCGAAACGGAAGGACAGGAGGGTGATGTCGTCGCGCTGGGCGTGCGGGCCCTGGTAGGCGGCCAGCGCCTGCTCCAGGGCCTCGGCCTGCTCGCGCAGCGGCCGGCCGGCGACCTCGCGCAGCAGCTGCGCGAAACGCGCATTGCCGAAGCCGAAGCCGTGGTCGCCGCCGGCCTGGTCGAGGTAGCCGTCGGTGACCAGCGTGTAGGTGGTGCCGGGCAGCAGCGGCACCTCGACGTCGTCGTACTCGCCCTGGCGGCGGTCGCCGATCGCGCGGCGCCCGCCCGGCACGCTGGAGACGCTCTCGCCATCGCTCCAGTACAGCGGGATCTTGGCTCCGGCATAGACCATGCGGCGGTTCTCCAGGTCGACGAAGACCAGGCCGGCGTCCATGTTGGTGGCAATGGCGCGCGGCAGCGGGCAGTCCTGGAGCATCGCACGCATCGCCGCGTCGGTGTGGCGCAGCACCCGGGCCGGCGAGGCGATGCCGGTCTGGTTCATCGCGTGGTCCAGCGCCGCACGCGCCAGCATCGTCATCAGCGCGCCGGGCACGCCGTGGCCGGCGCAGTCGACGACGCCCACCAGATAGCGCGGGCCCTCGCTGCGGAAGACGTAGAAGTCGCCGCCGACGACGTCGCGCGGGCGCCAGAGCACGAAGTGGTGCTCGCCGAGCTGCTGCGTGAGCTGGCGCGCCGGCAGGATGGCGCGCTGGATCAGGCTGGCGTAGTCGATCGAGTCGCTGATCTTCTGGTGCGCCGCGCGCATGTCGCGGTTGGCGGCCTCCAGCGCCTCGGTGCGCTGGCGGACCTCGGCCTCCAGGTTGCCGGTGTAGGCGCGCAGCTTCTCGGCCATCGTCGCGAAGGCGCGGCCGAGGTCGGCGATCTCGTCGTGGCCGTCGGCCGGCACGCTGACCTGGAAGTTGCCGTGCGAGATCGCGGTGGCCGACTTGTGCAGCCGGCGCAGCGGCCGGATGACGAGCCGGTTGACCGCCAGCACGAAGGCCGCCAGCAGCAGCGCCAGCGTGCCGGCGGCCACCGCCGCGGCGGTGTTCAGCCAGTCGCCGTCGATGACACGCGCCGCGTCCAGGTCGACCGCGGTGACGACGTGCCACTTGAGCTCGGGCACGTAGGACAGCGCGAGCAGCTGGCGGCGCCCGTCCAGCGTCGCCCACAGCGTGGACACCTGGCCCGGACGCGCGACGGCGGCGTCCATCGCGGCGGCCAGCGCGGCACGTTCGCCCTCGGGCAGCTGGCCGGCCAGCGTCTGCTCGGCGCGCGCGGTGCTGCCGGCCTGGTTGGTCGAGATCAGCCGCGTGTCGCGGTGCGCCTGGATGGCGCCGCTGCCCGACAGGATGATCGGCGTGACGCCGGCCTCGGCGGTGTTGATGAACTCGGCGAGGAACTGCCGCAGGTCCAGCGCCGCGCCGGCCACGCCCAGCGTGCGCGCGCGGTCGCGGATCGCGACGTTGAACCAGACCATCGTGACCTGCAGCGGCACGTCGACGTTGACGTTGATGTTGTAGTCCTCGGGCCGGCGCAGCGTGGCGTAGAACCAGGAGTCGTCCTCCTTGGCCGGGTCCAGCGTGTAGCGCGGCTCGGCGCTGAAGGGCTTGCTCGGGTCGTTGAAGTAGAAATGGCCGCTGAGCCCGCTGGCGATGAAGTAGGCGTGGTCGCGCAGGTCCAGGCGGAAGGCCTCGGCCTCGCGCAGCGCCAGCGTCTTCTTCGCCGGGTCGGTCTCGTCGAGCAGCCACTGGCGCGTGAGCTGAGAGCTCGCCAGGCGGCGCGCCAGCGCCAGCTCCCGGTTGAGCAGCCCCAGGATCTGCTCGCGCTTCAACTGCGTGTAGTTGCGTGCGAACGCCTCGCCGAAGTGGTCGCGCACGCCCTCGACGAGCTGCCAGCCCAGCAGCCCGGCCGGCAGCAGCGCCAGCAGGCAGGCCGCCACGAGGGCGAGGATCGACTTGGCGCGCAGGCCCATGCCCCAGGTGGCCATCAGCGCGTCCTCATTCCCGTCAGTTCTTCTTGCGTTCTCACATGCCACCCGGTGCCCGTGCCGGCGAGCATACCTGCGGCGCGTGACCGCGCCGCGGGGAGATTGTCCGCGCCATCGGGAACCGACCCGAACGCCGGGGCTTGGCCGCCGACGTCGCACCCGGCATCCGGGCGCTCGGGCAGGAAAAAGCCCGGGGAGCGTCGCCCCCCCGGGAAAAGGGTCGTCCGGGCGCGGCGGCGACCGGACGTCCCGTGCCTTCGGTCAGAAGCGCGTTTCCAGCGTCGCGAAGACGTTGCGGCCCTTGCCCACGCGGGTCGTCGTCTCGACGTCGCGTGCATTCAGGTAGGAGGCGTCGAACACGTTGTTGACACCGACCCGCACGCTCAGGTCGCGGCCGAAGAAGCCGCTGCCCTGGGCGTTGGGGCGCCAGCGCGCGTAGACGTTGGCCACGGTGTAGTCGTCACGCACGTACCAGTAGGTCTTGCCGCCGCTGACCAAGGAGGCGGGGTTCGGCGACGGCTTGAACCAGTGGGTGACGCTGCCGCCCAGACGCAGGCCCGGGGTGGCGTTGAAGAAGGCACCGATGTTCAGCTTGTCGGCAAAGGCCTGCGGCGTGTCCTGGTCGTTGGCCTCGTTCTTCTGGCTCAGCGTCGAATAGGCCAGCGAAATGCCCCCGAGCGCGTGCTCGTAGCTGGCCTGCCATTCAACACCATGGCGCTTCACGCGGTCGACGTTGCGGTACATGCCATAGGGCGAGCCCTCGGGGGAGGTCTCGTCCGGGCGCACCAGCGCCAGCGCGATCATGTCCTGGATGCGGCCGTCGAAATACATCAGCTTGGTCTCGAAGCTGTCGGCCGCGGCGAACACGCCCTTCTTCTCGTACGAGAAGCCCAGCTCGTACTCGCGGATGGTCTCGGGCTTCAGGTTGGGATTGGGCAGGTACCAGTAGTGCGGGTTCAGCGGACCTTCGGACGAGGTCTCGTGCGGTGTCGGCGCGCGGAAGGCCTCGGACCAGTTGGCCAGGAGCTGCAGGCCCGGCACGACACGCAGGCTGGCACCCAGGCGCGGCGAGAAGTGATCGCCGTCATAGCTGCCTTCGTTGGCGTCGACACGGCGGTCGAAGCGGTCGTAGCGGCCACTGAGCTGGGTCACCAGCCTGCCGTCCCAGAAGGTCGATTCCAGGTGGCCGTAGGCGCCGGAGTCCTTGTAGGTGTTGGGCAGCGAGCCGAAGTCGCTGTAGACGCCGTTGAGCAGGTAGGTCGCGTCTTCCTTGCGCTTTTCGTAGTCCACGCCGGCGACAAGACGGTGCAGAACCGAGCCGGTCTCGAAGTGGGCCTCGTTGCTCAGGCGCAGGCCGTAGCGCTTGTCGGCGTTCTCGTAGTCCAGGGCGTTCGTGGCGCCGTTACGGATGTCGACGTAGGTGTAGCCGCGGTCGTAGCTGGAGCGCGAGTGATAGACGGTGCCGGTGACGTTCAGCCAGGCCCGCGTCGGGTCGATGTAGCGGTACTTGGCGACGGTGTCGCGCTGCTGCAGCTCGCCGATCACCGGCCCCGTCGTCGTCGAGTAGTTGGTGTGGTAGAGCGTCTGCCAGGTGGTCTCGTTGTCCAGCTTGTAGTCGTAGTGCGACAGCGAGAGCCTGTGACCGGCGGCCGGCCGGATCGCCCCTTGCAGGTACAGCACACGAAGGTCTTCGTCGTTGTCGACGGTGTCGATGCCCTTGCCGTTGGCGTCGACGCTGAACTGGCGCGACATCTTCATGTCGCCGGCCCGGCCCTTCTTGGCGTAGGCCAGGAGCTCGTACGGCTTGTCATCCGGCGCGTAGGCCGCCGCCACGTAGCCCTCGCGGTAGTCGTTCGACTCGTAGCGTGTCTTGACGGCAAAGCCGGCGTGCTCGCCGGTCGGCACGAAGTCCTTGGCGTCCTTGGTCGTCATCGCGACGACGCCGCCGATCGCGCCGCCGCCGTTCTGGACCGACGATGCGCCCTTGACCACCTCGACCTGCTTGAGCAGGTCGTTGTCGGAACGGAAGCTGGAGATGTGGTTCGAGTACAGCGACACCGAACGCCGGACCCCGTCCTGCAGCACGATGACGCGGTCCTCGGACTGGTAGCCGAAGCCGCGAATGTTGAACTGTTCGCCCGTCATGCGGCCGCTGTCGCCGCCGGTGGTGACGCCCGGCAGTTCGCTCATCGCCGAGATGACCGTGCCGTGCTGCTCGAGCGCCTCGCGGCCAATCACCGCAACCGAACCCGGGTAGATCCTGGCGTCGGTCTCCAGGCTGGTGCCGACGACGGTGATCGCCGGCAGGCTGCCGGCCTGGCGCGGCGCGGCGCCCGCGTGCAGCGTCCACCGTCCATCGGCAGCGCGCCCTGCGGACAGCCCCGTGCCCTGCAGCAGACGGCTCAGCGCCATCTCGGCACCGTACTCGCCGCTCAGCCCGGGCGAGCGGCGGCCCTCGGTCAGCGCTGCCGGCGCTTCGATCACGATGCCGCTGAGCGCCTTGAACTGCTCGAGCGCGGCGGCCAGCGGCCCGGGTTCGATCCGGTACTGGCGGACCGTGTCGACCGCGGCCGGGGCCCCGTCCTTGGCGCTGGCCGCAGCGGTCATCGTCATCGCCGACAGCGCGGCGAAGACCGCGCGCGCCACCACCCGCTGGGCCGGCTGACGGGCCTTCTGGAGTCTGTTCATCTCATTTCCTCGAGTTGTTGAAGTCGTCTACGGGAACGTGCCGGTTCCGCCGGCACAGCGGTCATGCAAGCGGGACCGCCCCGACACGCCGGCCCGCGGCGGCATGGCCGCGCGGACACGACAGCGGAGGGCGATGGCAGGACTGCCGCACACGAACGCGCCGGCGAGGCGCTGGCGCTCGGGGCAGGCGGCTCAGCCGCAGCGCGATGGGGCTGCAGGCGAGGGACGCCTGACAGGGCAGGAACCAATGAAACCGCGAACGACGCCGACTCAGCGCCGTCTCTGCATTTGAATACGAATGATTCGCATTCTAGACACAAAACGAAGCACAACGCCGTTGGCGCGCCGCAGGCCGCGCTGCGGGCACAGGTTGCTCGAGGATCTGGAGGCCACGGCACGAATGGCCGAGGCAGGAACGGGAACAGAGGGCCGGCGCGGGGAGCCGGCCCGCCAGGGGCGCCGCGCGCAAGCCGCGCGGCCGGAAATAGCCGCCGGCCTCCCGGCCGCGGCCGCCCGCTGCCCTCGCGCAGGAGGGCATGCGCCGCGTGCGGCAGCACGCGGCGCTGTCGCTCAGATCACTTCAGGTGCTTGCCGAAGAACCTCTCCATCGCCCCGTAGAACTCGAACTTGTTCTCCTCGTTGGCGAAGCCGTGGCCCTCGTTGTCCTTGACGAGGTACTCGACCTCGACGCCGCGCTTCTTCAGCGCCTCGACGATCTGGTCGCTCTCGGCCTTGTTGACGCGCGGGTCGCGTGCGCCCTGGGCGACGAGCAGCGGCGTCTTGATGCGCTCGACGTGGAACACCGGCGAGGTCGCGGTCAGGCGCTCCCTGTCCTTCGGATCGTCCGGGTTGCCGACCATCGCGTACATCTGCTGGCGCCACGGCTCCCAGTACGGCGGGATGGTCTTCATGAACGTGAACAGGTTGCTGACGCCGACGTAGTCGACCGCCGCGGCGTACAGGTCGGGCGTGAAGGCCACGCCGGCCAGCGTCGCATAGCCGCCGTAGCTGCCGCCGTACAGGCCGATGCGCTTCGGGTCGGCGATGCCCTGCTCGACCAGCCACTTCACGCCGTCGCTGATGTCGTCCTGCATCTTCAGCCCCCACTGGCCGAAGCTCGCCTCCCAGAACTGGCGGCCGTAGCCGGTGGAGCCGCGGAAGTTCATCTGCAGCACGCAGTAGCCGCGGTTGGCGAGGAACTGCACCTCGGGGTTGAAGCCCCAGCTGTCGCGCGCCCAGGGGCCGCCGTGCGGGTTGACGACGCAGGCCAGGTTCTTCGGCTCGCGGCCGGCCGGCAGCGTCAGGTAGCCGGGGATCGACAGCCCGTCGCGCGCCGTGTAGCGCACCGGCTTCATCTCGGCCATCTGCTCGGGCTTGATCCACGGCGCGGCATCGGCGAGCTTGGTCACCTGGCCGCTGCGCACGTCGTACAGGTGGCGCGCGCCCAGCGTGCGGTCGCTCCAGTTGACGACGATGTAGCGCGTTTCGTCCAGCGTCCAGGCCGACAGGTCGACCTGCTCGCCGGGGAAGCGCTGCTGCAGCTTCTCGAACGCGGCCTGCATCGCCGGGTCGAAGAAGTGCTTGCCGTGTTTGTCGGTCTCGTAGCTGGCCCACAGCAGCTTCTTCTGCACGCGCGACCAGTGCGCGCCCTCGACGTCGACCTCGGGGTGGGCGTAGACCACCTGCTCGGCGTCGGGTTTGGCCGGGTCGATCAGCACCAGCGCGCTCTTGTCGCGGCCGCGGTTGCTGACGGCGTAGAACAGGCGGTTGTCGCCGTCGAAGAACAGCGGCTGCACGCCGGTGCGGAAGTCGGTGGTCAGCAGCGGCTTGAACTCGCCGCTGTCGCCGTCGCGGTAGAGCACGGTGTTGTTGACGCCGTCGCTGGCGATCGCCACGCGGATGCGGCCGCGGTGGTCGGTGACCCAGTTGACGATGTTGCCGGGGTTGGTCGCGACGACGGCCTCGGCGCCGCTGCGCACGTTCAGGCGCACGACGTCGAAGACCTTGCGGTCGCGGCGGTTGTGGGCCACGAGGATGTGCTGCGGGTCCTCGGGCAGGCCGTCGACGAGTTCGGCGCGCACGCCCTCCCAGGGCGTCAGGTCGCGCACCTTGCCGGTGGCGGCGTCCGCGGCCACGACGTGGAAGTTCTCGTCACCGCCGAAGTCCTTCATGAAGAGCACGGTGTCGTCGCCCTTCCACGCGTACATGCGGATGTCGCGCGCGGTCTCGCGCGTGAGCTGGCGCGGCTCGCCGACGGCGCGGCCGTTGACGAGCTTCTGCACGAAGACGTTGCGGCGCGGCGCGGCGCCGGCCTCGCCGGCGGCCGGCTGCAGGAACGAGACCCAGCGGCCACCGTCGCTCAGGTTGTAGCCCGAACGCGCCGGGCTGCGGAAGAAGTCGCGCAGCGGCAGCTCGGGCGGCACGGCACGCGCGGCGGCCGGCGCCACGGCGGCGGACTGCGCCGCGGCGGGCGCGGCGACGAAGGGCAGCACGAACGCGGCCGCGGCCAGCGGGGCGAGAAGAGGCTTGGTCATGCAGGCGATTCCTCAGGTTGGGACACCGGCGAGCATGCACCGCCGCCGTCAAGGGGGCATCCGCGTTGCGACGAAACCGCCGCCGCGGGCGACGAACCGCCGGACGGCGGCTGTGGCGGGGCGGCACGAGCCGGGCCCCGCCAGGCCGCCTGCGCTCAGGACTGGATGTAGTGCTCCAGCTCGGCGATCGTGCGCTCCTGCTCGGCGATCAGCTCGTCGAGCAGGTCACGCATCGAGATCATGCCCAGCACCGTGCTGCCGTCGACCACCGGCAGGTGGCGGACGCGGTGTTCGCTCATCAGCGCCATGCACTCGTGCATCGGCGCCGCGGGCGGCACGCGCACCACGTCGCGCGTCATGATCTCGGCGACCCGCGTCTCGCGCGAGTTGCGGCCCTGCAGCGCCACCTTGCGCGTGTAGTCGCGCTCGGAGACGACGCCGACCAGGCGCCCGCCGTCCATCACCAGCAGCGCGCCGATCTCGTGCGCAGCCAGCAGCTCCAGCGCGGCGAAGACGCTGTCGTCGGGATGCACATGCCAGAGCGTGCCCTGGCGGCGGTGCAGCACTTCGGAAACCGGTTTCATCATCGAGCTCCCGACAGCCGTGAGTGCCCCAGCCTAGCCCATGCGCCGGCTGCCGCGTAGGGGCCGGGCCTCGGTGCTTGCCCGGGGCGCGGCGGGCACGGCGGCGGCCGGCCGTGGTCCAATCCGGGCATGTCCGAGCCGATTTCCGGCGCCGCCGAGGGCGTGCGCGTCTCCAAGCTGATCACCGAACGGGGCCTGGCCTCGCGCCGCGAGGCCGATGCCTGGATCGAGGCCGGCTGGGTCAAGGTCGACGGCAAGATGGCCGTGCTGGGCCAGCGTGCCGCCGCCGACTGCCGCATCGAGATCGACCCGCGCGCGCGCAACGAGCAGGCACGCCGCGTCACGGTGCTGCTGCACAAGCCGATGGGCTTCGTCAGCGGCCAGGCCGAAGACGGCTACAAGCCGGCGGCGACGCTGGTCATCCCGGCCAACCGCTGGAAGGACGACCCGACGCGCCTGGCCTTCCACCCCGGCCAGCTGCGCGGCCTGGCGCCGGCCGGGCGGCTGGACATCGATTCCACCGGCCTGCTCGTGCTGACCCAGGACGGGCGCATCGCCAAGACGCTGATCGGCGACGAGACCAAGGTCGAGAAGGAATACCTGGTGCGGGTGCAGTACACGAAACCCGGCCGCCTGCCCGACGCCGACCTGGAACGCCTGCGCCACGGCCTGGAGCTCGACGGCCGGCCGCTGCGCCCCGCGCGCGTGAGCTGGCAGAACGAGGACCAGCTGCGTTTCGTGCTGCGCGAAGGCCGCAAGCGCCAGATCCGCCGCATGTGCGAGCTGGTCGGGCTGAAGGTCGTCGGCCTGAAGCGCGTGCGCATCGGCAGCGTCTCGCTGGGCCAGCTGCCGCCGGGCCAGTGGCGCTACCTCGGCGAGAACGAGCGCTTCATCTGATGGCCTGCGCCACGCGATGAACGCTGCCGCGTCCGTGCCGGCGGCCCGGGCGCCGGTCTCGCACGCGCTGGCGGCGGTCGCGCTGGCGCTGCTGCTGGGGCTGCAGCCGGTGTCCACCGACGTCATGCTGCCGGCGCTGCCGCTGCTGGCGCGCGAGCTCGCCGCGCCGATGAGCGCGGTGCAGCTGACGATGGCGGCGCTGATCCTGGCCTTCGGTGTCGCCCAGCTCGTCTGGGGGCCGGTGGCCGACCGCGTCGGCCGGCGGCCGGTGCTGCTCGCCGGGCTGGCGCTGTACACCGCGGCCAGCGCCGGCGCGGCACTCGCCGCCGACGTCGGCACGCTGGTCGCGTGGCGCGCGCTGCAGGGCGTGGCGCTGGCCGCAGCGGTGGTCGTCGCGCGGGCCATGCTGCGCGACCTCTACGAGCCGCACGAAGGCGCGCGCGTGATGGCGCTGGCGCTGTCGGGCCTGGGGCTGATCGCGATCGCCTCGCCGACGCTGGGCGGCTGGGTCGCCGGTGCGGCCGGCTGGCGCGCGACGCTGGCCGTCGTCGGCCTGGCCGGTGCGGCGACGCTGGCCTTCGTCGTGCTGCGCCTGCCCGAGACGATCGTCCAGAAGAACCCGCAGGCCACCGCACCCGGCCCGCTGCTGGCGGCCTGGGCTGGCATCGCGCGCCACCGGGTCTTCGTCGCCTGGGCGCTGCTGACGTCCTGCACCTACGGCGGGCTGTTCACGATCCTCGCCGGCTCGTCCTTCGTCTACATGGACCGCTTCGGGCTCGGAGCCGGCCACTACGGGCTGGCGATGGCCACCGGCTCGCTGGCCTACCTGGGCGGCACGGTGGTCTGCCGGCGCTGGATCCTGCACCACGGCCTGTCGCGCTCGGTGCGCCGGGCGGCGCTGTTCACGCTGGCCGGTGGCCTGGGCACCGCGGCCGCGGCGCTGGCCGGTGTCGAGAGCGTCTGGGCCTACCTGCTGCCGCAGTGGCTGTTCTGCTTCGGCCACGGCATCCACCAGCCCTGCGGCCAGGCCGGCGCCGTCGGGCCGTTCCCGCGCAGCGCCGGCGCGGCCTCGGCGCTGGCCGGCTTCGTGCTCGCGTTCACCGCCTTCTGCATCGGCCAGTGGCTGGGCGTGGTGCTGGGCGCCGACGTGCGGCCGTACGCGCTGACCGTCGCCTTCTGGGCTGCCGCCACCACGCTGGTCGCCTGGACGCTGGTGCGGCGGCTGCCGGAGGTGCCGCACCGATGAACGTGCACGCCGTCTGCCTCGCCGGCCCCACCGCCAGCGGCAAGACCGCCGCGGCGCTGGCGCTGGCCGCGCGCCGGCCGGTGGAGATCGTCAGCGTCGACTCGGCGCTGGTCTACCGCGGCCTGGACATCGGCACCGCCAAACCCAGCGCCGCCGAACGCGCCGCCGCGCCGCACCACCTGATCGACATCGTCGACCCGGCCGACAGTTATTCGGCGGCACGTTTCGTCGCCGACGCCAACCGCCTAGTCGACGAGATCACCGCGCGCGGCCGGCTGCCGCTTTTGGTCGGCGGCACGATGCTGTACTTCAAGGCCCTGCGCGACGGCCTGGACGCGATGCCCGAGACCGACCCGGCGATCCGCGCCGAGCTCGACGCCCGCGCCGCCGCCGAAGGCTGGCCGGCGCTGCACGCCGAACTCGCGCGTGTCGACCCGGTGACGGCCGCCCGGCTGGCACCGAACGACGCCCAGCGCATCCAGCGCGCGCTCGAGGTCTATCTCGGCAGCGGCCGGCCGATCTCGGCCTGGCAGCAAGGCGCCCGCAGCGAGAAGCCCGCCGCCGCGGCCTGGCCGCTGGTGTCGCTGGAGCCGGCCTCGCGCGCCTGGCTGCACGAGCGCATCGCGCAGCGTTTCGACGCCATGCTGGCGGCCGGCTTCGTCGACGAGGTGCGGCACTTGCGCGCCCGCGGCGACCTGCACCCGGGCCTGCCGTCGATGCGCTGCGTCGGCTACCGCCAGGCCTGGGAGGCGCTGGACGCCGGCGACCTGGCGCCGCTGCGTGAACGCGGCATCGCCGCGACACGCCAGCTCGCCAAGCGCCAGATCACCTGGCTGCGTTCGATGCCCGAACGCATCGTCGTGCCCTGCGACGCGCCCGACGCGTCGGCGCAGGCACTCGCCGCACTGGAGACGGCCGCCGGCTGACCCCAGGCGCGCGCGGCGCGGCGGCCCTCGGGCATCATCGCCGCCCATGCTGATGCTCGAGGGTCTGTCCAAGTCCTACGGGGAGACCCGTGTCTTCCACGATGTCACGCTCGAACTGGGCGCCGGCGAGTTCGTCGCGCTGCTCGGCGAGTCGGGCGTCGGCAAGTCGACGCTGCTGAACTGCATCGCCGGGCTGGACGGCGCCGACGCCGGCCGCATCACCGTCGCCGGCCAGGATCTGGCGACGCTGGACGAAGCCGGCCGCGCCCGGCTGCGCCGCGCCCGCCTCGGGTTCGTCTTCCAGGCCTTCCACGTGCTGCCGCACCTGACGGTGGCCGAGAACGTCGCGCTGCCGCTGCTGCTGCTGAACCGCCCCGACGAGCGCCGCGTCGCCGCGCTGCTCGACGCCGTCGGCCTCGGCGGCCTGGGCGCGCGCTACCCGGCACAGCTTTCGGGCGGGCAACTGCAGCGGGTGGCGATCGCACGCGCCGTGGTGCATGCGCCCGGGCTGATCCTGGCCGACGAGCCGACCGGCAACCTCGACCCCGAGACCGCCGAACGGGTGCTCGGCGTGCTGCTCGCCCAGGTGCACGAAGCCGGCGCTGCCTGCCTGCTGGTGACGCACTCCGAAGCCGCCGCGGCGCGCGCCGACCGCGTGCTGCGCCTCACCGCGCACGGCATCGTGGCGCGATGAACCGCCACCTGCTGGCCAGCCTGCTGTGGCGCGAGTGGCGCCACCACCCCTGGCGCCACGGCGTCGCGCTGCTGGCGGTGGCGCTGGGTGTCGCGCTGGCGTACTCGGTGCATCTGATCAACACCTCCGCGCTGTCGGAGTTCTCGGCCGCGGTGCGCGCCGCCAACGGCGAGCCCGACCTGACGATCCGTGGCCAGCGCGAAGGCTTCGACGATGCGCTGTTCGACCGTGTCGCGACCGACGCCGCGGTCGAGCTCGCCAGCCCGGTGGTCGAGTTCGAGACCTACGCCACCGCCGCCGACGGCCGGCGTGTCGCGCTGCGCATCGTCGGCCTGGACGTGCTGCGCATCGCGCCGGTGGCCGCGACGCTGCTGCCGCGCCCGGCCGACGACAGCCGCCCGATGGCCGGGCTCGACCCGTCGCTGGTCTTCCTCAACAGCGCGGCGCGCCAGCAGACCGGCGCCGCCGACGGCGCGGTGCTGGCGCTGCAGTCGGGCACCGCGTGGCAGCGCTTCGAGGTCGCCGGCAGCGTCGCCGCCGGCGGCCTGGCGATGGCGGTGATGGACGTCGCCGCGGCGCAGACGCGTTTCGGCTACGACGGCCGGCTGACGCGCATCGACCTGCGGCTGGCACCGGGCACGGACCGCGCGGCGCTGGTCGCGCGGCTGGCGCTGCCGGCCGGTGTCGAGGCCGTCGCGCCGGGCGAAGCCGAGCAGCGCATCTCCAACCTGTCGCGCGCCTACCGCGTCAACCTGACGGTGCTGGCGCTGGTGGCGCTGTTCGTCGGCGCCTTCCTCGTGTTCTCGGTCGTCTCGCTGTCGGTGGCGCAGCGCACGCCGAGCTTCGCGCTGTTGGGCGTGCTCGGGCTCACCGCCGGCGAGCGCCGCGGCCTGGTGCTGGCCGAATGCGCAGTGCTGGGTGCCGCCGGCAGCGCGGCCGGGCTGGTGATGGGCGCCGGCATGGCGGTGCTGGCGCTGCGCTGGATGTCGGGCGACCTGGGCGGCGGTTACTTCCCCGGCATCGCGCCGACGGTGCGTTTCGGCATCGGCGGCGCGCTGGCCTTCCTGGCGCTGGGCACGGTGTCGGCACTGATCGGCGGCTGGTGGCCGGCGAAACAGGCCGAACGCCTGGCGCCGGCGATGGCGCTCAAGGGCCTGGGCGCGCCGCACCAGCCGGCGCCGCCCGCCCTGCCCGGCCTGCTGCTGCTGGCCGCCGGCGTGGCACTGGCTTTCGCGCCGCCGATCGCCGGGCTGCCGCTGGCGGCCTACGTCGCCGTCGCGGCGCTGCTGTTCGGCGGTGTCGCGCTGGTGCCGGCGGTCGTGCACGCGCTGCTCGGGGGGATCGCCACACCGCGTTCGGCGCTGGCGCTGCTGGCCTTGCAGCGGGCGCGGTTCCAGCGTGCCACCGCGACGGCGGCGGTGTCGGGCGTCGTCGCCAGCCTGGCGCTGTCGGTGGCGCTGACGGTGATGGTCGCCAGCTTCCGCGACGGCGTCTCGCAGTGGCTGGACTCGATGCTGCCGGCCGACCTGTACGCGCGCAGCGCCGCCACCGGCGGCACCACCGACCAGGCCTGGCTGCCGCCGGACTTCCTCGCTGCCGCGGCCTCGGCGCCCGGTGTCGCGCGAGTGTCGGCGACCCGCCACCGCGCGCTGCAGATGGCCGAGGGCCGGCCGGCGGTGACGCTGATGGCGCGGCCGGTGGCCGACGCGGCCGGCGAGCTGCCGCTGGTCGGCCCGGCGCTGCCGCCGCGGCCGGGCGAGACCGGCGTCTGGGTCAGCGAGGCGATGGTCGACCTCTACGGCGCCCGGGTCGGCGGCACGCTGGAGCTGCCGCTGGCCGGCGGCACGACGGTGCACGTGCTCGGCGTCTGGCGCGACTACTCGCGCCAATTCGGCAGCCTCGTGATGGACGCCGCCGACTACCGCCGCCTGACCGGCGACGAACGCGTCAACGACCTGGCGCTGTGGCTGGCGCCCGGCGCCGAGATCGCCGCGGTGCAGACGCGGCTGCGCGCGCTGCTGCCCGACCCGGCGATGCTGGAGTTCGCCGCCACCGGCGAGCTGCGCGTGATGTCGCTGCGCATCTTCGACCGCAGCTTCGCCGTCACCTACTACCTGCAGGCGGTGGCGATCGGCATCGGCCTGGTCGGCATCGCCGCCAGCCTGTCGGCGCAGGTGCTGGCGCGGCGCAAGGAGTTCGGCCTGCTGGCGCACCTGGGGCTGACACGCGGCCAGGTGATCGCCATCGTCGCCGGTGAAGGCGCCGCCTGGCTGGCCGCCGGTGTCGTCGTCGGGCTGGCGCTGGGGCTGGCGGTCAGCGCGGTGCTGGTCTTCGTCGTCAACCCGCAGAGCTTTCACTGGACGATGGAACTCGTCGTGCCGACGGCGCGGCTGGCGGCGCTGGCCGCGGCGGTGTTCGCCGCCGGCATCGCCACCGCGGCGTTCAGCGCGCGCAGCGCCGCCGGGCGTTCCGCCGTGATGTCGGTGAAGGAGGACTGGTAGGAACACATTCTTTCGTTAGTTAGAACGTTGTTGACGGACAAGAAATACTGTATTTGCACACAGTCTCGTAGAGACGAGTAGCGGATGGGGGGTGCGGACGATTTCTTGGACTACCGTGAGAGGTAGTTCATGTACTCATACGACGATCGACTGCGAGCTGTTCAGCTCTATATCAAGCTGGCCTTGTCGCCTGCGATGCGCTCGCTATCAGAGGCGGCCTTGGTCACCTTGGTTTCCAGGCTCCTCTGGGCATCGGCAAGTCGCTTCCGCTGCTTGAACAGTTCCTGCTCGAGCTTGATCGTCTGCTCGGCGTTGAACGCGGCGATCAAGGCATTGATCTGCTGGCCCGCAGCCGCCTCGTTGCCAGAAAAGCCGAGCCCGCCTATAGATACAACGCGAAATTTGACAATATCACCGCGAAGATCTCCATGATCCCGATTGACATGCCCCCCCCCTGACTGCTGGCGGCATATATTTCGCCGGGCGTCTTTCCAAGGTAGCCAGCGCGGCGAAGGCGGAATACGAAGCGGACCGAGTAGACCGAAAATAGTAGCCAAAGAATTGAATGAAGAAATCCGACATCCGGCACCGTTAGTGCGGCAGTCGCACCAACCAGAAGCAGACCTACCAATGCTCGGTCGATGATGGAGCCATTCCTCATTGAGTCCATTTATCACCTACCGGGGCAAAGCGGACTATAATCGTCAGCGCATTCCTCTGGCGTCCCATAAAGGTAATTTCTCTGCCAAGCAGTAGAGCACCCGTAGTCTCCGCCATTATTTATCTGCTGATCTCTAACATACGAACTGAGTCCAAACACTGCGCCAAGACTTTCCTGCATTTACCCAAGCGTTGCTAGGTCGTACGCCTGGGTCATGTTGTCGACCATGCCTGCGACCGTTCCGCCAATCGCGTCCCAGGTGGAGGGGCTATACGTCTCAATAAGGTAGGCCGCGGCTGAGCCAGCGGTGTAGCCAGCCCCGTAGGAGACGCTTATGGCGCTACCAAGAACTGCTGCTGTCTCGTACAGCGCGCCGGTAACGCCTAGAGAGCCCACCGGCGCAGTACGAAAGTCCAAGTAGATCTCGTGTGGCGTGAAGCCCAGGAACCTGCCGATTCCGCCTCCTTGCGCGACCGCCGCAGGAGCCGGCTCGTTTGCGTAGGCGACAGAGAAAGATACCAGTTTCTCGGGGGAATAACCGGAAACTGCGGCGTAAGTTTCAGCATACCCAAAATGCCGCGCTATCCGGGCCAGTCGCTTCGCGTTCAGGCGATACGCGAGAATCGGAAGCAGCCTGGATTCTCGATTAGCGTCAAAATTGGCCGCGGCATAGAACTGCTTTAGATTGCTCAGCTCTATATCCGTCAAGTTATCTATTACGGCAGCCGCTTTGACGGGCCTCATCGCCGCGAAGTTCTGCTCGATAATCTGAGGGAAGTTCGAATGAATCGATATATTGTCGCGACCAATATCTGGCGCTCTATTTAGCAACGCTTGGCGGCCTTGCTCGTCAGGAACGGTGCCGGAGTCGTACGCCTGCGCATGCGCCGCGGCAGGCGCCAACAGCACAGCGAAGATCGCGATAAGCATACGGATCAGAATCGTCACAATCACCCTCCAAGTTGCGTAATGCTGGCGTTTTGAGAATACAAAGACTGACACCTCTGAGGTGCGTCCAAGTCATGGTATCCAAAGCGCGAATGCGACGCATTCGCATTCTCGCCTCGCGAGAGGATCCGCTCTGGGCACCGGGATGAACGTCTTCGGTAACCGCGGCAGTGTCTGGCCCTGCTCGATTCGGCGCGCGCTGCACTCGCTGGCTCCGGCTCTGTCGGCGGCCGCCACCTGCGTAAAGCGGTTGCGGTCTTGCTTGTCCTGGTGCACTTGGTGGTCCGTGATCCTCTGGCCGGGCAGCCGCCGCCACGGCAGCCCGACGACCAGCGCGTCGAACTGCTCGCGCGTGAGCGCCAGCGCCGGCGTGCCCGACGGACTCGTCCAGACAAAGCGCCCGGCGTGCAGCCGCCGCGCGGAGCACCAGATGCCGAAGCCGTCGTGCACGAGCAGCTTGATGCGCGTGGTGCGCGCGTTGGCGAAGAGGTAGCCGTGGTGCGCGTGCGCCTCGCCCAGCGCGGCGAGGACGCTCGCCAGCAGCCGGTCGGCACCGGCGCGCATGTCCACCGGCTGCGCGCACAGCCACAGCGCGTCGATGCGGATCATCGACCGCAGCGGCCGCGCTTGGCGTCGACAGCTCGAGTGGCAGGAACTGCAGCGGCGCTGTCGGCGCCGCCTCCACCGTGCTTGCGGCCGGCGAGCGCACCGTGCTTGGCGCCACCAGGCCGATACTTGGCGCTGATTGAGCGCGAGCTGTTCAACTAAGCGAGACTGCGCCCACAGACAACCCTCGCCGGCTCAGGCTACGCTGTCCGCGCGCCAAGAAAACTGTTAGCCGATGGAAGATGAAGTGAATCAATGACTTACCTGCTAACTATCGTTAGTAGTGTTCAGAGGGACTGGTGAGGCGCCGCCATCTGCTCGCACTCGCCGGCGCCGCCGCGCTGCCCGCTCACGCCCAGATCCGCCGCCGGCCGCTGGTCTTCCCGCGCGACCACGGCGCGCACCCGGACACGCGCACCGAGTGGTGGTACGCCACCGGCTGGGCCGGCACGCCGGAGGCGCCGCGCTGGGGTTACCAGCTGACCTTCTTCCGCAGCCGCACCGGGCTGGCCGAGGACCTGCAGAGCCGCTTCGCGCCGCGCCAGATCCTGTTCGCGCACGCCGCGCTGACCGACCTGGAAGCCCGCCGCCACCACCACGCGCAGCGCATCGCGCGCTGGTCGGGCGACACGGCCGAAGGCCCGGCCTGGGCCAGGACCGACGACGTCGGCGTGCGCCTGGGCGACTGGTGGCTGGAACGTTCCGGCCCCGGCTACCGCGCCCGGCTGCCGGCAGCCGGCTTCGGCCTCGACCTGACGCTGGCGCCGACGCAGCCGCTGCTGCTGCAGGGCGACGCCGGTTTCTCGCGCAAAGGCCCGGAGGAACGTCAGGCCAGCCACTACGTGAGCGAGCCCCAACTCGCGGCAACGTGCCGGTTCAACGCCGACGGCCGCCCGGTCGAGGCGCGCGGCGTCGCCTGGATGGACCACGAGTGGAGCGACGAGATCCTGCACCCCGAGGCCGTCGGCTGGGACTGGATCGGCATCAACCTGTTCGACGGCGGCGCGCTGACCGCCTTCCGTCTGCGCCGCGCCGACGGCAGCGCACTGTGGGCCGGCGGCAGCTGGCGTGCGTCCGGCGGCACGGCCGCGGCCTTCGCGCCCGCCGACGTGGTCTTCACGCCCGGCCGGCGCTGGGCGAGCCCGGCGACCCGCGCCGAGTACCCGGTCGAATGGCAGGTCGACACGCCGGCCGGGCGCTGGCGCGTGCGCGCGCTGCTCGACGGCCAGGAACTCGACAGCCGCGGCGGCACCGGCGCGGTCTACTGGGAAGGCCTGAGCGAGCTGCTCGACGAACGCGGGCGCCGCGTCGGCCTGGGTTACCTGGAGATGACGGGCTACGCCAGCCGGCTGCGGTTGGGCTGATCAGGGCGGCGGCGCGTCGGCGCGGCGGCGGCGCAGGTCCACCGGCGCGGCGCGCACGCAGTTGCCGCCGGCCTGCTGCGCGGCGGCCAGCGCGGCGTCGACGTCGTCGATCAGCGCCGACAGGTTCTGGTGCGCCAGCCGCAGCGCGGCGACGCCGACACTCACCGTGACGCGCAGCGGGTGCGCGCCGCAGGGGATCTCCATCTGCTCGGAGCGCTCGCGGATGCGCTCGGCGACGTCGAGCGCGCCGGTCGGGTCGGCATGCACCAGCCAGACGGCGAACTGGGTGTCGCCGAAACGGGCGATCAGGTCGCCGCCGCGCAGCGTCTGCTCGGTGTCGCGCGCCAGCGCGCGCAGCACGGTCTCGGCGGCGGCGATGCCGCGGCCCTCGACCAGGCGCGCGACCTGGTCGACCTCGACGACCAGCAGCGCCGCGCCAGTGCCGTAGCGCCGCGCCCGCGACCATTCGCGTTCGGCCGAGGCCAGGAAGTTGGGGCGGTTGGTGATGCCGGTGGCCGGGTCGACGGTCTCCAGCCGCGCCAGCGCGGCGCGCGTGCCGTCCAGCGCCCGCAGCAGGTGCAGCAGCCACAGCACCAGCGGCACGCCGACGCCGGCGGCGGCCAGCGCCGCAGCCGCCGGCGCGGCCAGCGGCCCGAGGCCGCCGAACAGCCGCGCCAGCCCCCAGCCGGCGGCGGCCATCGACACGACCAGCAGCACGCCGAGCGCCACCCCGGTCGCCAGCCGGCGACGCGGGGGCAGCGTCTCGTCGGGAATGGGGATCGTCGGAACGTTCAGCATCGGCGCACCGCCGCCGGTATTCGACCACAACCGGGGACGACTGAAGCAGGGGCTCGTGACCCCCTAGACAGCGGGCCCTTGGCGCTTGCTCTGCGTCAAGCGACCAGCCCGAACCACGGTCGATGCTGGGCAGCACAAGACAGACCACACGATGGAGACAGACATGGGTGCGCCAAAGTTCGTCGACTCGATCGAGGCCGCGGTCGACGAGGTGCTGGAGACGGTCCCGGGCGACATCGTGCTCGGCATCCCGCTGGGCGTCGGCAAGCCCAACCCCTTCGTCAACGCGCTGTACCGCCGGCTGCGCGACGACCCGTCGCGGCGGCTGCGCATCGTCACCGCGCTGTCGCTGCAGAAGCCGGTCGGCAAGTCCGACATCGAGCGCCACTTCCTCGAGCCGCTAGTGGCGCGTGTCTTCGAGGACTACCCCGACCTGGACTACGTCGTCGACCTGCGCGCCGGCCGGCTGCCGAGCAACGTCGAGGTGCGCGAGTTCTTCATGAAGACCGGCGACTACCTCGGCAACGCCACGGCGCAGCAGAACTACATCTCGACCAACTACACCTTCGTCGCACGCGACATGGCGGTGCAGGGCATGAACGTCATCGCCCAGGCGGTGGCCGCACGCGGCACCGGCGACACGATGCGGCTGTCGCTGTCGTCCAACCCCGACGTCAGCGCCGAGATCATCGAGCGTGTGCACGCCAGCGGCCGCAAGGTGATGACCGTCGGCGTGGTCAACCAGAAGATGCCGTTCATGCCCAACGGCGCCGAGGTCGACCCGGGGCTGTTCGACCTCGTCGTCACCGACCCGCGCGGCACGCACGCCGTGTTCGCGCCGCCGAACAACAAGGTCTCGTTCGCCGACTACGCGATCGGCCTGCACGCGTCGAGCTTCGTCGTCGACGGCGGCACGCTGCAGATCGGCATCGGCTCGCTGGGCGACGCGATCGCGCAGGCGCTGATCGTGCGCGACCGCCACGGCAGCGAGTACCGCCGCATCCTCGAGTCGCTGACCGGCGGCGACCTGTCCGGGCGCGAGACCGGACGCTTCGACACCGGGCTCTACGGCTGCTCGGAGATGTTCGTCAACGGCTTCCTGAAGCTCATCGAGGCCGGCATCGTGCGCCGCGAGGTCTACGCCGACGCGGTGCTGCAGCGCCTGCTCAACGAGGGCCGCATCGCCGACGCGACGGTGCGCCCGCAGACCCTGGCCGCGCTGCTGGAGGCCGGCCGCGTGCGCGCGCCGCTGGACGCGCGTGACCTGGCCTTCCTGCAGAGGTTCGGCGTGCTGCGCGCCGAGGTGCGGCTGGACGGCAGCGACCTCGTCTGCGGCGAGCGCCGCTGCAGCGCCGACCTGCGCGACGCCGCCGCCCTCGACACCGTCTGCACGGCGATGCTCGGGCCGCGGCTGCTCGGCGGCGTGTTCATGCACGGCGGCTTCTTCATCGGCCCGCGCGACTTCTACGAGCGCCTGCGCACGATGCCGCCGCAGGAGCTGGCGAAGATCGACATGACGCGCATCGACTTCATCAACCAGCTCTACGGCGACGACGAGTTGAAGCGCCAGCAGCGCCGCCGCGCGCGTTTCATGAACACGACGATGGTCGTCACGCTGCTCGGTGCGGCGGCCAGCGACGCGCTGGAGAACGGCCAGGTGGTCAGCGGCGTCGGCGGCCAGTACAACTTCGTCGCGATGTCGCACGCCCTGCCCGACGCGCGCCTGGTGATGATGCTGCGCTCGACACACGCCACGAAGCAGGGCCTGACCAGCAGCATCGTCTGGAGCTACGGCAACGTGACGATCCCGCGCCATCTGCGCGACATCGTCGTCACCGAGTACGGCGTCGCCGACCTGCGCGGGCAGTCCGACGGCGAGGTCGTCAAGCGACTGATCGCGGTGGCCGACTCGCGTTTCCAGGACGAGCTGGTGCACCAGGCGCAGGCCCACGGCAAGCTCGAGGCCGGCTACGTCGTGCCCGAACGCCACCGCCGCAACCTGCCGCAGACGCTGGAAGACCAGCTGCAGCCCTGGGCTGCGGCCGGGCTGCTGCCCGAGTTCCCGTTCGGCACCGACCTCACCGACGACGAGATCCGCATCGTGCGTGCGCTGAAGAAGCTCAAGCACGCCAGCGAACACCCGGCCGAGCTGCTGCAGATGACGCTCAAGAGCCTCTGGGAAGGCCGCGAGGCACCGCGCCCCTACCTCGAACGCCTGGGCCTGGCCGACGCACACGGCCTGCGCGACCTGCTGGTGCGCCGGCTGCTGGCCAACAACCTGTAGCGCCGCCCCGCCGCGAGCGCCGTTCGGCGGCGCTGCCTACACTGCGCGGCGATGGCTTCCACCCCCACCTCCCCGGCGGCGCGTGCCGCCGACGACGCGGCGCCGGCGCGCCGCGTGCGTTCGCTCTCCGGGCTGCTGCCCTTCGTGCGGCCGTACCGCGGCCGCGTCGCGCTCGCCGGGCTGTTCCTGGTGCTCGCCGCGGCCAGCACGCTGGCCTTCCCGGTGGCGCTGAAGTCGCTGATCGACCAGGGGCTGGTCGCCGCGGACCCCGGTGAACGCGTGATGGCGCTGCGCGGGCACTTCCTGGCGCTGTTCGCCGTCGGCGGCGCGCTGGGGCTGTTCTCGGCGCTGCGTTTCTACATGGTCACCTGGCTGGGCGAACGCATCACCGCCGACCTGCGCAACGCCGTCTACGCCCACGTCGTGCGCCAGAGCCCGGAATTCTTCGAGACCACCCAGACCGGCGAGGTGCTCAGCCGGCTGACGACCGACACGACGCTGGTGCAGACCGTCGTCGGCTCCAGCCTCAGCCTCGGGCTGCGCAACACGGTCATGGGGCTGGGCGCGCTGACGGCGCTGGTGGTCACCAACCCCTGGGTCATGACCCAGGTGCTGGGCATCCTGGTGCTGGTCGTGCTGCCGTCGATCTACTTCGGCCGCCGCGTGCGCAAGTTGAGCCGCGCCAGCCAGGACCGCGTCGCCGACTCCAGCGCCATCGCCGCCGAGGTGCTGAACGCGATCCCCGTCGTGCAGGGCTACGTGCAGGAGCGGCGCGAGTCGGCGCGTTTCGACGCCGCCACCGAGAGCGCCTTCGACACCGCGCGCCGGCGCACCGTCGTGCGCTCGCTGCTCGTCGGCTTCATGATCACCGCGACCTTCGGCGCGCTGGTCTGGGGCCTGTACCAGGGCACGCAGGCGGTCATCGAAGGCCGCATCAGCGCCGGCCACCTCGGCCAGACGGTGGTTTTCGTGATCATCTTCGTCGGCGCGGTGGCGGTGCTGTCCGAGGTCTGGGGCGAGCTGCTGCGCGCCGCTGGCGCGACCGAGCGGCTGATGGAGCTGCTGGCGGCGCGTTCGCCGGTGGCCGACCCGCCGCGGCCGCGTGCGCTTCCGCCGACCTCGGGCGGCTCGGCGGTGCGGCTGGACGGCGTCACCTTCTGCTACCCGTCGCGGCCCGGCCAGCCCTCGCTGGCGGAGTTCTCGCTGGACGTGCGGCCCGGCGAGACGGTGGCCCTGGTCGGCCCCAGCGGCGCCGGCAAGAGCACGGTGCTGCAGCTGCTGCTGCGTTTCTACGACGCCCAGGCCGGGCGCGTGTCGGTCGACGGCGTCGACGTGCGCGAGGCGGCGCTGGCCGATCTGCGCGGGCGCATCGGCATCGTGCCGCAGGACAGCACGGTGTTCTCGGCGTCGGCGCTGGAGAACATCCGCTATGGCCGCCCCGACGCCAGCGACGCCGAGGTCATCGCCGCGGCGCGCGCCGCGCACGCCCACGAGTTCATCGAGCGCCTGCCTGAGGGCTACGCCAGCTTCCTCGGCGAACGCGGCGTGCGCCTGTCCGGCGGCCAGCGCCAGCGCGTGGCGATCGCACGCGCGATGCTGAAGAACCCGCCGCTGCTGCTGCTCGACGAGGCGACCAGCGCGCTGGACGCCGAGAGCGAGCGCATGGTGCAGGCGGCGCTGGAGACGGCGATGGCCGGGCGCACGACGATCGTCATCGCCCACCGCCTGGCCACCGTGCTGCGCGCCGACCGCATCGTGGTGATGGACGGCGGGCGCATCGTCGACGTCGGCACGCACGCCGAGCTGGTGGCGCGCGGCGGGCTGTACGCGCGGCTGGCGGCGATGCAGTTCGAACTGGCGCCGGCCTCGGTCTGATGGAGGGGGAACGCCGGTTGCGGACGGACGCCGCCAGGGCAAGAATGCGGCGAGCTCCCGAAACGCAGGTCTTTTGCCCCGACCGGCAGCGACCGTTAGCCCCTAAGCTGCCGGCAGTGCCCGCACCGAGCGCCCTGCCCGAGAGGAATCCGACTTGCCTGCCGCCCTGTCCCCGCCGTCCGGCCCGGAGACGATCCTCATCGTCGACGACGAGCCGGCCAACCTGAAGATCCTGGCCACGATCCTCGGCGACAAGGGTTACCGCGTCATCGCGGCGTCCAACGGCGAGACCGCGCTGCGCCTGGCCGAGCGCCCGCCGCTGCCGTCGCTGATCCTGCTCGACGTGATGATGCCGGACATGAGCGGCATGGTCGTGCTCGAGAAGCTGCGCGAGAACCCGGCCACACGCGCCATTCCGGTCGTGATGGTCACCGCGCTGGGCAAGGAGCGCGACGAGGAAACCGGCCTGAAGGCCGGCGCCTCCGACTACATCAAGAAGCCCTTCAGCCCGCTGATCCTGCTGGCGCGCGTGCGCTCGCAGCTCGACGCGGCGCGCCTGCGCGGCCTGCTGCGCGACGAGCTGCAGCGCGAGAAGCAGCTGCGCGACCTCGAAGGCGACCTGATGCAGACGGTCGTCATCCGCGCGCTGGCCCACCTGGCCGAGACCCGCGACCTGGAGACCGGCAACCACATCCTGCGCACCCAGAAGTACGTGCGCGTGCTCGCCGAGGACCTGCGCAGCCACGGCTGGGACCTGTCGGACTCGACGATCTCGCTGCTGGAGCGCTCGGCACCGCTGCACGACATCGGCAAGGTCGGCATCCCCGACGAGGTGCTGCTGAAGAAGGGCAAGCTGACGCCGGACGAGTGGGTGACGATGAAGCGGCATGCCGCCATCGGCGCCGACGCGATCACGCGCGCCGAGGAAGACGTGCAGCAGGAGGTGCGCCAGCGCTGGCAGGACGGCGAGATCGACGACAAGACACGCAACCTGCTCGACTGCCTGCGCATCGCCAAGGAGATCGCCCACCGCCACCACGAGCGCTGGGACGGCAGCGGCTACCCCGACGGCCTGGCCGGCGAGCAGATCCCGCGTTCGGCGCGGCTGATGGCGCTGGCCGACGTCTTCGACGCGCTGATCTCCAAGCGCTGCTACAAGGACGCTTGGGACTACGGCCAGGCGCGCGCGGTGATCCTCGAAGGCCGCGGCACGCACTTCGACCCGGCGGTCGTCGAGGCTTTCGAGCGCTGCTACGACGAGTTCTGCCGCATCGCGACGACCTTCGCCGACCCGAAGGACGCTCAGGACGAAGCCGCGGATCGTGCCCCCTGAAGGTTCCGGGATCGCCGGCGCGCGGCGCCGCTCGCGCCTGACGGCGCTGCGCACCGCGCTCGTCTACGCCGGGCTGGCCTCGCTGTGGATCCTGCTGTCGGACCGCTGGGTCGAGCGCCTGATGTCCGACCCCGAGGCCCGCACGCTGGCCAGCATCACCAAGGGCTGGGTCTTCGTCGCCGTCACCTCGCTGCTGCTGTACGTGCTGGTGCGGCGGCTCGCGCCGGCCGGAGACACCCGGCGCCCGCCCGGCAGCCGGGGCGATCGCCGGCTCGCGCTGATCGTCGGGGCGACCGTCGCGGTGCTCGCCGCGGCCGGCCTGGCGCTGTCGCTGCGGCAGCAGCAGCACGCCGCCGTGCAGGCCCTGCACTCGGTCGCCGAACTGCGCAGCGCCCAGGCCGCGACCTGGGCCGCGGCGCGTCTGGCCGACGGCGACCGGGTGCGCGAGATGCAGCCGTCCCGGCTGAAGGAACGGCTGAAGCTGCTGCAGGAGGAACGCGGCTACGTGGCCGCCGCGCTGCTGGACCCGCAGTGGCGTGTCGTCTGGAGCTCCGGCGCGACGCCGGACGCGCCGCAGGACACGCCGGCCGCAACACAAGACCGCCCACGGCTGCTGGGTCCTCAGCTGGACGCCGAGGGCGGGCCGCACCTGACGCTGCTGGTGCCGCTGGCGCCCGGCCAGGCCCCGCCGGGCGGCTTCGCGATGCTGCAGCTGGCCGCAGCCGACCTGCCGCCGCTGGCCCTGGGCACCGGCAGCACGTCGGCGGACGGCATCTCGACGGTGCTGGTGCGCCGCGACGGCGCCGACCTGGTCTATTTCGGCTCGCCGTCGCGCAAGGGCTTCTCCGTCTGGCGGCGCCCGGCCGAGGCCGGCGCGATCGCGGCGGCCCCGGTGCCCGCCGGGACCGTGCTGGAGGGCAGCGACGAACGCGGCTCGCCCGCGCTGGGACTGCTCGCGCCGATCGCCGGAACCCCGTGGAGCCTGCTGACGCGGCTGGACCGCACGACGCTCGAGCGCCAGCGCTGGCAGGCGGCCTCGGGCGTCCTGCTGGCCGCGCTGCTGGCCGGCTTCGGCGCCGCGGCACTGCTGGCGCTGCGGCGCCAGCGCGAGGCCCTCGAACGCCACGAGTCCGAACGCCGCCGCCAGGCCGAACGCATGGAGGCGCTGGCCGTCGTCGAGGCGATCACCGACAGCTCGCCCGACATGATCTTCGCCAAGGACCTGCAGGGGCGTTACCTGCTGTTCAACCGCGCCGCCGAGCGCCTGACCGGCCACGCCCGCGAGCAGGTGCTGGGGCGCGACGACTCGGTCGTGTTCCCGCCCGAGGTCGTCGACCGCCTGCAGGCCGACGACCGGCGCGCCCACCAGGGGCCCATCGAGTTCGACGAGGTCCTGCCGACGGTGCAGGGGCCGCGCGAGATGACCGTCACCAAGGGCCCGCTGCGCAACCGCGGCGGCGAGCTGATCGGCGTGTTCGGGATCACGCGCGACATCACCGAGCTGAAGAAGGACCGCGCGCTGCTGGCCGAGAGCAGCCGCATCGCGCGCATCGGCGGCTGGAGCTACGACGGCGACAGCCGGTCCATCGCCTGGACCGACGAGATCCGGCACATCGCCGAGGTCGACGGCGACATCCCGCCCGACCTCGCGTTCACGATGCAGTTCCTGGGCACCGAGGCGCGCGAGCAGCTCGAGGCCGCGCTGACGGCCAACCGCGACCGCGGCACGCCCTTCGACGTCGAGCTGCCGGTGCGCACCGCGCGCGGCCGCGAGCGCTGGGTGCGCATCGTCGGCCAGCCCGAGTTCGACGGCCGGCGCGTGCTGGCGGCACAGGGCTTCGTGCAGGACATCACCGAGGCCAAGACACTGCGGCTGGAGCTGGACCGCCACCGTGCCGAGCTCGAACGCCAGGTGCACGAGCGCACCGCCGACCTGGAGATCGCACGCGCCCGCGCCGAGGCCGGCATGCGCGCGCGCGACGCCTTCATCCGCATCATCAGCCACGAGCTGCGCACGCCGCTGCACCAGATCCTGAACCTGGCGCCGCACCTGCACCGTGGCGACGGCAGCCCCGAGGAGCCCTTCGTCGAGGCCGCCGACCGCCTGGCCGAGATCCTGGAGGACGTGCTGACGCTGTCGGAGCTGGAGGCCGGCGGCGTCGTGCCGCGCGTGCAGGACTTCGAGCTCGGCGCGCTGCTGCACCAGACACGCGAGCAGGTCGAGGCCGAGGCGCGGCGCAAGGGCCTGGCGCTGACGGTGGACGCCGGCAGCGCGCCGCTGTGGCTGCGCGGCGACCCGGCGATGCTCGGCCGGGCGCTGGGCAACTACGTCAAGAACGCGGTCAAGTTCACCGCCGAGGGCAGCGTGCAGGTCGTCGCGCGCCGTGTCGCCGAGGACGCCGAGGGCGTGACGCTGCTGCTGGAGGTGCGCGACACCGGCCCGGGCATCGACGCGGCGCTGCAGCCGCGGCTGTTCGGGGCCTTCGAGCCCGGCGACGTCTCGATGACGCGCCGCCACGGCGGCGCCGGCCTGGGGCTGGCGCTGACGCGGCGCCTGGCCGAGTTGATGAAGGGCCAGGTCGGCGTCAACAGCCGGCCCGGCAAGGGCAGCCGCTTCTGGCTGCGCCTGCACCTGCCGCGTGGCCGCGACGCCAGCGCACGGCCGGTCGGGCAGCTGTCGGTCGAGGCCATGCTGCGCGCCCGCCACGCCGGCGCGAAGGTGCTGGTGGTCGACGACGACCCGGTCAACCGCGAGAGCGCCTCGGCGCTGCTCGGCGCCGTCGGCCTGCAGGTGCTGCTGGCCGAGAACGGCCGCGAGGCGGTGGAACGCACGCTGGCCGACAGGCCGGCGCTGGTGCTGCTGGACCTGCAGATGCCCGAGGTCGACGGCCTCAGCGCGGCGCGCGAGATCCGCCGCCGCGGCGCGACGATGCCGATCCTGGCGCTGACCGCCTCCGACGTCGAGGACACGCTGGCCGAGTGCCTGGCCGCCGGCATGGATCACCACGTGCACAAGCCGGTCGAGCCGCGGACGCTGTACGCCACCCTGCTGCACTGGCTGGGCAGCGGCGGGCCGGTGGCCGCGGCGGCGGCGGCGAGCGCTGCGGCAGGCGACGGCGACGCGGCGGCGACACCGCCGGACTCCTGGCCGCTGCTGCCGGGTGTCGACGGCCCCGACGCACTGGAGCGCTGCGGCGGCAACGTCGGGCGCGCGCTGTCGCTGCTGCGGCTGTTCGTGCGCACGCACGCCGACGACGCCGAGCGGCTGCAGGCCCTGTGCGAGGCCGGCCGCTGGTCCGAGCTGCGCCAGCTGTCGCACGCGCTGCGCGGCGCGGCGGGCAACGTCGGCGCACGCGACGTCCACCTGAGCGCGACCCGGCTGGAGAGCCTGCTCGACGAACGCGCCCCGGTGGCGGCGCGGGGCGACGCGACCCGCGGGCTCGCCGACGCGCTGCGGACGCTGGTCGCCGGCGTGCACGCCGTGCCCGACGCGGCCGCCGCGCCGCCACCGCCGCCGCCGACGTTCGACTCGGCGATCGCCGTGTCCGGGCTGGCGCTGCTGCTGGCCTCGGGCGACACGGCCTGCGCCGGCTACATGGCCGAGCACGAAGCCGAGCTGCGCCAGTCGCTGGGCGCCGAGTTCGACCGCCTGGCCGACCTCGTCGAGACCTTCCGCTTCGACGAGGCGGCGACGCTGCTGGCCCAGCGGGCGAACTGAGCCAGGCGCCGCGGCCGCGGCGCGGATAATCGGCGCCATGACCGTCAAGACCCAGCGCCCGGTGCGCTCCCAGTACGAGGATTTCATGCGCCACGTCGACACGACGGGCGTGCACAAGAGCGACCGCACCGGCACCGGCACGAAGAGCGTCTTCGGCCACCAGATGCGTTTCGACCTGTCCGAAGGCTTCCCGCTGGTGACGACCAAGAAGGTCCACCTGAAGAGCATCATCCTCGAGCTGCTGTGGTTCCTGCGCGGCGACGGCAACGCGCGCTGGCTGCAGGAGCGCGGTGTGACGATCTGGGACGAGTGGGCGCGCGAGGACGGCGACCTGGGGCCGGTCTACGGCGTGCAGTGGCGCAGCTGGCCGACGGCCGACGGCGGCACCATCGACCAGATCGCCGAGGCCGTGCGGCTGCTGAAGACCGACCCGGACTCGCGCCGCATCGTCGTCAGCGCCTGGAACGTCGCCGAGCTGCCGAAGATGGCGCTGATGCCCTGCCACGCCTTCTTCCAGTTCTACGTCGCCGACGGCCGGCTCAGCTGCCAGCTCTACCAGCGCAGCGCCGACATCTTCCTCGGCGTGCCGTTCAACATCGCCAGCTACGCGCTGCTGACGATGATGATGGCCCAGCAGTGCGACCTCGAGCTCGGCGACTTCATCTGGACCGGCGGCGACTGCCATCTCTACAGCAACCACGCCGAGCAGGTGCGGACCCAGCTCGCGCGCACGCCCTTCCCCTACCCGACGATGGAGATCCGCCGCCGCCCGGCGTCGATCTTCGACTACGAGTACGAGGACTTCGTGCTGCACGACTACCAGCACCATCCCGCCATCAAGGCACCGGTCGCGGTCTGACGATGACGACGCTGGTTCTGGTCGCCGCCGTCGCGCGCAACGGCATCATCGGCCGCGACGGCGTGATGCCCTGGCATCTGCCCGAGGATCTGGCGCACTTCCGGCGCACGACGCAGGGGCTGCCGGTGCTGATGGGCCGGCGCACCTGGGAGTCGCTGCCGGAGCGGTTCCGCCCGCTGCCGGGGCGGCGCAACATCGTCGTCACGCGCCAGGCCGGCTGGGTGGCGCCGGGTGCTGAAGTGGCGGCGTCGCCCGAGGCAGCGCTGGCGCTGATGGCCGACGCGCCGCGGGCCTGTGTCATCGGCGGCGGCGAGCTGTACGCGGCGCTGCTGCCGCGCGTCGACGAGCTGGTGCTGACCGAGATCGACGCCGACTTCGACGGCGACACCCGGCTGCCCGCGACGCTGCGCGACGGCTTCACCGAGGTCGCGCGCGAGGCGCACCAGGCGGCGGCACCGAACGACTTCGGCTACGCCTTCGTCACCTACCGCCGCGGCTGAGGCATGCGGGGAATGCTGGGGTCAGGTCTCGCAAGGAATGCTGGGGTCAGGTCTCGCAAGACCTGACCCCGTCTTTACGGCGGCGGAGGAAAGCTGAGACCTCTCGAAAGCCGAGAAAGCTGGGGTCAGGTCTCTCGAGACCTGACCCCGCCTTCGCTGCCCCCGCCTTCGCGCCGTCAGCCGAGCTCGACCCAGACAGGCGCGTGGTCGCTGGGCTTTTCGCGGCCGCGGATGAAGCGGTCGACCTCGGCGGCCTTGAGCCGCGCGGCGGCCGGCGCGTTGAGCAGCAGGTGGTCGATGCGCAGCCCGGCGTTGCGCTCCCAGCGCTGGCGGAAGTAGTCCCAGTAGGTGTACATCGCCGCGTCGCCGTGCAGCGTGGCCAGGGCGTCGGTGAAACCCAGTTCCAGCAGGCGCTGGTACGCCTGGCGCGACTCGGGCTGCAGCAGCGCGTCGTTCTGCCAGCCCTTGGGCGAATAGATGTCGCGCACCGCGTCGGTCGGCACGACGTTGTAGTCGCCGGCCAGCACCACCGGCGCGTCCAGGCCCACGAGCGTCGCCGCGTGCTCGAGCAGGCGCTGCATCCACTTCAGCTTGTAGTCGAACTTCGGCCCCGGCTGCGGGTTGCCGTTGGGCAGGTAGAGCGCACCGACGATCAACTCGCCGACCTGGGCCTCGAGGTAGCGGCTGTGCGTGTCGTCAGGGTCGCCCGGCAGGCCGCGAAGGCGCTCGACCGGCTGCTGCCCGCGCGCCAGGACGGCGACGCCGTTGAAGCCCTTCTGCCCATGCCAGATCGCGCCATAGCCGGCGGCCTCGATCGCCTGCAGCGGAAAGGTCTCGTCGGAGGTCTTCAGTTCCTGCAGACAGGCGACGTCGGGGGCGGACTCGGCCAGCCATTCGAGCAGCCGCGGCAGGCGCGCGGTGATGCCGTTGACGTTGAACGTGGCGATCTTCATGCGGGCGATCGTAGCGAGTCCGCGCCACGCGCGTCCGCGCAGCGACGTCAGCGTGCCGGTGCCGAGGCCTTCAGCCAGCGCCGCGCCGCCTCGGCGTCGGGCCCCTGCGCGCCGGCCTGCTTCAGGTAGGCCTGCAGCCTGGCGCGGCCGTCCGCGGTGCGGCCGGCCTTCATCAGGCTCAGGCCCCAGCGGTAGGTGAAGACCGCGGGCAGCGGCTCGCCGACGGCGGCGATCTTCTCGAACAGCGGCAGCGCGCCGGCATGGTCCTCGGCCAGCAGCCGGGCCTTCAGTTCGTCGCGATAGACGGCGAGGCGCGCGGCCGGGGCCATCCAGCGCGGCGTGCGCGCGGCCAGCGCCGCGAACTGCTCCGGGCTCGGCTTGATGCCGGCCGGCCCGTCGGCGCGCGGCAGGGTCAGCACCAGACGCACGGTGGCCGGCTGCGGCGTGCCCTCGGGCAGGCGCTCCAGCAGCGGCAGCAGCGCCACCGAGACCGTGCCGCCGCGCACCGGCACGACGGTGGCGACGCTGGCGATCGTCGCGCCGGCCGCGTCCAGCGCCTGCAGCGAAGCCGGCGCATCGAAGCTCTCGGAGCTCGCCACCGACTGCCAGCGCGTGCGCCCGGTCGGCTCCTCCTCGTAGCGCGTGCGGCCCAGGTCGGGGATCCGCGGGCGGTCGCCGCTGCAGCCGCCGTCCGGCGCGTTGCAGGTCCATTCGAAGCGGTAGCGCGTGCGCTCGGACTCCTGCTCCAGCCGCCTCTCGACGACGATGGCCGACACCGTGTCGCCGTCCAGGTGACGCCGGTCCAGCGCCAGCGGATACGGGCCGTTCACGGCCTCCCAGCGGCTCTCGGTGCCCTTGGGCACCCACATCGGCAGGTAGTCGGCGGCCACCGCCGGTGCGGCGGCGGCCAGCAGGATCAGCAGCGACAGCAGGCGACGCATCGTCTTCACCGGCTCAGGCAGAGCTCGCCGCGTTCGGTCCAGGTCCGAACGGTGCGCAGCTCGCGGCCCTGGCGGTCGATCTCGAGCTGCTCCCAGTCCTCGCGGTAGCTGTCGCAGCGCCCGCTGCGGCCGGCCAGCCGCGTCACGCGTGCGACGCCGGCGGCGAACGGCTCGGCACGCCGGTAGCGTGCCGGCACCACGACCCGGCCCTGGGCATCGACATACCCCCAGGCACCACGTTCCGCGAACGCGGCCAGACCGTCGGAGAACTCCGCCAGGTCGTCGTAGCGCGGCGCGAGCACCCAGCGGCCGTCGGCGTCGACCAGGCCCCAGCGCTCGCCGTCGCTGGCCGGCGCCAGGCCCTCGGCAAAGCGGCGCAGCGCCTTCCAGCGGCCTTCGCCGACGATCTGCCCGTCGCGGTCGACGAGCCGCCAGACCTTGCCGTCGTGCACGCCGCCGCGGCCGTCGGCGAAGGGCAGCACGGCCTGCCAGCGCGGCTCGACCCGGGTCTCGCCCGACGGAGCGCGGTAGCCCCAGCGGCCGCTCGCGGCATCGCGGAAAGCCTCCAGGCGGCCGACGCAGCGCTGCGCGGTCGCCAGCGCCGCCGCCGCGGCGGCAGCGAAGCTGGCGCCACCGGAGTCGAGGTCACGCGCGCCCGCGCAGCGCAGGCGCTCGACCTGCTGCCGACGGGCCTCGGCGCGTTCGGCCTGCTGGCGGTCGGCGGCGGCGTCGCGCTCGCTCGCCGCCGCCTGGCGGCGCGGCAGCACCTCGGCATCGACCTCGTCGAACATCGCGCTCATCGGGTCGGCAGCCGCACCGCGGCGCCCCTGGCGGCGGCGCTCCAGCTCGCGCGCCTCCTCGTCGGCCAGCACGCGTTCATCGAAGGCCCGCAACGCATCGACGTCCAGCGTCAGCCGCAGGGTGTCGAGCTGATGGGCGCTGGCGCGCAAGGTCGTGCCAGGGTCGGCCAGGAAACGGCGCGCTTCGTCGGCCGGCAGCCAGTGGTCGGCGCCTTGCAGCGCCTTGTCGCCGTCGAGCCCCGGCACGCGGTTCAGCAGCAGGCGGCCCCACGGCGGACTGCCGGGCACGTTGAACGACGGCCGCGGGTCACCCTCGGGGTAGGCGGCGCCGATGTCGCAGACGATCCAGGCCGTGTCGACGCGGCCACCGCCCAGCCGTCGGTCCAGCGGCACGACGAAGCGTGCCTCGGTGAGCGCGACACGCTTCCAGGCGGCCGCCGGCGTGTTGGAGCGGATGTGGTCGAAGACGCGGTCACCGCTGCGCGGCGTCTTCAGCTGCACGGTGCCGAGCTTCCAGGTGGCCGTGCAGAAGACCACCGGTTCGCCCATCAGCGTCCAGACGCGCGCGTTCAGGTCCAGGCGCACCGTCGCCCAGCTGCCCTCGTCCAGCCGCGGCGCGAGCTCCAGGCGCCAGCTGCGCTCGAGGTCGACGACGGGGCCGGTGGGTGCGGCGGAGGCGGCAGCACCGCAGCTCAGCAGGGTCAGCAGCAAGGCCAGGCGCGGGCGCATGGCCGGATTCTTCGCACCCGGCCGGCGCGGCGCCCTGACCTGCCGCAGGCCGGGGCGTCAGCGAGGCTCGGGAATCAGCGCGAGCGCGCCGAGCGCGTCGGCCATCGACTTGTCGATCCGACGCAGCAGCCCCAGCCGGATCCCCTCGCGTTGCTCGGCGCTGTAGTACTCCAGCCCCGGGAGGAAGGGCAACTGCGGCGTCTCGCCGTACTCGCACGGGAAGTCGCCGCCCCACTCCCAGGCGATCTCCTGGCCGGTCTTCACGTCCAGGACGTCGATGCGATAGGCCGCGTAGACGCAGCGCCGCATCAGGTTGAGGAACGAGCGCTCCATCATCCCGTAGCCGGGCGCGAAGAGGACACGCTCCTGCGACGTGGCGGTGCCCGGACGGATGACCAGCAGGCGATCGACACCCTGGCGCGCGGCGATCGCCAGCAGTTGCTGCGGGCCGTCGACCCGCAGGCGCTCGATGACGAGGTCGCGACGGTCCAGCGCCGTGGCTTCGAATCTCGACCGCTGACGCAGCAGCTCGATGGCCTTGTCGGTGGCGTACGCATCGACCTGCCACTCGGGAACCTTGACGCTGTAGCGCGCGTTCTGGAACACCGTCGTGCCGATGCGCAGGCCATGGAACTCGTCGCCCAGCAGCGAGACGACACCGATGCGCCGAGTCTGGGTCAGGTCCTCTCCGGAGACGGGGCGCTTGCCGCCGAGTGCGGCGCAGCCGGAAAGAAGCGAGACGAGAGCCCAGCAGGCAAGCAGTTGCAGCGAGCGACGCATGGCGGCGTGACGAGTGAGATGCCGAGGAGGCCGGCATGATCGCCTCCCGAACGGTCCTGCCGATCGCGGGGTGGCGACGGCATCCACCGCCGGACGGACCCCGCCGCTGACCTCGCGCGTGAAATCGCGCTCGGGCCTGAATGAGGCGTAGCAGGCCTTCCGGCCGTTAGCATTCAGCCCTCGCGCGTGAAATCGCGCTCGGGCCTGAATGAGGCGTAGCAGGCCTTCCGGCCGTTAGCATTCAGCCCTCGCGCGTGAAATCGCGCTCGGGCCTGAATGAGGCGTAGCAGGCCTTCCGGCCTGCTACGTCCTCATTCAGTCCTCCAGGCCGAGTTCCTGGATCTTGCGGGTGATCGTGTTGCGGCCGATGCCCAGCTTCTGCGCCGCCTCGATGCGGCGGCCGCGCGTGAGGTCCAGCGCGGTCTGGATCAGCCGGCCCTCGAACTGGCGCGTCAGCACGTCCCAGACCTCGGGTTCGCCGGACTCGAGCCGGCGGCGCGCCTCGCGCTCCAGGTCGGCCAGCCAGCCCGGCGTCGTGGCCTCGACGACCGGCGGCGCGGCCGTGGGCACCGGTGCCGCCGGCACGGCCCCGTCCGGAGCCACCGCCGCCACCACCGCGGACCGCAGATCGGGGCCGGCCAGCAGCTCCGGCGGCAGGTCCTTGGCCTCGACGACCTGCGCCGGCGCCATCACCGTCAGCCAGTGGCAGACGTTCTCGAGCTGGCGCACGTTGCCGGGGAAGTCGAACCCCTGCAGCCGCGCCACCGCCGAGTCGGTGATGCGCTTGGCCTCGACGCCGAGTTCACGCGCGCTCTTCTGCAGGAAGAAGCGGGTGAGCATCGGGATGTCCTCGCGGCGCTCGCGCAGCGCCGGCAGGCGCAGCCGGATGACGTTCAGGCGGTGGTAGAGGTCTTCGCGGAAGACGCCGTCCTTGACGCGCTGCTCGAGGTTCTGGTGCGTCGCGGCGATCACGCGCACGTTGGTCTTCAGCGGCTGGTGGCCGCCGACGCGGTAGAACTGGCCGTCCGAGAGCACGCGCAGCAGCCGCGTCTGCAGGTCGAACGGCATGTCGCCGATCTCGTCGAGGAACAGCGTGCCGCCGTCGGCCTGCTCGAAGCGGCCGCGGCGCATGGTCTGAGCGCCGGTGAAGGCGCCGCGTTCGTGGCCGAAGAGCTCGCTTTCCAGCAGGTCCTTGGGGATGGCCGCGGTGTTGATCGCGACGAACGGGCCCTGGCCGCGCGGGCTGTGCTTGTGCAGCGCACGCGCCACCAGCTCCTTGCCCGAGCCGCTCTCGCCGGTGATCAGCACCGTGACGTTGCTCTGGCTGAGCCGGCCGATGGCGCGGAACACGTCCTGCATCGCCGGCGCCTGGCCCAGCATCTCGGGCACGGCCTTGTCCACCGTCTCGCGGACCTCGTCGCGCAGGCTCTCGTCGACGGCGCGGCGGATCAGCTCGACGGCCTTGGTCAGGTCGAAGGGCTTGGGCAGGTACTCGAAGGCGCCGCCCTGGAAGGCCGAGACGGCGCTGTCCAGGTCGGAGTAGGCGGTCATGATGATGACCGGCAGCCCGGGCAGCCGCGCCTTCACCTTGGACAGCAGGTCGATGCCCGAGCCGCCGGGCATGCGGATGTCGCTGACCAGGACCTGCGGCTCGTCGTCGTCGAGCGCGGCGAGCACGTCGCGTGCGCCGCAGAAGCTGCGCACGGCGAACTGCTCGCGCACCAGCGCCTTCTCCAGCACGAAGCGGATCGACTGGTCGTCGTCCACGATCCAGATCGGTTTCATCGGCCCCCCCGTAGCGTCTTCGAACCGGCAAAGCCGGATCCGCGGCGGCAGCTTGGCCACGTTACATGCGTCAGACGGGCGAGGATCATTCGGTCGGATTCAGGGCAGAGGAATCAGCAGCTTGAACACGGTCCGGCCCGGAACGCTGTCGCATTCGATCGTGCCCTGATGCTGCTGCACGAAGGTCTGCGCCAGCGTCAGCCCGAGGCCGGAGCCGTTCTCGCGTCCCGACACCAGCGGGTGGAAGATGCGATCGCGGATGTCCTCGGGCACGCCCGGCCCGTTGTCCTGGATATGCAATTCGAGTGCCAGCCGGAAGCGCTTGCGCCCGAAGGTGACCTGGCGCGCGACGCGGGTGCGCAGCACGATCTCGGCGTCGCCGGCGGCGATGCGCTCGGCCAGCGCCTGCGTCGCGTTGTGGGCGATGTTCAGCACCGCCTGGATCAGTTGCTCGCGGTCACCGCGGAACTCGGGGATCGAGGTGTCGTAGTCGCGCTCGACGGTCAGCCCGCGCGGGTACTCGGCCATCACCAGCGAGCGCACGCGCTCGCAGATCTCGTGGATGTTGACGTCGCCGACGACGTGCGGCCGGCGGTGCGGCGCGAGCAGCCGGTCGACGAGCGCCTGCAGCCGGTCGGCCTCGTGGATGATGACCTGGGTGTACTCGGTCAGCTCCCTGGACTGCACGTCCATCGCCAGCAGCTGCGCCGCGCCGCGGATGCCGCCCAGCGGGTTCTTGATCTCGTGCGCCAGGTTGCGCACCAGTTCCTTGTTGGCCTGCGCCAGCCCGTGGGCACGCTCCTCGCGGTCCAGCCGGGTCTGCTGCTCGACCTCGATCAGCTCGATCAGCACGCGCTCGGCATGGTCCATCTGGCCGACGATGACGTGCACCGGCAGCTCGGCCGCCGGCCCCAGCGAGGCCGGACGCTTGAGCACGGCGTCGAAGCGGCCGCAGGAGACCTCGCCGCGCACCACCGACTCCAGCGTCTCGCGCAGCCGCGTCGGGTCGACGAGCCAGTCGAAGACGCTGCCGCGGCGCAGCGTGCGCCGCGACTGGCCGATCAGGTTCTCCAGCGTCGAGTTGACGAACAGGCAGCGGCCGTCGGCCGCGCCGATGCCGACCATCGTCGCCAGGTAGTCGAAGGCATCGAAGCCTTCGAGCGCCTCGTGCTCGCCGCTCACGGCAGCGAGACCTTGTTGAGCTCGCGCCGGATCGCCGCGAGGTCTTCTTCCTTGCGCTCGATCTGGGCCTTCAGCGAAGCGGTGCGGTCCAGGTACTTCTGGTAGTTGCGCTCGTCGCCGCGGCGCTCGGGCTGGCCGTCGTTGTATTCCTTGCGCAGCTCGGCCAGGCGCTGCTCCTCGCGCTGCAGTTCCTCCTGCAGGATGCGGCGCGCGTCGCTGTCGCGGGCACGCTGCTCGGCGGGGTCGACGCGGCTGTCGGCCGGCCGGGCGGTGGACGCCGCCGCCGCAGGCGCGGGCCGGCGGGTCTGCACGATCGTGATCGGCGAGCCGTCGATCGTGCGGCAGCCACGGTCCTTGGCCTGCTGCGGCGTCAGCATGTTGGTGTAGCTCTCGGGATTGCCGGGGCAGCGGTAGACGGGGCCGCTGTCGCCTTGCGCGAACGCGGCCGCCGACGTCAGCAGCAGCGCGAGGCCGGCACCTGGCCGACGGAACATGGGCATTACCTCCGTGCGATGGATTGTGGCGCGCCCAAACGAAGAAGGGACGGCAAGCCGTCCCTTCCGCAGACCGTGACGCGCGAGCGCCGCCGGACTTTAGATGCTGTAGTACATGTCGAACTCGACCGGATGGGTCGTCATGCGGAAGCGCGTGACTTCCTGCATCTTCAGGTCGATGTAGGCGTCGATGTACGAATCGGTGAACACGCCGCCCTTGGTCAGGAAGGCGCGGTCCTTGTCGAGGTACTCGAGGGCCTGGTCGAGGCTGTGGCAGACGGTCGGGATCTTCGCGTCCTCTTCCGGCGGCAGGTGGTACAGATCCTTGGTGGCGGCTTCGCCCGGGTGGATCTTGTTCTCGACGCCGTCCAGGCCGGCCATCAGCAGCGCGGCGAAGCCCAGGTACGGGTTCATCAGCGGATCCGGGAAACGCGCTTCGATGCGGCGGCCCTTCGGGTTGCTGACGAACGGGATGCGGATCGAGGCCGAGCGGTTGCGGGCCGAGTAGGCCAGCTTGACCGGCGCTTCGAAGCCCGGCACCAGACGCTTGTAGCTGTTGGTGCCCGGGTTCGTGATCGCGTTCAGCGCACGGGCATGCTTGATGATGCCGCCGATGTAGTACAGCGCGAACTCGGACAGGCCGCCGTAGCCGTCGCCGGCGAACAGGTTCTTGCCGTCCTTCCAGACCGACTGGTGCACGTGCATGCCGGAGCCGTTGTCGCCGACGACGGGCTTGGGCATGAAGGTCGCGGTCTTGCCGTAGGCGTGCGCGACGTTGTGGATCACGTACTTCTGCAGCTGCAGCCAGTCGGCGCTCTCGACGAGCGTGCTGAACTTGGTGCCGATCTCGTTCTGGCCCGGGGCCGCCACTTCGTGGTGGTGGACTTCGACCGGGATGCCCAGCGACTCGAGGATCAGGCACATCTCCGAGCGCATGTCCTGGAAGCTGTCGACCGGGGGCACCGGGAAGTAGCCGCCCTTGACCGCCGGACGGTGGCCCATGTTGCCGCCGTCGAGCTCCTTGCTCGTCGACCACGGGGCTTCTTCCGACGTGATCTTCACGTGGCTGCCGTCCATGCCGACGTGCCAGTGGACCTGGTCGAAGATGAAGAACTCGGGTTCCGGACCGAAGAAGGCGGTGTCGCCCAGGCCGCTGCTCTTCAGGTAGGCCTCGGCACGCTTGGCCAGCGAACGCGGGTCGCGGTCGTAGGGCTTGCCGTCACCCGGCTCGAGCACGTCGCAGGTCAGGATCAGCGTCGGCTCTTCGTAGAACGGGTCGATGTTGGCGCTGCTGGGATCGGGCATCAGCAGCATGTCGGACGCTTCGATGCCCTTCCAGCCGGCGATCGAGGAGCCGTCGAAGGCATGACCGGCGGTGAACTTGTCTTCGTCGAAAGCGGAAACGGGCACCGAGACGTGCTGTTCCTTGCCGCGGGTGTCGGTGAAGCGGAAGTCGACGAACTTGACTTCGTTCTCCTTCACCAGCTTCATCACGTCGGCAACGGTCTTTGCCATTCAGATCTCCTAGCGGGGGCTCGTGGAAAGGGTTTGGTCTGATCGGGGCGACCTCTCGGTACTTACCCCGAAAGGCGCGCACCAATGTAGCAGAAGGTGTGCCAGCCACCAGGGGGCCGGCGCAGGCCTGAAGCAGGCCGAGGGGCGCGCCACGACGGGGTCACCGACGGTGCACCGCCACGGAATCGCTGAGCGCACCAACAAGGTGCGCACCTTGGTGCATCAACGCACCATTTCGTCGCCAAGGCGTGCACCATGGGCCACGGCGCCGGCGCGCAGGGCCTCGAAGGCGGCGTCGACGATCTCGCCGCGGCCCTTGACGCCCAGCTCGATGTGGCGCCCGTGCAGAGGGTGGTCGACGCTCGGCAGGCTGAAGACCTTGACCGGCGCGAAGCGGGTCTCGATCTCTTCCATCAGCGGCGTCAGCGTCGACTCCATCGACCCGAAGACGAGCACCGAACGCTCGCGCAGCGCCACATCCTGGTGCAGATGGGCATAACGCCCGTCGAGCACCGACTCGACCATCGGCCAGGCCATCACCGGGAAGCCGGGCACGAAGTGCACGTGGCCGACCGAGAAGCCGGGAATCTTGTTGTACGGATTGGGAATGATCGCCGCACCGGCCGGGAACACGCCCATGTTCAGCCGGCGGGCGTTGTCGGGGCGGTCGGGCTCGTAGGGCTCGCCCTGCTCGGCGGCCATCTCGCGGATGCGCGCGAGGATCAGGTCGCGCGCGTCGGGGTGCAGCGACAGCGGCACGCCGAGCGCGTCGGCGGCGGCCTGGCGCGTGTGGTCGTCGGGCGTCGCGCCGATGCCGCCGAACGAGAACACCAGGTCGCCGCTGGCGAAAGCCTGGGCCAGCGTCTCGCTGATGCGCGCGCGGTCGTCGCCGACGTAGCGCGCCCAGGCGAGCGCCAGGCCGCGTGCGGCCAGCATCTCGATCAGCCTGGCCAGGTGCTGGTCGCGGCGTTTTCCCGAGAGGATCTCGTCGCCGATGATGACGGTGCCGATGTTCATGGCGGTGGCAGCGGGGCGGGGTTGACGGGCACCGGCGGCTCGGCCACCGGCAGGTCGAGGGCGGCGGACTCGCGCCGCAGCCGGTCCAGCGCGTCGAGCGCGAAGTGCGCGAACCAGGCCGACGCGAACGCGAACACCAGCGTGTACAGCCAGACCGAGGCGACGATCAGCACCGGCGCCAGGATCAGCGTCGCGGCGCTGACCGCCCACAGCAGCGTCGGCGCCGCGCCGAGGTAGCCGCAGACGACGCCGATGGCCAGCAGCGGCCAGCGCTGCCCGGCCATGATGCGGCGGCGCTCGTCGGCGTCGGCGTGCGCGGCCAGCACGTCGAAGGTGTAGACGCGGTAGGTCAGCCAGCCCCAGATCAGCGGCGGCAGCACCAGCGCCAGCGGCGGCAGCAGCCACAGCGGCAGGCTCGCCAGCAGCGCGACGACGGCGACCAGCGTCGCCCACAGCGACCAGCCCAGCCCCTGCCACCAGCGCCCGCCGCGGCGGCGCTCCAGCGCCGGGAAACGCCGCGCCGCGACCAGGTCGACGATCGCCGGCGTCACCAGCAGCGCCACCAGCAGCAGCGTGACGACGATCAGCGCCGGCACCGCCAGCGCGACGACGACCAGCGGCGCCACCAGCGCATGCAGGCCCTGGCCGCCCATCGAGTCCAGCCAGCTCAGCGCCGCCGACACCAGTGCCCACTGCTCCAGCGTCGCACGCACCGCGTCGACCGCCGGCTCCCAGAACGCCCAGCCGGCGAACCCGGCGGCGCCGCCGGCGATCAGCAGCGGCAGCAGCGACCAGAGGATGACGCGCGGATGCAGGCAGTAGGCTGCCGCCCGCCAGAAGGCGTCGAGCAGCCGCGTCATCGGGCGGCCCGGGAGTCGGTGGACGGGCGCGGCGGCACGGCGTTTACTCCTCGTCGCCGCCGAAGATGCCGCCGAGCACGCCGCCGGCGGCGGCGAACGGCAGCACCGAGCCTTCCTCGCGCGAGCCGCCGCGCTGCGGCGCCGCGGCGAAGATGCGCGAGGCCAGGCGCGAGAACGGCAGGCTCTGCAGCCAGACCGTGCCCGGGCCGGTCATCTTGGCCAGGAACAGGCCTTCGCCACCGAACAGCGCGGTCTTGATCTTGCCGACGTACTGGATCTCGAAGTCCACGCCCGGCGTGTAGGCGACGACGCAGCCGGTGTCGACGAGCAGCGTCTGGCCGGCCTGCAGCTCGCGGCGAACCACGGTGCCGCCGGCGTGCACGAAGGCCAGGCCGTCACCGTCCAGGCGCTGCATGATGAAACCTTCGCCGCCGAAGAAGCCGGTCGACAGCTTCTGCTGCAGCGCGATGCCCAGCGACACGCCGCGCGCGGCGCAGAGGAAGGCGTCCTTCTGGCAGATCAGCGTGCCGCCCATCCTGGACAGGTCCATCGGCAGGATCTTGCCCGGGTACGGCGCGGCGAACGCCACCCGCTGCTTGCCGGCGCCCTGGTTGGTGTAGACGGTGGTGAACAGCGACTCGCCGGTGACCAGGCGCTTGCCCGCCGACAGCAGCTTGCCGAACAGCCCGCCGCCGCCGTTCTGGCGGCCGTCGCCGAACACCGTGTCCATCGTGATGCCGGCATCCATGAACATCATGCTGCCCGCTTCGCCGACCGCCGCTTCGCCGGGATCGAGCTCGATCTCGACGAACTGCATCTCCGAGCCCTTGATCTCGAAGTCGACGACGTCCATTGCCATGGTGGATTCCTCTCGGGAACGATAAGAGTTGATTCGGCGGCGATGGTACCGAAGCGCCTGCGGCGGCAGCTTGACGCCCCCGGGCACGCCGATAATGCGCCGCCATGTCCGCGCCCGCCCTGCCTCGCCGATGATCGGCTCGATGCTCTCGATCGCGCTCGGCGCCGCGCTCGGCGCGCTGCTGCGCTGGTGGCTGGGGCTGGCGCTCAACGGCCTGTTCCCGACGCTGCCGCCGGGCACGCTGGCGGCCAACCTGCTGGGCGGCTACCTGATCGGCGTGGCGCTGGCGCTGTTCGCGCACCACGTCACGCTGCCGCCGGAGTGGCGGCTGTTCGCGATCACCGGCTTCCTCGGCGGGCTGACGACCTTCTCGACCTTCTCGGCCGAGGTCGTCGTGCTGCTGCAGCAGGGCCGGCTGGCCTGGGCCGGCGCGACGGTGGCGGTGCACGTCATCGGCTCGGTGCTGATGACGCTGGGCGGCTTCGCCACCTACGAGGCGCTGCGCCGCGCCTGAGCGCGCGGCCGGCGCTTCAGCCGCCGACGGTCAGCCGCCCGGGCGACAGGTAGTCGACGCGGTAGTCCTCGAAGGACAGCGTGTCGGCGGCCTCGATGCGGCGCTGCTCCTCCAGCGACGCCAGGGCCTCGGCGCGGAACGCGGCCTCGGTCTCGGCGGCGAACGGCAGCGCCCGCAGCGCGCCCTTGGCCTGCTCGGACTGGGCGAGCACGAAGTCGCAGAACGAACCGCCGAAGTCCGAACGCGCGGCGGCGAGCACCCGCGCCGACGGCGTCGTCTGCAGCCAGCGCAGGCGCTCGTCGGCCTGGGCGACGGCGCGCGCGTAGGCGTCGCCGCCGAGCACCGCGTCGACCTGCTGCGCCAGCGGCAGGCAGCCGGCGACGATCTCGGCGGCCCAGTCGGCCAGCGCCACCGAGCGGCCGCCGCGCTCCAGCCGCAGCCCGGGCTGGCGGCCGGCGGTGGCCACCAGGTTCTGGTTGCGCTTGAGCTCGGCGATCTCGGCCGGCGTGTCCTCGGGGCTGGCGCTGGTCAGGCAGTGCAGCAGGAAGACGTCGATGAAGCGCATCGTCGGCGCGCCGATGCCCAGCGGCTCGAACGGGTCGAGGTCCATGCAGCGCACCTCGACGTACTCGACGCCGCGCGCGCGCAGCGCGTGCAGCGGGCGCTCGCCCGCCTGGATCGTGCGCTTGGGGCGGATCGTGCCGTAGAACTCGTTCTCGATCTGCAGCAGCGTCGTCGACAGCTGGTTGTACTCGCCGCCGGGGTTGCGCACGCCGACCGCCTCGTAGGCCGGGTACGGCCGCGTCAGCGCCTCGTGCAGCGACGCGGCGTAACTCTCCAGGCTGTTGTAGCTGGCCGAGATCGAGGCCTGGGCGTCGCTCTGGTAGCCCAGCCGCCCCATGCGCAGCGAGGTCGCGTGCGGCAGGTGCAGCGAGCCCGGTCCCAGCGGCTCGAGGCCGTGCTCGCGGCCCTCGACGAAACACGCGCCCAGCGCCGGCGAGGCGCCGAACAGCAGCAGCAGCAGGAAGGAGTGGCGGCGGAAGTTGCGGATCAGCGCGAAGTAGTCGTCGTCGTCCAGCCCGGGCAGCGACCAGTTGTAGTGGATGCCGGAGATGGTCTGCATGCGCCGGCCGTAGCGGTGGCCCAGGCCCATGCGGTAGACGCTCTTGGCACGGCCGACGTTGGACGAGCCGTAGCGGCCGATCGGGATGTTCTCGTCGGCCGGCAGCCGGCACGGCATGCTGGCGACCCAGAGCACGTCGTCGCCGATCTCGCGGTAGACGAACTGGTGCACGCGGCGCAGTTCGTCGAGGCAGTCCTCGACGCCGGCGTGCACGCCGGTGATCAGCTCCAGCTGCGACTCGCTGAAGTCGGTGGTGATGTGCGGATGCGTCAGCGCCGAACCCAGCGCTTGCGGGTGCGGCGTCATCGCCAGCGCGCCGTGGCGGTCGGCGCGCAGGCTTTCCTTCTCGATGCCGCGGCGCATGCCACGCAGGCGCTCGGGCGTCAGGGAAATCGGTCGGGACATGGGCGGGCCGGTCTTCTTGCGGAAACGGATTGTCGGCCAAGGGCATCATCCCTGCTGGCCGGGGGCGCCCATGGCCGCCGGGGACGGCGGGCGGGCGACGGCGGAAATGGCGGCGCGGGGCGTCAGCCGCGGCGCTGGCGCACCAGGCCTTCGATCGCGAGGCGGTAGCCGTCGACGCCGAAGCCGACGACGATGCCGGCGGCCGCCGGCGAGACGTAGCTGTGGTGGCGGAAGGCCTCGCGGGCGTGCACGTTCGAGATGTGGACCTCGATCACCGGCAGCTCCGCGCCCTTGATCGCGTCGAACAGCGCCACCGAGGTGTGGGTGTAGGCGCCCGGGTTGAACACCACGCCGAGCAGCGCGCCGGCCTTCACCGCGCGGCCGGCCTCGTGCAGCGCGTCGATCAGCACGCCCTCGTGGTTGCTCTGGCGGCACTCGACCTCGACACCCAGCCGCGCGCCGGCGTCGCGGCACAGCGCCTCGACGTCGGCCAGCGTCGTGCGGCCGTAGACCTCCGGCTCGCGCTGGCCGAGCAGGTTCAGGTTCGGGCCGTTGAGGACGAGGATCTTGGGCATGACGCGATCCTAACCTCAGGCCGGCCCGATCCTTGCCTGTGCCCGCGCATGACGCCCGCCCCCGCCCCGCCTGCCGTCGCCACGCTGCCCTGCGTGCTCGACGTCGAGGCCTCGGGCTTCGGCCGCGCCAGCTACCCGATCGAGGTCGGCTACGTGCTGCCCGACGGCCGCGCGCGCTGCACGCTGATCCGCCCGGCCGCCGGCTGGACGCACTGGGACGAACGCGCCGCCGGCGTGCACGGCATCGCGCGCGAGACGCTGGAGCGCTGCGGCCGCCCGGCGGCCGAGGTTGCGGCGATGCTCAACGTCGACCTCGCCGGCCGCACCGTCTACTGCGACGGCTGGGCGCACGACTACGCCTGGCTGGGCGCGCTGTACGAGGAGGCCGGCGTGCCGCCGTCGTTCCGGCTGGAAACCGTGGCCCGGCTGCTCGACGAGGCCACGCTGGCCCGCCTCGGCGACACGCGACGCGGCGTCGTCGGCGAGCTCGGCCTGCAGCGGCACCGGGCAAGCAGCGACGCGCGCGCGCTGCAGCTCGCGCTCGGGCGCCTGGGCGCCGTGCCGGCGGACTGATGGCGGACTGACGGCGGGCCGCCGGTGCTATGGTCCTGCGCCGCGCCGCCCTTCCCCTGCCGTCTGACTGTCTTGAGCCCCGCCTCCGAATCGCTGCTCGCCCACCGCGGCTTCATCCTGTTCTGGTTCGCACGCCTGGCCGGCACCGCCGCCGCGCAGATGGCCATGGTCGCGGTCGGCTGGCAGATGTACGACCTGACCGGCTCGGCCTGGGACCTGGGGCTCGTCGGCCTGCTGCAGTTCGCCCCGGCGATGCTGCTGGCGCTGCCGGCCGGCCAGCTGATCGACCGCTGGCACCGCGCGCGCATCGTCGCCGCCTGCCTGGGCACCTCGGCCGCCGTCGCGGTGCTGCTGTGGGCGGCCAGCGCCGGGGGCTGGGCGAACCGCGAGCTGCTGCTGGCGATCTCGGTCGCGCTCGGCGCAGTGCGCGCCTTCCAGATGCCGGCACAGCAGGCGCTGACGCCGTCGCTGGTGCCGCAGGCGATGCTGCCGCGCGCGCTGGCCTTCTCGTCGGCCGGCATGCAGGCGGCGATCATCGCCGGGCCGGCGATCGGCGGCGTGGTCTACGTCGCCGGGGCGGCCGCGGTCTACGCCGCCTGCGCCGCGCTGTTCGGCCTGGGCACGGCGCTGGCGCTGGCGGTGCGCTACGAACACGCGCCGCCGCCGGCCGCGCCGGTGACGCGCGAGACGCTGCTCGCCGGCGTGCGTTTCGTCTGGCAGAAGAAGCCGGTGCTGGGCGCGATCTCGCTGGACCTGTTCGCGGTGCTGCTGGGCGGGGCGACGGCGCTGCTGCCGATGTTCGCCAAGGACATCCTGCACGTCGGCCCCTGGGGGCTGGGGCTGCTGCGCAGCGCGCCGGCGGTCGGCGCGCTGGCGATGTCCATCCTGCTGACACGCTGGCCGGTGCGCCGGCGCACCGGGCGCGTGCTGCTCGGCGCGGTGGCGGTCTACGGCGTCGCGCAGCTCGTGTTCGGGCTGTCGACCTCGTTCTGGCTGTCGCTGGGAGCGCTCGGCATCAGCGGCGCCGCCGACATGATCAGCGTCGTCATCCGCCAGACCCTGGTGCAGCTGGAGACGCCCGACGAGATGCGCGGCCGCGTCAGCGCGGTCAACTCGATCTTCATCGGCGCGTCCAACCAGTTGGGCGAGTTCGAGTCGGGCGCGACGGCGGCGCTGCTCGGGCCGGTGGGCTCGGTGGTGCTGGGCGGTGTCGGCACGCTGCTCGTCGCCGCAGCCTGGTTCAGGCTGTTCCCGGCGCTGGCCGAACGCGACGAGCTCGTCGCCGCGCCGGCCCGCTGAAGCTCAGGCCAGCCAGCCGCACAGCGCCTCGGCGACCTCGGCGCGGCTCAGCAGGTCCCAGTGGCCGGCCTGGGTGACCAGGCGCTTGCGCCCCGCCGGCACAGCCAGCGCCAGCGCCGGGTCGCGGTGCTCGCCCCAGGCGCTGGCCACCGTCACCAGCCCGTCGCCGACCAGCGCGTGGCGCAGACCGCGCGGCTCGGCGACCGTCGTCGCCGCCACCAGGTAGACCGGCACACCGGCGGGCAGCGGCGTCGGCACGCGGTGGTCGTGGGCCGGGCCGTCGGGGCCGTGGCCGCACCAGTCCTCGTCGCGCACGTGGCCCCAGCGCAGGTCGTTGATGCCGGCGCTGCGCACGCCCAGCAGGCGCGCGAACGGCGCCAGATACGGGCTGGCGCCGAGCACCGAGTCGATCAGATGCCCGGCGCGTTCGAGCAGCGCGCCGTGGTGCGGCGTGCCCAGGCAGGCCAGCGCCTGCAGCCGCGAGCGCCAGGCCAGGCCGTGCTGTTCGGCGTGCACGATCGCGCTGCGTGCGACCAGCCCGCCCATGCTGTGGCCGACGATCACCAGCCGCGACAGCGGCACCGGCCAGTCGCGCACCAGGCGCTCCAGCAGCGCCGCGAAACGTGCGCCGTTGTGCGACACGTGCAGGCCGGTGTTGTAGTGCAGGCTCAGCACCGGGCAGCCCAGCGCCCGCGCCAGCGCCCAGCCGTGGTGATGGCCCTGGCGCTGCCACTGCAGGTCGTTCATGCACAGCCCGTGCACCAGCACGACGACGCGGTCGCCGGCGTCGGGGAAGGCCGCCGCCAGCGCGTCGCGGCCCGGCGCCAGGCGGTGGCCGGCATGGCGCAGGCTCATCGGGATCGCCAGCGGGTTGCCGGAGGCGGCGAGGTGGTCGCCCCACAAGCCGTTGACCGCCGCCAGCACCGCTTCGCGCGAGGCCGCGGTGGCCTCCGGCGGCTCGGCCTCCAGGCGCTTGAGCACGCCGTCGACGCCGCGGCCGACGAGGCGCATGCCGCCGCGCACGTTGCGGTAGACGAAGCCGGTGAGCCCGCGTGTGCCGTCCTCGTGCGGCACGCCCAGCGGCGCGCGCCGCGCCAGGATCGTGCCGTGCAGCTGCTCGGCGATCCCGGCGACGCCGATGCCGGCATCGACACCCAGCTGCACCAGCCCGCGCAGGTCGGCGAGCGTCAGCGCCGGGCGACGCGGCGTGTGCAGCACGGCGATGCTGCCGGCTTCGGACATGGGCGGCTCCGGGCGGTGGTGACGGCCCACTGTGCGCCCGGTGCCGCCCCGGTGCAAGGCGATCAGCCGCGTTTGGCACGGATGTTCGCCCGGCCGATGCGGCTGCGCGCCTTCCACTGCGCGACCTGCTCGCGCCGCTGCAGCGCGCCCATCGAGTCGCGCTGCGCCTCGCGCACCAGCTTGCCGAAGCTCTTCAGCCGCTCGGGTGCGACCGTGCCGCGCACCGCGCAGCCGGGTTCGCCCTCGTGGCGGCAGTCGCGGAAGCGGCACTGCGCGGCCAGTGCCGTGATGTCGTCGAAGGCGCCGGCGACGTCGCCCGCGCCGCCGTCCAGGCGCAGCGAACGCAGCCCCGGCGTGTCGACGATGCAGGCGCCGCCGGGCAGCGGGTGCAGCGTGCGCACCGTCGTCGTGTGGCGGCCGCGGCCGTCGCCGCGGCGCGTGCCGCCGGTGGCCGCCACCGTCTCGCCGCACAAGGCGTTGGCCAGCGTGCTCTCGCCGGCGCCGCTGGAGCCCAGCAGCACCAGCGTCTGCCCCGGCGCGAGCCAGGGCGCGAGCGGCGAGGCGACGTCGTCGTGCAGCGAGTCCAGCGCCAGCACCTCGACGCCGGCCGGCACCAGCGTGCGCGCGTCGCGCAGCCGCCGGGCCAGGTCGACGCAGAGGTCGGCCTTGCTGAGCACGACCACGGCGCCGACGCCGGCCAGGCGCACCAGCGCCAGGTAACGCTCCAGCCGACGCAGGTTGAAGTCGTGGTCCAGGCCCATGACCAGCAGCGCGGTGTCGACGTTGCTCGCCAGCACCACACGTTCGACCTTCTCGCGGCCGTCGTGCAGGCGGCGTGCGAGCTGCGTGCGCGGCGGCACGCGTGCGTCGACCCACCATTCGCCGAAGGTGTTGCGTTCGGCACGCACCCAGTCGCCGACGGCCAGCGCGTCGGCGTCGGCGGCCAGCGCCTGCAGCAGCGCCGGGCGGGCGCGTGCCGGCGCGGTGGCCTCGCCGTCGTGCAGCACGAGGCCGTCGCGGTGCACCTCGGCGACCCGCATCAGCGCGGCATCGCCTTCGGGCAGCGGAAACGTCAGGGAGGAAAGAAGCTGCGGCGTCAGGCCGATGGCCTGCAGCCGCTCGTGCGGGGAAACAAGAGACATGATGAACTGAAGTCCCGTGGCGCGGCCGGCGGCCGCGCGTGACCGGTCCGCCGGCGCATGAGGCCGGGCGGGGCTCGATGGGGAGGGCCTGTCGGCGCGCCGGGGGCCGGCGGGCGGAGGACTTCAGCAGCCCGGCGTGGCCGGGCGGGAGATCCGGAACTCGCGCGTCAGCGCGCGGCGCGGCGAAGGCCGTGAACGGCAAGGTCCCGATGTTCCATGGCGGCCTCCTGTGTGGCGAGTGGATAGCAGCCGCGCACTGTGCGCCGCGCGATCTGGAGGCGTCAACCCAGGCGCCCCCGGCTGCGGCGTGCACGCCACGGCGCTCGTTATGCTCGCGGCCGATGTTGCCACCCGACTGCCTGTACGCCGACGAGCATTGCCTGGTGCTGGCCAAACCCGCCGGGCTGCTGGCCGTGCCCGGGCGCGGCCCCGACAAGCAGGACTGCCTGGTCGCACGCGCCCAGGCCTGCTGGCCCGACGCGCTGACCGTGCACCGGCTGGACATGGCGACCTCGGGGCTGATGGTCTACGGCCGCGGCGCGGCGGCGCAGCGCTCGCTGTCGATCGCGTTCGCCGAGCGCCGCGTCGACAAACGTTACGTCGCCGTCGTCGCCGGGCTGATCGCCGGGGACGCCGGCGAGGTCGACGCGCCGCTGATCTGCGACTGGCCCAACCGGCCACGGCAGAAGGTCTGCCACGAGCACGGCAAACCTTCGCTGACCCGCTGGCGCGTGCTGGCGCGCGACCGCGCGGCCGGGCGCACGCGGGTCGAACTCGAGCCCGTCACCGGGCGCTCGCACCAGCTGCGCCTGCACCTGGCGACGATCGGCCACCCGATGCTCGGCGACGACCTCTACGCGCCGCCCGAACTCGCGGCCGCGGCGCCGCGGTTGCTGCTGCACGCCGAGCGCCTGGCCTTCCCGCATCCCGTCACCGGCGAACGCCTCGCCTTCGAGCGCGCGGCCGACTTCTGAAGCCCGAGACGATGAGACAAGACGTCGATCTGAAACACGCCTACCGCTTGCTGAACCACGGCCCGACGGTGCTCGTCAGCGCGACCCACGGCGGACGGCGCAACGTGATGGCCGCGGCCTGGGCGATGCCGCTGGACTTCGACCCGCCCAAGGTCGCCGTCGTGCTCGACAAGAGCACGTTCACGCGCACGCTGCTCGACGCCGCCGGCGAGTTCGCGCTCAGCATCCCCTGCGTCGCGCTGGCCGACACCACGCTGACGGTGGGCAACACCAGCGGCCACGACGGTGTCGACAAGTTCGAGCGTCATGGCCTCGGCGCCTTCGCCGGCCGCGCGACCGGCGCGCCGCTGGTCGAAGGCTGCGTCGGCTGGCTCGAATGCCGGCTGCTGCGCGAGCCGCACGTCGAGCAGACCTACGACCTGTTCCTCGCCGAGGTCGTCGCGGCGCAGGCCGATGCGCGCGTGTTCCGCGCCGGGCGCTGGGAGTTCACGCCCGAGCACGAGGCCCTGCGCACGATCCACCACGTCGCCGGCGGCGCGTTCTTCAGCGTGGGGCCGATGCTGCAGGCGAAGCCGCTGCCTTGAGCGGCGCCCGCAGCCGGCGCTCGAAGTCGGCCGGCGCGACGACCTGCAGCAGCTCGCGGCCTTCGGCGTCGACGGCGATCGCCAGGCCCCGCGCCGGGTACAGCCAGTGCTCGAGCCGGCCGCCCGGGGCGATGATCTCGTCGGGCTCGCCGAAACGCTGGCGCAGCGTCTGCGCATCGAGGTTGGCCGCCGGGATGAAGCTCAGGCCGACCAGCGGGGTGGCGCCCAGCGCCAGGCGCTCGCTGGCGCGCAGCGGGTAGCGCCACAGCGTGCCGCCGGCGGGTTCGCGCTCGGCGGCGGTCTGCTGCAGGCGCAGCAGCTCGGCGTCGTCCAGCGCCGTGGCCAGCAGCAGCCGGCCGCCGACACCGCCGCTGTCGAAACGCTCGACATAACCTTCCAGCGCCCCGGGCTGGCCGGTTTCGGCCATCACCGCGAGCTGCAGGCCTTCGCCCCAGCGGCGCTCGGCGTCGGCCAGCGTGCTGCCGGGCAGCTGCAGGCCGAAAGCGGAAACGCTGTCGCCGCGGGCGGCGATGCTCCACGGCGCCTCGGGCGCGGACACCGGCGCCGTGCTGCTGCCGCGCAGCACCTGCCAGAACGCGGGCACGAAGGCGATGACGAGAACGACGACGCCGGCCAGCAGCGCGACGAGGAACGGGCTTTTCAGGACACGATTCATGGGCGGCGCCAGTATGCTCGAAGCGATGAAGACCTCCCTCACCCTCGTCACCGGTGGCTCGCGCGGGCTGGGCCTGGCGCTGGTGCAGCAGCTGCTCGAACGCGGCGACCGCGTGCTGACGCTGGCCCGGCGGGCGCCGCCGCTCGAACACCCGGCGCTGATCGCCTGGACCGTCGACCTCGCCGACCCGGCACCGGCCGCACGCCGGCTGTCGGCCTGGCTCGACGCGCAGGACCCGGGCGTGCTCGCCTCGGTGACGCTGGTCAACAACGCCGGCGTGATCTCCGAGCTGGCGGCGCTGGGCGAGGTCGGCGCGGCCGACCTGTCCAACGCGCTGCGTGTCGGCCTGGAGGCGCCGATGCTGCTGGCCTCGGCCTTCCTGCGCAGCACCGCGGCCTGGAACGTGCCACGCAAGCTGCTGTTCGTGTCCTCGGGCCTGGGCCGCCGCGCAATGGCCGGCAGCGCCTCGTACTGCGCCGCCAAGGCCGGCATGGACCACCTGGCGCGCGCGATCGCGCTCGAAGAGGCGGCACGGCCCAACGGCGCGCGGGTCGTGTCGCTGGCGCCGGGTGTCATCGACACCGACATGCAGGTGCAGCTGCGCAGCGCCGACCCGGCACGTTTCACCGACCGCGGACGTTTCGTCGGCCTGCACGAAGGCGGCATGCTCGACAGCCCGGAGACCGCCGCCGCCAAGCTGCTGCGCTACCTGGAACGCCCCGATTTCGGCAGCCAGCCGGTGGCCGACGTGAGGGATGCATGAGCGCTCAGGACTTGTCCGTCGCTCAGTCCCGCGTGGCGGGACCGGCCGCAGGCCGAAGGGTGCTCCAGTGAGCGATCTGCCGGAACGCGCCCAGGCGCTGATCGACCAGCTGAAGCTGCAGCCGCACCCCGAGGGCGGCCACTACGCCGAGCTCTACCGCTCGCAGCAGACCGTCGCCACGGCGCGCGGCGAGCGCCGCGGCATCACGACGATCGATTTCCTGCTCGTGCACGGCGAACACTCGGCCTGGCACCGCGTGCGCTCCTGCGAGGTCTGGCACCTGCTGGAAGGCGGGCCGCTGACGCTGTGGCTGCTGTCGCCGGACCTGCAGACGCTCGAACACGTCGTGCTCGACACCAACCGCCGGCGCCACGTCGTGCCGGCCGACTGGTGGCAGACCGCCGAGCCGGTGGGCGACTACGCCTATTGCGGCGCGACGGTCGGCCCGGGTTTCGAGTTCCAGGACTTCGACTTCGGCCGCGACGACGCGGCGCTGCGTTCGGCGGTCGGGCGCCTGGCGCCCGACCTGCACCGGCTGCTGTAGTTACTGCTCGCCGAGCGAGACGCCGATGCCGCGTGCGGCGCGCACGAGCTCGTGGTCGCGCGGCACGAGGCGGTTCTTGCCGGCCACCTCGGAGATCGGCACGCTGACGACGGCGTCGCCCTGCAGCGCGACCATGCGGCCGTACTGGCCGGCCTCGACGAGCTGCGCCGCGTGGTAGCCGAAGCGCGTGGCCAGCACGCGGTCGAACGGCGTCGGCGAACCGCCGCGCTGGATGTGGCCCAGCAGCGTCGTGCGCACCTCGCAGTCGACCCGCGGCTCCAGCTGCTGCTGCAGCCAGTTGCCGACGCCGCCCAGGCGCAGCGGGTCGGGGCTGTCGGCGATCGTGCGCAGCACGGTCAGCCCGCCGCCTTCGGGCGCGGCGCCTTCGGCGATCGAGATGATCGTCGACAGCCCGTGTGCGGCACGCTCGCGGCAGCGCTGGGCCACGGCCTCGACGCTGAACGGGATCTCGGGGATCAGGATGACCTCGGCGCCGCCGGCCATGCCGCCTTCGAGCGCGATCCAGCCGGCGTAGCGGCCCATCGTCTCGGCGATCATCACCCGGCCGTGGCTGCGGCCGGTGGTCGCCAGGCGGTCCAGCGCCTCGGCGACGACGGCCACCGCGCTGTCGAAGCCGAAGGTGCGTTCGGTGCAGAACAGGTCGTTGTCGATGGTCTTGGGCACGCCGACGACCGGCAGCCCCAGCGCCTCGAACTTGTGCGCGATGGCCATCGTGCCGTCGCCGCCGATGGCCACCAGCGCGTCCAGGCCGAGCTCGCGCACGTAGTCCATCGCCTGGGCGGAGCAGTCGGCCCCGCCGGCGCCGAAGTAGTGGAACGGGTCGCACTTGTTGTGCGTGCCGAGGATCGTGCCGCCTTCGGCCAGGATGCCGGCGACGGCGGCGGTGTCCAGCGGCCGCGACGAACGTGTCAGCAGGCCGAGGAAACCGCGTTCGATGCCGGTGACCCGGGCACCGCACTCGTTGATCAGCGACAGCGTCACCGCGCGGATGACGGCGTTGAGGCCGGGGCAGTCACCCCCGCCGGTCAGGATTCCGATGTGCATGAGTCGATCATCCAAGCCAGTGGGCGATGTCGGCCTTGAGTTTGGTCAAGTCCTCTTCCCGGGTATACATCATGTGTCCGGCATCGTAGTAGTGATGCTCGATGCGTGCCAGCACCTCGGACGGGGCGTCGAGCTGGGCCAGCGACCAGTCGCTGGCGCTGTACGGCGTGCCCAGGTCGTAGCGGCCGCTGGCGACGAAGACCTTGAGCTGCGGGTTGCGGCGCAGCGCACGCGCGAGGTCGCGGCTGGTGCTGGCGTAGGCGTTGCCCTGGGCCTCGCCGCGGTTCCAGTTCCAGGCCAGGTGGGCCTCGTGCGACAGGGTCTCGTAACGCTGCTCGGTCGTCAGGCCGAGCTCGCCGAAATAGGCCATCGCGGCCATCGTGTACGGCGCGGCGATGGCCTCGATGCCGGGGTCGAACTCCCAGTCGCGCGTGCGGCGCGCGGCCATCGGGCCGGTCACGCGGGCGTCGAGCCGGCCGACCTGGCGGCCCTGGGCGCGCATCGCCTCGAAGAAGTAGTCCTGGTCGGCGATGCGCAGGTTCTTCTCCTCGACCAGCGCGCGCGGCAGGCCGGTGAGTTCGGCGACGCGGCGGGCGACGGCGGCGCGGCGCTTGTCCGACAGCCGCGCGCCGGCCAGCAGCGCGGCGGCATAGTCCTCGTCGACGAAGGTTTCGGCCGCGGCCTGCGCCGCTTCGCGCGACGCGCCCAGCGGCCCCTTCAGCAGGCCGTGGTACTGCGAGACGACGGCATAGGCCGGCAGGAACAGCGTGTACGGCAGGTCGTTGCCCGGGTCGAAGGACAGGCTCTGCAGGTCCATCGCGCAGGACACCAGCACCAGCCCGGCGAGTGCGACGCCGCCGTCAAGCAGCTTGTCGGCCAGCGCCGCACCGCGTGTCGTGCCGTAGCTCTCGCCGGCGAGGTAGACCGGCGAACCCCAGCGGCGGTGCCGCGTCAGCCAGGTGCGCACGACCTCGGCCAGGGCCTTCACGTCGCCGTCGACCGACAGCAGCTTCTTGCGTGCGGCTTCGCTGGCGGTCGTCGACCAGCCGGTGTGCGGCGGGTCGACGAAGACCAGGTCGAAGTGCTCGAACCAGCTCAGCGGGTTGTCGCTGACGGTGTAGGGCGCCGCCGGCATGCTGCCGTCGGACGGCACGACCAGCCGCTTCGGCCCCAGCGCGCCCAGGTGCAGCCAGATCGACGCCGAACCCGGCCCGCCGTTGAAGGCGAAACACACCGGGCGGGAGCCGGCGGCGGCGCCCTGCAGCTGGTAGGCGGTGGTCATCACCGCGGCCTGCGGTTCGGCCAGCGCGCCGTCGAAACCTTCGCCGGCCACCGGGATGAACTCGGCGCTGACGGCGTAGTCCAGGCGCCGGTCGGTCAGCGCCAGCGTGCCGGCCGCACGCACCGGCGGGCGGGCGAGCAGCTGTTCGACACGCTCGCGGTGGCGGCGGTCGGAGGTCTTGTCGGGGTCGGGAGGAGTCGGGGTGTCGGCCATGGGATTCGTGATCGTTCTCGGCGGATGCCGCGGCGGCTGGCCGGCGGCGGCCGCAGCTTAACGCGCCGTCCGGCGGCGACGCTGTGGAGTCCGGACAACGTCCAGGCCCACGGAAACCGCGGAAAGTTCACCAGACGGAATTGGAGAGCCGACTCCAGCGATTGCCGGCCCGGCGGGCAGGCCGCGGCGCTATCGTGCAGGCGGCGCCCGACCGGTGCCGTGCGTCGAACGAACAGCCCACGAGGCGGGAGTGTGCGATGAATGCCGAAACCCAAGGCTCCGGGAGCTCGCTGGAGCTGGTCGACGTCATCGACCTCAAATGGCTGTTCGCCAACGAAGGCGTGTTCCTGCACGTCGAACGCCTGCAGCACGACGCCGACTACGCGCGCGGCCTGCTCGACCGCGCGGCAGCCTCCGCCAACCCCGAGCTGCGGGCCGCCGCGGCCCGCCTGAACGGCCAGATCGAGGCCGGCGACCCCGCGGCCGCGTGAACACGCGCCGGCCGACGGCGGCGTAGGATCACCGCGGCCGCGCTGCCGCGGCGGGAGCGTCACGATGCGCCCTACCCTCGCCCTGCTCCTCCTGGCCTGCACCGCCGTCGTCGGCTGCACGACGGTCGATGCGCTGCCGGCGCGCACGCCGCTGCCGACCCGCGACGCCGCCTTCGCGCCGCCGGCGCGCCTGCCCGACGCGGCCGCGGTGCTGGCCGTCGACGACGCGATGCGGGCCCACCTCGACGGCGCCGGGCTGCGCCACAGCGAGGACCCGCGCCGGGCGCTGGTCGAGCTGCTGTACAGCCGCCGCTCGCTGGCGCTGGACTACGAAGGGGTGACACGCACCGCCGCCGAGACCTTCGCGGCGCGCTCGGGCAACTGCCTGTCGCTGGTGGCGATGACCGCGGCCTTCGCGCGCGAGGCCGGCCTGCCGGTGCAGTTCCGCAGCGTCGCCGTCGACGAGAGCTGGAACCGCAGCGGCGACCTGCTGACCCTCAACGGCCACGTCAACGTGTCGCTGGGCTGGCCGACCGCCGCCGCGGGCCAGGTGCTGCGCAGCACCGACGGTGCGCTCGTCGTCGACTTCCTGCCCGGCGAGCAGGTCGCGGGCCTGCGCTGGCGCAGCATCTCCCAGGCCACCGTGCTGGCGATGTTCATGAACAACCGCGCCGCCGAGGCGCTGGCCGAAGGCCGGCTCGACGACGCCTACTGGCACGCCCGCGAGGCGCTGAACCAGGACCCGCACTTCTCGGCCGGCCACAACACGCTGGCCGTGGTCTACCGCCGCCGCGGCCTGGCCGACGCCGCGGAGTCGGTCTGGCGCACGCTGCTCGAGCGCGAACCGGCCAACCGCAGCGCGCTGGCCAACCTCGCGCAGCTGCTCGGGCAGCAGGGCCGCAAAACCGAGGCCGGCGCGCTGCAGGCGCGGCTGCAGGCGCTCGAGGAAGCGCCGCCGTTCCGCTGGTTCGACGCCGGCATCGAGGCCCTGCGCCGCGGCGACCTCGAAGGCGCCCGAGAGCTGTTCGCACGCGAGGTGGCGCGCGACGCCGGCTACCACGAGTTCCACTACTGGCTCGCGCGCACCGAGTTGCTGCTGGGCCGCCAGCGCCAGGCGCTGCGGCACCTCGAGGTCGCGCGCGAGACCAGTCCGACGCCGCAGGCGCAGGCGCTGTACGCGGCCAAGATCGAGCACCTGCGGGCCGAGCGCTCCCGGTGACGGTGCCCGCCGCTGCGGGGGGTCTGCGTCAGGTCGGGTCGGCCGGGCCCGGCTTGGGCGATGATCGGGCGGTCCCGCGAACGAGCGCCCCTGCCTTGAAGTCCCCCATTCCCCACGACGCCGCCCCCACCCGCACGCTGTGCACCGACTGCGGCGTCTCGCGCAGCGCCGACCCGCGCCGCTGCGGCCGCGCCTGCCAGTTCATCCAGCCCGACTACGCCGCGATGGAGACCCGCGTGCACGGCCGTCCGCGCGACCCGGCGCGGGCCGACGAGCGGTACTTCGGCCCGTTCCGCCGCATGTGGCGCGCGGCGCTGAAGCGCCCGTCCGAGGGCGCGCAATGGACCGGCATCACGACGCGGCTGGCCGAGCGCCTGCTGGAGACCGGCGCCGTCGACGCCGTGCTGACGATGGCCCCCGACCCCGAGGACCGCTGGCGCCCGGTGCCCACCCTGGTGACGAAACCCGGCGAGCTGGCGCGCTGCCGCGGCATGCGCATGGGCTACGCGCCGCTGCTGTCGCTGCTGGAGCCGGCGGTGGCCGCCGGCCACAAGCGGCTGGCGGTGATCGGCATCCCGTGCCAGGTCTACGCCTTGCGGGCGCTGGAGCAGGAGCTGGGGCTGGAGCAGCTCTACGTCATCGGCACGCCGTGTTCGGACAACACCACGACCGAGAACTTCCACCGTTTCCTCGGCCTGCTGACGCCGAAGCCGGAGTCGATCACCTACCTCGAGTTCCGCGCCGACTACCACGTCGAGATCCGCTTCGACGACGGCCGCCAGCGCCGCGTGCCCTTCCTGCAGCTGCCGCTGTCGCAGCTGCCGACCGACTTCTTCCCGCTGACCTGCCGCACCTGCGTCGACTACAGCAACGTGCTGGCCGACATCACCGTCGGCTACATGGGCGGCGAAGGCGAGCAGTGGCTGCTGGTGCGCAACGAACGCGGCGAGAAGATCCTCGGCCTGCTCGGCGACGAGGTGACGCTGGCCGAACCCGGCAGCGCCGGCAAGCGCGAAGGCCCGGTCAAGGGTTTCCTCGCCAACACCGAACGCGCCGCCGGCGGCCTGCCGCTGCGCCGCATGCCGGCCTGGCTGCGGCCCATCGTCGGCTGGCTGATGCCCAAGGTCGGCCCGCGCGGGCTGGAATTCGCACGCGCGCGGCTGGAGATGAAGGCCGTCGAGACCGTGCTGCACCTGCGCCGCGAGCAGCCGGCGAAGATGAAGAACATGGTGCCGCCGCACGTCTGGGAGCTGGTGCAGCCCTACGGCCTGACGCCGGCGCCGGGCGAGCGCAACGAAGTGCGCCGCTGATCCTTCGAAGAGGGGGTTCCGGGCGGACGATCCCCCTAGAATCCGGACGTGCCCGAACGCTCCGCCGTCGCCGCCTCGTCTGCCGCGACCTCGCACGACCGAGGGCGCCGCCGCGTGCTTGCCGCCGGTGCGGCGCTGGCGCTGGGCTCGTGGTGCGGCGTCGCGGCGGCCCTCGAGGCGCCCGCCGGCGAGGTGGTGCTGACGCTCACCGGGCGCGTGCTGTCGCCGAACACCGGCACCCGCGCCGACTTCGACATGCCGATGCTCGAGCGTCTGCCGCAGACGAGCTTCGTGACCCGCACGCCCTGGTACTCGACGGCGCGCCGCTTCACCGGCCCGCTGCTGCGCGACGTTCTCGCCGCCGCCGCGGCGCGCGGCAGCCGGCTGCGCGCGATCGCGCTGAACGACTACTGGGTCGACATCCCGTTCGACGACGCCGCGCGCCATGACCTGATCGTCGCCCGGCTGCTCGACGACCGCCCGATGGCGGTGCGCGACAAGGGTCCGCTGTTCGTGATCTACCCGTTCGACTCGGACGAGGAGCTCCGCACGCCCGTCTACTACAGCCGTTCGGCATGGCAGCTGCGCACGATCGAGGTTCGCTAGAACCCACCGTGCCGCATGCGCGGCGCGGCCGCGCGACGTGGCTGGGCGTGCTCGGCGTCGGGCTGATCCTGGCTCTGCTGGCCGTGGCCTGGCTGCAGGTGCGCCAGGCCGCGCTGCTGCGCCAGGCGGTCGAGGTCGCCGACGACGATGCCGTGCTGCTCGTCTACCAGGCCGAGACCGAGTACCTGCGCCTGCGCGACGAATGGGGCCGCTCGGTCGACCCGCGCCGCGTGCTCGACCCGGCGGCGCTGCAGCTGCGCTACGACATCTGGATCAGCCGCGTCGGCCTGCTGCACAACGAGCGCATCGGCCGCATCCTGGCCGACGAGACCGAGTTCGCCGCCACGCTGGCCCGCATGGACGGCTTCATCCGCCGCGCCGACGCGGCCTTCGGCGCCGGCACCGCCGGCGGCCCGATTCGCGAGGCGCTGCGCGAGCTGGAGTCCGAACTGGTCGCGATGGGCCCCGAGATCCACGGCCTGTCGCTGCGCGCCGCGCACCACGTCGGCGAACAGGTGGCGGCACGCAACGCCACGGTGCAGAAGCACAACATGGTCGGCATCGGGCTGACCGTGTCGCTGTCGGCGCTGACGCTGGCCTTCGCGCTGCTGGCGCTGCGCCAGATGCGCCAGCTCGACCGCCGCCGCGCCGCGCTGGAGGAGCTCGCCGAGCACCTGCGCCAGGCCCGGCGCGACGCCGAGGCGGCGAGCGAGGCCAAGAGCGCCTTCCTCGCCAACATGAGCCACGAGATCCGCACGCCGTTCCACGGCCTGCTGGGCATGCTGTCGCTGCTGCGCGAGACCGGGCTGAACCAGCAGCAGGTGAGCTATCTGCGCACCGCCACCGAGTCGGCCGACCATCTGCTGGCCATCCTCAACGACATCCTGGACATGTCGCAGCTCGAGTCCGGGCGCATGGTGCTGATGCCCGCGCCGGTGGAGCTGCGCGCGCTGCTGCGCGACGTCGAGGCGCTGATGCGGCCGCAGGCCCACGCCAAGTCGCTGGCGCTGCACATTGCCGCCGACCCGGCGCTGCCCGAACGTGTGCTGTGCGACGCCACACGCGTCAAGCAGGTGCTGTTCAACCTGCTGTCCAACGCGATCAAGTTCTCCGACCAGGGCGCCGTCGTGCTCGACGTGCAGGCCGAGGGCGGCGACGGCGCGGCCGAGCTGGTGTTCACCGTCAGCGACCAGGGCGTGGGCATCGACGAGGCGACGCTGGCGACGCTGTTCCACCGCTTCGTGCAGGCCGACAGCTCGCGCTCGCGGCGCCACGGCGGCGCCGGGCTGGGGCTGGAGATCTCGCGCAACCTGGCGCGGCTGATGGGCGGCGACATCACCGTCACCAGCCAGCCCGGCCAGGGCAGCAGCTTCCGCCTGCGCATGCCGCTGAAGGCCGTGCCGGCCGGGGCGTCGCCGCGCCCGCTGCCCGGCGACGCGCCGCCGCCGCCGCGTCCGCTGCACGTGCTCGTCGCCGAGGACCACTTCGTCAACCGGCAGTACATGGCGGCGCTGCTCGAGCGCCTGGGGCATGGCGCGGTGTTCGCCACCAACGGCCACGAAGCCGTCGACGCGATGCGCGCCGCCGGCGCCAAACCCTTCGACGTCGTGCTGATGGACCTGCACATGCCCGAGATGGACGGCATCGCGGCCACGCGCGCGATCCGTGCGCTGCCCGATCCGGCCGCGGCCACCGTGCCCATCGTCGCGCTGACCGCCGACGCCTTCACCGAGACCCGCGACCGCTGCCTGGTCGCCGGCATGAACGACTTCCTGACCAAGCCGGTGAGCCCGCCCAAGCTCGCGGCCTCGCTGCGCCGGCTGTTCGGCAACGCGGGCACCGCCGACCTCGGGCCCGAGCCGTCGCCCGGCGAGGCCGAGCCAAAGGCCGACGGCAGCCCGCCGCTGCTCGACGCCGCGGCGATGGCGCTGGCGCTGCAGGCGATGCCGCGCGAACGTTTCGCGGCGATGGTGCACGGCTTCCTCGACCAGGGGCCGCTGCTCGTGCAGCGGCTGCGCGCGGCGATCCGCGACGCCCAGCCGCTGGAGCTGCGGGTCAGCGCGCATGCGGCCCGCGGCGCGGCGCTGAACCTGGGGCTGGCCGCGCTGGCCTCGACCGCCGAGTCGCTGCACGAAGGTGCGACCCACCTGCCGGCGCACGAGATCGCGCGCCACGTGCAGCGCTTCGAGGAGCTGCTGCCGGCCACGCGCGAGGCGGTCATCGCCGCCGGCCTGGCGCAGCCCGCGGACGCCGACGCCAGCGCCTGACAGGCCGCCGACGCCGCGCGGGCGACGGATTCGTCCGCCTCTTGTTTTGCAAATGCGACTTATTCTCATGTAGCATGGTTCATGGCGTCACCGAAGCCGCCAACCAGAACCCTGCCCGCCGGCGTCCAGGCCGGCCCGGTGCCCACCCGCCGAGGAGCCCGCGATGAGCGCATCCGCTTTCCCCACCATCCCACGCCGGAGCCGCTGAGATGTGCCCGGCCGAAACCCAGGCCGCGCTGCGGCATTGGCAGCGCATCGCGATGCACATCCGCCTCGGCCTCGAGCCCGACGAGCCGCGTCTGCTGTGCGCCTTCCACCACCAGGGCGAGCGCCTGGTGGCGGCCTACGGCCAGCGCGCCTTCACGGTGCACGAGCGCATGCTGCGGCTGCTGCTGGACAGCGCCGAGGACACGCTGCTGCCGGTGTGCTGGCGCCTGACCTGCCTGGACGCCGCGAGCCGCCCGCTGGCGCGCCTGGGGCCGCTGGTGGCCGACGACGAGCAGGCCGTGCGGCTGCAGGCGCTTGCCGCACGGCTGGCGCGCTTCACGCTGCGGCCCCTGGACCGGGCCGAGCCGTGAACAGGGCCGGCACGCGCAGGCTGCTGCGGCCGGCGCAGTGGCTGGGCGTCGTGCTCTGCGCCGCGGGCGCGGCCATCGTGCTGGCCGACGTCTGGCACGCGTTGGCCACGGTGCCGGCGGTCGCCCACGCCGGTGCGCTGGGTGCCGCCGCGGCGCTGGCCACCGCGCTCGGCGCGATGCCGCTGCTGCTGGCCCGCGCGCCGGCCCAGCGCACCCAGGACACGCTGCTCGGCTTCGGCGCCGGCGTGATGCTGGCCGCCACCTGCTTCTCGCTGCTGAACCCGGCGCTGGACGCGGCGCAGGCCGCCGGCCTCGCCCCCGGGCCGCGGGCCGCGGGCATCGGCCTGGCGCTGCTGGGCGGCGCCGCCGTGCTGATGCTGCTGGAACACCTGCTGCCGCACGCCCACGCGCTGGGCCGCGACGCCCGCCCGCGCCGGGTGCTGCTGTTCGTGCTGGCGATCGTGCTGCACAACATCCCCGAAGGCCTGGCGATCGGCGTCGCCGCGGTTGGCGCCGAGGCGGCGCGCGCCACCGCGCTGGCCGGCGGCATCGCGCTCCAGGACGTGGCTGAAGGCCTGGTCGTCGCGCTGGCGCTGCACGCCGCCGGCATGAGCCGCGGCCGCGCCGCGCTGCTGGGTGCGGCCTCCGGCCTCGTCGAGCCGGTGGCCGCCGTGGCGGGCGCCGCGGCGGTGGCCGGCGCCACCGTGCTGCTGCCCTGGGCGCTGGCGTTCGCCGCCGGGGCGATGCTGTTCGTCGTCAGCCACGAGGTCATCCCCGAGTCGCACCGCCAGGGCCACGAGCGCTGGGCGACCGCCGGGCTGATGCTCGGCTTCGTGCTGATGATGGGGCTGGACACGGCGCTCGCGTAGAGCGCCGGGCGTTCAGACGATGACCGGCTCGGGCTCCAGGCGGATGCCGAAGCGGCCGTAGACGCTCTCCTGGATCGCGCGCGCCAGCGTCACGACCTCGGCGCCGCTGGCGCCGCCGCGGTTGACGAGCACCAGCGCCTGGCGCTCGTAGACCCCGGCCCGGCCCACCGATTTGCCCTTCCAGCCGCAGGCGTCGATCAGCCAGCCGGCGGCCAGCTTGACGCTGCCGTCGGGCAGCGGGTAGTGCACGATCTCCGGGTCGCGGTCGATGATGTCGCGGCACTGCTCGGCGCTGACCACCGGGTTCTTGAAGAAGCTGCCGGCGTTGCCGATGGCCGCCGGGTCGGGCAGCTTGGCGCGGCGGATGGCGCAGACCCAGTCGAAGATCGTGCGTGCATCCGGGTGCGTGTTCCCGGTCTCGGCGATCTTGCGTTCCAGGTCCAGGTAACCCAACGCCGGCACCCAGGGCTTGGGCAGGCGCAGGCGCACGCGGGTGACGACGCTCTTGCCCGCCAGGGCCTGCTTGAAGACGCTGTCGCGGTAGCCGAAGCGGCACATCGCCGCGTCCAGCGTGACGCTGCGGCCGGTGACGAGGTCGACGGCGTCCAGCGAGTGGAAGCGGTCCTTCAGCTCGATGCCGTAGGCGCCGATGTTCTGCACCGGCGCCGCGCCCACCGTGCCCGGGATCAGCGCCAGGTTCTCCAGTCCGGGCAGGCCCTGCTCCAGCGTCCAGGCGACGAGGTCGTGCCAGCGTTCGCCGGCACCGGCCTCGACGATCCAGGCGTCGTCGGTCTCGGCCACCAGGCGCCGGCCCTCGATCTCGATCTTCAGCACGACGGCGTCGACGTCGCGTGTCAGCACGAGGTTGCTGCCGCCGCCCAGGATCAGCTTGGGGGCACGGCCGAACTCGGGGTGGTCGACGACACGGCGCACGTCGGCCTCGCTGCGCACGCGCACCAGGGTGCGGGCGACGGCGGGCAGACCGAAGCTGTTGTGCTCGCGCAGCGACACGCGCGACTCGATCTGCAGCGGGGAGGCGACGGGGGACATGGCAGAATTTTCCCATGCCCAGCTTTGATACCGTCCTCGAGCCCAATCTGGTGGAACTGCGCAACGCGGTCGACCAGGCGAACAAGGAAATCGGCAACCGCTTCGACTTCAAGGGGTCGAGCGCGAAGGTCGAACTCACCGAGAAGTCGGCCAAGGAGCGCGAACTCGTGCTCTACGCCGACAGCGACTTCCAGATCGAACAGGTGCGCGACGTGCTGATCGCGCGCCTGGCCAAGCGCGACGTCGACGTGCGTTTCCTCGACCTCACGGCCAAGCCGCAGAAGCTCGGCGGCGACAAGCTCAAGCTCGCCGTCAAGGTCAAGGCCGGTATCGACGCCGAACACGCGAAAAAGATCCAGCAGGCGCTGAAGGCGAGCAAGCTGAAGGTGCAGGGCGCGATCCAGGGCGACGCGGTGCGCGTCTCGGGCGCGAAGCGGGACGACCTCCAGGCGGCGATCGCGCTGCTGAAGAAGGAGATCGCCGACCTGCCGCTGACCTTCAACAACTTCCGCGACTGAGATGGGTACCCCCGGCCGCCGCGAAGCGCTCAGAATCGCGGCGACGGCCCTGGCCGCGGCGGTGCTGCCCGCCGCCGCGCAGGACGTCTCGCTGGCCGGCCAGATGGGGCGCAAGGCGCTGCTCGTCGTCGGCGGCCAGCCGGTGACGCTGGCCGTCGGCGAGAGCGCGCGCGGCGTCAAGCTGCTGCAGCTCGACGCCGACGCTGCGGTCGTCGAGGTCGGCGGCCAGCGCCTGGTGCTGCGCCCCGGCGGCGGCACGGCGCGTGTGGCTGGCAGCGGCGGTGTCGTCTCCGGCGCGCGCGAGATCGTCATTCCCGTCGGCCCCGGCGGGCATTTCGTCACCCAGGGCGCGATCAACGGACGCCCGGTGACCTTCATGGTCGACACCGGCGCGACGCTGATCGCGCTCGGCCAGGCCGACGCCGAACGCCTGGGCATCGCCTGGCGCAACGGCGAGCCCGGCCTCGTGCAGACGGCCAACGGCACGGCCACCGCGTACCGCGTGACGCTGTCGCGGGTGCGCGTCGGCGAAGTCGAGGTCAGCCACGTGCAGGCCGTCGTCGTGCCCCAGGCCATGCCGATGCTCCTGCTGGGCAACAGCTTCCTGACGCGCTTCAAGATGCAGCGCGACAGCGACGTGCTGCGCCTCGAGGCCCGCTGAAGCCGCTGTCCCGGCAGGGACAAGGCGGCCCGAAACCCGCGTGCTACAACGAGCCGGCCACCAGGAGCCGGCCGCCGACGGCCGCGAGGAGACGACGATGGACCTCGAGTTCACCGAGGAAGAACAGGCGTTCCGCCAGGAGGTTCGCGCCTGGGTCGGCGCCCACCTGCCGGCCGACATCCGCGACAAGGTGCGCGCCGCGAGGCCGCTGACCCGCGAGGAGCACCAGCGCTGGGCCCGCATCCTGGGCCAGAAAGGCTGGCTGGTCGCCGGCTGGCCGCGCGCCTTCGGCGGCCCGGGCTGGACCGCGGTGCAGAAGCACCTGTTCGAGGAGGAATGCGCGCTCGCCGGTGCGCCGCGCCTGATCCCCTTCGGCCCGGTGATGGTGGCGCCGGTCATCATGGCCTTCGGCACGCCCGAGCAGCAGCGGCGTTTCCTGCCGGCCATCGCCAGCGGCGAGGTCTGGTGGAGCCAGGGCTACAGCGAACCCGGCGCCGGCTCGGACCTGGCTTCGCTGAAGACCCGCGCCGAGCGCCGCGGCGACACCTACGTCGTCAACGGCCAGAAGACCTGGACCACGCTGGCCCAGCACGGCGACTGGATCTTCTGCCTGGTGCGCACCGCCACCGAAGGCAAGCCGCAGGCCGGCATCAGCTTCCTGCTGATCGACATGAAGAGCCCCGGCGTCAGCGTGCGGCCCATCGTCATGCTCGACGGCGAGCCCGAGGTCAACGAGGTCTTCTTCGACAACGTCGAGGTGCCGGCGGCCAACCTGATCGGCGAGGAGAACAAGGGCTGGTCCTACGCCAAGCTGCTGCTGGCGCACGAGCGCACCAACATCGCCGAGGTCAACCGCTCCAAGCGCGAGCTCGAACGGCTGAAGGCGCTGGCCCAGGCCGAAGGCGTCTGGCACGACGCCCGGCTGCGAGACCAGATCGCGCTGCTGGAGGTCGACATCGTCGCGCTGGAGATGCTGGTGCTGCGCGTGCTGTCGGCCGAGAAGAGCGGCAAGCAGAGCCTGGACATCGCGGGCCTCCTGAAGATCCGCGGCAGCGAGATCCAGCAGCGCTCGGCCGAGCTGCTGATGCTCGCCGGCGGCCCCGGCACCGTGGCGCGCCGCGACGAGGCCGCCGACACCGCGGCGGCCGGCTGGCAGCACGACGCGCTGGCGCCGCTGATGGGCAGCTACTTCAACCTTCGCAAGACGACGATCTACGGCGGCTCCAACGAGGTGCAGCGCAACATCGTCGCCCAGACGGTCCTTGGGAGCTGACGCGATGGACTTCGATTTCACCGACGACCAGCAGGCGCTGCGCGAAGCCGTGCGGCGCTGGGTGGACAAGGGCTTCGCCTTCGAGCGCCGCCACACGCTGGCCAAGGCCGGCGGGCATTCGCGCGCCGTCTGGGGCGAACTGGCCGAACTCGGGCTCGCCGGCCTGGCGGTGCCCGAGTCGCAGGGCGGCCTGGGCTTCGGCCCGGTCGAGGCCATGCTCGTCAACGAGGAACTCGGCCGCGGCCTGGTGCACGCGCCGTGGACCAACGCCGCGCTCGCGGTGCCGGCGCTGCTGGCCGCCGCGCCCGAGGCACTGCAGGGCGAGTGGCTGCCGCGCATCGCCGACGGCTCGGCGCTCGTCGTGCTGGCGCAGCAGGAGCGCGCCGCACGCTGGGCGCTGGATCGGCCGGCGACCCGCGCCGAACGCCGCGGCGACGGCTGGGTCGTCACCGGCGCCAAGATCGCCGTGCCGGCCGGCGATGAGGCCGATGCCTTCGTCGTGCCGGCGCGAAGCGCCGGCGCCGATGGCGAGCGTGCCGGCATTGGCCTGTTCGTCGTCGAAGCCGGTGCCACGGCGATCACGCCCTACCCGACGCAGGACGGCGCGCGTGCCGCCGACCTGGTGTTCGACGCCGCGCCGGCCGCACTGATCGCCGAAGACGGCCTCGAGCGCCTGGAACACGCGGTGGACATCGCGCTGGCCGGCATCGCCGCCGAAGGTGTCGGGCTGATGGACCGGCTGCTGGCGATGACCGTCGAGTACCTGAACACACGCCGCCAGTTCGGCGTGCCGATCGCCAGCTTCCAGGCGCTGCGCCACCGCGTCGCCGACGCCAAGATGCAGCTGGAACTCGCCCGTTCGATGAGCTATTACGCGACGCTCAAGCTCGGCGCGCCGGCCACCGAACGCCGCCGCGCCGTCGCCCAGGCGCGGGTGCAGCTCGGCCAGGCGATGCGTTTCGTCGGCCAGCAGTGCATCCAGATGCACGGCGGCATCGGCGTCACCGACGAGTACGCCGGCAGCCACTACTTCAAGCGCCTGACGGTGCTGGAACTGGCCTTCGGCGACACGCTGCACCACCTGGGCGAAGTCTCCGCACGCATGGAAGACACGGCCGGCGTCTTCGTCTGACGCAGCGCGGCGAAGGCGGGCCCGCCGCTACAGTCGCGGCATGTCCGCCCCCCACGACACGCTCGACGCCCTGACCGACGTCGCCGGCCTCGCCGTCGGCCACCACACGCTGGCCGACGGCCTGAGCGGCTGCAGCGTCGTGCTCTGCCCCGAAGGTTCGGTGGCCGGCGCCGACGTGCGCGGCGCCGCGCCGGGCACACGCGAGACCGATCTGCTGCGCCCGGAGAACACCGTCGAGGCCGTGCACGCGCTGCTGCTGGCCGGCGGCAGCGCCTACGGGCTGGACGCCGCCGGCGGCGTGATGCGCTGGCTGGAAGAACGCGGCCGCGGCGTCGCCGTCGGCCCGGCCATCGTGCCCATCGTGCCGGCGGCGGTGCTGTTCGACCTCTGGCTGCGCCCGGCCGCGCGCCCCGACGCGGCGGCGGGTTACGCCGCCTGCGACGCGGCGATGGCAGGCGCCTTCGAACGTGGCAGCGTCGGCGCCGGAGCCGGCGCCAGCGTCGGCAAGCTCTTCGGGCCGCAGCACGCGATGAAGGGCGGCATCGGCACCGCCTCGCGCCGCGCCGGTGGCGTGACGGTGGCGGCGCTCGTCGCCGTCAACGCCGTCGGCGACGTCGTCGACCCGGCCAGCGGCCGCCTCGTCGCCGGCGCGCGCAGCGCCGACGGCCGCAGCCTGCGCGACACCGTCGCCTGCTATCTCGCCGGCGAACACGCCGCCGCGCCGCTGGCCGGGGCGACGACGATCGGCGTCGTCGCCACCGACGCGCCGCTCTCCAAGGCCCAGGCGCAGCGCCTGGCCACCGCCGGCCACGACGGCCTGGCGCGCACGATCCGCCCGGTGCACACCGCCAGCGACGGCGACACCTTGTTCGGCCTGTCCACCGGCCGCGGCCCGGCGGCGCCGGCCACGCTGCTGCACGTGCTGGCCGCCGAAGCGGTGGCCGCCGCCGTGCTCGACGCGCTGCGTTCGGCCATCGGCCTGCCTGGCCTGCCTTCGGCGCGAGAATTCGCCCCCTGATGAAACTCGAACAAATCCTCTTCACCCAGGGCTTCGGCACGCGCCGCGTCTGCGCCGGGCTGGTCGACTGCGGCGCGGTGCGCGTCGGCGGCCAGGTCGTCGACGACCCGGCGGCCGACTTCGACACCGCCGGCCTCGTCTTCGAGGTCGACGGCCGCGAGTGGCCCTTCCGCCAGCCGGCGCTGGTGATGCTGCACAAGCCCGCCGGCTACGAGTGCTCGCAGAAGCCCCGCCACCACCCCAGCGTGATGAGCCTGCTGCCGCCGCCGCTGCGCACGCGCGGCGTGCAGCCGGTGGGCCGGCTCGACGAAGACACGACCGGGCTGCTGCTGTTCACCGACGACGGCAAGCTGATCCACCGCCTCACCAGCCCCAAGCACCACGTGCCCAAGGTCTACGAGGCGACGACCAAGCACCCCGTCGACGAGGCCACCGTGCAGCGCCTGCTGGCCGGCGTCGTGCTCGACGACGACCCGCAGCCGGTGCGCGCGCTGCAGGCCGAATGCACCGGCCCGAACGCGCTGCGCCTGGTGCTCGCCGAAGGCAAGTACCACCAGGTCAAGCGCATGGTCGCCGCCGCCGGCAACCGCGTCGAGGCGCTGCACCGCAGCGCCTTCGGTGCGCTGACGCTGCCGGCCGACCTGGCGCCGGGGCGCTGGTGCTGGGTCGAGCCCGAGGCGATCTTCGCCGGCGCTTGAACGAGAATCCGCGGCCATGCGCGTTTTCAGAGGATTCGACCACCCCGGCCTGCGCGAGGCCGGCTGCGCGCTGACGATCGGCAATTTCGACGGCGTGCACCGCGGCCACCAGGCGATGCTCGCGATGCTGGTCAACGAGGCCCGCCATCGCGGCCTGGCCTCGTGCGTGATGACCTTCGAGCCGCATCCACGCGACTTCTTCGCCCGCCGCGCCGGCGACGCGTCGCGCGCGCCGGCGCGCATCGCGACGCTGCGCGACAAGCTGGCCGAACTGGAGCGCTGCGGCGTCGACCACGTCGTCGTCGCGCGGTTCGACGAGCGCCTGGCGTCTCTGGCGCCCGAGGCCTTCGTCGAGCAGGTGCTGCAGAAGAACCTGAACGCACGCTACGTGCTGGTCGGCGACGACTTCCGTTTCGGCGCGCGCCGCGAAGGCACGTACACGATGCTCGACGAGGCCGGCACGCGGCTGGGCTTCGACGTCGCGCGCATGCTGAGCTACGAGGTGCACGGGCTGCGTGTGTCGAGTTCGGCGGTGCGCGACGCGCTCGCTGCCGGCGACATGAAGCGCGCCGCGGTGCTGCTGGGGCGGCCGTATTCGATCAGCGGCCACGCGATCCACGGCCGCAAGCTCGGCCGCGAGCTGGGGTTCCGCACCCTGAACCTGCGTTTCCCGCACCCCCGGCCGGCGGCCGGCGGCATCTTCGTCGTGCGCGTGTACGGCCTGGCCGAACGCGCGCTGCCGGGTGTCGCCAGCCTGGGCACGCGGCCGACGGTCGAGAACGCCGGGCGTGTGCTGCTGGAGACGCACTGCCTCGAATGGCCGCTGGGCCCGGAGGCCGGCTACGGCCGCGTGCTGCGGGTCGAGCTGCTGCACAAGCTGCACGACGAGCGCCGCTACCCGTCGCTGGAGGCGCTGCGCGAGGGCATCGCCCAGGACGAGGCCGACGCCCGCGCCTGGTTCGCCGCCCAGCCGCGCTGACTCAGAAGCGCCGGCCGAGGCCGAAACCCAGGCTCCAGCCGGTCTTGCCGGTGACCGAGGGCCCGTCGGCCGCCGGCCCGAGCAGGCGCCGAAGCGACACACCGGCCAGTGCCACCCAGTCCTCGGACAGTTGGTGGCGCAGCCCGAGCACCCCCTGCAGGTCGCGCAGCCCGGCGCCGGGCGAGTAGACCGGGTAGCCGCTGGTGGCGGCCTGCTGCTCGTCGATGCCGTAGTAGCTCTGCATGTAGCGGCGGTCGGCCGCCGTCAGCCGCAGCGACGCGTTCCAGCGTGTGCGCGGCGCCAGCGGGCGCTCGCGCGACAGGCCCAGGTCGACGAAGGAGCCGCCGCCGCGGCCCAGCAGGTCGAGGCTCCAGCCGCCGGACAGGCGCCAGCCGTCGTCGAGCCGCCAGCTCGCGCCCAGCCGGGCCCGCACGGTCGCCCGCACGTCGCCCAGGCCTTCGAGCGCCGGTTCGTCGTCGTCGCGGCCGCGGTCGTAGCGCAGCGAGAGATGGGTGCGCAGCCGGCTGCCGCTCGTCAGGTCGAGCCCCAGGCCGCGTGTCACGTCGTCGGCGCGGCGGGTGGCGAAGGCGCCGGCGTTGCTGACGGTGAGCCGCCCCCAGCGCAGGTAGAAGCCGGGTTCGAGCGAAGCGTCGGGGCCGCCGCGGCCATGGTGCGAACTCCCCCAGGAGGCAAGCACGCCGACGACACCTTCAAACCGCCGCGGCGGCGGGCCGTCGTCGTCCGCTTCGGCCGCCGGGGCGCGGGGCGTCACCGGGGGCACCGGCGCCTCTTCGCCCCGAGCGGAGGCGGCGACGAGCAGTGTCAGGGCCAGCGCCGGCGGACGGGAGCGGAGCTTCAAAGCAGCGCCTCGGTAGAATCGGCTGATGCGATTGTCCATCGTTCGGCTCGACCCGTCGTGGCGGAACACCTCCACGCGGCGGCAGACGACGCGCGACCGAATTACGCGGACGCAGCGCCTTCGCGCCTGACCGCCCCCGCCGTCTCGCGCCGTGCCCGCACGCGCGCCTCGACGACCGCTTATGCACCGCCTCCGCACCGCCCGGTGCCGACCGACATGACCGACTCCACGAACGCCGCCGCGCCCGACTACCGCGCGACGCTGAACCTGCCCGACACCCCGTTCCCGATGCGCGGCGACCTCGCCAAGCGCGAACCGGCGTGGATCAAGCAGTGGCAGGACGAAGGCCTCTACAAGCGCCTGCGCGACGCGCGCTGCGGCAAGCCGCTGTTCGTGCTGCACGACGGCCCGCCGTACGCCAACGGCGCCATCCACATGGGCCACGCGGTCAACAAGGTCCTGAAGGACATGATCGTCAAGGCGCGCCAGCTCTCGGGCTTCGACGCCCAGTACGTGCCCGGCTGGGACTGCCACGGCCTGCCGATCGAGAACGCGATCGAGAAGAAACACGGCCGCCACCTGAGCCGCGACGACATGCAGGCCAGGAGCCGCGCCTATGCCACCGAGCAGATCGCGCTGCAGATGGCCGACTTCAAGCGCCTGGGCGTGCTCGGCGACTGGGAGCACCGCTACGCGACGATGGACCCGGCCAACGAGGCCGGAGAGATCCGCGCCTTCAAGCGTGTCATCGAACGCGGTTTCGTCTACCGCGGCCTGAAGCCGGTCTACTGGTGCTTCGACTGCGGCAGCTCGCTGGCCGAGTTCGAGATCGAGTACGCCGACAAGAAGAGCCAGACGCTGGACGTCGCCTTCCCGGCGGCCGAGCCCGACAAGCTGGCCGCCGCCTTCGGCCTGCCGGCTATCGCCAAGCCGGCCTTCGTCGTCATCTGGACGACCACCGCCTGGACGATCCCCGCCAACCAGGCGCTGAACCTGAACCCGGCGCTGGACTACGCGCTGGTCGACACCGAACGTGGCCTGCTGGTGCTGGCCGAATCGCTGGTCGAGAAGTGCCTGGCGCGCTACGGCCTGCAAGGCACGGTGCTGGCGACGACCAAGGGCGAAACGCTCGGTGGCCTCAACTTCCGCCACCCGCTGGCCGACACCGACCCGGGCTACGACCGCCTGAGCCCGGTGTATCTGGCCGACTACGCCACCGCCGACGACGGCACCGGCATCGTGCACAGCAGCCCGGCCTACGGTCTGGACGACTTCAACTCCTGCGTCGCGCACGGGATGAAGACCGACGAGATCCTGAACCCGGTGCAGGGCAACGGCTGCTACGCCGCCGACTTCCCGCTCTTCGGCGGCCAGAACATCTGGAAGGCCGTGCCGGTCATCCTGGAGACGCTGAAGAACGCCGGCCGGCTGCTGGCCACCGAGACCATCACCCACAGCTACCCGCACTGCTGGCGCCACAAGAGCCCGGTGATCTACCGCGCCGCGGCGCAGTGGTTCATCCGCATGGACGAGGGTGAAGGCGTCTTCACGAAGGACAAGGCGCCGCGCACGCTGCGCCAGATGGCGCTGGACGCGATCGAGGCCACCGGCTTCTACCCCGAGAACGGCAAGGCGCGGCTGCGCGACATGATCGCCAACCGCCCCGACTGGTGCATCAGCCGCCAGCGCAGCTGGGGCGTGCCGCTGCCCTTCTTCCTGCACAAGGAGACCGGCGACCTGCACCCGCGCACGATGGAGATCCTCGACCAGGCGGCCGACATCGTCGAAGCCGGCGGCATCGAGGCCTGGAGCCGCACGACGGCCGAGCAGATCCTGGGCGCCGAGGACGCCGCGCTCTACACCAAGAGCAGCGACATCCTGGAGGTCTGGTTCGACTCCGGTTCGACCTTCTGGCACGTGTTGCGCGGCCAGCACCCCGAGGGTTATCACAAGGAAGGCCCGGAGGCCGACCTCTACCTCGAAGGCCACGACCAGCACCGCGGCTGGTTCCACAGCTCGCTGCTGCTGGCCTGCGCCTTGTACGGCCGCGCGCCCTACCGCGGCCTGCTGACGCACGGGTTCACCGTCGACAGCCAGGGCCGCAAGATGAGCAAGAGCCTGGGCAACGGCATCGAGCCGCAGAAGGTCTCGTCGACGCTGGGCGCCGAGATCATCCGCCTGTGGGTCGCGGCCTCGGACTACTCGGGCGACATCGCCGGCGACGACAAGATCCTCGCCCGCGTCGTCGACGCCTACCGCCGCATCCGCAACACGCTGCGTTTCCTGCTCGCCAACACCTCGGACTTCGACGCGAAGGCCGACGCCGTCGCGCCCGAGGAGCTGCTGGAGATCGACCGCTGGGCGCTGGCGCGCACCGCCGAGCTGCAGGCCGAGATCCTGAAGCACTACGAGGTCTACGAGTTCCACCCGGTGGTCGCCAAGCTGCAGGTCTTCTGCAGCGAGGACCTGGGCGCCTTCTACCTCGACGCGCTGAAGGACCGGCTGTACACGACGGCGCCCAAGTCGCTGGCGCGCCGCAGCGCCCAGACCGCGCTGGTGACGATCACCCAGGCGATGCTGCGCTGGATGGCGCCCTTCCTCAGCTTCACTGCCGAGGAAGCGTGGAAGATCGTCGGCACGACCGAGTCGATCTTCACCGAGACCTACCTCGACTTCCCCGAGCCCGACGCCGCGCTGCTGGCGAAGTGGGCGCGCATCCGCGCCGTGCGCGAACGCGTCAACAAGGAGATCGAGGCCGTGCGCACCACCGGCGCCGTGGGCTCGTCGTTGCAGGCCAACGTGACGATCGGCGCGCCGGCCGAGGAACACGAGCTGCTGGCCTCGCTCGGCGAGGACCTGCGTTTCGTGCTCATCACCTCCAAGGCGCTGCTGGCCGCCGCCGACGAGCTGCAGGTGACGGTGACGCCGTCGACCGACACGAAGTGCGAGCGCTGCTGGCACTGGCGCGACGACGTCGGCCACGACCCGGCGCACCCGGGCCTGTGCGGGCGCTGCACGAGCAACCTGTACGGCGACGGCGAGGCCAGGCGCGTGGCCTGACGCCCGATCCCCGGGGGATGTCTCCGGGGGGCCTCCGTGCCGGCGCGCCGGCCCTGTGCTAGAAACGCGTCGCCGCCAAGCGCATCAGCGCACAAGGGAGGCGGTGTCGAATGGCGGAAACCAGCAGCGGCCGGCCCACCGGCTCGTCCCGACATCCCGGCGCCCGCGGCATCGTCTGGCGGACGGCGCTGGCGTTCCTGGTGCTGGCCGCCGCCACCGCGGTATTGGTCCTGCGCGAGTTCCGCATCGGGCGGGAACTCGCCGCGGCGGAGCTGAAGGCCGTCGCCCGGCTTCGATCGGAACAGATCGACGACTGGCTGAACGAACGGCTGGCCCTGGGCCGCCTGCTCGAGCCCAGCCCCTCGCTGGCCCAGTTCCACCGCCGCGCGCTCGCCGGGCCCGATGCCGCGGAACGCCGTGAGCTCGAGCAACGCCTGCAGCATCTGCGCGACAGCACACGCAGCGTCAACGTCCTGCTGCTGGACGCCGATGGCCAGTTGCTCGTCTCGGCGACACCCGACGAAGCCCCGACAGCCGCCCTGCGCGACACCGTGCGGCGCGCCATCACGACCGGCCAGGCACAGCACACCCCGATGTACCGCAGCGGCGCCGATGCACAGGCGCTGCGGCTGGACATCGTCTTCCCGCTGAAGCTGAGCGGCACGCCGGCGCGCGCCGCCGTCGCGCTGCGCCAGGACCCGCAGCAGACGCTGCTGCCGGGCCTGACAGGCTGGCCGCTGCCGCGCGACGGGGCGCTGGCACTGCTGTGGCAGCGCCAGGGCGATGTCATGCATCCCTGGGCCGGGTTCACGCCCGAGTTGCAGGGGCGGCTGCCGGCGACCGTCGCCGTCACCGAAGCCGGGACGCTGCCGCTGGCTGCGCTGCGCGGCGACCCCTCGGCGCTGCAGCCGCAGCGCGCCACCGACTTCCGCGGCGAGGCCGTGACCGGCATCGTGCTGCCGCTGGGCGCGGGCGACTGGTGGCTGTCGCTGCAGATCGACCAGCAGGCGATCGACGCGCCGGCGCGGCAGTCGGCGCTGGCCGGTCTGGCGCTGCTGGCGGTGACGCTGCTGGCGCTCCACGCCATCGGACGCAGCCTGTCCAACCGCCGCGCGCTCGCCGATGCGGAACGCGAACGCGCCGAGGAACGCGAGCGCATGCGCGCGCTGCAGCTGCTCGATACCGTCGCCGAGCACGCGGGCGAGGCGATCTTCGCCAAGGACCTCGACGGCCGCTATCTGTTCGTCAACCGCATCGCCTGCGAGCGCAGCGGGCTCAGCCGCGAGCAGTTGATCGGACAGCGTGACGTCGACGTCTTTCCGCCCGACACCGCCGCCGCCTACGCCGCCGACGATCGGCTCACGCTGCGCGACGGCAACGCCATGACCTTCGAGCAGACGATGCCGACGCCGAACGGCGTGCTCCATCTGGCGGTGACGAAGGCGCCGCTGCGCGACGGCGACGGGCGCATCGTCGGCCTGGTCGGCGTGGCCAGCGACCTCACGGCACTGCGCCGCGGCGAACAGGCCCTGCGCGAGAGCGAGGCCCGCTTCCGCTCGGTCTTCGAGGTGCTCAACGAGGGCATCGTCGTGCGCGCCCCCGACGGCAGCATCGTCGACGCCAACCCGGCAGCCGAACGGCTGCTGCTGCAGCCGGTTCAGGCCCTGCGCGGGCGCCGGCTCGACGAGCTGGGCTGGGAGCCGGTGAACGAGAGCGGCGAACCGTCGCCCGAGGGCCTGCAGCGCCTCACCGAGGTCATCACCGCCAGCGGGGACTGCCGCGATGCCGAGGTGCGCGTGCGCGCCCCCGACGGCCGGCAGCGATGGCTGCGTGTCAACGCCGAGCCGGTGCGCGACCCCGACGACGGCCGCCTGATCGCCGTCGTCGCGTCCTGGGACGACGTCACCGAGCGCCGCGAGACCACCGAGGAGCTGCGTCGCCACCGGCTGCACCTGCAGCAGCTGGTCGAGGAACGCACGCTCGAGCTCAAGCACGCGATCGCCGGGCTGGCCGAAGCCGAACGTTCGGCGCGCATGATCGCCGACAGCCTGCCCGGCCTCGTCGCCTACTGGGACCGCCAGATGCGCTGCCGCTTCGCCAATCGCGGCTACTGCGACTGGTTCGGCATGAGCCAGGAGCAGATCATCGGCCTGTCGATGACGGAGCTGCTGGGCCCCGAGTTCGTGCGGACGCAGGCCGACCTGATCCGCGCCGCATTCGGCGGCGAGCTGCAGCAATACGAACGCAGTGCGCCGAGCCGCGGCGGCGAGCCGCAGGACCTGCTGGTGCACTACGTGCCCGACCGGCGCGCCGACGGCCAGGTCGACGGCTTCTACGTGATGGCGATCGACATCTCGGCGCAAAAGCGCGCCGAGGCCGGGCTGCAGCGCGCCAACGCCGAACTCGTCGTCGAACGCGACCGCGCCGAAGCCGCCAGCCGTTCCAAGAGCGCCTTCCTGGCCAACATCAGCCACGAGATCCGCACGCCGATGAACGCCATCATCGGCCTGGCGCACCTGATGCTGCGCGACGCGCACGCGGACACCGAACGCGAACGGCTCCTGAAGATCCGCGGCCAGGCCCAGCACCTGCTGCAGATCCTCAACGACGTGCTGGACCTGTCCAAGATCGAGGCCGGGCGGCTGGAGCTCGAGGCGATCCCGTTCTCGCTGGACACGCTGCTGGCGCGGGCCTTCCAGACCGTCGCGACCGAGGCCCAGCGCAAGGGGCTGGAGCTGGTGCTGGACACCGACGCGGTGCCCGACCGTCTGGTCGGCGACCCGACGCGGCTGCTGCAGGCGCTGCTGAACCTGCTGTCCAACGCGGTGAAGTTCACCGAGAAGGGCTGGGTACGGCTGCAGGCTCGACAGGCCGATCACGCCGAGGGCCGCGTGCTGCTGCGCTTCACCGTCACCGACACTGGCGTCGGCATCCCGCCCGACCGCCTCGGCGCCCTGTTCCAGGCGTTCGAGCAGGTCGACAGCTCGACGAGCCGGCGCCACGGCGGCACCGGCCTGGGCCTGGCGCTGACGCGCCACATGGCGTCGATGATGGGCGGCGAGGTCGGCGCCGACAGCACGCCCGGGGCCGGCAGCTGCTTCTGGTTCAGCGCCTGGCTGGCGCTCGAAGGGGAGCAGCCCGCGCCGGTGCCGAAGATGGCGGGCCTGCGCGTGCTGCTGGCCGACGACCTGCCCGAGGCCCGCGAGGCGCTGGCCGACCGGCTGCGGCACCTGGGCATGCAGGTCGATGCCGTGGTGTCGGGCGAGGCCGCACTCGAGCAGGCGGCGGCGGCCGGCGCCGCCGACCAGGCCTACGACCTGCTGCTGCTGGACTGGCGCATGGAGGCGCTCGACGGCATCGAGACCCTCGCACGCCTGCGCGCCCTGCCAGCCGCGGCCAAGGCCCCGGCGCTGCTGGTCACGGCCTTTGACGACGACGGCATGCGCCAGCGGGCCGAGGCCGCCGGCTTCGCGTCGGTGCTGCTCAAGCCGGTGGCGGCCTCGACGCTGCACGACACGCTGCAGCGTGTGCTGCGGCACTCCGGGGCGGCCTCCGAGGCCGTGATGCCGCCGCCGCACGGCAGCGGCCAGGCCGAGGCCGCGCTGCGCGCGCGCGGTTGTCGCCGGCCGCTGCTGCTGGTCGAGGACAACCCGATCAACCAGGAAGTGGCGCTGGAACTGCTGCGCGCGGTGGGGCTGGAGGTCGATCTGGCCGTCGACGGCCGCGAGGCGCTGCGCATGGGACAGGCGCGCGACTACGCCGCGGTGCTGATGGACATGCAGATGCCGGAGATGGACGGACTGGAAGCCACGCGCGAGCTGCGGCGCACCGGGCTGGCCGTGCCGATCCTGGCGATGACGGCCAACGCCTTCGGCGAAGACCGCGCCGCCTGCCTGGCCGCGGGCATGAACGACCACATCGCCAAGCCGGTGGACCCGCAGACGCTGTACGCCACGCTGCTGCGCTGGCTGCCGCCCGCGACGCCGGACGGCGCCAGTGCGCCGGTGGGGCCGCCGTCCGGCGCCGGGTTCGCCGAACGCCTGGGCGCGCTCGGCGAGATCGACGTCGACGCCGCGCTGCGGCTGGTCGGCGGGCGGCCCAACGTGCTGCAGCGGCTGATGCGACGTTTCGCCGAGGTCTACGCGCTCGGCGTGCCGGCGCTGGTGGCCCCCGGCGGCGACGAGCGGCTCGCGGCCTGGAAATGCGCGGCGCACTCGCTGCACGGCGCCTGCGGCGCAATCGGCGCGCGCGCGCTGCAGGCCCATGCGCGCGAGCTGGAGCACGACACCGCCAGCGCGACGCAGGCCGGGCCTCTGGCCGAGCGGGCGCGCGAGCTGCACGAACGCGTGAGGGCAATGGCAGCCCAGCTGGAAGCCCTGCTCGACTGAGGCCGCCGCGCGGGGGCCGGCGACGGCCTCGCGCTACAGTAGCGGCCCGCCCGCCGGCCCCGGCGGTCCACCCGCATCACGACTTCATGGCCACGTCTTCGCGCACGTCCAACCGCCTGCCCTTCTGGCTCGGCCTCGCCTTCATCGTCGTCGTCCTGGACCAGTTCACGAAGACGCTGATCCTCGGTTACTTCCAGGACGGCGAAGCCCGCGTCGTCACGAGCTTCTTCAACATCGTGCGCGTGCACAACAGCGGTGCGGCGTTCTCGTTCCTGGCCGACGCGGCCGGCTGGCAGCGCTGGTTCTTCGTCGGGGTCGGCGTCGCCGCCTCGGCGGTCATCGTCTGGATGCTCGCCAACCATGCGTCGCAGCGGCTGTTCAGCTTCGCGGTGACGATGATCCTCGGCGGCGCGGTCGGCAACGTCATCGACCGGCTGCTGCACGGCCACGTCATCGACTTCCTGCAGTTCCGCTTCGGCTTCCTCGAGCCGATGTTCCGCGGCGGCTACTTCCCCAGCTTCAACGTTGCCGACGCGGCGATCACGCTGGGCGCCGTGTGCCTCGTGCTCGACGAGATCCTGCGCGTGCGCCGCGGCGGCAAGTAAGGCACCCGCACCGCCACCCGGGCACGGCGAATCGCCCCGCGCCGGCCGGCGCAGGCTCAGGGAAGCAGCACCGTCGAGCCGGTCGTGCGCCGGGCTTCCAGCGCGCGGTGCGCCTCGGCCACGTCGGCGAGCGCCCAGCGCTGGTCGATGCGGATCCGGACCTCGCCGCTGGCGACGACATCGAAGAGCTCGTCGGCCATCTCCTGCGTTCGCTCGCGCGTCGCGATGTGGGTGAAAAGCGTCGCGCGGGTGACGTACAGCGAGCCCTTGGGGCCCAGCGTGCCGATCGCGAACGGCGGCACCGGCCCCGACGAGTTGCCGAAGCTGGCCAGCAGGCCGAACGGCCGCAGGCAGGCCAGGCTGCCGTCGAAGGTGTCGCGGCCGACCGAGTCGTAGACGACCTTGACGCCGCGCCCGCCGGTGATGTCCTTGACGCGGGCGACGAAGTCCTCGCGCGTGTAATCGATCATCGCCGCCGCGCCGTGTTCGAGCGCCAGCTGGCACTTGGCCGCGCCGCCGGCGGTGCCGATCAGGCGCAACCCCAGCGCACGCGCCCACTGGCAGGCGATCAGGCCGACACCGCCGGCGGCGGCATGGAACAGCACCCAGTCGCCCGGCTGCAGGCCCTCGACCGGCAGCGTCTTCTTCAGCAGGTACTGCGCGGTCAGGCCCTTGAGCATCATCGCCGCGCCGGTCTCGAAGTCGATGCCGTCGGGCAGCTGCACGACCTGCGTGGCCGGCATCACGCGCAGCTCGCTGTAGGCGCCCGGCGTCGCGGCGGCGTAGGCCGCGCGGTCGCCCGGCTGCAGGTGCGACACGCCGTCGCCGACGGCCTCGACGATGCCGGCGCCTTCCATGCCCAGCACCAGCGGTAGCGGGTTCTGGTAGAGGCCCGTGCGCTGGTAGACGTCGATGAAGTTGAGCCCGCAGGCGTGGTGGCGGATGCGCACCTGGCCGGGACCGGGTTCGCCGACCGGCAGGTCGACGGACCGCAGCACCTCGGGGCCGCCGAAGGCGGAGATCTGGATCGCGCGCGGCATCGTGTTCTCCTCGTGACGAGCGCGCAGGTTAAGCGATGCCGAACCGCCACACCGGCGGTGGCATGATCGCCCGCCCGATGAGAAGACTGATCCAAGCCCCCAACCTCGTGCTGGCCACCCTCTGGGCCGACCAGCTCGGCGCCGCCGGCATCGCCGCCAGCGTGCAGCGCGCCTTCGCCAGCGGCATCGCCGGCGAGATCCCGCCCGACCAGAGCCTGCCGGAGGTCTGGGTGCCCGACGACGAGCACGCCCGCGCGCAGACGCTGCTCGACGAGTGGCGGCACCCGCCGCACCACACCTGGGCCTGCGCCCGCTGCCACGAGATCGTCGAGGGGCCGTTCGAGCAATGCTGGAACTGCGGCGCCGAGAGGCCCGCGGCATGACGCTCACACCCCGGATCGCGGCACTGCTGACCGTGCCGCCCATGCTGTGGGCGGGCAACACGTTGCTCGGCCGCCTGCTGGCGCCGGTGATGCCGCCGCTGCTGCTGAACTGCCTGCGCTGGTGGCTGGCACTGGCCATCCTGCTGCCGCTGGGCTGGCGCGCGATCGGCACACCCGAGCGCCGCGCCGAGATCCGCGCCCGCTGGCGGCCGCTGGCCGGCCTGGGGCTGCTCGGCGTGGGCGCCTACAACGCGCTGCAGTACCTGGCGCTGCACACCTCGACGCCGATCAACGTCACGCTGATCGCCTCCAGCATCCCGCTGTGGATGATGCTCGTCGGCGCCCTCTTCTATCGCGAGCGCCCGCGGGGCGGGCAACTGGCCGGCGCGGTGCTGTCGCTGGCCGGCGTGATGGTGGTGCTGCTGCGCGGCGACCTGTCCAGCCTGGGCACGATCCGGCTCGTCGCCGGCGACCTGTGGATCCTGGTCGCGGCCCTCGCCTGGGCCGGCTACAGCTGGCAGCTGGCGCGGCCGGCGGCGTCGATGCGCGGCGAGCAGCGGCCCGACTGGAACTGGGCCGAGTTCCTGCTCGTCCAGGTGATCTTCGGCGTCGGCTGGGCGACCTTGTCGGCCGTCGGCGAGGCGATCTGGATGCCACAGCCGGTGCAGTGGTCGCCGATGGCCGTCGCGGCGCTGGTCTTCATCGCCGTCGGGCCGTCGGTGCTGGCCTTCCGCCTCTGGGGCCGCGGCGTCGCCGAGGTCGGCCCGGCGATAGCCGGCTTCTTCGCCAACCTGACGCCGCTGTTCACCGCGCTGTTGTCGGCAGCGCTGCTGGGCGAGCCGCCGCACCCGTACCACGCGCTGGCCTTCGCGCTGATCGTCGGCGGCATCGTGGCGTCGAACCGGCGCTGACACTCGCCGCGCGCAGACGAAGAAAAACCCCGGTCGCTTGCGCGGCCGGGGTTTCGGTTTGGACCGGGGTCACTCGAATTCATGAGGTAAGCCGTCTCAAAATAGCAACGAGTTACACCCAAAGTTATACACACGGTGTGCCGCGTGCATTGGCCACCGAGCATCCTCGGCCAGGCTTGCAGGCGTTCGGCAGCAGCGCAGCCACAGGGCAGAGCAGCATCGCCACGGCACCGCCCGCGGGGTCGGCCGGGCATTCGCCGCGCAGCACGAAGCGCTCGGAGCGTCGTGGCCGGAGATCAACGCCAGCCATTGCGCCGACACCGCCGGCGCGCCGCTCTCCAGCGCCAGCTCAGGCTTCAGCACGGCGCGCACCGGGCGCTAGCGCATCGTGAGTGCTGCCCGACGACGTCAGGCCAGCACTCACCACCACCCGCGCGCCGAACTTCCCGATGCCTCACGCTCGTGATGCGCGAGACGGTGCGGTCGCCGCCGTCCTGTGCGAGACTACTGACGTCGTCCAGCTTGCTGGCGGCTGGAGAGGCATCCGACGCGGGCTCATTCCCTGCACCACCGGGTGCCTCTCTTCTTTTTCAAGCGTCGGCGCGTGCGTGCTGCAGGCCGTAGACATGCTCTCGAGGCACTCGCCACCTCCTCGATCGTCACGCAGTTGCTGGTGTCGGCGACGGCGTCGTGGAAGTCGACCTTCGGCGCAGCCTCGTCCAGCGCCTCGGCCTGGGCCTTGTTCTCCAGCGCCAGGCGCTGGCGCTCCTCGAACTGTTCCGCCCACGCGCGCGCCGCGGCGGCGGGGTTGCTGAAGTCCGGCAGCGCGGCGACCTGGCGCCCGCCGGCGGCCTCGCGCTCCTTCAGGCGCTTCTCGCACTCGATGAAGTAGCGCCGCGCCTCCCGGCCCTTCGCGTTGCGCTCGACCATGGCCAACTCCTTCGCCATGTCGAGGGTCAGGTGGTAGTCCCTGCTCCGGCGGTCGCCGCCGCGGCCGGTTTGGTTCCCCAGATTCGGGGAATCAACGACGACGTAGTCCTGACCCTCGGCGAACCCGTACTGCGCGATGCGGTCCTTCACCCAGGTCGAGAAGTCCTTCCCGACCTCGAGGAACGCATGCAGCGCGCGGGCGTCGACGGTCTGCACGGTGGCCCCGGCGATCTCGTGCTGGGCCAGCGGGATGAGCTGCTGGCGGCCGGGCTCGACATCGTTGGCGACGTGCTGGGCCCGGGCAAGCGTCGCTCTCGGCATGCCGCCGCGCATGGAGCTCACCGCCGAGGCGGCCTGGCGCTGGGCCGGAACGGGCCCGGCTGGAACTCCGACGTCACGCTGTCGGGCTCTGTCAGCCGTCCGCGGCCGGTTCCCGGAGACCTGCCGCCTCTGCCGCGATCGCCCTGCCGCGCGCCCGAGCACGTTCGCCGGCCTCGCGAGACTTGCGCATGGCCTCGTCGTAGAAGGCGTCGAGCTCGGCGACGTCGACCGTGAGGTTCAGGTCGCGTGCGTTGTCCTGCTCGAAGAAGTTGACGTGCCGGGCGAGCTGCATCAGCGCGTGGTCGCGGTCGGACAGCTTCACCTCGATGCCGTCCTTCGTCTCCTTCACGCCGTTGAAGAGCGCCAGCGCGCCGGCGCTGTAGGTGCTGGAGTCGCGCAGCCGCACCCGCGATTCGCCGTCACCGCCGCAGGTCGGGCAGTCCACGTTCGGCTTCAGCGCGCGCGAGTAGCCGCCGCCACCGCGCTCGTCGAACGGGCCCGGATCGTCCTTGCCGGTCGCGATGCACGCCGTGCGCAGATCAGCATGCCGGGCCCGGGCGTCTTCGAGTTCGCCGTCGGTGAACTGCCGTCGGTGGCCAGCGCCCCAGCAGTACCGGCACGCCGACACCCGAATCTCGGTCAGCTCGCGCGGGTCGGCGCGCAGCCGGGTCAGATACTCCTTCAGGACCAGCGCGACGTCGACCTCGTTGGCCTTGGCCGCGGCGGCCATGAGGTAGTGCACCCGCTCACGGATCTGGGCGGAGCTGGCCAACTCGTGAGCGCGCGTCCAGACCGTCTTGCGCTTCCAGGTGCGCGAGCGGGGGAACACCTCGAGGTAGGCGTCGGTCTGGTTTCGACCCTTTGCGAGCAGCGTCGCGAACGCCTCTTCACGCGGCGGCAGCAGCGCAGCGGTCGGTACGTCGTCGCGTCCGCCAGCGGTCGGGGCTGGCGGGCTGCCTGGGGGCTCTTGAGCAGGCAGCACGACGTCCGTGGTGGCCTTGCGCGCGGTGTTCCTCATTCACTGCTCTCTGCGGCGGGCGCCGCGTTCGTGTCGTGCGGAAGCATCGCCTGTTCACGCCGGCCCCACGCCTTGGCCTTTCCGCCTGACGTCGAAGGAGACCGGTTCCGTCGGGAGAAACTTACGCGGCTGCCCGCCGTAACTTTCCCCTGCTGCACCTGTCGCGCGCGTGAGCGCGCGCCTAGAGCAGGCCGAAACGGGCCGCTCATACAGAAGGAAATCGGCGTCCCGGGGTGCGTGTCTGCCGCGCCACTATCGCGGCCTCAGCCGTCGGGCATCTGCCTGGCCGCGCCGTCTCCAACGCTCGGTTCTTCGTCATCATCTTCTTCGCCGACGTCGTCCAAGCTGCCAGGCTCTGGAGGCAGCCAGTGCAGGTACCAGTCGAGGTTCAAGCCGCCGACGGCAGCCAGCACGGAGCCAAGGCCCCGCCGACGCACCTGGCGCTCGCGACGCTCCAGAGCCGCCATCTCAGCCTTCGCTGCATCCGCGGCCTCTCTCAGTGCCTGCACCAGCAGCGACCCGCCGCGAACCTCCTCGTCGAAGGTGGGAGCAACCGACCGAACGCGTTCCAGTTGGCCTTGCGCCTGAAGCACGAGGCTCGCTAGCCGGCGCAGCCTCGCCGCGTTGGGCCCTATCGCTCGCGCCACGTTGACGGACGCTGACGACATCGCTTCCACGACCCGGCGCAGCTCCGCCGACAGCCCGGCAGCGAGTTGCCGTTGAATGCCGAGAGCCGGGTCGCGGTCGGAGTCCGGCGCGAGCCCGCACAGGAAATCCATCGTGGTGCCGTAGAGCTGCGTGCACGCGATCAGCACGTCCAGAGGAGGCATGCGCTGCCCCGACTCCATCAGCAAGAGCTGCACCGGCTGGCTGTACCCCAGACGGTGCGCGGCCTCGGTCTGCGACAGCCCGGCATCCTCGCGGGCCTCGGCCAGGCGGCGGCCCCACGCGCGCTTCTCGTCGGTCGGCGTGTCGTAGGCGGTCTTGCCCCTGCGGCGCTTGCGATGCGGCGGCCGCGGCGCCAGCTCGGCCTCCGCCGGCGTGGGCTGGTTCTGCACGAAGTCCAGCTGCATGGTCTCAACAGCGATGGGCGTCATCTGGTCTCCTCCCTGACCGGTACCGCATACGCGTCCGCCGCACGACGGGCGCGACCTCGAAGTTCTGCCGTTACACGCTTCGCCCTGGCGTCGTCGCTGGCCACGGCCGGCGCGGTCATGCGGGCCAGTAGGCGCTCGCGGATGGCCTGCAGCGCCGCCAGCTTCGCGGCCGGCACCGGGCCGGCGTCGTCCGGCGCTGCGGACAGGAGCGGGATCGAGGCGTTCGGTGCCGGCAGCGACAGCACGTCCTCGGCCGCCGTGCCAGCGAGCAGCGTCCGCCCTTGCGCCGCAGCAAGTCGCAGCGCTTCGGCGGCCTGGGCCTTGTCGGTTCCGATCGACGCCTGCCACTTGGCCGGCACCCGGTCGCGGCGCACAACTTCAAGCTGCCTGGCGTAGACCTCGCGGAACGCCATGCGGGCACCGACCTCGTCGCCCAGCTCCAGCACCCGGCGCGCCACGTCCCAGGCCTGCGCGATCTCGTCCGTCCACACCACCGTCGACGCCTCGTCTCGCGCCTGCAGCGCAATCGCCCACGCCTCCTCGGGACTGGGCCGGCTGTCGTTGCGAGCGACGATGCCGTCGATCTTGGTGACGATGTCCCCGGGAATCGGCAGCGTGCGGCCGGTCTCCGGCGCGCGGACGTGCGCATCCAGACCGGCGACCACAGCGGCCATCGGGTACGGCTCCAACACCTTGAACCACAACCCGCAGGCGTCGGCGTCAGGCGTATAGCGGCCATGGCTCAGCAGCGCGAACATCGCGCGAAGCCGGGTCGTGAACTCCTCGAAATCGGCGTTCGTCATCGTCAGGCAGGCATCTCGATCGTGTTGTCGTCAGCCGCAACCGGCGCCAGGCCGGCCGCGAGTCGAGCTCGGTTCATGAACGCCGCATCCGGAGGTGCGCCGGGCGCCGTCGCCGGTGGCTGCTTCGGGTCGTCCCGATGCGCGAGCGGGCTACGGCACCAGTTCCGCCAAGTCGCATTCCAGTCCAGCTTCGTCGCGTCCCTCCCCGGCTTCGCGCACCAGTGGTCGCGGAAGGCCTCGCCCTCGCGGCGCACCTTCTCCTCGGTCCACTGAGGGAACTCCTCGAGCGCCCAGGCGCCCCAGGCCTTCGGGAGCTGCCAGTCGGTCGGGAGCCGTGTACCCTTGGCCGTCGCCACTTTCGCTCGTGGCGCCGCGTCAGCGGCGGGAGCGGCGGTCGGCGGCGAATGGGCTTTGGCGCGCCCCCCCGACAGGGAGGCCTGCTCCTGCTCCTGCTCCTGCTCCTGCTCCTGCTCCTGCTCCTGGCTTCGATGGGGCATGGCATGGGGCTTCGATGGGCCTTCGGCCTCTGCCTCGTGCTCGCGCGAAGGGCCACGCCGATCGGCAAGGTGGAAGGCATCGCGGTAGCGGTCGAACCAGGCGCGCAGAAACGGGTTATCCGGTAGGTCGTCGTAGTCCTTCTGAATCCCCTTGCAGCGCTTGTCTCCCGAGGAGAGCGCAGGGGCGATCTGCCAGGCGGCCATCCCGTGGACCCAGACCACCTCCGTGGCCTCGTCGTAGCTGCAGAAGCCGCATTCGATGCAGTCCCGAAGCCCCTTCGAAGCCCCTTCGAAGTCAAGCCCGGTCTCATGGGCTATGAATAGGACGGGCTGATAGAAGAGGCCGAGCATGTTCGAGTGGGGCGATGACACTAGGTACACGGCCACCACGACACCTTCGATACCCCTGCTCTTCAGCGCCCGGCCAGTCTTGCCGGTCCAGAACGTCGGGGACAGCTTCGCGTACTCGCGCATCAGGCACCTCCCGGTGCACCCAACAGCCGCAGGAACGCATCGGCCGACGCAAGGTCGGGCAGCTCGCGAGTAAATCCCCTGCGACCGGCGACGAAGCCATCGCCCGGGAGCTCGCGCACCGTGGCGCCGATCCGCGCGGCGCGCGTCTGCAGCTCGGCGAGAGTTGGGACGCTGGTGGCCAGCGGGCGAGCTTCACTCAGCCACGAAATCGGCCTGGGTGAGACGGAAAGGCGGGTGCGCACTGCACTCCGCGGTCCTGCACCATTCCCCTCGTTCGTTCGTGTCCTCGGGCCCTTGGAAGGGGGGCTCTTCGCCCCCAGCGCTTCGCCACGCTGGGGGCCTTTTTCCTTGTGCGTCGTCATGGCGGCGCACCTCACGACGTGGACGGTGCTGCCTGCTGACGACGGCGGCGGGCCCCCTCGGCGCCAGCTCGAGCAGCGCGATCGACCTTCTCGGCGGCGCTCGCGTCAACGGAGCGCGCCAACAGCCAGTCGCGGATGTCGGCCACGCGCCATCGAGTGCATCGCGGCGCGCGCATGACCGGCTGCGGCGCCTTGCCGGTGCGGACCAGCTCATGCCAGGTGGACACGCTCACGCAGGCAGCGGCGACGATCCCCTTGGCATCGATCAGCGCCACGTCGACCAGCGGGGCGGGCACCGCGTCCAGCGCGTGCGCTGAGTGAGTCGGAAGAGTCGGGCGGGCGCTCCCGGTCGTTTGTGGCCCGATATGGTGCGGTTGCGTCATGCCGGCCAGTGGACCGGCGGGGCGGCGCGACGCGAAGTCTTCTGTCCGGCGGCATCCTCGGGCGTCCTCGGGCGTCCGAACTCGTCCGGCTACGGGCCGGGCGCCGTCCGTCCCATACGCTTGCGAAACGCCTCGCGCGTCAGCTTTCGCGCCGGGTCCACGCCGTAAAAGACCACCCCGTCCTTTACGTCGACCAGGGGGGGCGTTGGGCTCTCCGACTGCGCGTCCTTCACCAGTTCATCCCAAACCACCGACCAGGCGGCGCCCGGTCCGGCTTTGGCCCGCGCCTTCTCGAACGCGAGGTCCAGCGGGGCGGCTCGGCGCTTTATCTTGTGCCTCGTCACAGACGTGGGTACCCGCTGCACTGCCGTCTCGACCGCCTCGCTTGGCGCGACGGTCGCCGGTGACGGGCAGGTCGGCGAGGTCGTCGACTGGGGATCGTTCGCTGGCGCGCCCTTCTGGAAGCGGCCCTCCACAGGCGCCGCCGGATCGGCGAGCTCCTTCAGTCCCTGGGGTATCGACCATCCCTGCGACACCGCCAACCGCGCAAAGTCGCGCAGTACGACCAAGGTCCGCCAACGCTCCTCGGCGATCGGGCCACAGGCCAATAGAGCGGCGTCCTGCGGCGTCTCCGGCGGGACGAAGCGGCTCGCGTGGTTCAAGCGATCGCTGAAGTCGACCAGCCGTCGAAGGGTGCCAAGGCGGGGAAAAATCTGGACGCGGTCTATGCTGCAGGCCGGGTGATCTGGCTTCGCGACGAAGTACTGCAGGCGCAGCGGTGTCTGGGGCTCGTAGTCGAGACTCAAGGCGACGCACTCCCACAGGTATGCATGGGTGCGTTCTCGCCACTTGGCCCATGACGCAGCTTGCAAGCCGAATCGCGGGTCATTGGGGACTGCTTGATCGAAGCTCCGTTGAGTCACCTCGGCGAGTTCATTGAGCGATGCTTCGTATTCAGCCGCGCGCTGCATGACGTACTCGTGCGACCACTCGCGTTCCGCGCGGGTGCAAAGAAGGCGCCTGGCCTCCTCAATCGCGAGCTGATAGTTCGCAAGGACAAGCTCTTCGTCTGCTCGCGCTCGCGCCTGCTCCGCGGGTTCTATCGGAGCATCTGGCAGGAGACGTCCAGACTCGACATCCGCCCTGCGCGCGGCGTACCTGCAGAACGCCCACAGTACTTGCTCGCGGAAGTCGGCGCGGCGCCGGCGCTCTTCCTCAAGCAAGACCGCGGCGTGATTCTCAGGCGCGGTGCTGAGCCCAGCGGCGGGCGACGAGGTGCTCTCGACATCTACCCCGGCCTCGCATCCAGAAGCCAGCGCCGAGTCGTCACCGACTCCATGCTCTTTCATGTATCTCCTCCGAGAGTAGCTGCGTAGTTGGCTCGCGTCCTCCCCGCGTCTTGCCAAGCCGAATGGCGGACGGCGTCGGGAGCGGCCCTGGTGGCCGCCTTGCCGCGGTTCCGCCGCGGTGCCGGAGCCAGCGTGCCCGGCTGGCGCGGTTCGTCATCCTGTGGAGCGAGCCGGCAGCGCTATCACCTGTGCCCCGTCGCGCAGGCGGTCCAGGTAGTCGGCCCATCGAGCCATCAGCTCGCGCCGCTGGTCGACGAACTGCGTCCGGTCATAGGCACGCCCGAGGGGGCCGGCGACCGCGTGCGCCAGTTGTGCCTCCACGACTTCCGGCGCCACGCCCAGCCGCTCCACGGCCATCGTTCGAGCCATCGCCCGGAAGCCGTGCGCGGTCGCCGTCTCGCGGTCGAAGCCGAGCCGGCGAAGTGCCACGTTCACCGTGTTCTCACTCATCGGCCGATCCTTCGTCTGCAGACTCGGGAAGCAGTAGCGGCCGGCGCCGGTCAGAGGATGCAACCCGCGGAAGACCGCCAGCGCCTGGGGCGCCAGCGGGACGACGTGCGGCGCCCCGCTCATCTTGTCGGCCTTCTTCCGCTTCATCAGCGCGGGCGGGACGGTCAGCGTCGCCGCGTCGAAGTCGACCCAGGCCCATTCGAGCTGGCGCAGCTCGCCTGGCCGCAGCATCAGCAGCGCCGACAGCGCCAGCGCCGCGCGGGTGATGGGGTGCCCGTGGTAGTCGGCCATCGCGCGCAGCAACTCGCCGGCCTTCGCGGGCTCGATGACGGCGGCATGGTGGCGCGTCAGCACCGGCGGCAGCGCATCGCGGAGATCCGCCGCCGGGTTGCGGCCGCATGCCCCGGTCGCGATGCCGTAACGGAACACCTGCCCGCAGGCGTCCTTCAGCCGGTGCGCGGTCTCGACTGCGCCCCGATCGACGACACGGCGCAGGGTCTTCAGCAGTTCGGGCGCCTCGATCTCTGCGATCGGCCGGCGACCGATCCAGGGGAAGGCGTCTTGCTCAAGCCGGATGCGGGTTCGCTCGGCGTGCCCTGTGCTGCACTTCACCGCATGGACCAGCTCCAGCCACTCGCGCGCGACTGCCTCGAAGCTGCCGGTCGGCGGCAAGCCGGCGTCCTCCAGCGCATGCGCGGCTGCGAGCTCGGCGCGCTCGACCTTCTCGGCCTTGCGCTGCGCGCTGGGATCGCGGCCGGCGGCCAGCACCGCGCGCGCTTCGTCGCGCCGCTGCCGAGCCAGCGCCAGAGGCACCTCAGGGTAGACGCCGAGCGACAGCATCCGCGGAGCGCCGCCGAAGCGGTAGCGGAACCTCCACCAGCCGGCGCCGGTGGGTTGCGCGTCGAGGCGCAGCCCCGCACCGTCGGGCAGTCGTTCGAGCTTGCCGGACTCGGCCGCGCGCTTCAGCGCGGCGCGGATAGCCTTGTCGGTCAGGGTATCGGTAGCCATGCGTGTAACTCTACCGGAGAGCTACACACACCGGGCCCAGTTACACCAGAAGCTACACACACGATGCCCGGCTGCAAGCGGGCTCGTCCGGTCTCATGCGGACATGAAAAAGGCGCTAAGTCGTTGATTTACTTAGCGCCTTCTTGCTTTGCGGCCCCTTGCGGAGCCTTAGATGGTGGAACCGGGGGGAATCGAACCCCCGTCCGCAAGCCATCGCCGGACGGTTCTACATGCGTAGCTGGCTGATTTGAGTTTGAGGGCCCGGATCGCGCAGCAGCACGCTATCCGTTCCCCGAGTCACTTGGTTTTAGGCCCGCACCGAGTGACCCGGCGCGGGACGAGCCAATGTGAATGACCTCGCAGTCTTCGGCGTTGCCGCCTCAGACCCAGCCCATCGGCCAACTGTTGCGAGGCTCACCGGTGTTAAGCGGCGAGGGCGAAACGTTCGTCGTTCGCAGTTACTTTGTTTCCAGTGGATTTACGAGCGAACTGGTGCTCGGCATGCCCCGCGCCGACTCCGCACCCACGTCGAAGCCAGGTCGGTCCCTGAGGTGCCTAGTTTAGGCCAGATCCAGCCAGTTCAAGAGCGCGAAGGGTTCTTCGAGCACCGCATCGGCGCCCCAGGCGTGAATCGGCTCGCCGCAACCCAGGTAGCCCCAGCCGGCGGCCAGCGTGTGCATGCCGGCGGCGCGGCCGGCGACGATGTCGCGGTGGTCGTCGCCGACGTAGACGCAACGCTCTGGCGCGACGCCCAGGCGGCGTGCCGCCTCCCACAGCGGCTCGGGGTGAGGCTTGGCGTGAGGCGTGGTGTCGCCGGCGATCAGCGCTGCAGCACGGCTCTGCAGCGCCAGCCCGCGCACGACGGGCTCGGCGTAGCGCATCGCCTTGTTCGTCACGATGCCCCAGCGCAGGCCGGCGCCGTCGAGCGCCGCGAGCACCGGCTCGACGTGCTCGAAGACGCAGGTGGCCTGCAGCAGACGCTCGGCGTAACGCGCGAGAAAGGCGTCGCGCAGCGGCTCGAAACCTTCGTCACCAGGCGCCAGGCCGAAGGCGGCGCCGACCATGCCACGCGCGCCGGTGCCGACCATCGGCCGCAGGCGCTCGTACGGCAGCGGGGCGAGCCCGCGAGCGATGCGCAGGTCGTTGGCCGCGCCGGCCAGATCGGGCGCGCTGTCGACCAGGGTGCCGTCGAGGTCGAACAGCACCACCTCGGCACGCGCCATCAGCCGGGCTTCCGCGTCGCGACGAGGTAGTTGACGCTGGTGTCGTCGGACAGCCAGTAGCGCTTGGTCAGCGGGTTGTATTGCAGGCCTCGGCTGCCGGCCGGCGTCAGGCCGGCGTCGCGGCACCAGCGCGCGAGTTCGCTCGGGCGGATGAAACGTTCGTACTCGTGCGTGCCGCGCGGCAGCATCTTCAGCACGTACTCGGCGCCGACGATCGCGAACAGGAAGGCCTTGGGGTTGCGGTTGAGCGTCGAGAAGAACACCCAGCCGCCGGGCTTGGCGAGCCTGGCGCAGGCCTCGATGACCGACGCCGGATCGGGCACGTGCTCGAGCATCTCCATGCAGGTGACGACGTCGAAGCTCCCCGGGCGCTCGGCAGCCAGCGCCTCGGTCGCGATCTCGCGGTACTCGAGGTTCATCACCTCGGACTCGAGCGCATGCAGGCGCGCGACACCGAGCGCCTTGGTCGACAGGTCGATGCCGGTCACGTGCGCGGCACGGCCGGCCATCGACTCCGACAGCACGCCGCCGCCGCAGCCGACGTCGAGCACGGTCTTGCCGCGCAGCTCGGCCAGGCTGTCGATCCAGTCCAGGCGCAGGGGGTTGATCTCGTGCAGCGGCCGGAATTCGCTCTCCGGGTCCCACCAGCGGTGGGCGAGATCGCTGAACTTGGCCAGTTCCTGGGCGTCGGCGTTGACGGTCATGCTCGAATCCTAAGCGCAACAAACGGAAAACCCCGCCGAGGCGGGGTTTCATGCGGGGAACCCGATGGGTTCCGGGCGATTACTTCTTGGTACGCGTACCGACCACTTCGATTTCCACGCGACGGTTCTTCGCGCGACCTTCGCGGGTCTTGTTGTCGGCGACCGGCTGCTTCTCGCCCTTGCCTTCGGTGTAGACGCGGTTCTTCTCGATGCCTTGATCGACCAGATAGGCCTTCACGGCGTCGGCGCGCTTGACCGACAGCTTCTGGTTGTAGCCATCCGGACCCGTGGCGTCGGTGTGACCCACGGCGATGACGACTTCCAGGTTGACGGCCTTGGCCTTGGCGGCCAAGTCGTCAAGCTTCGCCTTCGCTTCGGGCTTCAGGACAGCCTTGTCGAAGTCGAAGAACGCGTCAGCGGCGAAGGTGACCTTCTCGCTGACCGGAGCCGGCGGCGGCGGGGGCGGCGGCGGGGGCGGCGGGGGCGCCACGACCTTGGGCGCCGGGGCCGGCGCCGGGGGCTTCAACGCACCATCGCACTCGGCCGCGGCAGTGGCCGGGGTCCAGTTGCTGTCACGCCAGCAGAGCTCGTTCGTCCCGTTCTTCCAGACGGTGCCGTCCGAGGCGCGCCAGTTGTCGATCGTCTTGTCCTGGGCCAGGACCGCGATCGGGGCGGCGAGCGCAGCGGTTGCAAAAAGCACCGCCACCCTGTTCAGTTTCTTCATGTTTCTCCTCTCGAGGAAAGCCGCAGCAGAACTGCGATACGTCCAAACCGAAAGCCTGAACTCCGGGCAAATCCCGACACGCCGGGTACTTACCACCTGCGAACGATTGTGCCATAGGGCACGGACGCGCCTGCATTCTCACCCCTGTGCTTGGGCGTGCTCGACCCGCTGTTGCGCTGCCACGACAAGCGCCGCACCGTAGAATCTCCCGTCCCGTGCCAGGCCGCTCCGGCCCGGCCGCTCTTGCTCGCGCGCCGCGCGGTTACGCATGTCCCAGTTCGCCAAGGAAACCCTGCCGATCAGTCTCGAAGAGGAGATGCGGCGTTCGTACCTCGACTACGCGATGAGCGTGATCGTCGGACGCGCCCTCCCCGACGCCCGGGACGGCCTCAAGCCCGTGCACCGTCGTGTCCTGTACGCGATGCACGAGCTGTCCAACCACTGGAACCGGCCGTACAAGAAGAGCGCGCGCATCGTCGGCGACGTCATCGGTAAGTACCACCCGCACGGCGACACCGCGGTCTACGACACCATCGTGCGCATGGCGCAGGACTTCAGCCTGCGCCACATGCTCGTCGACGGCCAGGGCAACTTCGGCTCGGTCGACGGCGACAGCGCCGCGGCGATGCGCTACACCGAGATCCGCCTGGCGAAGATCGCCCACGAGATGCTCGAGGACATCGACAAGGAAACGGTCGATTTCGCCCCGAACTACGACGGCTCCGAAAAGGAGCCGACGGTGCTGCCGGCGCGGCTGCCGAACCTGCTCGTCAACGGCTCGGCCGGCATCGCGGTCGGCATGGCGACCAACATCCCGCCGCACAACCTCAACGAGATCGTCGACGCCTGCCTGCACCTGCTGAAGGTGCCCGAGGCGACGATCGAGGAGCTGATGGAGATCGTGCCGGCGCCGGACTTCCCGACCGCCGGCATCATCTACGGCCTCGAAGGCGTGCGCGAGGGCTACCGCACCGGGCGCGGGCGAGTCGTGATGCGCGCCAAGTGCCACTTCGAGGACATCGACCGCGGGCAGCGTCAGGCGATCATCGTCGACGAGATCCCGTACCAGGTGAACAAGAAGACGCTGCTCGAGCGCATCGCCGAGCTCGTCAACGAAAAGAAGATCGAAGGCATCAGCCACATCCAGGACGAGAGCGACAAGTCCGGGATGCGCGTGGTCATCGAGCTGAAGCGCGGCGAGGTCCCCGAGGTCGTCCTCAACAACCTCTACAAGCAGACCCAGCTGCAGGACAGCTTCGGCATCAACATGGTCGCGCTGGTCGACGGCCAGCCGCGCCTGTGCAACCTGAAGCAGCTGCTCGACATCTTCCTCGAGCACCGCCGCGAGGTCGTCACCCGCCGCACGGTCTACGAGCTGCGCAAGGCGCGCGAGCGCGGCCACGTGCTCGAAGGCCTGGCGGTGGCGCTGGCCAACATCGACGAGTTCATCGAGACCATCAAGACCAGCCCGACGCCGCCGGTGGCGAAGGCCGCGCTGATGTCCAAGGCCTGGGACAGCTCGATGGTGCGCGAGATGCTCGCGCGTGCCGAGGAGTCGACGGCCGGCGGCCGCGCCGCCTACCGCCCCGAGGGCCTGCCCGCGGGCTACGGCCTGCAGGCCGACGGCCTGTACCGGCTGTCCGAGGACCAGGCGCAGGAAATCCTGCAGATGCGGCTGCAGCGCCTCACCGGCCTGGAGCAGGACAAGATCATCGGCGAGTACCGCGAGGTCATGTCGCAGATCGCCGACTTGCTGGACATCCTCGCCCGTCCCGAGCGCGTGACCGCGATCCTCGTCGAGGAGCTGAACGCGCTGCGCCAGGAGTTCGGCCAGGCCAAGGTCGGCGCGCGCCGCAGCGTCATCGAGCGCAACGCCCTCGAGCTCGGCACCGAGGACCTGATCACGCCGACCGACATGGTCGTCACGCTCAGCCACACCGGTTACATCAAGAGCCAGCCGCTGACCGAGTACCGCGCCCAGCGCCGCGGCGGCCGCGGCAAGCAGGCGACGCAGACCAAGGACGACGACTGGATCGACCAGCTCTTCATCGCCAACACGCACGACTGGATCCTGTGCTTCTCGGATCGCGGCCGCGTCTACTGGCTCAAGGTCTGGGAAGTGCCGCAGGGCTCGCGCAACTCGCGCGGCAAGCCGATCGTCAACATGTTCCCGCTGCAGCCCGGCGAGAAGATCACCGTCGTGCTGCCGCTGACCGGCGAGTTCCGCAGCTTCCCGGCCGACCACTACGTCTTCATGTCGACCGCGCTGGGCACGGTGAAGAAGACGCCGCTGGACGAGTTCAGCAACCCGCGCAAGGCCGGCATCATCGCCGTCGGCCTGGACGAGGGCGACTACCTGATCGGCGCCGCGCTGACCGACGGCCGCCACGACGTGATGCTGTTCTCCGACGGCGGCAAGGCCGTGCGCTTCGACGAGGACGACGTGCGCCCGATGGGCCGCAACGCCCGCGGCGTGCGCGGCATGGCGCTCGAGCCCGGCCAGAACGTCATCGCGATGCTGGTGTCCGACCGCGGCGACGAGGCCCGCGACGTCGGCGAGGACAGCACGCGCGTCAGCGTGCTGACCGCCACCGAGAACGGTTTCGGCAAGCGCACGCCGATCGGCGAGTACACCCGCCACGGCCGCGGCACCAAGGGCATGATCGCGATCCAGCAGAGCGAGCGCAACGGCAAGGTCGTCGCCGCGACCCTGGTGCGCGAGACCGACGAGATCATGCTGATCACCGACCGCGGCGTGCTCGTGCGCACCCGGGTCGCCGAGATCCGCGAGATGGGCCGCGCCACGCAGGGTGTGACGCTGATCGCGCTGGACGACGGCTCCAAGCTATCCGGCCTCCAGCGCATCGTCGAGAACGACGCCCAGACCGACGCCGCGGCCGGCGACGACACTGCCAACGACACTGCCAACGACAGCGCCGGCGACGCCGGCACGGAGAACGCGTGATGACCCAACGATTCGTGCTTGCCCTGGCGCTTGCCGCGGCCCTCCCGGCCATGGCGCAGAAGGCGCCGGCGCCCGCCTCCACCGCGCCCGCGGCATCGGCCACCGCCCCGTCGAGCCCGGCGAAGAAGGCCCTGGTCGCCAAGATCCTGCAGATCCAGCAGCCGGCGATCGAGAACATGGCGCGCCAGCTCGCCGAGCAGCCTGCGCTGGCGATGATGCAGCAGGCGGCGATGGCGCTGCAGCGGCTGCCCGCCGAACAGCGCACGGCGCTGGCCCAGGGCCTTCAGGCCGATGCCAAGAAGTACGCCGACGAGGCGGCGCCGATCGTGCGCGACCGCGCCGTCAAGCTCGCGCCGAGCACCGTCGGCGCCATCCTCGAGCAGCGCTTCAGCGAAGAAGAGCTCAAGCAGCTGGTCACCATCCTCGAATCGCCGGTGAACCGCAAGTTCCAGTCGATGAACGGCGACATGCAGCGTGCGCTGGGTGAGAAGCTGGTCGCCGAGACCAAGCCGCTGGTCGAACCCAAGGTGCGCGCGCTGGAGCAGGCCGTGCGCAAGCGCTTCGAGGCCATCACCCCCGCCGCGGCGGCCAGCGCACCGAAGTGAAGACGCCCAAGGTCGAGTCCTCCGACGAGCTCGTCGGCCTGCGCCAGCAGATCGACGCGGTCGACCGCGAACTGCTCGAGCTGCTCAACCGCCGCGCCGGCCTGGCGCTGGCGGTGGGCGAGCTGAAGAAACGCGAGGGCTCGGTCGTCTTCCGCCCCGAACGCGAGGCCCAGGTCATCGACGGCATGAAGGCCGTGAACCCGGGGCCGCTGCAGACCGCGAGCATCGCGCCGATCTGGCGCGAGATCATGTCGGCCTGCCGCGCGCTGGAGACACCGACCCGCGTGGCCTACCTGGGCCCTGCCGGCACCTTCAGCGAAGAGGCGGCGATCGGCTACTTCGGCAGCTCGCTGCTGCGCGTGCAGTGCGCGAGCATCGACGAAGTCTTCCACGCCGTCGCCTCGGGCGCGGCCGACTTCGGCGTCGTGCCGGTCGAGAACTCGACCGAAGGCGTGGTCGCGCGCTCGCTCGATCTCTTCCTGCACACGCCGCTGTTCATCATCGGCGAGACCAGCCTGTTCATCCGCCAGAACCTGCTGCGGCGCGAGAACTCGCTGGACGGCATCCGCGCCGTCTGCGCCCACCCGCAGGCGCTGGCGCAATGCCACGGCTGGCTCAGCCACCATCTGCCCGACGCCGAGCGCCGCCCGGCGTCGAGCAACGCCGAAGGCGCGCGCCTAGCCTCGCTGGACACCAGCGTCGCAGCCATCGCCAGCGTGCGCGCGGCCAGCGAGTTCGGCCTGCACGTGCTGGCACCGGCGATCCAGGACGACGCCCACAACCGCACGCGTTTCGCGATCGTCACCCACCCCGACCGCCATCCGGTGCCCAAGCCTTCGGGCCACGACTGCACGAGCCTCGTGCTGTCGGTGAAGAACCGGCCCGGCGCGGTGCACGACATGCTGGTGCCGCTGAAGCGCCACGACGTCTCGATGTCGCGCTTCGAGTCGCGCCCGGCGCGCTCGGGCCAGTGGGAGTACTACTTCTACATCGACGTGCAGGGCCACCCCGACGAGCCCAAGGTCGGTGCCGCGCTGCGCGAACTGCACGACGCCTGCGCCTTCTTCAAGATCCTCGGGGCCTACCCGGTGGACGTGCACTGATGTTCCAGCAACTCGGCGTCATCGGCTGCGGCCTGATGGGCGGCTCCTTCGCGCTGGCGCTCAAGCGCGCCGGTCTGGTCAAGCGTGTCATCGGCTACAGCAAGAGCCCGTCGACGACCGAACGCGCGAAGAAGCTCGGCGTCATCGACGTCGTCGCCGAATCGGCGCTGCTGGCCGTCGCCGGCTCGGACATCGTGCTGCTGTCAGTGCCGGTGGCCGCCACCGAGGCGACCTTCAAGGCCATCCGCCACCTCGTCGAGCCGGGCGTGCTGTTCATGGACGTCGGCAGCACCAAGCGCGATGTCGTCGACGCCGCGCGCCGCGTGCTGCGCGAGCGCCTGCCGTCCTTCGTGCCGGCGCACCCGATCGCCGGCAAGGAACTGGCCGGCATCGGCCACGCCGACGCGGCGCTGTACGCCGGCCGCCAGGTCATCCTGACGCCGCTGCCGCAGACCGCGCCCGACCTGGTGCAGAAGGCCACCGACGTCTGGTCGGCGATCGGCGCGCAGGTGCTGAAGATGACGCCGGAGAACCACGACGCCGCCTTCGCCGCCGTCAGCCACCTGCCGCATTTGCTGGCCTTCGCCTATTTCTCGGCGGTGGTCGGCCAGCCCGCCGGGCGCGACTTCCTGTCGCTCGCCGGCCCCGGCTTCCGCGACTTCACGCGCATCGCCGCCAGCAACCCCGAGATGTGGCGCGACGTGCTGACCGCCAACCGCGAAGAGATCCTCAAGCAGTCGCAGCGCTTTCGCCAGTCGCTCGACGCCTTCGAGCAGCTGATGCTGAACGGCAACACCGACGCGCTGGAGACGATGATCCGCGCCGCCGCCGAAGGCCGTGCCGGCTGGCAGATGGGCGCGCCGCGATCGGCCCAGCGCTGACGTTTTCCGACCCGATGTTCCGCACCCCCTTCCTCGACCTGCCGCCGATGGCAGGCGCGGCCGGCACCGTCCGGCTGCCCGGCTCCAAGAGCATCTCCAACCGCGTGCTGCTGCTCGCCGGCCTGGCCGACGGCACGACACGCGTGCACGACCTGCTGGCCAGCGACGACACACGCGTCATGCTCGACGCGCTGCGTGCACTGGGCTGCGGCATCACCCACGACGCCGACGGCACGCTGGCCGTCACCGGCCTGGGCGGCCGGCTGGCGGTGCACGAGGCCAGGCTGTTCCTCGGCAACGCCGGCACCGCGATGCGGCCGCTGGCCGCGGCGCTGGCCGTGCTGGCGACGCTGCAGGGAGGCGACTTCGAGCTCTCCGGCGTGCCGCGCATGCACGAGCGCCCGATCGGCGACCTGGTCGACGCGCTGCGCCCGCTCGGCTGCACGATCGACGAGCTCGGCACGCCCGGCTACCCGCCGCTGCGCCTGCGCGGCAGCGCCGGCGGCCGGCTGGCGCTGGAGCGGCCGATCCGCGTGCGCGGCGACGTCTCCAGCCAGTTCCTGACCGCGCTGCTGCTGGCCCTGCCGCTGGCCGCCGGCGAACGCGATCTCGTCGTCGAGGTCGACGGCGAACTCATCTCCAAGCCCTACGTCGAGATCACCGTCAACCTGCTGGCGCGCTTCGGCATCGCCGTGCGCCGCGACCGCTGGCAGCGCTTCACGATCCCGCAGGGCAGCCGCTACCGCTCGCCGGGCGACATCCACGTCGAGGGCGACGCCTCGTCGGCCTCGTACTTCGTCGCGCTGGGCGCGATCGCCGCCACTGGTGGCGACGCGGTGCGCATCGAAGGTGTCGGCAGCGACTCGATCCAGGGCGACATCCGCTTCGTCGAGGCCGCCCAGGCGATGGGCGCCGACGTGCGCACCGGCCCCGGCTGGCTGGAGGTGCGCCGCGGGCGCTGGCCGCTGGCCGGCATCACGCTGGACGCCAACCACATCCCCGACGCCGCGATGACGCTGGCGGCGATGGCGCTGTACGCCGAAGGCCCGACCCGCATCGAGGGCATCGCCAGCTGGCGCGTCAAGGAGACCGACCGCATCGCCGCGATGGCCGCCGAGCTGCGCCGCGTCGGCGCGACGGTCGTCGAAGGCGCCGACTTCATCGAGGTCCGCGCGCCGCAGGCCTGGCAGCCGGCCGAGATCCGCACCTACGACGACCACCGCATGGCGATGTGCCTGTCGCTGGCGGCGTTCAACCCGACCGTCGGCGCGCGCGTGCCGGTGCGCATCCTCGAGCCGCACTGCGTCGCCAAGACCTTCCCCGACTACTTCGAGGCCTTGTTCGGCCTGGCGCGCGCCGAGCCGGCCGAGGTGCCGGTGATCACGATCGACGGCCCGACGGCCTCGGGCAAGGGCACGCTGGCCGCCGAGGTCGCCGCGGCGCTGGGCTACGCGCTGCTGGACTCGGGCGCGCTGTACCGCGCCACCGGCATCGCCGCGCTGTGGGACGGTGTCTCGCCCGAGGACGAGCCGGCGCTGGCGGCGCTGGCCGCCGGTCTGGACCTGCGTTTCGGCGACGGCGCCGACGCCGGCCGCACCTGGCTGCGCGGGCGCGACATCACCGACGAGCTGCGCCTGGAAACGACGGGCCTGATGGCCTCGCGCGTCTCGGTCTGGCCGGCGGTGCGCGCGGCGCTGCACGAGCTGCAGCTGTCGTTCCGCCGCGCGCCGGGCCTGGTGGCCGACGGCCGCGACATGGGCACCGTGATCTTCCCCGACGCGCCGCTGAAGGTCTTCCTCACGGCCAGCGCCGCCCAGCGCGCCGAGCGGCGCCATAAGCAACTGATTTCCAAGGGAATTTCTGCTAATATCGACGACCTTCGCGCGGACCTCGAGGCGCGGGACTTGCGTGACCGATCACGCAGCGTCTCGCCGTTGAAGCCGGCCGAAGACGCGCTGGAACTCGACAACTCGGCACTGTCCATCGAAGCCTCGGTGGCCCAGGTGCTGGCTTGGTGGCAACAGCGCCGCCCGTTCGGCCGCACGGCCTGACGCGCGTTCTCCCCAGGTTCCGCTGCGCTCCCCTTCCGGCCGTCAGGCCACCGGGCGCGGCGGGTGTGTCCAACGAACCCTGCAGCCCCCGCTGCAAGCACCGCCCGGCTCTGCCTTCAACTCCTCCGGGCACAGGAACCACATGTCCGTATCCACTACCGTCATCGCCAAGAGCGGCGCTGATGCCTTCGCCGCCCTGTTCGAGGAATCGCTGAAGAGCTCCGACATGCGTGTCGGCGAGGTGATCTCCGCCGAAGTCGTGCGCATCGAGTTCAACCACGTCGTCGTCAACGCCGGGCTCAAGAGCGAGTCCTACGTGCCCATCGACGAGTTCAAGAACGACCAGGGCGAGCTCGAGGTCCAGGTCGGCGACTTCGTCGCGGTGGCGATCGACGCCGTCGAGAACGGCTACGGCGACACCATCCTCAGCCGCGACAAGGCCAAGCGCCTGGCGTCGTGGATGGCGCTGGAGAACGCGCTGGAGTCGGGCGACTTCGTCACCGGCACGGTCAGCGGCAAGGTCAAGGGCGGCCTGACGGTGCTGGTCAACGGCATCCGCGCCTTCCTGCCGGGTTCGCTGCTCGACACGCGTCCGGTCAAGGACATGAGCCCGTTCGAGGGCAAGACCATGGAGTTCAAGGTCATCAAGCTCGACCGCAAGCGCAACAACGTCGTGTTGTCGCGCCGCGCCGTCGTCGAGGCTTCGATGGGCGAAGAACGCGCCAAGCTGCTCGAGACGCTGACCGAAGGCGCCATCGTGCACGGCGTGGTCAAGAACATCACCGAATACGGTGCGTTCGTCGACCTCGGCGGCATCGACGGCCTGCTGCACATCACCGACATGGCGTGGCGCCGCGTGCGTCACCCGAGCGAGGTGGTGCAGGTCGGTCAGGAACTGTCGGCCAAGGTCCTCAAGTTCGACGCCGAGAAGAACCGCGTCAGCCTGGGCATCAAGCAGCTGGGCGACGACCCGTGGCTGGGCGTCTCGCGCCGCTACCCGAACGGCACGCGCCTGTTCGGCAAGATCACCAACATCGCCGACTACGGCGCGTTCGTCGAGATCGAGCCGGGCATCGAAGGCCTGGTGCACGTCTCCGAAATGGACTGGACGAACAAGAACGCCGCCCCGTCCAAGGTGGTCTCGCTGGGCGAGGAAGTCGAAGTCATGGTCCTGGAGATCGACGAAGACAAGCGTCGCATCTCGCTGGGCATGAAGCAGTGCAAGCCGAACCCGTGGGAAGAGTTCGCTTCCAACGTCAAGCGCGGCGACAAGGTCAAGGGCCCGGTCAAGTCGATCACCGACTTCGGCGTCTTCGTCGGCCTGTCCGCGGGCATCGACGGCCTGGTGCGCCTTTCCGACCTGTCGTGGCACGAGCCGGGTGAAGCCGCCGTGCGCAACTACAAGAAGGGCCAGGAAGTCGAGGCCATCGTGCTGGCCGTCGACGTCGAGCGCGAGCGCATCAGCCTGGGCATCAAGCAGCTGGACGTCGATCCGTTCACCAGCTTCACGACGCTCAACGACCGCGGCGCCATCGTCACCGGCAAGGTGAAGACGGTCGACCCGCGCGGCGCCGAGATCCAGCTCAACGACGACGTCACCGGCTACCTGCGTGCGTCCGAGATCAGCCGCGACCGCGTCGAAGACGCGCGCAACGTGCTGAAGGAAGGCGACGAAGTCTCGGTCATGATCATCAACGTCGACCGCAAGCTGCGTTCGATCCAGCTGTCGATCAAGGCCAAGGACAACGCCGACGAGCAGCAGTCGATGCAGGCCCTGCGCCAGACCAACGAGCGCGAGAACGCCGGCACGACCAGCCTGGGCGCCCTGCTGCGCGCCAAGCTCGACAACCGCGAGTAATTCGCCGTTGCACGGCCCGCGCGCCCCTTCCAGGCGCGCGGGCCTTTTCGCGTTTCCAGCCGCTTGCGATCCGTCCCTGCCATGACCCGATCCGACCTCGTCGCCCGTCTTGCCGAGCGCTTCTCGCAGCTGACGCAGCGCGACACCGAGTTCGCCGTCAAGACCATCCTCGACGCGATGACCGACGCGCTGGCCCGCGGCCACCGCATCGAGATCCGCGGGTTCGGCAGCTTCTCGATCAACCGCCGTCCGCCGCGCATGGGCCGCAACCCGCGCAGTGGCGAACAGGTCGTGATCCCGGAGAAGCTGGTCCCGCACTTCAAGCCCGGCAAGGCGCTGCGCGAAGCCGTCGACGCGCGCCAACCAGCCGACCGGGATACCGACGCCGCCTGACCGGGCGGCTCCTAGAATCGGCGCCGTGCGCCTTCTCCTCTGGCTCTTCCGGGCCTTCGTCTTCTTCACGCTGTTCGCGTTCGCGCTGAACAACCAGCAGAACGCGACCGTGCGCTGGTTCTTCGGCGCCGAGTGGCAGGCCCCGATGGTCATCGTCGTGCTCGCGGCCTTCGCCGCGGGCGCGGCCGTCGGCGTGCTGGCGATGCTGCCGAGCTGGTGGCGCGAACGCCGCAAGGCGCGGCTGCAGGCCCCCGCCCCGGTGGCGCCGGCCCCCGCCCCGGCGCCGGCCTCCGAGCTGCCGCTGGAACACCCGCCGCGCGAGGGGCTGTGAGCGCCCGGCGCACCGTTGCGGCCTGATCGGGCCGCCCGATTTCCCGTCCGAGAACCCCGACGCCCGATGGACTTCGACTTCCAGTGGCTGCTGATCGGCCTGCCGGTGGCCTTCGCGCTGGGCTGGCTCGCGTCGCGCTTCGACCTGCGCCAGGTGCGCCGCGACAACCGCGACGCGCCGCGCGCCTACTTCAAGGGCCTGAACCTGCTGCTCAACGAACAGCAGGACAAGGCCATCGACGCCTTCATCGAGGCCGTGCAGCACGACCCCGACACGACCGAGCTGCACTTCGCGCTGGGCAACCTGTTCCGCCGCCGCGGCGAGTTCGAGCGCGCGGTGCGCGTGCACGAACACCTGCTGTCGCGCGCCGACCTGAAGACCGGCGAACGCGACCGCGCCCAGCACGAGTTGGCCCAGGACTACATGCGCGCCGGTCTCTTCGACCGCGCCGAGCAGGCCTACCGCGCGCTCGAGGGCACGGCCTTCGAGACCGAGGCCTGGCTGGCGCTGCTGGCGCTGCAGGAACGTTCGCGCAGTTGGCGCGCCGCGATCGACATCGCCACCCGCCTGGACAAGGGCGGCACCGGCTCGTACGCGCCGCGCATCGCCCACTACTGGTGCGAGCTGGCCGAGGAAGCCGACGCCGCCGGCAATGCCGCCGACGCCGACACGGCCCTCAGGCGCGCGCTGGAGGCCGCGCCGCACGCGGCCCGGCCGCGGGTCATCGCCGGCCGGCGCGCGCGCGCCGCCGGCCGCCACGGCGAGGCCGTCGAGCTCTGGGACGAACTGGCCGGCGTGCAGCCGGGTGCCTTCGCGCTGGTGGCCGCCGACTACGCCGCCAGCGGCGAGGCCTGCGGGCGGCTCGAGCACGTGCGCGACCAGCTCGCCAAGGCGCTCGAGCGCAGCCCCAGCCTGGACGTGCTGCAGGCGCTGGGCCGGCTCGACCCGGCGAGCCAGCCGCGCCGCCTGGCCGACAGCCTGCGCCAGCAGCCGAGCCTGACCGCGGCGCATGCGCTGCTCGCCACGCCGCCCCAGCCAGCGGCCGGCGACCCGGCCGCGCTGGAGCTCGTCGAGCAGGCGCTGGCGCGCGCCGCGCGCCCGCTGCAACGCTACCGCTGCGCCGCCTGCGGTTTCGAGGCCCACCAGTACTTCTGGCAGTGCCCGGGCTGCCTCAGCTGGGACAGCTACCCGCCGCGGCGGGTCGACGAGAGCTGAGCCGATGAAACCAGACAACTCGTTCGCGCTGTACCGGCGGCTGCTGCAGTACGTGCGGCCCTACACGAAGGTCTTCGTGCTCGGCGTGCTGGCGATGGTCGTCAACGCCGCCGCCGAGGCTTCGGTCCCGGCGCTGTTGAAGCAGCTGATCGACGGCAGCTTCGTCGAGAAGGACCCGAAGCTCGCGCACGTGATGCCGCTGGCGCTGGTCGCGCTGTTCGCGGTGCGCGGCCTGTCCGACTATGCCCACACGGTGGCGCTCAACAGCGTCGCCACGCATGTCGTGCTCGATCTGCGCAACGCGGTCTTCGCGCGCCTGCTGACCCTGCCACTGGCCTTCTTCGACCGCCAGCCCTCGGCCGTGCTGATGGCGCGCCTGACGCACAACGCGCAGCAGGTCAACCCGATCATCACGATCTCGCTGATCACGATCGTCAAGGACTCGCTGACCGTCGTCGGCCTGCTCGGCTACATGCTGTGGCTGAACTGGAAGCTGTCGCTGCTGTTCTTCACCGTGCTGCCGGTGATCGGGTGGGTGATCCACTCGGTCGGGCGACGGCTGCGCCGCTACAGCCACGCGCAGCAGGACTCGGTGGGGGCGCTGTCGCACGTCGCCGACGAGGTGCTGGGCGCCCAGCGCGAGATCAAGGTCTTCGGCGGCCAGGCCTACGAACAGCGGCGATTCGCGGAGGTCGCCGGCCTGCTGCGCCGCTACACGATGAAGTCGGTGCGCACCTCGGCGGCCAACAGTCCGCTGGTGCAGCTGATCGCCTCGCTGGCGCTGGCCGGGATCATCTACTACGCGACGCTGGCCTCGCAGAGCAACGACCTGACGGTCGGCGGCTTCGTCTCGTTCTTCGGCGCGATGGCGCTGCTGCTGGGGCCGCTGAAGCGGCTGTCCAACGTCAACGAGACGCTGCAGCGCGGCCTCGCGGCGGCAGCTTCGCTGTTCGAGGTCCTCGACGCCGAACCCGAGCGCGACGAGGGCACGCGCACGCTGGGCCGCGTCAGCGGGCACCTGCGCTTCGAGGACGTGGTCTTCCGCTACCCGAACACCGAAGGCAACGCGATCGACCGCGTGACGATGGAGATCGCCGCCGGGGAGTCCGTCGCGCTGGTCGGCGCGTCGGGCAGCGGCAAGTCGACGCTGATGTCGCTGATCCCGCGCTTCTATGCGCCCGACGGCGGCCGCATCCTGCTCGACGGCGTGGACACCCGCGAGGTGCGGCTGGCAGACCTGCGCGCCAACATCGCGCTGGTGACGCAGCACGTCGTGCTGTTCAACGACACGGTCGCTGCCAACATCGCCTACGGCGCGCCCGGCGAGCCGACCCGCGAGGACATCGAACGCGCCGCCGAGACCGCGCATGCGATGGAATTCATCCGCGAGTTGCCGCAGGGCCTGGACACCCAGATCGGCGAGAACGGAGCCCGCCTGTCTGGCGGCCAGCGCCAGCGCCTGTCGATCGCACGCGCGCTGCTGAAGGACGCGCCGATCCTGCTGCTCGACGAAGCCACCTCGGCGCTGGACACCGAGAGCGAACGCATCGTCCAGCAGGCGATCGACAACCTCAAGCGCGGCCGCACGACGGTGACGATCGCGCACCGGCTGTCGACGATCGCCAACGCCGACCGCGTGATCGTGATGGACCAGGGCCGCGTCGCCGAAGTCGGCACGCACGACGAACTGCTCGCCCGCGGCGGGCTGTACCACAAGCTGCACCTGATGCAGCACCGCCAGAGCGAGATCTCCGAATGAACACGGCCCCGCTGAAGACGCCGCCGGCCGAGCCGCCGCTGTCGGTGCTGATGTACCACCAGTTCGGCCACTTCGACCGGCCGAAGGCGCATCGCGCGCAGTTCTGCGACAGCGCGCGCTTCGGTTCGCAACTGGCCTATCTGCGCCGCATGGGCTTCGACGTGATGTCGCTGGAATCCGCGCGGCAAGCGCTGTTCGAGGGCGCCGCGCTGCCGCGGCGCGGCGTCGTGCTGACCGTCGACGACGGCTACCAGAACTTCGCCGACCACGCCTGGCCGGCGCTGCAGGCGCAGGGCATGCCGGCGACGGTGTTCATCGTCACCTCGCTGGTCGGGCGCAAGTCGGAGTGGCTGCAGGGCTTTGCCGAGCAGCCGCCGCTGATGGACGCGCCGACGCTGCGCCGCCTGCGCCGCGAAGGCGTGCATTTCGGCTCGCACTCGCTGACGCACCCGCGCCTGTCGCGCCTGGCCCCCGAGCAGATGCGCGCCGAGATCTTCGACAGCAAGGCCGCGCTCGAGGACCTGCTCGGCGAGGCGGTCACCGACTTCTGCTATCCCTACGGCGACTACGACGAACGCGCACGCGACTACGTGCGCGAGGCCGGCTACCGCACCGGCCTGACCTGTATCCGCGGCAAGGCCAACGGCGCACGTTCGCCGTTCGACATTCCGCGCAAGGCGATTTCCTGGGGCGACAACCTGCTCGGTTTCGCCTGGAAGCTGCACTTCAAGCACGACTGAACACCGCCCCGATGCGCATCCTGCACGTCCTGCACAGCCACGGTTACGGCGGCGCCGAGAACCACTGCCTGATGCTGATGCGCGCCCAGCGCGCCGCCGGCCACGAAGTCGAGTTCGCCGGGCCGCTGGATTCCTGGATCGGCCTCGCCTGCGCCGAGGCCGGCATCCCCGCGCACCACGTCGCGATGCACGGGCTCTACGACCTCGTCTCTCACTGGCGGCTGCGGCGGCTGGTGGCGCGGCTGGCGCCGGACATCGTGCACGGCCACCTGATCCGCGGCGCGGCCTACGCGGCGCGCGCGCAGCACGGCCACCGCGGCTGCGTCGCCGTCTGCACGGCGCACGCGACGACGGCGCGCAAGCACATGGGCGGCTGCCGGCACGTCATCGCGGTTTCGGCGGCGGTGCGCGACAACCTGATCGCCGCCGGCTACGCCGCCGACACCGTGACCGTCGTTCGCAACGGCGTCCCCGAGGTCGGCACGCCCGACAGAGCGGCGCTGCGCCGCGAACTCGGCATCCCGCAGGACGCGTTCGTCGCCGTCAACGCGGGGCGGTTCATCCCCGACAAGGGGCAGGATCTGCTGGTGCAGGCCATGCACGATCTGCCGGCCTCGGTCCACGTCGTGCTGATCGGCGCCCCCGACACCGCCTACGGTCGCCAGGTGCTCCAGACCGCTGCCGGACTGGAGCGGCTGCACTTCGCCGGTTATCGGCGTGACGCCGCCGATCTGCTGCGCGCGTTCGACGCCTACGTGCTGTCGTCACGCCGCGAAGCCCTGCCGCTGGCCATCGTCGAGGCCATGTCCGCCGCCTTGCCGATCGTGGCCACCCGGGTCGGAGGCGTGCCGGAGATCGTCATCGACGGGCGCAACGGTCTGCTGGTCGAACCGGGCGACGCCGGAGCGCTCGCGCAGGCCCTCGGCAAGCTGGCCGCCAATCCGGAGATGGCGCGGCGAATGGGCGAGCGAGGCCGGGAGACCTACAGCGCGGAGCTGACCGTCGACCTGATGACCCGCCAGACCCTGCAGGTCTACGAGGCGCTGCGCACCACCTCCGGCCCCGCCGCCGGGAACGAGCCGTGAACCCCCGCCCCGTTCTTCCGCTGAAGCTGCCCGCCGGCCGCCCGCCGCGCATCCTGATCGTGCGCCTGAGCGCGATCGGCGACGTCGTCATGGCCTCGGGCCTGATCCGTTCGCTGCGTGCACGCTGGCCCGACGCGACGATCCACTGGCTCGTCGAGCCGCCGGCGGCGCCGCTGCTGGCGCACAACCCGCGCCTGGACGGCGTCAAGACGATGCCGCGCGCCGTGCTGCAGCAGCTCTGGCGCGAGCGCCGCCTGGGCGCGCTGGCCGGCGAGGTGCTGGCCCTGCGCCGCCGGCTGCGTGCCGAGCGCTACGACCTCGTGCTCGACGCCCAGGGCCTGCTCAAGAGCGGCTTCTGCGCCTGGCTGACCGGCGCGCCGCAGCGTGTCGGGCTGCGTTCGCACGAAGGCAGCCAGCACCTGATGCACCACCGCGTGTCGCCACCCGCCGGCGCCGACCGCCGCATCGGCAGCGAGTACCGGGCGCTCGGCGTCGCGCTCGGCGCTGCCGAGTCCGACTTCCGCCTGGACCTCGCCGTCGGCGCGGCCCCGCGCGAACGCGCGCGCGCCGCGCTCGCCGAGGCCGGCGTCGCCGGCCGCTGGGTCGCGCTGTGCCCGTTCACGACGCGGCCGCAGAAGCACTGGTTCGAGGACCGCTGGGCCGAACTGGCCCAGGCCTTCGCGGCGCGCGGCCTGCAGCCGGTGATCGTCGGCGGCCCGGGCGACGTGGAGGCCGCGGCGCGCATCGCCGCCCTGGCGCCGGCGGCGGCCAACCTCGCCGGCCGGCTCAAGCTCGACGAGACCGTCGCCGCGCTGGCCGAGGCCGCGCTGCTGGTCGGCGTCGACACCGGCCTGACGCACATGGGCACGGCGCTGGACGTGCCGACCGTCGCGCTGTTCGGCTCGACCCGGCCCTATCTCGACGCGGCCACGCCGCGCACCGTCGTGCTCTACGACGCGCTGCCGTGTTCGCCCTGCCGCCGCCGCCCGAGCTGCGCCGGCCGCTTCGACTGCATGCGCGCGCTGGAAGTGCAGCGCGTGTTCGACACCGCGACGCGGCTGGCCGACGGCACCCCGACCCTCCCGATCCTCCCCGTCTCATGAAGGTTCTCCACGTCGAGGCCGGCAAGCACCTGTACGGCGGTGCGCTGCAGGTCGTGTTCCTGGTGCGCGGGCTCGGTGCCGAGGGCGTCGACAACGTGCTCGCCGCGCCGCTGGGCAGCGCCGTCGCCGAGGCGGCCGCGCCGCACGCGCGCGTCGTGCAGATCGAGATGGGCGGCGACGCCGACCTCGGCATGCTCGGCCGCCTGCGCCGCCTGATCCGCGCCGAGCGCCCGGACGTCGTGCACCTGCACAGCCGCCGCGGCAGCGACCTCTGGGGCGGGCTGGCGGCGCGCCTGGAAGGCGTGCCGGTGGTGCTGAGCCGGCGTGTCGACAACCCCGAGCCGCGCGCCTGGGTCGGCCTCAAGTACCGGCTCTACGACCGCGTCGTGACGATCTCCGAGGGCATCTTCCGCGTGCTCGAGGCCGAGGGCGTGCCGCGCACCAAGCTGCGCTGCGTGCCGAGTTCGGTCGACGTCGAGCAGTACCGGCCCGGCCGCGGCGAACGCGCCTGGCTGGAGGCCGAGTTCGGCCTCGCGCCGGACGAGCTGGCGGTCGGCATGGCCGCGCAGTTCATCGCCCGCAAGGGCCACCGCACGCTGCTGGCGGCGCTGCCGGCGGTGCTGGCGGCGCACCCGCGCACGCGTTTCCTGATCTTCGGCCAAGGGCCGCTGCGCGAGGCGATCGAGAACGAGGCGCGCGCCGCCGGCTTGGTCGACCGGGTGCTGTTCCCGGGCTTCCGCCAGGACCTGCCGCGCGTGCTGCCCAACCTCGACCTGCTGGTGCACCCGGCCGAGATGGAAGGCCTGGGCGTCGCGCTGCTGCAGGCCGCGGCCTGCGGCCTGCCGATCGTCGCCGGCCGCGCCGGCGGCATCCCCGAGATCGTGCTGCCGGGCGTCAACGGCGAGCTGATCGAGCCGGGCGACACCGCCGCGCTGGCGCGCCACCTGAACACGCTGCTGGGCGACGCCGCGCTGCGCGCGCGCTACGGCGCGGCCGGGCGCGAGCACGTCGTCGCGCGTTTCTCGGTGGCGGCGATGGTGCGCGGCAACCTGCAGGTCTACCGGGAGATCGCCTGATGAACGCGGGCCGGGACGTCGTCGCGGTCTTCTTCGTCGCGTCGCCGCTGCACTATCTCGCCGCGCGCCGGGTGGCACTGGACCACGAGGCGAACAGCCGCCGTGTCATCGTGCCCTACCGGCCGGACGCGAGGCGCTTCATCGACGCCAGCGACTGGGATGCCGTCGCCTACGCACCCTGGCCGCGCTTCGATCCGCTGCCGGGTGCGTTCGGGAGACTGCGCCGCCTGAAGCAGAACATCGCCACGGTCGCCGCAGCGGTCGGGCCCTGCGCCGAGATCCGGCTGCACAGCCCGGTGTTCGATACCGAGGCGGTGAACTACTACCTGCGTGCGCTGCCGCGGCGCTGCGGCGCCGGCACGATGCACGCCCGCATCCTGCCCGACGGGCTGATGAACATCGCCCGCCACCCGCTGGGCCCGGTGCGCGAGGCCGCCCAGTGGCTGCGCAAGCTGCGCAGGCTGGCGGCGCCGGAACTCGACTACTGGTGTTTCCGCGGCGATCGCACCGCAGCCGAGGCGCCGTTCGTCGACCGCATCTACACGCTGGCGGGATTCCCGCACGACTACCCCCGCGGACGCACGGTCGAGCTCGCCCCGCTGATGCAGCGCCGGTCAGACGACAGCGGGTCGAGCGCGATCGTCATCGGCCAGCCGCTGCAGGCGCTGGGCGTGATGAGCCAGGCGGACCACGACGCGACCCGCGACGAGATCGCGCGCTGGTGCCTCGAGCGCGGCATCGACGACATCGTCTACAAGGGCCACCCGCGCGATGGCCGCGACGAGTTCAGACCCGCCGGAGCGCGCAAGATCGAACTCGACGTGCCGCTCGAGGTGCATCTCTCGCAGACCCCGTACCGGGCGGTGCTCGGGGTCAACTCGACGGCACTGTTCCTGGCGCGCCAGATCTGCGCGCCAAGTACCGCGGTGGTGTCGTTCGGCACCGACCGCATCCGCACCCAGGTCCCGCAGCAGCACCAGGCGTCGCGGGAGATGATGGACCGGCTGGGCATCGAGCGCCGCTGAGCCGGCCGCGCTGCTCAGGCGAGAAACTCCCAGGCCATCGGCGTGCCTTTGCTCAGGTCACGATTGACGCGCCGGCCGAGCAGCATCTCGTAGTACTTCGGCTCCAGGCCGTGGCCGGGACGGATGCGGCGCAGGTTGCGGACCGTCAGCACGTCGCCGGCCTTCAGGTCTTCGCCGACGTACAGCGAGCGTCGGCGCAGCCGCGCCTTCTCCTCAGGCGCGGTCGGGCCGTAACGGACCGCGCCGAGCGCCAGCCACGCACGCTCCGACTCGACGACCAGGCTGCGCAGCTCGGCGGGCTCGATCGAGAACGCCGAATCGACGCCACCGTCGGCGCGCGCCAGCGTGAAGTGCTTCTCGATGACCGTCGCACCGCAGGCCACCGAGGCGATGGCCGCACCGATGCCCATCGTGTGGTCGGACAGGCCCACTTCACAGCCGAAGACGTCGCGCATGTGCGCGATCGTCCTGAGGTTGGTGTTCTCGGGGCTGGCCGGATAGGTGCTCGTGCACTTGAGGAGCACGAGATCACGACAGCCGGCGGCACGCGCGGCATCGACCGCCTCCGCGATCTCGGCGACGGTGGCCATGCCGGTGGAGATGATCAGCGGCTTGCCGGTGCGTGCCGCACGCCGGATCAGGGGCAGGTCCACGCACTCGAACGACGCGATCTTGTAGGCCGGGGCATCCAACTGCTCGAGGAAGTCGACCGCCGACTCGTCGAAAGGCGAACTGAAGCAGGCCAGCCCGCGCTCGCGGGCGCGCTGCATGATCGGCGCGTGCCACTCCCAGGGCGTGTAGGCCTCGTTGTAGAGGTCGTGCAGCGCGCGGCCGGCCCACAGCGACTTCGGGTCGTGGATCGTGAACTCGCCTTCCGCGACGTCCAGCGTCATCGTGTCGGCGGTGTAGGTCTGCAACTTGATCGCGTCGGCGCCGCAGTCAGCAGCGGCATCCACGATCGCCAGCGCGCGCTCGAGCGAGCGGTTGTGGTTGCCCGACATCTCGGCGATCACGTAGGGCCGGCTGTCGGGGCCGATGTCACGTTCGAGGATCTTCATGTCCGTGGGCCGCGCGCGAGCGCGGCAAGAGGTTTCAGTCGCGGATCGCGTGAACGATCCACCAGGAGTGTCGCTGCATCTGCGGTCCCTGCCACCAGTCCATGCGTTCGACCCCGTGCACGCGAAGACCGGTGCCATCGAGCAGCGGGGCGATCGCGCCGTGATCGAGGAAGGTGTAGGCGCTGCCGGCGTAGGGGCCGGCGCGATCGTCCAGCAACCAGTGGCCGGCCGGCCCCTCGGCACCCAGCCCGGCGAACCAGTTGTCCTGAGTCCGCAGGTTGAAGAGCGCGTGTCCGCCCGGTTTGAGCAGGCGGGCGGCGTCGCCGAGCGTGCGCTTCATCGCGTCGGGCGGCATCAGGAACAGCGTGCCCCAGGTCAGGAAGACGTCGAACGCCGATCTCGGCAGGTCGGGATGGTCGAGCGGGCCGAGCACGACCCGGCCCGCTCGCGAGCCGGCGCCCAGGATCTCGTCCCCGAGGGCCATGGCATCCTCCAGCAGCTCGGTGCCCCAGGCCTGCAGGCCCTGGTCCAGCAGCAGCTGGAGGTGGCGTCCGGAACCGAAACCCATCTCTATGGCCGCAGCGTCGGCGGGCAACGAGGGACGGATGCGCGCCAGCCAGCGCACGACGGGCTCGCTGGGATAGCGCAGCCGGTTCGCCGCCAGTTGCCCGCGCCAGACCCGGCCCGGGGACGTCGTCTGGTAGTCGGTCGCAACCATGGTGATCTCCTTCACTCGATCGTGATCGCCAGCGCACGGCAGAGCTCACGCCACGCGGCATCCAGCGCAGGTTCGTCGTCGGCGACGACGATTGCGTGGCCGGCATGCCACCAGTCGGCGCCCGACGCCATGTCCGGCACCACATCGCCCTCGTTCAGCGCAAGCCGCAGCGAGACAACGCCCGGCACGGCCCTGGCCCGTTCCGGTGAGCCCAGCGAACGAACGGTGCCCGCCCGGTCGACGACGCCGGCCAGCCGTCCGATGCGCCGCCGCGTCGGCTGGAACGAATACGACAGGCCCAGCGTCATGCGGATCGCCTGTTCCTGGACGTCGACGCCGAGGCAGGCCGGCAGCAGCACCGAACTGAGGCCGAAACCCGAAGGCCGCCCCGAGAGTTCGATGATCGTCACCTCGCCGGCGTCGGACACCATCACGTCGGCGTGGAACAGGCAGTCGTGCAGCCCGATACAGGCCGTGGCACGGCGCATGGCTGCGTCGATGCGCTGCATCGTGTCCGGCGCGAGCCGCACCGGGCCGGTGTAGGCCAAGGCCACTCGCGCAGGCGGCGGCGACATGAGCTTGCGGCGCAGCGACAACACCGAGCAGACACCGTCGGCGACCACTCCGTCGACGCCGTACTCCTGACCGCGGAGGACCGACTCCACCAGCGCGCCGCCGGCAAAGCGCTCCAGCAGGTCGGCGCCGTGTCGTTCGAGGAAGTCGTCGAGTTCGGCTGCATCGGCCAACAGCGCGACACCGCGGCTGCCACTGCCGCTGGCGGGCTTGACGACCAGAGGGAAACCGACACGCCGGGCCGCCGCCAGCACCTCGTCTCGGGTGGCCGCCGGCAGCGACATCGGCTGCGCCAGGCCGGCAGCGGCGAAAGCCGCTCGCATCAGTGCCTTGTCGGTGCACAACCGCGCGGAGCGCGAGGAGATCCCACGGAAGCACAGCGCGTCGTTGACCGCGCCCACGGTGGCCAGCACGGCGCCCAGAGGCACCGGGACCACGCCACGCGCGCCGGTCCGCCGCACGACGGCGACGACGGCATCGGCGTCGCGCAGGTCGACGACCTCGGCTGCGTCGGCCAGGGCGAGCCCCGGAGCGCTGGCATTGCCGTCGAGCGCGAACACGCGCAGTCCCAGGCGCTGGGCAGCCGCGATGCCGGCGACCTGCTCGTCACCGGCGCCGATGCAGACGAGGTCGAAGCCCGCCTTCATGGCTGCCCCCGCACCGCGGCCACGACCTCGAGCAAGGCCGCGGCCACCCGATCGCCCCCCTGACCGTCGACGGCGGCGCGGCCGGCCTCGGCCATGCGCTGCCGGGGCGCGGCAGGCAAGGCCGCCACGAACGCGTCGGCCAGTTCCTGCGCCCTCACCTGGCCCAGCTCGCCCAGGTAGGTTCCGGCGCCGATCTGCTGCCAGCCGCGGCCCTGTTCGATCTGGTTGTCGGCGATGGCCAGCATCAGCATCGGCAGGCCACAGCAGGCGGCCTCGAAAGTGGTCGTCCCTGCGGCCAGCACCGCAAGACCGGCGGCCCGCATCAGGCCCGCGACATCCCCGGGCTGGATCAGCCAGCGCACGCGCGCGTCGCCCGCGTAGCGTTGCAGGTAAGCGGCATTGGCCGGGTTGTGCCGGCCGCTGACGACGACGAACCGCAGGCCCGCGGGAGCCACGGGAAGCAGTGCATCGAGCGCAAAACCGAGCGCGCCGCGGTCGTCGCCGCCGCCGAAGCTCAGCAGCACCTCGCTCACCGCGGAGGCCGCCGCCCGCGGCGCCTGGCCAGCAAACTCGTCGCGAAGAATGGCCCAGGCCGGCCCGATCAGCAGGCGCGCGTCGGTTCGGTCGGCCGCACGGCGATACGGCTCCTCGGGCGTCGCGGGGCTGTAGTTCAGCACCAGATCGGCCAGCAAGGGCATGTCGGCCTGGGCCTGGAACTGAAGCCAGGGCAGGCCGGCCGCGCGCAGCTGCTGCTGGTACGCGAGATCGACGCGGTAGTCGTCGAGCACGGCGCCACGCGCCCGCAGCGTGCGCGCAAAGGCCAGCAGCGCCTGCGCATCGGCTTCGCCGCCGCGCCAGCCGCCGGCCGGCAGCCAGGCATCGAACAACGCTTCGTCGTCCCGAGTCCGGTACGCCGGATCAGGCCCGAAGAGCGCGACCGCGCAGCCGCGGCGGCGAATCGCCGACGCGAGGGCCCGGCAACGCGCGAGATGCCCCATGCCGACCACCGGGCCGGCGTCGCAACGGACGACGATCATCGCGGCGCCACCGGCTCTTGGCCGTCCAACAAGCGCATCAGCAGTTCGGCACGGCGCCAGTCTTCCTCGGTGTCGATGTCCTGCACGCGCTCGCGCGGCAGGACGATGGGCACCGAGCACTCGGAAAAGGTCTCGAGACCGTCCAGAAAGGCCGACGTGCGCCCCCAGTAGAACTGGCCGGCGTCGTGGAATGCGGGTTCGAGGTCCTGCGAACGCGTCAGCCGTGTCGACGGGTCGATCATCTGCACCCGCCCATCCGCCGTGCGGCGCAAGGCACGCTGGATCGGGTACGGAAAGCTGGCGACGGTGAAGGCGAACTCGGCGCCGCTGGACTCCAGCGTCGCGAGGCCGGCACGAAGGTCGGCCGCGCGCACGAACGGGGCCGTGGCATAGAGGCAGCAGACGCGGTCGACGGCACCCCAACGCTGCTGGGCATCGAGGATCGCGTGGTTCACGACCGGACGGGTCGGCGTGAAGTCGTCCGACAGTTCGGCCGGGCGCGTGAACGGGGTCTCGGCGCCGAACCGGCGGGCCAGCTGCGCGATCTCGGCATCGTCGGTCGACACGACGACGTGTTCGAAGCAAGCGCTGGACAGCGCCGCCTCGATCGACCAGGCGATCATCGGCCGGCCGCAGAACGGTTTGGCGTTCTTGCGCGGAATGCGCTTGCTGCCGCCTCGTGCGGGAATGACGCAGAGATTCAAGGCCGCCCCTTCGTCGGTCGCCGCGGACTCAGGGGAATAGGAGCAACGCCCGGGATGCGACGGACGCCGCAGCCGGCGGCACGCCAACCACTCTTGTAGATCAACATGTTGATTACCAGGAACACCAGGAGAACGCCACAGCGTTCGGGCGTCGGACTGGCATCCGGTGACGAATCAGGTGAAGACTGACCCGTCACGCACCAGAACGACGCGCAAGACGTCATTCTCGGTCACACGGGACCGTTTTCCTCGCTGTGCCGCTCAAGACGGGACCGAGTCCGCCTGCCGGCAGCGGCGCGAGGACGCCGGGGCAGGCACCAAGCGGCATCGACCGGCCGCCGGACAGACGACGAACCCGAAGACGGTGAGCTTTGGACTTCCTCATCGCATTGGGCCTGCGAACACAGGACAATGCGCGCCAAGATCGCACTCCGGCTTCCGCGCCGGGCCCCACTCGACATCATGCTGACGCAAAAGTCCATCCTCATCACCGGCGGCACCGGCTCCTTCGGCAACACCTTCGTGCCGATGACACTCGCCCGCTACAACCCGCGGCGGCTGGTCATCTACTCCCGCGACGAAATGAAGCAGTGGGAGATGGCCAAGAAGTTCCAGGGCGATCCGCGGGTGCGTTTCTTCATCGGTGACGTGCGCGACCGCGAGCGCCTGTATCGCGCGCTGGACGGCATCGACGTCGTGGTGCATGCGGCGGCGACGAAGATCGTGCCGACCGCGGAGTACAACCCGTTCGAGTGCGTCAAGACCAACGTCATCGGCGCGATGAACCTGATCGACGCCTGCATCGACAAGGGTGTCGAGCGCGTCGTCGCGCTGTCCACCGACAAGGCGAGCAGCCCGGTCAATCTCTACGGCGCGACCAAGCTCGCTTCGGACAAGCTGTTCGTCGCCGGGAACTCCTACGCCGGCGCCCACGGCACCCGCTTCGCGGTGGTGCGCTACGGCAACGTGATGGGCTCGCGCGGCTCGGTGATCCCGTTCTTCATGTCGATCCGCGACCGAGGCGTGCTGCCGGTCACCGACGAACGCATGACGCGTTTCATGATCACGCTGGAGCAAGGTGTCGAACTGGTCTGGCACGCCTTCGACGACATGGTCGGTGGCGAGATCTACGTGCGCAAGATCCCGTCGATGCGCATCGTCGACCTCGCCCGGGCGGTGGCGCCGGAGGCACGCATCGAGTTCGTGGGCATCCGGCCGGGCGAGAAACTGCACGAGCAGATGATCAGCCCGGAGGACTCGTTCTACACCTACGAGTACGCCGACCACTACAAGATCCTGCCGGCCATCCACAACTGGGACGCCAGCGCGGAGCGCATCAAGGACGGCGCCAAGGTCCCCGAGGGCTTCGACTACTCCAGCCACACCAACAGTGACTGGATGAGCGCCGAGGCGCTGCAGTCCTGGATCGCCCAGAACCGCGAAAAGATCGGTCTGCTGTGAAACCCATTCCCTACGGCCGTCAGGACGTCACTGCCGAGGACATCGCCGCCGTCGACGCGGTGCTTCGATCGGACTTCCTGACGCAAGGCCCCGAGATCCCGGCGTTCGAGGCCGCAGTCGCCTCGGCCTGTCAGGTGCCGCACGCCGTCGCCGTGCACAGTGCCACGGCAGCGCTGCATATCGCCTACCTCGCACTGGGCCTGGGCCCGGGCGACATCGTCTGGACCAGCCCCAACACCTTCGTCGCGACCGCCAACGCTGCGCTCTATTGCGGCGCCGACGTCGACTTCGTCGACATCGACCCCGGCACGCTCAACCTGTCGGTTTCGGCGCTCCAAAGGCGGCTGGAGGATGCAGCCGCGCGCGGACAGCTGCCGCGCATCGTCACGGCAGTGCACTTCGCCGGGCAGAGCTGCGCGATGCGCGAGATCCGTGCGCTGGGCGAACGCTACGGTTTCGCCATCGTCGAAGACGCGTCGCATGCCATCGGCGGGCGCTATCTGGACGAGCCGATCGGGAACTGCCGCTACAGCGACATCACGGTCTTCAGCTTCCACCCGGTGAAGATCGTCACCACCGCCGAGGGCGGCATGGCGACGACCCGCGACGCCGCGCTCGCGCGGCGCCTCGAACTGCTGCGCAGCCACGGCATCACGCGCGACACCTCGCGCATGGAGAACCCGGCCGATGGTCCCTGGTACTACGAGCAGGTCGATCTCGGCTTCAACTACCGGATGACCGACCTTCAGGCGGCGCTCGGCCGTTCGCAGATGTCGCGGCTGCAGGCGTACGTCGAACGCCGCCACGCGCTGGCTCGACGTTACGACGACGCCTTGCGTGGCTTGCCTCTGGACATCGCGGAGCGCCGCGCGGACAACCGCTCGGCGCTCCATCTGTATCCGGTCCGGCTGCACGACGCGACCCGTCGCCGCGCGGTGTTCGAAGCGCTGCGCGCCGACGGCATCGGTGTCAACGTGCACTACATCCCGGTGCACCTGCAGCCGTTCTACCGCCGCCGCGGCTTCGATCGCGGGCAGTTCCCGGTGGCCGAGGCCTACTACGACGGCGCCATCTCGCTGCCGATGTTTCCGCGCCTGGCCGAGGCCGAGCAGGACTACGTCATCGAGCGGCTTCGGCGGCAGCTCGCATGAAGGTCGCGGTGATCCCGGCGCGCGGCGGCAGCAAACGGATCCCGCGCAAGAACATCCGAGAGTTCGCCGGCCGCCCGATCATCGCCCACTCGATTGCCGCAGCGTCGGCCAGTGGCTGTTTCGATCGCATCGTCGTCTCCACCGACGACGACGAGATCGCCTCGATCGCACGCGCCTGCGGTGCCGAGGTGCCGTTCAGGCGCCCGGCCGAGCTCTCCGGCGACCATGCAGGCACGGCCGGCGTGATCCGCCACGCCATCGAACAGTTGCAGCCAGGCGCTGGCCGCATCGAGTACGCCTGCTGCCTGTACGCCACCGCTCCGTTTCTGCGGGCGCAGGACATCCGGCAGGCCCTGGCGCTGCTGCAGCAGCGTGGCTGCGACTTCGTCTTCAGCGTCACCGATTTCGGCTATCCGATCGAGCGAGCCCTGCACCTGGGACCGAACGGCGAGGTGTCGATGATCCGGCCGCAGGACTACGCCACGCGATCCCAGGATCTCGTGCCGGCCTTCCACGATGCCGGGCAGTTCTACTGGGGACGCGCCCAGGCGTGGTGCGACGGGCGCCCGGTCTTCGGACCCGACGCGGTCGCGCTGCGCCTGCCGCGCCACCGTGTGCAGGACATCGACACGCCCGAAGACTGGGAGCGCGCCGAGTGGCTGTACCGCGCGATGCAGGCGCTGGGAGACGGCTGACGGAGAGGGCCGGAACGCCTTCGGTGCTGGCGGCAGGCCTGTTGTCGATTCGATCTCGTGACACCGGCGCAGACGCCGATCGCACCGTTTGGGACAAGGCCGCAGACATTTCGAAGCCCGAAGGAGCCGACATGAACCCTGCCGATCATCTGAGGCCGGCGGCCGACGAGGACGTGGAGACGATGCGCCAGTGGCGCAACGACCCTCGCGTGCGGGCCAACATGTACACCCAGCACGAGATCGGCGAGGCGGAGCACCGCGCGTGGTGGGAGCGAACCCGCGCCAGCCCCGCCCACCGTTACTTCGTCGCGATGCTCGATGGCAAAGCCTGTGGCGTCGTCGGCTTCAGCCACATCGACCCGGTGCACGGACACGCGTTCTGGGCGTTCTACTCCGCACCCGACGCGCCGCCGGGAAGCGGCAGCCGCATGGAGGTGCTGGCACTGGATCACGCCTTCGGGCCGCTCAGGCTGCACAAGCTGTGCTGCGAGGTCCTGGCGTACAACCAGCCGGTGCTGCGGCTGCACCGCAAGTTTGGCTTCGATGTCGAGGGCATCTTCCGCGAGCACTACGCCACCGACACCGGCCGTGTTGACGTGCACCGCTTGGCGATCTTCGAGCGCGACTGGCAGCAGCGCCGCGGCGAGATCATCGACCGGCTGGCGCAGCGCAAATCGCGGTCAGCGACGGCGCCGGCCCGCTAGCTGACCGCCGGCGCGACGGCGATCAGGCCCTTCTCTGCCGCGACCGACAGCGAAGCGGCCACAACATCGGCGAGTTCGGCACCGTCGGCCAGCGTTCCCGCCTCGGCGACGAGCACGACCCGGCCGACACCGGCCGCGCGCGCGGCCTGGGCGTCGCTCGCCTTGTCGCCGACCAGCACCGACTCGGCGAGCGAGATTCCGAGCTCCTGCGCAGCCCGAAGAATCATCCCCGGCGCCGGCTTGCGGCAGTCGCAGTCGCGCGCGTAGGCCGCGACCGAGCCCTTCGGGTGATGCGGGCAGTGGTAGACGCCGGCCAGCGGCGCGCCGGCGGCGGCGAGTTCGGCCTTCATCCGCGCCGTCAGCGCCTCGTAGTCGGCCTCGGTGTAATAGCCCCGCGCGATGCCCGACTGGTTGGTCACGACGACGAGTTGCCAGCCGGCCTGGTGCAGCCGGCGCATCGCGTCGACGGCGCCGGGCACGAACTCGAAGTCCTCCCAGCGCCCGACGTAGCCGTGATCGACGTTGACCACGCCGTCGCGGTCGAGGAAGACGGCGCGCGCGCGCTGTGGGGCACTGTCCGGCCTGGCGGCCGGTCCCGCCTGGCGGGAATGGGCCCCGAACGAGTCCTGCGGGCTCATGTGCCGGCGCGGATGCGTTCGACGAGCCGCGTCGTCGAGTAGCCGTCGACGAAGGGCAGCGCCAGCGCCGTGCCGCCCCAGCCGCGCACCAGCCGCGTCTCTTCCAGCGTCTCGATGTCGTAGTCGCCGCCCTTGACGTAGACGTCGGGGCGCAGCTCGGCCAGCAGCGCCACCGGCGTGCGTTCGTCGAACCAGGTGACGAGCGACACCGATTCCAGTGCCGCCAGCACCAGCGCGCGGTCTTGCTCGCCGTTCAGCGGCCGGTCCGGGCCCTTGCCCAGACCACGCGCCGAGACGTCGCTGTTGACGCCGACGACCAGCGAGCCGCCGAGCGCGCGCGCACGCTCCAGGTAGCTGACGTGGCCGCGGTGCAGCACGTCGAAGACGCCGTTGGTGAACACCCACGGCCGCGGCAGCGCCGCCAGCCGCGCCGGGGCGTCGGCGCGGGCGCAGAGCTTGTCCATGAAGCTCATCGGGGCACCCTTCGGCCTTGCGGCCGGTCCGCCAAGCGGGACTGAGCCCCGGACAAGTCCTGTGGGCTCATGCGAACAGCTCGTCGTAACCGACGCTGGCCGTGCCGAAACGGCCGACGACGATGCCGCCGGCGCGGTTGGCCCAGGGCATCGCGTCGCTTGCCGGCAGGCCGGCGGCGATCAGCGCGGCCATCGTCGCGATGACGGTGTCGCCGGCGCCGGTGACGTCGAAGACCTCGCGGGCGTCGGCGTCGACGTGGCGCTCGCCCTGAGCGTCGTACAGCGTCATGCCTTCTTCGGAGCGCGTCAGAAGCAGCGCCGCCAGCCCCAGGCGCTCGCGCAGCGCACGGGCGCGTTCGCGCAGCTCGTCCTCGCTGGCCCAATGGCCGACGACCTGCGCCAGCTCGGCGCGGTTCGGCGTGATCAGGTCGGCACCGGCATAACGCGAGAAGTCGCTGCCCTTGGGGTCGACGAGCACCGGCTTGCCGGCCTCGCGCGCCATCGTGATCATGCGGCCGACGTGGGCCAGCCCGCCCTTGCCGTAGTCGGAGAACAGCACCGCGTCGTGGCCGGGCAGCTCGCGCTCGAAGTCGTCGAGCAGCTGCGCCAGCACCTCGTGCGTCGGCTGGTTCTCGAAGTCGATGCGCACCAGCTGCTGCTGGCGGCCGATGACACGCAGCTTGACGATGGTGCGCAGTTGGGCGTCGGCGCCGAGCACGGCGCGAACGTCCTGGGCCTCGAGCAGCGTGCGCAGCCGGCGCGCGGGCTCGTCGTCGCCGACGACGGTCAGCAGCGTCGCCTGCGCGCCGAGCGCACGCACGTTCAGCGCGACGTTGGCCGCGCCGCCCAGGCGCTCCTCCTCGCGGTTGACACGCACCACCGGCACCGGCGCCTCCGGCGAGATGCGGTCGACGGCACCGTGCCAGTAACGGTCGAGCATGACGTCGCCGACGACGAGCACGCGGCACGCCGCCAGCGCCTCGCGCGCCGGGCGAGGCCAGGTGGCGGTGACGCTCACGGAGGGGCTCACTGGGGCACCCTTCGGCCTGGCGGCCGGTCCCGCCGAGCGGGAATGAGCCCCGGACAAGTCCTGAGGGCTCATGCCAGCCCCAGCTTCTGTTCGACCAGCCCGCACAGCGTGTGGCCGATCAGGATGTGCGCTTCCTGGATGCGCGCGGTCGTCGTGCTCGGCACGACGATCGCCTGGTCGCAGCGCGTGCGCAGCGCGCCGCCGTCGCGGCCCAGCAGGCCGATCGTCGTGAGGCCCAGTTCACGCGCGGCGTCCACGGCGCGCAGCACGTTGGCCGAGTTGCCCGAGGTCGAGAGGCCCAGCAGCACGTCGCCGGCACGGCCCAGCGCGCGCACCGGACGCACGAACACGTCGTCGAAGGCGTAGTCGTTGGCAATGCTGGTCAGCGCCGAGGTGTCGGTCGTCAACGCGATCGCCGCCAGCGGCCGGCGGTCGTGGATGAAGCGGCCCGTCAGCTCGGCGGCGATGTGCTGGCTGTCGGCGGCGGAGCCACCGTTGCCGCAGATCAGCAGCTTGCCGCCGGCCTCGAGCGCACGCGCGATCGTGTCGCCGGCGCGTTCGACCTCGGCGTCGAGCGTGTCGAGCCGAGCGAACAGCGCCCGGTGCTCGGCCAGGTTGTGGGCAAAAAGGGAAGTCATCTCGGGAGGTTCACCGTCTCGCGCCGCGGTGCGCGGCGGCGGCGGAGACTATAGCCGGCCACCCCCGGCTGGCGGGGTGCCGCGGCGCAAGCGATCGCCCTGCACGGGGCACCGCTCGGAGGCGCCCCGCGGAGGGATGCGCGCCCCCCGCGGGCTCCGAAGAATGCGCCCCGTGCACCGTCGGCATGGGGCCGGCGGGCCACGACGGCACCTGGTGCCGAGGGAGCCCTCCATGAAGCGATTCCTGCGTCCCGCCGCCGCACTGCTGTTCGCGGCCTTCGCCTTCAACGCCCATGCCGCGGTCGACGCCAACCAGGCCAGTCAGGCCGAGCTCGAAACCGTCAAGGGCATCGGCCCGGGCCTGTCGGCCAAGATCCTCGAGGCGCGCAAGGCCGGCGCGTTCAAGAGCTGGGCCGACATGGTCGACCGCGTGCCCGGCATCGGCGCGGGCAACGCCGCACGCTTCTCGCAGGCCGGGCTGACGGTGGCCGGCGCCGGCTGGAGCGGCGGCGAAGCCAAGGACACCAAGCCGGCGAAGGCGAAGTGAAGAAGTGCCGGCGCGTGCCGCCCCGCACGCGCTGGCGGAGCCGCCCGCGTCAGCCCTGCGGGCCGCGATGGCCGTCGCGGGGCCCGGGCGGGCCGCGGCGGTCGTCGCGCCGGTCATGGCGGTCGTCGCGGCGATCGTCACGGCGGTCGTAGCGGTCGTCACGGCGATCGTCGCGGCGCTCGTAGCGGTCATCGCGCCGGTCGTCGCGCCGCTCGTAACGCACCTCGCGCGCCGGCATCACATGGCTGCGATACCAGCGGTGGTCAACGAAGTACACCGGCACGCCGCAGGCACCGTAGTCCCGGCAGTGCTTGCGCCAGTTCTTGCGGTGGCCCGGCGGGACCCACATGTAGACCGGCTGCGGCGCCACGGCGACCGGCCGGCCGATGATCACCGGCTGCGCGACGATGACCGCCGGCTGCGGATAGCGGCCGATGTCCACGCGGCCGTAGATGCCCGGCTGGCTGATCTCGACCGACACGCCGACATTGGTGGCTTGGGCGGGTGCGCCCACCAGCGCCAGGATGCTCAGGCAGGCGCTCGCGATCGTCTTTCTCATCGGGTCTCCAGACAGTGTTTCACGAGAACCTAACGCTGCCTGCCGCACGGCGGATGTCAGACAAGGCCGCGCGAAACAAACCCTTTCATTCGTAGACGATGGCCGCGCGTCCCTGGTCGGCGATCGTCTTCCAGCGCGCCAGCGCCTCGTCGCAGGGCCAGAAGCGGGCGTCGCTGCCGAGGTCGAGCTCGCCGACGGCCGTCGCACGCTTGAGCTTCAGCCGCACCGCCAGGCCCTGCTGGGTCTCGCCTTCCTCGGTCTCGACACGGCGCGCCGGCCAGAGCTTCAGCACGTCGGCCACCGGCGGCAGGCCGCCGTTGAGTTCGACCGACAGGTAGCGGCCGTAACGGGCGCGCGCCGTCGCCAGGTCCCAGACCTGCTGCGCGTTCAGGCGCAGGCCGCCCGAGAAACGGTCGGGCTGCAGCTTGCCGACGACGATGACCAGCTCGTCCTCGCGCAGCAGCTCGCGGCTGGCGTCCAGCAGCTCCTCGTTGGCCACCGCCTCGATGGCCTCGCTGCCGTCGTCGAGCTTGAAGATCGCGACACGCCCGCGCTGGCCGTTGATGACGCGCAGCTCGGAGACGATGCCGGCCACCGACTGCGGCTCGCGCGAGTCGACCAGCTCGACGATGTCGCGGCGCACGAACTTGCGCACCTCGTCGCGGCAGGCATCGAACAGATGGCCCGACAGGTAGAAGCCGATGGCGATCTTCTCCTGCATCAGCCGCTCGCGCACCGACCACGGTTCCACCGCGACCAGCGCCGGTTCCTGCGTGCTCGATCCGTGCGCGTCGCCGAAGTCGAACAGCCCGCCCTGGTCCTTGTTGGCGGCCTGCGTGTCGGCCCACTCGAACGCCAGGCCGACGCTGGCCAGCGTCGAGGCGCGGTCGGGGTGCAGCGAGTCGAAGGCGCCGGCCTTGATCAGCGCCTCGACGACACGCTTGTTGACACGCTGGCGGTCGACCCGCGCGCAGAAGTCGAACAGGCTGCGGAACGGGCCGCCGCCGTCGCCGGCGCGGCCTTCGCGCGCCGCGACGATGGCCTCGATCGCGCCGGCGCCGGTGCCCTTGACCGCGCCCAGGCCGTAACGGATGCGCTTGTCCTCGATCGGCTCGAAACGCAGCGTGCCGGTGTTGACGTCGGGCGGATCGAAGCGGATGCCGAAGAGTTTGGCGTCGGCCAGCAGCGCCTTCAGCTTGTCGGTGTTGTCGGCTTCGATCGTCATGTTGGCCGCGAAGAACTCGGCCGTGCAGTGCACCTTGATCCAGGCCGTGTGATAGGCCAGCAGCGAGTACGCGGCCGCGTGCGACTTGTTGAAGCCGTAGCCGGCGAACTTCTCCATCAAGTCGAAGACCTCGTCGGCCTTCGCTTCGGGGATGTCCTTCTTGGCCGCACCCTCGCGGAAGATGACGCGGTGCTGGGCCATCTCCTCGGGCTTCTTCTTGCCCATCGCACGGCGCAGCAGGTCGGCGCCGCCGAGCGAATAACCGCCCAGCACCTGCGCCGTCTGCATCACCTGCTCCTGGTAGACCATGACGCCGTAGGTCTCGCCGAGCACGGTCTCCAGCAGCGGGTGCGGGTACTCCACCGTCTCCTTGCCGTGCTTGCGCGCGACGAAGGTCGGGATCAGGTCCATCGGGCCCGGGCGGTACAGCGCGTTCAGCGCGATCAGGTCCTCCAGCCGGCTGGGCTTGGCCTCGCGCAGCATGCCCTGCATGCCGCGTGATTCGAACTGGAACACCGCCTCGGTCAGGCCGTCGGAGAACAGCTTGTAGACCCGCTGGTCGTCCAGCGGCAGCGTCTCGTAGCTGAAGTCCTTCATGTTCGGCCGCCGCGCGACGATGAACTGGCGCGCCAGCTCCAGGATCGTCAGCGTCGCCAGGCCCAGGAAGTCGAACTTCACCAGGCCGATGGCCTCGACGTCGTCCTTGTCGTACTGGCTGACCGCGCTGTCGCTGCCGGGCTGCTGGTACAGCGGACAGAAGTCGGTGATCTTGCCCGGCGCGATCAGCACGCCGCCGGCGTGCATGCCGATGTTGCGCACCATGCCTTCGACACGCGTGGCCAGCGACAGCAGCTCGGCCACCTCCTCCTCGGCGGCCTCGCGGCGGTCGATCTCGGGCTCTTCCTGGCGCGCGTAGATGATGCCGGGGTCGGGCTTCTCGGGCACCTTGGCCAGCGTCACCGTCTTGCCCGGCGGCGCCGGGATCAGCTTGGCGATGCTGTCGACGTGGCCGTAGCCCATGCCGAGCACGCGGCCGACGTCGCGCAGCGCCGCCTTGGCGGCCATCGTGCCGAAGGTCGCGATCTGGCCGACCGCGTCGCGGCCGTACTTCTCCTTCACGTACCGGATCACGCGGTCGCGGTTGCCCTGGCAGAAGTCGATGTCGAAGTCGGGCATCGACACGCGTTCCGGGTTCAGGAAGCGTTCGAACAGCAGCTTGTACTGCAGCGGGTCGAGGTCGGTGATGAACAGCGCGTAGGCGACCAGCGAGCCGGCGCCCGAACCCCGCCCCGGGCCGACCGGACAGCCGTTGGCCTTGGCCCAGACGATGAAGTCCGAGACGATCAGGAAGTAGCCCGGGAAACCCATCTTCAGGATGGTGTCGAGCTCGAACTCCAGGCGCTCGACGTACTCGGGGCGGCGCTTCTCGCGCTCCTCCTCCTTCGGGAACAGCGCCACCAGGCGCTTCTCCAGGCCCTCGTGCGAGGCCTTGCGGAAGTACACGTCGATCGGCGAGCCGTCGGGCGTCGGGAAGTCGGGCAGGCGAGGTTTGCCCAGCACCAGCGTCAGGCTGCAGCGGCGCGCGATCTCGACGGTGTTGGCGATCGCGCTGGGCACGTCGGCGAACAGCGACTCCATCTGCGCCGCAGTCTTGAAGTGCTGCTCGCGCGTGAATCGCTTGATGCGCTTGGGGTTGGCCAGCGTCTCGCCTTCGGCGATGCAGACCCGCGCCTCGTGGGCCTCGAAGTCGTCGGGCTCGAGAAACTGGATCGGGTGCGTTGCCACGACGGGCAGCCCCAGCCGGGCGGCCAGCGGCACCGCGGCACGCACATGGGCCTCGTGGGTCGGCAGACCGGCACGCTGCAGTTCGAGGTAGAAGCGGCCCGGGAAGATCGAGGCCAGCTCGCGCGCGGCGGCGGCGGCGCGCTGCTCGTCACCGGCCAGCAGCGCCTGGCCGACCGCGCCCATGTCGGCGCCGGACAGCGCGATCAGCCCGCCCGACAGCTCGTGCAGCCACTCCCACTTCACCCAGGCCTGGTTGCGCTGCACGTTCTTCGTCCAGGCGCGCGCCAGCAGCTCGCACAGGTTCAGGTAGCCGCCGCGGTCCTGCACCAGCAGCGCCAGGCGCGTGGGCTGGCGCTCGGCGGCTTCGGGCAGCGGGTCCATCCAGACGTCGACGCCGACGATGGGTTTGACGCCCGCGCCGCGGCAGGCCTTGTAGAACTTGATCGCGCCGAAGAGGTTGGACAGGTCGGTGATGGCCAGCGCCGGCTGGCCGTCGGCCTTGGCGGCGCCGGCCGCGTCGTCGATGCGCAGCGTGCCGTCAACGACGGAATATTCGGTGTGCGTCCGCAGGTGAACGAAGGGCATGCGGGGATTGTAGGGAGGGGGTCGGCGCGGCCGGGCCGACCACGGGCGCTGCCTACAATGCCGCGCACCCCGGCTCCCGCGTCCCCGCCCTGCTGCCATGCGCCTGCTGTTCCGTGTCCTCGGCCTGCTGCTGATGGCCACCGCGGCGCTGCTCGCGATGTCGCGTGCGCCCGACCGCAGCGTCGAGTCGCTGGTCGCCAACTGGGCGCCGCCGCCGTCGGACTTCGTCGACCTGGGCGGCCAGCTCGTGCACCTGCGCGACGAGGGGCCGCGCAGCCAGGTGCCGCTGGTGCTGCTGCACGGCACCTCGTCCAGCCTGCACACCTGGGAAGGCTGGGTGCGCTCGATCGCGCCGGGACGCCGCGTCATCACGCTGGACCTGCCCGGCTTCGGCCTCACCGGCCCCTGGGCCGGGCGCTACGCGGGCCAGCGCTACGACGGCGAGACGCTGGCGCGCTTCGTCCTCGAACTGCTCGACCGGCTGGGCGTGCAGCGTTTCGCGGTCGGCGGCAACTCGCTCGGCGGCGAGGTCGCCTGGCGGCTGGCGGCGATGGCGCCACAGCGCGTCGAGCGCCTGATCCTCGTCGATGCCAGCGGCACCGTGTTCTCGTCCGGCGGCATGCCGCTGGCCTGGCAGTTCGCCCGCGTGCCCGGCCTGGGGCGCGCGTTCGAGTGGGTGCTGCCGCGCACCGCCGTCAGCCAGGGGGTCGCCAGCGCCTACGGCGACCCGTCGCGCGTGACGGCCGAACTCGTCGACCGCTACTTCGAGCTGACGCTGCGCGAAGGCAACCGCCGCGCGCTGGTCGAACGCCTTCGGTCGGCGCGCTCGGGCGAGGACGCCGACCGGATCTCGACGCTGCGCCTGCCGACGCTGATCCTCTGGGGCGGCCGCGACACCATCATCCCGCCGTCGGCCGGCGAGGACTTCGCGCGCCGCATCCCGGGCAGCCGGCTCGTCGTCTTCCCCGCGCTCGGCCACGTGCCGCACGAGGAAGACCCGGCGCAGACCGTGGCGCCGGTGCTGGAGTTCCTCGGCCTGGGCTGATCAGGCCAGCGTCGCCGGGTCCAGGTTGGCGCCGCAAACGACGACCGCGACACGCTCGTGCGCCGCCGGCTTCACCGCGCCGGACCACAGCGCCGCCAGCGGCAGCGCGGCCGCCGGCTCGACCGCCAGGCGCAGCTCGCGCCACAGGCGCCGCTGCGCGGCGTGGATCACCTCGTCGTCGAGCAGCGTCGAGACGACCGGATGGCGCCGGGCGACCTGCCAGGCGATGGCACCAAGCCGGCGCGCGCCCAGCGAATCGGCGGCCACGCCACCGACCTCGACGTCCACCGGCTCGCCGGCGGCCAGCGCCGCATGCAGCGTCGGCGCCCGCGCCGGCTCCAAAGCCTCGATGCGCGTGCGGCCCTCGAACCAGGCGGCGAGGCCGGCCACCAGCCCGCCGCCGCCGACCGAGACCAGCAGCCGGTCGGGCACGCCGGCCTCGGCCTCGATCTCGGCGGCCAGCGTGCCGGCACCGGCAACGACCTCGGGCTGGTCGTAGGCGTGCATGACCAGCGCGCCGGTCTCGCGCTGGCGCTCGACGCTGGCCGCGTAGGCGTCGGCATAGGCCGCGCCGTGCACGACGACCCGCGCGCCCAGCGCCGTCAGCGCGGCGCGTTTGGCGGCGCTGCTCACCTCGGGCACGAAGACCTCGCAGCGCACGCCCAGCGCCCGCGCCGCGGCGGCCACCGCGATGCCGGCGTTGCCACCCGACGCGACGATCGCGCCGGCCTCGGGCACCGGCCGCGACCGCAGGCGGTTGAACATGCCGCGTGCCTTGAAGCTGCCCGACAGCTGCAGCTGTTCCAGCTTCAGCCAGACCTCGGCGCAGTCCAGCCCCAGCGCGGCGCCCGGCAGGCGCCACAGCGGCGTACGACGCACGTCGGGTGCGATGCGGGCCGCAGCGGCGGCGATGTCGTCTCGGGTCGGAATCTGCATCCGCCGATGCTAGCCATGGCGCACGCCCGGCGCCGGCACGCGGGTACCGTGGCCCGACGCCCTCCCCTGCGGCCGCCTTCCGATGAAGGCCTCGAACGGGCCCGGCGTCCGGTGCGACTGGACACCGTCAGCGAGCGCTCCAACCTGGCGCTGGTCGAGACCCTCGCCGCCCCCTGCGCACGCCGGGCGTGCGACGCTGGAGCAGTTCGCGCGCTGCAAGGCCTTTCTCGACGGGCTCAGCCGGCACGAGGGCCCAGCGGCGGCTTGTTGAGCTCGGCTAGCACCTCGGACTTGAACTCGCGCCGGAACAGGATGGTCACGACACCGAGCATGCCGACGATCATCGCCCACGGCGACAGGAACCAGGCGCAGGCCGCGAAGCTCATGTAGTAGGCGCGCAGGCCGTCGTTGAACGACTCGGCGGCCAGCCCCATCACGCGGCCGGCGCGTTGCGCGTAGGCCTCGCGTTCGGCGTCGTCGGCAAACTGGTCGGGCAGCGGCGCGGCGCCGACCAGGATCGCGCCGAAGCCGTACTGGCGCAGGCTCCAGGTGCAGCGGAAGAAGGCGTAGACGAAGGTCGCCAGCAGCAGCAGGATCTTCAGGTCGAAGATCAGCACCGTGCTGTGGGTGGCGAACGGGATCTCGTGCACCAGGTCGCTGACACGCTCGGCGCTGGACAGCACGGCGAACAGGCCGCCGATGATCAGGATCGTCGTCGACGCGAAGAACGAGGGGCTGGAACTCAGCGCCTGCACGACGCCGGCGTCGACGATGCGGTTGTCGCGCCGCGCCATCTGCGTCATCCAGCGCGCGCGTTCGCGGTTCGTCGCGCCCAGCACCGAAGGCCGGTGGCGGGCGCGGCGGCGGGCGAAGACGGCATAACCGACCCACGCGACGAAGTAGAAGGCCAGCGCCGCCCAGTCGGCGGGCGGCATCTCGCGCAGCAGCTTGTTCAGGACATCCATCGGCGGCCGACTGTACCGGGCCGCGGCGACACGCGCCGCGGCGCCCCGATCAGCGCGCCAGGTCGAAGACCAGCACCTCGGCGGCGCTGCCGCCGTCGAGCACCAGGCGGGTCTCGCCGTCCAGCGTCAGCGCGTCGCCGGCGGCGAGCACGACGCCGTTGGCACGCAGCGTGCCGCGCGCCAGGTGCACGTAGGCCAGGCGCTGCGGGTCGAGCTCGAGCTCGGCACGTTCGTCGCCGTCGAACAGCCCGGCGCGGATCGCCGCGTCGGCATGCACCGTCACCGAGCCTTCGCGGCCGTCTTCCGAGGCCACCAGGCGCAGCCGGCCACGTTTGTCGGCGTCGTCGAAACGTTTGTGCTCGTAGCCCGGGGTGATGCCGGTCGTGCGCGGCAGCAGCCAGATCTGCAGGAAGTGCGTCGTGCTCTCGGCGTGGTTGTATTCGCTGTGGCGCACGCCGGTGCCGGCGCTCATGCGCTGCACTTCGCCGGGGCGGATGACGCCACCTTCGCCGCCCAGGCTGTCGCGGTGCGCCAGCTCGCCGTCGAGCACGTAGCTGACGATCTCCATGTCGCGATGGCCGTGGGTGCCGAAACCGGTGCCCGGGGCCACCCGGTCGTCGTTGATGACGCGCAGGTTGCCGACGCCCATGTGCGCCGGGTCGTAGTAGTCGGCGAAGGAGAAGCTGTGCCAGCTTTTGAGCCAGCCGTGGTCCGCGTGGCCGCGGTCGGAGGATTTGCGGTGCGTGATCATGGAATGCACTGTAGGCACCGGCTCCCGGGGGCGGGGCGGGCGCGCTTGAAGGTCCCGTTCAAATAAGATGAAGCCATGGCAGAACGACGTCAGGCCCTCACCCCCGAGGCGCTGCAGATGATGGACACGATCGCGCGCACCGGCAGCTTCGCCGCCGCCGCGCGCGAGCTGGGCAAGGTGCCGTCGGCCCTGACCTACAGCGTGCGCCAGCTCGAGGACTCGCTGGACGTGCTGCTGTTCGACCGCAGCTCGCGCCAGGCGCAGCTCACCGCCGCCGGCACCGAGCTGCTGCACGAAGGCCGCCGCCTGCTGCAGGAGATCGACGCCGTCGCCAACCGCGTGCGCCGCGTCGCCAGCGGCTGGGAGACGACGCTGGCGATCAGCGTCGAGGACATCCTGTCGATGACGACGGTGTTCGAGCTCGTGCAGGCCTTCTGCGAGGTGCGCGACGGCTGCCCCGAGAACACGCGCGGCGGCCCGGCGACGCGGCTGCGGCTGCGCCACGACGTGCTCGCCGGCACCTGGGAGGCGCTGGTCTCGGGACAGGTCGACCTGGCGATCGGCATCGCCGGCGACCACGCCAACCCGGGCGGCATCGAGATCCGGCCGCTGGGCGAGGTGGAGTTCGTCTTCGTCGTCGCGCCGCACCACGCGCTGGCGCGCGGCGAGGAGCCGCTGAGCGACGCCGAGCTGGTGCACCAGCGCGCCATCGCGGTGGCCGACACCGCGCAGCGCATGGCGCCGGTCACCGTCAACCTGCTGCCCGGCCAGGACGTGCTGACGGTGTCGACGATGCGCACCAAGCTCGACGCGCTGCTGCGTGGCCTGGGCTGCGGCTTCGTGCCCGAGCCGATGGCGCGAGCCCACCTCGAAGCCGGCCACCTGGTCGCGCGCCAGACGCAGCGCGGCGGCCACACCGCACGCCTGCACTACGCCTGGCGCGCCGAACGCGGCGCGCTCGGCCTGGGCCGCGCGCTGCAGTGGTGGCTGGGCCAGCTGGAAAGCCCGACGACGCGCCGCGCGCTCCTGGAACGCCACGCCGGCCCGCTGGACTGATGGCCCACCCCCGAAGCGCCTTCGGCGCACCTTGCAGGCCGCGCCGGGCCCTTGGCCCGGCCCTTCGGCTGGCGCGGACCGTCCGCCGGACGGTCCCCGTCCCGCCGAAGCCCCCTCAAGGGGGCGCCGCCAGTGACCCGGCAAAGCCGGGCCACGGCGTCCGCTTGATGCGCCGTCGCACAGGCACCGCCATGGCGGTCGGCCGGCACATCGGCTAGTCGATCGTGTACCGCGGCCGCTTCGCCCCGTCGCCGACGGGCCCGCTGCACGCGGGCTCGCTGGTGGCCGCGCTCGCCAGCTGGCTGGACGCGCGCGTGCACGGCGGCATCTGGCTGCTGCGCATCGAGGACGTCGACACACCGCGCTGCGTGCCCGGCGCGGAGCGCATCATCCTGCAGCAGCTCGCCGCCTGCGGCCTGGAGCCCGACGAGCCGCCCTGGCGCCAGTCCGAACGCGGCGAGGCCTATGCCGACGCGCTGCAGCAGCTCGTCGCCGCCGGCCGCGCCTACCCCTGCGCCTGCACACGGCGCGACATCGACGAGGCGCTGGCCGCGCGGGGCGTGGTGCACGAACGTTTTGCCGAACGGGTCTACCCCGGCACCTGCCGCGACGGCTTGCACGGCAAGCCGGCCCGCGCGTGCCGGCTGCGCGCCGACGGCCGCGTGCGCTGGGTCGACCGGCGCCTGGGCGAGGCGGTGCAGGATGTCGGCGCCGAGGTCGGCGACTTCGTGCTCAAGCGTGCCGACGGGCTCTGGGCCTATCAGCTCGCGGTCGTCGTCGACGACGCCGCGCAAGGCATCACCGACGTCGTGCGCGGCGAGGACCTGGCCGACAACACGCCGCGCCAGATCCTGCTGCAGCACGCGCTGGGCCTGCCGCGGCCGCGCTACCTGCACACGCCGCTGGTGCTGGGCGAAGACGGCCACAAGCTGTCCAAGCAGAACGGCGCCCAGGCGCTGGACCTGGCCGACCCGCTGGCCGCGCTGCGCGCCGCTGGCGCCGTGCTCGGCCTGCCGCCGCTGGCCGCCGAGGACGTGCAGGACTGGCTGGCCGCCGCGGTGCCCGCCTGGGCTGGCATCATCGCGGCCTTCGACGAACGACTGAGGAAGAGACCATGAGCCTGAAGATCGAGGACACCGTCGCCGGCAGCGGCGCCGAAGCCAGCGCCGGCCAGCACGTCAAGGTGCACTACACCGGCTGGCTGCACGACCCGGCGGCCGCCGACGGCCGCGGCCGCAAGTTCGACTCCAGCAAGGACCGCGGCGAGCCCTTCTCCTTCGCGCTGGGCCGCGGCCACGTGATCCGCGGCTGGGACGAAGGCGTGGCCGGCATGAAGGTCGGCGGCACGCGCGTGCTGACGATCCCGCCCGAGATGGGCTACGGCGCGCGCGGCGCCGGCGGCGTGATCCCGCCGAACGCGACCCTCGTGTTCGAGGTCGAGCTGCTGGGCGTTTGAGCCTTCGGCGCACGCCAAAAAAAGGGCCGGCGGATGCCGGCCCTTTTTCATGGGAGCAGGACGCTCAGGCTTCGCGCGGACGGCGCGGGCCGGGCTTGGGACCGAACTTGCCGGCCGGCTTGCCGCCGAACTTGCCTTCGGGCTTGGCGAAGGGCTTGCCGAAGGGCTTGCCGGCGCCATGGCCGAAAGGCTTGCCGGGCGCTGCGCCGCGCTCGGCGCGGTCACCGAACGAACGCGCCGGGCCGTCGAACGGGCCACGCGGCGGGCGCGCCGGGGCGAAGCGCTCGTCGTGCGGGGCGCGCGGGGCGAAGGAACGTTCGCCGTCGCGTTCACGCGCCGGAGCGCCGCCACCGAAGGACTTGCCGGCGAACGGCTTGCCGCCGAAAGGCTTGCCACCGCCGTGGAACGGCTTGCCGCCTTGCGGGCGGCCGCCGAAACCGGCGCGCGGCGGACGCGCCTCGCGCATCGGCTCGGGCATCTTGGGCTCCAGGCCCTCGATCGTCGCCGCCGGGATGCGCTGCGTCGTGAAGCGCTGGATGCGGTGGATCATGCCGGCGTCGCCGCGCTCGGCCAGCGTCACCGCCAGGCCCGAGCGGCCGGCGCGGCCGGTGCGGCCGATGCGGTGCACGTAGTCCTCGGCCTTCATCGGCAGGCCGAAGTTGATGACGTGGCTGATCGTCGGCACGTCGATGCCGCGCGCGGCGACGTCGGTGGCGACGAGGATCTTCAGGTCGCGCGAACGCAGGCCCTGCAGCACGCGGTTGCGCCGGCCCTGCGGATGGCCGCCGTGCAGCGAGGCGACGTGGTGGCCCATCTCGGCAAGGCGGTCGGCCAGCCAGTCGGCGTCGCGCTGGGTGCTGGTGAAGACCACCGCCTGCTCGACGCTGCGCTCGGTCAGGATGTGGTCCAGCAGCGCGTTCTTGTGCGCGAAGTTGTCGGCCCAGTGCAGGCGCTGCTCGATGTCGGCGTGCACGTCGGTGTGCGAGGCGATCTCGATGCGCTGCGGCTCGCGCAGCAGTTCCTCGGCCAGGCGGCCGACGTGGCCGGCGAAGGTGGCGCTGTACATCACCGTCTGGCGCGCGGCGGGCGTCGCGCTGGCGATGTGGTGGATGTCGTCGATGAAGCCCATGTCGAGCATGCGGTCGGCTTCGTCGAGCACCAGCATCTCGACGTTGGCCAGCACCGCCTGGCCGCTGGCCATGTGGTCCATCAGCCGGCCGGGGGTGGCGATCAGCACGTCCAGCGGACCGCGCAGCGCCTTCAGCTGCGCGCCGTAGGGTACGCCGCCGACGACGGTGGCCACACGCAGGCCCTGCACGTGGCGGCCGTAGTCGTTGGTGGCCTTGGCGACCTGCATCGCCAGCTCGCGCGTCGGCGCCAGCACCAGGATGCGCGGGCCGCTGATGACGCCCTTCTCGCGCCGCTTGCCGTCGCCGCGGGCGGCGAGGATGCGCGTCAGCGCGGGCAGCACGAAGCTGGCGGTCTTGCCGCTGCCGGTGCTGCTGGAGACCATCAGGTCGGCGCCGCCCAGCGCCGGCGGAATGGCGCGCGACTGCACCTCGGTCGGGGTGGTGTAACCGGCATCGGCCACGGCACGGGCCAGGGCTTCGGGCAAGCCCAGGGTATCGAAACTCATTCGTCGTCTTTCGAGAGACAGGACGGCCGCCCCGGGCCAGCGGCCAGGGGATTCACCATCCAGGGTGAAGTCGCATCCAACAAGGGGGCGACGGCATCGCCGCCGACCCGAGAGATGCGGCCGCAGGGCGCGGCTCGACGAAAGGTCAGAGGGGATGAACGAACGGCGTCACAACGGACGCCGTGGAGCCGCATTGTAGCGGATTTCGAACCTTCACGGTCGGCCGCGCTACACTGCTGGGTGGTCGGCAGTTCACCCAGGCGTCGCCGCGCGGCCCACACCGCGAGCTAAACCTGCCCTTCATCACCGTCAGACGAGGACAGCTTCATCACGCGAGCTGCGCCCGCCCGGCAAGTCGGCGACCCCCGGCACCCCGTCCTCGGGGAAGGCGCCACGCTCGCGAGGAGTTCTCATGTCCCGTGAAGCCCTGCCCTTCGTGGCACCCGACCTGTCCGCGTTCGCCCGTTCACTCGGTCAGGCTCTAAAGACCCGCCCGGCGGCCGAACCGCCCGGCCACGTCGAACTGCTGAACCTGATCGCACGCGCTGCCGGCCACCGCAACGTGCAGGCCTTGCGCGCCGCCACCGAGCGGCCGCTGCCCCTGGCGCCATTGGCCGCCGAGGACCGCCCGGTGCTGCCGCTGACGGCCAACGCGCGCAAGGCACTGATGCAATTCGACAGCCGCGGCCGCCTCGTGCGCTGGCCGCACAAGTTCAGCGTGCAGCGCCTGGCGATGTGGGTGCTGTGGACGCTGTTCGATGGCCGCCGCCGCTACACCGAGCGCGAGGTCAACACGATCCTGATGACGGCCAACGCCTTCGGCGACCACGTCACGCTGCGCCGCGAACTCGTCAACCACCGCCTGCTGGCACGCAAGAGCGACTGCAGCGAGTACTGGAAGCTGCCCGCGCGGCCCGACGCCGAGGCGCGGGCGCTGGTGGCGGCCTGGCGTGCACGCGGCGGCACCGCGCGCGAAGCCTGAGTTCAGGCCTGGAGGAAGTGCTGGCGGTAGTGCAGCAGTTCGTCGATCGACTCGTGGATGTCGGCCAGCGCGGTGTGCGCCTGGGCCTTCTTGAAGCCGTCGAGCACCTCGGGCTTCCAGCGCCGCGCCAGCTCCTTCAGCGTGCTGACGTCGAGGTTGCGGTAGTGGAAGAAGGCTTCCAGCTTGGGCATGTAGTTCGCCAGGAAGCGCCGGTCCTGGCAGATCGAGTTGCCGCACATCGGGCTCTTGCCGCGCGGCACGTAGCGCTGCAGGAACTCGATCGTGCGCGCCTCGGCCTCGGCCTCGTCCACCGTGGACGCCTTGACGCGGTCGATCAGGCCGCTGCGGCCGTGCGTGCCCTTGTTCCAGGCGTCCATCGCGTCGAGCGTGGCGTCGCTCTGGTGCACCGCGAACACCGGGCCTTCGACCCGCACCGTCAGCTGCGGATCGGTGACGACGACGGCAATCTCGATGATGCGGTCGGTGGCGGGATACAGGCCCGTCATCTCGAGGTCGATCCAGATCAGGTTCTGATCGCTCGGGGCCAGCACGGTGTCGCTCATGGTCGGGGGTGTTCAGGGGAAACGGCGATTCTCGCCGAAGCCTAAACTCGCGCCCCATGCATTCCCTCGTCGTCACGGCCGCGTTCGCGGCCGCGCTGCTGGCCTCGCTGGGCCTGAAGTTCTGGCTCGCGACACGCCAGGCGCGCCACGTCGCACGCCACCGCGACGCGGTGCCGGCGCCCTTCATCGGCACCGTCACCGCCGAAGCCCACCGCAAGGCCGCCGACTACACGCTGGCCAAGGGCCGCTTTGGCCTGCTGAGCACGGCCTTCTCCGCCGCCGTGCTGCTGGGCTGGACGCTGCTGGGCGGCCTGGACGCGCTCAACGGCGCGCTGCTCGGCACGGTCGGCGTTGCTTGGGGGCCGATGGCCTACCAGCTGGCGCTGCTGGCGGCCTTCGTGCTGATCGGCGCGCTGCTCGACGCGCCGTTCGAGTGGTGGTCGACCTTCCGCATCGAGCAGCGTTTCGGCTTCAACCGCATGACCACCGGGCTGTGGCTGGCCGACCAGGCCAAGGGGCTGGCGGTCGGCGCGCTGATCGGCCTGCCGCTGGCGGCGCTGATCCTGTGGATCATGGGCGCCACCGGCGGGCTGTGGTGGCTCTGGGCCTGGGTCGCCTGGGTCGGCTTCAACCTGACGCTGCTGGTGCTGTATCCGACGGTGATCGCGCCGCTGTTCAACAAGTTCGAGCCGCTGGCCGACGAGGCGCTGAAGCACCGCGTGCAGGCGCTGATGCAGCGCTGCGGCTTCGCCGCCAAGGGCCTGTTCGTGATGGACGGCAGCCGGCGCTCGGCACACGCCAACGCCTATTTCACCGGGCTGGGCGCGTCCAAGCGCGTGGTCTTCTTCGACACGCTGCTGTCACGCCTGGCGCCGGCCGAGGTCGAGGCGGTGCTGGCGCACGAACTGGGCCACTTCAAGCGCCGCCACGTCGTCAAGCGCATGGTCGGGGTCTTCGGCCTCAGCCTGGCCGGGCTGGCGCTGCTGGGCTGGCTGGCGTCGTTGCCGGCCTTCTACCTCGGCCTGGGTGTGCGCCCCAGCCTGGGCGCGCCGAACGACGCGCTGGCGCTCCTGCTGTTCATGCTGGCGCTGCCGCCCTTCACCTTCTTCGTCTCGCCGCCGGGCGCGGCGCTGTCGCGCAAGCACGAGTTCGAGGCCGACGCCTACGCCTGCGAGCAGGCCGATGGCCGCGCGCTCGCCAGCGCGCTGCTGAAGCTGCACGAGGACAACGCGTCGACGCTGACGCCGGACCCGCTGTACGCGCGCTTCTATTACTCGCACCCGCCGGCCAGCGAACGCCTGGCGGCCCTGCCGGAGCCGGTCGCATCTTGAGCTTCGAGGCCTTGGACCAGGGGCTGGTCGTGGCGGCCCACGGCCGTCACGTCGTCGTCGAGACCCCCGACGGCGAACGCGTGCTGTGCCACCCGCGCGGCAAGAAGAGCGAACTCGTCGTCGGCGACCGCGTGCGCTGGCTGCCGGCCGGCGACGAAGGTGTCGTCGAGCACCTGGAGGCGCGGCGCAACCTGCTGTTCCGCCAGGACGAGTGGCGCACCAAGTCGTTCGCCGCCAACCTCGACGCGGTGCTGGTGCTGGTCGCCGGCGAACCGATGTTCAGCGAGTCGCAGCTCACGCGCGCGCTGATCGCCGCCGGTCAGGCCGGCATCCCGTGCTGGATCGGGCTGAACAAGACCGACCTGCCGGCCGCCGCCGACGCACGCGCGCGGCTCGAACCCTACCGCCGCATGGGCGTCGAGGTCGTCGAGCTGGCACTGAAGGCCGCGCCCGACGCGGCGCGCGCGACGCTGGCGCCGCGCCTGGACGGCCGCACGACGCTGGTGCTGGGCCCCAGCGGCATGGGCAAGAGCACGCTGATCAACCTGCTGGTGCCGCAGGCCGCGGCCCAGGTCGGCGAGATCTCCAAGGCGCTGAAGGCCGGCCGCCACACGACGACGACGACCAGCTGGTACTGGCTGGACGACACGCGCCGCGGCGCGCTGATCGACTCGCCGGGGTTCCAGGAGTTCGGCCTGCGCCAGATCGCCCCCACCGAACTGGCGACGCTGATGCCCGACTTCGCCGCCGCGCTGGGCGAGTGCCGCTTCCACAACTGCAGCCACCGCCACGAACCCGGCTGCGGCGTGCGCGCGGCGCTGGCGCGCGGCGAGATCGCGCCGACGCGCTACCGCATCTACGAAGAGCTGTTCGACGAGCTGTCGGCCAAACGCTGGTGACGGCGGGCCGCCTTGGCCCTCGAGTTCGTGCCACGGCCTCGGCCGTGGCGTGCGCGGCCTCAGCCGACGACGTTGGCCAGCGTCAGCAGCGCCAGCAGCAGCATCCACAGCACGACCGAGCGCCAGACCAGGCCGACGACGCTTTGCAGGTGCCCCAGCTGCGGCGGCGCGCCCGGCGTCGAGCCTTCGGCGGCGACGGTGCCCGGTTCGGTGCCGGCGGCGAAGGTCTTGGAGCGGTCGGGCGTGACGCCCGGCGCAGCGCTGCCGCCGAGCTGCACGCCGACGGCGCCGGCCGCGGCGGCGAGGATGATGCCCTCGTTGGGATGCAGCCAGAGTGCCGCGTCGCGGCGCCAGCCGCCGACGGCTTCCTCGAAGTTGCCGACGACGGCAAAGCCGAAGGCCGTCATGCGCGCGGGCACGTGGTCGAGCAGCTCGAACCAGCGCCGCGACAGGTTCATCAGGCTCTCGCTGGTCGGCGCCTCCAGCGTGCGATGGCGGTAGGCCCAGTAGCGCGATGCGAACTCGGCCATCCGGTACAGCACCGCGCCGGTCGGCCCCAGGCCCAGCGCCGACAGCAGGATGAACCAGAAGAAGACGCCGAAGACGTGGCGGTGCGCGGCCAGCAGCGCGTGTTCGATGACGTGGCGCAGCACCTCGGTGCGCGGCAACTCGCTGGCGTCGAGATGGCGCCACTCGGCCAGGCGCTGGCGCGCGAAGTTCTCGTCGCCGCGGTCCAGCGCGTCTCGGATGTCGGTGAAGTAGTGGCTGAACTGGCGGAAGCCCAGCGTGAGGTACAGCAGCGCGATGTCGAACACCAGCGCCAGCACCAGGCTGAAGTGCCAGATCGCCATGTAGGCGACAGCCACTGCCAGCGTCGGCCCGAGCACCGCGACACACCAGACGACGACCGTGTGATGCGGCCGGCCGGCGTCGAAGTTGCGGCTGGCCCAGCGCACCCATCCGACCAGCGCGTGATGGATGCCGTTGTCCTTCGGCAGCGGCTTGAGCTGCTCGATCAGCAGCGCGAACAGGACAGCGAAAAAACTCATCGGCTGCCGATGATAAGGGGCGTGCGCCTCAGTCCTCGGCGAGGAAGCCGTAGAGATTGCGCAGCATCGCCGCCGTGGCGCCCCAGATGAAGTGATCGCCCCAGGGCATCGACAGGAACTGGCGGCGCGCGCCGCCGGCCTCGAAGACGTGGCGGCGATGGTTCGCCGGGTCCATCAGGAAGGCCAGCGGCACCTCGAACGCGGCCGCGACCTCGAAGGCGTCGATCTGCAGCTCGAACGGCGGCGTGACGATGGCCACCACCGGCGTGACGACGAAATGCGTCACCGTCGTGTAGGGCGGCAGGTGGCCGATGACGTCGACGCGGGCCCGTGCCAGGCCGACTTCCTCCTCGGCCTCGCGCAGCGCGGTGGCCGCGGCGTCGGCATCACCCGGCTCGACACGGCCGCCCGGGAAGCTGATCTGGCCCGCATGGTCGCGCAGATGCTCGGCGCGGCGCGTCAGCAGCACCGTCGCGCCGGCTTCGCGCTCGACGATGGCCACCAGCACCGCGGCGGCGGCCGACGGCCGGTCGTCCGTCGGCCGGCCGTCGCCGGCGAACTCGGGTGTCCAGGTGCCCGGCGCGGCGAAACGCCGGCGCAGCGCAGCCGGCGTCAGGCGCGCGGCCGGCACCGGCGGCAGATGGGCGTCGATCCCGGCGACGGGGATGGCCTGCGGGTGCAGGATGCGCGGCGGCGTCATCGCGGCGCTCCAGAAACGAAAAAGGCGCCGCAACGCGGCGCCTCCTGGCAATCGGGCCGTCCGGCGCAGCCGGAACGACCAGGCATCACGCCAGCTTTTCCTTGATGCGGGCGCTCTTGCCGCTGCGCTCGCGCAGGTAGTACAGCTTGGCGCGGCGCACGTCGCCGCGGCGCTTGACTTCGATCGAGGCGATCAGCGGGCTGTACAGCTGGAACGTGCGTTCCACGCCTTCGCCGCTGGAGATCTTGCGGACGATGAAGCTGCTGTTGATGCCGCGGTTGCGCTTGGCAATCACGACGCCTTCGTAGGCCTGCACGCGCTTGCGGGTGCCTTCGACGACGTTGACGTTGACGATGACGGTGTCGCCGGGGGCGAAGGCCGGGATCGTCTTGCCCAGGCGGGCGATCTCTTCCTGCTCGAGGGTCTCGATGAGGTTCAAGGTTTTCTCCGATGGCGATCGTGCGCGGGGGTTGTGGATCGGAATGTCGGCAAGCCTGGGCCACGTGGCCGGCCCGCCGGTTGCCCGGCAGAGGATCGAAAAGCCCTCGATTATAGCGCGAGGGACGCGAGGAAACGCTCGTCGGCGCGTGAAAGACGCCCGGCGGCACGCGCCGCGGCGATCAGGTCGGGCCGCCGCTGCGCCGTGCGCTCCAGCGAACGCTCGCGCCGCCAGCGCGCGATCTCGCCGTGGTGGCCCGACAGCAGCACCGCCGGCACCGCGAGTTCGTCGCCGTCCAGCGCCAGGCGTTCGGGGCGGCTGTACGACGGGCCTTCGAGCAGGCCGTCGCCGAAGCTGTCCTGCTCGTGCGACGGCGCCGGGATGACGCCGTCCTGCAGCCGCGCGACGGCGTCGAGCAGCGTCAGCGCCGGCAGCTCGCCGCCGGAGAGCACGAAGTCGCCGAGGCTGATCTCGTGCGTCACGCGGCGGTCGATGAAACGCTGGTCGATGCCTTCGTAGCGGCCGCACAGCAGCACCGCGCCGGGGCCCGCGGCGAACTCCTGCACGACGGCCTGGTCGAGCCGGCGGCCGGTCGGCGTGAAGTGCACGACCGGCACCTCGCCGCGTTCGGCGCGCACCGCGTCGAGCGCACGCAACAGCGGCTCGACCAGCATCACCATGCCGGGCCCGCCGCCGTAGGGGCGGTCGTCGATGCGGCGGTAGGCGTCGTCGGCGAAGTCGCGCAGCTGCCACAGCCGCACGTCGACGAGGCCGGAGGTGAACGCGCGCCGCGTGATGCCCACCGCCAGGTGCGGGGCGAACAGTTCGGGGAACAGCGTGACGACGTCGAAGCGCATCGGCTTCGCCGTCAGTAGTCGGCTTCCCAGTCGACGTGGACGGTGGCGCCGGCGAGATCGACGCGATCGACGTAGGCGGCGACGAAGGGGATCAGGATCTCCTCGGCCTTCTCGTCGGCGGGCTTGACTCGCAGCACGCAGTGCAGGCCGGTCTCGACCAGGCCGACGACGCGGCCGAGCACGACATCGGCGCGGTTGCGCGCGTCCAGGCCGATCAGGTCGACCCAGTAGAACTCGTCTTCGTCGGGCGTCGGGAAGCTGGAGCGCGCGATGAAGATGCGCGCACCGGCCAGCGCCTGGGCGAGATCGCGGTCGGTCAGATCGTGGATCGTCGCGACGACGGCGTCACCCTGCTCGCGCGCGGAGGCCACGCGCAGCAGCGGCGGCACCTGGTGCCCGGGCTTGGCCTCGGACGGCTCCAGGAACCAGCGCTTGGAGGAGAACAGCGCCTGCGGGTCGGACGAGAAAGGTTTGACCTTGATCCCGCCCTTGACGCCCCAGGCGCCGAGAACGCGGCCCACCTCGATGGCGTCGGCCGGCCGGGGCGGCGCGTCGGGCGCCGTCAGCGGTGACGTCGAGGTGGCCACGCCGCGCGGACTCAGGCCGCCTTCTTGGCCTGGGCGACCAGACGGGCGACGGTCGGCGACAGCTGCGCGCCGACGCCGGCCCAGTAGGTCACGCGGTCCAGAGAGACGCGCAGACCTTCCGCGCCACCCGAGGCCATCGGGTTGTAGAAACCCACGCGCTCGATGAAGCGGCCGTCACGGCGCTCGCGCGCGTCGGCAACGACGATGTTGTAGAACGGGCGCTTCTTTGCGCCGCCACGGGCCAGACGGATCACGACCATGTCGGAATTCCTGATGTGTGAGGCGACCGCCACACCGCTGAGGACACGTCCAGCCGCGGGCAATCAAACGAGTACGTCTTCGGGCCCGTAGATACGCGCCGCCAGTCTCATGAACCATGACACTGCCCGAAGCCGGCGCCGGGAACCGCGCATTATAAACTCGACCGCACCGGAAGCGACAAGCTGCGGCGCAGACCATCTTCCGGGCACCGTTCACGCCACGCGCCGCCGCCACATCCCCGCCCCCGAATGAGCACCGGCACCATCGTCATCCGCCCCAGCACCGACGCCGACCTCGGCGCCATCACCGCCATCTACGCCCACCACGTGCTGCACGGCACCGGCACCTTCGAGACCGAACCGCCGGCCGAGACCGAGATGGCGCGTCGCCGCGCCGACGTCACCGCCAAGGGCCTGCCCTGGCTGGTCGCCGACGAGGGCGGGCGCGTCGTCGGCTACGCCTACGCCAACCACTTCCGCCCGCGCCCGGCCTACCGCTTCTGTGTCGAGGACTCGATCTACGTCCACCACGAAGCGACCGGTCGCGGCCTCGGCCGGCTGCTGCTGGCCGAGCTGATCGCACGCTGCGAGGCCGCCGGCGCGCGCCAGATGCTCGCCGTCATCGGCGACTCGGAGAACGTCGGCTCGATCGGCCTGCACCAGGCGCTGGGTTTCGAGCCCGCCGGCATCCTGCGCGCGGCCGGCTGGAAGCACGGCCGCTGGCTCGACGTGCCGCTGATGCAGCGCACGCTGGGCGCCGGCGAGGAAACCGCGCCCGAGTGAGGCTGACGAAGCAGGCCGCGCCGGCGCGGCCTGCCGACACCGGCACGCGCCCCGGGCGCGGCCGGTGCCCGCCGCTCAGAACAGGTAGTTGCTGAGCGCGTAGAAGACGGCGGCGATGAAGGCCGTCGCCGGGATCGTGAAGATCCACGCCAGCACGATGTTGCCGGCCAGACCCCAGCGCACCGCCGACGCGCTGCGCACCGAGCCGACGCCGTAGATCGCGCCGGTGATGGTGTGCGTCGTCGACACCGGCACGCCCAGCGCCGTGGCCATGAACAGCGTCACCGCCCCGCCGGTCTCGGCGCAGAAGCCGCCGACCGGCTTGAGCTTGGTGATGCGCTGGCCCATGGTCTTGACGATGCGCCAGCCGCCGAACAGCGTGCCCAGGCCGATCGCGATGTAGCAGGCCCAGATGACCCACGACGGCGGCATGTGGTCGGTGGCGCTCGCGTAGCCCGAGGAGATCAGCAGCAGCCAGATGATGCCGATCGTCTTCTGCGCGTCGTTGCCGCCGTGGCCCAGCGAGTACATGCCGGCCGAGACCAGCTGCAGCCGCCGGAACGTGTTGTCGACCTTCAGTGGCGAGGACCTTCGACAGATCCAGGCCACGGCCACCATGATCAGCGAGCCGAACAGGAAGCCCAGCACCGGCGAGATGAAGATGAAGGCCACCGTCTTGATCAGGCCCGAGGCCACCAGCGGGCCGCCGCCGGCCTTGGCGATGGTGGCGCCGACGATGCCGCCGATGAGCGCATGCGAGCTCGACGACGGGATGCCGTACCACCAGGTGATCACGTTCCAGGCGATCGCCCCGACCAGCGCGCCGAAGATGACGTGCTGGTCGACGATGCCGGGCTCGACGATGCCCTTGCCCACGGTCGCCGCGACCTTGAGCTGGAACACGGCGATGGCGAGCACGTTGAAGAACGCGGCGAACGCGACCGCCTGCTGCGGCTTGAGAACGCCCGTGGACACGACGGTGGCGATGGAGTTCGCCGCGTCGTGGAAACCATTCATGAAGTCGAAGACGAGCGCCAGAACGACGAGCATCGCCACGACCCAGAAGCCGACCGGAAGTGCATCCATGTGAGGGACGTCCGACCGGTCAGGAATTCTCGAGGACGATGCCTTCGATCAGGTTGGCGACGTCTTCGCAGCGGTCGGAGATCGACTCCAGGTGCTCGTAGACGGCCTTCAGCTTGATCAGCTCGCGCGTGTCGACTTCTTCGCGGAACAGGCGCGACATCGCCGAGCGCATCACGCGGTCGGCATCGGACTCGAGGCGGTCGATCTCCTCGCAGGTCTTCAGCGCCGACTCGGACGTGGCCTGGTCGCGCAGGTTCGGCAGCAGCGAGACGACGTGCTGCACACGCTCGCAGCAGCGCACCGAGATCTCGGTCAGCCGGATCACGTCCTCGCTGACGTGCTGCAGGTCGTACAGCGACATCACTTCCGACGAGTCCTGCAGCAGGTCGACGATGTCGTCCATCGAGTTGATCAGCGCATGGATCTGCTCGCGGTCCAGCGGCGTGATGAAGGTGCGGTGCAGCGCGCGGTTGACCTCGGCGGTCACCTTGTCGGCGGCACGTTCGGCGGCGATGACGTCGGCGCTGTGCTTCTCGCGCTCGAGGGGGTCCGAATAGTGCTGGACCAGCAGCATGAACGCCCGGGCGCCCTCGACGACGAAAGCGCCGTGCTGGTTGAACAGTTCGAAGAAGTTGCCTTCTCGTGGAAGGAGCTTGCCAAAAAACATGCGGTCTCCGGTGGGATCACCGGCCGGATCGTGAATCCGCGATTCTAGAACGGTGACGGTTTCATGACCGGAAGATGAAGTAGACGGCTCCGACCAGGCACAGCCCGGCCCAGAGGTAGTCCAGCTTCAGCGGCTGGTCCATGTAGAAGACCGCGAAGGGCACGAAGATCGCCAGCGTGATGACTTCCTGGCCGATCTTCAGCTGCGCCAGGCTCATGCCGCCGGCGTAGCCGATGCGGTTGGCCGGCACCTGCAGCAGGTACTCGAACAGCGCGATGCCCCAGCTGATCAGCGCCGCGACGATCCACGGCTTGCCGGACAGCGACTTCAGGTGCCCGTACCAGGCAAACGTCATGAACAGGTTGGACAGCGCGAGCAGCGCGAAGGTCTGCACCGGCACCGGCAGGGAGTTCATCGTCGGTACTCCTTCAGTCGAGGCGTTCGATCGCCTGGTCGGCCGCGGCGGCCGACCAGCGCACCAGCGGCCCCAGGCGCGGGTGCTCGAAGCCGGGCTCGAGCTCCAGCAACGGCCGCAGCACGAAGGCGCGCAGATGCGCGCGTGGATGCGGCACGACCAGCGACGCGGTGTCGATCACCTCGTCGCCGTAGAACAACAGGTCCAGGTCCAGCGTGCGCGGCGCGTTGCGGTACGGGCGCTCGCGACCGTGCGCGGCCTCGATCGCGTGCAGCGCGGCCAGCAGCCCGGCCGGGGCCAGCGTGGTGTCCAGTTCGGCCACCGCGTTGTGGAAGTCGGGGCCGGCGGCGTCGACCGGCGCGCTGCGCCACAGCGACGAACGCCGCACGAGGCGCGTGCCGGGCAGCCCGTCCAGCGCCGCGCAGGCGGCGGCCAGCGCGGCGCGGGCGTCGCCCAGGTTGGCGCCGAGGCCGACCCAGACCTTCATTCGCCGGCGGCGGGCGCCGCCGGCGCGCTGCCGCCGGCCGGGCGACGGCGGCGCCGGCGGCGTTTCTTGGCGGGCGCGGCGTCGGCCGGGGCATCGTCTTCGGCAGCCTCGGAAGGCGCAGGCGTCGCCGCCGCGGCGGCGGCCACGGTGCTGCCGGCGGGCACGCGGTGCACACGCTTGGACGCCGGCTTGAGCTCGGCCAGCATCGCCTCGCGCTCGTCGTCGTCGCCGAGGTGGAAGTCCTCCCACCACTCGGCCAGCGCCGGCTCGATCTCGCCGACATCGGCGCGCAGGCGCAGGAAGTCGTAGCCGGCGCGGAAACGCGCCTGGGCGACCAGCGAACGCGCGGCGGCCGGCGTGCGGCGCTCGAAACGCGGCTGCATCAGCCAGATCTCGCGCATGTCGGCGGCCAGCTTGCCGCGGCCGGAGATGTCGCCGATGCGCGCGTCGAAGACCGCGTCGACGGCCTGCTGCAGCGCCGCGAACGGCGCCTCGCCGCCGGCCTGGATCGCCGCCCAGCGGTCGAGCACGTCGTGCCAGAGCATCACCGCGAGCATGAAGCTGGGCACGACGGCGCGGCCGTCGTTGACGCGGGCGTCGGTGTCCTCGAGCGCGTAGCGGATGAACTCGTCGCGCTTGGGGTGGCGGGCATCGGCGCGGAAGGCGGCGTCGAGCACCGGGAACACGCCCTGGTCCAGGCCCTGCTTCTTCAGCTCGGCCAGGCTCTTGAGCGCATGGCCGGTCTGCAGCAGCTTGACCATCTCGTCGAACATGCGCGACGGCGGCACGTTGTTCAGCAGCGCGGCCATCTTGCGCATCGGCGCGCGCGTCGCCGGCTCGACCTCGAAACCCAGCTTGGCGGCGATGCGCACGACGCGCACGATGCGCACCGGGTCTTCGCGGTAGCGCGTCTCGGGGTCGCCGATCATGCGCAGCACGCGGGCGCGCGAGTCGGCCAGGCCGCCGTGGTAGTCGACGACGACCTGCGTCGTCGGGTCGTAGTACATCGCGTTGATCGTGAAGTCGCGGCGCGCCGCGTCCTCGATCTGCGGGCCCCAGACGTTGTCGCGCAGCACGCGGCCGCTGGCGTCGACGACGACGCGCTGGTCGGCGATCTCGCCGCGCGCCGTCTTCTCGTTGCCCTTGACCTGCTCGGCCGCGGCAGCGTCGAAGTAGGCGCGGAAGGTCGAGACCTCGATGACCTCGTGCTCGCGGCCGCGGCCGAAGATCACGTGCACCAGGCGGAAACGCCGGCCGATGATGAAGGCGCGGCGGAACAGCGCCTTCACCTGCTCGGGCGTGGCGTCGGTGGCGACGTCGAAGTCCTTGGGCCGCAGGCCGACGAGCAGGTCGCGCACCGCGCCGCCGACGATGTAGGCCTCGTGGCCGGCATCCTTGAGCGTGCGCACGACGCGCACCGCGTTGTCGTCGAGCAGCCGCGGGTCGATGCGATGCTCCGCGGCGGGGATCTCGACACGCTGGCCGAGCGGGATCGCCGGCAGTGCGGGCGGCGCCTCGGGCGCGGGCGACTTGCCGAGCAGGCGGTCGATGAATTTCTTGATCATGCGAAGAGGTCCAGGATCGGCCAGCCGCGCTGCAGGGCCACGGCCCGCAGCCCGTCGCCGGGGTTGGTGGCCACCGGGTGGCTGACGAGTTCGAGCAGCGGCAGGTCGTTGGTCGAATCGCTGTAGAAGGTGCTGCGCTCGAAGTCGGCCAGCGTGCGGCCGGCGTCGGCCAGCCACTGCCGCACCCGCGTGATCTTGCCATCGCGGAACGACGGCACGCCGCGGATCGCGCCGGTGGCGCGGCCGGCCGCGTCGCGCTCGAGTTCGGTGGCGATCAGCGTGTCGACACCGAACAGCGAGGCGATCGGCCGGGTGACGAAGTCGTTGGTCGCGGTGACCACGGCCACCAGATCGCCGGCATCGAGGTGGCGGCGCACCAGATCCACCGCCGCCGGATGCAGCGAGGGCCGGGCGTACTCGTCGATGAAACGTGCCTGGGCGGCGGCGATCTCCGCCGGGTCGCGGTCGCGCCAGGGCGAGGTGCAGAAACGAACGTAGGCGTCGATGTCGAGCCGGCCTTCGAGGTACTGGGCGTAGAACTCGTCGTTGCGGCGCTTGAACTCGCCGCCGTCGGCCCAGCCGATGCGCACCAGGAACTCGCCGAAGGCGTGGTCGGAGTCGGTCGGCAGCAGCGTGCCGTCGAGGTCGAAGAGCGTCAGGTTCAAAGCGGGTCGCCTTCTTCGGCCAGCATCGCGCGCACCAGCGGCACGGTGATCGTGCGCGAACGCGACAGCGAAAACTCGTCGAGCCGGTCGAGCAGGGCCATCAGGTGTTTCAGGTCGCGCGGGAAGCGCGTCAACAGGTGGTCCATCACCTCGTCGGTGAGGCGGATGCCGCGGCGGTCGCTCTCGCGGCGCAGCGCGGCGCGGGTCTCGGACTCGCCCAGCGGCTGCATCGCGAACACCGGGCCCCAGCCCAGGCGCGTGCGCAGGTCGTCGCGCAGCGGCAGGTCCACCGGCGGCAGGCGGCCGGCGCAGGCCATCTGCACGCCTTCGGTGGCGGCCTCGACGAACAGCGTGAAGGCCGACTGCTGGCCGGCGGCGTCGAGCTCGTCGCAGCGGTCGATGACCACCAGCGACCAGTCGGCGGCCAGTTCCCACGGGCAGGGGCGTGACGGGTCGAACCAGCCGACGCGCTGCCCGGCCTGCTGGCAGGCGTGGGCCAGGCCGCGCAGCAGATGCGTCTTGCCGCTGCCCGAAGGGCCCCAGAGGTAGACCGGCGCGGTCGGCATCGGCAGGCGGCGCAGGTGTTCGAGCGCACGCAGGTTGGCTTCGCTGCCGGGCAGGAAGCTCTCGAAGGTGGCGAGCGGGTCGAAGCCGATCGCCAGCGGGATCTGCTTCATCCTGGAAGTCATGTCAGTGCAGGGTCGGCCGGCGAGGGCCGTTCAGTTGGGCGAGCCGCGCGCGCAGCGCAGGCGCGTCGGCGGCGTCGGGACAGTGGATGAGATAGTCGGACAGGTCGCGCACGGCCTGCTCGTGGTGGCCGAGCTCGGCGTGCGCGAGGCCGCGGTCGCGGCGCTCGCTCCAGTCCTCGGGCAGCAGGATGACCAGACGCTCGAGCACCGCGAGCAGGCGCAGGGGGTCGCCGGCGCTGCGGTGGATCTCCTTCAGGTTGCGCAGCAGCCGGGCGAGGATCTCGCGCGGCGCGGCGGTCTGCAGGAACAGGCCCAGCGGCACGTCGAAGTCGCCGACGAGGCCGTGACGCTGGCGGTACGGCAGCAGCCGCTCCTCCAGTTCCTCGCGCGACAGCGAGCGGCCGCTGAACGGGTCGAGCACGACCTCGCCGCGCGGCAGCGTCAGCTTGACGAGGAAATGCCCCGGGAAGGACACCCCCGCCGCCGGCAGCCCGAGCTGCGCCGCCAGCTCGAGGTACAGCAGCGCCAGCGTCACCGGGATCCCCCGGCGCGTGCGCAGCACCTCGGCCAGCGAGCTGTTGCGCGGGTCGTAGTAGTCGTTGACGTTGCCGGCGAAGCCGAGCTCGTCGAAGAAGTAGCGGTTGAGCATGCGCAGCTTGTGCACCGGGCCGGCGTCGGCCGGCAGGCGGCGGCGCAGGCGATCGGCGAGCTCGTCGATCTGCGCCAGCACGGCCTGGGCGTCCTGCTCGGGATCCAGGTCCTGCGCCACGGCGACAGCCGCCTCGACGACCGAGAGGCTCGCATCCTCGGCCACGAGAGCGGCGAAATACTGCAGCGCCGTCGGCGGCTCGAAATTCAGCGGTCCAGCCATCGGTCGCCAGTGTAGGTCAGCCACGGCGCACGAACTGCCGCAGCTTCAGCCCGGAAGCGGCCAGCAGCGCGAAGTAGCCCGCGGCCACCGAGGCCAGCACCAGCGCCATCCAGCCGGCGCGCTGGCCGTAGTGCGACTGCAGGCCGATCCAGTCGATCGTGCGCGCCGCCCAGACCAGCGCCGCACCGAGCGCGGCACAGGCCAGGCCGACGCGCAGCGCGAAGCCGCCCCAGCCCGGCCGCGGCGTGTAGACGCCCTTCCTCAGCAGCCCGAAGAGCAGCAGCCCGGCGTTGAGCAGCGCGCCCAGGCCGATCGACAGCGCCAGCCCGGCGTGGCCGATCAGCGGCACGAACAGCGCGTTCATCAGCTGCGTGCAGACGAGCACCAGCACCGCGATCTTCACCGGCGTGCGCGTGTCCTGGCGGGCGTAGAAGCCCGGCGCCAGCACCTTGATGGCCACCAGCCCCATCAGGCCGACGCCGTAGCCCATCAGCGCATGCACGGTCTGCGACACGTCGCGCGCGTCGAAGGCGCCGTAGTGGAACAGCACCGCGACCAGCGCCTTCGGGAAGACGATCAGCGCGATCGCGCAGGGCAGCGCCAGCATCACCACCAGCCGCAAACCCCAGTCGAGCATGTCCGAATAGGCCTGGGCGTCCTCGCGCCCCTTGGCCGCCGCCAGCTGCGGTAGCAGCACGACGCCCAGCGCCACGCCCAGCAGCGCCGTCGGGAACTCCATCAGCCGGTCGGCGTAGGTCAGCCAGGACACCGCGCCGACCCCGACGTGCGAGGCGATCTGGGTGTTGATGACCAGCGAGATCTGCGCCACCGACACGCCCAGCAGCGCCGGCCCCATCAGCGTCAGCACGCGGCGCACGCCGGGGTGGCGCCAGGCCGCACGCAGCCGCGCCGGCGTCAGCCCGATGCGCGGCATCAGCCCCAGCCGGCGCAGCGCCGGGACCTGCACCGCCGCCTGCAGCACGCCGCCGAGCGCGACGCCGCCAGCCAGCGCGAGCACCGGCTCCAGGCCCCAGCCCGCCATGCGCGGCGCCAGCAGCGCCGCCGCGGCGATGACCGACAGGTTCAGCAGCACCGGCGTCATCGCCGGCACCGCGAAACGCTTCCAGGTGTTCAGGATGCCGGCGGCCAGCGCCACCATCGACATGAAGCCGATGTAGGGGAACATCCAGCGTGTCATCAGCACCGCGAGGTCCAGGCGCTCGAGCCCCGAAGCCATGAGCCAGACCAGGATCGGCGCGCCGGCGACGCCCAGCACGCAGGTCGCCAGCAGCACCCAGGCGAGCACGGTGGCCACCGAGTCGATCAGCGCGTGCGTCGCCGCGTCGCCCTCCTTCTCCCGCGTGGCCGCCAGCAGCGGCACGAAGGCCTGCGAGAACGCGCCTTCGGCGAACAGCCGGCGGAACAGGTTGGGGATGCGGAAGGCGACGTTGAACGCGTCGGTCGCGGCGCTGGCGCCGAAGAAGCCGGCGATCAGCTGGTCGCGCACGAGGCCGGTGACGCGCGAGGCGAGCGTCAGCAGCGAGACGGTGGAGGCGGCCCGGAGAAGGTTCACGGGGGACGACGATGGGGCGCGAAGGCCCGAAGCCGGGTCGGCCCGCATTATAGGCAGCGCAAGCACCGGGCTGGCGGACAGGCCGAAGGAGTGCTATACTCGACGGTCTTTGCACCACCCGAACCGCCAAAGAACCGCATGGCCACCTCGTCCAAAGCCAAGAAGAAGACCGTCCGCCTCGCTTCGGGCCGCAAGCGCGCCCGTCAGGACGTCAAGCTCAACGCGCACAACTCGTCGCTGCGTTCGCGTTTTCGCACCGTCGTGAAGAACGTGCAGAAGGCCGTCGTCGCCGGTGACAAGACCGTCGCCACCGACACCTTCAAGTCCGCGCAGAGCGTCATCGACTCGGTCGCCGACAAGGGCATCTTCCACAAGAACAAGGCTGCCCGCCTGAAGAGCCGCCTGGCCGCCAAGGTCAAGGCGCTGGCGCTCGCCGCCTAAGACGGTTTCTCGGGTGTTGAACGAAGGGCCTGCGCAAGCAGGCCCTTTTGTTTTGGCGCGGCGAGAACAGCGCCGACGCCTTCAGCCCGCCGCCGCGCCCGGCTCGCAGTCGACGACCTGCAGCTCGTTGTCGCGCGCGAAGTTCATCACGAAGTCCCAGGCCATCGGCTCGATGTCCTTCAGCGCCTCGCTGACGAAGACGCACTTGACGCCGTCGACGAGGCGCGGAACGCAGTACGGGGAGTAGCCGATGTGGGCGCCGATCGCGCTGCCGCGCGGGCGGAAACTGGACATCGCGCCGGCCAGTCGTTCGGCCCAGTCGCTCGGGCGGAAGGTGCGACCGGCGGTCGTGAGCCCCCGGATATACAGCCTGCGCGGCGTCTTCGTTTGGATCTGCGTCATCGGCAACGCAAGATTGTGCCCGCATTCGCTCGCCGACTCTTGCGATCGGCTTACGCCGCCAGCCCCGGAATCGGCACCCCGGGGCGCCCCTTAGAATCGAACGCCCGACCGGCGCCCGACCTCGCGCAACTGCGTCGAAGTCCTGGCGCCGGTCTTCGTTTTCGCCTTCTGGAGCGACAAGGAACCTCGATGACCGCTGCCCCTGCCCCCTCCGCGCCGATGCCGCACGTGATGAACACCTACGGGCGACTGCCCGTCGCGCTGTCGCACGGGCGAGGCTGCCGAGTCTGGGACACCGAGGGCCGCGAATACCTCGACGCGCTGGCCGGCATCGCCGTCAACACGCTGGGCCATGCGCACCCGTTGCTGGTATCGGCGCTGCAGGAGCAGGTCGGCCGGCTGATCCACACGTCCAACTACTACCAGGTGCCGCTGCAGGAGACGCTGGCCGCGAAGCTGTGCGAGCTGTCGGGCCTGGACGTCGCGTTCTTCTGCAACTCGGGGCTGGAAGCCAACGAGGCGGCGCTGAAGATCGCGCGCAAGTTCGGCCACGACAAGGGCATCGAACGGCCCGAGATCATCGTCTACGAGCGCGCCTTCCACGGCCGCTCGATCGCCACGCTGTCAGCCACCGGCAACCCGAAGGTGCAGGCCGGCTTCGGCCCGCTGGTCGACGGTTTCGTGCGCGTGCCGCTGAACGATCTGGCCGGCGTCGAAGAGGTCGCGCGCACCAACCCGAACGTCGTCGCCGTGTTCCTCGAGACCATCCAGGGCGAAGGCGGCATCAACCCGGCGCGCAGCGAGTACCTGCAGGGCCTGCGCCGGATCTGCGACGAACGCGACTGGCTGCTGATGCTCGACGAGGTGCAGTGCGGCATCGGCCGCACCGGCCGGTGGTTCGCGCACCAGTGGGCCGGCATCCGCCCCGACGTGATGCCGCTGGCCAAGGGCCTGGGCTCGGGCGTGCCGATCGGCGCCGTCGTCGCCGGCCCGCGTGCGGCCACCGTGCTGGGCCCGGGCAACCACGGCACGACCTTCGGCGGCAACCCGCTGGCGATGCGCGCCGGCGTCGAGACGCTGCGCATCATGGAAGAGGACGGCCTGCTGGCGAACGCCCACGCGATGGGCGAGTTGCTGCGCGCCGAACTCCAGCGTGCGCTGGCGGGCACCGCCGGCGTCGTCGAGTTCCGCGGCCAGGGCCTGATGCTGGGCATCGAGCTCGACCGTCCGTGCGGCGTGCTGATCGGCCGCGCGGCGGAGGCCGGACTGCTGATCAGCGTCACCGCCGACCGCGTGATCCGGCTGCTGCCGCCGCTGATCGTCACCGCCGACGAGGTGCACGAGATCGTCGCCCGCCTCGCCCCGCTGGTCCAGGCCTTCCTGTCCGAAGCATGAAACCGGGTTACTCGCTGATGAAGCACTACCTCCAGTTCAAGGACCTCCGCGCCGAGGAGTACGCCTACCTGTTCGAGCGCGCGCGCATCATCAAGACGCGCTTCAAGAACTACGAGAAGTACCAGCCGCTGGTCGACCGCACGCTGGCGATGATCTTCGAGAAGGCCAGCACGCGCACCCGCGTCAGCTTCGAGGCCGGCATGTACCAGATGGGCGGCTCGGTCGTGCACCTGACAACCGGCGACAGCCAGCTCGGCCGCGCCGAGCCGATCGAGGACAGCGCGCGCGTCATCAGCCGCATGGTCGACATCGTGATGATCCGCACCTTCGAGCAGGCCAAGATCGAGCGCTTCGCAGCGCACTCGCGCGTGCCGGTCATCAACGGGCTGACCAACGAGTTCCACCCGTGCCAGATCCTGGCCGACCTCTTCACCTACATCGAGCACCGCGGCTCGATCGAAGGCAAGGTCGTGGCCTGGGTCGGCGACGGCAACAACATGGCCAACACCTGGCTGCAGGCGGCCGAGATCCTGGGCTTCACGGTGCACGTCAGCACGCCCGGCGGCTACGAGGTCGACCCGGCGCTGGCCGGCATCCGCGACAGCGGCTGCTACAAGGTCTTCGCCGACCCGCGCGAAGCCTGCCGCGGCGCGCACCTGGTGACGACCGACGTCTGGACGAGCATGGGCTACGAAGCCGAGAACGAGGCCCGCCGCACGGCCTTCGCCGACTGGTGCGTCGACGCCGGCATGATGGCCGTCGCCCAGCCCGACGCGCTGTTCATGCACTGCCTGCCGGCGCACCGCGGCGAGGAGGTCAGCGCCGAGGTCATCGACGGGCCGCAGTCCGTCGTCTGGGACGAAGCCGAGAATCGAATGCACGTGCAGAAGGCACTGATGGAGTACCTTCTGCTCGGCCGGATCGGCTGAGACGCCGCCGGTCCGGGGTCAGGTCTCGCAAGACCTGACCCCATCAGGCCTCAGGGCGCGGGGTCGCGCCGGTCCGGGGTCAGGTCTCGTAAGACCTGACCCCTTCAATCAGCCGCCGCGGATCGAGTCGCGGGCGTGCTGGTCGCGCGCCTTGCCGAGCGTCGAGTCGACGACCCGCAGCAGCTTGTCCAGCGCGCCGGTGAAGGCGTCGGCAACCCGCTGCGCGTCGTGGCTGGCGGCCACCGGCTGGCGGCCGGCCAGGCGTGCCTCGAGCGTGCAGCGCTTGTCGGCGTCGCCGGCGCGCGAGGCGTTGACGTCGGCAAGGTGCACCTCGACCCGCGTGACGATGTCGCCGAAACGCTCCAGCTTGGCCTTGATCTCGCGCTCGGCCCAGGCGGTGAGCGTGTCGTCGTTCTGAACGTGGTTGTCGGTGTTGACCTGGACTTGCATGCGTCTTTCTCCTCGTGGGTCTGGCCGGCGCGGCGGCCGGCGTCTCGGGCGCGGCGGCTAGCCGCGCACGAACATCGTCACCAGCGGCTCGTCGCCGACCTGGCGGCTGCGGTGACCGTGCAGCGCGGGGTCGAACGTGGCGCCTTCGGGCAGCACGTCGGCCGAATAGAAGTGCTCGCCGGGACCGAAGACCCGCGACGTGCCGTCCTGCAGGCCGATCTCCATCGCCCCGCGCAGCACGACCAGCCATTGCGGCGTCGTCGTGCAGTGGAACGTGCTGGCAAAGCCCACCGGACTCTCGCGCAGCTGCACGCCGGCAGCCGGCAGCAGCGGCGACAGCCGCGCCGCGGGCGTGCCTTCGCTCAGCTCGACGGGCTCGTCGCGAAAGCGCGCGCGGCCGTCGGTGTCGGTGTAGAGAACGGTCTTCGTGAAGATGGCCATGCCCCATTGTGGTCCCGCGGCCGCCACAATCGCCGGCACCCCAGCCCGACAGGAGGTTACCCATGGACCGCATCGCGCTCGTCACCGGCGCCGGCAGCGGCATCGGCCAGGCCTGCGCGGCGGCGCTGCTGGCCGACGGCTGGCAGGTCGTCTACGCCGGCCGCCGGCTCGACCGCCTCGAAGCGGCGATCGCCGCGACCGGCGAACACGCCGCACGCGCCCAGGCCGTGGCCTGCGACGTCGCCGACGAAGCCTCGGTCGCGGCGCTGTTCGACACGGTGCGCACGCGCCACGGCCGGCTGGACCTGCTGTTCAACAACGCCGGCGCGTTCCCGCCGACGGCGACACCCGACGAGCTCGGCGCCGGCGCCTGGCGCCAGGCCGTCGACGTCAACCTCAACGGCGCCTTCTACTGCCTGGCCGCGGCCTTCGCGCTGATGCGCAGCCAGCAGCCGATGGGCGGGCGCATCATCAACAACGGCTCGATCTCGGCGCACGCGCCGCGGCCGGGCTCGATCGCCTACACCGCGACCAAACACGCCATCACCGGGCTGACACGCGCCGCAGCACTCGACGGCCGCGCCTTCGACATCGCCGTCGGCCAGATCGACATCGGCAACGTCGAGACCGACATGACCGAGCGCATGGCGCGCGGCGTGATGCAGGCCGACGGCAGCCTGCGCGCCGAGCCGCGCATGGCGATGGACGCGGTGGTCCAGACCTTCATCGCGATGGCCCGCCTGCCGCTGTCGGCCAACGTGCTGTTCAGCACCGTGATGGCGACCAAGATGCCGTTCGTCGGCCGAGGCTGAGTGCACGCGCGGGGCTGAAACCGGGCCGTAACCCGCTTTTCGACCAAACCGCTACAGTCGTCCGCATCACCGCCCCATCGGGTGCGGCTGCCGGCGGCCACCCCTCGCCGGTGGTGGCATCCGCGTCCTCCGATGAAACTGCTGCGACACGGCCCCAAGGGCCATGAACGCCCCGCCGCGCTGGATGCCGACGGCCGGGTGCGAGATCTCTCCTCCCTGCTCGTCGACATCACGCCGGCCGTGCTGACGCCGGCCTCGCTGCAGCGGCTGCGCGGCATCGACCTGGCCACGCTGCCCGAGGTGCCGCAGCAGCGCCTGGGCGTGCCCTGGGCCGGCATGGGCAAGTTCATCTGCATCGGCCTGAACTACGCCGACCACGCCGCCGAGGCGGGCATGCCGATCCCGGCCGAGCCGGTGGTCTTCATGAAGCCGACCAGCGCCGCAGTCGGCGCCGAGCACCCGGTCGTGCTGCCGATCGACGCCACCAAGGGCGACTGGGAAGTCGAGCTCGGTGTCGTCATCGGCAGCACCGCGCGCTGCGTCGACGAGGCCGACGCGCTGGCGCACGTCGCCGGCTACTGCGTCGTCAACGACGTCTCCGAACGTGCGCTGCAGCTCGAACGCGGCGGCACCTGGGACAAGGGCAAGGGCTGCGACACCTTCGGCCCGGTCGGCCCCTGGCTGGTCACCGCCGACGAGATCGCCGACCCGCAGGCGCTGGACCTCTGGCTGGACCTGAACGGCCAGCGTGTGCAGGCCGGCAACACGCGCACGATGGTCTTCGGCGTCGCGAAGCTGATCGCCTACCTGAGCCGCATCATGACGCTGTACCCCGGCGACCTGATCAGCACCGGCACGCCGCCGGGCGTCGGCATGGGCATGAAGCCGCCGCGTTTCCTGCAGCCCGGCGACACGATGCGCCTGGGCGTCGCCGGCCTCGGCGAGCAGCAGCAGAGCGTGCACGCCTGGAACCCCGAGCTGGTCGACGCCTGACCCTCGGCCGCGGGTGCCGCCCGCGGCGTTTCCCGGTTGCGCAAGAGCCGCGCCGCAGGGGATGATCGTCGGTCCCCGCGCGCGGCCAGCCGGCTGTCAGCCGGCGCGGGCACGATCCGCCACCGCCCGATGAAGTACGCGATCCTGACCGACCTGCACGCCAACCGCGAAGCGGTGGAAGCCGTGCTCGCGCACGCCGCCGGCCAGGACGTCGAGCGCTACGCGCTGCTCGGCGACTTCGTCGGCTACGGTGCCGACCCGGCCTGGGTCGTCGACCGGGTGCGCGAGCTGGTGCGCGCCGGCGCCGTCGCGGTGATGGGCAACCACGACCAGGCGGTGGTGCGCGGCCCGTCGCCGACGATGCGGCCCGACCCGCGCTATGTCGTCGAATGGACCCGCCAGCAGCTGGGCGTCGATCAGATCGACTTCCTGGCCTCGCTGCCGCTGGAGCGCCGCGAAGGCGAGCTGCTGTTCGTGCACGCCAACGCCTGGGCACCGGCCGAATGGGGCTACATCCAGGGCCGCAGCGAGGCCGTGCGCAGCATGGGCTCGACGGCCGCACGCATCACCTTCTGCGGCCACATGCACGAGCCCCAGCTGTACCACCTGTCGACGGTCGGCAAGGCCGGCGACTTCACGCCGACGGCCGGCATGCCGATCCCGCTGCTGCCGCCGCGCCAGTGGCTGGTCATCCCCGGCTCGGCCGGCCAGCCGCGCGACGGCGACCCGGCGGCCTGCTACGCCACCTTCGACGACGCCAGCGCCGAGCTGACCTACTGGCGCGTGCCCTACGACACCGAGACCGCCGGCGCGAAGATCCGCGCCGCCGAGCTGCCGCAGCGTCTCGCCGACCGCCTGGCCGATGGGCAATAGGCCGGCGCGCGTTGCACCGGCGGCGCTCGCGGCCGGCCAGGTCATCGACGGCTTCCGCCTCGAGGAGCGCCTGCACCAGGGCGGCATGGCGCACCTGTGGCGCGTGGTGCGTGTCGACGCCAACGGCGAGCCGGTGGCCGAGACGATGCCGCTGATCATGAAGGTGCCGCGCATCAAGGGCGGCGAGGACCCGGCGTCGATCGTCGGCTTCGAGGTCGAGCAGATGATCCTGCCGGCGCTCGCCGGCCCTCACGTGCCGAAGTACGTCGCGCGCGGCGACTTCACGCACGCCGCCTACCTGGTGATGGAGCGCATCGACGGGCCCTCGCTGCGCGCCCGGCTCGACGAGGCGCCGCTGCCGGTCGACGAGATCATCGAGATCGGCTCGCGTGTCGCCACCGCGCTGCACGACCTGCACCGCCAGCACCTGGTGCACCTGGACGTCAAGCCGAGCAACATCCTGCTGCGCCCGGACGGCACCGCGGTGCTCGTGGACTTCGGCCTGTCGCGCCACGACAAGCTGCCCGACCTGCTCGAAGAGGAGTTCGCGCTGCCGATGGGCACCGCGCCGTACATGTCGCCCGAGCAGGTGCAGTTCGTGCGCAGCGACCCGCGCAGCGACCTGTTCGCGCTCGGCGTCATGCTCTACCACTTCACCACCGGCCAGCGCCCGTTCGGCTCGCCGGAGAGCGTGCGCGGGCTGCGCAAGCGGCTCTACGTCGACCCGGTGCCGCCGCGTGCGCTGCGCCCCGACTGCCCGCCCTGGCTGCAGGAGGTCATCCTGAAGTGCCTGGAGGTGCGCCCCGAACGCCGCTACCAGAGTGCCGCGCAGCTCGCGCTGGACCTGCAGAACCCCGGCCAGGTGACGCTGACCGCACGTGCCGCCCGCAGCCGCCAGAGCGGCGCGGTCAAGGTCTTCAAACGCTGGTTCTTCGCGCTCGGTGCCGAGTCCAGGCCGACGGCGCGCCTCGGCGCGGCCAGCCAGGTGGCCAAGAGCCCGATCGTCGTCGCCGCGGTCGACATCGACCACGCCACGCCCGAGCTGCTGGAGAAGATGCAGGACGCCGTGCGCCGCATCCTCGTCACCGAACCCGGCGCGCGCCTGGCCTGCGTCGGCGTGATGCGTGTCGCGCGCATCGGCCTGGACGACCTCGTCGACGCCGACGGCCAGAGCCGCCACGTCAAGCAGCTCGTCGGCCTGAAGCACTGGGCGCGGCCGCTGTCGCGCCAGGTCGAGCTCGACGACGGCCGCCTGACCTTCCACGTGCTCGAGGCGCCCGACGCCGCCGCCGCGCTGCTCGATTTCGCCGAGCGCAACCAGGTCGACCACATCGTGATGGGCGCGCGCGGCGCCGGCGCGCTGCGGCGCTACCTGGGCAGCGTCAGCTCGCAGGTCGTCGCGCGGGCCGACTGCACCGTGACGGTGGTGCGCGTTTGAACCCCTGCCTGACCTGCGGCGCCTGCTGCGCGAGCTGGCGCGTCGACTTCGACCGCGACGAATGGGGCGGTGCCGGCGGCATGGTGCCCGAGACGCTGGCCGAGGAGATCACCTCGCGCCTGTGCCGCATGCGCGGCACCGACCGCACGCCGCCGCGCTGCGCGGCGCTGGTCGGCAGCGTCGGCGTGCAGGCCTCCTGCGCGATCCACGAATGGCGGCCCTCGCCCTGCCGCGAGTTCGGCGCGCGCGCCAACCTCGGCATCGGTGACGACGCCTGCGACGCCGCGCGCCGCCGCCACGGGCTGGCGCCGCTGAACCCCTGAAGACGATGCACGCACCGCGGATCTGGGACCTCTCGCCACCGCTGCAACCCGGCAGCCCCGTCTTCCCCGGCGACGCGCGCTTCCACGCCGAGTGGGTGGCACGCATCGGCCCGGGCTGCCCGGTCAACCTGCAGACGATCACCTTGTCGCCGCACACCGGCGCACACGCCGACGCGCCGCTGCACTACGACGACGCCGGCACGCCGGTCGGGCTGCTCGACCTCGAGCCCTACCTCGGCCGCTGCCGCGTGATCCACGCCATCGGCGCCGCACCCGTGGTGCGCTGGGCGCAGCTGCAGCACGCGCTCGACAAGCTGCCGCCACGCGTGCTGGTGCGCACCTACGCGCGTGCGCCCGACGCCTGGGACCCGGCGCTCGCCGGTTTCGAGCCCGAGGCGCTGGAGCGCCTGGCCGACCTCGGCGTGCGCCTGGTCGGCATCGACAGCGCCAGCGTCGACCCGGCCGACAGCAAGACGCTGGACGCGCACCAGGTGCTGCGCCGGCGCGGCCTGCGCGTGCTCGAGAACCTCGTGCTCGATGCCGTGCCCGAAGGCGACTACGAGCTGATCGCCCTGCCCCTCAAACTGGTCGCCGCCGACGCCTCGCCGGTGCGCGCCATCCTCCGAGAACTGCCATGACCCGAGACGACGCCCTGGCGCTGGACGCCCACGACCCGCTGGCCCCGCTGCGCGAGCTGTTCGCGCTGCCGCCCGGCACGATCTACCTCGACGGCAACTCGCTGGGCGTGCTGCCGAAGGCGACGCCGGCGCGGGTCGCCGAGGTCGTCACCGGCGAATGGGGCAGCGGGCTCATCGGCAGCTGGAACCAGGCCGGCTGGATCACGCTGCCGCAGCGTGTCGGCGACAAGATCGCGCGCCTGGTAGGCGCCGCGCCGGGCGAGCTGGTGGCCGCCGACTCGACCTCGGTCAACCTGTACAAGGTGCTGGCTGCGGCGCTGGCCATCGTGCGCGCCGACGCGCCGCAGCGCACGCGCATCGTCAGCGAGCGCAGCAACTTCCCGACCGACCTCTACATCGCCGAGTCGCTGGCCGCCGAGCGTGGGTTCGAGCTGGTGCTGGTCGACACGCCCGAGGCGATCCCGGCGGCGCTGGACGAGCGCTGCGCCGTGCTGATGCTGACCCACGTGAACTACCGCACCGGGCGTTTGCACGACATGGCGGCGCTGACCCGCGCCGCACATGCCGCCGGCGCGCTGGCCGTCTGGGACCTGGCGCACAGTGCCGGCGCGGTGCCGGTGGAGCTGAACGCCGGCGAGGCCGACTTCGTGGACTGGAGGACGTCGAAGTCTCCTGACTTCGCCGTGGGCTGCGGCTACAAGTTCCTCAACGGCGGCCCCGGCGCGCCGGCCTTCGTCTGGGCCCACCGCCGCCACGCCGGCCGCTTCGCCCAGCCGCTGTCGGGCTGGATGGGACACGCGGCGCCGTTCGAGTTCACGCCCGGCTACCGCCCGGCGCCGGGCATCGCACGCTACCTCTGCGGCACGCCGGCGATCCTGGCGCTGGCGGCGCTGGAGTGCGGCGTCGACACCGTGCTCGCCGCCGAGCCCCTCGGCGGCATGGCGGCGCTGCGTGCCAAGTCGCTGGCGCTGACGCGGCTGTTCGCCGACGAGGTGCGTGCGCGCTGCCCGCAGCTGGTGCAGGTCTCGCCCGAGGCCGACGCCGAACGCGGCAGCCAGGTCTGCCTGGCGGCGCGCGACGAGCCGGCGCTGGCCTACGCCACGGTGCAGGCGCTGATCGCGCGCGGCGTCATCGGCGACTTCCGCGCGCCCGACATCCTGCGTTTCGGCTTCACGCCGCTGTACCTGCGCCACGTCGACGCCTTCGACGCCGCGGTGCAGCTGGCCGAGGTGCTGGAGCGTGGCGAGTGGCGCCGGCCCGAGTTCAACCGGCGCCAAGCGGTGACCTGACACGAAATCCGGCCTGGATCAGGGTTTTCCCTAGGCTTAAAGCCGAAACAGAGCCTAAAGCACCGCGTTTTTCTGCCGATAGGCCCGACATGGGACCGCTTTCGCAGATCGACCGGAGCACGACGACGTTGAAAGACGCCGGCGTGTCGGTGCGTTCGGTGACGCCGGTCTCGGAAGTCGACACCGGCAGCGGCTCGGTGCGTGTGCGGCTGCGCGAACACCGCCAGACCGGCGACGCGACGGTCGACCAGGCGCTGGCCTCCAGCAGCCAGGCGGTGATGCGCACCGTCACCTACAGCTTCAACGAGGTGCCGGCGGCGTCGGCCAGCGTCGAGCAGCAGCAGTCGCGCAGCGCGTCGGACCGCCAGCGCGTGCGCGAGGCGCTGAACTACTACGCCACCGTCGCGCAGGTGAAGTTCGTCGAGGTGGGTGCCGGTGGCGACCTGCAGTACGCGGTGACCGCCGCGCCGTCACCCGCCCAGGTGCAGCAGCCCCGCAGCAGCGCCGAGACCCAGACCGACGATCCGGCCCGCGACGAGCGCCGCGATGCCGAGGCCGCGGCCGCGCAGCAGCAGGCCACGGCCGAGGCGGCGACCAAGGTCCGGCAGTCGCAGCAGACCGACGACCTGCTCGGCCTGAACCTGCCCGACCCCGACGGCCTCGGCGGCCAGCCGGTCATCGGCTGAACGGCGCAGGGCCGTCCGTGCGGGCGGCGGCAGCGGCGGGAGGCGGCTCCTAGAATGCCGCGATCCCTCCTGGAGTACCTCCCCCCATGGACACCCGCACCTCCCCGGTCCGCCTGCGGATCGAACGGACGCGCGACGCGCTCGCCGACGTCGGCGCCCACGCGCTGCTCGTCCCGTCGGCCGACCCGCATCTCTCCGAGTACCTGCCCGAACGCTGGCAGGGCCGCCAGTGGCTGTCCGGCTTCACCGGCTCGATGGGCACGCTGGTCGTCACCGTCGACCGTGCGGCGCTGTTCGCCGACAGCCGTTACTGGGAACAGGCCGAAGCCGAGCTGCAGGGCAGCGGCATCGCCCTCGAGCGCATCCCCACCGGCAACGCCTCGGCGCACGTCGACTGGCTGGCGGCGCAGGTGCCGGCCGGCGCCAGCGTCGTCGTCGACGGCCAGGTGCTGGGCCTGGCCGCGGCCAAGGCGCTGCGCGCCGCGCTCGAGCCCAAAGGCGTGACGCTGCGCACCGACCTCGACCTGCTCGAGCAGATCTGGCCCGATCGCCCGGCGCTGCCGGCCGCGCCGGTCGGCGAGCATCCGCAGCCCTATGCCGCCGTGCCGCGCAGCGCCAAGCTGGCGACGCTGCGCGAGGCGATGGCGGCCGCCGGCGCGACGCAGCACTTCGTCTCCACCGTCGACGACATCGCCTGGATCACCAACCTGCGCGGCCAGGACGTGCCCTACAACCCGGTGTTCCTGGCGCACCTGCTGGTCTCGGCCGAGCGCGCGACGCTGTTCATCGGCGACGCCAAGATCGCGCCGGACCTGGCCGAGCGTCTGGCCGCCGACGGCTTCACGCTGGCGCCCTACGCCGGCGCCGGCGACGCGCTGGCCGCGCTCGCCGAGACCGAGACGCTGCTGCTGGACCCCAAGCGCGTGACGCTGGGCCTGCGCGAGCGCGCGCGCTGCGCGGTCGTCGAGAAGATCAACCCGAGCACGCTGGCCAAGAGCCGCAAGACCGCCGAGGAAGCCCAGTTCACGCGCGAGGCGATGGCCGAGGACGGCGCCGCGATGTGCGAGTTCTACGCCTGGTTCGAAGGCGCGCTGGGCGACGAGCGCATCACCGAGCTGACGATCGACGAGAAGCTGGCCGCCGCACGTTCGCGCCGGCCGGGCTCGATGGGCCCGAGCTTCGGCACGATCGCCGGCTTCGGCCCCAACGGCGCGATGCCGCACTACCGAGCCACCGAGGAGTCGCACGCCGTCGTCGAGGTCAAGCCCGGCGAAGGCACGCTGCTGCTGATCGACAGCGGCGGCCAGTACTTCGGCGGCACGACCGACATCACGCGCGTCTGGCCGATCGGCACGCTGACGCCGGCGATGAAACGCGACTACACGCTGGTGCTCAAGGGCACGATCGCGCTGTCGCGCGTGCGTTTCCCGCGTGGCACGCCGGGCCCGATGCTCGACGCGCTGGCGCGTGCGCCGCTGTGGGCCGAGGGCATCGAATACGGCCACGGCACCGGCCACGGCGTCGGCTACTGCCTGGCGGTGCACGAAGGCCCGCAGACCATCAGCAAGGCCGTCGTCGAGCCGCAGATGGCGATCGAGCCGGGCATGATCACCTCGATCGAACCCGGCATCTACCGCCCCGGCCAGTGGGGCGTGCGCATCGAGAACCTGGTGCTCGCGGTGCCCGCGGCCACCGCCGAGGACGGCCGCTTCGGCGAGTTCCTCGAGTTCGAGACGCTGACGCTGTGCCCGATCGACACACGCTGCATCGAGCGCAGCCTGCTGCGCGCCGACGAGATCGACTGGCTCAACCGCTACCACGCGACGGTGCGCGAGCGCCTGGCGCCCAAGCTCTCGGGTGCCGCGCTGGCCTGGCTGAAGGCGCGCACCGAGGCGATTTGATCCGCCGCCCTGCCCGCTGATCCGACGGCGCCGAAATGGCGCCGTTTTGACGTGCGACGAAAGGTCTTGCCGCCACGCGGCAGACCTCGCGGCTAGCATGGGCTCGTGACCATCCCCCACGGCAGCGCGGCGCCCGCCGCGTGGCTGGCCGGCGCCACCGGGCTCGTCGGCCGCGAGATCGACCGGCGCTGGGCCGGCCCCGGGCCGCTGGTCCGCCTGACACGGCGGCCGCTGCCGGCGCGTGCCGGGCGCATCGACGTCCTGGTCCCCGACTTCCTCGCCGCTGGCGCCTTCGCCGCGCTGCCGCCGGCCGAAGCCGCGTTCTGTGCGCTGGGCACGACGCGCGCCGCGGCCGGCTCCGACACCGCCTTCCGCGCCGTCGACCTCGACGCCGTGCTCGCCTTCGCGCGCGCCGCGCGTGTCGCCGGCGTGCGCCGCTTCGCGCTCGTCTCGGCGCTGGGCGCCGATGCCGCCTCGTCCAACCTGTACCTGCGCACCAAGGGCGAAGCCGAGGCCGCGATCGAGGCGCTGGGCTTCGAGACGCTGGTCGTCGCCCGCCCTTCGCTGCTGCTCGGCGACCGCGGCACGCTCGGCCAGCCGCCGCGCCCCGGCGAAGCGCTGGCGCAGCACCTGTCGCGGCCGCTGGCCGGGTGGATCCCGGCGCGCTGGCGCCCGGTGGCCGCGGCCGACGTCGCCGCGGCGCTGCTGCACACGATGGCGGCCCCGGCACCGGGCCTGCATCGTCTCGAATCGGCCGCGCTGCAGCCCGGCCGTCCCGTCCCCCGCTGAAGAGAAAGAACGACGACATGGACCTGCACTTCCTCGGCGCCGCCGACAGCGTGACCGGCTCGCGCCACCGCGTGGACCTCGGCGGCCAGCGCCTGCTGCTCGACTGCGGCCTGTTCCAGGGCTTCAAGGTGCTGCGCGAGCGCAACTGGCAGACGCCGCCGCAGGCCCTGCTCGACGCCGAGGCCGTGGTGCTGAGCCACGCCCACATGGACCACAGCGGCTACCTGCCGGCGCTCGTCAAACACGGCTGGAAGGGCCGCATCTACGCCTCGCCCGCGACCTGCGCGCTGGCCGAGGTGCTGCTGCTCGACAGCGCCAAGCTGCAGGAGGAGGACGCGCGGCGCGCCAACAAGTTCGGCTACTCGCGCCACGAGAAGGCGCTGCCGCTGTACACGCGTGCCGACGCCGCGCGCGCCATCCAGCGCCTGACGCCGGTGGACACCGGCTCGGCGTTCAAGGTCGGCAGCGTCGCGGTGACGCTGACCCCGGTCGGCCACCTGCTCGGCGCCTGCGCGGTGACGCTGGACTGCCGCGGCGAGCGCCTCGTCTTCTCCGGCGACGTCGGCCGCAGCGTCGACCTGCTGATGCCGCCGCCGCAGCCGCTGCCCGAGGCCGACGTGCTGCTCGTCGAGTCGACCTACGGCAACCGCGCCCACGAGAGCGAAGACGTCGCCGCACGGCTCGGCGAGATCGTGCGCGAGACGGTGCGCCGCGGCGGCTCGGTGCTGATGCCGACCTTCGCCGTCGGCCGCGCGCAGGCGCTGATGGTCGTGCTGCACCGCCTCAAGCGCGCCGGCCAGATCCCCAAGGACCTGCCGATCTTCCTCGACAGCCCGATGGCGGTGCAGGCCACCGAGCTGTACCGCCGTTTCGCCAAGGTGCTGCGCGTGAAACCCGCCGAGCTGAAGGCCGCCTGCGAAGGCGTGCGCATGGTCGAGACGCCGCAGCAGTCGATGCGCCTCACCTCGCACCGCTTCCCCTGCGTCATCCTGTCAGCCAGCGGCATGGCCACCGGCGGGCGCGTGCTGCACCACCTGAAGGCGATGGCGCCGTCGCCGCAGCACCACGTCGTGTTCCCCGGCTTCCAGGTCGGCGGCAGCCGCGGCGCGCGGCTCGTGGCCGGCGCCACCGAGGTCAAGATCCACGGCGAGTACGTGCCGGTGCGCTGCGAGGTCAGCCACCTCGAAGGCTTCTCCGGCCACGCCGACAGCGACGAGCTGATGGACTGGCTGCGCACGACACCCAAGGCGCCGCGCCAGACCTTCGTCGTGCACGGCGAACCCGACGCCGCCGACGCGCTGCGCGTGCGCATCCGCGACGAGCTGGGCTGGGCGGCGCGTGTGCCGCAGCACGGCGAGCAGGTCAGCGTCTAGGCGATGGGCCTCGACACCGCCTCCGCGCCGCTCGCGCTGGGCCTGCTGTCGGCGCTCGGCGGCGGGCTGCTGATCGGCCTGGAGCGCGAGCGCCGCAAGGGCAGCGGCCCCGACCGCGAGCCCGCCGGCATCCGCAGCTTCACGCTGGCCGCGCTGGCCGGCGCCATCGCCCAGGCGCTGGACGAGCCGCTGCTGGTGGCCTGCGGCGGCCTGGCGGTGCTGGCGCTGGCGGCGGTGGCCTACTGGCGCAGCCAGATCGTGCAGCGCAGCGCCGACCCGGGCATGACGACCGAGCTGGCGCTGTTCGTGACCTACCTCGTCGGCGTGCTGTCGATGCAGCAGCCGCCGGTGGGCGGCGGCGCGGCGGTCGTCATCGCCGTGCTGCTGGCGGCGCAGGCGCGGCTGCACCGCTTCGCGACGCGGGCGCTCAGCGAGGCCGAGCTGCACGACGCGCTGCTGCTGGCGGCGCTGGTGCTGGTCGTGCTGCCGCTGCTGCCGGCCACGCCGGTGGCCTGGCTCGGCGGGCTGCAGCCGCGCACGCTGGGGCTGCTGGCGACGCTGATCCTGGTGCTGCAGGCCGGCGGCCACGTCGCGCTGCGGCTGTTCGGCGCCACCGCCGGCATGGCCTTGTCGGGGCTGCTGTCGGGCTTCGTCTCCAGCACCGCGACGATCGCGTCGATGGGCACACGCGTGCGCGCCGAGCCGGCGCTGGCGCGGGCCTGCGAAGCCGGCGCCGTGCTGTCCACCGCCGCCACCTGGGTGCTGGGGCTGGTCATCCTGACGGCGACCTCGCCGCCGCTGGCGGCGATGCTCGTGGTGCCGGCCGTCGTCGGCATCGCCGTCGCCGGGGCCGGCGGGCTGTGGCGCGCACGTGGCGCGCGCGGCACGGCGCCCGAGTCGTCCAAGGCCGGGCCGCTGCGCCCGCGCGAGGCGCTGCTGGTGGCCGTGCTGCTGGCCGGTGCGTCGCTAGGCGTCGGCTGGGCGCAGCGGCACTTCGGCGATGCCGGTGTGCTGGCCGGCGCGGCACTGACCGCGGTGGCCGACGCACACGCCGCCTGCGCCGCGCTCGGCGCGCTGGCCGGCGAGGGCCGGCTGGAACTGCAGGCCGCGGCTTACGGCGTGCTGGTGGCGATCACGACGAACTCGGTGACGCGCTCGATCACCGCCTTCGTCGCCGGCGGGCCGAAGTTCGGCGTCACGATCGCCGGCTCGCTGGCGGCGTCGACCGGCGCGGCCTGGGCGGCGTGGTGGGGCGTCAGCCGGCTGGCCGGCGCCTGATCAGACGAACACGCCTTCGCGCAGCCACTTCGTCGCCACCCACTTCTCGCCGTCGAGCACCGGTGCACCGCCGTGCAGCGTGCGGGTGGAGGCCAGCGGGCGCTCGTAGCTGAAGAAGACGGCGTTGCCCTTGATCGGCTGGACCTCCAGCCCGACCTCGGGGAAGGTCGTGGCGCCGCCGCCGGCCGGCGTGTTCAGGTAGATCACGACGGTGCCGACACGCTGGCCGCCGCGGCGCAGGATGTTCGCCGTGCCCGGGTGCGCCGGGTCGAAGAAGTCGTGGTGCGGTTTGTACTGCGCGCCGGGGCGGTAATGCAGCACCTGCAGGCCCTCGCCGCGCTCCACCGGCCAGTGCACCAGCTCGGCGATGCGGCGCTCGATGCGCTCGATCAGCGGCGTCTCGCCGCGCTCGAAGAACATGCCGTCGCTGGTGCGCGCGGCGTTGACCTCGCTGCCGCCGGTCGAGTTGTCCACCGTCTCCGAACGCAGCAGCCGCGGTTGCGCCAGCGCGACGAGTTCGTCGCACTCCTGCTCCGACAGCAGGCCGCCGAAGACGACGACGCGCGGCAGCGCCATCGTCGCCAGCACGTGCACCTCGCGGTCGCCGGCACGCAGCACGCCGGGGGCGCCGGCCAGCGCCGGCTCGGGCACGGACGCGGCGCCCGCGGGCGCCGGGGCGACGGCGGCGTCGGCCAGCGTGGCCGCCAGCGCGGCCCGCGCCACGTCCTCGGCCCAGCCGCTGCGTTTCATCGACGCCAGCAGGTCCTCGGCGCGGCAGCCCGCGGCGGCCTGGGACAGGATCCAGCGGCGCAGTTCGGCGGTCACGGTCTGGGGGCTCATGGCGCGATTCTGCCGGCGCCGCCGTGCCGGCGGAACCCGCGCCGCGGCGCGCTCAGCCGCCCTGGCGGCGGCGGAACACCAGCCGGTCGGGCGCCGACGCGTCGGCGTCGAAGGCGTAACCCTCGGCGGCGAAGCCCTTCAGCCGCGATGGCGTGCCGATGCGCTGCTGGATCGCCCAGCGTGCCATCAGCCCGCGCGCCCGCTTGGCGTGGAAGCTGACGATGCGCCAGCGGTCCTGCTTCCATTCCTCGAACACGCAGTCGACGATGCGCGCCTTCAGCGCCGGGCGCAGCGCGGCGCGCGAGTACTCCTGCGACGCGAGGTTGACGATCACCGGCGAAGCCTCGTCGGCCTGGCGCTCGTTCAGGTGTTCGGCCAGCGTGTCGCCCCAGAAGGCGTAGAGGTCCTTGCCGCGCGCGGTGGCCACGGCCGTGCCCATCTCCAGGCGGTAGGGCTGCAGCCGGTCCAGCGGGCGCAGCACGCCGTACAGGCCGGAGAGGATGACGAGGTGCTGCTGCGCCCAGGTGAGATCGGCGGTGGCCAGCGAGCCGGCGTCCAGGCCTTCGTAGACGTCGCCGGCGAAGGCCAGCACCGCCGGCTTGCTGTTGGCCGCCGTCGCCTCCGGCTCCCAGGCACCGTAGCGCGCGACGTTGAGCTGGGCGAGCGGGTCCGACAGCGACATCAGCGATGCCACCTCGGCCGGCGTCTTGGTGCGCATCACCTCGATCAGCTCGGCGGCGCGTTCGACGAACAGCGGGTCGCTCGCCTTGCGCGCGACGGCGGCGGGCACGGGGGTTTCGTAATCCAGGCGCTTGGCCGGAGACAGCAGGTAGAGCATCGGGGCGGTGTCAGTGCAGCGGTTCGTCGTCGGCGCGCGCGCCCGGCGGCGCCGAGCCCAGGGCCTCGGCCCAGGTGCGCGCCGGGATGTGATGGCGCAGGCGGAAGATCGCGCGGTCCACCAGCGCCGGGTGCAGCACGTGGCCCAGGCCTTCGGCGATGTCCAGCGTCGCGTCGCCGTTCAGGCCGGCCAGCGTCTCGAAGGCGCGGCGCGCGTGCGCGGCGTCGATCACCGCGTCGGTGGCGCCGTGGAACAGGTGCAGCGTCGTCAGCCGCGGCGCCTGCGCCGGCAGGCGGGCGAAACGGCCCGAGAACGCGAGCACGCGCCCGGCCAGGCCGTCGCACTGCGCGGCCGTCTCCAGCGCCAGGATCGCGCCTTGCGAGAAGCCGGCGATCGCCGTGGCCGGCGCCGGCACGCCCAGGCGGCGCTGCTCGGCGCGCACCCAGCTCCACAGCGCCGGCAGCGCCTCGGCGACACGTTCGGGGCGGTTGGTCTCGTCGATGCCGGCGACCGAGAACCACTGGCGGCCGGCGCCGCCGCCGTCGAAGGCCTCGGGCGCGTCGGGCGCCAGCAGCGCGGCTTGCGGGAACTCGGTGCGCAGCGCCTGCACCAGCGCGGCCATCGATGCGCCGCTGGAGCCCACGCCGTGCAGCAGCAGCACCAGCTGTTCAGGCTCGCCCTGGGCCGGCAGGGATTCGATCGCGAGATGCATGAGGCGATTGTCCGCGTTCGAGGCGGGCCCCGCCGGCCGCCGGGCGCAAACCCGTCAGTGGAAGTCGCGGCTGCGCGCCTGCAGGCCCTGCAGCAACGCGCTGTGGTCGACGAGCCGGCGCGCGACGAGGTGGCGCACCTCGCCTTCTCGCTGCCAGATGCCGTAGACCGTCAGCAGCGTGCTGCCCAGCAGCGCCTTGCGCTGGGCCTCGGCGACCGCCGGCCAGACGATGACGTTGACGCTGCCGGTCTCGTCTTCCAGCGTGACGAAGACCACGCCCTTGGCCGTGCCGGGCCGCTGGCGGTGCGTGACCAGGCCGCTGGCGCGCGCCAGCCGGCCCGAGGGGTAGTCGCGCAGCACCGCCGCCGGCTGCACGCGGCAGGCGGCGAGCTGCTCGCGCAGCAGCGCCAGCGGGTGGCGCTCCAGGCTCAGCCCGGTGGCGCGGTAGTCGGCCAGCACCGATTCGGCGGCGCCGGGCGCCGGCAACGCGATGGCGGCCTCCTCGGTGCGCGTGGCGCGCAGCAGCGGCGTCGCACGCGCGTCGATGCCGGCCACGGCCCAGGCCGCCTGGTGGCGGTGGCCGGCCAGCGCGGCCAGCGCACCGGCGTCGGCCAGCAGCGCCAGTTCACGCCGGTCCAGCCGGGCGCGCCGCGCCAGGTCTTCGGCCGAGGCGAAGGCGCCGCCGGCCGCGCGCGCGGCGACCAGCCGCCCGGCCGCGTCCTGCGGGAAACCGGTGACACGGCTGAAACCCAGCCGCACCGCACGCAGCCCCGGCGGCGCGCCGGGCGCCGCGGCCTCGTCTTCCAGCGTCGTCTCCCAGTCGCTGCGGAAGACGTCGACCGGGCGCACGACGACACCGTGCTCGCGTGCGTCGCGCACCAGCTGCGCCGGGGCGTAGAAGCCCATCGGCTGGCTGTTCAGCAGCGCGGCCAGAAAGGCGTCGGGGTGGTGGCGCTTGAGCCAGGCGCTGGCATAGACCAGCTGCGCGAAGCTCGCTGCGTGGCTCTCCGGGAAGCCGTATTCGCCGAAGCCCTCGATCTGCTTGAAGATGCGTTCGGCGAACTCGGCCGTGTAGCCCTTGGCGACCATGCGCCCGACGAGGCGCTCGTGGAACGGCCCCAGCCCGCCCTTGCGCTTCCAGGCCGCCATCGCGCGGCGCAGCCGGTCGGCCTCGCCGGGCGTGAAGTCGGCCGCCAGGATCGCCAGCTGCATCACCTGCTCCTGGAAGATCGGCACGCCCAGCGTGCGCTCCAGCGCCTGCTTGACCTCGGCGCTGGGGTAGTCGACCGGCTCCTCGCCGCAGCGCCGCTTCAGGTAGGGGTGCACCATGCCGCCCTGGATCGGCCCCGGGCGCACGATCGCAACCTCGATGACGAGGTCGTAGAACTTCTCGGGTCTGAGCCTTGGCAGCATGCTCATCTGCGCCCGGCTCTCGACCTGGAAGACGCCGATGCTGTCGCCGGCCGAGAGCATGTCGTAGACCGGCTTCTCGTCCTGCGGGATCTGGTGCAGCGCCAGCGGCGCGCCGCATTTGGCGCCGACGAAGTCCAGCGCACGCCGGATCGCGCTCAGCATGCCGAGCGCCAGCAGGTCGACCTTCATCAGGCCGAGCGCGTCGAGGTCGTCCTTGTCCCACTGCACGACGCTGCGGTCTTCCATCGCCGCGTTCTCCACCGGCACCAGCTGCGACAGCTCGTCGCGTGCGATGACGAAGCCGCCGGGGTGCTGGCTCAGGTGGCGCGGGAAACCGATCAACTGCTCGGTCAGCTCGACCCACAGCCGGCACAGCGGCGCCGCCGGGTCCAGACCCTGCTCGCGCAAGCGCTCGGGGTCGATGCGGCGGCCGTCGAACCACTGCTGGCCGCGCGCGACCGACTCGATGCGGTCCAGGTCCAGCCCGAGCGCACGGCCGACGTCGCGCAGCGCCGAACGCGGCCGGTAGCTGATGACCACCGCCGTCAGCGCGGCGCGGTGGCGGCCGTACTTCTGGTAGACGTACTGGATGACCTCCTCGCGGCGCTGGTGCTCGAAGTCGATGTCGATGTCCGGCGGCTCGTTGCGCTCCTCGCTGATGAAACGCTCGAACAGCAGCGTCGACTTCGACGGGTCGACCGCGGTGACCTCCAGGCAGTAGCAGACCGCCGAGTTGGCGGCGCTGCCGCGGCCCTGGCACAGGATCTTCTGGTCGCGTGCCCAGTGCACGATGTCGGCGACGGTGAGGAAGTACGGCTCGTAGCCCAGGCGCGCGATCAGCGCCAGCTCGTGCTCGATCTGCGCACGCACCGCGGCGGGCACACCGGCCGGGAAACGCCGGCGCGCGCCCGACTCGGTCAGCTCGCGCAGCCAGGAGGTCGGCGTGTGGCCCGCGGGCACGATCTCGCGCGGGTACTCGTACTTCAGCTCGGCGAGCGTGAAGCTGCAGCGCTCGGCGACGGCCAGCGTCGCCGCCAGCCACTCGGGCCGGTACAGCGCCGCCAGCCGCGCGCGCGGGCGCAGATGGGCCTCGGCGTTGGGTTCCAGATCAAAGCCGCATTCGGCCACCGGGCGTTTGAGCCGGGTGGCGGCCAGCACGTCGAGCAGCGGCTTGCGCGAGCGCGCGTGCATCAACACGCCGCCGGCGGCGACCACCGGCAGCCCGGCCTGCGCCGCCACGCGCGTGACGGTGTCCACGAGGTCGGCATCGCCGGCGTGGTGCAGCAGCTCCAGCGCGACGGCGGCGCGCTCCGGGCCGAACCAGGTCTTCAGCCACGACGCATGCGCGAACACCGTCTCCAGCGGCTGCGCCGCATCGGGCAGCAGCAGCGCGATGCAGCCGGGCAGCCCGGCGAGAAAAGGCGCAGTCGGCACGGCGCCTTCGAGGTCGCTGCGCCAGGCCAGGTACTCGCCCTTGGCCGCGCGCCGGCGCGCGACGGTGATCCAGTGCGCCAGGTTGCCGTAGCCGCGGCGCGTCTGCGCCAGCAGCACGAGGCGCGGCTCGTCGGCGTCAGGCGTCTCGGGCGGCGGCGCCAGCCGCATCTCGGCGCCGACGATCAGCTTCAAGCCCAGGCGTTCGGCCTCGGCATGCGCGCGCACGACGCCGGCCAGCGAACCTTCGTCGGTGATGGCGAGTGCCGCATAGCCCAGCACGTGTGCACGCGCCACCAGCTCCTCCGGGTGCGAGGCCCCGACGAGGAAGCTGAAATTGCTGCGGCAGTGCAGCTCGGCGTAGGGCGGGAGGGCGGTGGGCACGCGGGCACCGTGCGGAGTGATGCTGTTCTTTTATACAGCATCGCGAGCACCCCGCCGCTCGCATGGCTGGCCGATACTCGCCGCCATGATCGACCCCTCCTCCGCCCTCGGCGACGTGCCGCGTGCGATCCAGCTGGCGCTGGCGCCGGTGTTCCTGCTGACCGGCATCGCCGGCATGCTCAACGTGATGGCCTCGCGGCTGGCGCGCATCATCGACCGCGGGCGCAAGCTGACCGAGAGCCAGCCGCCGCCGGTGGCCGAGCCCTACCTGTCGCTGGAACTGCAGACGCTGGAACGCCGCCGGCGCTTCGCCGGCGCCGCGATCACCGCCTGCGCCGGCGCCGCGCTGCTGGTCTGCACCGTCATCGCCGCGCTGTTCGTCGAGGTCTACCTGCAGGTCAGCCTGCGCGGCGTCGTCGGCCTGCTGTTCACCGCGGCGACGCTGGCGCTGCTGGTCGGCCTGGCCTACTTCCTGCGCGAGGTGCACCTGGCGACGCAGACGGTGCGCATCACGCTGAAGCGGCCGCACTGAGGCTCGCGCTCAGCCCCTTGCGCGGGTTTCGCGCTCTGGCGGCGCTTGATCAGCCGGCGGCGGCCACCCTGCCGCCGGCGGCACGCGCCGCGGCGCCGGCCGCCCAGTCGAGCGCGCTGCACAGCAGCCAGTAGACGGCGCCGACGAAGAGGAAGACCTCGGTCGGGTGCACCATCACCCGGGCGTTGACCTGGGTCGCCAGGAACGACAGCTCGCCGACGCCGACGATGTAGGCCAGCGAGCTGTCCTTGATCAGCGTGACCCACTGGTTGACGAAGGACGGCAGCATCATGCGCAGCGCCTGCGGCAGCACGACGTGGCGCAGCGCGCCCCAGCGCGTGAAGCCCAGCGCCAGGCCCGCCGCCCACTGCCCCGCGCCGACGCCGCGGATGCCGGCGGCCACCGCGTGCGCGAGGTAGGCGCCGCCGACCAGCGACAGCGCCGCCATCACCGACAGCACGCCGGGCACGTCGACGCCGAAGACGATGGGCAGCAGGAAGTAGGTCCAGAAGATCAGCATCAGCACCGGGATCGCGCGCAGCAGGCCGAGCACGGCGCTGAGCAGCGCCAGCGCCGCGCCGTCGAGCATCACCAGCGCCACGCCCAGCCCCAGGCCGAGCAGCGCCGAGGCGATGCCCGAACCGGCCGACAGCAGCAGCGTCAGCAGCGCGCCGCCGGGCGGGCCGTCGGGGAAGGTGCCCCACAGCAGATAGCCCAGGTCGTCCAGCAGGAACGAGAAGTCCATCGCCTCAGCCCCCTGCCGCCGAAACGCGGCGCTGGCGCCGGCTCTGCAGCACCTGGCCCAGCAGCTGCAGCGCGACGATGGCGACGACGTAGAGCAGCGTCGCGACGCCGTAGACCTGGAAGGTCTTCCAGGTCTCGGCCTCGGCCTGGCGCGTGCGGTAGGACAGCTCCAGCAGCCCGATCGCCATGCCCAGCGAGGTGTTCTTCAGGATGTTCATGTACTGGCCCAGCAGCGGCGGCAGCGCGATGCGCAGCGCCTGCGGCAGCACGACGTGGCGCAGCGCCTGCCAGGGCGTCAGGCCGAGCGCGATCGCCGCTTCGCGCTGGCCGGCCGGCACGCCGCGCAGGCCGGAGCGGATGTCCTCGCCGACATAGGCGGCCGAATAGAACACCAGCCCGGTGACCGCGGCCAGGAACTCGAACGAGGGCCAGCGCAGCACCAGCCCGCCTACCGCGAGCTCGTGCGGCGTGTTCAGCCAGGGCAGCAGGTCCTCGGGCAGCAGCGCCGGCAGGCCGAAGTACCAGAAGAAGAGCTGCACCAGCAGCGGCGTGTTGCGAAACAGCGAGAGGTAGACGCCGGTGGCGCGTGTCAGCGCCGGCCGGCCGCTCTCGCGCGCCGCGGCCAGCAGCGCGCCGAGCAGCGTCGCCGCGGCGACGACGATCGCCGTCGTCCACAGCGTCATGACCCAGCCGTCGAGCAGCCAGCCGAGGTATTTGGGCGCCAGCAGGTCCTGGCGCAGCACGGGGGGAATCCAGTCCATCCGGAAATGCCGAAGCCGGGCGCGCGATCGACGCGGGCCCGGCGGTGTTCAAGGGCGGCGCGGCCGCCCGGGATCAGGTCTTGTCGCCGATCTTGAAGATGCGCTTGAGCGGCGTCTTCGTCGTCGGGCCGAACCAGGCGTCGTAGATCTTCTGCGCCCGGCCGTCGGCTTCCAGCTCGAGCAGCGTCTTGTTGACGAACTCGGTCAGCGCCGTCTCGCCCTTCGGGATGCCGACACCGATGTAGTCCTGCGAGATCGCGAACGGCGGGATCTCGTACTTGTCGCGGTCGGGCACGTTGGCCAGCAGGCCGATCAGCTTGGGGCCGTCCTGCGAGATCGCCTGCACGTTGCCGTTGCGCAGCGCGGTGAAGGCGAACGGCGTGTCGTCGTAGGCCACCAGCGTCGCCTGCGGGTACTTCTCGCGCAGCTGGATCTCGTTGGTCGTGCCCTTGTCGACGCCGATGCGCAGGCCGCTCAGCTGCTCGGGCGACTTCAGCGTGCCCTTCCTGGCGATGAACTGCGTGCCCGAGGCGAAGTACGGGATGCTGAAGCCGACGACCTTGGCGCGTTCCTCGGTGATCGTGAAGTTGGCGAAGACCAGGTCGACCTTGTTCGAGGCCAGCAGCGGCACGCGGTTGGCCGGGTTGGTCGGCACGATCTGCAGCTTGACGCCGAGCTTCCTGGCGAAGGCCTCGGCGTAGTCGACGTCCAGGCCGACGATCTTCTTCGTCTTCGCGTCGACATAACCGAACGGCGGGTTGGCGTCGAAGGCGGCGACACGCAGCACGCCGGCCTTCTGGATGTCGGCCAGGCGGTCGGCCCAGGCACCGCTGGCGGCCAGCGCGAGCGCGGCCAGCACGAAGGCCTGCGGACGGATCGATTTCATGTGTTCTTCTCCTCAGATGCGATGCACCTCCCGCAACGGCTTGTCTAGACGAGAGGCTCCTAATAATCGTAAAACCGTATACAAGACCATCTTTATTTCATTTCGGAATATGCATACGCGAGGCATCTCCACAGCGGCCGGCCGCACGACCTGCTGATGCTGGCGCGGCTGGCAGGCTCTTCGATGGCCGGCCGGCCACCGGCCCCGTAGAGTCGCAGGCCCCAACCGGAGAGAACCACGATGAAGCTGATCGGCATGCTCGACTCACCCTACGTGCGCCGCGTCGCCGTCTCGCTGCAGCTGCTCGGGCTGCCGTTCGAACACCGCTCGTTGTCGGTGTTCCGCCAGTTCGACGAGTTCAGCGCGCTGAACCCGGTCGTCAAGGCGCCGACGCTGATCGCCGACGACGGCACGGTGCTGATGGACTCGACGCTGATCCTCGACTACGCCGAGACGCTGGCCCGCCCGCGCAGCCTGATGCCCGCGGACCCGGCGGCACGCGCACGCGACCTGCGCCTGCTGGGCCTGGCGCTGGCGGCGATGGAGAAAAGCGTGCAGATCGTCTACGAGCGCGGCCTGCGCCCGCCGGAGAAGCAGCACGCGCCGTGGATCGAACGTGTCACCGGCCAGATGCAGGCGGCCTGCGACGAACTGGAGCGTGAACTCGAACGCGCGCCGCTGCCGGCCGCGCGCGACGCGCTGCGCCAGGCGGCGGTGACCGCCGCCGTCGGCTGGCACTTCATGCAGCAGACGGTGGCCGAACTGCTGTCGGCCGAGCGCTACCCGCAGCTCGCCGCGCTGTCGGCGGCCGCCGAGGCGCTGCCCGAGTTCCGCGCCGCGCCGCACGGCGACGGCACGGTGGGTCAGGCGGGCTAGGTTCGCCGCCACGGGCGCCCACTGCACCGCCAACACGCGGTTCGACGCCCAGGCCCGCTGCGCGGCCTGGCCATGCCTGACGCCGTCGAGGGCATGCGCCGCCGGAACCGTCTAGTGTCGAGCCCACCGCAACCGCCCGCCCGTCTGCCATGCGCATTCCCGCCGCCCTCGCCGCCGTTGTCGCCGGCTATCTCTCGATGCAGCTGCTGATCTTCAGTGCCGGCTGGCTGGCGCGTGTGCCGGCGCCCGACGGCTGGTTCGCCTTCTTCGGCCCGGGGCGGCAGGACATGGCGGCCGGGCTGCTGAGCAGCGTCGCGTTCGCGCTGCCGCAGCTGCTGCTGGCCGTCGTGCTGGGCTGGGCGGCGACGCGGCTGTTCGCCGTCGACGGCAGGCGCCACGCGCCGGGCCTGGTGCTGGGCGTGCTGCTGCCGCTGCTGATCCCGGCCGTCTCGACGGCGCTGGACGCACCGGGCGGCGGCTTCGGCGCCTCGATGGCGCGCCAGCTCGGTGCCTACGTGCCGCCATCGGCCTGGCTGATCCCGGCCGGCCCGTGGTCGGCGCTGCTGGGGCTGGCCATCGGCTTCGGCTGGCTGCGCCGCGCCGCCCCCCGCCCGCGCTGAGGCGTCCCGGTGGGGGCACCCGCCGGCAGGCCGTGTGCTCCCGCACCCGGGCGACGCGGCACCGCCGCCGCCGCCCTAGGCTGCAGGGCATCGATCGCGGATGTCCCGCGGCCGCTCCCGGAGGCCTCATGAAACAACAGGTTGCCCGTCTGTCCCCGCACCAGAACGCCAAGGTGCTGGCCGTGCTGGTGTCCGCCGTGGCGCTGGTCGCGCTGCTGCCGGCGGGTGCGATCGCGCTCGCCTACGGCGCGCCGCTGGCACTCGACCCGACGCTGCTGCTCGTCGCCGGCGTGCTCTACGTGCTGCTGAACTACGCGATGACGGCCCTCGCCTGCCTGCTCTACAACGGGCTGGCGCGTGTCGTCGGCGGGCTGGAGTTCGAGGCCCGCGGCGGCGCCGAGACCTGAGGCCGGCGCCGGCGGCGGGCCGGCCCTAGCATGCGGCGTCCGCCGCCCCGCCCCACGCCGTGAACCTCGCCACCACCGCCGCCCTGTTCGTCGCCACCGCGCTGATGGAGATCACCGGCTGCTTCCTGCCCGCGCTGTGGCTGCAGGGCCGCGCCGGCGCCTGGGTGCTGCTGCCGGCGGCCGCGGCGCTGGCGGCCTTCGTCTGGCTGCTGACGCTGCATCCGGCCGCGTCGGGCCGGGTCTACGCGGCCTACGGCGGCGTCTACGTCGCCACCGCGGTCGTCTGGCTCTGGCTGGTCGACGGCGTGCGGCCCTCGCCCTACGACCTCGCCGGCTCGGCGATCGCGCTGGCCGGCATGGCGGTCATCGCCTGGGGCTGGCAGCGCGGCTGAAGCTGGCATCCGCCGGCAGGGCGAAGACCGCCGCGGGCCGCTCGCGTAGGCTGGCTGGTTTCCCGCTGCCCGAAACGACACCGATGCGCCCTGCCCTCGCCGCCGTTGCCACCGCCTTGTCGCTGCTCGCCAACCCCGGTTTCGCCGCCGAGGAAATGCTGCAGCTCCAGACCGCCACCGGCGCCCTGCACGGCACGCTGCTGCGCCCCGACGACGCACCGCAGCCGCTGGTCGCACTGATCGTCGCCGGCTCCGGGCCGACCGACCGCGACGGCAACAACCCGATGGCCGGCCACAACGACGCGCTGAAGCTCGTCGCCCAGGCGCTGGCCGACGCCGGCATCGCCTCGCTGCGCTACGACAAACGCGGCATCGCCGCCAGCGCCGCGGCCGGCGCCGACGAGTCGAGACTGCGTTTCGACGACTACGTCGACGACGCCGCGGCCTGGGCCGCACAGCTCGCGCGTGACGGCCGTTTCGCCGCGGTGGCGATCGTCGGCCACAGCGAAGGCGCGACGATCGCCGCACTGGCCGTGGCCAAGGCGCCGGCGGCCGGCGTCGTCGCGATCGCCGGCCCCGGCGAACCGGCCGCGGCGACGCTGCGGCGCCAGCTCGCCGGCAAGTTGCCGCCCGACTTGGCCGAACGCAACGAAGCGCTGCTGGCGGCACTCGAAGCCGGCCGCCGCGTCGACGAGGTGCCGCCGGCGCTGGCGGCCCTGTACCGGCCGAGCGTGCAGCCCTACCTGGTGTCCTGGTTCCGCCAGCGTCCGGCCGACGCGGTCGCGGCGCTGCGTGTGCCCTGCCTGATCGTGCAGGGCGACACCGACCTGCAGGTCTCGCTGGCCGACGCGCAGGCGCTGCAGAGTGCGCAACCGGCCTGCCGGCTGGCGCGCGTCGCCGGCATGAACCACGTGCTGAAGGCGGTGCCGGCCGACCGCGCACGGCAGATCGCCTCCTACGCCGACCCGACGCTGCCGCTGGCACCCGGCCTGGCCGAGGCCGTGGTCCCGTTCCTGAAGGGGCTGGCCAGGCGCTGACACGCCCGGGCGGCAGAATCGCCCGATGCCTTCGCGTCTGCGCATCACCCCGCTGCGACCGCAGCACCTGGACGAACTGGCCGCCGCGCTGCGCCACCCGGCGGTCTACGAGCACATCGGCGGCGAAGTCCCGTCGGCCGCCGAGTTCCACCTCGCGCTGGAACGGGCGCTGGTCGGCCCGCCGCCCGGCGGCGGCCAGCGCTGGTTCAACTACCTCGTGCGCCACGCCGACTCGCGCACCGTGCTCGGCCGGCTGGAGGCCACCGTCGTCGGCCGCGTCGCCGAAGTCGCCTTCCTGTTCGCGCCCGGCATCTGGGGCAACGGCTACGCCAGCGAAGGCCTGGCCTGGCTGCACGAGGAGCTGCGGCGCGAAGCCGGCGACGTCGACTTCTGGGCCACCACGCTGCCGGCCAACCGGCGCTGCCAGGCACTGCTGCGGCGTGCAGGCTATGTCGAGGTGCCGGCGGCCGTCGCCCCGGTGCTGCAGAGCTACGACGCCGGCGACCTGGTGTTCCACCGGGCCGGCCTGCCCGGTGCAGCCGGAGGCACGGCGTGATCCATCACCTGTCGCTCGGCGTGCACGACATCGAAGGCGCCGCACGCTTCTACGACGCCGTGCTCGGCACGCTGGGCCACGCCCGCGTCTGGACCGACCTGCGCCCCGGCGAGACCGGCCAGGCCGTCGGCTACGGGCCGCCGGGCGGCGGCGACGTGCTGGCGCTGAAGCAGGTCGCGCAGCCCGCCGGCGACATCCCCGGGCAGCACATTGCCTTCGGCGCCACGACGCATGCCGCGGTCGAGGCCTTCCACGCCGCGGCACTGGCGCATGGCGGCCGCGACAACGGCACGCCGGGCTGGCGGCCGGACTACGGCGAGGACTACTACGCCGCTTTCGTCGTCGACCCCGAAGGCCACCGGCTCGAAGCGGTCTGCCGCGCCGTGCGGCCGGGGCTCGGTGCCACGACACCGACCGTCGTCGCGTTCGAGCGCCGCCACTTGCCGGCCGCGCTGGCGCTGTGGCGCTCGATCCCCGGCATCGGCCTCAGCAAGGCCGACGAGCCGGCCGCGCTGGCCGCTTTCCTGCGCCGCAACCCGGGGCTGAGCTTCGTCGCGCTGGATGGCGGCGAACTCGTCGGCACCCTCCTCTGCGGCCACGACGGCCGGCGCGGGCTGATCCACCACCTGGCGGTCGCGCCGGCGAGGCGCCGCCGCGGCCTGGGGCGTGCGCTGCTGGACGCCGCGCTGGCGGCGCTGCAGGCCCAGGGCATCGACAAATGCCATCTGATGGTCTTCGCCGACAACGCCGAAGGGCTGGCCTTCTGGCGCCGCCAGCAGGCCGTCGATCGGGTCGAACTGGCGCTGCTGTCGATCGCCACCACGACGCGGCACGGAGACTGAAGCGATGCGCTGCCTCGTCGTCGGCACCAGCGGCGCCGGCAAGTCGACCTTCGCGACGAACCGCACCCGCTACGCCGAGATGCGCGCCGACCCTCGCCGGGCCGGGCTGCGCTGGCACGAGCTGCGCACGCCGCGCGAGGCGCGCACCTGGCTGCGAGCCCCACAACGAGCCACCCCACGATGAGCGATGACCGCCCGCCGCAGATCGACCTGCGCCCGCTGGTCGCCGCCGACCAGCCCCGCCTGTGGCACTGGCTGCACCTCGCGCTCTGGGACCCGCCGCCGGCCGCGCTGCGCCCGGTCGAGGTGCTGCAGTTGCCGGCGGTGCGCCTCTACGCCGAAGACTGGGGTCGCCCGGGCGACGTCGGCGTCGTGCTGCGGGTCGACGGCGCCGACGCCGGCGCCTGCTGGATGCGCCAGGTGGCCGACGGCCAGGGTCTGGCCTGGGTCGACGAACGCACGCCGCAACTCGGCATCGCGCTGGAGCCGGCGTTCCAGCATCGTGGCTTCGGCGAAGCGCTGATGCGCGGCGCGCTCGCCGCCGCACGCGCCGCCGGCGTCGCGCAGGTGGCGCTCACCGTGCACCCCGAGAACCCGGCACGCCGGCTCTACACACGTTGCGGCTTCGTTGACGTCGGCGAACGCCGCGGCTACTGCCTGATGCTGGCGCGGCTGGGCGAACAACGCTGAAGGAGGACCGGCATGCTGCACCACGTCGAGCTCTACGTCGGCGACCTGCAACGCTCCACCGCCTTCTGGACACCGCTGCTGCAGGCGCTGGGCTGGCAGGTCCAGCCCTGGTCCGGCGGCGTGAACTATCGGCACCGCGACCACTACCTGTGTTTCCTGCAGGCGCCGACCAGACACCTCGCCGCCGGTTATCACCGCCAGCGCATCGGCCTGAACCACCTGGCGTTCCAGGCGGCGTCGCGCGCGCAGGTCGATGCGCTGCGCGACTGGGTGCGCGACGCCGGCCACACGCCGCTCTACGAAGACCGCTACCCGTTCGCCGGCGGTCCCGGGTACTACGCGATGTACTGCGAGGACCCGGACCGCCTCAAGGTCGAGATCGTCGCGCCGCACGATGACGAGGCGGCGACGTAGCGGCTCCGCCGATTCCGGGGCCGACGGGCGTCACGCCACCGGCGTATGCTGCGCCCGCCCACGGGAGGACCATCGATGATCAGCCCCGAATTCCTGCTCACCTCGCTCGTCGTCGTGCTGGTGCCCGGCACCGGTGTCGTCTACACGGTCTCGACGGGCCTGGCCCAGGGCCGGCGCGCGGCCTTGTTCGCGGCGCTGGGCTGCACGCTGGGCATCGTGCCGCACCTGGCAGCCACGGTGCTGGGGCTGGCGGCGCTGATGCACGCCAGCGCGCTCGCCTTCCAGGCGCTGAAGTTCGCCGGCGTGCTCTACCTGCTCTACATCGCCTGGGCGACCTGGCGCGACAGCTCGGCCTTCGCGGTCGACGGCAGCCTGGCGCGCACGCCGCCCTCGGGGCTGGTGCTGAAGGCCTTCCTGCTCAACATCCTGAACCCCAAGCTGACGATCTTCTTCCTCGCCTTCCTGCCGCAGTTCGTCGACGCGCAGGCGGCGCGGCCGATGCTGCAGCTGCTGGCGCTGGCCGGCGTCTTCATGGTGATGACCTTCGCCGTCTTCGCGCTCTACGGCGCGCTGGCACATGCCTTGCGCGCCCGGGTCATCGGTTCGGCGCGAGTGCAGGCCTGGCTGCGGCGCGGTTTCGCCGCCACCTTCGCCGGCCTGGGCCTGCGGCTGGCGACGACGGAGCGCTGATCCGGCCGATGCACCTCGTCCGCCCCACGCTCGAACACCTGCCCGCCTACGTCGCCGCACTGCAGACCGGCTGGTCGGCCGACACGGTGCGCGGCGCCGACGCGGCGCGCGAGGAGCTCGACGCGATCGCGCGTGCGCCGGCGGTCTTCATCGACCTGCTCGAAGACCGCCAGGGCCGCGGTGCGCCGGTGACACTGCCCGACGGCAGCCAGGTCGCGCGGCTGCCGGGCTTGCGCCGCTGGATCTGGGACGAAGAAGGGTTTGCCGGCGTCATCGGCCTGCGCTGGCAGCGCGGCACGCCCGAGCTGCCGCCGTACTGCCTGGGCCACATCGGCTACTCGGTCGTGCCCTGGAAACGCCGCCGCGGCCACGCCAGCGCGGCGCTGCGGCAGATGCTGCCCGAGGCGCGCGCCGTCGGCCTGCCCTGGGTGGACCTCACGACCGACCCCGACAACCTGGCGTCGCAACGCGTCATCGTCGCCAACGGGGGCGTGCTGCTCGAGCGGTTCACGAAACCGGCGCAGTTCGGCAGCACGCCGGGGCTGCGCTGGCGGATCTCGCTGGCCCTCACCTGACACGATGGCGCAAGGCGTCGCGCCGCGGCGCCGCGCATCGGTTAGCGTCGCCGCATGGCACGCTTCTCCCTGATCCCCGAAGTCCACCTCGTGCTCGTGCACGATGGCCGCGTGCTGCTGCTGCAGCGCGCCAACACCGGTTATGCCGACGGGCTGTACAGCCTGGTCGCCGGCCACGTCGACGGCGGCGAAGCGGCGCGCGCCGCGATGGCGCGCGAGGCGCTGGAGGAAGCCGGCCTCGTCATCGCCCCCGAGGACCTGCGCCTCGTGCACCTGATCCACCGCCGCAGCGACAGCGAACGGATGTCGATGTTCTTCGCTGCCGAGCGCTGGCAAGGCGAACCCGAGAACCGCGAGCCGCACAAGTGCAGCGAGCTCGACTGGTACCCGCTGGACGCGCTGCCCGCAGCGATGGTGCCCTACGTGCGCCACGCGCTGGCCTGCATCGCCGCCGGCGAGACGTATTCGGAGTTCGGCTGGCACGGCGACGGCCAATCCCCTGCCGGCGGCATGGCGCCTCCCTAGCTCGTTTCGCGTGATGGACGGCCGGCGGGGCCCCTCGCGACAGTCGCGGTTCGACTTCCGAGGAGCCCGCGATGCCCTCCATCCGCCCCCTTCTGGCCGGCGCGCTGCTGGCCGCCGCGTCCGCCGTGTCGGCCTTCCCCGAGCACGCCAGCGCCCCCGATGCCGCGGCGCTCAGCCGGCACCTCGAAGGCCGCGTCTTCCAGGTCGCGCTGGCCGACGGCACGTCGTGGCGGCTGGAGTACAAGGCCAACGGCTATTTCTTCATCGACACCAGCCGCGGTTTCCGCAGCTCGGGCACCTGGCGCGCCGAGGACGGCAAGCTCTGCGGCGGGCTGCAGGGCCGCGCCCCGGCCTGCAACGAGGTGCGCATGGTCGGCGACGCGCTCTACATGCAGCGCGACGGCGGCGAGATCGTGCAGTACGTGCCGCGCTGAGGGCCGCGCCGCGGGCGGGGCGGCGCCGCCGACGGGCTATCCTGCACGCCGCGGCCCGCGCCGCCGGAGCCGACGGTCGGCGCCGGGCGCTCCGCCAACACCCCATACCGCGATGAAGCTCCGTAACGCCGCCCGCGCGGCCGCTGCGCTGGCCCTGGCCGGCACGCTCTGCGCCCCCGCGCTGGCCAGCCCCGCCGTCGACGCCGTGTCGACCTGCATGACCGACAACACCTCCGGCAAGGACCGCAAGGACCTGACGCGCTGGATCTTCATCGCGATGGCCTCGCATCCGAGCCTGGAGGACCTGAGCCAGGTCAGCATGGCGGCGGCCGACGAGTCGCAGCGCCGGGTCGCCGAGATCGTCACCCAGCTCGTCACCGAACGCTGCGTCGACGAGGTGCGTGCGCTGATGAAGGCCGAAGGTGGCGAGTCGCTGGGCAAGGCCTTCGAGGTGCTGGGCCGGGTCGCGTTCATGGAGCTGACGACCAACCCCGCGGTGGCCAAGTCGCTGCAGGGCTACATGCGCCATCTCGACCGCCAGCGTTTCGAGCAGGCGTTCGCGCCGCGTTGAACACGCCGCAGGCCGAGACGCCGCGGGTCGGCGTCGGTGTCATCGTCGTGCGCGACGGCCGGGTGCTGCTGGGCCGGCGCCTGGGCGCGCATGGCCGGGACACCTGGGCGCCGCCCGGCGGCCACCTGGAGTTCGGCGAGACGCCGGAAGACTGCGCGCGCCGCGAGCTGCACGAAGAGACCGGCCTCGTCGCCCGCGAGGTGCTGGCCGCGACCTGGGTGAACAACGTCTTTCCCGACGTCGGCCGGCACTACGTGACGCTGATCACCGTCGTGCCCGCAGCCGACGGCGAACCGCAGGCGATGGAGCCCGAGCGCTGCGCCGAATGGCGCTGGTTCTCGTGGGACGCGCTGCCGCAACCGCTGTTCGCGCCGGCGGCCAGCGTGCACGCCTCGGGCTGGCGGCCGCCGGGCGTCTGACGCGGCGTAGCATCGAAGGCTTCGCTCCACCCGCCTCCCGATGCAGATCTACGCCAACCCCCGCCACGCCGCCCACGACGGGCGCCAGGAGATGTTCCGCGGCAAGCTCGTGCCCTGCCACGAGGTGCCGGCGCGGCTGGAGCACGTGCTGGCCGAACTCGGCCGCCGCCCGCTGGGCGAGATCCAGGCGCCGCCGCCGGTGGCGCGCGCGCTGCTCGAAGCGGTGCACGCGCCGCGTTACCTGCGTTTCCTCGAGACCGCGTGGGACGAGTGGGTCGCGCTCGACCCGGCCCACGCTGCGCTCGACGCGCTGCCCTCGGTCTGGCCGGTGCGCGGCTTCCGCGCCGACGTCGAGCCCGACAACTTCGCCGCCCGCCTGGGCCTGTACTCCTTCGACGCCGGCACGCCGCTGACCGCCGGCACCTGGGCCGCGGCCGAAGCCGGCGCGGCCTGTGCCGCGGCGGCGGCCACATCGGTGACGGGCGGCGCGCGCGCCGCGCTGGCGCTGACGCGGCCGCCGGGCCACCACGCGGGCCACGACTTCTTCGGCGGCTACTGCTTCGTCAACAACGCCGCGGTCGCCGCCCAGGCCCTGCGTGACGGCGGCGCGCGCCGCGTCGCGGTGCTCGATGTCGACTACCACCACGGCAACGGCACGCAGAGCCTGTTCTACGAACGTTCCGACGTGCTGACGGTGTCGATCCACGGCGACCCGCGCACCGAGTACCCGTTCTACCTCGGCCACGCCGACGAGACCGGGGCCGGGCACGGCCTGGGCTGCAACCTGAACCTGCCGCTGCCGGCCGGCACCGACTTCGCCGGCTGGCGCCAGGCGCTCGACGCGGCGCTGGCACGCATCGCCGCCTTCGCGCCCGACGCGCTGGTCGTGGCACTCGGCGTCGACACCTACGAAGGCGACCCGATCTCGCGTTTCCGCCTGGCCAGCGCCGACTACCTGACGGTCGGCGCGGCCATCGCCGGCGCCGGGCTGCCGACGGTTTTCACGCTCGAAGGCGGCTACGCCGTCGCGGCGATGGGCGTCAACGTCGTCAACGTGCTCGAAGGTTTCGAGACCGCGGCACGATGAGGGACACGCCCGCGCTGTTCACGACGCCGCGGCTGGCGGTGCACGAGCTCGCCGCCGGCGACTTGCCGCAGCTGCAGGCACTGCTGGAAGCCTGCAGCGACTTCTACGTCCTGGTCGGCGGCCTGCCGCCGGCGCCCGACGAAGCAGCGGAGATGCTCGCCGAACGCCCGCCCGAACACCTGAGCTGGACGCGCCACTGGTGCGCCGGCGCCTACGAGCCCGACGGCACGCTGGCCGGCGTGCTGCTCGTCATCGCCGACCTCGGCACGCCGGGCTGCTGGCACACGGCGCTGTTCCTGCTGCACCCGCGCCAGCGCGGCACCGGCGCCGCCGCCGAGCTGCACGCCGCGCTCGAAGCCTGGGCCCTGGCGCAGGGCGCACGCTGGCTGCGGCTGGGGGTCGTCGTCGGCAACGAACGCGCCGAACGGTTCTGGCGCCGTTGCGGCTACGAGGCGCTGCGCACGCGGCCGATCGAAGCCGCCGACGGCAGCACACGCACGACGACGGTGATGCTCAAGTGCCTGGGCGAGGCCGCCGTCGCCGAGTACCTCGAACGGGTGCCGCGCGACCAGCCCGGCTCGACGCTGCCGTGATCCGCACGCCGTTCGAGCGCCTCGGCGGCGCCGTCCTCGAGGTGCTGCTGTGGATCTTCGACCGCATCCGGGCCCTGGCCTGGCGCGACCTCGAAGGCCGGCACCACGAGTTCCGCCACATCCCGATCGACATCGTCGAAGGCGACGGCGCCGAACGCTGGCTGCGCCTGGACCACGTGCGCCGCGTCGTGCCCGAGCTGCCGGTCTTCGCGTCGCTGCGCCACCGCCACCCGCGCGGGCTGCGCCGCGACGAGGCCGGCGGTGTCGAACGCATCGAGGCGCGCACGCTGCGCCGCGAGCTGACGCAGGCCCAGGCGCTGCGCACGCGGCGTTTCCTGATCTGGCTGGACCGCGTCGTCATCGACCCGGCCGAACGCCGCGAGCGCATGCGCTCGCCCCACTGAAAGCCCCGATGCAGTTGCTGCCCGCCACCGCCGACGACCGCGAGCTGATCGCGGCGCTCGTCGCCCATGCCAACGCCGACGTCGCCGCACGGTTCGGCCTCACCGAGGCCAACTGCCCGAAACACCCGTCGTTCTGCACGCCGGCGTGGATCGCCGAGGAGAACGCCCGCGGCCAGCGCTACATCCTGGCGCGTGTCGACGGCGAGGCCGCCGGCTGCGTTGCGCTGGATTTCCCGGCCGAGCCCGGCACCGTCTACCTGAACCGCCTGTCGGTGCTGCCGCCGTGGCGCCGCCGCGGTGTCGGCCGCGCGCTGAGCGAGGCCGTGCTGGCCGCCGCCGCCGGCTGGGGCGCCCAGCGCGTCAGCATCGGCGTCATCGCCGCGCACGGCGAACTGGTGCAGTGGTACGAGCGCCTGGGTTTCGTCGCCGGGGCCACGCGGAGATTCGAGCACCTGCCGTTCGAGGTGCTGTACATGACGCGAGAGCTGGCGCCCGTCGCCCCGGCGCCGCTGTTCGACACCGAGCGCCTGCACTGCCGGCGCTGGCGTCCCGAAGACCACGAAGCGCTGCAGCGCGTGTACGGCGACGCCGACGCGATGCGCTGGGCCGGCGACGGCCGCGGCATCACGCCGGCCGAATGCGAGGCCTGGCGGCGTGTCACGGCGATCAACGACGCGACCCGCGGCTACGGCATGGCGACGCTGGAGCGGCGCGGCGACGGCCCCATCGTCGGCTTCTGCGGCCTGGTGCATCCGGGCGGCCAGGTCGAGCCCGAGGCCAAGTACGCCTTCGCGCGCGAACACTGGGGCCAGGGCCTGGCCAGCGAGGCGCTGCAAGGCCTGCTGGCCTGGGCCGACGCACGCGGCATCGGGCCGGTCATCGCCACCGTCGCCGAGCCCAACCTGGCGTCGCGGCGCGTCATCGAGAAGGCCGGCATGCAGTGTGTCGAGCGTCGCGACGAGGACGACGGCATCGCGACGCTGGTCTACACCCGCCCGGCCGACTGAGGCGATGGCGCCGGCGCGCGTTCTCGTCAGCGCCTGCCTGCTCGGCGACGCGGTGCGCTGGGACGGCGGCCACCAACGCCTGGACACCGCCGTGCTGCGGCGCTGGCAGGCCGAAGGCCGGGTCGTCGGCTTCTGCCCCGAATGCGCCGGCGGCCTGCCGGTACCGCGGCCGCCGGCCGAGATCGAGCCGGGTGCCGACGCGGCAGCGGTGCTGGCCGGGCGCGCGCGTGTGCTGGCACGCGATGGCCGGGATGTGAGCGCCGCCTTCGTCGCCGGTGCAGAAGCCGCGCTGCGCGCCGCGCACGAGGCCGGCGCCAGCGTCGCGCTGCTGAAGGACGGCAGCCCGTCGTGCGGCAGCACCTGCGTGCACGACGGGCGTTTCGCCGGCGCCACGGTGCCGGGGCGCGGCGTCACTGCCGAGCGGCTGGCGGCCGCCGGTCTGGCCGTCTTCGTCGAGACCGAAGTCGCCGCGGCAGATCGCTGGCTCCAGGCGGCGGACGGCGGCACCATCGCGGCATCGCCACCCCGGGAGCCGTGATGAAACGCCTGGCCCTGCTCGCTGCCGTCGCCACCACCGCCTGCGCCGCGCCGACGGCCGGGGAGATCCACGCCCGCTTCGCCTGCGATGACGGGCGCACGCTGGACGTCGTCTTCGTGCCGGAGCGTGACGTCGCACGCCTGGCCTGGGAGGGCGGCACGCTGGAGCTGCCGCAGCAGCGCACCGGCTCGGGCTATGCCTATTCCAACGGCCGCGTCGGGCTGCGCGGCAAGGGCCGCGAGCTGCAGTTGGAGATCGGACGGCGCGTGCCGATCGACTGCCGCGAAGTGGCAGACACGCCGGCACGATGAACCCCGGGCTGACGCGCTACCGCCGCATCGTCTTCCTGACCGGCGCCGGCATCTCGGCCGCATCGGGGCTGCGCACCTACCGCGGGCCGGGCGGCATCTGGGACGACGCCGAGGTCGCCGAGTGCAGCCATGTGTACACGCTGCACAGCCAGCCGCAACGCACCTGGGCGCTGTTCGGCGGCATGCGCGAACCCGTGGCGGCGGCCCGGCCCAACGCCGCACATCTCGCGCTGGCGCGTTTCGAGGCCGCGCTCGGGCCCGATCAGGAGTTCCTGCTGATCACGCAGAACATCGACGGCCTGCACCAGCGCGCCGGCAGCCGGCGTGTCGTCGAGTTGCACGGCAACGTCAGCACGACACGCTGCAGCCACGACGGCTGCACGCTCGCGCCCTACCCCGACACGACGACGCACGCCGGCACCGTGCCGCGCTGCCCGCGGTGCGGCGCAGCGCTGCGGCCGGACATCGTGCTCTTCGGCGAGATGTTGCCGATGCCGGCGTTGCACCAGGTGCAGCAGGCGCTGCGGGACTGCGACCTCTTCGTCGCCGTCGGCACCTCGGGCACGGTGACGCCGGCGGCCGAGTTCGTGCGCGGCGCACGCCAGGCCGGCGCCCACACCGTCTACCTGAACCTGGAGCCGATGCGCCCGCGCCACCCGGCGTTCGCCGAAGAGCGGCTCGGCCCGGCCGAAGACCTGCTGCCGCGCTGGCTGGGCGTGGCCTGAACGTGCCCCCTGCGCCACACGGGGCTTGTGGGCGCCGGCGTGCCACGCCTAGGCTGGCCGCCTGGACCGAGGAGAGCGTCACGATGCCGATCGAGATCCACCCGCTGTCGCCCGAACGCTGGGACGACTTGGAGACGCTGTTCGCGGCCAAGGGCTGCTCGGTGGCCCGCGGCTGCTGGTGCATGTACTACCGCGAGTCGGGCAGCGGCAGCGGCGACGAGGCCAGCCGCCGCACGCACCGTCGCGACGCGCTGCGGGCGCTGGCCGAGGCCGATCCGCCGCCGGGGCTGATCGGCTACGAGGACGGCCGGCCGGTGGGCTGGGTGGCGCTGGCACCGCGTGAGCAGTACCCGCGGCTGCGCCGTTCGCCGGTGGCGCGTCCGGTGGACGATCAGCCGGTCTGGTCGGTCGTCTGTTTCGTCGTGCCGGGGCCGGAACGCCACCGGGGTGTCGCCAGCGCGATGCTGCGTGGTGCGATCGACTTCGCCCGGGCACGCGGCGCGACGCTGCTCGAGGCCTACCCGATCGACAAGGCGGAACCGTCGGCCGACGACTGGATGTGGAACGGCGCCGTGTCGATGTACACCAAGGCCGGCTTCACCGAGGTGGCGCGGCGCCGGCCGCAGCGGCCGGTGATGCGGCTGGCGCTGGGCGACGGCGCCCCTTCCACTTGACGGACCTCAAAACCACGCTGCGAAATGCGCGGCGACACTGGCCCGGCGCCGCGCTGCTGCCCGGCGCCCCCGCGCATGGCCCCGAAACGTTTCCCGATCAACCCGCCGCATCCCGAGCGCACCTGCTGGGGCTGCGACCGCTACTGCGCCGCCGACCAGCTGGTCTGCGGCAACGGCTCCGAGCGCACCCAGCATCCGGTCGAGTTCTTCGGCCCCGACTGGCACGACTGGGTGCCGCCGTCGGGCGCGGCCGGGGACGAGGTCGCGCCGGCCGACGTGGCGCCCGCCGCCTGAAGCCGAAGGGCCGCGCCGGCATCGCACCGCGGCGGGCCTAGCATCGACGCCGAAAGCGGCCTTCGCCGCGACCAGGAGAGACCATGTTCGACCACCTCGGCTTCGGCGTGCGCGACCTGCAGGCCAGCACCGACTTCTTTCTCGCGGCGCTGGCGCCGCTGCGTGTCGGGCTCGTGATGCGCGGCCCGGACGGCAGCGTCGGCCTCGGCCGCGACGGCAAACCCTCGCTGTGGTTGTACGAAAGCGGCACGGCCCCGGCGCCGCTGCACATCGCCTTCGTCGCCGAAAGCCGGGCCCAGGTCGACGCCTTCCACGCCGCGGCGCTGGCCGCCGGGGCCCGCGACAACGGCGGCCCCGGGCTGCGGCCGCACTACCACCCGAACTACTACGCCGCCTTCGTCATCGGCCCCGACGGCCACAACGTCGAGGCGGTGATCCACCGACCGTCATGACCGGCCCGCTGATCGAGGTCCGCACGACGGTGGCCACCGAGGCCGACGCGCAGCACATCGCCGATGCGCTGGTCACGCGCCGGCTCGCCGCCTGCGTTCAGGTCGAGGCGGTGCGCAGCACCTACGTCTGGCAGGGCGCGCTGCAGCACGACAGCGAGTGGCGGCTGCTCGCGAAGACGCTGGCGGCTCGCTGGCCCGAGGTCGAGGCGGCGATCCGCGAGCTGCACCCCTATGCGCTGCCGGCGATCTGGGCGACGCCGGTCGTGTTGGCCGGGGCCGACTACGCCGCCTGGGTCGAGGCCGGATGCTCGCGCTGAACGTTGGCCAGGCGGCGGTTAGCCGGGTCGGCGCAGAAGGCGGGCCGGACGCCGACGCGGATCGTGTCAGTCGTCCATTGTTCTGTTCGCCCGCGGTCGCGGGGATACTCCGGCGATGACCCTCTCCCCCCGCATCACCCTCTCCCTGCTGGCCGCCACGCTGCTGCTGGGCGCCTGCGCGTCCAAGGAGGTCGGCCGCGCCGGCGACGCCGCGGTCACGCCGCTGAAGGATCTCAACGTCGTGCGTGAAGCCATCCCCGAGGTGCTGCGCGCCGCACGCAAGGCGCCGTACCGGCTGGACGCCGACACCAGTTGCGCGAGCACCGCGACGGAGGTCGCCGCGCTGGACGACGCGCTCGGCCCCGACCTCGACGCGCCGCGCGGCGCCGAGGCCGGCCTGCTCGAACGCGGCACCGACGCGGCCGGCGACGCCGCCATTGGCGCCGTGCGCCGCACCGCCGAGGACGTGATCCCGTTCCGCGGCTGGATCCGCAAGCTGACCGGCGCCGAGCGCCACTCGCGCGAGGTGACGGCGGCGGTGATCGCCGGCGGCGCCCGGCGCGCCTTCCTCAAGGGCTGGCGCAGCGCCCAGGGCTGCCCGGGCGCCGAGGCCGCCGCGACGAACACCGCCCAGCGCCCATAAGCCGGGCCGCCGGCGGTCGTGGCCGCCGACGGCCCCATGGGCGACCACCGCCGCCACTTGACGGCAGTCAACTCGACAAGCTCCGCAGGCGGCATCCTCGTGGACAGGAAGCGGGGTGGCCGACGGCCGCCACGACGGGTTCAACGCTTGGCTTGGGGCTGACGATGGAAGACCGCCACGACCTGCAACGTTTCGTCGACGCGCAGGAGCCGGTCATCGACCGGGTGCTCGCCGAGATCGGCGCCGGCCGCAAGACGACGCACTGGATGTGGTTCATCTTCCCGCAGCTCGCCAGCCTCGGGCGCAGCTCGATGGCGCGGCTGTACGGCCTGCACGGGCGCGACGAAGCCCTGGCCTACTGGCGCCACCCGGTGCTCGGGCCGCGCCTGCGCCTGTGCTGCGAGAAGCTGCTGGCCGTGCCGGGCCACGCGTCGGCGCTGCAGGTTCTCGGCAGCCCCGACGATCTGAAGCTGCGTTCTTCGCTGACGCTGTTCGCCGCGGTCGCGCCGGAAGAGCCGGTGTTCCGACTGCTGCTCGAACGCTTCTACGACGGCCACCCCGACCCGCTGACGGCGGCGCAGCTTTGAACTTCGCGCACCGCGGACGGCACGGCGCCTGAACCCGCGCGCGGCCGGCAACGGGCGGCAACGTCACGCCGACGCAGCGCACAAAGACAAACGGCACCTTGCGGTGCCGTGTGCTGCCTTGATGGCGTCCCCTAGGGGATTCGAACCCCTGTTACAACCGTGAAAGGGTCGTGTCCTAGGCCTCTAGACGAAGGGGACCTTGAATCTGCGTCGTCTCGTGTGCGAAAGCCCGATTCTCCCGACGCGGAAAACCGGCCTTGAAAAGACAAACGACACCTTGCGGTGCCGTCTGCTGTTTGGCGTCCCCTAGGGGATTCGAACCCCTGTTACAACCGTGAAAGGGTCGTGTCCTAGGCCTCTAGACGAAGGGGACTGAAACCTTCGCGCCCTGAACGGCGCCGCTGGCTTGATTCCGTCACTCCCTCGCGGGAGATTTGGTGGAGGTAAGCGGGATCGAACCGCTGACCTCTTGCATGCCATGCAAGCGCTCTCCCAGCTGAGCTATACCCCCATCGAATTGCTTCGACTTGGAACTAGCGGTGCCGTTCAAGCGAGACCAAGAGTATAGAACGTGTTTCAGATGGATTGCAAGCGCTCGAGCAAAATTTTTCGCTCGAACAGCGCAAGCACCGCGTCGATCGACGGCGTCTGCGGCCGGCCGCAGACCAGCACACGCAGCGCCGGGGCCAGCTGCGGCATCTTCAGCTGGTGATCGGCCAGCACCTGCTTCATCGCCTGGGCGATGGTCGCCTTGTCGAGATCGATCTCGGCGAGCCGCTCGCGCAGCGCGCGGATCGCCGGTTTCACGGCGTCGGTGACGTAGGTCTGCAGGTCCTCGTCGCGCGGCGTGACCGGCACGTAGAGCATCTCCGTCCAGTCGGCGAGCTCGACGACCGTCGTGCAGCGGTCCTTGAACAGCGCCGCGGCACGCGTCAGCCGGTCCAGGTCGCCGGCCGTCACGCCGCGCGTCGCCAGTTGCTGCTGCACCAGGCCCGCCAGGCGCGCGTCGTCGGCCTGCTTCATGTAGTGCGCGTTGACCCAGGCGAGCTTGGCCGGGTCCCATTGCGCCGGGCTCTTGGCGAGGTGGCTGCCGTCGAACCAGCGCACCATCTGCTCGCTGGAGAACAGCTCCTCGTCACCGTGGCTCCAGCCCAGGCGCGCGAGGTAGTTCAGCATCGCCTCGGGCAGGTAGCCCATTTCCTGGTAGGCGGTGACGCTGACCGCGCCGCGGCGCTTGGACAGCTTCAGGCCGTCGTCGCCGAGGATGATCGGGCAGTGGCCGAAACGCGGCAGCGGCGCACCCAGCGCGCGGAAGATGTTGATCTGCCAGGGCGTGTTGTTGATGTGCTCGTCGCCGCGGAAGACGTGGGTGATCTTCATGTCCCAGTCGTCGATGACCACGGCGAAGTTGTAGGTCGGCATGCCGTCCGGGCGCAGGATGATCAGGTCGTCGATCTCGGTGTTGGAGATCATGATCGGGCCCTTGACCAGGTCGTCCCAGGCGACCATGCCCTGCTGCGGATTGCGGAAGCGCACCACCGGCTTCACGCCCTCGGGCACCGGCGGCAGCACCTTGCCCGGCTCGGGGCGCCAGCGGCCGTCGTAGCGCGTCTTCTCGCCACGGGCGCGCTGCTCCTCGCGCATCGTGTCCAGTTCCTCGGGCGTGCAATAGCACTGGTAGGCCGTGCCTTCGGCGAGCATCTGCGCGATGACGGCGTGGTAACGCTCCAGGCGCTGCGTCTGGTAGAACGGACCTTCGTCGTACTCCAGGCCCAGCCACTTCATCGCGTCGAGGATCTGGTCGACCGATTCCTGCGTCGAGCGCTGGACGTCGGTGTCCTCGATGCGCAGCACGAACTGGCCGCCGAAGTGGCGGGCATAGGCCCAGGAATACAGCGCGGTGCGCGCGGTGCCCAGGTGCAGGAAACCCGTCGGCGACGGGGCAATGCGGGTGCGGACGTTCATGCCAGTCTCAAGCCAGTGAGTCGAGGCCGCGAGCGAGGTCGGCCTTCAGGTCTTCGATGTCTTCGAGGCCGACCGCCACGCGGATCATGCCCTGGGTGATGCCGGCGGACAGACGCTGGGCCTCGCTGAGCCGCCCGTGCGAGGTGCTCGCCGGGTGCGTGATCGTCGTCTTGGTGTCGCCGAGGTTGGAGGTGATCGAGCAGATGCGCGTCGCGTCGATGACGGCGAAGGCGCCGGCACGTTCGCCGCGTGCGATGAAGGAGACGACGGCGCCGCCGCAGCCGCCCTGCTGGGCCATCGCCAGCGCGTGCTGCGGGTGCGATTCGAGCCCCGGGTGGTAGACCCGTTCGACGGCCGGGTGCGCCTCGAGCCAGCGCGCCAGCGCCAGCGCCCGTTCGCTCTGCGCCTTCAGCCGGATCGACAGCGTCTCCAGGCCCTTCAGCACCACCCAGGCGTTGAACGGCGACAGCGCCATGCCGGCGCTGCGCATCACCGGCACCAGCTGGGTGTCGATCAGCTCGGCCGGGCCGCAGACGGCGCCGGCGACGACACGCCCCTGGCCGTCGAGGAACTTGGTGCCCGAGTGCACGACGAAGTCGGCGCCGAACTCCACCGGGCGCTGCAGCGCCGGCGTGCAGAAGCAGTTGTCGACGGCCAGCCTGGCGCCGCCGGCGTGCGCGATCTCGGCCAGCGCGCGGATGTCGCAGGTCTCGGTCAGCGGGTTGCTCGGCGTCTCGGCGAACAGCAGCTTGGTGTTCGGGCGCATCGCGTCGCGCCACTGGGCGACGTCGGTCTGCGAGACGAACGTCGTCTCGATGCCGAACTTGGCGAAGTCCTGGAACAGCTTGATCGTCGAGCCGAAGACGCTGCGCGAGCAGACGACGTGGTCGCCGCCCTTCAGCAGACCCAGCACCAGCAGCAGGATCGCCGACATGCCGCTGGCGGTGCCGATGCAGCCGGTCGTGCCTTCGAGCGCCGCCAGACGGCGCTCCATCATCGTCACCGTCGGGTTGGAGAAGCGGCTGTAGACGAAGGCCTCCTCCTCGTTCGCGAAACGGCGCGCGGCGGTCTCGGCGTCGGGGTGCACGAAGCTGCTGGTGATGAACAGCGCCTCGGAGTTCTCGCCCCACTCGGTGCAGGGCAGGCCCTCGCGCACGGCCAGCGTGTCGCGGCGCGCGTCGGCAGGCAGATCGGTCTTGCGGATCATCGGATCATTCCTCGGCGCTCTGCAGGGCCAGACGGGAGCGGGCCGGGCCGTCCTCCTCGTCGAACTGCAGCTTGCGCTGCGTCTCGATGGCCAGGAAGTCGGCAGCACTGACGTCGCCGGTGACGTAGACGCCGTCGAAGCAACTCGCCTCGAAGCCCTGCACGTTCGGGTTGAGCGCGCCGACGACACGTTTCATCGCGTCGACGTCCTGGTAGATCAGCGCGTCGGCGCCGATGAACTCGCGGATCTGCTCGATGCTGCGGCCGTGCGCGATCAGCTCTTCCTTCGTCGGCATGTCGATGCCGTAGACGTTGGGGAAGCGCACCGGCGGCGCGGCGCTGGCCATGTAGACGCGGCGGGCACCGGCCTCGCGCGCCATCTGCACGATCTCCTTGCTCGTCGTGCCGCGCACGATGGAGTCGTCGACCAGCAGCACGTTGCGGCCCTTGAACTCGACGCCGATCGCGTTGAGCTTCTGGCGCACGCTCTTCTTGCGCACCGACTGGCCCGGCATGATGAAGGTGCGGCCGACGTAGCGGTTCTTGACGAAGCCTTCGCGGTACGGCTTGCCGATCTTGTGCGCCAGCTGCATCGCGCTCGGGCGGCTCGACTCGGGGATCGGGATCACGACGTCGATCTCGCTGGGCGGCATCGTCGAGATCAGGCGCTGGGCCAGCGTCTCGCCGAGGTTCAGCCGCGCCTGGTAGACCGAGATGCCGTCCATCACGGAGTCGGGCCGCGCGAGGTAGACGTACTCGAAGATGCAGGGATTCAGCCGCGGCGCCTCGGCGCACTGGCGGGTGTGGGTGACGCCGTCCTGGTCGATGAACACCGCCTCGCCCGGCGCGATGTCGCGCACGAAGCGGAAGCCGCTGCCTTCGATGGCCACCGACTCGCTGGCGAGCATCGTCTCGCCTTCGGGGCCGACACCCAGGCACAGCGGGCGGATGCCGTGCGGGTCGCGGAAGGCCAGCAGGCCGTAGCCGGCGACCAGCGCGATGACGGCGTAGGAGCCGCGCACACGCTTGTGCACCGCGGCGACGGCGGTGAAGATCTCCTGCGGCGTCAGCGGCAGCCCGGTGGCGGCCTTGTCGAGCTCGTGCGCCAGCACGTTGATCAGCACCTCGGTGTCGCTCTCGGTGTTGATGTGGCGGCGGTCGACGTCGAACAGCTCCTGCTTCAGCGCGTGGGCGTTGGTCAGGTTGCCGTTGTGCACCAGCACGACGCCGAACGGCGCGTTGACGTAGAAGGGCTGCGCCTCTTCCTCGCTGTAGGCGTTGCCGGCGGTCGGGTAGCGCACCTGACCCAGGCCGACGTTGCCCGGCAGCGCGCGCATGTTGCGGGTGCGGAAGACGTCGCGCACCATGCCGCGCGCCTTGTGCATGAAGCACTTCGTGCCCTGCATCGTGACGATGCCGGCGGCGTCCTGGCCGCGGTGCTGCAGCAGCAGCAGCGCGTCGTAGATCAGCTGGTTGACGGGCGTCTTCGCGATGACGCCGACGATGCCGCACATGGGAGTTCCTTTCAGGCCGGCAGATGCCGCGCCAGATCGACCGGCAGCACGGGCTTGAGCCCCTGCATGGCGGTATTGAGCCACAGCGCGCCCTGCGACTGGCGCCAGGCGACGGATTGAGAAGCCGGCGTCAACGCGACGACGGTCGCCAGCGCCAGCAGCAGGACGCCGCCGCGCAGCAGGCCGAAACCGGCGCCGAGCGCGCGGTCGGCCGGTGACAGCGGGGTCGCGTGCACGAGCAGGCGCACCAGGCGCGACAGCAGCGACCACACGACGAGCGCGGCGACAAAGGTCAGCACGAAGGCGGCGCCGTGGTTCAGCGGCCCGCCCGGCGTGCCGACCGGCAGGTGGCGCGCCAGATCGGCGGCGAACCACTGCGCGGCGAACCAGGCGACGATCCAGCCGGCCAGCGACATCGCCTCGAAGACGAAACCGCGCACCAGGCCGACGACGGTGGACACCGCGAGCACGGCCAGCAGCGTCCAGTCGACCCAGCCGAGCTCGGCCATCACAGCGTCAGCACCGCCGCCGGCAGGCCCGCGGCCTTGAGCTTGGCGGCGGCGCGGTCGGCGGCCTCGCGGCTGTCGAACGGGCCGACACGCAGCCGCGTGCGCTTGCCGGCGCTGGTGTCGACGACCTGGGTGTAGGTCTTGAGCCCGCTCTTGTCGGCGCGCGAACGCGCCTGGTTCAGCGCCGCGGTGTCGGCGAAAGCGCCGATCTGGACGACGAAACGCACTTCCTTGGGCGCCGAGGCGCCGTCGAGCAGCGCCTTGGCACGTTCGGCATCGGCGCGCGCCGCGGCCGTCGGCTTGGGCGCGACCGCCGAGGCCGGCTTGGCGATCGTCGCGGCGGCGTCGGGCTTGACCGCCGGCGCCGAGGCCGGCTTGGCCGGAACGGCTGCGGCCGGCGCAGGCTCGACCTTGGGCTCGACCGCCGGTGCAGGTGCTGGCGCCGCGGGCGCGGACGCCGGCTCCTCGTCGACCGGGCTGTCGGCGATCACGACACCGCTGGATCGTGCGCTGCGCGGCGGCAGCGACACGCCGGGCGCCGACGCCGCGCTGCCGCGCAGCTCGATCGGCACGTCGACCGAGACCGGCCGCGGCTGGGTGTCGAAGACGACCGGGAAACCGATGACGCCGGCGACCAGCAGCACCGCGGCGCCGATCAGGCGGCGACGGGCGCGCGTGCGCGCGACCTGGACATCGGCGCCGTCGGCGGGCGGCGCGCCACGGCGTTCAGGCGCGGGAGAGGGTTTTCGCTTCAGGAACGAAGGCAGAGGCATCGGGTGTCAGCCGGCATGCGGCGCCGACAGCCGCGGCAGGCCGTCGCGCAGAACGCCGCCCACGGTGTAGAACGATCCGAAGACGACGATTCTATCGGCAGGGTCGGAGGCGGCCAGCGCGGCGCGCAAGGCCTCGCTCGGCGTGGCGTGGCGATGCACCGGCGTCGTGTCGCCGAGGACTGCGGCCAGTTCGTCGGCCGTCGCGGCACGCGCCGTCGGCAGCGCGCAGACGTGCCATTCGTCGATCAGCGGCCGGATCTTCGCCAGCGCGCCGGCGATGTCCTTGTCGCGCATCGCGCCGAAGACCGCCCGGGTGCGCGGGTAGAAGCCCATCGCGTCGAGGTTCAGCGCCAGCGCGGCCACCGACTGCGGGTTGTGGGCGACGTCCAGCACCAGCGCCGGCTGCCCCGGCACGACCTGGAAGCGGCCCGGCAGGTCGACCAGCGCCAGCCCGGTGCGCACCGCCTGGGCGGTGATCGGCAGGCGCTCGCGCAGGCTCTCGAAGGCCGCCAGCGCCGCCGAGGCATTGAGCAGCTGGTTGGCGCCGCGCAGCGCCGGGTAGCCCAGGCCGTTGTAGCGCCGGCCGCGGCCGGCCCAGTTCCACTGCTGGCGGTCGCCGTCGTGGCGGAAGTCGCGCCCGGCCAGCCAGAGGTCGGCGCCGATCTCGCGCGCGTGGTCGACGACGCTGGCCGGCGGCAGCGGGTCGCCGACGATCGCCGGGCGCCCGGTGCGCATCACGTGGGCCTTCTCGAAGCCGATGCTCTCGCGGTCGGGGCCGAGGAACTCGGTGTGGTCGAGGTCGATGCTGGTGATGACCGTGCAGTCGGCGTCGAAGGCGTTGACGGCGTCGTAGCGCCCGCCGAGGCCGACCTCGAGGATCACCAGGTCCAGCGGCGCCAACGACAGCAGCCGGGCGATGGCCAGCGTCGTGAACTCGAACTTGGTCAGCGTGATGTCGCCGCGCGCCTGCTCGACGGCGTCGAAGTGCGGCAGCAGCGCGTCGGCGTCGACCGGGCGGCCGTCGACGCGGCAGCGTTCGGTGAAATGCACCAGCTCGGGCTTCTGGTACAGGCCCACGCGATAGCCGGCCTGCATCGCGATCGATTCCAGCATCGCGCAGGTCGAGCCCTTGCCGTTGGTGCCGGCGACGACGATCAGCGGCATCGTGAACGCGAGGCCCAGGCGGCGGCGGACCTCGACGGTGCGCTCCAGCGACAGGTCCATCGAGATCGGGTGCATGCGCTCGCAGTGGGCGAGCCAGTCGTCGAGCGTGGCGGGCAAGGCGGTCATGGAAGCAAAACCGGGCCACGAAGGGCCCGGTGTCCGTTGAGACGGATGGAGCGGCGTCAGGCGACCGCGTCGGCGCTCTGGCGCTGCAGCTTGGCGAGCAGGCGGGCGACGGTGGCGCGCATCTGGCGGCGGTCGCAGATCATGTCGAGCGCGCCCTTCTGCAGCAGGAACTCGCTGCGCTGGAAGCCTTCGGGCAGCTTCTCGCGCACCGTGTTCTCGATGACCCGCGGGCCGGCGAAGCCGATCAGCGCCTTCGGTTCGGCGATGACGACGTCGCCGACGAAGGCGAAGCTGGCCGACACGCCGCCCATCGTCGGGTCGGTCAGCACGCTGATGTACGGCAGCTTCGCGCGCGCCAGCCGCGTCAGCGCGGCATTGGTCTTGGCCATCTGCATCAGGCTCAGCAGGCCTTCCTGCATGCGCGCGCCGCCGGTGCCGGCGAAGCTGACGAACGGCACCTTCTGCTCGATCGCCGCCTCGACGCCGCGCACGAAACGCTCGCCGACCACCGAGCCCATCGAGCCGCCCATGAAGTCGAACTCGAAGCAGGCGGCGACGAGCGGCACGCTCATCACCGCGCCGCCCATGACGATCAGCGCGTCGGTCTCGCCGGTGGTCTCGAGCGCCGACTTCAGGCGCTCGGGGTACTTCTTGCTGTCCTTGAACTTCAGCGCGTCGACCGGCAGCACCTCCTGGCCGATCTCCCAGCGCCCTTCGGCGTCGAGGAAGTGGTCCAGGCGCTCGCGCGCACCGATGCGGTGGTGGTGGCCGCACTTCGGGCAGACGTTGACGTTCTGCTCGAGGTCCGTCTTGTAGAGCACCGTCTCGCAGGACGGGCACTTGATCCACAACCCTTCGGGCACCGTGCGGCGCTCGCTCGGGTCGGTGGGTTGGATCTTCGGCGGCAGCAGCTTTTCCAACCAGCTCATCGGTTCACTCCTAGTTATGCGTCCAGCGCGGCACGGATGCCGGCGATGAAGTCGCGCGCCGCGGCGGCCACGGCCTCGCGCGGCTGCTCGGCGAGCAGCTGCACCAGCCGCGAGCCGATGACGACCGCGTCGGCGACCTCGGCGACCGCACGCGCCGTGGCGGCGTCGCGGATGCCGAAGCCGACGCCGACCGGCGTCTGCACGTGCGCGCGGATGCGCGGCAACATCGCCGCCACCGCCGCGGTGTCGAGGTGACCCGCGCCGGTGACGCCTTTCAGCGAGACATAGTACACATACCCGCTGGCCAGCCGGCCGACCAGGCGCATGCGCGCGTCGGTCGAGGTCGGCGCCAGCAGGAAGATCAGGTCCAGCCCGGCGGCCTTCAGGCGCGCGGCGAAGTCCTCGCACTCCTCGGGCGGGTAGTCGACGATCAGCACGCCGTCGACACCGGCGGCCGCCGCGTCGCGGATGAAGGCGCCGTCGCCGTGGCGGCCGTCGTAGCGCTCGACCGGGTTGGCGTAGCCCATCAGCACGACCGGCGTGTGCTGGTTGCGCTCGCGGAAGGCACGCACCGCGGCGAAGACCTGGGCCAGGCCGATGCCGCGCGCCAGCGCGCGTTCGCCGGCCTGCTGGATCACCGGGCCGTCGGCCATCGGGTCGGAGAACGGCACGCCGAGCTCGATGACGTCGGCGCCGCCGTCGGCCAGCGCGGCCATGATCTCGGGCGTCGCGTCGGCGTACGGGTCGCCAGTGGTGATGTACGGAATCAGCGCCTGGCGGCCGTCACGGGCCAGGGCCTCGAAGGTGGCGGCGATGCGGCTCATTGCGCACCTCCCTTCACGCTCCGCCCGCGGCACGAGGGGCGGCAATAGAAGTCGGCACCCGACAGGTCGGCGACGGTGCCGATGTCCTTGTCGCCGCGGCCGGACAGGTTGACCAGCAGGATCTGGTCGGGGCGCATCGTCGGCGCGATCTTCATCGCGTGGGCCAGCGCGTGGCTGGACTCGAGCGCCGGGATGATGCCCTCGGTGCGGCAGAGGTGGTGGAAGGCCTCCAGCGCCTCGTCGTCGGTGATGCCGACGTACTCGGCACGGCCGATGTCCTTCAGATAGGCGTGCTCCGGGCCGACGCCGGGGTAGTCCAGGCCGGCGGAGACCGAGTGCGTCTCGATGATCTGGCCGTTGTCGTCCTGCAGCAGGTAGGTGCGGTTGCCGTGCAGCACGCCGGGCGAGCCGGCCGACAGCGACGCCGCGTGTTTGCCGCTGTCCAGGCCCTGCCCCGCGGCCTCGACGCCGATCAGCCGCGTGCCTTCGTGGCGGATGTACGGGTAGAAGATGCCCATCGCGTTGCTGCCGCCGCCGACGCAGGCGATCACGGCGTCGGGCTGGCGGCCGGCGAGTTCGGGCATCTGCTGCAGGCACTCGTCGCCGATGACCCGCTGGAAGTCGCGCACCATCGCCGGGTACGGCGCCGGGCCGGCCACGGTGCCGATGATGTAGAAGGTGTTCTCGACGTTGGTGACCCAGTCGCGCAGCGCCTCGTTGAGCGCGTCCTTCAGCGTCTTGCTGCCGCTCTCCACCGGCACCACCTTGGCGCCCAGCAGATGCATGCGGTAGACGTTCGGGCTCTGGCGCTTGACGTCCTCGGCGCCCATGTAGACCACGCACTCCAGGCCGTAGCGCGCGCAGATCGTCGCCGTGGCGACGCCGTGCTGGCCGGCGCCGGTCTCGGCGATGACGCGCGGCTTGCCCATGCGCCTGGCGAGCAGGGCCTGGCCGATGACGTTGTTGATCTTGTGCGCGCCGGTGTGGTTGAGGTCTTCGCGCTTCAGGTAGATCTGCGCGCCGCCGAGTTCGCGGCTGGTGCGCGCGGCGTGGTAGATCGGGCTCGGGCGGCCGACGAAGTGCTTGAGTTCGTCGCGGTACTCGGCGACGAACTCGGGGTCGTCGCGGTAGCGCGCGTAGGCGTCCTGCAGCTCGTGCAGCGCGTGGGTCAGCGTCTCGGCGACGAAACTGCCGCCGTAAGGCCCGAAGTGCCCGCGGGCATCGGGCTGGTCGTAATTCAGCATGGTGAGGTGTCCTTCGATTCAGGCGGTGCGGGCATCGGCCTCGCGCACCGCTTGGCAGAACCGGCGCATCAGCGCGGCATCCTTGATGCCTTTGTCGCGCTCGACGCCGGAGCTGACGTCAACGGCCCAGGGCCGGACTCGAAGCACCCCATCGGTCACGTTGGCAGGATTCAACCCACCAGACAAAACGACCGGAACGGGCACGCTTGGTGGTATCAGTGACCAATCGAAGACCTTTCCGCTCCCGCCGTAAGCCTCGACATGCGTGTCGAGCAGCAGGCCCGTCGCGCCGGGATGGCGCCGGGCGAAGTCTAACAAATCGACTCCCGGCGCCATCCGCGCGGCCCGCAGCCAGGGGCGGCCGACGGCGGCGCACTGCTCGGGCGTCTCGTCGCCGTGGAACTGCACCAGCGCCTGCGGCACGAGGCGCACGGCGTGGGCGATGGCCTGCGGCGCGGCGTTGACGAACAGCAGCACCGGCGTGACGAACGGCGGCAGCCGGCGTGCCAGTTCGGCGGCACGTTCGGGCGTCACCGCGCGCGGGCTCTTCGGGTAGAGCACGAAGCCCAGCGCGTCGGCGCCGGCCTCGACGGCGTCGTCGACGTCGGCCTCGCGCGTCAGGCCGCAGATCTTGATCCGGGTGCGGCTCAAGGCCTTTCCTTCATGGTGATGCCAAGACAGGTGCACGACGCGGGCTCGCCAAGCGGCCGCCGTGGCCCGGCTTGGCCGGGGCACCGGAGGGGCCCCCTGGGGGGAGCGCCGAAGGCGCTTCGGGGGGAGTCACGGACCCCATTGCATCGCCGGCGTGTGCTCGGGGATGGCGAAGGCCGGATCGTAGTACGGGCCGACGAAGTACAGCCCGTCCGGCGGGAAGGTCGGCGCGGCGGCGTCGCGGCTGCGTGCGGCCAGCACCTCGGCCATCCACTCCGGCCGCTGGCGGCCGCTGCCGACGGTGACCAGGCAGCCGACGATGTTGCGCACCATGTGGTGCAGGAAGGCGCTGGCGTCGAACTCGATGCGCCAGTAGGCGCCGCGGCGCTCGACGCCGATCGAACGCATGGTCTTCACCGGCGTCAGCGCCTGGCAGCCGGCGGCGCGGAAGGAACTGAAGTCGTGTTCGCCGATCAGGTGCGCCGCGGCGGCACGCATCGCGTCGCCGTCCAGCGGCCGGAAGACCCAGCCGCAGGCGCCGGCCTCGATCGCCGGGCGCACCGGCGCTTCGAGGATGACGAAGCGGTAGCGCCGCCCGTGCGCGCTGTTGCGGGCGTGGAAACGGGCGTCGACACGCCGGCACCACTGCACCGCGACGTCGTCGGGCAGGTAGCGGTTGGTGCCGCGCACCCAGGAGAACTCGTCGCGCTCGACCGGCGCGTCGAAGTGCACGACCTGGTTGAAGGCGTGCACGCCGGCGTCGGTGCGGCCGGCGCAAAGCGTCGAGACGGGCGTGGCGGCGAACTGGCCCAGCGCGCGCTCGAGCACGTCCTGCACGGTGCGGCCGTCGGGCTGCGACTGCCAGCCGTGATAACGCGCGCCGCGGTAGGCGATGCCCAGCGCGATGCGGCCGCCCGGCGCGACGGCCGGGCCGCCGGTGTCGTGTTCAGCCAAGCGAGGACAGCATGGCCTGGGCCTTGGCCTTCAAGGAGCCGTCGGCCTTGGCGATGACCTCGTCGAGCAGGTCGCGCGCGCCTTCGAGGTCGCCGATCTGGCGGAACTCCTCGGCCAGCTCCAGCTTGCGCGCCAGCGGGTCGCCGTCGCCGATCGGCGGCAGCGAATCCGGGCCCAGGCCGAAGTCGCTGAAGTCAAGTGCCGGCTCGCTGGTGTCCAGCGCGGCCGGCCGCGACGGCGCGGCGGCCGGGGCCGGCGGCGCCAGGTCGCCGAGGTCGAAGTCCAGTGCGTCCATCGGTGCCGGCGGCGTGGCGTCGGCACGTTCGCCGAAGGACATCTCGGGCGTCGGGATCGGCTCGTCCAGCGGCGCCGGGTGGGTGTCGACCAGCGGCAGCTCGAAGTCCAGCGGCGCGTTGTCCGAGACCGGGCCTTCGTCGCGCGGGATCGGCTGGGTCGCCTCCATCGCCAGCGGCGACGGTGCAGCCGGCGTCGGGGCGTCGAGATCGAGATCCAGGTCCAGGTCGGCGGGCGCGGGCACCGGCTCGGGCGGCAGCGACGACTCCTCGGGCGCGAACGGCGCCGGCTTGGCGGCGTGCGGCAGCGTCGTCGCGGCCAGCGGCTCGATGACCTTGCCGCCGGGGCCCACTTCCAGCGCCGGAGCGCCACCCGGCTGGTACAGCGGATTCTCCGGGTCGATCTGGCGGCCGAGTTCCTGGGCCTTCTCCCAGTCTTCGCCGCTGCCCTGGGTCATCGTGTAGACCTGGGTGGCGAGCAGCTCGAAGCCCTTGATGTCGCGGCGCTTGACGTAGACCTCGAGCAGCTTGACGCGGATCGCCATGCGGTCCGGGTTGGCGCGCATCGCCTCCTTGAGGATCTCCTCGGCCTGCAGGTCGCGGCCGTAGGCGAGGTAGACGTCGGCCTCGGCGACCGGGTCGACGTCGCCGATCGCGTCGAGCTGCGACAGCGAGTAGCTCATCGACGACGGCGCGCCCGACGGCGTGGCCTCGCGCGTGTCGACACGCTGGCCACCGGTGCCACCGAAGAACGAGTCGGGCTGCAGGCGGCTCTCGAGGAAGGAGGTCTCGCCGCCGCCCTTCTGCGCGCCCTGGCGGCGACGCCAGAACAGCAGGCCGCCGAGCATCGCGACCAGCAGGCCGGCGGCGGGCATCAGCATCGGGTTCTCGAGCAGCGAGTCGACGAAGCTCTGCTCCTCCTGCACCGGCATCGGCGGCGGAGGCGCCTTGCGCGGCTTCTTGGCCGGCGCCGAGGCGGCCGACGCGGGCTCGGCCGCCGACGCGGCTTCGGGCGCGGACGCCGCCGGCGGCACCGTTGCCGCGGTGATCGTCGGGGCCGGCGTCGAGGGCGCCTCGGCCGAGGCCGTCGCCGCGGGCGCGGCGGGCTGGGCCGGCGCGGAGGCCGCACCCTGCAGCTTCTTCAGCTCGTCGACGTTGCGCGCCAGCTCGGCCAGACGCTGGTCGGCGGCGCGGCGCTCGGCCTCCTTGGACAGCTTGGCCTCCGGCGCGGCGGTGACGGCGCCCTGCGACAGCTTGAGCTTGTCGGGCGTCGGCGCGGCGGCCTGGCGGCGGTCTTCGACGCTGGCCTGCACCTTGCCCTTGGCCTGGCGCGCCGGCTCGTCGGCGGCGGCCGTGGTGCTGCCGGCCAGACGCTGGCGGTAGGCGGCGAAGTCGGCGGCCTGCGCGACGATGATCTCGCGGGCCTCGGCCGGCGCGAGCTTGGCCGCGTCGTCGGACGACGGCACGGTCAGCACGGCGCCGGACTTCAGCCGGTTCATGTTGTCGCCGACGAAGGCCTGCGGGTTGCCGCGGAACAGCGCCACGAGCATCTGGTCCAGCGAGACGCCGGCGGCCTGGGTGCGCGAGGCGATGCCGAACAGCGTGTCGCCGCGGCGCACGCGGACCTGGTCATCGGCATCGGCGGCCCGCGCGGCACGCGGTGCCTCGGCCGGCTTGGCGGGCGCGGGCCGTGCAGCCGGCTTCAGCGCCGGGGCCGGCGGCTGGGCGGCGACGGCCGGCGCCGGCGGAGCGACGGCCGGGGCAGGCGCCGGGACCGGCGCGGTGACAGCCGGGGCACGGCTGGGCGCCGGGGCCGGCGAGATCGACGGTGCGGCCACCGGTGCGGGCGTCGCCTGCGCGGCCCGCGTCGTCGGCGGGTCGAACAGCATCGTGTACTCGCGCACCAGCCGGCCGGTGGCCCAGCTGGCCTCGAGGATGACGTCGACGAAGGGCTCGACGATGCTGCGGTCGCTGCTCAGGCGCAGCACCTGGCGGCCGTCGGGACGGCGCAGCAGCGTCACCTGGGCATCGCCGAGCACGGCGTTGTATTCGACTCCGGCGGCGCGGTAGGCGTCGGGCGGCGCGATGCGCAGCTTCAGCGTGCCGGCCTCCTCGGCCGTCAGGCTGGTGACGTCGATCTCGGCACGAAGCGGCTCGCCCAGTGCCGACTGCACGTTGAGCCGGCCGAGACCGAGCGCCCAGGCGGACGTGCCCCACAGGCAGGCGGCAGCGAATGCCACCCCGGTCAGCGCGAAACGCGCGGCGTTCGTCGAACGGTGATTCAAGGCGTCTCCCACAACACGTCCCGGACGGCGCACCCGAGCGGGTGGCCGCAATATCTGTCACCGGGAAAAGGCCGATTATGTCCGGCGCTCGCGACAGAAATCACAACGATGTCAAGCATATAGGCAAGCAAGCTCACCCAAAGCCTGACATTCGGGACCGAAGTGCGCCCAATTCCGCGCCGGGCGCGTCTTGTTGCCGGCCGGCAACGAGCCAGCCGGCGGCACCGATCACTGTTCGAGCAGGATGCGCAGCATGCGGCGCAGCGGCTCGGCAGCGCCCCAAAGCAGCTGGTCGCCGATCGTGAAGGCGCCGATGTACTCCGGGCCCATCGCCAGGCGGCGGATGCGGCCGACGGGGATCGACATCGTGCCGGTGACGGCCACCGGCGTCAGGTCGCGCAGCGTCGCTTCGCGGGTGTTGGGCACGACCTTCACCCACTCGTTGTCGGCAGCGATCATCGCCTCGATGTCGGCCACCGGCACTTCGCGCTTCAGCTTGAAGGTCAGCGCCTGCGAGTGGCAGCGCATCGCGCCGACACGCACGCAGAAGCCGTCGACCGGCACCGCCGGCGAACCGAAGCCTTCGCCCTGGCCGAGGATCTTGTTCGTCTCGGCCATGCCCTTCCACTCTTCCTTGGACTGGCCGTTGCCGAGATCCTTGTCGATCCACGGGATCAGAGAGCCGCCCAGCGGCACGCCGAAGTTGGCCGTTTCCTCGGGCGTCAGCGCGCGCTGCTTGGCGATGACCTTGCGGTCGATCTCCAGGATCGCGCTCTTCGGGTCGTCGAGCAGGCTGCGGACCTCGGCGTTGAGCGTGCCGTACTGCGTCAGCAGCTCGCGCATGTGCTGCGCGCCACCGCCCGAGGCCGCCTGGTAGGTCTGGGTGCTCATCCACTCGACGAGCCCGGCCTTGTACAGCGCGCCGACGCCCATCAGCATGCAGCTGACGGTGCAGTTGCCGCCGATCCAGTTGCGCCCGCCGTTGGCCAGCGCGTCGCGGATCACCGGCATGTTGACCGGGTCGAGCACGATGACGGCGTCGGGGTTCATGCGCAGCGTCGACGCCGCGTCGATCCAGTGGCCGTTCCAGCCCGCTGCGCGCAGCTTCGGGAAGACCTCGGTCGTGTAGTCGCCGCCCTGGCAGGTCAGCACGATGTCGCAGCGCTTGAGCGCGTCGATGTCGTACGCGTTCTGCAGCCGCGTCTCGTTCTTCACGAGCTCGGCCGGGGCGTTGCCGCCGGCATTGCTGGTGCTGAAGAACAGCGGTTCGATGAGCGCGAAGTCACCTTCGGCGCGCATGCGATCCATCAGCACGGAACCGACCATCCCGCGCCAGCCGACCAATCCTACGAGTGCCATGTATCCACCTTTTCGACGTGTCCCGGACCCCTTCTGCCCTGCCCCGGCTCGCTTCGCCGGGGTCCTGGAGTGGGGGCGAGACGATCCGAGAGCTTCAGCTCTTGGTAATCGTTTTGCCGGTGATCGCCGCGACGACGGCGTCGCCCATCTGGGCGGTGCCGACGCGCTGCGTGCCTTCGGACCAGATGTCGGCCGTGCGCAGACCGGCGGCCAGCACGGCGCGCACGGCCGACTCGATGCGGTCGGCGGCTTCGGGCTGGGCGAGGGTGTAGCGGAGCATCATGGCGGCCGACAGGATTGTAGCCAGCGGGTTGGCGATGCCCTGCCCCGCGATGTCCGGCGCGCTGCCGTGGCTGGGCTCGTACAGGCCCTTGTTGTTCTGGTCGAGCGAGGCGCTGGGCAGCATGCCGATCGAGCCGGTGAGCATCGCCGCCTCGTCGGACAGGATGTCGCCGAACATGTTGCCGGTGAAGACGACGTCGAACTTCTTCGGCGCCTTGACCAGCTGCATCGCGGCGTTGTCGACGTACATGTGCTCGAGCTCGACGTCCGGGTACTGGGCGTGGACCTCGGTGACGACGTCCTTCCAGAACTGGAAGGTCTCGAGCACGTTGGCCTTGTCGACGCTGGTGACCTTGCCGCGACGCTTGCGCGCCGCCTGGAACGCGACGTGGGCGATGCGCTCGATCTCCGGCCGGCTGTAGCGCATCGTGTCGAAGGCTTCTTCCGCACCCGGGAAGTGGCCGTCGACGGCGATGCGGCGGCCGCGCGGCTGGCCGAAATAGATGTCGCCGGTCAGCTCGCGGATGATCAGGATGTCCAGGCCCGCCACCAGCTCGGGCTTCAGGCTCGAGGCATGCGTCAGCTGCTCGTAGCACAGCGCCGGGCGCAGGTTGGCGAACAGGCCGAGGTGCTTGCGCAGGCCGAGGATCGCCTGCTCGGGGCGCAGCGAACGCTCCAGCGTGTCGTACTTCCAGTCGCCGACGGCGCCGAACAGCACCGCGTCGGCGGCCTTGGCCAGCGCCAGCGTCGATTCCGGCAGCGGATGGCCGTGCGCGGCGTAGGCGGCGCCGCCGACGAGCGCGGTCTCGGTCTCGAACGGCAGCTCCAGCACGTTCAGCACCTTGACGGCTTCGGCGACGATCTCGGTGCCGATGCCGTCACCCGGGAGGATGGCGATCTTCATGGTTGTCCTTGGGTGTTGGCGGCTTGTCAGCCGACGAGGCGCTGGTCGAGCCAGGGCATCCTGGCCAGGCGCTCGGCCTCGTAGGCGCGGATCTTGTCGGCGTGGCGCAGCGTCAGGCCGATGTCGTCGAAGCCGTTGACGAGGCAGTACTTGCGGAAGGGCTGCACCTCGAAGGGCAGTTCGCTGCCGTCGGGCTTGACGATCACCTGACGCGGCAGGTCCACCGTCAGCGTGTAGCCCGGGAAGGCCGCGACCTCGTCGAACAGGCGCGCGACCTGCGACTCCGGCAGCACGATCGGCAGCAGGCCGTTCTTGAAGCAGTTGTTGAAGAAGATGTCGGCGAAGCTCGGCGCGAGGATGGCGCGAAAGCCGTACTGCTGCAGCGCCCAGGGCGCGTGCTCGCGGCTGGAGCCGCAGCCGAAGTTCTCGCGCGCCAGCAGCACGGAGGCGCCGGCGTAGCGCGGCTGGTTGAGCACGAAGTCCGGGTTCGGCTTGCGGGCGGCCGGGTCCTGGCCGGGCTCGCCGCGGTCCAGGTAGCGCCATTCGTCGAACAGGTTGGGGCCGAAGCCGGTGCGCGCGATCGACTTCAGGAACTGCTTCGGGATGATCGCGTCGGTGTCGACGTTGGCGCGGTCCATCGGGGCCACGAGCCCCTGGTGCACGGTGAAGGCTTGCATGGCGGTCACTTCTTGGCTGCGCCTTCGATGGCCTGGCCGGCTTTTTGAATGTCCTGGCCGACGCCCTTGACGGTGTTGCAGCCGGCCAGCGCGACGACGGCGAGGCAGGCCAGCAGTGCGGCGAACGAACGCTTCATGACGTTTCTCCTCGGGAGATCAGGCGACGCGGCGCACGTCGACGAAATGGCCCGCCAGCGCGGCCGCGGCGGCCATTGCCGGGCTCACGAGGTGGGTGCGGCCGCCGGCGCCCTGGCGGCCTTCGAAGTTGCGGTTGCTGGTCGAGGCACAGCGCTCGCCCGGCTCGATGCGGTCGGCGTTCATCGCCAGGCACATGCTGCAGCCCGGCTCGCGCCACTCGAAACCGGCGCCGCGGAAGACCTCGTGCAGGCCTTCGGCCTCGGCCTGGGCCTTGACGCGGCCCGAGCCCGGCACGACCAGCGCCTGCTTGACGTTGGCCGCGACGCGCCCGCCGACGCGGCGCACGACCTCGGCGGCGGCGCGCAGGTCCTCGATGCGGCTGTTGGTGCACGAGCCGATGAACACGCGGTCGACCGCGATGTCGGTCAGCGCCTTGTTCGGCTCCAGGCCCATGTAGACCAGCGCGCGCTCGATCGCGGCGCGCTTGACGGCGTCCTTCTCCTTGTCCGGGTCGGGCACGCGGCCGTCCACCGGCAGCACCATCTCCGGGCTGGTGCCCCAGGTGACCTGCGGCAGGATCTGCGCCGCGTCGAGCTCGACGACGGCGTCGAAGTGCGCACCCGGGTCGCTGTGCAGCGTGCGCCAGTGGGCGACGGCGTGGTCCCAGGCGACCCCGCTCGGTGCGAACGGCCGGCCCTTCACGTACTCGATCGTCGTGTCGTCGACGGCCACCAGCCCGGCGCGCGCGCCGGCCTCGATCGCCATGTTGCAGACCGTCATCCGGCCTTCCATGCTCAGCGAACGGATCGCCGAGCCGCCGAACTCGATCGTGTAGCCGGTGCCGCCGGCGGTGCCGATGCGGCCGATGATCGCCAGCACGACGTCCTTGGCGGTGACGCCGCGGCCCAGACGGCCTTCGACCTTCACCAGCATGTTCTTGGCCTTCTTGGCCAGCAGCGTCTGCGTCGCCAGCACGTGCTCGACCTCGCTGGTGCCGATGCCGTGCGCCAGCGCGCCGAAGGCGCCGTGGGTGCTGGTGTGGCTGTCGCCGCAGACCACCGTCATGCCCGGCAGCGTGGCGCCGTTCTCCGGGCCGATGACGTGCACGATGCCCTGGCGCTGGTCCAGGAACGGGAAGTAGGCGGCGGCGCCGAAGGCGCGGATGTTGGCGTCCAGCGTCGTGATCTGCTGCTTGGAGATCGGGTCGCGGATGCCGTCGTAGCCCTCGGCCCAGCCGGTGGTCGGCGTGTTGTGGTCGGCGGTGGCGACGATGGAGCTGACGCGCCAGACCTTGCGGCCGGCCAGCCGCAGCCCTTCGAAGGCCTGCGGGCTCGTCACCTCGTGCACGAGGTGGCGGTCGATGTAGAGCACGGCAGTGCCGTCTTCCTCGGTGTGCACGACGTGCTCGTCCCAGAGCTTGTCGTAGAGCGTGCGAGCGGTCATCGGAGTTCCTCGGTCAGGATTCTGAAGTGCGCAGCGTCTGGACGAAACGCTGCACGACGGCGGGCAGGACGTCCTGCGTGCGCACCGCCAGACGGTATTCGCGTGCGGCCCAGGGCTCGTCAAGCGCGAGCACGTGCACCGCGAACACCTGCGCCAGGCGCTCGGCCACGGCCGCCGGCAGCACGGCGACGCCGAGCCCGGCTTCGACGAGCTGGGCGATGGCGTCGAAGCCGCGCACCTGCAGCCGCGCCTTCAGCGTGCGGCCGCGCGCCTCGGCCTCGGCGCGCATCGTCTCCTGCGCTGCGGCACCGGCGTGCAGGCCGACGATGTCGTGATCCAGCAGGGCCTCGAAACGCACGCGCGTGCCGGCGGCCAGCACGTGGCCGCGCGGCACCATCGCGGCCAGCGAGCCGCCGCGATAGCGCCAGGTGGTGAGGCGGTTGTCCAGTTGCGGCGGCACGAAGATGCCGACGTCGGCGCGGCCTTCGGCCACCGAGGCCTGGACCTCGGAGCTGGTCTGGTCCTCGAGGCTGATGCGGATCTGCGGATGGGCCTGCGAGAACGCCGCCAGGTCCGGCGGCAGGCACTCGGCGATCGCGCCGGCGTTGGCGACGACCAGCAGGTGACCCTTGATGCCGCGGGAGAACTCGGCGACCTCGCTCTCCAGCGCATGCAGCGAGGCATGCAGGCCGCGGATGTGGCGCACCAGCGCACGGCCGGCTTCGGTGGGCTCGACACCGCGCGCCCGGCGCTCGAACAGCGCGACGCCGAAACGTGCCTCCAGGTCCGACAGCCGCCGGCTCGCCGCCGCCAGCGCGAGATGCTCACGCTTGGCGCCGGCGGTGATGCTGCGGGTGTCGGCGATCGCAAGCACGAGGTTGAGGGTGACGAGGTCGAAGCGCATGGGCCGCTGCGCAGTCTATCCCTTCGCAAACCACAAAACCATGCCGATGATACGAAGCAAGCCTTCGCGCCGAGCGAAGCCATCAGGCTGCGATGGCGGCGCCGCGGCCGCCGCTCAGGGAGCCGGCGACGGGCCGAACTTCAGGTTCAGGCCGGTGAACAGCGTCAGGTCGTTGCGGCGCACGCCGTCGGGCGGCTCGCTGTTGAACTGGTCCGACAGCGTGACCGTCAGGCTCAGCGTCGAGTTCAGCGCCACCGCCAGCGTGCCGGAGAAGCGCAGCAGCGTCGTGCGGTCGCCCGAGATCGACGGCGCGACGTCCAGGCGCTGGCGCAGCTCGACGGTCGGCGTCAGGCGGTGGCTGGACTCCTCGCCCAGCGCCAGCGTGGTGCGCGCGAAACGCGAGCCACGGCGGCCGTCGAAGCTCTGCTCTTCGGTGTAGCGGTCGACGACACGGCCGAGGCCGGAGAAGACGCTGAAGCTGGTGTCCTCGTCGTCGACGAGTTTCCAGCCCAGGCCGGCGTCGACGCTGTCGCGGCGGTCGAGCTCGACGACCCGGTCGCTCTCGATCAGCGCCCGGCCGTAGACGAAGGCATGGGGGCCGAGGTTGTAGTCGTAGCGGCCGCTGGCGCTCCAGCGGTCGGCGGTGGTCTCGCGCTCGCCGTCGACCTCGCTGCGGCCGTAGTTCAGCGTGCCGCCGAGCGTGACGCGGTCGCGCCGTGTCGCGCGCACCGCGTCGATGTTCAGCGAGACGGCGGCGCCGTCGGTGTTGCCCGAGCTCAGCGTCGCCGCGGCACCGCCCGAGCCGCGCCAGCGGCCGTCGGCCGGCGAAGCCCCGTGCTCGGGCGCGACGACGATCGGCACCGCGAGCTGGGCCTGGGCGCCGGTGCCGGCGGCCAATGCCAGCGCGGCGGCCAGCAAGGAGAACATCGGGCGCAAGGCAGGCATCGTCACGTCGTCGTCCAGGAGTGGGGGCGGGGCGCTCGCCCGGCGGGCAGCCCCTGTGACCCCGATGGCGGCGCCGGGTTCAGGACAGCGCCGAGATCACCTCGGGCGGCGCCTGCACCAGCTCGATCAGCACACCCTCGCCCGAGAACGGGAACTCGTCGTTGGACTTCGGGTGCACGAAGCAGATGTCGTGGCCGGCCGCGCCCTTGCGGATGCCGCCGGGCGCGAAACGCACGCCCTGCGCCGTCAGCCACTGCACGGCTGTCGGCAGGTCGTCGATCCACAGGCCGACGTGGTTCAGCGGCGTGGCGTGCACGGCCGGCTTCTTCTCCGGGTCGACCGGCTGCATCAGGTCGACCTCGACGGCGTGCGGGCCGCTGCCCAGCGCGCAGATGTCCTCGTCGACGTTCTCGCGTTCGCTGACGAACGTGCTCTTCACGGTCAGGCCGAACATGTCGACCCACAGCGACTTCAGCCGCTGCTTGTCGGGGCCGCCGATGGCGATCTGCTGGATGCCCAGCACACGGAACGGACGGGTCATGCGGACACCTCCTTCTTCGTCGGGGACAGGTTCAGGCGCGACAGCAGCCGGCGGTCGTCCTCGGCGTCGGCGTTGCCGGTGACGAGCAGCTGGTCGCAATAGAAGATCGAGTTGGCGCCGGCCAGGAAACACAGCGCCTGGATGCCGTCGCCGAGCTCGCGCCTCCCGGCCGACAGCCGCACGCGCGAGTGCGGCATGACGATGCGCGCCGCGGCGACGACACGCACCAGCTCGAACGGGTCGACCGGCGGCGCGTCGGCCAGCGGCGTGCCGGGCACCCGCACCAGGCTGTTGATCGGCACCGAGTCGGGCGCCGGGTCCAGCGCCGCGAGTTCGGCGATCAGCCCGGCACGGTGGGCGCGCGTCTCGCCCATGCCGACGATGCCGCCGCAGCAGACCTTGAGCCCGGCCTCGCGCACGTGGCGCAGCGTCTGCAGCCGGTCCTCGTAGACGCGCGTGCCGATGACCTCGCCGTAGAACTCGGGCGCGGTGTCGAGGTTGTGGTTGTAGTAGTCGAGACCGGCCTCGCGCAGCGTGCGCGCCTGCTCGGGCTCGAGCATGCCCAGCGTCGCGCAGGTCTCCAGCCCGAGCGCGTGCACCTCGCGCACCAGCGCCGCGACCTTCTCGACGTCGCGGTCCTTGGGCGAGCGCCAGGCGGCGCCCATGCAGAAACGCGTCGCGCCGGCGGCCTTGGCGGCACGCGCCTTGGCCAGCACCTCGTCGACGTCGAGCATCTTCGCCGCGCCGACGCCGGTGTCGTGGCGCGAGGACTGCGGGCAGTAGCCGCAGTCCTCGGGGCAGCCGCCGGTCTTGATCGACAGCAGCGAGGCCAGCTCGATGTCGCCCTGGGGCCAGTGCCGTGCGTGGACCTCGGCGGCGCGCCGCACGAGGTCCATGAACGGCAGCTCCAGCAGCGCGAGCACCCGCTCGCGCGTCCAGGGGGCAAGGGTCTTCGGGAGGGTCTCGTCGATCAGGGTCATGAACTCAGGCGAAGCGGATGATGGGCTGGTCGACCGCCAGGCTCTCGCCCTGCTCGGCCAGCACCTCGGCGACGGTCCCGTCCTGGGACGCCGTGAGGATGTTCTCCATTTTCATCGCTTCGATGACCGCCAGACGTTCGCCGGCCACGACCGTCTGCCCCGGCTTCACCGCGACCTGCACCAGCAGGCCCGGCATCGGCGACAGCAGGAACTTGCTCATGTCCGCCGGCGGCTTGAACGGCATCACGCGCAGCAGCTCGGCGGCGCGGGCGCGCATCACCATCGCGTCGATGCGGCGGCCGTTGTGCGCCACGCTGTACCAGACGCCGTGGCGCTCGGCCTGGGCGGTGAACGGGCGGCCGTTGCAGGTGCCGGTGGCGCGGATCGAGCCGAAGCGCCATTCCTTGACGATGCCGTAGCTGCGGCCGTTGACGCTGACCGTCGTCGTGTTGCCCGCGACCTCGATCTTCACCGGCACGTGGGTGTGCTCGCCGGCCTCGCCGCGCACGACGACGACGAAGTCGGTGCCGATGCGCAGGTTGTGGCCCGCGAGCTGGCCGCTGATGCCGGCGGCGCGGCCGAGGTAGCGGCGGTAGACGGTGGCCACCAGCGCGACGAGGAAGTCGGGGTCGTCGTGCGGCACGTCCTCGGCGCGGAAGCCGCGGCCGTAGTGCTCGGCGATGAAGCCGGTGTTGAACTGGCCGGCGACGAACTTCGGGTGCGCCAGCAGCGCCGACTGGAACGGGATGTTGCTCGACACGCCGCGGATGACGAAGCCGTTGAGCGCCTCGCGCATGCGGGCGATGGCGTCGTCGCGGTCCAGCCCGTGCACGATGAGCTTGGCGATCATCGAGTCGTACTGCATCGGGATCTCGCCGCCTTCGTAGACGCCGGTGTCCACGCGCACGCCGCCGCCGGCGGGCACCGGCATCGCCGCTTCCATCGTCTGCGCCGGCGGCATGTAGCGCACCAGGCGGCCGGTGGACGGCAGGAAGTTGCGGAACGGGTCCTCGGCGTTGATGCGGCACTCGATGGCCCAGCCGCGGCGCGGGATGTCGGCCTGCTTGAACGGCAGCGGCTCGCCGGCGGCCACACGCAGCATCTGCTCGACGAGGTCGATGCCGGTGATGCACTCGGTGACCGGGTGCTCCACCTGCAGCCGCGTGTTCATCTCCAGGAAATAGAAGCTCTGGTCCTTGCCGACGACGAACTCGACGGTGCCGGCCGACTGGTACTTCACCGCCTTGGCCAACGCGACGGCCTGCTCGCCCATGGCCTTGCGCGTGGCGTCGCTGATGAACGGCGACGGCGCCTCCTCGATGACCTTCTGGTGGCGGCGCTGGATCGAGCACTCGCGCTCGTGCAGGTAGACGACGTTGCCGTGGGCGTCGCCGAGCACCTGGATCTCGATGTGGCGCGGCTCCTCGACGAACTTCTCGATGAAGACGCGGTCGTCGCCGAAGCTGTTCTTGGCCTCGTTGCGGCACGAGGCGAAGCCCTCGTGCGCCTCCTTGTCGTTGAAGGCCACGCGCAGGCCCTTGCCGCCGCCGCCGGCGCTGGCCTTGATCATCACCGGGTAGCCGATGCCGCGCGCGATCTCGACGGCCTGCTCGGGCGACTCGATGGCCTCGTTCCAGCCCGGGATGGTGCTGACGCCGGCCTCGTTGGCCAGCTTCTTGGAGGCGATCTTGTCGCCCATCGCCGCGATGCTGTAATGCTTCGGGCCGATGAAGACGATGCCTTCCTCCTCGATACGGCGGGCGAAGTCCTCGTTCTCGGACAGGAAGCCGTAACCGGGGTGGATGGCCTCGGCGCCGGTCTGCTTGGCGGCGGCGATGATCTTGTCGGCGACCAGGTAGCTCTCGCGGCTGGGCGCCGGGCCGATGTGCACGGCCTCGTCGGCCAGCTCGACGTGACGCGCGTCGCGGTCGGCGTCGGAATAGACGGCCACCGTCGCGATGCCCAGCTTCTTCGCCGTCTTGATGACGCGGCAGGCAATCTCGCCGCGGTTGGCGATCAGGATCTTCTTGAACATGAAGTTCTCTCCGGAATTCGGTTCGGCTCCCTCTCCCGTTCGCGGGAGAGGGTTGGGGTGAGGGACGTGGTACGCGGTCACCCTCACCCCTGCCCTCTCCCGCAGCCGCGGGAGAGGGAGGAATGCATCAAAGAGGGATGTTCCCGTGCTTGCGCCACGGGTTTTCCAGCTTCTTGTCCTTGAGCATCGCCAGCGAGCGGCAGATGCGCTTGCGCGTCTCGTGCGGCTGGATGACGTCGTCGATGTAGCCGCGGGCGCCGGCCACGAAGGGGTTGGCGAAGCGCGCCTTGTATTCGGCTTCGCGCGCGGCGAGCTTGGCCGGGTCGGCCTTGTCCTCGCGGAAGATGATCTCGACCGCGCCCTTGGCGCCCATCACCGCGATCTCGGCGTTGGGCCAGGCGAAGTTGACGTCGCCGCGCAGGTGCTTGGAGCTCATCACGTCGTAGGCGCCGCCGTAGGCCTTGCGCGTGATGACGGTGATTTTGGGCACCGTGCACTCGGCATACGCGTAGAGCAGCTTGGCGCCGTGCTTGATGATGCCGCCGTACTCCTGCGAGGTGCCGGGCATGAAGCCGGGCACGTCGACGAAGGTCACGACCGGGATGTTGAAGGCGTCGCAGAAGCGCACGAAGCGCGCCGCCTTGATGCTGCTCTTGATGTCCAGGCAGCCGGCCAGGACCATCGGGTTGTTGGCGACGATGCCGACGGCCTCGCCGTTCATGCGGCCGAAGCCGACGACGATGTTCTTGGCGTTGTCGGGCTGGATCTCGAAGAACTCGCGGTCGTCGACCACCTTCGTGATCAGCTCCTTCATGTCGTAGGGCTTGTTCGGGTTGTCCGGAACCAGCGTGTCCAGCGACTCGTCGATGCGCTCCGCCGGGTCGCCGCTGGGGCGCACCGGGGCGCGCTCGCGGTTGTTCAGCGGGATGTAGTTGAAGAAGCGGCGCAGCATCAGGATCGCCTCGACGTCGTTGTCGAAGGCGAGGTCGGCGACGCCGCTCTTGGTCGTGTGGGTGATCGCGCCGCCCAGCTCCTCGGCGGTGACTTCCTCGTGCGTCACGGTCTTCACGACGTCCGGGCCGGTGACGAACATGTACGAGCTGTCCTTCACCATGAAGATGAAGTCGGTCATCGCCGGCGAGTACACGGCGCCGCCGGCGCAGGGGCCCATGATCAGGCTGATCTGCGGCACGACGCCGGAGGCCATCACGTTGCGCTGGAAGACCTCGGCATAACCGCCCAGCGAGGCCACGCCTTCCTGGATGCGTGCGCCGCCCGAGTCGTTCAGGCCGATGACCGGGGCACCGACCTTCATCGCCTGGTCCATGATCTTGCAGATCTTCTCGGCGTGCGCTTCCGACAGCGCGCCGCCGAAGACGGTGAAGTCCTGGCTGAAGACGAACACCAGGCGGCCGTTGATCATGCCGTAGCCGGTGACGACGCCATCGCCCGGGATCGTCTTGCCGGCCATGCCGAACTCCGTGCAGCGGTGTTCGACGAACATGTCCCATTCCTCGAACGTGCCTTCGTCGAGCAGCAGCTCGATGCGCTCGCGTGCCGTCAGCTTGCCCTTGGCATGCTGCGAGTCGATGCGCTTCTGGCCCCCGCCCAGGCGGGCGGCGGCGCGCTTCTTCTCGAGTTGTTCGATGATGTCGTGCATGAAGTCTGTCTCCTCGTTCAGTCCATCAGGTCGAGCAGACGGCGCGCCGCCACCGAGGCGGCCAGCCGCCCGGAGAGCACGTCGTCGGTGATCGTCGGCAGCGCGTCGCGCACCGCCGGGTGTTGCTTGAAGCGCTGGCGCAGGCCGGCTTCGATGCGGTCCCACATCCAGGCTTCGTCCTGGGCGCGGCGACGTGCGGCGAGCCGGCCGCTGTCGAGCTGGCGCTCGTTGAAGCCCGAGACCGCGGCCCAGAATTCGTCGAGCCCGCTGCCCTTCAGCGCGCTCAGCTGCAGCACCTGCGCCGGGGCGGCGGCGTGCGGCCCCAGGAAACGCAGCGCGCTGGTGATCTGGGCCCGGGCGCGCGTCGCGGCGTCGGGGTCGAGGTCGGCCTTGTTGATGACCACCAGGTCGGCCAGCTCCATCACGCCCTTCTTGATCGCCTGCAGGTCGTCGCCGGCGTTGGGCAGCTGCAGCAGCACGAACATGTCGGTCATGTTGGCGACCGCGGTCTCGCTCTGGCCGACGCCGACGGTCTCGACGATGACGACGTCGTGGCCGGCGGCCTCGCAGACCAGCATCGCCTCGCGCGTCTTCTCGGCCACGCCGCCCAGCGTGCGGCCGGCCGGGCTGGGGCGGATGAAGGCGCGCTCGTCGGAGGACAGCCGCTCCATGCGCGTCTTGTCGCCGAGGATCGAGCCGCCGGAGACGCTGGACGAGGGGTCGACGGCGAGCACCGCGACGCGGTGGCCGCGGCCGATCAGGTGCAGGCCCAGCGCCTCGATGAAGGTGCTCTTGCCCACGCCCGGCACGCCGCTGATGCCCAGGCGCAAGGCGCGCCCGGTGTGCGGCAGCACAGCGTTGAGGAGTTCGTCGGCGCGCAGGCGGTGGTCGGCGCGCGTGGACTCCAGCAGCGTGATGGTCTTGGCCAGCGCGCGCCGCTGCATCGGCCCCGCGGGGCCGAGCAAGGACGCGAGCAGCGCCTGGTCGGGGTCAGGCATGGACTTCTCGAGACGGCGGCGACGGGCTCAGCCCAGCGCCTTCTTGATCTGCTCGAGCACGTCCTTGGCGCTGGCCGGGATCGGCGTGCCGGGGCCGTAGATGCCCTTGACGCCGGCCTCGAAGAGGAAGTCGTAGTCCTGCTGCGGGATCACGCCGCCGGCGAAGACGACGATGTCGTCGCCGCCCTGGGCCTTCAGCGCGTTGATGATCGCCGGCACCAGCGTCTTGTGGCCGGCGGCCAGCGTGCTGACGCCGACCGCGTGCACGTCGTTCTCTATCGCCTGGCGCGCGCATTCCTCGGGCGTCTGGAACAGCGCGCCGATGTCGACGTCGAAGCCCAGGTCGGCGAAGGCCGTGGCCACGACCTTGGCGCCGCGGTCGTGGCCGTCCTGGCCCAGCTTGGCGATCATCACGCGCGGGCGGCGGCCCTGCTGTTCGGCGAACTCGTCGATCTCGGCCTTGAGCTTGTCCCAGCCCTCGGCGCTGTCGTAGGCGGCTGCGTACACCCCGGTCACCTTCTGGATGTCGGCGCGGTGGCGCCCGTAGACCTTCTCCAGCGCGTCGCTGACCTCGCCGACGGTGGCGCGCACGCGCATCGCGTCGATGGCGAGGCCGAGCAGGTTGCCTTCGCCGCTGTGCGCGGCGGCGGTCAGCGCCTCCAGCGCGGCCTGCACCTTGGCGCCGTCGCGCGCGGCGCGCACCTGCGCCAGGCGGGCGATCTGCGCGTCGCGCACCTTGACGTTGTCGACCTCGAGGATCTCGACCTTGTCCTGCTTGGTGTTGCGGTACTTGTTGACGCCGACGATGACGTCCTGGCCGGAGTCGATGCGCGCCTGCTTCTCGGCGGCGCTGGCCTCGATCTTCAGCTTGGCCCAGCCCGAGTCGACGGCGCGGGTCATGCCGCCCATGGCCTCGACTTCCTCGATGATCGCCCAGGCCTTGTCGGCCATGTCCTGGGTCAGCTTCTCCATCAGGTAGCTGCCGGCCCACGGGTCGACGACCTTCGTGATCTGGGTCTCTTCCTGGATGATCAGCTGGGTGTTGCGGGCGATGCGCGAGCTGAACTCGGTGGGCAGCGCGATCGCCTCGTCGAAGCTGTTGGTGTGCAGGCTCTGCGTGCCGCCGAAGACCGCGGCCATCGCCTCGACCGTCGTGCGCACGATGTTGTTGTACGGGTCCTGCTCGGTGAGGCTCCAGCCCGAGGTCTGGCAGTGCGTGCGCAGCATCAGGCTCTTGGGCTTCTTCGCGTTGAAGCCCTTCATGATCCGGCACCACAGCAGGCGCGCGGCGCGCATCTTGGCGATCTCGAGATAGAAGTTCATCCCGATCGCCCAGAAGAAGCTCAGGCGGCCGGCGAACTCGTCGACGTCCAGGCCACGCGCGATGGCGGTCTTCACGTACTCCTTGCCGTCGGCCAGCGTGAAGGCGAGCTCCAGCGCCTGGTTCGCACCCGCCTCCTGCATGTGGTAGCCGGAGATCGAGATCGAGTTGAACTTCGGCATCTGGCGTGCCGTGTACTCGATGATGTCCGCGACGATCCGCATCGAAGGCTCGGGCGGATAGATGTACGTGTTGCGGACCATGAACTCCTTGAGGATGTCGTTCTGGATGGTCCCCGACAGCTGGTCCTGGGCGACGCCCTGCTCCTCGGCGGCGACGACGTAACCGGCCAGCACCGGCAGCACCGCGCCGTTCATCGTCATCGAGACGCTGACCTTGTCCAGCGGGATGCCGTCGAACAGGATCTTCATGTCCTCGACCGAGTCGATCGCCACGCCGGCCTTGCCGACGTCGCCGGTGACGCGCGGATGGTCGCTGTCGTAACCGCGGTGCGTGGCCAGGTCGAAGGCCACCGACACGCCCTGGCCGCCGGCGGCCAGCGCCTTGCGGTAGAAGGCGTTCGACTCCTCGGCGGTGGAGAAGCCGGCGTACTGGCGGATGGTCCACGGGCGCACCGCGTACATCGTTGCCTGCGGGCCGCGGATGAAGGGCTCGAAGCCCGGCAGCGTGTCGGCGTAGGGCAGGTCGGCGGTGTCGGCCGCGGTGTACAGCGGCTTGACGGTCAGGCCCTCGGGCGTCTGCCAGTTCAGCGCCTCGACGTCACCACCCGGCGCGGACTTGGCGGCAGCCTTGTGCCATTGTTCGAGGGACGACGGGGCGAACTCGCCGCTCTCGCGCGGGTCGGGGCTGTTGCTCATCGAGATGTCTCCTGCTGTGCAAGCCGCCGGGCCCGCTGTCATGAATAATTATAAATTCCTGCGTCCGACACGATCCTGACACGTCGGTTAACGGCGCCCCCCCCGAGACCGGGTTCGGCGCCCACCCGGGCCTTCGCAGGCTTCGTGAGCACCCGCGCTCGCCCGCTGCAGGCGGGACACCCAGGCGATCGCCGCTCGCGTCGCCGACGCCAACCGAACGGAGCCGGCTCGCGGCCCGGCACCCGAAGGCGAGGCGACGACTTGCACCACGCCGGAGCTGCGATTTTGGGGTTTTCCCTAGAACCAAGGCACCTGGCACATCCGATGCGTGATGCAAAATTATGAATTCAGATCCACCCTCGGCCCCGCCGACCACCCTGCCCCGCTCGCCTGTGGCCGACGTCCCGCACCGCCCCGATGCCCGCCCGCTGTCACCCCGCGCCCTCTACGAGGAAGTCGCGGAACGGCTGCGCCAGCAGATTTTCTCCCGCCGGCTCGAACCCGGCAGCTGGATCGACGAACTGAAGCTGTGCGCCGAGTTCGGCATCAGCCGCACGCCGCTGCGCGAGGCGCTGAAGGTGCTGGCCACCGAAGGCCTGGTGACGATGAAGGTGCGCCGCGGCGCCTACGTCACCGAGATGTCCACCGCCGACGTCGCCCAGGTCTACCACCTGCTCGCGCTGCTGGAGAGCGACGCCGCGGCCACCGTGGCCACCCGCGCCGACGAGGCCCACCGCGAGCGCCTGCGCCGCCTGCATGCGCGGCTGGAGACCGAGACCGGCGATCGCGACGTCTTCTTCGCGACCAACGAGGAGTTCCACATGGCGCTGCTCGACGCGGCCGGAAACCGCTGGGCGACCCAGGTGGTGACCGACCTGCGCAAGGTCATGAAACTCAACCGTCACCACTCGCTGTTCAAGCACGGGCGCATCGAGGAGTCGCTGGCCGAGCACCGTGCGCTGGTCGACGCGATCCTCGCCCGCGACGGCGAGGCGGCGCGACGGCTGATGCACGCGCACTTCGACAACGGGCTCGCGGCCGCGGCTTGACCGCCGTTAGGCTCGGGTCAGACGCGCGGCCCACACTGGCAAGACTTCACGACGAGGACCACCAGGCATGAAGATCCACGAATACCAGGCCAAGGAACTGCTGCGCGCGCACGGGGTGCCGGTGCCGCGGGGTTATGCGGCGTTCACGGCGCAGGAGGCGCTGGAGGCGGCGCAGAAGCTCGGCGGCTCGGTGTGGGTGGTCAAGGCCCAGATCCACGCCGGCGGGCGCGGCAAGGGTGGCGGCGTCAAGCTCGCGCGTTCGCTGGCCGAGGTCGAGACCCTGGCCTCGCAGATCCTGGGCATGCAGCTCGTCACCCACCAGACCGGCCCCGCAGGCCAGAAGGTGCGCCGGCTGCTGGTCGAGGAAGGCGCCGACATCCGGAAGGAGTACTACGTCGCCGCGCTGACCGACCGCGCGACGCAGAAGGTGGCGCTGATGGCGTCCTCCGAAGGCGGCATGGACATCGAGGAAGTGGCGCACGCCACGCCGGAGAAGATCCTCAAGGTCTTCGTCGACCCGCTGGTGGGCCTGACGGAAGCCCAGGCGCGTGAACTGGCGGTGGGCATCGGCGTGCCCGAGGCCAGCCAGGCGCAAGCGGTCGACGTCTTCCAGAAGCTCTACGCCTGCTACATGGCCAGCGACGCCAGCCTCGCCGAGATCAACCCGCTGATCCTCGAAGGCCACGGCGGCATCAAGGCGCTGGACGCCAAGTTCAACTTCGACGCCAACGCGCTATTCCGGCATCCGGAGATCGTCGCCTACCGGGATCTGGACGAAGAGGACCCGGCCGAGGTCGAGGCCAGCAAGTTCGACCTCAGCTACATCAGCCTGGACGGCAACATCGGCTGCCTGGTCAACGGCGCCGGCCTGGCGATGGCGACGATGGACACCATCAAGCTCTTCGGCGGCGAGCCGGCGAACTTCCTGGACGTCGGCGGCGGCGCGAGCGCCGAGAAGGTCACCGAGGCCTTCAAGATCATGCTGAAGAACCCCGAGGTGAAAGGCATCCTCGTCAACATCTTCGGCGGCATCATGAAGTGCGACACCATCGCCGAAGGCG
>NZ_JAJKFP010000012.1:0-1273 GCF_020966565.1 Rubrivivax sp. JA1055 | reverse complement strand
TAACGATGGCCACACTGTCTCCTCCAGAGACTCAGCGAAGTTGAAATGTTTGTGATGATGCAATCTCCCCGCGGAAAGACGGAAAGACCCCATGAACCTTTACTGTAGCTTTACATTGGACTTTGAACAGATCTGTGTAGGATAGGTGGGAGGCTTTGAAGCGGTGCCGCTAGGTATCGTGGAGCCAACGTTGAAATACCACCCTGGTGTGTTTGAGGTTCTAACCTTGGCCCGTTATCCGGGTTGGGGACAGTGTATGGTGGGCAGTTTGACTGGGGCGGTCTCCTCCCAAAGCGTAACGGAGGAGTTCGAAGGTACGCTAGGCACGGTCGGAAATCGTGCTAATAGTGCATAGGCATAAGCGTGCTTGACTGCGAGACTGACAAGTCGAGCAGGTACGAAAGTAGGACTAAGTGATCCGGTGGTTCTGTATGGAAGGGCCATCGCTCAACGGATAAAAGGTACTCTGGGGATAACAGGCTGATACCGCCCAAGAGTTCATATCGACGGCGGTGTTTGGCACCTCGATGTCGGCTCATCTCATCCTGGGGCTGTAGCCGGTCCCAAGGGTATGGCTGTTCGCCATTTAAAGAGGTACGTGAGCTGGGTTTAAAACGTCGTGAGACAGTTTGGTCCCTATCTTCCGTGGGCGCTGCAAGATTGAGGAAGCCTGCTCCTAGTACGAGAGGACCGGAGTGGACGCACCTCTGGTGTATCGGTTGTCACGCCAGTGGCATTGCCGAGTAGCTAAGTGCGGAAGAGATAACCGCTGAAAGCATCTAAGCGGGAAACTCGTTCCAAGATGAGTCTTGCCGGGGCCTTGAGCCCCCTGAAGAGTCGTTCGAGACCAGGACGTTGATAGGCCGGGTGTGGAAGCGCAGTAATGCGTTGAGCTAACCGGTACTAATTGCTCGTGAGGCTTGACCCTATAACTTTGACGATTGAGTCGAACGGGTTATGCCAGTAGCGCGATCGAACAGCTGATTTTCAAATACTCTATGAATTGGCCTAGCTGCCCCCAAGAAGCAGCGAGGCGACAAGTCAAGCCTGATGACCATAGCGAGGTGGTCCCACTCCTTCCCATCCCGAACAGGATAGTGAAACGCCTTTGCGCCGATGATAGTGCGGGTTCCCGTGTGAAAGTAGGACATCGTCAGGCTATTTATTCGAAGGCCCGGTTCAAGACGAACCGGGCCTTTTTGTTTTTGGCGAACGATTGACCGGAGCCCGATCAGCGCACCGAAAGCACCTCGCCCAGCAGGCGCAGCTGGCC
>NZ_JAJKFP010000011.1:0-666 GCF_020966565.1 Rubrivivax sp. JA1055 | reverse complement strand
AGCGTGCCGTCGTGACGATGCCAGGTGTCGGGGTTGTGGCAGTACGCGCAGCGCAGCGGGCAGCCCGAGAGGAACAGCACGTAGCGGATCCCCGGGCCGTCCACCGTCCCGCAGGTCTCGGTCGAGTGGACATAACCTTCGGTGACGGCGGCGGCCGGCGCCGCGCCGGGCGCGTGCACCGGCCGCGTGCCGCCGCACGGGGCGGCGACCGCGACGCTTTTGACGTCAGTGGCAGGCATGGAAGGTACGGCTGATGACATCGAGCTGCTGCTCGCGCGTCAGCTTGATGAAGTTCACCGCGTAACCCGACACCCGGATCGTCAGCTGCGGGTACAGCTCCGGGTGCTCCATCGCGTGCAGCAGCGTCGCACGGTCGAAGACGTTGACGTTGACGTGGTGCCCGCCGGAGCCGAAGTAGCCGTCGATCAGGTTCACCAGGTTGTCCACGCGCTGGCCTTCGTCCGGGCCCAGCGCGCTGGGCACGATCGTGAAGGTGTAGGAGATGCCGTCCTGCGAGCAGCTGTACGGCAGCTTGGCCACCGAGGCCATCGAGGCCACCGCGCCCTTGTAGTCGCGGCCGTGCATCGGGTTGGCCCCCGGCGCGAACGGCTCGCCAGCCTTGCGCCCGTCGGGCGTGTTGCCGGTCTTCTTGCCGTACACGACGTT
>NZ_JAJKFP010000001.1:588879-687370 GCF_020966565.1 Rubrivivax sp. JA1055 | reverse complement strand
CGCCACTGAGCAGCGCCTCGATCACGCGCCGAGCATCGTCTTCAGACGGCGGCAAACCGTTCCGGCGGACGATTCGTCCGAAGATCGGTGTCTGTTTCAACCATGCGATGACATCGGCCAGGCGACGCTGCCGATGTTCAAGCATGTGAAACATCAACAGAGCCCGTTCCGCGTACGAAGCGTGCCGCCCCGGAAGCCGTCGGAACGCTTCGAGCCTCTGCCGGCTGTGTGCTACCGCGCCGGCGACGTTGGTGAATGCACGGCCATGGCCCGGAATGACGATGCGCGGGGCCAGTCGTTCGATCGACTCGAGCGCCGCCAACGCGTCGAGATAACCCGTGTCGTCCCCGTCGAGTGACGGAAACACGATCGCGACGCGCTCCTCCCACAGCGCGTCACCGCTGATCAGAACCGCGCTGTCGGGTTGAAACAGCATGAGCGTGTCGGGATCGTGCCCGCCAGCCGGGACCAGCGTCCAGCGGTAGGCTCCCAGCATGATCGAGTCGCCGGCTCGAAGGCCGATATCAGGCCGAAATCGCGGGCATGACTGCCCCGTGTCGAGGTAACTCAAGCGCCGTTCGTCCCAGCAAGCCGCGGCGTCGAAACTCGCCTCGTGGATGCAGACCTCGCTGCCCCAGCGTCGCTGCAGCAGCGCGTTGCCGCCGACATGGTCGGAATGCAGGTGGGTATTGACGATGCGTTCGACGGGGGCGCTCGCTAGAACTCGCTCGAGCAGTTCCAGCGTCTGCGCGGCGTGACTGACATACCCGCTGTCGATCAAGGTCGGTGGGGTGTGCCGGGTGGCACCGAAAAGCAGATTGTTCGAGGACAGCCAGCCGCGTTCGATGAGGCTGAGGCCAAGCTGCGCGAAGACCGGGGCGATGACCGATGCCGACTCCATCCGCGGGCATTGTCCCGGGCCGGCGCGATCCTGCCCTCGGTGGGGACGAGCAGTCGTGCGCTCAGGGCAGGGCCGACAGCTCGCGCGCCGCACGAGGCGAAGCGAGGTCGACGGCAAAGAGCAGCGCGGCGAGGTCGCGTTCACGTTCGGCGATGGTCTGCAGAAACGCGTCGGCGCCCTTCATCGCTCGAAACGTGTCGAAGCCGGCTTCCAGGAAACGCTGCAGCGCCGGAAGTCCCGCCGCCCTTGCTGGCGCCCGCATCAGCCGCAGGCTGTGACGCAGGATCGGATTGCGGGTGTAGCGGTCCAGCGCGCTGCCGACCTGCAGCATCAGCTCGATCTGCCGCGCCCTGACCTGCGGCCGTCCGACCGTCTGCCAGGCGCTGGCGTACTGCCGTGCGTCCAGCGAGTTGGAGCCGGTGGCCGCACCCATGGCCGAGTCCATCTCCTCGGACAACGCATGCAACTCGGACAAGGCCTTCACGGTTCCGACGAGCTCCTGGGGGAAGAGCCTCACGAGACCGGGCACGACGCGCGCGAACTGCGTGTCGCGGTCGCTGAAGTCCTGGGGCCCGTACAACTCGTCGAGGAAAAAACGCGCCGATTCGGCGTAGCGCGGCTGGCTCAGAAGGTCCGCGTAGGTTCGTGCAAACCGGGAGTGCTGATAGGCCTTGACCGCCAGCGTGCTGGCCTCGAGGCCGGCATCGGCTTCTCGGCGCTGACGCTCGGCGGCGACCTTCTCCAGGTTCTCCAGGATCGCAAGACCGTCGGGTGACACGGGGATCTTGTTTGCACTGCGCAAACCCGCAGCGCCCCGATGATGCAACATGGCGGGAGATGGACCTTCCTCGATACCTCAACACCTGTTGCGGCGCGGGTGCCGGCCGATAGAACCCGCCGCCAGATGCGTCTCGCGAGAATCCAACAAGCCACGACGATAGGTGGCGTTCTGCTGGCGTTCGGCTGGGCGGTGCATGCCCTGGCCGAGGGCCGCCCGTTCGCTGCGGCCGGGGGCGCGCTGCTGATCTCCCTGGCGTATGCCGCAGTGCTGGCGCTGGAGTTCGCCTGCCTGCGCCTGGCCCACGGCGACGATCCGGCGCCCAGGCCGAGCCATCGCCAACTGCTGCGAGCGTGGTGGGGCGAGGTTCGCTCCGCTCCGCGCGTGTTCTGCTGGCAGCAGCCGTTTTGCAGCCGCCGCTGGCCCGATCACCTGCCGGCCGACGCCACCGGCCGGCGCGGCGTGGTGTTCGTGCACGGCTTCGTGTGCAACCGGGGGGTCTGGAATGGCTGGTTGGCGCGTTTGCGTGCCGCGGGCGTGCCCTATGCCGCCGTCGACCTCGAGCCTGTCTTCGGCTCGATCGACGCCTACGTCGAGACGATCGAGCTCGCCGTCCAGGCCGTCGAACGAACGACGGGACGACCTCCTGTCATCGTCGCTCACAGCATGGGCGGCCTGGCGCTGCGCCGATGGTGGGCCGAGCGCGGCGATCTGCAGCGCGTGCACCGCGCGATCACCCTGGGCACGCCGCACCGCGGCACCTGGCTGGCGCGTTTCGCTTTCTCGCTCAACGGCCGCCAGATGCGCATCGGCTCGGGCTGGCTGCAAAGCCTGCAGCAACGCGAGCCGCCGGGTCTCGCCGGTGCGCTGACCTGCTTCTACAGCCATTGCGACAACATCGTGTTCCCGCCGTCGACGGCGACTTACCCAGGGGCCGACAACCGGCACCTCGAGGGCGTCGCCCACGTCGACATGGTCGACCGTGCCGAACCCTGGAACGAGTTGCAGCGCTGGCTCGCCGATCAGGCCTGAAGCGCCGGCCGGTCGCCGGTGGCGGCCTGTCCGGCCTCGATTTCGCCGCTTGCCTGGATCGACTGCTTCACGCGCTCGTAAAGCGGCGTGAAGTCCGGCTCGCAGGCCCGGAACAGGTCCTCGAAGCTGTCGATGACGAAGTAGGTCGGCTGGAAGCAGTCGATGCGGTAGCGGCTGCGCATCATGCGATGCACGTCGAACGCCAACCGCCTCGGGCCGGTCGCGCGCACCGCGTGAACGAGTTCGCTCCCCGAACTGAGCAGGCCCGCGCCATACGCGCGCCAGCCATCGGGCGACGCGATGAGGCCGAACTCCACCGTGTACCAGTACAGCCGAGCGAGCAGTTCGCAGGCCCCGAGGCCCGAGGCCTTGATGGCGCCGGCGCCGTAAGCCTGCATGAAGTCGGCGAAGACCGGCTCGAACAGCAGCGGAACGTGGCCGAAGAGGTCGTGGAACAGGTCCGGCTCGACGATGTAGTCGAACTCCTCCGGACGCCGCAGCCAGTCGGTCACCGGAAAGCGACGCCGCGCCAGCAGGCTGAAGAACGCCTCCTCCGGAATCAGGCCGGGAACGGCGACGAGCCGCCAGCCGGTGGCCGCTTCCAGCCGGTCGGAAACCCGCTCGAACCGCGGAATGCGCTCCGCCGGGCCGAGGTGAGCAAGCGCCCGCACGAAGGCGTCGCAGGCGTGGCCGTCGAGCAGCGCGCACTGGCGGGCGTGAAGACGCTGATAAAGCGCATGCTCGGCTTCGCTGTAGGACGCCCAGTCCTGCTCGCAGCAGTAGTCGGCGCCGGCGCGGGTGTAGTCGCCCCGCGGCGGACGCTCACCCTCGCCGTAGGTCGCCGGGGCGCATCCGGCCGGGTTTCGGGCGGCGTCGACTGGCCTCATGCGATGACCCCAGGGCTGCGGCGGGATGCCGCACCGTCACTCTAGACGGCCGCCGACGCAGGATGTCGCCGTTCTCGGGTCTTGATGGCTGTCAAGGCGCACGAAAACTGCAAGAATGCCCCGATGGATCCTTCCGACCCGCTCGACGCCGTGGACCGACGCATCCTGCAGGTGCTGCAGTCGCAGGGCAGGATCACCTACGACGAACTCGCCGCGCGTGTCTCGCTGTCACCCAGTGCGGCGCTGCGCCGTGTGAAGCGGCTCGAGGACGGCGGCGTGATCTCGGGCTACGTCGCGCTGCTGGCGCCGGAGCGTGTCGGGCTGGCACTCACCGCCTACCTGACGGTGCGGCTGGAGAAACACAGCGATCCGCTGGCACGCAGCCCGCTGGACCAGTTCGCGGCCGCGGTCGAGGTCTGGCCCGAAGTCGTGGAGTGTGTGGCGCTCAGCGGCGACATCGACTACCTGCTGCGAGTCGTCGTTCAGGACATGGCGCACTACTCGCGCTTCGTGATGGACACGCTGCTCAAGCACCCGTCGGTGCGGGACTGCAAGACCAGCTTCGTGCTGCAGCGTCTGAAGACGACGACCGCGCTGCCGCTGTAGCGGCTATTCGTCGATGTCGCGCAGCAGGGCCCAGGTGGGCTCGATGCGCATGTTCAGCAGCGAGGCGATCTCGACGATATCGTCCGGGATCGCCGGATTGTCCCAGCCGGACGAGGTGTGACGCGCCAGGCGGATCGCCAGCAGCACGTTGCGCACCTGCACCGACTCGGACTGGCGCGCATTGGTGATCTTCACCAGCAGCGGCGGCAGCCGCCATTGCGTCATCAAGGCCTGCTGCAGGTCGGGCAGGTGAATGTTGAGCACGCGCTCCTGGGCCACCACGCTGCGCAGGGCCGGGTCCTCGGCCTGCAGGCGGGCGATCTCCAGCGCCAGCGTCGGGGCGTGCAGCCACAGCAGCAGTTCGGTGAAGTCGTGCAGCAGCGCCGCCTCGCGGATCACGGCGACGTCGTGGTCCATGCGGTGCACGGCGAAGGCGGTGGCGAAGTTGGCGGCGCGGTGAGCCCGGATGAGCACCTTCCTGAAGCCTTCGAGCGCCTCGGGCTGATCGCCCAGCCAGTCCTCGACGACGGAGGAGTCGGCGAACAGGCGGAAGAAGGGTGCGATGCCGACCATCACCAGCGCGGCGGTCACCGTCTCGATGTCGCCGCGGGTGTCGAAATGGCTTCGCCGCTGCAGGCTGGCCACGTGCGACAGCAGCTTCAGCGTCAGCAGCGGGTCGGCCGCGACCGTCTCGGTCAGCAGGTGCGCGTCGACCTCGTCCTCGTTCTCGCGCAGGCTCTGCAGCGTGGCGGCCGTGTCGGCGAGGATCGGCATGGCCATCGGGTCGAACCGCCGCGCCCAGCCCGCCACGTCGTGCGCGGGTGTCGCGTACGTCAGGGGGCGGGCAGCGGGCGGGGTGGTCATGAGGACACTCTACGCGTTCTTATCGGTCGCGTCGTGCCGACACTTGAGCCCCGCCGGCACGATCACAGGCGCGTGACGCCCGGGATTCGGGCGACGAGCTCGCCGTCGAGGTAGAGCGCACCTTCGAGCGCGTCGGCCTCGGCATGGAACTCGAGCACGGCGTCGCCGTCCGGGCGGGCGGCCTCGGTCTGCAGCCAGCGTGCCAGCAGGGCGAGCCCGCGGCTGGCGGCCTCGAGCGTGCGTGCGCTGGCGCGTCGGATGGGCCCGGGGCCGGCGGGCAGCAGCAGCGGGGCGGTGGTTCTCATCGTCGTCTCCATCGGGCCGCCGTGCCAGAGGCGTGCGACCCGTTCTGTTCAGGGGCTGTGGCTGCAGGCCGCGGCCTGCAGTTCGCGGCGCAGTGCGTGGCGCTCGCGCTGGCGCCGGGCGCCGGCTTCGGCGCGGTGTGCGCCGGCGCGGCGCCGGCAGGCGGCCAGGGCGAACGGATGGCGCGGCTTCAAGGTCGGCAGGGACTTCATCTCGGATCTCCTCGTCAACGGGACGCAGGCCTCGGCATCGAGCGGCCGAGGTGGCGGGCAGGGCCCTGGACGGGCTCGGCAAAAGGCTGGGTTTGGCGAGCGCGAAGGGCGGGCTTCGACGCCCAGGACTCGCGGGGCACCGCAGCACGGGGAACGTGATGCAGTGGACTTGCGCCGATGATAAAGACAACGTTATCAAACGGGCAAGCGCCGGTCGTGCTTCAACGTGGGGGGAGCGTTTGCCCCAGGGCGGGTTCTCCGACGATCGGGACTTCGGGGCGACGAGCGTCGACCGGAACGCCGGCGCCATGCCGCCGCCGTGCGCATGGCGGCGGCGGGCGCGAGCAGCGCGGTCCGCGCTGGTGTGCGCCGGGCGCTTCCTGGCCTGTCGGCCGGGGCTACTTGCGGGGCTTCAGCGGCGCGACACCGGCCTGCGCGCGGCGCCAGAGTTCGCCGGGATCGTCCGCCGGGGTGGGTTGCGTGCTGCGCGCCGGCGGCCGCACGACGCCGGGGGCCAGCGGGCGTTCAGGCGCCTCGGGTGCGGGGGGGGCCGGCGGCGTCAGCACCTCGCCGAGCAGGTCGAGCAGTCGCGTGCGTGCACGCTGCGGATGCCGTCGGTAATAGGTCAGCACCAGGCCGACGATGAATCGCTCGTCGTCGTCGCGCGGCAGATTGTCGGCCGGCGGCGGCAGCACGCCGGCGGCGGGCATCGCGGCGTCGGCGCCGCGTTCGGCGCCGCTCTCGTGCGGCACGTCCATCCAGCCGCGCGGCTTCTGGCACAGCTGCTCGAACTGGCGCGCCAGGCGTTCGCCGATCTGCCGCGAGCGGCTCTTGATCTGGCTCCAGTAGCTCGGCTGGATCTGCACGCGCTCGGCGAAACGGCGTTCGAGCCCACGCAGCGTGGCGGCGTCGGCGTGGCGCGCGGTCTGGCGCACGAACTCCTCGAACAGTCGGAGCGCGTTGTCCAGGCGCACCTGCGCGAGATCGGGAGCGGCCGTTTGCATCACCCGAGATGATAAAGCCCGGTTCAGCAGGCGCCCGTGCCGTTCAGCCTTGCAGCTCGTAGACGATGGGCGCGTCGGATTCGCACTCGACGGGCCGGCCGTTGTCGGTGCACGGGACGAAACGTGCCTGGCGCATCGCGCCCAGGGCCTGCTCGTCCAGGCGCGGGAACCCGGAAGAGCGCCGCAGCGTCACGCTGCGTGGATGGCCGTGCACATCGACGACGACCCTCAGCACGACGGTGCCCGATTCACGCAGACGCCTCGAGGCCAGCGGCACCGCCACGGGTGGCTCGGCCAGATACCGCAGCGCGCTGGCCGGCACCTGGCGGATGCTCGGCGTGACCGGGGCCGGCGCCGCTGCGGGCGGCGGTGCCACCGGCTCGGCGGGCGCGGCGGCGACCCGGATCGTCTCGGCCGGCGCTTCGCGCTGGATCGCCACCTCGGGCACCGGCACGGTCGCCAGCGGGGGCGGCGTGTTCGCCGGCCGCGGTATCAGCGGCTCGGGTTGTGGTTCACGAGGCGCCACCGGGGCCACGATCTGCACCACCAGCGGTGCGGCGCTGGCCACGGCGCGCTCGAGCACGCCGAACTCCAGGGCCAGCCAGAACAGCCCGAGGTGGGCTGCGATGACGACAAGGCTGAACGCCGGCCGCCTGCGGCTCGGCGGCAGCTGCGGTGCCAGGGTCATCGTGTTCATGCGATGACTCTAACATGAATGCGAATGATTCGTATCCGGCGGCGATCCGCTCGGGACCGACCGGCCCCGCGCCGTGCGGGGCCGAGTTCAGCGCGGCATCACGCCGCGGGACGGTCGCGGTTGATCCTGGGAGCCGTCTTCAGGCTCCAGATCATCGTCACCGCGAGGATCGCCGCGACGACGCCCAGAGACACCAGCACCGGGATCTTGAAGACGTCGATCAGCACCATCTTCGTGCCGATGAAGGTCAGGATCACCGCCAGGCCGTAGCCGAGCAGGTGGAACTTCTCGGCCGCCGCGGCGAGCAGGAAGTACATCGCGCGCAGGCCCAGGATCGCGAAGATGTTCGACGTGAGCACGATGAACGGGTCGGTCGTGATCGCGAAGATCGCCGGGATCGAGTCGACCGCGAAGATCACGTCGGTGATGCCGACCAGCGCGACGACCAGCAGCAGCGGCGTCGCGATGCGCTTGCCGTTCTCGACGGTGAAGAAGTTCTCGCCGTCGAGCTTCGGGCTCACCGGCATCACGCGGCGCAGCAGCTTCAGCGCCGGGTTGGCTTCCATGTCCGGGGCCTCGCCGGCGTGGCGCCACATCTTGATGCCGGTGACGATCAGGAACGCGCCGAAGACGTACAGCAGCCAGTGGAACTCGGCGATCAGCCAGGCGCCGAGCAGGATCATCACCGTGCGCAGCACGATGGCGCCGACGATGCCGATCATCAGCACGCGCTTCTGGAACTCCGGCGGGATCGCGAAGTACGAGAAGATCATCAGGAAGACGAAGATGTTGTCGACCGCCAGGCTCTTCTCGATCAGGTAGCCGGTCAGGAACTCCAGCGCGCGCGTGTTCGCGACCTCGGTGCCGTGGGTGCCCTGCAGCGCCCACCAGAACAACGCGTTGAAGGCCAGGCTCAGTGCCACCCAGACGACCGACCAGCGCAGCGCCTCACGCACACCGACCGCATGCGCGCCCTGATGGCGCATGACGACGAAGTCGACGACCAGCGCGACGACGACCGAGACGAAGAAGACGACCCACAACCACAGCGGCGCAATGCTCTCCACGAGACCTCCAGGAATGGCAACGAACGGACGATTCGTGCCGAAAGGTCTTGCGCGGGAGATCCCGTGCGGGCCCGGGAGCAGGGCGGCGGTGAGCCGGTGCTCCGTATTGACGGGGATCCGCGGCGCCCGGTGGGCGCCGGCTACTCCCCTTTCGACGGGGCGGATTCTAGGAACTGCCGTGCAAACCCCGCAGCCGGCGGGGTGAAGCGGACGGGGCGCCTCCCGGCGGCCCGCCCGTGGAGGCTTAGTCGTCTTCCTTGACCTGGTGCTGGCTCTGCAACTGCTGCTGCACCGTCGGCGGCACCGGGTCGTAGTGCGACAGCTCGATCGTGTAGCGGCCCTGGCCGGCGGTCATCGCGTTCAGACGCGACTGGGAGCCCGAGAGCTCGGACATCGGCACCTGGCCGCGGATCACCACCGTGCCCGCGGCGGCATTGGCGGTGCCGGTCACCAGGCCGCGTTTGGCCGACAGGTCGCCGGTGATGTCGCCCATCGCCGAGTCGGGCGCGACGATCTCGATCGTCACGATCGGCTCCAGCACGATCGGCCGGGCCTCGCGGATCGCCGCCATGAAGGCCTTGCGGCCGGCCGTGGCGAAGGCGATCTCCTTGCTGTCGACGCTGTGGCTCTTGCCGTCGTAGACGATGACACGCACGTCGACCACCGGGTAGCCGGCGATCGCGCCGCCGGCCAGCACCTCGCGCACGCCCTTCTCGACGGCGGGGATGAACTGGTTCGGGATCACGCCGCCCTTGACCTGGTCGAGGAACTCGAAGCCGGCGCCGCGCGGCAGCGGCTCGACCTTCAGGAACACCTCGCCGAACTGGCCGGCGCCGCCGGTCTGCTTCTTGTGGCGGTGGTGGCCCTCGGCGTTGGCGGTGATCGTCTCGCGGTAGGCGATGCGCGGCGGCCGCGTCGTGACCTCGAACTTGTAGACCTCGCGCAGGCGCTCCAGCAGCGTGCGCAGGTGCAGCTCGCCCAGGCCGTAGATCACGGTCTCGTTGGTCGTGGCGATGTGCTCGACCTTCAGGCACGGGTCCTCGTCGATCAGCTTGCCCAGGATCTCCCACATGCGCTGCTCGTCGCCGTGGCGCTTGGGGCCGATCGCCAGGCCGTGCACCGGCACCGGGAAGTCCAGCGGCTTGAGGTGGATGTGGTCGTCCTCGGCGGCGTCGTGCAGCACGGCGTCGAAGTGCAACTCGTCGACCTTGGGCACGGCGACGATGTCGCCGGGCAGCGCGCGCGCCACCTCGACGTGCTCCTTGCCCTGCAGCAGGTACAGGTGCGTCACCTTGAACGGCTTGCGGCCGTCGCCGACGTAGAGCATCTGGTTCTGCTGCACCGTGCCCTGGTGGACGCGGAAGATGCCCATCTTGCCGACGTACGGGTCGACGGTGACCTTGAAGACGTGCGCCAGCACGTGCTTGCTCGGGTCCGGCTCGGCCTGCATCGGCACCGCGGCCGCACCTTCGCCGTTCAGGAACTCCGGCGGGTTGCTCTCGGTCGGGTTGGGCAGCAGCTTGACGATGACGTCCAGCAGCTCGGCGACACCGGCGCCGGTGCGCGCCGAGACGAAGCACACCGGGATCAGGTGGCCTTCGCGCAGCGCCTGCTCCAGCGGCTTGTGCAGTTCGGAGGCGTCGACGTCGCCGTCGTTCAGGTAGCGGTCGACGAAGTCGCCGTCGACCTCGACGACCTGCTCGACCAGCGCGCGGTGCGCGGCGTCGACCGAGCCGAAATCGCTGTGGCCTTCGCGGTTGTAGAAGCAGTCGACGACCTTCGTGCCGCCCGCGTCGGGCAGGTTCAGCGGCAGGCACTCCTTGCCGAAGGTGGCCTGGATCTGCGCCAGCAGGCCCGGCAGGTCGACGCCGGCGGCGTCGATCTTGTTGACGACGACGATCCGGTCGAGATGGCGCGACGCGGCGTAGTCCATCATGCGCTGGGCCATCGGCTCGATGCCGGTGCTGGCATTGATGACGATCGCGGCGGTCTCCACCGCCTCCAGCGCCGGCAGGCTCTGGCCGAGGAAGTCCGGGCCCCCGGGGGTGTCGATGAAGTGGATGCGCGTGTCGGCGTGCGTCAGGTGCATCACGCTGGCGTTCAGCGAGTGCTGCATGCGCTTCTCGAGCGGGTCGTGGTCGCTGACGGTGCTGCCGCGCTCGATGCTGCCGGCGGCGCCGATCGCGCCGCTGCGTTGCAGCAGGGCCTCGGCCAGGGTGGTCTTGCCTGCGGCCGAGGGGCCGACGAAAGCCAGCGTGCGGATCGACTCGATGCCTACGCTTGCGCCAGACAGGGTGCTGGGCATGCTCTTCTCCTTCGCGTTCGGCCGCTTGGCGGCCTGAGTTTTGTCAACGGATAGGCCGAGTTCAGGTTAAGGGATCGCCACAGGCGACACAAGCCGGTCACCTGCCGGCCGCTTGAGCCGGCGCAAGCCGTCAACCCCGGGTTCGCCCGCGCTGTGGCCGCCGCGCGGCAGGCACTAGCCTCCCTGCGACGATGACGCACGAGCCCGCCCGCGCCGCCGTGCACGCGCCGCGCCGCGTGCTGCCGGTCATCGTGCTGGCGCAGCTGGCCGGCACCTCGACCTGGTTCGCCGCCAACGCCGTGATGCCCGAGCTGCAATCGGCCTACGGCTGGCCGTCGACGGCCGTCGGCACGCTCACGTCAGCGGTGCAACTGGGCTTCATCGCCGGGGCGCTGCTGTTCGCGCTGCTGGCGGTCGCCGACCGTTTCCCGGCGCGGCTGGTGTTCCTGGTCTGCGCGCTGGCCGGCGCCGGCTGCGCGGCGATGGCGCAGCGGCATGCGGCCGACTTCGACACGCTGCTCGTCTGGCGCACGCTGGGCGGCTTCTGCCTGGCGGGCATCTACCCGGTGGGCATGAAGCTCGCGGCGCTGTGGTTCCCGCGCGGGCTGGGGCCGGCGCTGGGCCTCTTGATCGGCGCGCTGATCCTCGGCAGCGCCAGCCCGCACGCGCTGCGCGCGCTGTCCGCCGGCTGGCCTTGGAGCGTGGTCTTCGACGGAGTCGCGCTGGCGTCGGCCGCCGCCGGCCTGCTGGTCTTCCTGCTGGTGCCCGAACCGCCGCATCCACGCGCCTCGGGTTCTGGCCTGCCGCTGCGTGCGCTGTGGGCCGCGGCGACCGACCGGCGCGTGCGTGCGTCGATCCTCGGCTACTTCGGCCACATGTGGGAGCTCTACACGATGTGGGTGCTGGTGCCGGCGGTGCTGGCGACGCGGCTGGCCGGCGCTTCGCTGTCCTGGGCGGCCTTCGTCGTGCTCGGTGCCGGGGCGATCGGCTGCGCCGGCGGCGGCTGGGCGGCGTCGCGCTGGGGCAGCGCGCGTGTCGCCGGCACGCAGCTCGCGACCAGCGGCCTGTGCTGCCTGATTGCACCCTGGCTGCTGCACGCGCCGGCGCCGCTGTTCGGCGCCTGGCTCGTGCTCTGGGGCATCACGGTGGCCGGCGACTCGCCGCAGTTCTCGGCGCTGACGGCGACGAACGCGCCGCCGGCGCTGGTCGGCAGCGTGCTGACGCTGGCCAACAGCATCGGCTTCGCGATCTCGATCGCCAGCATCCAGCTCTTCGTCGCCGCGGCGGCGCGCTGGCCGTTGGACGCGGTGCTGCCGGCGCTGGCGATCGGCCCGGCGCTGGGGCTGATCGCGCTGCGCCCGCTGCTCACTCGTGGCGCAGGGCCTCGATAGGGTCCAGCCGTGCGGCACGCCGCGCCGGCACGAAGCCGAAGACGACGCCGATCGCCGCCGAGAAGCCGAAGGCCAGCAGGTTGATGCCGAGCTGGAACTCGTAAGGCACCGACAGCAGCGCCGAGATGCCGATCGACGCCCCGGTCGCCAGCACCAGACCGACCAGCCCGCCCAGCGCCGCCAGCACCACGGCTTCGATCAGGAACTGCGCCAGCACCTCGCGCTCCATCGCGCCGATCGCCAGCCGCAGGCCGATCTCGCGCGTGCGCTCGGTGACGCTGACCAGCATGATGTTCATGATGCCGATGCCGCCGACGAGCAGGCTGACCGCGGCCACCGCGCCGAGCAGCGAGGTCAGCAGCTTGGTCGTGCCCGACAGCGTGTCGGCCACCTGCTGGGTGTCGAGCACGTTGAAGTTGTCGTCGTCATTGGGGCCCAGCTTGCGGCGCTCGCGCAGCAGCTCGGTGATGCCGGCCTTCACGCGTTCGGCGTCGCTGCCGTCGCGGCGCGACACCAGCAGGGTCTGCACGCGTGTGCTGCCGGTCAGCCGGCGCTGCGCGGTGTAGGCCGGCACGATGATGATGTCGTCCTGGTCCATGCCCATCGCGCCCTGGCCCTTGGACGCCAGCAGGCCGATGACGCTGCAGCTGAACTGCTTGACGCGGATGCTGCGCCCCAGCGGGTCCGCGTTGGCGCCGAACAGCTCGCGCCGCACCGTCTGGCCGATGATGCAGACCGCTGCGCCGGCGTCCAGCTCCGCCTGCTCGAACATGCGGCCGGCGGCGATCTTCCAGTTGCCGGCCGGGAAGTAGTCGTTGTTGCTGCCGGTGACGGTGGTGGCCCAGTTGCGGTTGTCGGCAACGACGGTGACGCTGGAGCGCACCTCGGGCGCGACTGCGGCGACGCCGCCGATCTGGGTGGCGATCGCGGTCGCGTCGGCGAGCTTGAACGACGGCCCGCCGGAGAAGCCGCCCGGCCCCAGGCGCTGGCCCGGGCGCACCATCAGCAGGTTGCTGCCCAGGCTCTGGATCTGCGTCTGCACGGCCTTGGTCGCGCCGTTGCCGACGGTGACCATGGTGACGACGGCGGCCACGCCGATGACGATGCCCAGCGTCGTCAGCACCGAGCGCATCAGGTTGCGCCGGATCGCGCGCAGCGCCAGCAGCAGCGTGTTCAGCAGCATCGTTCGGCCTCCGCGACCCGCTCGTCGCCGGCGATCAGGCCGTCGCGGAAACGCACGATGCGCTGCGCGTAGGCGGCCATGTCGGGCTCGTGCGTGACCATCACGACGGTGATGCCGTGATCGCGGTTCAGCGCGACCAGCAGCGACATCACCTCGCGCCCGCGTTCGCTGTCGAGGTTGCCGGTCGGCTCGTCGGCGAGCAGCAGCGTCGGCTCGGTGACGATGGCGCGTGCGATCGCCACCCGCTGCTGCTGGCCGCCCGAGAGCTCGGCCGGCGTGTGGTGCTCCCAGCCCGCGAGGCCGACCTGTGCGAGCGCACGCCGCGCCGCGGCGTGGCGCTGCTTGGCGCCTTCGCCGCGGTACAGCAGCGGCAGCTCGACGTTCTCCTGCGCGCTGGTGCGCGCCAGCAGATGGAAGCCCTGGAAGACGAAGCCGATGTGGCGGCGGCGCAGCAGCGCGCGCTGGTCGCGGCTGAGGCCCGTGACCTCGACGCCGCGGAAGCGGTAGCTGCCGCCGGTGGGCGTGTCCAGGCAGCCGATCAGGTTCATCACCGTCGACTTGCCCGAGCCGCTGGGGCCCATCACCGCCGTGAACTCGCCGGCCGGGATCGACAGGTCGACGCCGCGCAGCGCGCGGAACGCGGCGCTGCCTTCGCCGTAGGTCTTGGTGATGCCCGCGAGTTCGAGCAATGCCGTCATTGCGCCGCGCTCGCCTGATCGGTGATGACCGCCAGCCCCTCGGCGACGCCGTCGCCCGAGACCTCGGTCATGCGGCCGTCGGACAGGCCCTTGCGGACTTCCAGCGCCAACGGCTGGCCGTCCTTGAGCACCCAGATCGTGCCCTTGCCGCTGTCGGAGCTGCGGCCGGGGCCGCCCAGCGAACGCCGCGGCCCGCTCATGCCCGGCGGGCGCGGCATCAGCTTGGACATGATGCCGTCGTTGCCGCCGCCGGCGCCCGGCGCGGCGGCCAGGTTGGGCTTGAAGCGCAGCGCGCTGTTGGGCACCAGCAGCACGTTCTCGCGTTCGGTCGCGGCGATCGTCGCCGTCGCCGTCATGCCCGGGCGCAGCGACAGGTCGGCGTTGTCGACCTCGAGGTCGGTGGTGTAGGTGACGACGTTGTCGGTCTTGGTCGAGCCGAAGGCCACGCGCGTGATGCGCGCCGGGTACTGGCGCCCGGGTTGCGCGGCGACGGTGAAGCGCGCCTTCTGGCCCTGGCGCACCTGGCCGACGTCGGCTTCGTCGACGTCGACCGAGAGCTTCATCTTCGTCAGGTCCTCGGCCAGCGTGAACAGCGTCACCGCCTGCAGCGACGCGGCGACCGCGTTGCCCGGCTCGACGCTGCGCGCCAGCACCGTGCCGTCGATCGGCGAGCGGATCGAGGCCTTGGCGAGGTTGGTCTCGTTGGTCGACAGCGCCGTCTGCACCTGGGCCACGCTGGCCTGCGCGGCGGCCAGGTCGGCTTCGGCGCGCAGCGCCGTGGCGCGCGCGCTGTCGAGCTCGGCCGCCGACGGCACCTTGCCGCCGGACAGGCGCGACACCTCCTCGTAGCGCGCGAGGTTGGCACGCGCCTCGGCCAGCGTCGCTTCGGCCTGGCGGCGCTGGGCCATCGCGGCCTGCAGGTTGGCGCGCGAGCCGTTGACCGAGTCGCGCAGCTTGGCGGTGTCCAGCTCGACCAGCACCTGGCCTTTCTTGACGCGGTCGTTGACGTCGACGAGCACGCGCGCCACGGTGCCCGACAGCTCGCTGCCGACGGCCACCGAACGTGTCGGCTGCAGCGTGCCGGTGGCGGTGACGGTGATGGCCAGCGTGCCGCGTGCCAGCGGAGTGGTGACGAAACGCGGCGCGGCGTTGCTCGCGGCGCGCTTCTGCGCCACGACGATGCCGGCGGCCACCAGCACCGCGGCGCCGGCGAGCAGCCAGACGGTGCGGCGGCGCCACCAGGGGCGGTGGGCCTCGGCGCCCAGCAGGGCCTGGACGTCGTTCGGATCGGTCTTCGGTTCGGTCATGGTCTCGTCGCCTCGGCGGTCCAGCCGCCGCCCAGGCCCTTGTACAGACGCACTCCGGCGAGTGCGAGATCGGTGCGGGCGCCGGCCAGCGAGCTGCGTGCCGACAGCAGGCTGCGCTCGGCGTCGAGCAGCGTGCCGAAGTCGATCAGCCCGCTGCGGTAGCGCGCGCGTGCCAGTTCGGCGGCGTTGGCGGCGGCTTCGGCGGCACGCTCCAGCGCGGCGACCCGTTCGCCGCCGCGGTCCAGCGCGACGAGGTTGTCCTCGACGTCGCCGAGCGCCGCGAGCACCGCCGCGCGGTAGCTCGCGCGGGCCGCGTCCAGCGTTGCCTGCTGGGCCTCGACGCGGGCGCGCGCGGCGCCGCCGTCGAAGACCGGCCAGCTGATGCCGGCCAGCACGCTGGCGGCGACGGCACCGGCACCGCCCAGGCCCGACCAGGTCGCGGCGCGCAGCGCCAGGCTGCCGCTGAGGCTGAGGTCGGGCAGGCGGTCGGCTCGCCGCGCGTCCAGCGTCGCCAGTGCCGAGGCGAGCGTCCATTCGGCGGCCAGCAGGTCGGGGCGGCGGCGCAGCAGATCGGCCGGCACGCCGGCCGGCAGCGCCTGCAGCGACGGTGCCGCCTCGGGCGCGGTGGCCAGGCGTTCGCCCAGCGTCGCCGGGGCGCGGCCGAGCAGGATCGCGAGCGCGTTCTCGGTCTGTTGCAGCGTGGTCTGCAGCGCCGGCAGCTGGGCACGCGTCTGCTCGAGGCTGGCGCGCGCCTGTTCGGCGTCGACGGCGCTCGCCAGCCCGGCCTGCACGCGCCACTGCACCAGCTGCAGCGTCTGCGCCTGGCTGGCGGCGGACTCGCGCGCGATGGCGTACTGCTCGCGTGTGCCGCGCCACTGCAGGTAGGCGATGGCGGTTTCGGCGGCAACGGCCAGGCGCGTGGCCTGCAGCGTCGCGCCGGCGGCGGCGAGATCGGCCGCGGCGGCGGTGGCGGTGCTGGCGTTGGCGCCGAAGAAGTCGGGCTCCCAGCTCGCGTCCAGGCCCGCCGAGAGCTGGCGGGAGTAGTTCTCGCCGGAGCGCACGCGCCCGCCGCTGGCCGAGCTGCCCAGCTGCGGCAGGCGGCCGGCGTCGGCCAGGTCGCGCTGCGCCCGGGCGCGCTCGACGTTGGCGCGCGCCGAGGCCAGGTCCAGGTTGGTGGCCAGCGCCTCGTCGACCAGCGCCAGCAGCAGCGGGTCGCCGAAGCCGGCCCACCAGTCGCCGTCGTGGACGGCGCCGGCCGGTGCACGGCTCCAGCCGGCCGGCAGCGTCGGCGCGATCTGCGCCCGGTCGGCGGGCGTGGGGGGCAGGGTGCTGGCGCAGGCGCCCAGCAGGGCGGCCAGCGCCAGCGGCGCCAGCCGGTATCGGTGTCGGCTCGTCACGGGGAGGTTGTAAGACACGGTTGCCGACAGTCTGCGGCTCCCGTGTAAAGAAACGCTTACTGGAACGCGACCTCGGCGAAACTGCGCAGTTTTCTGCTGTGCAGCCGGCCCGGTTTTTCCTCGCGCAGCAGCTCCACCGCGTGCATGCCGATGCGCAGGTGCTGGTCGACACGCTCGCGGTAGAAGGTGTTGGCCATGCCGGGCAGCTTGATCTCGCCGTGCAGCGGCTTGTCGCTGACGCACAGCAAGGTGCCGTAGGGCACGCGGAAGCGGAAGCCGTTGGCGGCGATCGTCGCGCTCTCCATGTCCAGCGCCACGGCGCGGCTCTGGCTGAAGCGGCGCTCGGGTGTCGTCGCCGCGTTGCGCCCGGGCAGCAGCTCCCAGTTGCGGTTGTCGGTGCTGGCCACGGTGCCGGTGCGCATCACGCGCTTCAGCTCGTAGCCCGACAGCCGGGTGACCTCGGCCACCGCCTGCTCCAGCGCGAGCTGCACCTCGGCCAGCGGCGGGATCGGCACCCACAGCGGCAGTTCCTCGTCGAGCACGTGGTCCTCGCGCACGTAGCCGTGGGCGAGCACGTAGTCGCCGAGCTGCTGCGTGTTGCGCAGCCCGGCGCAGTGGCCGAGCATCAGCCAGGCGTGCGGGCGCAGCACCGCGACGTGGTCGGTGATGGTCTTCGCGTTCGACGGCCCGACGCCGATGTTGACCATCGTGATGCCGGCGTTGCCGGCGCCGACGAGGTGGTAGGCCGGCATCTGCGGCAGCCGCGGCGGCGCGACGCCGGCGTCGTCACCCGGCTCGGCCGGCAGGCCGGCGCGGCGCGTCAGCACGTTGCCCGGTTCGACGAAGGCGACATAGGGCGAGGCCGGATCGGCCATCGCCTCGCGGCCGAGCTTGATGAACTCGTCGATGTAGAACTGGTAGTTCGTGAACAGCACGAAGTTCTGGAAGTGCCCCGGCGCCGTGCCGGTGTAGTGGCGCAGGCGCTGCAGCGAGTAGTCCACACGCGGCGCGGTGAACAGCGCCAGCGGCTGCGGCTCGCCGCGCGCCGGCTCGTGGGTGCCGTTGGCGATGCCGTCGTCCATCGCGCCGAGGTCGGGCAGGTCGAACAGGTCGCGCAGCAGCAGCCGGCGCGCCGGCTCCAGCGTGCCTTCGAGGTGGTCGCCCTCGCCGACGGCGAAGTGCAGCGGGATCGGCTGGGTGCTGGTGCCGACCTCCAGGTCGACGCCGTGGTTCGCCATCAGCAGCGTCAGCTGCTCGAGGTAGTAGCGCTCGAACAGGTCGGGCCGCGTCAACGTCGTCTCGTAGACGCCCGGGCCGGCGACGAAACCGTAGGACAGGCGCGAGTCGGCACGCGCGACGGTGCTGGTGCGCACGCGCACGAAGGGGTAGCAGGCGCGCACGTGGCCGTCGAGCGTGGCGCCGCCGACGTAGGCGCGCAGCTGCTCGCGCAGATAGGCGGTGCCGGCGTCGTAGATCTCGCGCACCCGGGCGAGGGCCGCGGCCGGGTCGTCGAAGCGGGCGGGGGCGATGAACGGGGCGTTCGGCATGGATCCCTGCAAGCCGGCGGTCGGGATGCCGCCGCCGGGCGAGTATCGCCTGGGCCCGTGACCGGCGTCAGGCGGCGGCCTGGACCTCGGCCGCGCCGCCGGCGGCCAGCACGCGGTTGCGGCCCTGGCGCTTGGCGGCCAGCAGCTCGTCGTCGGCGGCCTTCAGCAGCGCTGTCTCGTGGCCCGGGCAGCGCAGCGAGTCGGCGACACCGGCCGAGAACGACAGCGAATGCAATTGTGCGCCGCCGAGTTCGAAACACGTGCTGCGCCAGCGCCGCAGCAAGGCCTGGACCTTGCGCCGCGCCGCGGCGGCGTCGGTGCGCGGCATCAGCAGGCAGAACTCCTCGCCGCCGTAGCGGCAGGCGACGTCGCTGCGCCGGCAGCCGGTGGCCAGCAGCCGGCCGAAGGCGGCGAGCAATCGGTCGCCGCAGGGGTGGCCGTGGCGGTCGTTGACGGTCTTGAAATGGTCCAGGTCGATGATCGCCACGGCCAGCGGCTGGCCCTCGCGGTGCGCCAGCGCCAGCATCTGCGGCAGCGTCTCGTTGAGGTGGCGGCGGTTGAACAGGCCGGTGAGCTCGTCGCGTGTCGCCTGCTGGCGCAGCTGCTCCTGCAGCGCCTGGACCTCGGCGACGCGGCGCGAGAGCTGTTCGTTGACGGCCTCGATCTCGCGCCGGCGGGCGTCGTGTTCGTCGACCTGCTGCTGCAGCCGCAGCAGCTCGGTCTGCAGCGCCGCGGCCTGGTAGCGGGCGCGCGAGGCCAGCGCCGCGCGCTGCAGGTGCACGTGCTGCCACTCGCGCATCGTCGCCAGCGCACCGGCGGCGTCGCCCTGGGCTTCCAGCAGGTCTGCGCGGGTCAGCAGGTACAGGCCGCGCACGCGCAGGCTGAGCCCTTGCGCCGGTGGCTCGCCGGCCAGCCCGCGCACGCCGTCCAGGGCCGCCAGCGCCACCTGCGGCCGGCCCTTGGCGCGTGCCAGCAGCGCGCTGGCGACGGCGAGTTCGACCTGCTCGTCGGGGATGCCGGCACGGTAGGCGCTCTCGGCACGGGCGACGAGTTCGGCCCCGAGCGCCGTCTCGCCGGCACGCAGCGCGGCGATCGCCAGCGTCTCGTAATGCGTCGCCAGCCGGCCGCGGCCCGAGGCGTCGGCGGGCAGCGCGCAGATGCGGTGGATGTCGGCGACGGCCTCGTGCGTGCGGTCGAGCTCGGTCAGGCCGATGACGCGGTTGATCCACAAGACGCTGGCCAGGCGCGGGTTGTGCAGCCGCGCGCAGCGCTGGATGCCGGTGTCGACATGGCGCAGCGCCTCGTGGCAGTCGCCGATCTGCAGCAGTTCGTGCGCGAGGTTGCAGTGCAGCACCGCGTCCAGGCCGTGGCAGCGTGTGCTGCCGGCGTCGCGCAGCGCCTCGTACATGTAGGCGAAGGCGAGGTCGCTGCGGCCCTGCGCCGAGTAGCAGCCGGCGATGGCGTTGAGCAGCACGCCGCGCTGTTCGCCGCGCAGCACGCGCAGGCCTTCGCCGCGCAGCGACAGCGCCAGCCCCAGCGCGTCGTCGTAGCGCCCGGCGCGCCAGGCCGCGCGCGCCAGCCCGGTGCCGGCGAGGATGCGGCCGGCGGCGTCGCCGGCCTCGGCGAACGCGGCCTGCGCCGCTTCAAGCACCGGCCGGGCCTCGGCCGGCGTGGCGAAGAAGAGTTCGTGGAAACCGCGGGTCAGCAGCGCCCAGCCGCGGGCCACGGGGTCGTCGCCGGCGCCGGCCAAGGCCTGCGTGGCCAACTGGGCCGCCCGCTGCGAGTCTTCGTGCAGCAGCGCCCAGGCGCGACGGCCCAGGTGCCGGGCCTGGGTGCGTGCCTTCGGACGGACGGCGGCCGTGGTCATGCTCGATTATTGGCACCGTCCATCGCTTTGGGGGCCTCCGGCCACTGGACCGGGCGGGGGGCGGCATGCCCGGCGCCGAGGCTTCTGTTGTTGCCTAAAATGGCTAGTCTGCGAGGAGAAACCACGATGCGTGTCACCGCAACCGAGGCCAAGAACCGGTTCGGCAGCATCTGCGCCCAGGCCAAACGCGAACCGGTGTTCGTGGAGAAGGCGGGCCAGATCGACACCGTCATCGTGTCGGTCGAGCACTATCAGGCGCTGCGGGCGAACCAGGCGCATGCCGGGCTCGGCACGCGCCGACAGGCCTTCGAAGCCGAGTTCGGCGACTGGATCGCGGCGCAGAACGCCTGGGTGGAGGCCCACGGCATTCCCGGCGACGATCTGCGGCCCTGGTGAAGCCGTGGCGCAGTACGACGTCTTCGCCAACCCCAGCGCGAGTTCGGCCGCCGGCATTCCGTATGTCGTGGTGATCCAGAGCGAGCTGCTGGACGCGCTGGCGACCCGGCTCACGCTGCCGCTGGCGCGGCTGGACTTCGCCGGCAAGGTGCCGGCCAAGCTGTGCCCGGTCGTCACGGTCAAGGGCCAGCGCCTGAACGCGCTGGCGCATTACGCCTCGCCGCTGCCTGCCCGCTTGCTCCGCCAGCCGGTGGACAACGTCGCCGAGCAGGCCGGCGTGCTGGTCGCGGCCCTGGACGTCGTGCTGTCGGGCGTCTGATGCCCGAGCGGCACCGCACCGGCACCCGGCCCGGGTCCGCGCGCCGCGCCTACATCGAGCGACGGTACTGGCCGCCGACCTCGAACAGCGCGCCGGTGATCTGCCCCAGCGAGCAGACACGCACCGCGTCCATCAGCACCTCGAAGACGTTGGCGTCGGCGATCACCGCCTGCTGCAGCCGGCGCAGCATCGCCGGCGCCTCGGCGGCGTGGCGGGCGTGGAAGTCGGCCAGCCGCGCGAGCTGGCTCTGCTTCTCGTCCTCGGTCGAGCGCGCGAGCTCGATCGTCTCGGGCACCGGGTCGCCGTGCGGGTTGCGGAAGGTGTTGACGCCGATGATCGGGTGCCGGCCGTCGTGCTTCAGCGTCTCGTAGTGCAGGCTCTCTTCCTGGATGCGGCCGCGCTGGTAGCCGGTCTCCATCGCGCCGAGCACGCCGCCGCGTTCGCTGATGCGCTCGAACTCGGCCAGCACCGCCTCCTCGACGAGTTCGGTCAGCTCGTCGATGACGAAGGCGCCCTGGTTCGGGTTCTCGTTCTTCGCCAGGCCCCACTCGCGGTTGATGATCAGCTGGATCGCCATCGCCCGGCGCACGCTCTCCTCGGTCGGCGTGGTGATCGCCTCGTCGTAGGCGTTGGTGTGCAGCGAGTTGCAGTTGTCGTAGACGGCGATCAGCGCCTGCAGCGTCGTGCGGATGTCGTTGAACGCGATCTCCTGGGCGTGCAGGCTGCGGCCGCTGGTCTGGATGTGGTACTTCAGCTTCTGGCTGCGGTCGTTGGCGCCGTAACGCTCCTTCATCGCCAGCGCCCAGATGCGGCGCGCGACGCGGCCCATCACCGTGTACTCCGGGTCCATGCCGTTGCTGAAGAAGAAGCTCAGGTTGGGCGCGAAGTCGTCGATGTGCATGCCGCGCGCCAGGTACGCCTCCACGTAGGTGAAGCCGTTGGCGAGCGTGAACGCGAGCTGGCTGATCGGGTTGGCCCCGGCCTCGGCGATGTGATAGCCCGAGATCGACACCGAATAGAAGTTGCGCACGCCGTGGTGCACGAACCACTGGGCGATGTCGCCCATCACCTTGAGGCTGAACTCGGTCGAGAAGATGCAGGTGTTCTGGCCCTGGTCCTCCTTGAGGATGTCGGCCTGCACCGTGCCGCGCACGTTCTCGAACACCCAGGCGCGGATCTTGGCCGCCTCGTCGTCGGTCGGCTCGCGGCCGTTGTCGGCGCGGAACTTCTCCAGCTGCTGATCGACGGCGGTGTTCATGAACATCGCCAGGATCGTCGGCGCCGGGCCGTTGATCGTCATGCTGACCGAGGTGCTGGCGCTGCACAGGTCGAAGCCCGAGTACAGCACCTTCAGGTCGTCCAGCGTGGCGATCGACACGCCCGAGTTGCCGACCTTGCCGTAGACGTCGGGCCGGCGCTCGGGGTCGTGGCCGTACAGCGTCACCGAGTCGAAGGCGGTGGACAGGCGCTTGGCCGGCATGCCCTCGGACAGCAGCTTGAAACGCCGGTTGGTGCGGAAGGCGTCGCCTTCGCCGGCGAACATGCGTGTCGGGTCCTCGTTCTCGCGCTTGAAGGCGAAGACGCCGGCGGTGTACGGGAACGAGCCCGGCACGTTCTCCAGCAGCAGCCACTTCAGGCGCTCGCCGTGGTCCTCCCAGGTCGGCAGCGCGACCTTGCGGATCGTGTTGCCCGACAGCGTGGTGTGCGTGAGCGCGCTGCGGATCTCGCGGTCGCGGATCTTCACGACGTACTCGGCGCCGGAATAGGCGCGCTGCATCTCGTCCCACTGCGCCAGCAGCTTGCGCGCGTGCGGGTCCAGACGCGCCTCGCGCTGCTCGGCGAGGTCGGCCGTGGCCTCCGCGGCGCGCTGGCGCTCGGGTTTGTCCAGCCGCAGCATCGCCGAGGCGGCACGCAGCTGCTGGATCTCGCGTGCCAGTGCCGCCTGCTCGCGCGCGCGGCGCTTGTAGCCGCGCACCGCGTCGGCGATGTCGGCGAGGTAACGCGTGCGCCCGGCCGGCACGATGGCGTGCTGGCCGGTCGAGACGCGGGTGGCCACCGCCGCCAGCCGGCCTTCGGCCAGCGGCAGGCCCAGCGCCGCCAGGCGCGGTTTCATCGCCTGGGCCAGCGCGGTGACGCCGTCGTCGTTGAAGCGGCTGGCCATCGTGCCGAAGACCGGCATCGTCTCGGGCTTGTCGCCGAAGGCGCCGCGGTTGCGCTGCACCTGCTTGCAGACGTCGCGCCAGGCGTCGGCCGCACCCTTGCGGTCGAACTTGTTGATCGCGACGAACTCGGCGAAGTCCAGCATGTCGATCTTCTCGAGCTGGCTGGCGGCGCCGAACTCGGGCGTCATCACGTACACCGGCACGTCGACGTGCGGGACGATGGCCGCGTCGCCCTGGCCGATGCCCGAGGTCTCGACGACGACGAGGTCGAAGCCGGCGGCCTGCACCGCCAGCAGCACGTCGGGCAGGGCCTGGCTGATCTCGCTGCCGTAGTCGCGCGTGGCGAGGCTGCGCATGAAGACCCGGGCCCCGGAATCACGAGCGCCGTCCTGGCCGGCCGGCTTGGGCCACGGCGCGATCGCGTTCATGCGGATGCGGTCGCCGAGCAGCGCGCCGCCGGTGCGCCGCCGGCTGGGGTCGATCGAGATCACGGCGATGCGCAAGGCGTCGTCCTGGTCCAGGCGCAGGCGGCGGATCAGCTCGTCGGTCAGGCTGGACTTGCCGGCGCCGCCGGTGCCGGTGATGCCGACGACCGGCGCCTTGCGCCCGGCGGCGGCCAGCGCGGCCTTGAAGCCGGGGTCGGCGCGGCCGTTCTCCAGCGCGGTGATGGCCTGCGCCAGCGCACGCCAGGCGGCGTCGCCGTGGCCCTGCAGCGCGGCGACGTCGGTGGGCGCCTGCGGCGACAGGTCGCGGTCGCAGCGCATCACCATCTCGCCGATCATGCCGGCCAGGCCCATGCGCTGGCCGTCCTCGGGGCTGTACAGGCGCGTGACGCCGTAGGCCTGCAGCTCGCGGATCTCGGCCGGCACGATGACGCCGCCGCCGCCGCCGAAGACCTGCACCTGCTCGCCGCCGCGGGCGCGCAGCTGGTCGACCATGTACTTGAAGTACTCGACGTGGCCGCCCTGGTAGCTGCTGATCGCGATGCCCTGCGCGTCCTCCTGCAGCGCCGCGGTGACGACCTCGTCGACCGAGCGGTTGTGGCCGAGGTGGATCACCTCGCAGCCCATGCTCTGCAGGATGCGCCGCATGATGTTGATCGATGCGTCGTGGCCGTCGAACAGGCTGGCGGCGGTGACGAAACGCACCTTGTGCGTCGGGCGGTAGGCGGCGAGGGCCTGGTAGTCGGCGGACAGCTCGGTCATGGCGGTCGTCGGTGGAGGCGGTGGCACGCGGTTGACGTTTACGTCAACGTCAATGGTGAATCATGCCGCGCGGCCGGCGCCGCGGCGCAGCGATGCCGTCGGGGTTATCCCGCTCGACAGAATCGGGGGCGCGACTTTCCCGGCGCTGTTACGCTCGCGCCCTCGTGCCGCCCGGCCCCTTGTTCACCATGACTTTTCTCGCCATCGACATCGGCAACACGCGCCTGAAGTGGGGCCTGTACGACGCCCCGCGGCCCGGTGCGACGCTGCTGGCGCATGGGGCCGCGTTCCTCGAAACCATCGACACGCTGGCCGACACCGACTGGAAGGCGCTGCCGGCGCCGACCACGATGCTGGGTTGCGCGGTGGCCGGCGACGTCGTGCGCCGCCGCGCCGAGGAGCAGCTCGAGATCTGGGACCTGGAGCCGCGTTGGGTGGTGCCGACGGTGCAGGACTGCGGCGTGATCAACGGCTACGAGCACCCGAGCCGGCTGGGCGCCGACCGCTGGGCGGCGCTGGTCGGCGCGCGCCAGCGGGCGCTGGCCGACGGCGGCCGCCGTCCGGCGCTGGTGGTGATGGTCGGCACCGCGGTGACCGTCGACGCGCTCGACGCCGACGGCCGTTTCCTCGGCGGTCTGATCCTGCCCGGCTTCGGCCTGATGCTGCGTGCGCTGGAGATGGGCACGGCCGGGCTGAAGGTGCCGACCGGCGAGGTCGTCGACTTCCCCCGCAACACCAGCGACGCGCTGATGAGCGGCGGCGCGGCGGCGCTGGCCGGCGCCATCGAGCGCCAGCACCGGCGCCTGGTGCAGGTCACCGGCGCGTCGGCGCTGCTGCTGATGACCGGCGGCGCGGCCGTCAAGCTCGCGCCGCTGGTGCAACCGCCGTTCGAGATCGTCGATTCGCTGATCTTCGAAGGCCTGCTGGCGCTGCAGTCCCGGCGCTGATTGCGCCCCCAAGCTCGCATTCGCTCGCGACCCCGCTGCTGTCGGGGTCAGGTCTCGCGGCTGTTGGGGTCACGCGGCTGTTGGGGTCAGGTCTCGTGAGACCTGACCCCAAGGCCCCAGCGGCAGTCGGGGTCAGGTCTTGCGAGACCTGACCCCAGGCTTGTCGAGGCCTCAGCGGCAGTCGGGGTCAGGTCTTGTGAGACCTGACCCCAGGCTTGTCGCGAGACCTGACCCCAGTCTCGATCAGAGGATGTAGCGCGACAGATCCTCGTCGCGCGACAGCTCGCCCAGGCGGCGGTCGACCTCGGCGGCATCGACCGTCACCGTCTGGCCGCCGCGGTTCGGGGCGTCGAAGCTGATGTCGTCGAGCAGGCGCTCCATCACCGTCGCCAGGCGGCGCGCGCCGATGTTCTCGGTGCGCTCGTTCACGTCGTAGGCGATCTGGGCGATGCGGCGCACGGCCTCGGGTGCCAGCTCCAGCGTCACGCCTTCGGTGGCCAGCAGCGCCTGGTACTGCTTGACCAGGCTGGCGTGGGTGCTGGTCAGGATGGCCTCGAAGTCGTCGACCGACAGCGAGCCCAGCTCGACGCGGATCGGGAAACGCCCCTGCAACTCCGGGATCAGGTCGCTGGGCTTGGCCAGGTGGAAGGCGCCGCTGGCGATGAACAGGATGTGGTCGGTCTTGACGATGCCGTACTTGGTGCTGACGGCCGTGCCCTCGACCAGCGGCAGCAGGTCGCGCTGCACGCCCTGGCGCGAGACGTCGGCGCCGCCGTGCTCGGCGCGTGCCGCCACCTTGTCGATCTCGTCGATGAAGACGATGCCGTTGCCCTCGGCGTTGGCCAGCGCGGCGGCGCGGATCTCCTCCTCGTTGACCAGCTTGCCGGCTTCCTCCTCGGTCAGCTTCTCCAGCGCCTCGGCGATCTTCAGCTTGCGCACGTTGCGCTTGCCCTGGCCCATCTGCGAGAACAGGCCCTTGAGCTGCTCGGCCATCTCCTCCATGCCCTGGGGCCCGAGGATCTCGAGCGAGGGCTTCGGGTCGGCGACCTCGATCTCGATCTCCTTGTCGGCCAGCGTGCCTTCGCGCAGGCGCTTCCTCATCACCTGGCGGGCGGTGTTGTCGCTGCTCTCGCGCAGGTCGCGCGGCGGCGGCACCAGGGCGTCGAGCACCCGCTCCTCGGCGGCGTCCTCGGCCTTGGCGCGCTGGCGGCGGATGGCGCGTTCGCGCTCCTGCTTGACCGCCACCTCGACGAGGTCGCGCACGATGGTGTCGACGTCCTTGCCGACGTAGCCGACCTCGGTGAACTTGGTCGCCTCGACCTTGACGAAGGGCGCGTCGGCCAGCTTGGCCAGGCGGCGCGCGATCTCGGTCTTGCCGACGCCGGTCGGGCCGATCATCAGGATGTTCTTCGGCGTGATCTCGCCGCGCAGCTTCTCGTCGACCTGCTGGCGGCGCCAGCGGTTGCGCCGCGCGATCGCGACGGCGCGTTTGGCGGCGTTCTGGCCGACGATGTGGCGGTCGAGCTCGGAGACGATCTCCTGCGGGGTCATCGAGTGGGTCATCGCGGGGGCGCCGGCCGCGTGGGCCGGGCGGAGGTGGTGCGGTGGGACGGGGTGCGGGCCGGCTCTCAGGCGCCCAGCACCTCGATGGTGTGCGACTGGTTGGTGTAGATGCACAGGTCGCCGGCGATCTCGAGCGAGCGCTTGACGATGTCCTGCGGTGCCAGCTCGGTGTGCTGCAGCAGCGCACGCGCCGCGGCCTGGGCGTAGGCGCCGCCGGAGCCGATCGCGACGATGCCGTGTTCGGGTTCCAGCACGTCGCCGTTGCCGGTGATGATCAGCGAGCTGGTGGTGTCGGCCACGGCCAGCATCGCCTCCAGGCGGCGCAGCACGCGGTCGGTGCGCCAGTCCTTGGTCAGCTCGATGGCCGCACGCTGCAGATGGCCCTGGTGCTTCTCGAGCTTGGCCTCGAAGCGCTCGAACAGCGTGAAGGCGTCGGCGGTGGCACCGGCGAAGCCGGCGAGCACCTGGTCGCGGTACAGCTTGCGCACCTTGCGCGCGCTGGACTTGACGACGATGGTGCCGAGCGTCACCTGGCCGTCGCCGCCGAGGGCGACGAGCGGGCCGCGACGCACGCTGAGGATGGTCGTGCCGTGAAAGGATTCCATGGTCCGTTGCAAGTGAGGCCGGCCGAGGCCGCTTCAAGTCCGGGCGTTGCCCGCCTAGACCTTGCGCACCTGGACCTTGGCGTGGGCGTTGATGCCCATCGCGCCGAAGAACAGCGCGACGAGGCGGTGGGCGTCGACGAACATCACCGAGCGCTTCTCGGTCTCGCCCTTGGTGATGACCCAGTTCAGCAGGTCGCCGGCGGCGATGAAGTCGACGCGGATCAGGCGTGCGCAGGAGACGCTGACCAGCGGCGCCGCGCCGAGCTGGCCGTCGAGCAGGGCCAGCGTCTTGCCGATGTCGCCGACGAGCTGGCCGGAGAGCTCGACGTGGGCCTGCTCGACCTGCAGAACCGTGTCGTCGGGCATCGCCGACTCGAGGAAGCTGGTCGAGACCTCGCCGATCATCGACATCGGCGGCGTGCGCGTGGACGCGCCGGTGCCGCTGATGCGCACGCGGCAGCGTGCCGCTTCCCAGGACGGCGGCGAGACCTCGTAGGTGACGCAGTAGTCGATCGCCGCCTCGTCGAACTGGTCGGCGCGATTGGCCAGGCGCAGCGCGTCCAGACGTGTCAGCCAGTAGGCCGGGTCGGCGTCGCGCACGCCGGTCGGCGCGGCTTCGGCGAGCACGGCAAACAGCTGGTCGCCGGCGATCCAGCGCATCTCCAGCGCCTGCCCGGCCCACAGCCGGAACAGCGTCGACAGCTGCATCGCCGCCTCGGGGTCGATCGAGCGCAGCCGGCTCCAGTCGAAGACCCAGGGCAGCGGCATCTGCAGCGTCAGCGAACGCAGCCGCGCCAGCGCGTCCAGGTCGAGCGACTCGGGGCAGGCCCAGCCGACCTCGCCCGAGGCGCGTGTGGTGGGCTCGCCCGGGCGCGGGCGCTCGTCGGCCACCGCCTCGGCCACCAGCTTGGGCAGCGAGTACCACTGCGGCGCCGACCAGCCGAACTGCTGCGCGTAGTCGATCGCCAGGCTCTCGAACCGGGCCTGCTGGCCGGTGGCCCGGTACAGGTCGAACAGCACCAGCCAGGTCTCGGCGTGCTGGGCGCGCGAGCCCTCGGCCGCGGTCAGCTGCTGCAGCGCCTGCTCGCAGGTGTTGAAGTCGGCATTCGCGAAGGCGATCACCGCCTCGTCGAGCTCGGGGTCGTGCACGACCTCGCTGACCTCGACGGCGAACGGGCTGCCGAACTCGCTGGGCGTGGCCGCCAGATGGCTCGACACGGTGAGCGGCAGCGTCAGTGTCGGGATGGCCGCCGGCAGCGTGGGCGGCGGCAGTTCGCCGAGCGTCTGGCCCGGCGTGGGCTGGGTCAGCGGCGCGAACTCCAGGCCTCGGCTGGCCACACGCGTCGGCTCGGAACGGGCCGGGGCGGGCGCCGCAGGCGGCGGCGACGGCGTGCGTGCACCGGGGCGGCCGCCGTCGTAGTGGTCGCCGACCATCTGCTGTTCGATGGCGTCGATCTTCTCCTTGACGCCGGAGTCGACGCGGGCGCCAGAGGATTCGGGCAGCCGGGCTTCGGAGTCGTCCAGGCGGGAGGAGCCGCCCAGCGCCGCGAGCTGCTCGGGCGACAGGCCCTCGCGGCGCACGCGGCGCAGCATGTCGAACTCGCGCTTGCGGACGAAGTCGTTGCGCCGCTTGCGCTCGATCATCGCCTTGAGCTCGGTCTTCTCGATCTCGAGCTCGCGGTGGTCGTCCTGGCGCGAGTTCAGCTCGGTCCAGTCGGTCGTCGGGTTGGCGACGAAGCGCACGACCTTCTTGAAGAAGCTGTCGCCGTCCTTGGTGTCCGCCATGGTCGTAATGTAGCCGGCGACGGTGGCGCTCCGGCGGCGCTTGCTGGCGGCGACCTCAGTCGCCGAACATCTTCTGCTTGAGCTCGCGGCGCTGCTGCGCTTCCAGCGACAGCGTGGCGGTGGGCCGCGCGAGCAGGCGCGCCAGGCCGATCGGTTCGCCGGTCTCGTCGCAGTAGCCGTACTCGCCGCTGTCCAGGCGCGCGATCGACTGGGCGATCTTCTTCAGCAGCTTGCGCTCGCGGTCGCGGGTGCGCAACTCCAGCGCGTGCTCTTCCTCGATCGTCGCCCGGTCGGCCGGGTCCGGCACGATCGAGGTGTCCTCGCGCAGGTGCTCGGTGGTCTCGCCGGCGTTGGACAGCAGGTCGTCCTTCTGCGCCTGCAGCCGCGCGCGGAAGAAGTCGATCTGCTTGTCGTTCATGTACTCGCTGTCGGGCATCGCCAGCAGCTCGGCTTCGGTCAGATCGCGACCGGCCTTGTTCTTCCAGGCCTCGGCCAGCTTCGGGTCGGCCTTGGTGGCCGGCTTGATCACATCCATCGGTTCGGGCGAATTCTTGGGCGCCGGGCGGGCCGGCGCGAAACGGGCGGTGAAACGGTTCTCCGGCTGGGCCGGAACGGGCGAGGGGGCGGGCGATGCCGGGGTCTTGCCGGCCTTGGAGGCCGTCTTGGCGGCGGCGACCGCGGGCTTGGCTGTGGACTTGCTCACGGGAGTCTCTCCTCGCCCTGTGTCCAGGGACGCGCTGAATGTCCGGTTATACCCGCTGCCCTGGGTCGGGTCCTCGGGGCTGGGCAGCCGCAAGGCGCGCGGATTGTAGCCACGTCCCCGACGGCTGCGCGCAAGGCGCAGCGGGCCCGGCGGGCACCCTCAGACGAGGCACTGCTCCAGCCCCTGCTCGAGGATGTCGCGCGGCAGGTCGATGCCGATGAAGACCAGCTTGCTGAGCTTCTCCTCGCCCGGCGCCCACTTCGGTCCCAGGTCGCTGCCCATCAGCTGGTGCACGCCCTGGAACACGACCTTGCGCTCGCTGCCCTTCATGTACAGCACGCCCTTGTAGCGCAGCATCTTCGGGCCGTAGACCTGGACCACCGAACCGAGGAAGTCCTCCAGCTTGGCCGGGCTGAACGGCCGCTTGGCGCGGAAGACGAAGGACTTCACGTCGTCGTCGTGCGCGTGGTGGCTGGGGTGGTCGCAGGCCTCGCCGTCGTGGTGGTGATGGTGATGATGGTCGTGCGCGTGTGCCTGGTCGGCCAGGAAGTCCGGGTCGATGTCGAGCTTGGCGCTGAGGTTGAAGCCCTTGAGGTCGAAGACCTCGGCGATCGCGACCTCGCCGAAATGCACCGAGCGCTGCGGCGCACGCGGGTTCATCTGGCGCAGGCGGTACTGCAGCGCGTCGAGCGCGGCGGCCGGCGCCAGGTCGGCCTTGCTGATGAACAGCCGGTCGGCGAAGCCGACCTGGCGGCGCGCTTCCTGGCGCGTGTTCAGCTGCTCGTCGGCGTGCACCGCGTCGACCAGCGTGACCACCGAGTCGAGCAGGTAGCTCTCGGCGATCTCGTCGTCCATGAAGAAGGTCTGCGCCACCGGGCCGGGGTCGGCCAGGCCGGTGGTCTCGATGACGACGCGGTCGAACGCGATCAGGCCCTTGCGGCGGCGTTCGGCCAGGTCCGACAGCGTCGAGCGCAGATCCTCGCGGATCGTGCAGCAGACGCAGCCGTTGCTCATCTGGATGATCTGTTCCTCGGTGTCGGCGACGAGGATGTCGTTGTCGATGTTCTCCTCGCCGAACTCGTTCTCGATGACGGCGATCTTCTGGCCGTGTGCTTCGGTCAGCACGCGCTTGAGCAGCGTCGTCTTGCCGCTGCCCAGGAAGCCCGTGAGGATGGTGGCCGGGATCAGTCCGTTGCTCATGGTGTCGGGGGGAGTGGGGATGCCGGGAGAGGCCTTCCCAGTTGAGGGCGGCAGACTGTCTTGCAAGCCCCAGACCGTGTCAAGCGCGTGGGGTATTCTTCGCTACCCCCACTGCCGACACCCTCGTGTCCGAACCTCCTTCTCCCAAGTCCGCGCGCGGCGCGACGACGTCGCCCGCGGACAAGCGCTCGTTCTTCGAGCGCCTCGTCGAGTTCGTCTCGCCCGGCCCCGACAGCAAGGACGAGCTGATGAAGACCCTGGCCGACGCCGAGCAGCGCGAGCTGATCGAGCCCGAGTCCAGGCTGATGCTCGAAGGCGTGCTGCGCATGGCCGACCTGAGCGCCGGCGACGTGATGGTCGCCGCGCCGCGCATGGACCTGCTCGACATCGACGCCGGCTACGACAGCCTGCTGTCGGCGGTCATCGCCGCCGGGCATTCGCGTTTCCCGGTCTACGAGGACAAGCGCGAGAACGTCATCGGCATCCTGCTGGCCAAGGACCTGCTGAAGCTGCAGCGTGCGCCCGAGCTGAACCTGCGCACGCTGCTGCGCCCGGCGGTCTTCGTGCCCGAGAGCAAGCGCCTGAACGAGCTGCTGCGCGACTTCCGCTCCAACCGAAACCATCTGGCGATCGTCATCGACGAGTTCGGCAACACCGCCGGGCTGATCACGATCGAGGACGTGCTCGAGGAGATCGTCGGCGAGATCGAGGACGAGTTCGACGAGCGCGACGACGGCCGCGGCGACGCCGGCATCTACACGCTGGCCGACGGCTCGCAGCGTGTCGCCGGCGACGTCGAGATCGAGGCCGTCAACCGCGCCTTCGCCGTCGAGCTGTCGACCGAGGACTTCGACACCATCGGCGGCCTCGTCGCGCACGAGTTCGGCCGCGTGCCGCGGCGCGGCGAGTCGCTGGAGATCGGCGGCCTGCGCTTCACGGTGATGCTGACACGCGGCGGCGCCGTGCGCTGGTTCCGCGTCTGGCGCATCGGCGAGTCCGGCGAAGCTCGCGCATGACGCGGGCCGCGGCCGTGAACGCCGCCCGCGAGGGGCGGCGGTGACCCGGATCATGTTCACGACGGCGCGCCCGGCCGCGCGTGGGCGCTGGTCGCTGCCGGCGGTGATGGCCGCGCTCGGTGCGCTGCAGACGCTGGCTTTCGTGCAGACCACGGCCTGGCCGCTGGCCGTGGTGTCGACGGCGCTGCTGGCGCTGGCCTGCGGCCGTGCCTCGCCGGGGCGGGCGGCGCTGCTGGGCTGGGCCTACGGCTTCGGCTGGCTGGTGGCGGGCACCTGGTGGCTGTACGTCAGCATGCACCGCTACGGCGGCCTGCCGGCGCCGCTGGCCGGTGCCGGCGTCGCCGCGCTGGCGGCGGCGCTGTCTCTGTATCTCGCGGCGGCGATGGCCGCCTTCGCGCGCTGGCGGCGCGGCCTTGCCGCGCCCGACGCGGCGCTGTTCGCGGCGCTGTGGCTGCTGGCCGAGCTGGCGCGCGGCGTGCTGTTCACCGGCTTCCCCTGGGTCGCCTCGGGCTACGCGCTGGTCGACGCGCCGCTGGCGGCGCTGGCGCCCTGGGTCGGCGTCTACGGCCTGGGTGCGCTGCTGGCTCTCGCCGCCGGGCTGCTGGCGCATGCCGCGGCCGCGCGGCGCGGGCGGGTCGCGCCGGTGCTCGCGGCGCTGGCGCTGCTCGGCCTGCCCGGGCTGGCGGCGCTGCAGCGTTTCGACGCCCCGGCCGGCGCGCTGGCGGTGACGCTGGTGCAGACCAACGTCGCCCAGGACGAGAAGTTCGCCGTCGAGCGCATGCCCGAGGCGATGGCCTGGCTGGAGCAGGCGCTGGACGGCGCACGCGGCCAGCTCGTCGTCGCGCCCGAGACCGCGGTGCCGCTGCTGCCGTTCCAGCTCGCCGACTTCGCGCCCGGCTACTGGGACCGTCTGGTCGCGCGCTTCGCCGCGCCGGGGCGTGCGGCGCTGGTCGGCGTGCCGCTGGGCGACTTCGAGCGCGGCTACACGAACTCGGTCGCCGGGCTCTCCGACGGCGAGCGCTACCGCTACGACAAGCACCACCTCGTGCCTTTCGGCGAGTTCGTGCCGACGGGTTTCCGCTGGTTCACCGAGGCGATGAACATCCCGCTCGGCGACTTCGACCGCGGCGTCGTCGACCCGCCGTCGTTCGCCGTGCTCGGCCAGCGCATCGGCCCGAACATCTGTTACGAGGATCTGTTCGGCGAGGAGCTGGCGCGGCGTTTCGCCGACCCGGCGGCCGCGCCGACGATCTTCGCCAACGTCTCGAACATCGCCTGGTTCGGCGACACGGTGGCGCTGCCGCAGCACCTGAACATCTCGCGCCTGCGTGCGCTGGAGTTCCAGCGGCCGATGATCCGCGCGACGAACACCGGCATGACGGTGGTCATCGACGCCCGCGGCGTGGTGACGGCGCAGCTCGCGCCCGGCACGCGCGGCGTGCTCGAAGCCGAGGTCGAGGGCCGCAGCGGCGTCACGCCGTTTGCCTGGTGGGCGGCACGTTTCGGGCTGTGGCCGCTGGCGGGGCTGGCGGCGCTGGTCGTGATCCTGTCGGCGGGGTGGAGGCGGCGGGCTGCGTAAACTTCCGGGTTTTCCGTTTGCGCGCGCCGTCATGCTCACCTTCCAGCAGATCATCCTCAAGCTGCAGTCCTACTGGGACGCCCAGGGCTGTGCCCTGCTGCAGCCTTACGACATGGAAGTCGGCGCCGGCACCAGCCACACCGCGACCTTCCTGCGTTCGATCGGCCCGGAACCCTGGAAGGCGGCCTACGTGCAGCCCAGCCGCCGCCCCAAGGACGGCCGCTACGGCGAGAACCCGAACCGCCTGCAGCACTACTACCAATATCAGGTGGTGCTGAAGCCCGCGCCGGCCAACATCCTCGACCTCTACCTCGGCTCGCTCGAGGCGCTGGGCTTCGACCTGAAGTCCAACGACGTGCGTTTCGTCGAGGACGACTGGGAGAACCCGACGCTGGGCTGCTGGGGCCTGGGCTGGGAAGTCTGGCTCAACGGCATGGAGGTGACGCAGTTCACCTACTTCCAGCAGGTCGGCGGCATCGACTGCAAGCCGATCACCGGCGAGATCACCTACGGCCTGGAGCGTCTGGCGATGTACCTGCAGGGCGTCGACAACGTCTACGACCTGCAGTGGACCGACACGCTGAAGTACGGCGACGTCTACCACCAGAACGAAGTCGAGCAGAGTACCTACAACTTCGAGCACAGCGACGTCGACTTCCTGCTCTCCGCCTTCTCGGCGCACGAGAAGCAGAGCAAGTACCTGATGGAGCAGCAGCTCGCGCTGCCGGCCTACGAGCAGCTGCTGAAGGCCGCGCACACCTTCAACCTGCTCGACGCACGCGGCGCGATCAGCGTCACCGAACGTGCCGCCTACATCGGCCGCATCCGCAACCTGGCGCGCGCCGTCGCCCAGAGCTATCTCGACAGCCGCGCCCGCCTGGGCTTCCCGCTCGCGCCGCGCGAGTGGGCCGACGAAGTCGCCGCGCAACTCGCGAAGAAGGCGGCCTGAACCATGAACGACAAGAAGAACCTGCTCGTCGAACTCTTCGTCGAGGAACTGCCGCCCAAGGCGCTGAAGAAGCTGGGCGAGGCGTTTGCCGCCGTGCTGGCCGACGGCCTGCGCGCCCAGCAGCTCGCCGCGGCCGACGCCGCCGTCACCGCCTACGCCTCGCCGCGCCGCCTGGCGGTGCAGGTCGCCGCCGTCGCCGCCAAGGCGCCCGACCAGGCCGTCAGCACCAAGCTGATGCCGGTGGCCGTGGCGCTGTCCTCCGACGGCAGCGCCTCGCCGGCGCTGCTGAAGAAGCTCGCCGCGCTGGGCCACGGCGCCGAGGTCGTGGCGCAGCTCAAGCGCCAGGGCGAAGGCAAGAACGAGGCGCTGTACCTGGACAGCGTTCAGCCCGGTGCGACGCTGGCCGAGGGCCTGCAGAAGGCGCTGGCCGACGCCGTCGCCAAGCTGCCGATCCCCAAGGTCATGAAGTACCAGCTCGCCGACGGCTGGACCAGCGTCGACTTCGTGCGCCCGGCGCACGGCCTGATCGCGCTGCACGGCTCGCAAGTCGTGCCGGTCGGCGTGCTCGGCCTGCAGGCCGGCCGCACGACGCGCGGCCACCGCTTCGAGGCGGCGGCGCCGACCGTCGAGATCCGCGACGCCGACAGCTACGCCGCGCAGCTGCGTGACGAAGGTGCCGTCATCGCCAGCTTCGCCGAGCGCCGCGCCGAGATCGTGCGCCAGCTGAACGAGGCCGCCGCGAACGAAGGCCTGAAGCCGATCGACGACGACGCGCTGCTCGACGAGGTGACGGCGCTGGTCGAGCGCCCGAACGTGCTGCTGGCGCGTTTCGAGCCCGAGTTCCTGGCCGTGCCGCAGGAGTGCCTCATCCTGACGATGAAGGCCAACCAGAAGTACTTCCCGCTGCTCGACGCCCAGGGCCGACTGACCGAACGGTTCCTCGTCGTCAGCAACATCCGCCCGGCCGACGCCAGCCGCGTCGTCGGCGGCAACGAGCGTGTCGTGCGCCCGCGCCTGGCCGACGCCAAGTTCTTCTTCGACCAGGACCGCAAGAAGACGCTGGAGTCGCGCATCCCGGCGCTGGCCAAGGTGGTCTACCACGGCAAGCTGGGCAGCCAGGGCGAACGGGTCGAGCGTGTGCGCACGATCGCGCGCCACATCGGCGAGCAGCTCGGCGGCTCGGCACTGGCCGCGCAGGCCGACCGCGCCGCGCTGCTGGCCAAGGCCGACCTGCTGACCGACATGGTCGGCGAGTTCCCCGAGCTGCAAGGCGTGATGGGCGGCTACTACGCGCGCCACGACGGCGAGACCGAAGCCGTCGCGCTGGCCGTCGAGGACCACTACCGCCCGCGTTTCGCCGGCGACGCGCTGCCGCGCACCGACGCCGGCCTGGCCGGCATCACGGTCGCGCTGGCCGACAAGCTGGAGACGCTGGCCGGCCTGTTCGGCATCGGCCAGCTGCCCACCGGCGACAAGGACCCGTTCGCGCTGCGCCGCCACGCGCTGGGCGTGATCCGCATGCTGGTCGAGAAGGCGCTGCCGCTGTCGGTGCCCGAGCTGGTGTCGGCTGCCTTCCGTGCCTTCCCCGAGGGCCACGGCCAGGCCCAGGCCGAGGTGCTGCGTTTCCTCGACGAGCGCCTGGTCGGCTGGCTGCGCGAGCAGGGCTACAGCGCGCACGAGGTCGACGCCGTCGTCGCCTTGCGCACCGAACGCTGGGCCGAGCTGCCGCAGCGTCTGGCGGCGGTGCGGGCGTTTGCCGCGCTGCCCGAGGCGCCGGCGCTGGCCGCCGCCAACAAGCGTGTCGGCAACATCCTGAAGAAGAGCGACGAGGCCGCCGGCGGCGCTGTCGAGCCGGCGCGCCTGGTCGAGCCGGCCGAAGCGGCGCTGTTCGACGCGCTGGGCCGCGTCGCGCCGCAGGCCGACGAAGCCTTCGCCCGTGCCGACTACACCGCCTCGCTGCAGGCGCTGGCGGCGCTGAAGGCGCCGGTCGACGCCTTCTTCGACGCCGTGATGGTCAACGCCGACGACCCGGCGCTGCGCCGCAACCGCCTGGCGCTGCTGGGCACGCTCCATGCTGCGATGAACCGCGTCGCCGACCTGTCGCGTTTGGCGGCCTGACGAGGAGAAGCCGATGCCCGCGCCGTCGATCAAGCTCGTGATCCTGGGCCGCGACGGCATCCTCAACGAGTACCGCGAGGATCACGTCAAGGGGCCCGAGGAATGGGTCACGATCAAGGGCTCGCTGGAGGCCGTCGCGCGGCTGAACCACGCCGGCTGGCACGTCGTGCTGGCCACCAACCAGGCCGGCATCGGCCGCGGCATGATCGACATGGTCTCGGTCAACGCCGTGCACGCACACATGCAGCGCCAGCTGGCCGCGCTGGGCGGGCGTTTCGACGCCGTGTTCTTCTGCCCGCACACGCCCGAGGAGCAGTGCGACTGCCGCAAGCCGCTGCCGGGTCTGCTGCTGGAGGTCGGCCGGCGCTACGGCGTCGACCTGAAGAGCGTGCCGATGGCCGGCGACACGGTGCGTGACCTGGTCGCCGCACGCGCCGCCGGCTGCGAGCCGCACCTGATCCTCTCCGGCCGCGCCGCGGCGCTCGACGACGAGCAGCTGCACCACACGCTGCACCAGGTGCCGGGCGCGCGCGCCCATGCCAGCCTGGCGGCTTTCGTCGACTACATCCTGCAGCGCGACCGCAGCCAGCCGCAGGAGGCGGCCGCGGAGGACCGCAGCTGATGCGCGCCGGTGGGCTGCTGCGCTCGGCGCTGTACTGGGCCTGGCTGACGCTGACCGTCGTGCCCTGGGCGACGGTGCTGGTGCTGGCCTCCGTCGTCGCGCCCAAACGTGTCTGCTACCGCATCTGCGTCGGCTGGGTGACGCTGGCGATCCACAGCGCGCGGGTCATCTGCGGCGTCGACTGGCGCGTGCACGGCATCGAGAACGTGCCGACACGTGCCGACCGCCGTTCGGCCGTCGTGCTCGCCGCCAAGCACCAGTCGACCTGGGAGACCTTCGCGCTGCCGATGCTGATGCCGCACCCGATCGCCTACGTCTTCAAGCGCGAACTGCTGTGGGTGCCGTTCTTCGGCTGGGCGCTGGCGCGGCTGGACATGATCCACATCGACCGCTCGCGCCGCGCCGAGGCCTGGAACAAGGTCGCCAAGCAGGGCCGGCGCCTGTTCGACCTGGGCAACTGGGTGATCATGTTCCCCGAGGGCACGCGTGTGCCGCGCGGCAGCCAGGGCGCCTACAAGACCGGCGCCGCGCGCCTGGCCATCACCGCCGGCGTGCCCATCGTGCCGATCGCGGTGGCCGCCGGCCGCTGCTGGCCGGCCAAAAGCATGGTCTTGCGGCCGGGCTGCGTCGAGGTCTCGATCGGCGCGCCGATCGACGCCACCGGCCGCCAGCCCGATGAGCTGATGCACGAGGTCGAAGCCTGGATCGAGACCGAGATGCGCCGCCTGGACCCCGAGGCCTATGCGGCCAGGCCCGCCGCGTCGTCGGCCCAGGGCCTGGAGCGCGGCGAGGTGTAGGCGCCGGCTGTCGGCGAGCTCGGCCTCGGCGCCGCCGTGTTGGCACGCTCGTTGCGTCCGGCGGCGCCGATGAGCCCGCGCACCGACCTGGAACTTGCCTCGCCGGCCCGGCGCCGCATCGCCTCCACGCCGGCGACGGCGACGCAGCGCGTCTACGACACGATCCACGCCGCGATCGTCGAGCACCGTCTGGCGCCGGGCACGCGGCTGCGCGAGGTCGAGCTGGCCGAAGGTTTCGGTGTCTCGCGCACCGTCGTGCGCCAGGCGCTGCACCGGCTGGGCCAGGACCAGATCGTCGAGCTGGAGCACAACCGCGGCGCGCGCGTGCCGCAGCCGACACGCGAGCAGGCGGCCCAGGTCTTCGACGCGCGCCGCGTCGTCGAGTGCGAGCTGGCGCGGCGCCTGGCCGGCAAGCTGCGCGCCGAGCAGCGGGCCGAGCTCGAGGCCCTGGTGCGCCAGGAAGCCGAGGCCGAGGCGCGCGGCGACGCACCGGCGGCGATCCGGCTGTCGGGCGAGTTCCACCGCGCGCTGGCGCGTTTCGCCGGCAACCCGGTCTTCGTGCGCCTGCTCGACGAACTGCTGCCGACGACCTCGCTGCTGATCGCGCTGTACCAGGGCGGCAGCGCGCGCACCTGCGCCGCGCACACCCACACCGGGCTGCTGACGGCGCTGGCCGGCGCCGGCGGCGGCGCGGCCGGCGAGATGCGCCGCCACCTGTCGGAGATCGAACGTTCGCTGAGCGTCGGCGACACCGTCGCGCCGACACCGCTGCGCGACCTGTTCGCGCCCTACCGCGAAACCTGAGCCGGCTTTCCTAGAATCGGGCATGCCGTCCGTGCCCGACGCCGCGTCCACGCACCAGCTCTCGTTGTTCGACGCGCCGCCCGCGCCCGCCGCGCCGCCTGCTGCCGCGCGTGCGGCAGCGCCGTCGCCGGGTGGTTTCCTGCACCCCCGCGCCCAGCGCGAGATCCGCCTCGGCGAGCACCTCGTCGGCTACGAGCTGCGGCGGGCACGCCGGCGCAGCATCGGCTTCGTCATCGGTGCCGAAGGCCTGAGCGTCAGCGCGCCGCGCTGGGTGGCCGCGGCCGACATCGACACGGCGCTGCGCGCCAAGGCCGGCTGGATCCTGCGCAAGCTGCACGAGCAGCGTGAACGCGGCCGGCGCCTGGCCGCCGCGCGCGTGGACTGGCGCGACGGCGCGACGATCCCCTTCCTCGGCCGCGACCTCGTGCTGCGGCTGGACCCGGCGGCCACCGGCGCGATGCTCGACGCCGAGAGTGGCACGCTGCGCCTGGGCCTGCCGCAGGGCGCGAGCCGCGAGCAGTGGCGCGACGCGGTGCAGAGCTGGCTGCAGCGCCAGGCCCGGCGGGTCTTCGAGGAGCGCATCACGATGTTCGCGCCGCAACTGGGCGTGAAGGTCCGCCGGCTGACGCTGAGCTCGGCGGCCACACGCTGGGGCAGCGCCAGCGCCGACGGCTCGATCCGGCTGAACTGGCGCCTGGTGCACTTCGCGCTGCCGGTCGTCGACTACGTCGTCACGCACGAACTGGCGCACCTGCGCGAGATGAACCACAGCGCGGCGTTCTGGGGTGTCGTGCGCTCGGTGCTGCCCGATTACGAGCAGGCACGCGGCGCGCTGCGCCACGAGGTGCTGCCGGTCTTCGACTGACGCGCTGCCGCGCTCACGACAACGCCGCGAAGCCCGCACCCTGCAAACGTTTGGGGGCGCAATCCGTCCCTCGGCGTATGGGCGTCGGCGGGGTCTTGCGTCACACTTGGCTACACGCTGTCATCACCGTCGGCGCAGGGAATCGGTTCCAAGAAACCGGCGAGAGGCGGTGGTCCTTCCGGGGGCCGCCGCCCGCTCGATGCCCACCGGGCCTGATCCCGTCGGCCCGCTCCTCCCCCATCCCCCGTTTTCGCTGCCGGCGCTCGCGTCCCGCCTGGCGCCGCGCTCCGGGCCGGCCCTGAGCCGCGGGCCGTCGCCGCGGCTTACAGTTCGGCGTCCCGCTTTACGTTGACGTCAACGTCACTCGCCATGGATCCGACGCGCCCGGGCGCCCGCACCTACACCATCACCGAACTCGCGCAGGAGTTCGGCATCACGCCGCGCGCGATCCGCTTCTACGAGGACGTCGGCCTGCTGACACCCGCGCGCGAGGGCCGCAACCGCGTCTATGCGCCGCGTGACCGCACGCGGCTGAAGCTGACGCTGCGCGGCAAGCGCCTGGGTTTCTCGCTGCAGGAGATCAAGCAGCTCGTCGACATGTACGAGTCGCCGTCGGACACCGCGCAGCAGCTGCAGGCCTTTCTCGCCACGCTGGCCGCGCACCGGCGCCAGCTCGAGCAGCAGCGCGAGGACCTCGAGCTCGCGCTGGCCGAGATCGCGCAGCACGAGGATCGCTGCCGCACGCTGCTGGCCGCTGCGGCGCCGCCGCCACGACGTCGGGTCAGCCCTCGTTGAGCCGCGCCGCCGGGCCGGGTAGATTGACGTTTACGTAAACGTCAACAAACGGCCGGCATCGCCCCGGCCGCCTCACCCTGGAGACGAGGATGAGCCTGCCCGGCCTGGACTTCATGCTCGGCGACGACATCGAGGCGCTGCGCGACGCGGTGCGCGCCTTTGCTGTCGCCGAGATCGCCCCGCGCGCCGCCGAGATCGACCGCAGCGACTGTTTCCCGATGGACCTGTGGCGCAAGCTCGGCGAGCTGGGCGTGCTCGGCATCACCGCGCCCGAGGAATACGGCGGCGCCGGCCTCGGCTATCTCGCGCACATGGTGGCGATGGAGGAGATCTCGCGTGCCAGCGCCTCGGTGGGCTTGAGCTACGGCGCGCACAGCAACCTGTGCGTCAACCAGATCCGCCGCAACGGCAGCGAAGCCCAGCGGCAGCGTTACCTGCCCAGGCTGATCAGCGGCGAGCACGTCGGCGCGCTGGCGATGAGCGAGCCCGGCGCCGGCAGCGACGTGCTGTCGATGAAGCTGCGTGCCGTGCCGCGTGGTGACGCCTACGTGCTCAACGGCAGCAAGATGTGGATCACCAACGGCCCCGACGCCGACACGCTGGTCGTCTACGCCAAGACCGAGCCCGAGCTCGGCGGCCGCGGCGTCACCGCCTTCATCGTCGAGAAGGGCATGAAGGGCTTCTCGGTGGCGCAGAAGCTCGACAAGCTGGGCATGCGCGGCAGCCACACCGGCGAGCTCGTCTTCCAGGACGTCGAGGTGCCGGCCGAAAACGTGCTCGGCGAGCTCAACGGCGGCGCCAAGGTGCTGATGAGCGGCCTGGACTACGAGCGTGCGGTGCTTGCCGCCGGGCCGATCGGCATCATGCAGGCGGTGATGGACGAGGTCGTGCCCTATGTGCACGAGCGCAAGCAGTTCGGCCAGAGCATCGGCGAGTTCCAGCTCATCCAGGCCAAGCTGGCCGACATGTACACCGTGCTGCAGGCCGGGCGCTCGTTCTGCTACACGATCGGCAAGAACCTCGACGCGCTAGGTACGGGCCACGTGCGCCGGGTGCGCAAGGACTGCGCCAGCGTCATCCTGTGGTGCGCCGAGAAGGCCACCTGGATGGCCGGCGAGGGCATCCAGATCTTCGGCGGCAACGGCTACATCAACGACTACCCGCTGGGCCGGCTGTGGCGCGACGCCAAGCTCTACGAGATCGGCGCCGGCACCTCGGAGATCCGCCGCATGCTGATCGGCCGCGAGCTGTTCGCCGAGACGATGTGAACGATCGCGTCAGGATGGCTGCGTAAACTTCCCCGCATCCCATCGACGCCCGCCGCCATGACCCAGACGCTGTCCGACCTGTTCGCCAACAACCGAGCCTGGGCGGACGAGATCGAAGGCCGCCAGCCCGGTTTCTTCACCAAGCTGCTGCACCAGCAGACGCCGCAGTACCTGTGGATCGGTTGCGCCGACAGCCGCGTGCCGGCCAACGAGCTGGTCGGCCTGCTGCCCGGCGACCTGTTCGTGCACCGCAACGTCGCCAACGTCGTCGTGCCGACCGACCTGAACTGCCTGTCGGTGCTGCAGTACGCCGTCGACCAGCTGCGCGTGCGCCACATCATGGTCGTCGGCCATTCGCGCTGCGGCGGCGTGATGGCCGCGCTCGGCAACCTGCGTGTCGGCCTGGTCGACAACTGGCTGCGCCACGTGCAGGACGTGCGTGACCGCCACCGCGCCCTGCTCGACGGGCTGAGCGCCGACCGGCGCGTCGACGCGCTGTGCGAGCTCAACGTGCTGGAGCAGGCGCGCAACGTCTGCCGCACGACCATCGTCGAGGACGCCTGGAAGCGCGGCCAGGAGGTCGTCGTGCACGGCTGGGTCTACGGCCTGCACAACGGGCTGCTGGAAGACCTGTCGATCACCGCCTCGGGGCCCGACGGTGTCGAGCCGGCCTACGAGGCGGCACTGGCGGCGCTGCACCGCCGCTTCGGGGACGGCTGATGTTCCCGCGCCATCTCGGGGACGGCCGCGCGTACGAGATCGCGCGTGCGATGCTGGACGGCTTCAACCGCCACTACCGCCTGTTCCGCGAGACGAGCGCCGCCGCCAAGCAGCGTTTCGAGCGCGCCGACTGGCACGGCCAGCAGCGCGCGCAGCGCGAGCGCATCGAGTACTACGACCTGCGCGTGGCCGAGACCGTGCAGCGCCTGCGCGACGAGTTCCACGTCGCCGAGCTGTCGATGAACACCTGGCAGCAGGTCAAGCTGCACTACATCGGCCTGCTGACCGACCACCGCCAGCCCGAGCTGGCCGAGACCTTCTTCAACTCGGTGACCGCCAAGCTGCTGCACCGCAGCTACTTCAACAACGACTTCATCTTCGTGCGCCCGGCGATCAGCACCGAGTACCTCGAGAGCGACGAGCCCGGCACCCGCCCGACCTACCGCGCCTACTACCCGACGCACGGCACGCTGTCCGAGACCTGGCACCGCATCGTGCACAACTTCCAGCTCGACGTGCCGTTCGAGAACCTCGACCGCGACGTCGAGAGCGTGCTGCAGGCGATGCTGTCGGAGCTGGGGGGCTTCCGCCCGCGCGCCAACTTCCAGATCCAGGTGCTGTCCAGCCTGTTCTACCGGAACAAGGGCGCCTACCTGGTCGGCAAGATCATCAACGGCTTCAACGAGACGCCGTTCGCGCTGCCCATCCTGCACGGCGAGCGCGGCCAGGGCCTGGTCATCGACGCCGCGCTGTTCGGCGAGGACGACCTGCTGATGCTGTTCAGCTTCGCGCGCGCCTACTTCATGGTCGACATGGAGGTGCCGTCGGCCTGCGTGCAGTTCCTGCGCTCGATGATGCCGCACAAGGACCGCTCCGAGCTGTACAGCGCGCTGGGCCTGCAGAAGCAGGGCAAGAACATGTTCTACCGGGACTTCCTGGCCCACCTGCGCTACAGCAGCGACAAGTTCCGCATCGCCCCGGGCATCAAGGGCATGGTGATGCTGGTCTTCGATCTGCCATCGTTCCCGTACGTCTTCAAGGTCATCAAGGACTACTACCCGCCGCAGAAGGAGACGACGCGCGAGCAGATCAAGGCCAAGTACCTGCTCGTCAAGCAGCACGACCGTGTCGGGCGCATGGCCGACACGCTGGAGTACAGCAGCGTGGCCTTCCCGCGCCACCGCTTCGAGGACGAGCTGGTCGCCGAGCTGCGCCGCTTCTGCGGCAGCCTGCTCGAGGAGGACGGCGACATGCTGATCATCCACCACCTCTACATCGAGCGGCGCATGATCCCGCTGAACATCTTCCTGCAGGAGGCGCCACCCGACCAGGTGGCGCACGCCGTCGTCGAGTACGGCAACGCGATCAAGGACCTGGTGGCCGCCAACATCTTCCCCGGCGACATGCTGTGGAAGAACTTCGGCGTCACGCGCCACGGCAAGGTCGTCTTCTACGACTACGACGAGATCGAGTACGTCACCGACTGCAACTTCCGCCGCGTGCCGCCGCCGCGCAACGAGGAGGACGAGATGTCGGGCGAGATCTGGTACTCGGTCGGCCCGAGGGACGTGTTCCCCGAGACCTTCGGCCCCTTCCTGCTCGGCAACCCGGCGGTGCGCGAGGTCTTCATGGCCCACCACGCCGACCTGCTCGACGCGGCGTTCTGGCAGACGCACAAGGAACGCATCGCCGCCGGCCACGTGCACGACGTCTTCCCCTACGAGCCGTCCAAGCGGTTTTCGCTCGGCCGGCGCGACGAGCCACGACAACACCAGGAGACACGAGATGCCTGATTCCATCGTCATCGCCTCGGCCGCGCGCACGCCGATCGGCGGCCTGCTCGGCGACTTCGCCGCGCTGCAGGCCTGGGAGCTCGGCGCCGTCGCGGTGAAGGCCGCGGTCGAGCGTGCCGGCGTGCCCGGCGACGCCGTCGACGAGGTGCTGCTCGGCAACTGCCTGATGGCCGGCCAGGGCCAGGCGCCGGCGCGCCAGGCGCTGCGCCGCGCCGGGCTGCCCGATTCGGCCGGTGCCGTCACGCTCAGCAAGATGTGCGGCTCGGGCATGCGCACGATGATGTTCGCGCACGACATGCTCGCCGCCGGCAGCGCCGACGTGCTCGTCGCTGGCGGCATGGAGAGCATGACCAACGCGCCGCACCTCGTGTTCGCGCGCAAGGGCGTCAAGTACGGTGCCGCGCCGATGTACGACCACATGGCGCTCGACGGCCTCGAGGACGCCTACGAACGCGGCAAGGCGATGGGCGTCTTCGCCGAGCAGTGCGTCGCCAAGTACGGCTTCAGCCGCGAGGCCCAGGACGCGTTTGCCATCGCGTCGACCGAACGTTCCAAGAAGGCCAACGAGGACGGCAGCTTCGACTGGGAGATCGCGCCGGTGACGATCGCCGGCAAGGGGGGCGAGACCGTCGTGCGCCGCGACGAACAGCCGTTCAAGGCGCGCCCGGACAAGATCCCGGGCCTGAAGCCGGCGTTCAAGAAGGACGGCACGATCACCGCCGCCAGTGCCTCCAGCATCTCCGACGGCGCCGCCGCGCTGGTGCTGATGCGCGAGTCGACCGCCGCCCGCCATGGCATCACGCCGCTGGCGCGCATCGTCTCGCACGCCGTGCATGCCCAGGCGCCGGAGTGGTTCACGACCGCGCCGGTCGGCGCCATCGGCAAGGCGCTGGCCAAGGCCGGCTGGACCGCCGCCGACGTCGACCTCTGGGAGGTCAACGAAGCCTTCGCCGCGGTGACGATGGCCGCGATGCACGAGTTCGCGCTGCCGCACGAGATCGTCAACGTGCACGGCGGCGCCTGCGCGCTGGGCCACCCGATCGGCGCTTCCGGCGCACGCATCGTCGTCACGCTGCTGGGCGCGCTGCGCCAGCGTGGCCTGCGCCGCGGCGTCGCCGCGCTGTGCATCGGCGGCGGCGAGGCCACGGCGATGGCGGTCGAACTGCTGTAGCCCTCGCCTCCGGCGGCCGAGCGGGCGGCCCCCGTGGCCGCGCTACAGTGCGGCGCAATGACCGAAGAAGAGGCACGCCGCGTGGTCCTGGTCCAGGCCGTCGAGACGGCCGGGGACTCGCCGCTGTGGACCGCGGAAGACCGCGCCTGGGCCACCCGGCTGGCGCAGCAGACGGCCGGCGCCGACGCGACGCCTGAACGTTTCGTCGTCGAGCGCTCGCGCCACGCGCTGGAGCGCCTGCTGCCGCGCGACGCCGCAGCGCGGCGCTGGCTGGAGCGTGGCACGCGGCGCGGCGCGCTGGCCTTCGGCGTGCTGCTCGCCGCCTTCGTGCTCGGCTCGGCGGTCGACCACCTCGGCTCGATGCAGCGCATCGACCTGCTGGCGCCGCCGGTCTGGGCCGTCGTCGCCTGGAACCTCGTGATCTACCTTGGCCTGCTGGTGCCGCGCCCGCTGGCCGGTCTGCGTGCGCTGCTGGCGCGGCGCTGGGTCGCCGACACCGCCGGCGTCGGCGCGCTGTGGGCCCGGCTGGCGCTGCCGCTGTCGCTGGCGCGTGCGACGGCGCTGCTGCATGCCGCCGCCGCGGCGCTGGCGGCGGGCGTCATCGCCGGCATGTACCTGCGCGGCCTGGTGCTGGACTACCGCGCCGGCTGGCAGAGCACCTTCCTCGAACCCGGCGTGGTCCAGCCGCTGCTGCAGGCGCTGCTGGCGCCGGCCTCGTTCGTCACCGGCATCGCCGTGCCCGACGCCGCGCCGCTGCGGCTGCAGGCCGGCGCCGCCGCCAGCGCGCCGGCGGCCGACTGGATCCACCTCTACGCCGCGACGCTGGCGCTGGCCGTCGTCGTGCCGCGGCTGCTGCTGGCGGCCGTCGCCATGCTGCGTGCCGGCGCGCTGGCGCGGCGTTTCCCGCTGCCCTTCGGCGACCCGTACTTCGAGTGCCTGCGCCTGCACCAGCTCGGCGCCCGCGCCCAGGCCCAGGTGCTGCCGTACGCCGCCGGCCTCGGCGCGCAGGCGGCGCTGGGCCTGCGCGCCCTGCTGGCCGCCGTCTTCGGCGACGAGGTGCGGCTGCGCGTCGGCCCGCTGACGGCCTTCGGCGACGAGGACGCGGCGCGCGCGCTGCGCCCCGAGCCCGGCGACACGCTGCGCATCGCCGTCTTCGACCTCGGCGCCACGCCCGAGGCCGAGGCCCAGGGCCGTTTCGCTGCCGCGCTGGGGCGCGATCTGCCGCTGGTGCTGCTGGCCGACGAATCGGCCTTCCGCCGCCGCTTCGGCGCCTACCCGGAGCGCCTGGCGCAGCGCCGCGCCGCCTGGCAGGCGCTGGCCGAGGCCCAGGGCCTGCCGCTGGTCTGCGCCGACCTGGACGCCGGCGAACCCGCCGCCGCCGAGGCGGCGTTCAAACGCGCGCTGGGGCGATGACGAGCATCCGCCTGTCGCTGGTCTCGCACACCAACGTCGGCAAGACGACGCTGGCGCGCACGCTGCTCGGCCGCGACATCGGCGAGGTGCGCGACGCGCCGCACGTCACCGAGTTCGCCGAGATGCATCCGCTGCTGCAGAGCCCGGCCGGCGACGTGCTCGAACTCTGGGACACGCCGGGTTTCGGCGACACCGTGCGCCTCGTGGGCCGGCTGCGGCGCGAGGGCAGCGCGCTCGGCTGGTTCCTCAGCGAGGTCTGGGACCGCTGGCGCGACCGCCCGTTCTGGGCCACGCAGCAGGCGCTGCGCCACGTGCGCGACACCAGCGACGTCGTGCTCTACCTCGTCAACGCCGCCGAGTCGCCCGAGGCCGCCGGTTACGTCGGCCCCGAGATGGAACTGCTGGCCTGGATCGGCAAGCCGGTCGTCGTGCTGCTCAACCAGCTCGGCCCGCCGCGCGGCCCCGAGGCCGAGGCCGCCGACGTCGAGCGCTGGCGAAAGCGCCTGGCTGCCCAGGCGCCGGTGCGCGCGGTGCTGCCGATGGACGCGTTTGCGCGCTGCTGGGTGCAGGAGGGCGTGCTGCTGCGCACGATCGCCGGCGTGCTCGACGGCGAGGCGCGGGCCGCCGCGTCGCGCCTGGCCGCGGCCTGGGCGGCGACGCGGCGCGAGACCTTCGACGCCGCGGTCGACGAGCTCGCCGCCAGCCTGGCGCGCATCGCCTGCGCCCGCGCGCCGCTGCCTGACGGCGGCTGGCTGTCGCGCCGCCAGGACGCCGACGCCGCGCGCCATGCGCTGGCCGACATGCTGGACCGCGAGGTGCGCGCCAGCACCGGCCGGCTGCTGGCGCTGCACGGCCTGGACGGGCGTGCCGAACGCGAGATCCTCGACCGCGTCGCGGCCCAGGTGGACCTGCACGCACGGGTCGGCGAGGGCCGCGCGGCGCTGGTCGGCGGCGTGCTCAGCGGCGCGCTGGCCGGGCTCAAGGCCGACCTCGCCACCGGCGGCCTGACGCTGGGCGGCGGCATGCTCGCCGGCGGGCTGCTCGGCGCCCTCGGTGCCGCGGGCATCGCGCGCGGGCTCAACGTCGTGCGCGGCACCGACCGCGGTTTCGCCAGCTGGAGCGCCGAGGCCATGGCGCCGCTGGCCGAGGCGGCGCTGCTGCGCTACCTGGCCGTGGCCCACTTCGGCCGTGGCCGCGGCGAGTGGGCCCAGGGCGAGGCGCCGCCGCACTGGCGCGCCGTCGTCGCCGAGGCGCTGGCCGCGCGGGCGCCGGAGATCGACGCGCTGTGGGCCGCGCGCAGCACACGCGCCGACAACGCCGGCGACGCCGAGTCCCTGGCGCGTGCCTTGCGCACGCCGCTGACCGCAGCCTTGCGCGTGTCGCTGGAACGGCTCTATCCGGGCGCCTGGGCGGCTGTCGATAATCCGCCGCCATGAAGATCCTGATCCTCAGCGCCGGGCGCGTCGGGCAAAGCGTCGCCGCGAGTCTGCTGTCGGAGCGCAACGACATCACGATCATCGACACCGACCCGGTGCGACTGCGCGAGCTGCAGGACCGCATGGACCTGCGTGGCGTGGTCGGCAACGGCATCCAGCCCAGCGTGCTGCGCGAAGCCGGCATCGAGGACGCCGACATGCTGATCTCCTGCGCGCCGCTGGACGAGACCAACCTCGTCGCCTGCAAGGTCGCGCACGACGCCTTCAACGTGCCGACGACGATCGCCCGGCTGCGCAGCCCCGAGTTCGTCGACGGCAGCCCGCTGCTGGGCCACGAGGGCGGCTTCGCCGTCAACCAGGTGATCTGCCCCGAGCAGAGCGTCACCGCCTACATCCGCAAGCTGATCGAGTACCCCGAGGCGCTGCAGGTGCTGGAGTTCGCCGACGGGCTGGTGAGCCTGATCGCGGTGCGCGCCGGCCCCGGCGCGCCGCTGGTCCAGCACTGCCTGTCCGAGATCCCGGCGCTGGCGCCGAGCGCACCGATGCGTGTCGTCGCCGTCTACCGCGGCGACAAGGTCATCGACTCGCTCAGCGGCGACACGCGCATCGAACCCGGCGACGAGGTCTTCGTGCTCGCCGCCACCGCCGACATCCGCCGCGTGCTGCACGCGCTGGCGCCGCGTGTCGAGCCGGTGCGCCGGCTGATGATCGGCGGTGGCGGCAAGGTCGGGCTGCGCCTGGCGCGCGAGCTGCAGGCCAGCTACCGCATCAAGCTGATCGAACGCGGCCGCACGCGCTGCGAGTACCTGGCCACCGAGCTGCCGGCGCCGGTGCTGGTGCTCGAGGGCGACGTCACCGACGAGGAGCTGCTCGAGAGCGAAGGCGTGCGCGACATGGACCTGTTCCTCGCGCTGACCGACGACGACGAGGACAACATCATGGCCTGCCTGCTGGCCAAGCGGCTGGGCGCGCGGCGCGTGTTCTCGCTGATCAACCGCCAGGCCTACGCCGACCTGGTGCAGGGCGGGCAGATCGACATCGCGATCTCGCCGGCGCAGACCGTCATCGGCGAGCTGCTGGCCTACGTGCGCCGCGGCGACGTCGAGGCCGTGCACAGCCTGCGCCACGGCGCCGCCGAGGCGCTCGAAGGCGTGGTGCGCGGCGACCGCAAGACCTGCCGCATGGCCGGCCGGCGCATCGACGAGATCGCGCTGCCGGCCGGCGCGCAGGTCGGCGCCATCGTGCGCGGGCTGGAGGACGCCGACGGCAAACGCCAGCGTGCGCGCGCCGAGGTGCTGATCGCCCACCACGACACGGTGGTGCAGACCGGCGACCACGTCATCGTCTTCGTGCCGACCAAGCGCCTGCTGCGCGAGGTCGAACGCCTGTTCCAGGTGTCGGCCACCTTCTTCTTCTGAGCCCGGCGATGGACGCGCTTGCCGTTGTCGCGCTGATCGGCCGCATGGTGGCGGGGTTCTCGCTGCTGATGCTGGTGCCGCTGGCCTGGGCCGTCTATGCCGGCGAGCCGGTCGTCGACGCGCTGGTGAAGGCGGCGGCCACCAGCTTCGCCATCGGCGCCGCCGCCAGCCTGATGACGCGGCGCTTCCGCCGCGACCTGCAGCCGCGCGACGGCTTCCTGCTCGTCGGCCTGACCTGGACCGTGCTGCCGGCCTTCGGCGCGCTGCCGCTGGCGCTGATGCTGCCCCAGGCCTCGGTCACCGACGTCTACTTCGAGGCCGTCTCGGCGCTCACCGCCTCGGGCGGCACGGCCTTCTCGGGGCTGGACGCGATGCCCGGCGCGGTGCACGTCTGGCGCTGCCTGATGACCTGGGTCGGCGGACTGGGCATCATCGTGCTGGCGGTGGCCATCCTGCCGATGCTGGGCATCGGCGGCTCGCAGCTGTTCCGTGCCGAGGTCACCGGGCCGATGAAGGACAGCAAGCTGACGCCGCGCATCGCCGACACTGCGCGCGCGATCTGGGGCGTCTACGTGCTGCTGTCGCTGGCCTGCGCGCTGGCCTACCGCGCCGCCGGCATGAGCTGGTTCGACGCCTTCGTGCACACGGGCTCCACCGTCAGCCTGGGCGGCTTCTCGTCCTACGACGCCAGTTTCGGCCACTGGAACTCGCGCGACATCGAGGCCGTGGCGATCGTCTTCATGATGCTGTCGGGCGTGAACCTGACGATGTACTACGTCGTCTGGCGCGAGCGTTCGCCGGCGCCGCTGTGGCGCAACGCCGAGGCGCGCGCCTTCTACCTCGTGGTGCTCGGCAGCGCGGTGCTGATCGCGCTGTACCTCTGGGGCAGCGGCGCCTACGACAGCCTGGCGCTGGCGCTGCGCCACTCGGTGTTCCACGTCGTCTCGGTGGCCACGACCGCCGGCTACGCGACCTACGACTACGCGCAGTGGCCGCTGTTCGCGTCGCTGTGGATGATCCTGCTGGGCTGCTTCGCCACCTGTGCCGGCTCGACCGGCGGCGGCATCAAGATGGTCCGGCTGATCCTGCTGCTCAAGCAGGCGCGCCACGAGTTCGTGCGCATCGTGCATCCCAACGTCGTCAACCCCGTCGTGCTCAACGGCCGGGCGATCAGCGACCGCACGATGCAGAACGTCATCGGCTACATGATGACCTACGGCGCGGTGCTGGTCGGCCTGACGATGGCGCTGCTGGCCACCGGGCTGGAGCCGGTGACGGCCTTCACCGCCGTCATCGCCTGCGTCAACAACATCGGCCCCGGCCTCGGCGAGGTCGGCCCGGCGGTCAACTACGGCAGCCTGAGCGACCTGCAGACCTGGATCTGCGCGTTCGCGATGCTGGTCGGGCGGCTGGAACTGCTGACGGTCCTCGTCCTCTTCATGCCCGCCTTCTGGCGAGACTGACTGTGAGCCCCGGCCGCCTGGCGGCCGGCGTGCAGTCCCCGCGGGGACAGGCCGCCATCGGCGGCCAGGGGGTGCGGCGGAGGCAAACGGGCCGAAGCCGATCCGGGTCTCCCGGTCGGCTTCGGTAGCCCCTCGGGGGCGGCCGCCTGGCGGCCGGGGCTCACACTTTCGGTAAGTACAGCCGGTCGGTGTAGGTCGCCAGCCAGTGCGGGCGGAAGGCGACGAAGATCGCGACCAGGATGCCGGCCAGCCAGGCGTCGCCCCAGGCGGCGAGCCAGCGCGCCAGCGCCAGGTCGTCTCCGCCCAGGCCGTTCGGCGGCGGGTGCAGCGCCGCGGCCAGCGCGCCGGCCAGCGCACCGGCGACCGCGGTGACGAAGAAGCCGCGGCCGAGGATGTAGACGAACAGGTGCTTGGGCAGCCAGCGCCGCACCGCGGCACCGAGCACGACGGCCATCGTCGCCGGCACCAGGCCCAGCCAGACGAAACGTTCGAGGCCGGCCTCGGGCGTCAGCCCGCCGGCGAACATCGTCACCAGCGCGACCGGCACCAGCGCCAGCACGGCCAGCGGCCAGCCCATCATCAGCATCAGCAGGCAGGCGCCGGACAGCGGCTGCGCCACCGCGCTGTCCGCGTAGCGGTCGGCGCCCCACATCAACGGCAGCATGGCGGCCCAGGCCAGCCAGGGCCAGGGCGGACCTGCGGGGCCGACGCCGCGCCACGGCCGCATCGCCAGGGCCGCGGCGATGGCCACGGCGGCCAGCGACGTTTCGAGCCACACCATGCGGCCCATGCTACGCCCGGGCCCATGTCCGTGCGCTTATCCGAGGATCGGCCTCGGGGGCGCCCGGTCTCCGGGCCGTCCCTGAGGCGGCGGCACGGGGGCGCTGTCAGAATTGACGTTAACGTAAACGTCAATCGGCCGTTCCTGACGGCCGCGGGAGACACCGTGCCGGTCCTGAACTCGCAGCTCAACCCGCGCTCGGAGGAGTTCCAGGCCAGCGCGCTGGCGATGCGCCAGCTCGTCGGCGACCTCAACGCCCAGCTCGCGCGCATCGCCGAAGGCGGCGGCGAGGCCGCACGCGCCAAGCACACGGCACGCGGCAAGCTGCTGCCGCGCGAGCGGGTCGAGATGCTGCTCGATCCCGACACGCCGTTCCTGGAGATCGGCGCGCTCGCCGGCCTCGGCCTGTACGACGGCGCCGCGCCGGGCGGCGGGCTGATCGCCGGCATCGGCCGCGTGAGCGGCGTCGAGTGCATGGTCGTCTGCAACGACGCCACCGTGAAGGGCGGCACCTACTATCCGGTCACGGTGAAGAAGCACCTGCGGGCGCAGGAGATCGCGCAGGAGAACCGTCTGCCCTGCGTCTACCTCGTCGACTCCGGCGGCGCCAACCTGCCGAACCAGGACGAGGTCTTCCCCGACCGCGAGCACTTCGGCCGCATCTTCTACAACCAGGCGCAGATGTCGGCGCTGGGCATCCCGCAGATCGCCGTCGTGATGGGCTCGTGCACCGCCGGCGGCGCCTACGTGCCGGCGATGAGCGACGAGACCATCATCGTGCGGAACCAGGGCACGATCTTCCTCGGCGGCCCGCCGCTGGTGAAGGCGGCCACCGGCGAAGTCGTCAGCGCCGAGGACCTGGGCGGCGGCGACGTGCACACGCGGCTGTCGGGCGTCGCCGACCACCTGGCCGAGAACGACCTGCACGCGCTGGCGATCGCACGCGCGGTGGTCGCCAACCTCAACTGGCAGAAGCCGGCCCCGCTGCGCCTGCAGCCGCCGCGGCCACCGCTGTTCGACCCGGCCGAACTGCACGGCGTCATCCCGACCGACCCGCGCAAGCCCTTCGACGTGCACGAGGTCATCGCACGCCTGGTCGACGGCTCGGAGTTCGACGAGTTCAAGGCGCGCTACGGCACGACGCTGGTCACCGGCTTCGCGCACATCGAAGGCATGCCGGTGGGCATCGTCGCCAACAACGGCGTGCTGTTCTCCGAGAGTGCGATGAAGGGCGCGCACTTCATCGAGCTGTGCTGCCAGCGCCGCGTGCCGCTCGTGTTCCTGCAGAACATCACCGGCTTCATGGTCGGCCGCAAGGCCGAGGCCGAGGGCATCGCCAAACACGGCGCGAAGATGGTCACCGCGGTGGCGACGGCGACGGTGCCCAAGTTCACGGTGATCATCGGCGGCAGCTTCGGCGCCGGCAACTACGGCATGTGCGGCCGCGCCTACGGGCCTCGCCTGCTGTGGATGTGGCCGAACGCGCGCATCGGCGTGATGGGCGGCGAGCAGGCCGCCAGCGTGCTGGCGACCGTGCGCCGCGACGCCATCGAAGCCAAGGGCGGCACCTGGCCGGCCGAGGACGAAGCGGCCTTCAAGCAGCCGATCCTGGAACAGTTCGCGCGCCAGGCGCACCCGTACTACGCCAGCGCCCGGCTCTGGGACGACGGCGTCATCGACCCGGCCGACACGCGCCGTGTGCTCGCGCTGGCGCTGTCGGCTAGCCTCAACGCGCCGATTCCCGAGACGCCGCGTTTCGGCGTCTTCCGCATGTGACGAGCATGACGACGCCCCCCGATTCCGGCGCCGAGGCGCTGCGTGAACACCTCACCAGCCTGGCGCGCTACAACGTCTGGGCGACACGCCGCCTGCTCGACGCCGTCGACGCCGTGCCCGAGGCCGACTACCGCCGCGACCTGGGGCTGTATTTCCGCAGCATTCACGGCACGCTGAACCACCTGCTGGTCGCCGAGCACCGGCTGTGGTCGGCGCGCTTCACCGACGGCACGACGCCGCCGATGCGCCTGGACGAAGAGCTGGAGAGCGAGCGCGTCCGGCTGCGCCAGCGCCTGCTCGACGGCGCCGAAGCCTGGCTGCCGCTGATCGCCGGCTGGCCGGCGGCGCGGTTCGGCGGCCGGCTGGACTATCTGCGCCTGGCCGGCGGCACGGTGTCGCTGCCGTTCGCGGCGACGCTGGCCCACGTCTTCAACCACGCGACGCACCACCGCGGCCAGATCAGCGCCGCGCTGACCCTGCTGGGCCGCCCGGCGCCCGAGCTCGATCTGGTCTACCTGCTGCAGGCCGAGGCTGCGCGATGAACCCGACGACGCTGGAGATCCGCCGCCCGTCGCCGCAGCTCGCCGAGGTCTGGCTGAACCGGCCGGAAGTGCGCAACGCCTTCAACGACGGTGTCGTCGCCGAGCTGACGGCGGCTTTCGCCGCCTTCGCCGCCGACGAGGCGCTGCGGGTCGTCGTGCTCGGCGGCCGCGGCAAGGCCTTCTGCGCCGGTGCCGACCTGGGCTGGATGCGGGCGATGGCCGGCTACTCCTGGGACGAGAACCAGGCCGACGCCGCGCGCCTGGCCGAGATGCTGTGGACCGTCTGGCGCTGCCCGGTGCCGGTGATCGGCCGGCTGCACGGCGACTGCTACGCCGGCGGTGTCGGGCTGGCGGCGGTCTGCGACGTGCTCGTCGCCGCCGACGGCATGCAGTTCTGCCTCAGCGAGGCCCGGCTCGGGCTGCTGCCGGCGACGATCGGCCCTTACGTCGTGCGCGCGCTCGGCGAGCAGGCGGCGCGGCGCTATTTCGTCACCGCGGAGCGATTCAGCGCCGCCGAAGCGAAGGCGCTGGGCTTCGTGCACGAGTGCGTCGCGCCCGAGGCGCTGGACGCCAAGGTCGCCGAACTCGTCGCCACCATCGCCGCCAATGGCCCGCAGGCCGTGCGCGCCTGCAAACGCCTGGTGCAGGACCTCGCCGGCCGCGAGATCGACGCCGCGCTGCGCGCCGACACCGCACGCCGCATCGCCGACGCGCGTGCCGGCTCGGAAGGCCGCGAAGGCGTCTCGGCCTTCCTCGGCAAACGCGACCCGGCCTGGCGATGAACCTGGACACGACGCAGCTCGTCGCGCTGGCCGCCGCACTCGGCTGGGCCAGCGGGCTGCGTCTGTACGCGGTGCTGTTCATCACCGGCGCCATCGGCTTCCTCGGCTGGGTCGAGTTGCCGCCGGGTCTGCAGATCCTGCAGCAGCCGCTAGTGCTGGGCGCCAGCGGGCTGATGAGCGCGGTCGAGTTCCTGGCCGACAAGATCCCCGCCGTCGACACCGTCTGGGACGGCGTGCAGACGCTGCTGCGCATCCCCGCCGGCGCGGCGCTGGCCGCGGCGGCGATCGGCGCCGACTCGGCGACCTGGACGCTGCTCGCGGCGCTGCTCGGCGGCGGGCTGGCGGCCAGCGCGCACGCCGCCAAGGCCAGCGTGCGCGCCGCGGCCAACACCTCGCCCGAGCCCTTCAGCAACGTCGCGCTGTCGCTGGCCGGCGACGCGGCGGTGCCGGCGCTGCTGTGGCTGGCCTGGCAGCACCCGGTGGCGGCGATCGCCGCCGTCGCGCTGGCCACCGTCGCCTGCCTGGTCGCCGTCGCCGTGCTCTGGCGTGTCCTCAAGGGGCTGCTGGCGCGCTGGCGGCCACGCCCGTCCTGAACCCGCTCGCACCCGAGAGAGAGCCGATGTTCCGCAAGATCCTGATCGCCAACCGCGGCGAGATCGCCTGCCGCGTCGCCGCCACCGCGCGCCGCCTGGGCGCGCGCACCGTCGCCGTGTTTTCGGACGCCGACGCCGGCGCGCGCCACGTGATGGCCTGCGACGAGGCCGTGGCGATCGGCGGCGCGGCGCCGCGCGACAGCTACCTGCGCTGGCCGCGCATCCTGGAGGCCGCACGCGCCACCGGCGCCGAGGCCGTGCACCCGGGCTACGGTTTCCTGAGCGAGAACGAGGAGTTCGCCCAGGCCTGCGCCGACGCCGGGCTGGTCTTCATCGGCCCGCCGCCGGCGGCGATCCGCGCGATGGGCAGCAAGGCCGCGGCCAAGGCGCTGATGGCCGAAGCCGGCGTGCCGCTGGTGCCGGGTTACCACGGCGAGGACAACGACCCGGCGCGCCTGGCCGACGAAGCGGCGCGCATCGGTTATCCAGTGCTGATCAAGGCCAGCGCCGGCGGCGGCGGCAAAGGCATGCGCCGGGTCGACCGCGCCGAGGACTTCGTCGCCGCGCTGGCGTCCTGCCAACGCGAGGCCCAGGCCAGCTTCGGCGACGCCCACGTGCTCGTCGAGCGCTACGTGCTCAAGCCGCGCCACATCGAGATCCAGGTCTTCGCCGACACGCAGGGGCACTGCATCCACCTCGGCGAACGCGACTGTTCGGTGCAGCGCCGGCACCAGAAGGTGCTGGAGGAGTCGCCGGCGCCCGGGCTGACGGCGGCGCGCCGCGCCGAGATGGGCGCCGCCGCGGTGGCCGCGGCGCAGGCCGTCGGCTACGTCGGCGCCGGCACCGTCGAGTTCATCGCCGAGGAGCGCGACGACGGCGACCTGCGTTTCTATTTCATGGAGATGAACACGCGGCTGCAGGTCGAGCACCCGGTGACCGAGGCCGTGACCGGGCTGGACCTCGTCGAGTGGCAGCTGCGGGTGGCCGCCGGCGAGCCGCTGCCGGCGCGCCAGGCCGACATCGTGCAGCGCGGCCACGCGATCGAGGCCCGCATCTGTGCCGAGAACCCCGAGGCCGGTTTCCTGCCGGCGACCGGGCGGCTGGTGGTCGCCCGCTGGCCCGAACACGTGGCCTTCCGCCGCGACGAGCGCCTGCCGCGGCTGGACGGCGGTTTCGGCGAAGGCGACGAGATCACGCCCTGGTACGACTCGATGATCGCCAAGCTGATCGTCTGGGGCGAGGACCGCGCCCAGGCGCTGGCGCGGCTGGACGCGGCGCTGGCGGCGACGCAGCTCGTCGGCCCCGCCACCAACGTCGCCTTCCTGCGCCGCGTCGTCGCCAGCCGCGCCTTCGCCCAGGCCGACCTGGACACGGCGCTGATCGAACGCGAGCACGCGGCGCTGTTCGACGCGCCGGGGCTGGCGCCCGAGTGGGCCGCGGCCGCGGTCGTCGCCGACGCCTGGGCCGCCGAGGCGGCGACGGTCGACGCCGACCCCTGGTCGCGGCGCGACGGCTGGCGGTTGCACGGCGGCGCGCGCCGGCGCTTCGAGCTCGAGATCGGCGGCGAACGCCACATCGCCGTCGTGCAGCGCCGCCACGACGGCGAGGCCGTGCTCGAACTCGGCGAGCGCCGATGGCCGCTGGCGCTGCGCGCGCTCGGCGACGGCCGCCACGAAGTGCGGCTGGGCGACGAGCGGGTGCTGCTGGCCGTGCACCGCGACGGCGACAGGCGCGCCGTCTTCGCGCCGGCCGGCCAGCTGCTCGTCACGCTGCACGACCCGATCGCCCATGCCGGCGACCACGCCGGCGAAGCCGGCCGGCTGACGGCGCCGATGCCCGGCAAGATCGTCGCCGTCGCCGTCGAGGCCGGCCAGACGGTGCGCCGCGGCCAGGCGCTGGCGGTGCTGGAGGCGATGAAGATGGAGCACACGATCGCCGCGCCGCGCGACGGCGTCGTCGAGGCGCTGCTGGTGCGCGCCGGCGACACGGTCGCCGAAGGCACCGAGCTGCTGCGCCTGTCGGGGGACGAATGAGCGCCGTCCGGACCCGCCGGCCGGCCGGGCGATGCCCCGCTCGCTATAGTGCCCGGCGATGAAACCGGACCGTGTCACCCTGGTCGAGGTCGGCCCGCGCGACGGCCTGCAGAACGAGGCCGCGCCGGTCGGCGCCGCCGAGAAGATCGAGCTCGTGCGCCGGCTGCAGGACGCTGGCTGCCGCGAGATCGAGGTCACCAGCTTCGTCAGCCCGAAGTGGGTGCCGCAGATGGCCGACGCGGCGCAGGTCATGGCCGGCATCGAACGCCGCGCCGGCGTGCGCTACTCGGTGCTGACGCCCAACCTGAAGGGGCTGGAAGCGGCGCTGGCCACGCGCCCCGACGAAGTCGTCGTCTTCGGTGCCGCCAGCGAGGCTTTCAGCCGGCGCAACATCAACTGCTCGATCGCCGAGAGCCTGGAGCGTTTCGCGCCGGTCGTCGCGGCGGCGCACGCCGCCGGCGTCAAGGTGCGCGGCGCCGTGTCCTGCGCGCTCGGCTGCCCCTACCAGGGCGAGGTCACACCGGACGAGGTCGAACGTGTCGTCGTCGGCCTGAAGGCCATCGGCGTCGACCACGTCGGCATCGCCGACACGATCGGCGTCGGCACGCCGCTGGCCGCGCAGCGCGCGCTGGAGCGCGCGCTGAAGCACTACCCGCTGGCCGAGGTCAGCGGCCACTTCCACGACACCTACGGCCAGGCGCTGGCCAACATCCTGGCCTGCCTGGACCTCGGCGTGCACGTCTTCGACACCAGCATCGCCGGCCTCGGCGGCTGCCCCTACGCCAAGGGCGCGACCGGCAACGTCGCCACCGAGGACGTGGTCTACCTGCTGCACGGCCTGGGCATCGACACCGGGCTGGACCTGGACCGACTCGTCGACGCCGGCGCCTACATCTCGGGCGTCGTCGGCCGGCCCACGGCTTCGCGCGCCGCGCGTGCGCTGCTGGCGCGGCGCGCCGCCGCCGCTTCTTGCTGAACCATGAACGCCATCGATTCCCTGCTCGACCGTCCCGAAGGTTTCCAGCGCGTCACGCGCGCCCTGGCCGAACGTGGCCACCCGCATGCGCCGCTGTGGCTGGAAACGCCGGCGCGCACCTCGGCCGAAGCGGCTGCGGCGCTGGGCGTCGAGGTCGGCCAGATCGCCAAGAGCGTCATCTTCCGCCGCAAGGCCGACGACAGCGCGGTGCTGGTCGTCACCTCGGGCGACCGGCGCGTCTGCGAGAAGCGCGTCGCGGCGATCGCCGGCGCGCTGGGCCGTGCCGACGCCGACTTCGTCAAGGCGCGCACCGGCTTCTCGATCGGCGGCGTCTCGCCGCTGGCGCATGCGACGCCGGCCTTCACGCTGATCGACCGCGACCTGTTCCGCTTCGACGTCATCTGGGCCGCCGCCGGGCATCCGCACGGCGTCTTCAAGCTGTCGCCGGCCGAGCTGGAGCGCCTGACCGGCGCGCCGGTCGCCGACGTGGTGCAGCAGCCATGAGCACACGTTTCGGCTCCGGCGTGCCCTCGCCCTGCATCGACGTCTGCCGCATGGACGCCGCCAGCGGCTGGTGCGAAGGCTGCCTGCGAACGCTCGACGAGATCGCCGCCTGGTCGACGATGGCCGACGACGAGCGCCGCGCCGTGCTCGAGCGCCTGGCCGAACGCCGCGTCGTCTGGCAGCAGCGCCCCGCAGTACCACGATGAACCGCCTGGTCTTCCGCTTCGACGTCGTCTCGCCGTACGCCTACCTGGCGTTCGAGCGCCTGCCCGACGTGCTCGAAGGCCTGGACGTCGAGGTCGAGTACCGCCCGGTGCTGCTGGGCGCGCTGCTGCAGCACTGGGGCCAGAAGGCGCCGGTCGACGTGGCGCCCAAACGCGACTGGATCTACCGCCGCACGCGCTGGCTGGCGGCGCAGCACGGGCTGCCGTTCGAGATGCCGCAGCCGCACCCGTTCAGCTCGCTGCCGCTGCTGCGGCTGATCATCGCCTGCGGGCCCAACCGGCGTGTCGTCGAGGCCGTGCTGCGCCATGTCTGGGCCGAAGGCGGCGACCCGCACGACCCGGCGCGCCTGGCGGCGCTGGCCGCGACGCTGGCGCCGGCGGCCGACCCGGCCGGCGACGCCGTGAAAGCCGCGCTGCGGGCCCACACCGAGGAGGCCGCCGCACGCGGCGTCTTCGGCGTGCCGACCGTCGAGTTCGACGGCGAGCAGTTCTGGGGCCTGGACGGCCTGCCGATGCTCGCCGACCGCCTGCGCAACCCCACGCGCTGAACGCACTCCGGGACATCCCGGAGCCACCGGTTGACCAGCGTCGGAACCCCGGTCGGGACTATCCCTGATAGGGCAAATCGGGAGAGGTGATCCCCAGGGGCCACGCTCCCAGGAGAGCCGGCGCTCTTGTAAGCGAACGTTCAGCTCGGCGTCAGGCCCTGTTGGCGAACCGTCAGAACTCGGTCAGTCCGCGCACGAACCATGGGTGCCAAGTCCTCAAATTCCGGAGACAACCCATGGACGCAGAACTCGCACGACGTATCGCGAGCCACCCGAAGTACCAGGAACTGAAGTCCAAGCGCTCGAGCTTCGGCTGGTGGCTGACGGCGGCGATGATGGTCGTCTATTACGGCTTCATCCTGCTCGTCGCCTTCGACAAGCAGTTTCTCGCCCAGCGCCTGGGCGACGGCGTGATGACGCTGGGCATTCCCATCGGCTTCGGCGTCATCGTCTTCACGATCGTCATCACGGCGATCTACGTGCAGCGTGCCAACAAGACCTACGACGATCTGGCCGACGAAGTCGCCAAGGCGGTGCTGAAATGACCCACCCCCGCAGCGCCTTCGGCGCTCCCCCTCAAGGGGGCGCCGCCAGCGGCCGGTCGGAGCCCGTCCGCGGCGTCCGCTCGATGATCCAGATTCATGCAAAAGAAGTGGCGTTTGGCGCCATCGAGGGCTGACACGATGCGTTCAAACTCTCTCTCCACCCATCTGCGCCGTCTGCTCACGCTGGCCGCGCTCGGCGGCGTCTCCGCCGCGGTCTGGGCCGCCGGGGCCGACCTCGGCCAGGCCGCCAAGCAGGCGACCAACTGGACGGCCATCGGCATGTTCGGCCTGTTCGTCGTCGCCACGCTCTACATCACGAAGTGGGCCGCGTCCAAGACCAAGAGCGCCGCCGACTTCTACACCGCCGGCGGCGGCATCACCGGCTTCCAGAACGGCCTGGCGATCGCCGGCGACTACATGTCGGCGGCCTCGTTCCTGGGCATCTCGGCGGCGGTGATGGCCTCCGGCTTCGACGGCCTGATCTACTCGATCGGCTTTCTCGTCGGCTGGCCGGTCATCACCTTCCTGATGGCCGAGCGCCTGCGCAACCTGGGCAAGTTCACCTTCGCCGACGTCGCCGCGTTCCGCTTCGAGCAGACGCCGGTGCGCGTGTTCGCGGCCTCGGGCACGCTGGTCGTCGTCGCGTTCTACCTGATCGCGCAGATGGTCGGCGCCGGCCAGCTGATCAAGCTGCTGTTCGGCCTGGAGTACTGGATCGCGGTGGTCATCGTCGGCGCGCTGATGATGGTCTACGTGCTGTTCGGCGGCATGACGGCCACCACCTGGGTGCAGATCATCAAGGCCTGCCTGCTGCTGGGCGGCGCGTCGTTCATGGCCTTCATGGTGATGCTGCACTACGGCTTCTCGCCGGAGGCGATGTTCGCCGACGCGGTGCGCGTCAAGGCTGACCTGGCCGCCAGCGGCGGCAAGACGGCCGAGGAGGCGGCGGCCGCGGGCCAGTCGATCATGGGCCCGGGCAACTTCGTGAAGGACCCGATCTCGGCGATCAGCTTCGGCATGGCGCTGATGTTCGGCACCGCCGGCCTGCCGCACATCCTGATGCGCTTCTTCACCGTGCCCAATGCCAAGGAAGCGCGCAAGTCGGTGATGTGGGCCACCGGCTGGATCGGCTACTTCTACCTGCTGACCTTCATCATCGGCTTCGGCGCGATCACCTTCGTGCTGACCAACCCCGGCTTCCTCGACGCCAAGGGCGGGCTGCTGGGCGGCAACAACATGGCCGCGGTGCACCTGGCCAACGCGGTCGGCGGCAACGTCTTCCTCGGCTTCATCTCGGCGGTGGCCTTCGCGACCATCCTCGCGGTGGTCGCCGGCCTGACGCTGTCGGGTGCCTCGGCGGTCTCGCACGACCTCTACGCCACGGTCATCAAGAAGGGCAAGGCCGACAGCGCCGCCGAGCTGAAGGTGTCGCGCATCACGACCGTCTGCCTGGGCATCGTCGCCGTCGTGCTCGGCATCGCCTTCGAGAAGCAGAACATCGCCTTCATGGTCTCGCTGGCCTTCGCGATCGCGGCGTCGGCCAACTTCCCGGTGCTCTTCATGAGCGTGCTGTGGAAGGACTGCACGACCAAGGGCGCGGTGATCGGCGGTTTCCTCGGCCTGATCTCCTCGGTCGGCCTGACCATCGTCTCGCCGTCGGTGTGGGAAGCGACGCTGGGCAACCCCAAGGGCTCGGCGCTGTTCCCCTACACCAGCCCGGCGCTGTTCTCGATGACCATCGGCTTCGTCGGCATCTGGCTGTTCTCGGTGCTCGACAAGAGCGCCCGCGCCAAGGCCGACCGCGCCGGCTTCCTGGCGCAGCAGGTGCGGTCGGAGACCGGCATCGGCGCCGCCGCGGCCAGCGGCCACTGACGCGAGGCCCGCACCCGTGTCCGACCCCCGGCAGGAAGTGCTGTCGCTGGTCACGGCGCGGGTGCGCGACGCCTACGTCCGCAAGGCTTTCGTCGTCGATGGCGGCACCGACCTCGTGTCGCTGTGCCGCCAGCTGTCCGAGCGTGGTCTGACCCACGCGCTGGTGCAGGACGGCGAACGCCTGGGCATCTTCACCACCACCGACCTGCGCGACGCGCTGCTGCGGCCCGAGCCGCCGGCGGCGCTGGCGGTGCGCGAGGTCGCGCGTTTCCCGGTGATCGCCGTGCAGGCCGACGCCGAGGTCTTCGAGGCGCTGTGGCTGATGGTCCGCCACCGCGTGCACCGCGTGCTGGTGCGCGACGGCGAACGCATCGTCGGCCTGCTCGGCCAGCTCGACCTGGTGAGCTTCGTCGCCAATCACTCGCACCTGGCGGCGCTGCAGATCGACGAGGCCGGCTCGGTCGACGAGCTGAAGGCCGCGGCGCTGCAGATCGACCGCATGGTCGGCCTGTTCGCCGCCAGCGGCGTGCACGTCGAACGCATCGCGCACCTCGTTGGCGAGCTGCACGCGCGGCTGTTCCAGCGCCTTTGGTCGCTGGTCGCGCCGGCCGAGCTGGTGGCCGCGAGCTGCCTCGTCGTGATGGGCAGCGAAGGCCGCGGCGAGCAGGTGCTGAAGACCGACCAGGACAATGCGCTGATCCTGCGCGACGGTTTCGAGCACCCCGAGACCGAGACCGCGGTGCAGCGCTTCAGCGCCGCGCTGGCCAACTTCGGCTACCCGCCGTGCCCCGGCGGCATCATGGTCACCAACCCGCTGTGGCGGCGCCCGGTCGCCGAGTGGCGCGAGCAGCTGCGCGACTGGGTGATGGGCCGCGACGCCGAGGGCCCGATGCGGCTGGCGATCTTCTGCGACGCCGCCGCGGTGGCCGGCGACGCGACGCTGCTCGACGGCCTGCGCGAGCACCTGCACCGGCTGTTCGGCGACCACGACGCCTACCTCGCGCGTTTCGCCGCCGCCGCCGACCAGTTCCAGGAGCCGCACCACTGGCTGGGCTGGCTGCCCGGCCGGCGCGACGAGGCGGCACTCGACCTGAAGAAGCTGGGCCTGTTCCCGATCGTGCAGGGCGTGCGCGCGCTGGCACTGCAGCGCCACCTGCGCGAGACCGGCACCGTCGCGCGGCTGCACGCGCTGGTCGCCGCCGGTGCGCTGGACACGACGCTGGCACGCGACCTCGAGGACGCGCTGCACCTCTTGATGACGCTGCGCCTGCAGCACCAGCTGCAGGCGCAGGCCGCCGGGCGCGTGGCCGGCAACGAGATCCAGCCCGCGTCGCTGGGCCTGCTCGAGCGCGAGCCGCTGCGCGACTCGCTGGCCGTCGTCAAGCGCCTGCGCGCCTACCTGCGCCAGCACTTCCGCTTCGACAAGCTCTGAACGATGGCGCGGCAATCCGTCGTCCCGGCTCCGCGGGTTCGCCGCCACTGGCGCGGCGCGCCCGGATCGCGCAGCATCGCGCCGGGCGCCGCGACGACGCGCCCGCCGGCCGCCTGCGCCGCGACGAGAGGAGACTCCCGATGAAGACCGTGCTCCTGGCCGACGCCGAGGCCAACAGCGTCATCCCGCTCGAGTTCCTGATGAAGCGCGAAGGCTGGCGCGTGCTGGTCGCGCGCGACGGCATCGAGGCGCTGGACACGGCGCGCCGCGAACATCCCGACCTGCTGCTGATGGACGTCGTGATGCCCGGCCGCAGCGGCTTCGAGGTGCTGCAGGCGCTGCGCGCCGACGAGGCCTGCGCCACGACCAAGTGCCTGCTGCTCAGCGCCCGCTGCGGCGAGACCGACGTCGCGCAGGGCCTGGGGCTGGGCGCCGACGCCTACGTCGCCAAGCCGTTCTCCACGCGTGAGCTCGCCGAGCGGGTGCGCCAGCTGCTTTCATGAAACCCGACCGCCACGAGTGGCTGGCCGCGCTGGCGCCGGCGGCGACCCTGCTGCTGGCGGCGGCGCTGGTGGCGGCGCTGCTGCTGCTGACGCTGGCGCCGGCCGAGGCCGCGGCGCTGGGCGCGCTGCTCGGGCCGCGCGCGGCGCTGCTGGTGCTGGCGCTGGTCGTCGTCGCCATCGCCGCCGGCGTCGGGATGCGCTGGGCCTGGCACCACTTCGGCGCCGCTCCGGGGCGCATCGCCGAGCTGCTGCAGGTGCTGCTGGCCGGTGCGCCGGGGCGCGAGCTGGAGCCGCGCGGCAGCGCCGGCAGCCGCGCGCTGGTCGACACCGTCAACCGCCTGCTGCGCGAGCGCGCGGCCTGGCGCGCCGACGTCGAGGCGCGGGTGCGCGAGGCCAGCCGCCAGGTCGAGCAGGAGAAGAGCCGGCTGGCGGCGCTGATGTCCGAGCTGGCGCAGAGCGTCGTCGTCTGCAACCTCGACGGCCGCATCCTGCTCTACAACGGCCGCGCGCGGCTGCAGTTCCGCGCGCTGTCGCCGGCGCCGGCGATCGGCGGCGCCGAGTACCTGGGCATCGGCCGTTCGATCTACGCCGTCTTCGACCGCGCGCTCGTCGCCCATGCGCTGGAGATGGTGCAGCAGCGGCTGCAGCGCGGCGTCGCGCACCCGTCGGCGCAGTTCGTCACCGCGACACGCGGCGGCCAGCTGCTGCGTGTGCAGCTGGCGCCGGTGCGCGAGCACGACGGCGGCCCGCTTGCCGGCTTCGTGCTGATGCTGGACAACATCACGCGCGACTTCGCCGAGGAGTCCGAACGCGACCGCCGGCTGCATGAGCACACCGAGGCCGGGCGTGCGTCGCTGGCCAACCTGCAGGCCGCCGTCGAGCTGATCGACGACCCGGCGCTGGACGCCGCCACCGCGGCGCGGCTGCAGGGCGTGATCCGCGACGAGGTGCGTGCGCTGGGCCACCGCATCGGCGAGCTGGCGCACTACACGACCGAGACGATGCGCACGCGCTGGCCGCTGGAGGACATGCAGGGCGCCGACTTCGTCACCGCGGCGCTGCGCCGCATCGAGGCCGAGCACCGCTGCCGCACCGCCGGCACCGAGGTCGACCCGTCGCTGTGGCTCAAGCTCGACAGCTTCTCGCTGATCCAGGCGCTGGTCTTCCTCGCCGGGCGCGTCGTCGAGGAATACGGCGTCAAGGTCGTGCAGATCCGGCTGCAGCGTGCCGGCACGCGTGCCCAGCTCGACCTGGCCTGGATCGGCCCCGGCGTCAGCACCGAGACCGCGGTCGCCTGGGAGACCGAGGCGATGCGTGTCGGCGGCGAAGCCAGCGCGCTGACCGTGCGCGACGTCGTGCAGCGCCACGGCGGCACGTTCTGGTTCGAGCGCGAGCGGGTGCGTGCCGAGGCGTTCTTCCGTTTCCTGCTGCCGCTGGCCGACGCCGCCGAGCCGCTGGACAGCGGGCTGCTGGCGCGCCGCGAGAGCCGGCCGGAGTTCTACGACTTCGACCTGTTCCAGACCCGCGAGATGGCGCTGGAGCTGGCCGACCGCACGCTGGCCGAACTCGCCTACACGGTGTTCGACACCGAGACCACCGGGCTGGAGCCCTCGGCCGGCGACGAGATCATCCAGATCGGCGCGACACGCATAGTCGCCGGCAAGCTGCGCCGCCACGAGAGCTTCGAGCAGCTCGTCGACCCGCAGCGCGCGATCCCCGAACGCACCGTCGCGATCCACGGCATCACGCCGGCGATGGTCGCCGGCCAGCCGACGATCCGCGAGGTGCTGCCGGCGCTGCACGCCTTCGCCCACGACACCGTGCTCGTCGCCCACAACGCCGCCTTCGACCTGCGTTTCCTCGAGCTGAAGGAGCGTGCCGCCGGCGTGCGTTTCGACATGCCGGTGCTCGACACGCTGCTGCTGTCGCAGGTGCTGCACCCGAACCAGGAGCGGCTCTCGCTGGAGGCCATCGCCGAACGCCTGGGCGTGCCGGTGCTGGGCCGGCACACGGCGCTCGGCGACGCGATCGTCACCGCCGAGGTCTTCCTGAAGATGATCCCGCTGCTGCAGGCCGCGGGCATCCGCACGCTGGGCGAGGCGCTCGAGGCCTCGCGGCGCAGCGCGCTCGCCCGGCTCGCCTACTAGCGCACCGGGCGGCGGCGCCGGCGCTCAGTTCGGCGCCGGGATCAGCACCTGCGTGATGACGTGGATGACGCCGTTGCGCGCGATGACGTCGGTCGCGGCGATCGTCGCGTCGGGGCTGTCGACGTCGTCGTCGACCAGCGTCAGCGTGTCGTTGCGCAGCTCCAGGTCGTTGCCGGCGAGCAGGGTGTCGACGAAGGCCGGGTTCGGCAGCGCCAGCACGTCGGCGGCGCGCACGTCGCCGGCGACGACGTGGTAGCGCAGCGTGTCGGCGAGGCCGGGCGAGGCGAGCAACTGCTCGGCGCTCAGGCCGGTGCGCGTGAGCAGCGCCGAGAAGGCGTCGTCGGTCGGCGCGAAGACCGTGAACGGGCCGGTGCCGGCCAGGTCGTCGTCCAGCCCGGCGGCGGCGACCGCCGCCACCAGCGTCGAGAACGCCGGGTTCAGCCTGGCCATCTGCACGAGGTCGAGCACGCCCGGCGGCACCAGCACCTTGTCGATGACGTGAACGACGCCGTTGCGCGCCGCGACGTCGGCCGTCGTCACGCGGGCCCGGGTCAGCACCTCGTCGCCGAGCGTCACGCCGTCGGCGGTCGCCACGTCCAGCGTCGCCGGCGCGCCTTCGAACTCGTACAGCGTCGGCTCGTCGCCGGCGGCGAGCTCGGCGGCGGTGCGGCGCGCCGGCAGCACGTGGTAGGCGAGGATGCGGCCCAGGGTCTCGGCGTCGAGCGCGGCGACCATCGCGCCGGCGTCGGCGAAGCCGAGTGTCGTGGCCAGCGCGTCGAAGGCCGCGTCGGTCGGCGCGAAGACGGTCAGCGCCGCGTCTTCGGCGCTCAGCTCGTCGACCAGCCCGGCCTTGTCGGCCGCGGCGACGAGCGCGCTCAGGTTCCGTTCGGTCGCCACCTCGGCGATGGTGCCGGGATGGTCGTCGCCGCCGTCGCCGCCACAGGCGGCGAGCAAGGCGACGGAGGACGTGGCGATGAGGGTCTTCAGCCAGCGGGTCATCGGTGCTCCTTGATCGAGCTCAATCGCTCGCGGCCGGAAGTTACCGAAAGGTTTTCGTGAACTACTTAACGGTCGCAAAGTGACCGTTTGGTTGGTGCGGGATCTCCGGCCCTCGCGGGCGTGGCTGGAGTGCAAAACCGAGGGAATCCACTGCCTCTTGATACCGCTGCAAAACGCTGGGGAATTTCCCGAATCCGCGGCCGAAATTCTGCAATGCGAAAAGAAAGCTGCGGGTAAGGCCGGAAATCGTCAGCGAACGTTCAGTTTGGCGTCAGAAAGCGGTCAGAGGTCGATTCGACATTGCGCCGCACGTGCCGCCGTCGGGCGTGCGGCACCGTGAAATCAACAGGAGACAACCCCCCATGGCAGCCACGACCGCCGCGATGCCGTCGAAAGCGCCGATGACCCGCGAGGAGAAGAAAGTCATCTTCGCCTCCTCGCTGGGCACGGTCTTCGAGTGGTACGACTTCTACCTGTACGGCTCGCTCGCCGTCTTCATCGGCAAGCACTTCTTCGCCGCGCTGGACCCCACGGCGCAGTTCATCGCCTCGCTGCTGGCGTTCGCCGCCGGCTTCATCGTGCGGCCCTTCGGCGCGCTGGTCTTCGGCCGCCTGGGCGACATGATCGGCCGCAAGTACACCTTCCTGGTGACGATCCTGATCATGGGCCTGTCGACCTTCATCGTCGGCATCCTGCCCACCTATGCCTCGATCGGCATCGCCGCGCCGATCATCCTGATCCTGCTGCGCATCCTGCAGGGCCTGGCGCTCGGCGGCGAGTACGGCGGTGCCGCGACCTACGTCGCCGAGCACGCGCCGCAAGGCAAGCGTGGCGCCTACACGTCGTGGATCCAGACCACGGCGACGATGGGCCTGTTCATGAGCCTGCTGGTCATCCTCGGCACGCGCACGCTGATGGGCGAGGAGGCCTTCGCCGCCTGGGGCTGGCGCATCCCGTTCATCGTCTCGATCCTGCTGCTGGCGATCAGCGTCTGGATCCGCCTGTCGATGAACGAGTCGCCCGCGTTCCGCAAGATGAAGGAAGAGGGCAAGACCTCGAAGGCGCCGCTGACCGAGAGCTTCGGCCAGTGGAAGAACCTGAAGATCGTGCTGCTGGCGCTGTTCGGCCTGGTGATGGGCCAGGGCGTGGTCTGGTACTCGGGCCAGTTCTACGCGCTGTTCTTCCTGACCAGCTCGCTGAAGGTCGACCCGGCGACGGCGAACATCATGATCGCCGCCTCGCTGCTGATCGGCACGCCGTTCTTCGTCGTCTTCGGCACGCTGTCGGACAAGATCGGCCGCAAGCCGATCATCCTGGCCGGCATGCTGCTCGCGGTGCTGACCTACTTCCCGCTGTTCAAGGCGCTGACCAACACCGCCAACCCGGAACTGGCCGCCGCGCAGGCACGCTCGGAGATCGTCGTGCGGGCCGACCCGGCCACCTGTTCGTTCCAGGGCAGCCCGATCGCGCGCGAGGTCGACTTCACCTCGGCCTGCGACATCGCCAAGCGCGCGCTGACGCAACGCTCGGCCAGCTACGTCAACGAGGCCCTGCCGGCCGGCTCGCCGACCGTGGTGATGATCGGCCAGACGCCGATCACGCCGCCGACGGCGACGACGATCGCCGGTGGCCACAAGTTCTCGGAGGAATCGACCAAGGCCATCGCCGACTTCAAGAAGTCGCTGGGTGACACGCTGAACGAGGCCGGCTACCCGGCCAAGGCCAAGCCGATCGAGTTCATGGGCGGGCAGTGGTGGACCATCGTCGGCATCCTGACCATCCTCGTGATCTACGTGACGATGGTCTACGGCCCGATCGCGGCGATGCTGGTCGAGCTGTTCCCGACGCGCATCCGCTACACCTCGATGAGCCTGCCGTACCACATCGGCAACGGCTGGTTCGGCGGCCTGCTGCCGTCGATCACCTTCGCCATGGTGGCGGCCAACGGCAACATGTACCACGGCCTCTGGTACCCGATCGTCATCGCGTCGGTGTGCTTCGTCATCGGCCTGCTGTTCATCCGCGAGACCAAGGACCGCGACATCTACGCCGCGGACTGACGACCACCTCCGTCGCGCCGGCGGCCCGCACGGGCCGCCGGATGGAATGCAAAAAGCCGGGCGATGCCCGGCTTTTGTCTGGGGGAGCGGAAACCTCAGTCCGCGTGGCGGACGTAGACGTCGGTGTCGGGCAGCGCGCGGCGCAGGGCCTGGAAGGCGCCTTCGGCGAGGTCGCGGCCGATGCCGCAGCTCGGCGGGAAGCTGACGGTCAGCTCGGCCTCGTCGGCGCCGATGTGCAGCGCCTTGACGAGCTGGCGGTCGACGATGTTGCCGCCGTCGGCGGCGACGACGCCGCGCAGCGACTCCAGCACGCCTTGCACCAGCGCCGGGTTGCCACGCAGTTCGGGCGCGGGACACGGGCGGCCGAAGCCGCCGCCGCAGCCGGCATGGCTGGGCATGCAGCCGCCACAGCCCGGTTCAGGCAACAGACGGATCGGCTGTGTCTTGTTCATTTCCGTGATTATGGCGGGGACATGACCCCAATCAACCAGGACACTCGGAAATTTGCTCTCGGCTTTGTCATGGACAAAGCCAGGCGATCCCGGATTCCCGTCGTGTGCGGCGCGATCCCGCATCGTGGTGGTCTGGGGTCGCCGATGCGGCGCCTCAGCCGGAGAAGCTGCGCTGGAAGGTCTGGCGCAGCAGGTTCTTCTGCACCTTGCCCATCGTGTTGCGCGGCAGCTCCGCGACGACGAAGACCCGCTTGGGCACCTTGAAGTGCGCGATGCGGTCCTTCAGTGCCGCGATCAGCGCCTCGCCGTCCAGCGTCGCGCCCGGCTGAGCGACGACGGCCGCGACGACGGCCTCGCCGAAGTCCGGGTGCGGCACGCCGACGACCGCCGACTCGACGACGCCCGGCAGGTCGTCGATCAGCGCCTCGACCTCGGCCGGGTAGACGTTGAAGCCGCCGGTGATGACCAGGTCCTTGCTGCGCCCGACGATCGTCACCCAGCCGTCGGCGTCGACGCGGCCGACGTCGCCGGTCTTGAACCAGCCGTCCGCGCTGAACTCCTCGGCGGTCTTCTCCGGCAAACGCCAGTAGCCCGAGAAGACGTTGGGCCCGCGCACCTCGATGCCGCCGATCTCGCCCGGCGGCACCAGTTCGCCGTCCTCGCCGCGCGCCCGCAGCCCGACACCCGGCAGCGCCGGGCCGACGGTGCCGGCGCGCCGCGCGTCCTCGGGGCGGTAGGGGTTGGAGGTCAGCATGACGGTCTCGCTCATGCCGTAGCGCTCGAGGATCACGTGGCCGGTGCGGTTGCGCCAGGCGCGGAAGGTGTCGACGAGCAGCGGCGCCGAGCCGCTGACGAAGAGGCGCATGCCCGCGCAGCGTTCGCGGTCCAGCGCCGGCTCGGCCAGCATGCGCACGTACAGCGTCGGCTCGCCCATGAAGACCGTGGCCTCGGGCAGGCGCTCGACGACGGCTCGGGCGTCGAAACGCGAGAACCAGATCATGCGGGCGCCGGCCAGCAGCGCACCGTGCGAGGCGACGAACAGCCCGTGCACGTGGAAGATCGGCAGCGCATGGATCAGCACGTCGTCGCGCTGCCAGGCCCAGGCCTCGTGCAGCACGCGCGCGTTGCTCAGCAGGTTGCCGTGCGAGAGCATCGCGCCCTTGCTGCGCCCGGTGGTGCCGCTGGTGTAGACGATGGCCGCCAGATCGCTGGCGGCGCGTGCCACCGTCTCGTGCACGTCGGGCTGGAACGCGGCGCGGTCCAGCAGCGTGCCGCTGCGGTCGTCGCCCAGCGTGTAGACGTGTTTCGTGCCGGCCTGGAAGGCGATGCGGCTGGTCCAGCCGAAGTGGCGCGGCGCGCAGACCACGACCGCCGGCTCGGCGTCGCCGATGAAGTACTCGATCTCGGCGGCCAGGTAGGCGATGTTCAGCGGCACGACGACGTGGCCGGCACGCAGCACCGCCAGGTGCAGCATCAGCGCCTCGACGCTCTTGTCGACGTGCATCAGCACGCGCGAGGCCGGCGGCAGCTCCAGCGAGGCCAGCAGGTTGGCCAGCATCGCGGTGCCGCGGTCCAGGTCGCGCCAGGTGTAGGCCAGCGGCTGCGGGCTGTCGCCGCAGTCGATCGCGATCGAGTCCAGGTCGTCGGGGAACGCGGCGCGCAGCGCGGCGAACAGGTTCTGGTCGGACATCGTCATCCAGTCGGGAGCGGAGGGCTCGCCGATCCTAGGCTTTCCGGGCCGACGTTCCCAGCGTGTTCAGTCGAGCTTGGCGCCGGAACGCTTGACGACCTCGGCCCAGCGCCGCGTCTCGGCGGCGACGAACCTGCCCAGCGCCTCGCCCTGCAGGTCCGGCGGCTCGGCGCCCAGCCCGGTCCAGGTGGTGCGCAGCTCGTCGCTGGCGATGGCGCGCCTGACGTCGGCGCCGAAACGCTCGACCGCGTCACGCGGTGTCGCCTTGGGCGCGAACAACGCGTACCAGGTCGAGACCACGTAGTCGGGCAGGCCCTGCTCGCGTGCCGTCGGCACGTCGGGGAAACCGGGTGCGCGGCGTGTGCCGGCGACGGCGATCGGGTGCAGCTTGCCCGACTTGATGTGCGCCGCCGACGAGGCCAGGCCGTCGAACATCAGGTCGACCTGGCCGGCGATCAGGTCCTGCAGCGCCGGCCCCGCGCCCCGGTAGGGGATGTGGGTGATGAAGGTCCCGGACTGCTGCTTGAACAGCTCGCCGGCCAGGTGGTGCGAGGTGCCGTTGCCGGCCGAGCCGTAGTTCAGCCCGCCGGGTTTGGCGCGCAGCAGCGCCAGCAGCTGCGGCAGCGTGCGCGCCGCGACGCGCTGCGGGTTGACGACGATGACCTGCGGCACGCTGGCCACCAGCGTCACCGGCACGAAGTCGCCCTCCAGGCTGTAGTCCAGCTTGGGGTACATCGCCGGCGCGATCGCGTGGTGCACCGCGCCCATGAAGAAGTTGCTGCCGTCCGGCGCGGCCTTGGCGGCGAGGCCGGCACCGAGGTTGCCGCCGGCGCCGCCGCGGTTGTCGATCAGGTACTGGCGGCCGGCGGCGCGGGTCATCGCGCCGAACAGCGGGCGGGCGAAGGCGTCGGTGCCGCCGCCGGGCGGGAAGGGCACGACGATGGTCACCGGGCGGGTGCCCGCGGACTGCGCACGCGCCCAGGCCGGCGCGAGCAGGACGGAACCGGCGGCCAGCAGCCGGCGGCGGGACCAAGGCGGCATCTGTCTCCTCCTCATGTGTCCCGCGGACTGCGGGCCGGGCCATGCTGCCATCGGCCGGTGCCGATGACGCCCGGGTGAAGCCCGGGGGCATACCCGCAGCGGAGCCCCCCGCGTTCCGGGCGGCGGGTTTGCCCGCTGCTGCCGGCTGCCGGCCACGGGGCATCCTGCGCGCCGGCGCCTCCAGCGCCGGGCGAGGCGACGGCCCGCTCCCCCGTCAGGAGAACCGACCGTGAAGCACACCCCGACCTGGACGGCCGTCGCGGCCGCCTGCCTGCTGTCAGCCGCCACCGCCTGGACCGCCCCGGCCAACACTCTGCCGGCCGGCGTGCGCGGGCCGGTCACCGAGGCCGTCTACGACGGTGTCGCCGACGACCTGCTGACCGCCGGCCTCGGCAAGACCGGGCTGATGGGCGCGACGCCGGCCTTCGCCGACCCGCTGGCGCCGACACCCGCCGAACTGCGCCGCAACGCGATCTACGTGAACTATCGCGCGCTGGTCGACTACACCGCCGCCGGCGGCATGGGCGTGCTCTACGGCCCCAACATCGACGCCGACGGCCGCGACACGCTGGGCGAAGGCAAGATCGCCGGCCGCGAGACCTTCGCCTGGCTCGACGACGGCAGCGGCCGCCAGAACGTCACGCTGATGGTGCAGGTGCCCGAGCGTTTCGACCCGGCGCGGCCGTGCATCGTCACCGCCACCTCCTCGGGCTCGCGCGGCATCTACGGCGCCATCGGCACCGCCGGCGAGTGGGGGCTCAAGCGCGGCTGCGCCGTCGCCTACACCGACAAGGGCAGCGGCAACGGCCTGCACGAGCTGGGTGCCGACCGGGTGACGCTGCGCGACGGCCGTGTCGTCGATGCCGCCGCCGCCGGCGCCGAGGCGCTGTTCCGCGCGCCGCTGGCCGACACCGAGCGCCAGGCCCTGCTGGCCCAGGCGCCGCACCGCGTGGCCTACAAACACGCGCATTCGGGGCAGAACCCCGAGGCCGACTGGGGCCGGCACACGCTGCAGGCGGTGCGTTTCGCGTTCTGGGTGCTCAACGAGCGTTACGGCAAGCTCGACCGGGACGGCCGCCGCGAGGCGACGCTGAACGCCCGCAACACCCTCGTCATCGCCAGCAGCGTCTCCAATGGCGGCGGCGCCGCGCTCGCCGCCGCCGAGCAGGACCGCGAGGGCCTGATCGACGGCGTCGCGGTCAGCGAGCCCAATGCCCAGCCGCGCTGGATGCATGGCCTGTCGATCCGCGAAGGCGACACGCCGGTGGCGACGATCGGCCGGCCGCTGGCCGACTACTTCACGTTCGCCAACCTCTACCAGCCCTGCGCGCTGCTGGCGCCGGCCGCCGGCGGCGGCACTGCGGTGTCGCCGGCCCTCTGGCCCGCGGCCTTCACCGCGGCGGCGCAGAACCGCTGCACCGCGCTGGCCGCCCGGGGCCTGGTCGCCGGCGCGACGATCGCCGAGCAGGCCGCCGACGCACTCGCCCGGCTGCGGGCCTACGGCTGGACGGCGGAGGCCGACTTCCTGCACCAGTCGCACTACCGCTTCGCCACCAACTCGATCGCGACGACCTACACCAATGCCTACGGCCGCTTCGGCGTCGAGGACCGCCTCTGCGGCTTCACGTTCGCCAACACCGACGCCACCGGTGCGCCGGCCGCGCCCTCGGCCGCTGGCGTCGCGTCGATCTTCTCGACCGGCAACGGCGTGCCGCCGACGACCGGCGTCAACATCGTCTACGACGCCTCGTCGGGCGGTGCGAAGCTGGACTTCCTCGCCGTGTCGCCGGGCAGCGGGCTGGCCGATTTCGCGCTCGACGGTGCGCTGTGCCAGCGTTCGCTGCTCACCGGCCGCGACACCGCCGGCCGGCTGCTCGGCGGCGCGATGCGCGAGGCCTCGCAGCGTGTGCGCCGCGGCGTCGCCGAGGTGCGGCTGGACGGCCGCCTGCGCGGCAAGCCGGTGCTGATCGTCGCCGGCCGCAGCGACGCGCTGCTGCCGGTCAACCACGCCGCGCGGGCCTACTACGCGCGCACCCAGGCCCACGGCGGCGCCGACGGCGTGCGCTACGTCGAGGTGACGAACGCGCAGCACTTCGACGGTTTCATCGCGCTCGGCGCCTTGCTCGGCTACGACACGCGCTTCGTCCCGCTGCACGTCTACTTCAACCGCGCGATGGACCTGATGTGGGCCCACCTGACGCAGGGCGCGCCGCTGCCGCCCAGCCAGGTGGTGCGCACGCTGCCGCGCGGCGGCAGCCCCGGCGCCGCGCCGGCGCTGGCGGCGGGCAACGTGCCGCCGATCCTGGCCGAGCCGGCCGCGGGCGACCGCATCGTCTTCGGCGACGGCACGCTGGTGGTGCCGCGCTGAACCGGCCTCAGCGGCGGTAGTAGCCGCCGCTGATGATCGACAGTTCGGTGAAGTTCAGCCCCGAGTGGTCGTTCGGGCCGTAGCTTAGCTCCAGGCCGCCGAGGTCGACGTTGCGCAGGCCCTCCAGGGCCTGGCGCAGCGTCTGGCGCGTCGGGTTCGGCCCGGCGCGGCGCAGGCCTTCGACCAGCACCTTGGCGCCGGCGAAGCCCTCGATCATCGCCGGCGTCAGCTCGGCGATGCCGGCGGCGCGCGCCAGCTCGCTGGCCTCGCGCACCAGCGTCGTCGACAGCGCCCGCTCGCTGGGGAAGACCTGGGTCACGATCGTGCCGTTGGCGTGTTCGCCCAGCGCCTTGATGAAGCCGCTGGAGGCGTTGTTCGACAGCGTGCCGATCTGCGCCAGCGAGCCGGCGGCGCGCAGCGCCTGGGTGCCCTCGACGACGGCGTCGGCGGTGCCGATGAAGACCACCGCCTGCGCGTCGCCCGCCTTGGCCTTCTGCACGACCGAGGTGAACACCGGCTTGGCGCGGTCGTAGCTCTCGACGAACAGCGGCTTGATCTTCGTGTTCTCGAAGCCGCGCAGCGCGCCGGCGGCGCCGTCCTCGCCGAACGAGTCGGCGACGTGCACGAGGCCGATGCGGCGCATGCCGATCGTCGCCAGGTGCTGCACCAGCTTCTCGGCCTCGCGCTGATAGGGCGCGCGCACGTTGAAGATCCACGGGTCCACCGGCTTGTGCAGCAGCATCGCGCCGGTCGACGGCGCGACCAGCGGCACCTCGTACTGCGCCAGCATGTGGCGCAGCGCCTCGGTGTGCGGCGTGCCGCGGGTCATGAACAGCGCCATCACCTGGCGCACCATGATCAGCCGCAGCGCGTTCTCGGCCGCGCGGGCGGGCTCGAAGCGGTCGTCCAGCGTGACCAGCTCGATGCGCTTGCCGCCGATGCCGCCGGTGGCGTTGACGCGGTCGAACCAGAGCCGGGCGCCGACCATGTTCTCGTTCGAGCCGGCGGCGGCCGGGCCGGTGAGGCCGGTCGTCTGCCCCACCACGATCTGCGCCATGGCGGCGGTGCTCGTCACGATGCCGAGGCAGAGGACGGCGGCGAGTCGCCGGAGTTCACGCATGACGGACGGCGCTGGAGGTTGCGAAGCCGTCGAGGATAGCGAAGCGTCTTCGTTCTAGGGGGGCGCCGCGGCCCCAACAGTTCACACCCGGCGCGCTCTCGTGCAAGGCGGGGGTGTCCGGCAGGCGTCGCGGTCGACTCCTAGAATGACCGGTTCGCCTTTCCGCCGAGCCCTCCAAGATGTCGTCCGGCTCCATCCGCATCCGCGGCGCCCGCCAGCACAACCTCCAGAACCTCGACCTGGACATCCACACCGGCGAGTTGACGGTGGTGACCGGCCCCAGCGGCTCGGGCAAGTCCAGCCTGGTCTTCGACACGCTGTACGCCGAAGGCCAGCGCCGCTACGTCGAGACCTTCAGCGCCTACGCGCGCCAGTTCCTGGACCGCATGGACCGCCCGGCGGTCGACCGCGTCGACGGCGTGCCGCCGGCGATCGCCATCGACCAGACCAACCCGGTGCGCACCAGCCGCAGCACGGTCGGCACGATGACCGAGCTGAACGACCACCTGAAGCTGCTGTACGCGCGCGCCGCCCAGCTCTTCGACCGCGAGACCGCGCTGCCGGTGCGCCACGACACGCCGGAGACCATCCACGACGACCTCGCGGCGCGCGCCGCCGCCGCTGGCGACCCGCGCCTCGTGTTCAGCTTCCCGGTCGAGCTGCCGGCCGACACCACGCCCGAGCAGCAGGAGCAGTGGCTGTCGGCCGCCGGCTTCACGCGCGTTCAGGGCGAACGGGTCGCGGGCGAGCGCAAGATCCTCGACGTCGTCGCCGACCGCTTCCGTTTCGCCGGCGCCGAGCGCGCGCGCGTGATGGAGGCCATCGAGCTCGCGCTCAAGCGCGGCGGCGGCCGGCTCACGGTGCACGTCGGTGACGACGGCACGACCTGGAAATACAGCACCGGGCTGCACTGCCCCGAGAGCGACATCCGCTACGCCGAGCCGCAGCCGGCGATGTTCAGCTTCAACTCGGCCTACGGCGCCTGCGACACCTGCCGCGGTTTCGGGCGCGTCATCGGCGTCGACTTCGGCCTCGTCATCCCCGACGGGCGCAAGACGCTGCGCAACGGCGCCATCAAGCCGCTGCAGACCCCGGCCTGGGCCGAGTGCCAGGACGACCTGATCCAGTACGCCGGCGAGGCCGGCATCCCGCGCGACACCGCCTGGAACCAGCTCACCCCGGCGCAGCGCGACTGGGTCATCGAAGGCTCGCCGAACTGGACCGGCAACTGGAACAAGCAGTGGTACGGCATCCGCCGCTTCTTCGGCTACCTGGAGAGCAAGGCGTACAAGATGCACATCCGCGTGCTCTTGTCCAAGTACCGCAGCTACACGCCGTGCACCGCCTGCGGCGGCGCGCGGCTGAAGCTCGAGCCGCTGCTGTGGCGCCTGGGCACGAAGGCCGACGCCGACGCGGTGCTGCCGCCGTCGCAGCGTTACCTGCCCGTCGGCGTCGGCTGGAGCCGCGAGCAGCTCGAAGCGCTGCCGGGCCTGGGCCTGCACGACCTGATGCAGCTCTCGATCGAGCGTCTGCGGCGTTTCTTCGACGGCCTGACGCTGCCCGGCACGATGCTCGACGAGGCGCTGAAGCTGCTGCTGGACGAAGTGCGCACGCGGCTGAAGTACCTCGTCGACGTCGGCCTGGGTTATCTGACGCTGGACCGCCAGAGCCGCACGCTGTCGGGCGGCGAAGTCCAGCGCATCAACCTGACGACGGCGCTGGGCACCTCGCTCGTGAACACGATGTTCGTGCTCGACGAGCCGTCGATCGGCCTGCACCCCCGCGACATGGGGCGCATCGTCACCGCGATGCACCGGCTGCGCGACGCCGGCAACACGCTGGTCGTCGTCGAGCACGACCCGGCGGTGATGCTGGCCGCCGACCGCCTGATCGACATGGGGCCCGGCCCCGGCGAACGTGGCGGCCGCATCGTCTTCGACGGCACGCCCGACGCCGCGCGCGAGGCCGACACGCTGACCGGCGCCTACCTCGGCGGCCGGCGCCAGGTCGGCATGGGCATCCGGCGTGCGGTCGGCGCCAGCACGCCGAAGCTGATCCTCGAAGGCGCGCGCCAGCACAACCTGAAGAACGTCAGCGTCGAGCTGCCGCTGCAGCGCCTGGTCGTCGTCACCGGCGTCAGCGGCTCGGGCAAGAGCACGCTGATCCAGGACGTGCTGCACCCGGCGCTGGCGCGCCATTTCGGCAAGGCCACCGAGACCCCCGGCGAGCACGACCGGCTGCTCGGCGCCGACTGGCTCAGCGACGCCGTGTTCGTCGACCAGAGCCCGATCGGCAAGACCGCACGCAGCAACCCGGCGAGCTACGTCGGCGCCTTCGACGAGCTGCGCAAGCTGTTCGCCGACGCGCCGCTGGCGCGCGAGCGCGGCTACACCGCCGGCACCTTCAGCTTCAACGCCGGCGACGGCCGCTGCCCGACCTGCGGCGGCTCGGGCTTCGAGCACGTCGAGATGCAGTTCCTGTCCGACGTCTACCTGCGCTGCCCCGACTGCGACGGCCGCCGCTACCGCGCCGAGATCCTCGACGTGAAGCTGGTGCGCGGGCCCATGCAGCTGTCGATCGCCGACGTGCTGGACCTGACCGTCGCCGAGGCCGTGCACTGGTTCCAGCAGGACCGCGACGTGGTGCAGCGCCTGCAGCCCATCGTCGACGTCGGCCTGGACTACGTGCGCCTGGGCCAGCCGGTGCCGACGCTGTCGGGCGGCGAGGCGCAGCGGCTCAAGCTCGCCGGTTTCCTCGCCGAGGCCGCGGCCGGCAAGCGCCCGGCAGTGCCGGCCGGCGGCGGCAGCGCCGCCTGGGCCGGCGCCTTCGCCGACCGCGACACGCGCGCGGCGCTGCGCCGCGGCACGCTGTTCCTGTTCGACGAGCCGACCACCGGCCTGCACTTCGACGACATCGCCAAGCTGATGCGCGCGATGCGCAAGCTGCTGGAGGCGGGGCACTCGCTGCTCGTCATCGAGCACAACCTCGACGTCATCCGCGCCGCCGACTGGATCGTCGACCTCGGCCCCGACGGTGGCGAAGCCGGCGGCGAGCTGGTCTGCGCCGGCACGCCCGAGGACCTGAAGGCCCACCCGCGCTCGCACACCGGCGTCGCGCTGCGCGAGTACGAGGCCGCGCTGGGCCTGGGCGTCGCGCGGGCCGCCGAACGCACGGCCGGGGGCCTGGACGGCACGCCGCTGCAGACGCTGGTGCGTGCCCGCCGCCGCGAGCGCCAGGCCGAGGACGACACGATCCGCATCGTCAACGCCAAGGAGCACAACCTCAAGAACCTGTCGGTGGACATCCCGCGCGGCAAGTTCAACGTCGTCACCGGCGTCAGCGGCTCGGGCAAGAGCACGCTGGCCTTCGACATCCTGTTCAACGAAGGCCAGCGGCGTTACCTGGAGAGCCTGAATGCCTACGCGCGCAGCATCGTGCAGCCGGCCGGCCGGCCCGAGGTCGACGCCGTCTGGGGCATCCCGCCGACGGTGGCCATCGAGCAGCGCCTGTCGCGCGGCGGCCGCAAGAGCACGGTGGCGACGACCACCGAGCTGTGGCACTTCCTGCGCCTGCTGTGGGTGAAGCTGGGGCTGCAGCACTGCGTCAAGGACGGCGCGCCGGTGCGCGCGCAGAGCACCGAGAGCATCGCCGCGCAGCTGCTGCGCGACCACCGCGGCCAGCACGTCGGGCTGCTGGCGCCGCTGGTCGTCAACCGCAAGGGCCTCTACACCGACCTCGCGAAGTGGGCCTCGGCGCGTGGCCACACCCATCTGCGCGTCGACGGCGAGTTCGTGCCGGTGTCGCCGTTCCCGCGCCTGGACCGCTTCAAGGAGCACACGATCGAGCTGCCGGTCGGCGATCTGGTCGTCGACCCGGCCGGCGAAGCCGAGCTGCGCACGCTGCTGGCCAAGGCGCTGGAGCTGGGCAAGGGCGTGCTGCACCTGCTGCACCCGCTGGATGGCCTGGCCGCGGCGATGGACGGCGGCGGCAATGGCCGCGGCATCGGCGAGCTGAAGGTCTTCTCGACCAAACGCGCCTGCCCGGTCTGCGGCACCAGCTACCCCGAGCTGGACCCGCGCATGTTCAGCTACAACAGCAAGCACGGCTGGTGCACGCACTGCGTCGGCACCGGCCTGGCGCTGACACGCGAGCAGCGCAAGGCCTTCGACGACTCGGTGCGCGACGACAGCGACAAGGGCCGCGAGCAGAGTTTCCCGTCCGAGGAGCCCGAGGTCGAGGGCCTGGCCGACCAGCCCTGCCCGGAATGCCACGGCGCGCGCCTGAACCCGGCGGCGCTGGCGGTGACCTTCGACGACGAGTCGATCGGCGCCATCGCCCGGCTGTCGGTGCGCGAGACGCGCGCCTGGGTCGAGGCGCTGGATCTCACCGGCCGCGACGCCGAGATCGCGCGCGACATCGTCACCGAGATCCGCAGCCGGCTGCAGTTCCTCGAGGACGTCGGCCTGGGCTACCTGACGCTGGACCGTGCCGCGCCGACGCTGTCGGGCGGCGAGGCGCAGCGCATCCGCCTGGCGGCGCAGCTCGGCAGCAACCTGCAGGGCGTCTGCTACGTGCTCGACGAGCCGACGATCGGCCTGCACCCGCGCGACAACCGCATCCTGCTCGACGCGCTGCACAAGCTCGGCGACCAGGGCAACACGCTGGTCGTCGTCGAGCACGACGAGGACACGATCCGGCGCGCCGAGCACATCATCGACATCGGCCCGAGCGCCGGCGTGCGCGGCGGCCGCCTCGTCGCCCAGGGCACGGTGGCCGACCTGTCGGCGGCGCCCGAGTCGCTGACCGGGCGTTTCCTCGCCACGCCGCCGAGACACCCGCTGCAGCCGCGCCGCCCGGTCGAGGCCGACGCGCCGGCGCTGACGCTCAGCGGCGCGTCGCTGCACAACCTGAAGAACGTCGACGTCACGGTGCCGCTGAAGCGCCTGGTCGCCGTCACCGGCGTCAGCGGCTCGGGCAAGAGCACGCTGGCGCGCGACGTGCTGCTGGCCAGCGTGCAGGCCGCGGTGACGCAGAAGTCGACCAAGGCCGGGCGCGACGCGATGCTGGCCAACGGCTTCCACGGCCTCGTCGGCTGCAGCGGGCTGACCGGTTTCGAGCCGGTCGACCGCGTGCTCGAGGTCGACCAGACGCCGATCGGCAAGACGCCGCGCTCCTGCCCGGCGACCTACATCGGCTTCTGGGACGCGATCCGCAAGCTCTTCGCCGAGACGCTGGAAGCCAAGGCGCGCGGCTACGCCGCCAACCGCTTCAGCTTCAACACCGGCGACGGGCGCTGCCCGGCCTGCGAAGGCCAGGGCATGCGCACGATCGAGATGAGCTTCCTGCCCGACGTGAAGGTGCCTTGCGACGTCTGCCACGGCGCCCGCTTCAACGCCGAGACGCTGGCCGTCACCTGGCGCGGCAAGAGCATCGGCGACGTGCTGCGCATGGAGGTCGACGAGGCCGTCGGCTTCTTCGCCAGCATGCCGGCGATCGCCCACCCGCTGCAGCTGCTGAAGGACGTCGGCCTGGGCTATCTGACGCTGGGCCAGCCGAGCCCGACGCTGTCCGGCGGCGAGGCGCAGCGCATCAAGCTCGTCACCGAGCTGTCCAAGGTGCGCGACGACGTCACGCGGCGCGGCAACCGCCTGCCGCACACGCTGTACGTGCTCGACGAGCCGACGGTCGGCCTGCACATGGCCGACGTCGAACGCCTGGCGCGTGTGCTGCACCGGCTGGTCGACGGCGGCCACAGCGTCGTCGTCATCGAGCACGACCTCGACGTCATCGCCGAGGCCGACTGGATCCTCGACCTCGGCCCCGAAGGCGGCGGCGAGGGCGGCCGCGTGGTGGCCGCCGGCACGCCGGAGCAGGTGGTGGCCGCCGGCACGCACACCGGGCGCGCGCTGGCGCCGGTGCTGGCACGGGGCGAGCTGCGGCTTTGACCGTCAGGCGGCACCCATGAAAAAGGCCGCGCGCTGCGCGGCCTTGATCACGTCCCGACGGCTCAGGCTTTGCGGCGGCGTGCGAAGCCGGCGCCCGCCAGCGCGAGGCCGGCCAGCGCCAGCGTCGCCGGTTCCGGCACGTTGCCCGGGGTTGCCGAGCCGATCGTGATGTCGTCAAAGGCGGTCTGGTTGGCCGTGCCGCCGAAGTCGATCGACTTGGCGACACCTCCGAACGCCACCCCGACCGCAGTCCAGTTGCAGAAGCTGCCGCCGGGGTCGCCGCTGCAGTTTTGGTTGAACTGGGCCGTCAGGTCCAGCGTGCCCAGGATGTTGCCGGTGCCGTTCAGGTCATCCCAGACGGTGACGACCGCGGCGGTCGACGAGGTATAGAAGAACGAGAAGCCCGTGGTGAACCCTGCCGCGTAGTTCAGGATGGCGTTGTTCGCGTCCAGGAAGAACATCACCGTGTCCGGCGACGGTTCGTTGGCAATGTTGCCGCCGCCGCCGGCATCGGCGTCGACGATGGCGAGCGTTGCCGGACTGAACTCCACGCCAAGTCCGGCGTAGAAGTTCCCGACGGGCGCGCCGCTGGCGATGCCCTCGAAGTCGAGGACGATCGGTGCGGCGCTTGCCGCCGAGACGGCGCCGGCGGCGGCCGCTGCAGCGAGAACTTTGAAGACCGATTTCATGAGGGACTCCCGTTCGGTTGGCTCTTGCGGCGTCCCGGCCAGAGGGCCGGCGTCATGCCGGAAAGGCTCGAAGCATGGGTCGTGCCACCATCGTTCGGTGGGAAAAGTCGTTTTCTGACAATGACTTGGGGAGGGTGCGCCGGGCCGGCCGCTGGCGCTTGTAAGAGCCTTCGACTAAGGGGGGTGCTCAGCCGACGGCCGGGCCGCGGGAGCGCGCGATGGCGCCGCGCAGGCGCCAGAGCAGCAGCCCGCCAAGGATCGCGGCATAGACCGCGACCTCGGCGTAATCGTGTTTGCCCGAGCGCATCCAGAAGAAGTGCAGCAGCGCCAGCCCGGCGGTCGCGTAGACGGCGCGGTGCAGCAACTGCCAGCGCCGCCCGCCCAACGCCTTGATCGCCGCATTGAACGAGGTCGCGGCCAGCGGCAGCATCGTCAGCAGCGCCGCCGTGCCGACGAGGATGAACGGGCGTTTGGCGATGTCCTGCACGATGGCGCCGACGTCGAGGCCCATGTCCAGCCAGGCGAAGCACAGGAAGTGCACGACGCCGTAGAAGAAGGTGAAGAGCCCCAGCAAACGCCGCAGCCGCGCCAGCGCGTGCCAGCCGGTGGCCTGGCGCAGCGGCGTCACGGCCAGCGTCAGGCACAGGAAACGCAGTGTCCAGTCGCCTGTGGCGCGGATCAGCGCCTCGGCCGGGTTGGCGCCCAGCGTGTTCGCGACGGCGCCCCAGACCAGCCACGCCGCCGGCAGCAGCGCGAGCACGAAGACGATCGGCTTGGCCGCCGGCGAGGCCAGCAGCTGGTTCGGCGCGGACACGCTCAGTAGTTCTTCTTCAGGTCCAGCCCGGCGTAGAGCTGGCCGACCTGCGGCTCGTAGCCGTTGAACATCAGCGTCGGCCTACGCTTGGCGAACAGGCCTTCGCCGATGCGGCGCTCGGTGGCCTGGCTCCAGCGCGGATGGTCGACCGTCGGGTTGACGTTGGCGTAGAAGCCGTACTCCTGCGGCGCCGTGCGCTGCCAGGCGCTGCGCGGCGGCTGCTCGACGAAGCGGATCGCGACCAGGCTCTTGGCCGACTTGAAGCCGTACTTCCAGGGCACGACCAGGCGCAGCGGCGCGCCGTTCTGCGGCGGCAGCAGCTCGCCGTAGAGGCCGAAGGCGAGCAGCGCCAGCGGGTGCATCGCCTCGTCCAGACGCAGCCCCTCGACATAGGGCCAGGGGATGATGTTCGAACGCAGCCCGGGCATCTGTCTCGCGTCCGCCAGCGTCTCGAACTGCACGTAGCGTGCGCTGCCCAGCGGCTCGACGCGGCGGATCAGCTCGACCAGCGAATAGCCGACCCAGGGGATGACCATCGACCAGCCTTCGACGCAGCGCAGGCGGTAGATGCGCTCTTCCATCGGCGCGAGCTTCAGCAGCGTGTCCAGGTCCCAGCGGCCGGGTTTCTTCACGAGGCCGTCGACGACGACGGTCCAGGGCCGGGTCTGCAGCTTCTGCGCGCGCAGCGCCGGGTCGGCCTTGTCGGTGCCGAACTCGTAGAAGTTGTTGTAGCTCGTGACGTCGCCGTAGGTCGTCGGCGCTTCCATCGTCGCCGCGCCCGGCACCGCGCTGCGTGCGCCGGGCAGTGCGTCGCGTTGGCCCGGCCGCGCGGTCGCGGCCAGCGCCGGCAGCGCCGCGGCCGCCGCACCTGCGGCCAGGCCCTGGATCAGCGTGCGCCGCTGGCGCCAGACTTCGCGCGGGGTGATCTCGCTGGCCAGCGGGTGCACGTGGCCGCGGTCCTTCAGGTACAGCATCGGGAACTCGGGGAAAGACGACGGCGCAAGGTAGCGCAAAGCGCTTCGGCGCGTCGGCCGTGCCCGCAGATCACGGGTCTGCCGTGGGGCATGGCGCACACCAAACAAAACGGGCCGGCGAATGGCCGGCCCGTCGTGCTGGGTGCTGCGTGCGGTCAGTGCAGGCCGGCGATGTAGTCGGCCACGGCCTTGATCTCGGCGTCGCTCAGCTTGGCGGCGATGGCCGTCATCTGGGCGCTGTTGTTGCGTTCGCCGGAACGGAAGGTGTTGAGCTGCGCCGTCGTGTACTCGACGTGCTGGCCGCCCAGGCGCGGGTACTGCGCCGGGATGCCGGCGCCGTTCGGGCTGTGGCAGCCCGAGCAGGCCGGGACCTTCTTCGAGGCGATGCCGCCGCGGAAGATGGCTTGACCCAGGGCGATCGTCTCCTTGGAGGTCGCTTCACCCTTGACCGGCGGCTTCGAGGCGAAGAACGCGGCGACGTTGACCATGTCTTCCGGGCTCAGCGGCGCGGCCATGCCCATCATGATCGGGTTCATGCGCTTGCCGGCCTTGAACTCGGTGAGCTGCTTGACGATGTAGGCCTGATGCTGGCCCTGCAGGATCGGGTAGATCGGGATCCCGCGCGTGCCGTCTGCCGAGTGGCAGGCCATGCAGGTGGCCGCCGTGATCTGGCCCTTGGCGAGATCCGGCTTGGCGGGCTTCGCTTCCTGGGCGAAGGCGGTGCCGGCAGCGAGCGCGGCGATGGTCAGGGCGACGGCGAACTTCATGCGGCGGGGGCCTCGGTCGGCAGGTGTTCGGGTGTCAAACCGCAGGATTTTACAATGCCCCATGACGTCTACCTTTCGAGATGTGCCCAGCGATGCCGAAAAGTCGGCTTTGGCCTGGGCGCACACGGCGCGATTCCTCACGACGGCGAGCCGCCTGGACCAGTTGCCGCAGGGCGAACTGCCGGAGATCGCCTTCGTCGGACGCAGCAATGCCGGCAAGTCCACGGCGATCAACACGCTCGCGCAGCAACGGCGCCTGGCCTTCGCGTCGCGAACGCCGGGGCGCACGCAGCACATCAACCTCTTCGAGGTCGGGCCGAAGGACGCGCCGGATGCCTTGTTCGCCGACCTGCCCGGCTACGGCTACGCCGCCGTCGAGCGCAGCGCCAAGCTGCGTTGGCAGGAGGTGATGGCGCAGTACCTCGAGCTGCGGCGTGCGCTGCACGGCGTGGTGCTGATGATCGACTCGCGGCTGGGCTTCACCGACCTCGACCGCCGGCTGCTGGCGCTGATCGCGCCGCGGGTGGCCAACGGCGAGGTGCGGCTGCTGGCGGTGCTGACCAAGTGCGACAAGCTGAACCGGCGCGAGGCCGACGCCGCGCTCGCCGGGGCGCAGCAGGTGCTGGCCGAGATCGCCACCGAGAGCGCCGAGATCGGCGTCGCGCAGTTCTCGGCGCTGTCGCGTCGCGGCCTGGGCGATGTCGCGACGACGCTGCGCGGCTGGATCGCGCCTGCGGCCTAGCCGAGGTTGATCGTCCGGCGCATCACGCGCTTGGCGGCCGAGCGCACCAGTGATCGCGGCTTCAGCGTGCCGAGCAAGCGCTCGGCATGCAGCGTCTGCATCGCGCGCCGGCGCACGGCCCAGGTCTCGCTGCTGCCGGCGTCGCCGAGCAGCCAGAGCTCGCCCAGTTCGCCGGGCCACAGGATCTGGGCCTTGACCCAGCGCCCCTGCAGAAAGATGTTGAGCCACTCGCCTGGGCGGCGCGCCAGCAGCCAGGCTTGCGCGTCCTGCGGCTCGCCGGGGCCGTCGGCCGGCATCAGCTCGGCGGGCACGGTATCGAGCTGGGCGATGTCCAGGGTGCCGCCCAGCGTCGACGGCGGCGCCATCGACGAGCACAGCCGCTCCTCCAGCCGCTGCAACTCGGCGATCTGCGCCGCGGCCTCGGTGCAGCGGTGCGCGAAGCGGTGCTGCGCCTGATGCTGCAGGCGCTCGCTCGCCCACTCGAACAGCGGCGCCTGCGGCGCCGGGTCGGCGGCCAGGTGCTCGACCAGGCCCTGGGCGAAACGCAGGGTCTGCGTGCGCTCGGGGTCGCCCTGGGGCGGGAGCACGTCGCCGAGGAAAGCCAGGCCGTCGACGAAGCGCCACAGCGCGTGCGTCTCGTCTTCCAGCGTGCGCGGTTCACGCAGCACCAGCCGCGTGGCCACCGACTGCAGCCGCGAGAGCATCAGCGCGATGTCCTGCGACAGCCGGCGGTCGGACAGCATCGCGTCGAACAGGCCGGTCAGCAGCTCGACCGCACGGTGGTCGGCCGGTGAGGCGCCGGCGTCGGCACGTGTCGGCGTCACGGCGGGTTCGATCGCCAGCGTCGGGAAGTCGTTGCCTTCCAGGCTGAAACCGAGTTCGCTGGCCGGGGCGATCGCCGAACGGACGAGGTCGAGGCCGGCTCCGTGGCTGATCTCCGGCCCGCGCGTGCGCCGCGCGCCCGACGGCAGGATCATCGTGCGGTAGGCCGCCGGCGTGACGCCCTGGCTTTCCAGGCGCGACGACGAGGCCGCATAGGCGCGCCGCAGCGCGCTCGCCAGCGCCGGTGCGGCGTTGCGCGTGAACAGCAGATGGTGGCCGCGCGACAGCGGCAGCGCCTGCGCGGCGGCCCACAGCGCACGCGCGTGCTGGGCCGGGCCGAAGGGGTTGTGGTCGTGCGCCAGGTCCATGTCGCCGACCAGCGCCGCGGTGAAGGTCTGCAGCTCGCGCAGCTCGTACTCGGCGGTGCTGCGGATCAGCTCGATGACGTGCGAGATCTCGACGTCGATCGCCACCGAGTCCTCGTCGACCAGCGACAGCGTCGTCGGCAGGCCGCCGCCCTGGGCACCCGGCCCGCGTTCGGCGATCTGGCGCCGCAGCGAGCGCACGTAGTAGTCGCTGATCAGCTCGCGCTGCGTGCCGAGCGCATGCAGCACGTCGGCCGCCGAGGCGCGCGGCTGCGGCGCCAGCGTCGGCAGGCTCTGGCGCATGCGGTCGACCGTGCCGTCGACCAGCTGATCGACGAGCATGGGCATGCGCAGAAGTTCGTCGTCGACGAACTGCCGCAGCGCTGCCGAAACGGTCGTGGCGGAGGACATCAGCACTGATTATCGGACGCCGCAGCGCCGGCGGAAGGCCGGTAAAGCGCCCGGGATGCGGTTCAAAACGAAAAAAACCCGCCTCCGGCGGAGGCGGGTTTTCGCTCGGCAGGCGTGCCGGGCCGGACTTACATGTCCATGCCCATGCCGCCCATGCCACCCATGCCGCCGCCGGCGGGCATCGGGGCTTCTTCCTTCGGCGCCTCGGCGACCATGCACTCGGTCGTCAGCATCAGGCTGGCGACGGAGGCGGCGTTCTGCAGCGCGGTGCGGGTCACCTTGGTCGGGTCCAGGATGCCCATCTCGATCATGTCGCCGTAGGTGTCGTTGGCGGCGTTGTAGCCGAAGTTGCCGGCGCCTTCGAGGACCTTGTTGATCACGACGCTGGGCTCGCCACCGGCGTTGGCCACGATCTCGCGCAGCGGCTGCTCGACGGCGCGCAGCACGATCTTGATGCCGGCGTCCTGGTCGTGGTTGTCGCCCTTCAGGCCAGCGGCCACGGCGGCGCGGGCGCGCAGCAGCGCGACACCACCACCGGCCACGATGCCTTCCTCGACGGCGGCACGGGTGGCGTGCAGCGCGTCTTCGACACGGGCCTTCTTTTCCTTCATCTCGACTTCGGTGGCGGCACCGACCTTGATGACGGCCACGCCGCCGGCCAGCTTGGCCACGCGCTCTTGCAGCTTCTCGCGGTCGTAGTCGGAGGTCGCTTCCTCGATCTGGACGCGGATCTGCTTGACACGCGCCTCGATGTCGGCGGCCTTGCCGGCGCCGTCGATGATCGTGGTGTTTTCCTTGGCGACTTCGACGCGCTTGGCTTGGCCCAGGTCGGCCAGCGTGGCCTTCTCGAGCGTCAGGCCGACTTCCTCGGCGATGACCTTGCCGCCCGTCAGGATGGCGATGTCCTCGAGCATGGCCTTGCGGCGGTCACCGAAGCCCGGGGCCTTGACGGCGACGACCTTCAGGATGCCGCGGATCGTGTTGACCACCAGGGTGGCCAGCGCTTCGCCTTCGACTTCCTCGGCGATGATCAGCAGCGGACGGCCGGCCTTGGCGACTTGCTCGAGGATCGGCAGCAGGTCACGGATGTTGCTGATCTTCTTGTCGAACAGCAGCACGAACGGGTTGTCGAGGACGGCAACCTGCTTTTCCGGGTTGTTGATGAAGTACGGCGACAGGTAGCCGCGGTCGAACTGCATGCCCTCGACGACGTCGAGTTCGTTGTTCAGGCTCTTGCCGTCTTCGACGGTGATGACGCCTTCCTTGCCGACCTTGTCCATCGCGTCGGCGATGATCTTGCCGATCGACTCGTCGCTGTTGGCGGAGATCGAGCCGACCTGGCCGATTTCCTTGCTCGTCGTCGTCGGCTTGGAGGCCTTCTTCAGCTCGTCCGTCAGGGCGGCGACGGCCTTGTCGATGCCGCGCTTCAGGTCCATCGGGTTCATGCCCGCGGCGACGAACTTCATGCCTTCGCGCACGATCGACTGCGCCAGCACGGTCGCGGTCGTGGTGCCGTCACCGGCGTTGTCGCTGGTCTTGGAAGCGACTTCCTTGACCATCTGCGCGCCCATGTTCTGGAGCTTGTCCTTGAGCTCGATCTCCTTGGCGACCGAGACACCGTCCTTGGTGACGGTGGGGGCGCCGAACGAGCGCTCGAGCACCACGTTGCGGCCCTTGGGGCCCAGGGTGACCTTGACGGCGTTGGCGAGAACGTTCACGCCTTCGACCATGCGGTGGCGCGCGTCAGCGCCGAAAACCACGTCCTTAGCAGCCATGTGCTACCTCTTCGAAATCTGGGGGGAGGGGGATTACTTCTCGACGACGGCGAAGAGGTCTTCTTCGCGCATCACCAGCAGCTCGTCGCCGTCGACCTTGACGGTCTGGCCGCTGTACTTGCCGAACAGCACGCGGTCGCCGACCTTGATGTTCAGCGCGACGAAGTCGCCCTTGTCGTTGCGCTTGCCCGGGCCGACCGCCAGGACTTCACCCTGATCGGGCTTCTCGGCCGCGTTGTCGGGGATGACGATGCCGGAGGCGGTCTTGGTCTCGTTCTCGAGACGCTTGACGATCACGCGATCGTGCAGCGGACGAAGCTTCATTCACATCTCCTTGGGAGTCACGTTATGGCACTGGAGCGCCGCGCAGGCAGCGCTCGCTGACATGCGGCAACCGGGGGGCAGCGAATCTGCCTCGGTCGTTAGCACTCACCCGTGGCGAGTGCTAGCAAACGGATTATAGGGGTCGGTTCCCGGGCTTCAAGAGCCGGTCGGGCATCTCCCTATGCCGTGGCCGGCGGCCCGCGGCGCGGCACCGGCCGCCGGCCCGGGCGCGGCGGTGCGGCTCAGAGCTTGCGCACCTCGATGCGGTGCTTCTGCAGCGCGTAGCCGAGCTGGCGCGGCGTGATGCGCAGCAGCCGCGCGGCCTTGGCCTGCACCCAGCCGCACTGCTCCATGGCCCAGATCAGGCGGTCACGCTCGCCGTCGGGCGCCGGGCCGGCCAGGCGCGAGACCGGCGGCGGCAGCTGCTGCGTCGGGCCGATGCGCGTGACGCCGTCGGCCGCCGTCTCCGCCGCGCCGGCCTCGGCCAGCGGCGGGGCCGGCGCGGGGGCCGGCATCGACCACGACGACGCGTCGGCCGCCGCCGGCGAGGGCGCGTGGCCGTTCGCCGGTGGCGCCGCGTGGCCGTTGAAGCCGTGGGCGCCGGCCACGGCCGCCACGGCGTCGGCCTTGTCGAGGAAGTGCAGCGTCTGCGTCAGGCAGCGGTTGTTGCGGCAGGGGAAGGCGAGGTCGCGGATCAGGTCGCCCTGGACCATCGTCGCGGTGCGTTCGATGCAGTTCTCCAGCTCGCGCACGTTGCCCGGCCAGTAGCAGGCGGTCAGCACCTTCATCGCCTCCGGCGTGACCTTCAGCTGGCGCCGGTTCTCCTTGTTGAAACGGTCGATGAAGTGCGTGACCAGCGGCGGGATGTCGCTGCGGCGCTCGCGCAGCGGCGGCAGGAAGATCGAGACGACGTTGATGCGGTAGTACAGGTCGGCGCGGTACTCGCCGCGCTGCACCATCTTCTCGAGGTCGCGGTTGGTGGCGCAGATCAGGCGCACGTCGACCTTCACCGGCTTGCTGCCGCCGACACGCTCGAACTCGCGCTCCTGCAGCACGCGCAGCAGCTTGGCCTGGAAGCCGGGCGAGACGTCGCCGATCTCGTCGAGGAACAGCGTGCCGCCGTGGGCCAGCTCGAAACGGCCCTTGCGTTCGCCGACGGCGCCGGTGAAGGCGCCGCGTTCGTGGCCGAAGAGCTCACTCTCCAGCAGCGACTCGGTCAGCGCCGCGCAGTTGACCTTGATGAACGGCGCGTCCTTGCGCGGCGACAGGAAGTGGATCGCGCGGGCGATCGCCTCCTTGCCGGTGCCGCTCTCGCCGCGCAGCAGCACCGTGGCACGCGACGGCGCGGCCTGGTGCACCTCGGTGAACACCTGCTGCATCGCACGCGATTCGCCGATGACGTTGTCCAGCGCCAGCCGGCCGCGCGGCTCGCGCGCCAGCGCCTTCTGCAGCCGCGTCGTCTCCTGCAGCAGGCGCGAATGCTCCTCGGCCACCGCCAGGTGCAGCGCCGCCGACTGCGCCAGCAGCGTCGCGACCATCGTCAGCAGGCGCTGGTCGTCGGTGAGGCGCGCGCCGTCTTCCATCTCGCGCTGCGCGGCGAGCACGCCGACGGTCGCGCGCTCGGTCTTCATCGGCACGACGATGAAGGCCAGGCGGCGGTCGTCGCGCGCGCCGAAGGCGCCGGTGCGGTCGAGGAACTCGGGCGAGTCCTGCACGTCGGGCACGACGGCGGCCATGCCGCTGGCGTAGACCCGGCCGATGACACCTTCGCCGCTGCGCCAGTGGCCACGCGCCGCCTGGTCGCGGTCCAGCCCGACCCAGCTGTGGATGCGCAGCAGATGGCCGCCGTCCTCGGCCGGCATCACGACCATCGCGCGCTGCAGCCCGAGCTGCGCCGACAGCGTGTTCAAGGCCACGCGGAAGGTGCGCTCGATGTCGAGCGACGCTCCCAGAACGCGGCAGACCTCGTAAACCGTGCTGAGCTGAACCTGATAGCGCTCGCTCAGCGCCGTGCGACTCGACATCACGCACCTCCTGCGTCTGACCGGCGGGCGAGACGGTGCGGCGGGCCACCTCGGGGCGCCCGGCGCATCGTTGGCGGGCATCGCCCGCCTTGCCGCCGCCGGTCTATGGTGTCAGTGCAAGAAGCACGCCGAATCGCGCCGACAGTCGAGGGAGGCCGACGGCGGCTTGAGGCAGCGCAAAGGGCCTGCCTGCAGAGCGCGGGGGGCGGGTCAGCGAGCCGCGGCGGCGGCGAGCTTCTCGAGCTCGGCGACGTGCTGCGCTTCCTCGGCGGCGAACTCGCCGGCGAGCGCACGCACCTCGGCGTCGGGGCTGATCGCCGCGATCGCGGCGTAGAAGGCGTGGCCGCGGCGCTCGCTGTCCAGCGCCAGCGCCAGCGCGTCGGTGGGGGCCATCATCGGGTCGACGCCGGCCCATTCGGCGGTTTCCGGCGGGATGCCGTCGGGCCACTCGAACTCGTCGGCCGACAACTCGGGCAGCGTGCGCCAGCCGGCGCGTGCCTGGGCCTCGGCCAGGTGCAGGCGCGAGAAGTGCGCCATGCGGGCGAAGAAGGCGCGCAGCTCGGCGTTGCCGTCGGTGGCCATCGAAGCCGCCAGGTCTTCGTAGCGCCGGGCCGCGTCGCGCTCCAGCGCGACGGCGTGGGCGAGGAATTTCTCGACGTCGTTCATCGCCGCTCTAGCCGAATTTGAAAAGGATGCCGTAGCCGCCGCGCGGCCAGTCCCACTCGACGTTGGCGTGCTCGGTGCAGATCACGCGGCAGCTGCCGCATTCCAGGCAGCCGTCGGTGATCAGCGTCACCGTGCCGTTGCCTTCGGCCTTGTAGCAGCTGGCCGGGCAGACGTAGGTGCAGGCCTGCGACTGGCAGCTGTTGGCGCAGACCTCGGGCTTCCGGATCCGGATGTGCGGCCGGCCGTGGTCGACCTTGTACCGGTTCTGGAACAGCTTCTCCTCGACGTTGACGACCGTCGTGCTCATCGCATCGCCCTCCACAGCTTGAACGCGTCGCCGACCAGCCCGGTGACGCGGCGGGCGGCCTTGAAGCTGCCCAGGATCTCGCGCTGCTTGGTCGTCTTGTCGACGCCGTCGACCGTGAAGTAGGTCTTGGCGGCGCGGTTGACCAGCGCGGGGTAGGTGTCGAAGAAGTGCGGGCTGCGCTCCAGCACCTCGGGCAGGTGCTTGTACTTCTTCAGGTCCTTCATCACGAAGCTGCCGTCCAGCGCGGCCTTGTAGGCCGCCAGCGTCTGCGCCGTCATCGCCTTGCCGGCGGCCTTGGCCGCGGCGACGGTCTCGCCGGCGAGGCGGCCGCTGGTCATCGCCAGGTTGGAGCCTTCGCGGTGCACGGCGTTCACGAAGCCGGCCGAGTCGCCGACGATGAGCCAGCCGTGGCCGTAGAGCTGCGGCACGGCGCGCAGCCCGCCTTCGGGGATCAGGTGCGCGGCGTATTCCTTCATCTCGCCGCCTTCGAGCATCGGCGCGATGCTCGGGTGCTTCTTCAGCTTCTCCAGCAGCGCGTACGGCGAGGTGCGCTTGTCGTTGGCCTTGAAGTCCGACAGCAGGCAGCCGACGCCGATCGTCAGCGAGTCCTTGTTCGTGTAGAGGAAGCCGGTGCCGACCATGCCTTCGGTGACGCTGCCGACCATCTCGATGACGACGCCTTCCTCCTCCTTGACGTTGAAGCGCTGCTGGATCACCTCCTCGGGCATGAAGAGGATCTCCTTGACCGCCAGCGCGACGTTCTTGGCCTGGATCTCGCCGTGCAGCCCGGCCTTGCGCGCCAGCACCGAGTTGACGCCGTCGGCGAGCACGACGACGTCGGCGAAGACCTCGCCGCCGATGCGGTCGCAGCGCACGCCGACGCAGCGCTCGCCGTCCATCAGCAACTCCTCGACGGTGGTCTCGCAGATCACCAGCGCGCCGGCTTCGCGCACCTTGGAGCTGAACCACTTGTCGAACTGCGCGCGGATGATCGTGTAGCGGTTGTAGGGCGGCTTGTTGTAGTCGTCGCTGCGGTAGTGGCTGCCGACGAAGCTGTTGTCGTCGAGCACCCACATGCGCTGCTCGATGATGTGGCGCTCCAGCGGCGCGTCGTCGCGGAAGTCGGGGACCAGCTTCTCCAGCGCGTCGGCGTAGAGGATCGCGCCCTGCACGTTCTTGCTGCCGGGGTACTCGCCGCGCTCGATCTGCAGCACCTTCAGCCCGGCCTTGGCCATCGTCAGCGCGGCCGCGTTGCCGGACGGGCCGGCGCCGACGACGATGGCGTCGAACTTCTCGTGGGACATCGTGGGCTCCTTCAGGCGGCGATACGCACGCGCTTGGCCAGGTGGTTGCGGAAGGTCTGCGTCAGCACCGGCAGCACCTGCATCGCGTTGCCGACGATGCCGTGGTGGGCGAAGTCGAAGATCGGTGCATTGGGGTCGGTGTTGATCGCGACGATGCAGTCCGAGCTCTCCATGCCGACGCGGTGCTGGATCGCGCCGGAGACGCCGGCGGCGATGTAGAGCTTGGGGCGCACGGTCTTGCCGGTCTGGCCGACCTGGCGCTCGGTCTCGGTCCAGCCGGCCTGTGTGACGGCGCGCGTGGCGCCGACCTCGGCGCCGAGCACGCGCGCCAGCTCCCAGACGAGCTTGAAGTTCTCGGCCGTCTTCAGCCCCTTGCCGCCGGTGACGATGATGTCGGCGTAGGCCAGGTTGACGGTGTTGCGGCTGGCGTCGGGGATGAAGTCGAGCAGCTTGGTGACGATGTCGGTCTCGACCATGCCCAGCGCCATCTCGACGATGTCGCCGCTGCGTGTGTCGTCGCGGCGCGGCATGGCCATCACGCGCGGGCGCACGGTCGCCATCTGCGGGCGGTAGGCCAGCGTCATGATCGTGCACAGCAGCGAGCCGCCGAAGGTCGGCCGCGTCGCGGCCAGAGCGCGGCCGTCGATGCGCAGCTCGGTGCAGTCGGCGGTGAGCCCCGTGCCCAGCGTCGTCGCGACACTGCCGGCGAGGTCGCGGCCCATCGTCGTCGCGCCCAGCAGCAGGATCTCGGGCTGGTAGGTGTTGACGAGGTCGGTCAGGCCCTTGGTGAAGGGCTCGTTGCGGTAGCCCTGCAGCACCGGGTCGCGCACCAGGTAGCAGCGGTCGGCGCCGTAGGCGTAGGCCTCTTTCGCGTAGCGCTCCAGGTCGTCGCCGGGGCCGCCCATCAGCACGCCGCTGACGGTCACGCCCAGCGTGTCGGCGAGTTTTCGCGCCTCGCCCATCAGCTCCCAGCTGACGCTGTGCACGTGGCCGCGGTCGTGCTCGATGAAGACCCAGACGCCCTTGTAGGCCTTCAGGTGTTCGGGCAGTTCGGTGTTGCGCCCGGCGCGACCGGCCGGCTTGGCGGGCGCGGGCTTGGCGGCTTCGCTCATCTCGCGACTCCTTCAGGCGGACAGACGCTCGACGGTCTCGTCTTCGAGCGTCGGATGCGTGGTGAAGATCTTCTGCAGCAGGTTCAGGCAGACGTCGTTGACGCTGGAGTCGGCGACGACCTGCATCTCGGCCTTGGTCGCGCGCGGCGTCGGGCCGAAGACCTTGCTGACGACGGTCGGCGAGCCCTTCAGGCCGATCTTGGAGACGTCCTCGATGCCGGCGTCGTCCTTGTTCCAGCGCCGCACCGGGCAGCGGCCGGCGCGCAGCATGTCGGCCATCGTCGCGAAGCGCATCTCGTTGGTGCCTTCGAGCATCGTGATCAGCGAGGGCAGCGTCGTCTCCAGCAGCTGCACGCCGCCTTCGGCGCGGCGCTCGACGCGGATGCGGCGGCCGTCGAGGTCGACCTCGACGATGCGGCTGACGTAGGTCAGCAGGTTCACGCCCAGGCGCTTGGCGATGCCGGGGCCGACCTGCGCGGTGTCGCCGTCGATCGTCTGCTTGCCGGTGAAGATCAGGTCGACGGCCTGCTCCTGGCCGATCTTGCGGATCGCCGCGGCCAGCGCGTAGCTGGTGGCCAGCGTGTCGGCGCCGGCGAAGGAGCGGTCGGTGACGAGGATCGCGTCGGTGGCGCCGAAGCTGATGCACTTGCGCAGCGCGTCCTCGGCCTGCGGCGGGCCCATGCAGAGCACGGTGACGCGGCCGCCGAACTGGTCCTTCAGGCGCAGCGCCTCTTCGAGCGCGAACAGGTCATACGGGTTGACGATCGCCGGCACGCCCTGGCGCATGATGGTGTTGGTCACCGGATGGACGCGGATCTGCGCCGAGTCCGGCACCTGCTTGATGCAGACGACGATGTGCATGGGGTTCCTCGCGTGAACGTTCAGACGCCGGCGTTGCGGCGCTCGGCCAGGCTCTGGCGCAGCGAGGCCAGCGGCACCGCGCGCACGCCCTCGGCGTCCTGGAAGACCTTGAACACCTTCTCGCGCTGGGCGCTGGAGGCGACGAAGTCGTTGTAGGCCTGCGTCAGCAGCACGCGGTAGCGGCGGAAGGTCTCGACCTCGTCGAGCCCTCCGAGCCCGGGCGCGGCGTTCAGGTACTGGTGGAAGCGCTTGAGGATGTGCAGGCGGTTGACCTGCACGACGCGCTCCTCGTAGGCGACGCCGAAGAAGCGCAGGAAGTCCTCGGCGCTGGACAGACCCTGCAGGCGGTGGGTGAGGCTGGTCATCGGCGTCTCCTCGGAACGGTCAGGCATGGGCGCGGGCCGGCGTGTCCTCGCACAGGTCGAGGTAGAAGCGCGCCAGGTCGTCGGCGCTGGGTTCGAGCTTGGTGTCGGCGACGTGGGCGCGGATGCGCGCCAGCAGCCGCGGCACCTGGCGCGGCGCCACCGGCAGGCCCAGGCGCGCGTAGCGTTCGATGACCGCGGCGCTGCCGGAGTGCTTGCCCAGCACCAGCCGGTGCGTGCGGCCCAGCTCCTCGGGCGCGAAGGCCTCGTAGTTGCGGCGGTCCTTCAGCAGGCCGTCGACGTGGATGCCGCTCTCGTGGCTGAACACCGCGTCGCCGACGATGGACTTGCCCGGCGCCACCGGCCGCCCGGAGGCGTGCGCGACCAGCGCGCTGATCGCCGGCAGCGTCTCGGTGCGGATGCCGCACTCGATGCCGTGCACGTGGCGCAGCGCCATCACCACCTCTTCCATCGCCGCGTTGCCGGCCCGTTCGCCGAGGCCGTTGACGGTGGTGCTGGCGTGCGTGGCGCCGGCCATCGCCGCGGCCAGCGTGTTGGCGGTGGCCAGGCCCAGGTCGTCGTGGGCGTGGATCTCGATCTCGAGGTCGACCTCGGCGCGCAGCGCGGCGATGCGCTCGCGCGTCTGGAAGGGGTCGAGCAGGCCCAGCGTGTCGGCGTAGCGCACGCGGCGCGCGCCGCTGTCCTGGGCCGCCGCGGCGGCGGCGGCGAGGAAGCCGCCGTCGGCGCGCGAGGCGTCCTCGAAGCCGACGCTGACCGAGACGCCGCCGTCGGCCAGCCGCGCGACGTGGTGGCGGATGGTCTGCAGCACCCAGGCGCGGTCGCGTGCCAGCTTGCGTTCGATCTGCACGTCGGACACCGGCACCGAGACGTGCACGATGTCGGCGCCGCAGCGCAGCGCCGCGGCGATGTCGCTGTCGGCCATGCGCGCCCAGACCATCGTGCGCGCCTGGCGCACGCGGCGCGTGATCGCCTGGATCAACTCGACCTCGTGCGCGCCCATCGCCGGGATGCCGATCTCCATCTCCGGCACGCCGGCGGCGTCGAGCGCGCCGGCGATCGCCAGCTTCTCGTCGTCGGTGAACGCGACGCCGGCGGTCTGTTCGCCGTCGCGCAGCGTCGTGTCGTTGATCGTCAGTCGGTGCGGTAACGAGGCCAGGGACACGGGCGGACTCCTGCTGCTGTGAGCAGGGTTTCGCAAACCGCGTGCCACCCGTGTGTCGCGCGCAAGTGACTGTTTTTGAAGGGTTTTGGGCTTGTGCTGCGGGCTGTGCCGTTTGTGCGGTTGGCGACAGTTGCGCGTGGCCGGTGACAGCGTGCGGGGTCAAGCAGCGAGCGTGCGGGGTCAGGTCTCACGAGACCTGACCCCGGACTTCCGCGCAAGACCTGACCCCGGACTTCCCGGACTTCCGGCGACGCCCGAAACGACGAAGCGCCCGCGGCCAGGGGCCGGGGCGCCTCGATGTTCAGCGGCGTGCGATCGCGGACAAGTGGCGCGGCGCGATCAAGCTTCCCGCCTCGGGCCGGCTTTGCCGGTTCGTTGGCGGACGGCCTTGCAGGCCGCGCCGGGCCAATGGCCCGGCTCTTCGCATGGCGGGGCCAGTCCACCGGACTGGCTCCGTCCGTGCTCAGCCCCCTCGGGGGGTAGCGAGCGCCAGCGAGCTTGGGGGCTCACCTTTCTCTGGCGTGGTTCTTGGAGTAGCGCGGCAGCTCGATCACCAGCTCCGGCCCGCCAACCTTCACGCAGCACGACAGCCGCGAGTCGGCTTCCAGCCCCCAGGCGTCGGAGAGCTGCTCGTCCTCGTCGTCGTCGACCGGGTTCACGTGTTCGGCGCCCTGGCGCACGTAGACGTGGCAGGTGGCGCAGGCGCCGACCTTGTCGCAGGCGTGCTCGATCGCGATGCCGTTCATCAGCAGCTCGTCGACCAGCGAGTTGCCGGCCCCGGCCTCGAAGACGAGGCCGTCGGGGCAGAGCTCGGCGTGCGGCAGGACGGTGATGCGGGTGGGGGTGTCGTCGCTCATGCAGCCATCTGTTCGAGCGTGCGACCGGACAGCGCACTGCG
>NZ_JAJKFP010000001.1:0-588823 GCF_020966565.1 Rubrivivax sp. JA1055 | reverse complement strand
CCCGCACGACGCAGGCGCTCTCGCAGCGCCCGGTGGGCTTCCGGCGTCGTGCCTTCACCCTCGGCGCATTCTGCCAGCGCGTCGATGACGTCCTGCATCGCACGCAGGATCTGGAACAGCTCGGGGCTGGACAGCAGGCGCTCGCCGTCTTCGTGCAGCGCGGCCTCGGTGGCGTCGAGCAGGCGGCGGGCGTCGATCTCGGCTTCGCGCAGCGCGCGTGCCGCGGCGTCCTCGGCGGCGTGGCCCAGCGCCTGCTGCAGCATGCCGGCCACCTGCTCGGTGCCCAGGCCGTAGCTCGGCTTGACCTCGACCTGGGCGCGTGCGCCCGAGGTCTGCTCGACGGCGCTGACCGACAGCAGCCCGTCGGCGTCGATCTGGAAGGTGACGCGGATGCGTGCCGCGCCGGCCACCATTGGCGGGATGCCGCGCAGCGTGAAGCGCGCCAGCGAGCGGCACTCGCTGACCAGCTCGCGTTCGCCCTGCACGACGTGCAGCACCATCGCCGTCTGGCCGTCCTTGAAGGTCGTGAAGTCCTGGGCGCGCGCCGTCGGCACGGTGCTGTTGCGCGGGATGATCTTCTCGACCAGCCCGCCCATCGTCTCCAGGCCCAGCGACAGCGGGTTCACGTCCAGCAGCAGCAGGCCGTCTGCGCCGCGGTTGCCGGCCAGCTGGTCGGCCTGGATCGCCGCGCCCAGCGCCACCGCCTCGTCGGGGTCGATGCCGGTGTAGGGCTCGCGGCCGAACAACGTGCCGACCGCGGCGCGCACCGCCGGCATGCGCGTCGCGCCGCCGACCAGCACCACGCCGTCGACCTCGGCGGGCTTGAGCTTCGCGTCGCGCAGCGCGCGCTTGACCGGGCCCAGCGTGCGCTCGACGAGCGGCCGCGTCAGGGCCTCGAACTGCGTGCGCGTGATCGTCGCCGTCGCCGGCGTGCCGTCGGCGCGCAGGCAGTGCATGACGACGCGGTCCAGCCCGCTCAGCGTCTCCTTGGCGTGGCGCGCCGCGGCGTGCAGCCGCGCCAAGTCGGCAGGGTGCCAGCCGCCGGTCTGTTCGGCGAACCACTGCGCCAGCGCGTGGTCGAAGTCGTCGCCGCCCAGCACCGCGTCGCCGGCGGTCGCGACGACCTCGAAGACGCCGCGCGACAGTCGCAGGATGCTGACGTCGAAGGTGCCGCCGCCCAGGTCGTAGACGACGTAGACGCCTTCGCTGGCCGACTCCAGGCCGTAGGCGATGGCCGCGGCGGTGGGTTCGTTCAGCAGGCGCAGCACGTTGAGGCCGGCCAGCGCCGCGGCGTCCTTGGTCGCCTGGCGCTGGGCGTCGTCGAAATAGGCCGGCACGGTGATCACCGCGCCGACGAGCTCGCCGCCCAGCGAAGCCTCGGCGCGTTCCTTCAGCACCTGCAGCACCTCGCCGCCGACGTCGACCGGGCTCTTGACGCCGGCGCGTGTGCGCACGCCGACGGCGCTGTCGCTCAGGCGCTCCAGCGCATAAGGCAGGGTGCCGGCGGCGATGTCTTCCAGCGCGCGGCCGATCAGGCGTTTGGCCGAGGCGATCGTGTTCTGCGGGTCGGCGGCGGCGAAGGCGGTGGCGGCGGCGCCGACGCTCAGCACGCCATCCTCGCCGTAGTGCACGACCGAAGGCACGAGGCGCCGGCCGTCGGCGTCGGGCAGCACGACCGCCTGGCCGCTGCGCACCGTGGCCACCAGCGAGTTCGTCGTGCCCAGGTCGATGCCGACGGCCAGCCGGTGCTGGTGCGGCGCGGCGGCGCGGCCCGGTTCGGCGATCTGCAGCAGCGCCATGGCGTTCTCAGACCGCGAACGACTCGCCGCAGCCGCAGGTGGCGGCGGCGTTCGGGTTGTCGAACTTGAAGCCTTCGTTCAGCCCTTCGCGCACCCAGTCCAGCCGCGTGCCGTCGAGCAGCGGCAGGCTGTTGGCGGCGACGAAGAGCATCACGCCTTCGGACTCGAACGCCAGGTCCTCGGGCGCGGCGGCGTCGGCGAACTCCAGCGCGTAGGCGTAGCCCGAGCAGCCGCTGGTCTTGACGTCCAGCCGCAGGCCGACGCCGCTGCCGCGTTTGGCCAGCGCCTTGCGGATCTGGGCCGCGGCCTTGGGGGTGACGCTGATGGCCATGGTCAGACCGTGAAGGACGAACCGCAACCGCAGGTGCTGGTCGCGTTCGGGTTGCGGATGACGAAGCGCGCGCCGTCCAGGCGGTCCTCGTAGTCGATCTCGGCGCCGACGAGGTACTGCAGGCTCATCGCGTCGACGACGACGGTGATCGGCTCGCGCGCCACGCGCACGTCGTCTTCCTTGACCTCGTCGTCGAAGGCGAAGCCGTACTGGAAGCCCGAGCAGCCGCCGCCGGTGACGTAGATGCGCAGCTGCAGGCTGGGGTCGCCTTCCTCGGCCAGCAGCTCGCTGACCTTGGCGACGACGGCGTCGCTGATCTTGATCGGCTGCTCGCCTTCGGGCAGCAGCGGCGGGTCGGCGCGCGGCACGAGTTCGGACGGGGCGACGTTCCCTTGGGATTGGCAGGCCATCGTGGACTCCTGGTGGTCGGCGCGGCGCTTCAGGCCGCTTCGCTGTGCTGTTGATCGGGCGACGAGGGCGAGCAGGCGCGCTCCTCGATCAGCCCGCCCGGGCCGGCGTGGCGCTGGCGGTAGTCGGCCACCGCGGCCTTGATCGCGTCCTCGGCGAGGATGGAGCAGTGGATCTTCACCGGCGGCAGCGCCAGCTCCTCGGCGATGGCGGTGTTCTTGATCGCCAGCGCCTGCTCCAGCGTCTTGCCCTTGACCCACTCGGTGACCAGCGAGCTCGACGCGATCGCCGAGCCGCAGCCATAGGTCTTGAAGCGTGCGTCCTCGACGACGCCGGTGCTCGGGTCGACCTTGATCTGCAGCTTCATCACGTCGCCGCAGGCCGGCGCGCCGACCATGCCGGTGGCCACCGTGTCGTCGCCGGGCGCGAAGCCGCCGACGTTGCGCGGGTTCTCGTAGTGGTCGATGACCTTCTCGCTGTACGCCATGTCGGCCTCCGGGTGTGCAAGGGTTCAGTGCGCCGCCCACTGCACGGCGGCGAGGTCGACGCCGGCGCAGTGCAGGTCCCACAGCGGGCTCAGCTCGCGCAGGCGCTCGACGGTGCGGCGCGTCTGCTCGACGGCGGCGTCGATCTCGGCCTCGGTCGTGAAGCGGCCGACGGAAAAGCGGATCGAGCTGTGCGCGACCTCGTCGGACAGGCCCAGCGCGCGCAGCACGTAGCTGGGCTCCAGGCTGGCCGAGGTGCAGGCCGAGCCCGACGAGACGGCGATGCCCTTCAGGCCCATCAGCAGCGATTCGCCTTCGACGAACTGGAAGCTGACGTTGAGGTTGTGCGGCACGCGTGCGTCGAGCGAGCCGTTGACGCGGATCTCGGGGATGTCCGACAGCCCGGCCAGCAGCCGGTCGCGCAGCTTGCGGATGCGTTCGTTCTCGGCGGCCATCGACACGCGCGCCAGGCGGTAGGCCTCGCCCATGCCGACGATCTGGTGCGTGGGCAGCGTGCCCGAGCGCATGCCGCGCTCGTGGCCGCCGCCGTGCGTCTGGGCCTCGATGCGCACGCGTGGCTTGCGCCGCACGACCAGCGCACCGATGCCCTTGGGGCCGTAGGTCTTGTGCGCCGACAGGCTCATCAGGTCCACCGGCCAGGACGCGAAGTCGATCGCCACCTTGCCGGTGGCCTGGGCGGCGTCGACGTGCAGCAGCACGCCGCAGGCGCGGCAGATGCGGCCCAGCGCGACGACGTCCTGCACGACGCCGATCTCGTTGTTGACCAGCATCACCGAGGCGAGCACGGTGTCGGGCCGCAGCGCGGCCTCGAAGGCCGCCGGGTCGACGAGGCCGTCGGCGCCGACGTCGAGGTAGGTGACCTCCCAGCCGGCGCGTTCGAGTTCGCGCATCGTGTCCAGCACCGCCTTGTGCTCGGTCTTCACGGTGACGAGGTGGCGGCCACGCGAGCGGTTGAACTGCGCCGCGCCCTTGATCGCGAGGTTGTTGCTCTCGGTGGCGCCGGAGGTCCAGACGACCTCGCGCGGGTCGGCGCCGACGAGCGCGGCAACGTGTTCGCGGGCGATCTCCACCGCCTCCTCTGCCGCCCAGCCGAAAGCGTGGCTGCGCGACGCGGGGTTCCCGAACTGTTCATACAGATAGGGCAGCATCGCCTGCACGACACGCGGGTCGACCGGTGTCGTGGCCGCGTAGTCCAGGTAGATCGGCTTGGCGCTGGGATCCATCACGAGGCTCCGGCGGAAGTGGCGAGGCATCCCCATAACGCAGGGACCGTGCCAACCCGTGCCGCAGGAAAAATCTGATCTGGATCAGACACTTGCCTGGCCTCGGCCGGATCGTCGGTGGTGCCGTCGGCACGGCCGGGCCTGTCGCTTTTGTCGCCATTGCGACGCGGGCGGTCTGGCACCTGCCGTGCTTGCCCGGATGCAGGCCCGTGCCCACGGGCAGACAAGGGGAGCGCAGATGAACCTGTTCACCGGTGTCGCGTCCGACGCCTTCTTCGGCGGCCCGGTGCCGGCCGCCGTGCACGGCCTGCTGCGCCAGGCCGCGGTGGCCGGCCCCGCGCAACGGGGCGCGCTGCTGTGGACGGCGCAGGCCATCGCGCCGCAGGCCCTGGTGCTGTACTTCGCGCTGGCCAAGCACCACGCGCAGCGGCGCGAGTTCGAGCTCGCCGAACGCGCTGCGGTGCGCGGCCTGCTCGAAGCCGGCCGTGCCGCCGGGCTGGACGACGACGGCCGAGCACTCGACGGTGCGCCGGCACCCGACTTCAACGCCGACGGCCCGGCGCGTTTCTGGCTCTTCATGCACAAGGCGCTGGCCTTCATCGCCTTGCGTGCCGGCGACCTGGACACGGCGCGGGAGCGGCTGGAGCTGATCGAGCGGGTGGCCCCGCACGCGCGCCTGGGCGACGAGGTCGTCAGCGCGCTGCTGCGCGCGACGCCCGACGAGTGATCCGTCCGGCGCGCCCGCCTCAGGGCCGGTAGTCGAAGAGTTGCGGCGCCTCGCGCCGGTACAGCTTCAGCCAGCCCAGCGTCGCCGGCAGCAGCGAGCTGGCGGCGAACCAGGCGGCGTCGTCGGCGCCGGGGCCGTCGTCGATCAGCGCGCTGCCGATGACACGCCAGCCGTCGAGGTCGATCTCGGGCATCGTGCGCCGCGCCTCGGGCGGCAGCGCGTCGAGCGTGCGTGCGACGACGAGCAGCAGCCGGCGCACCTCGGCGCGTGTCAGCCGCGAATGGCGGAAGTCGGACTCGTCGATGCCGTCGACGAGGATCAGCACACCGTCCCCGGACTGCTGCACCAGGTCCAGCAGCGCGGCGGTGAACATCGTGCCGGCGTGCTCAGGCGGCCACGGCGCGGCGTGCGCCGTCCTCGGGGCCGAAACACAGCGCGTGGTCGCAGCAGACGGCGCAGCTCGGCGCCTTGCAGACGAAGAGCTGCTCGCGCTCGCACAGCTGCTTGTAGAGGAACTTCTTCCACTTCATGTCGGCGCTGTTCTTGCGCACCAGCGCCGGGAACCACCAGGTCATCAGCGCCGACAGCTCGGCGCGCGAGCCCAGCTGCAGGTCCTGCCAGAGGTGGTTGTCGCCCAGGCAGGCGACGGCCAGCGTCTCGGCGATGGCGGCCGCGGCTTCGCGCGGGCCCTCAGCGTGGTCGAGCAGCAGCGCGACGAGGTCCTCGACCTCGTCGGCACGCGCCGCGCGCCGCGCCAGCGCCTCGGGCACCGGCCGCGGCTCCATCAGGCGGCCACCGGGGCGTGCGAGTAGCACTTCTTCGGGCAGATCTTCGAGCACGCGGTGCAGCCGATGCACAGCTCGCCATGCGCGATCGTCATGACCTTCTTTTCGTACTCCTCGTCGTCGTCGCCGTCCGGGTCCAGCGAGACACGCTCGCCGTCCTCGTCGAGGCCGATCAGTTCGAGCACGCCGCGCGGGCAGACGCGGAAGCAGCGGCCGCAGCCGATGCACTTGCCTTCGTCGATCTTCTGCACGAAGGAGGGCGTCCAGGTGGCGCCCGAGGGCAGGGTGATGCTGTAGTGGGACACGGTGTTCTCCGTCAGGCGGCCTGGGCCGCGGCGAGCTGCGCGCGTGCGGCGACCAGCGCCGCATGCGCCTCGTGGGCGACCCGGGCGACCTCGGGGATGCGCTCCCAGTTCGTCGGCAGTTCCTCCGACAGGTCGTGCAGGTCCATCTTGGCCTGCGTCGCGCGGGCGTTGAGCTTCTTGATCTCGGCCTTCAGGGCTTCCAGGTCAACCATGACCCGTCCTCCTGCGCGTCTTGACGCGCTGATGTCGAAAGACCTGCGGCGTATCAAGCGGACGCCGCGGATCAGGCTTTGCCTGGCCGCTGGCGTCGCCCCCTTGAGGGGGAGCGCCGCAGGCGCTACGGGGGTGGTCAGTCATGCTCCCCAGGTGGCGACGTCGCGGTGCTGCTCGATCATCGAGACTCCTTCGGCGACCAGCTTGCTGCCGGCTTCGGCCAGCTTGGCGAGGCTCGGGTAGCCGAAGCGGTGCACGTCGCGCAGGTGGCGGTTGACGACGACCAGCCGGCCGGCGGTCAGCACCGTGCGGCCGAAACCTTCGTGGCTCATCTTCGTCATCGGGCTGACCATGATCCCGGTGGCACGTTCGATCGCCAGGCCGACGGCGTTGTGGAACAGGTCCAGCCGCCACAGCGTGTCGGGGTCGGGGTCGCCCATGATCGGCAGCGCGCGGCGCTGCTCGGCGGTGAGGATGAAGGGTTCGAGCAGCGTCGTGTCGCTCTTGCCGTCCCAGGTGCCGTGCGTGTCCTGGGCGCGGATCTGCTTGATCAGCTCGCGCACGAAGCCGTCCTGCAGCGCGGCCTCGTCGGCCGCCGGGGTCTCGACGGCGGCGCTCATCGTTTCACCTCGGCGTCGTCCTCGAAGTCGAAGGAGCGTTCCTGGCCCTTCATCAGCGCCTTGCGCAGCCACGGCGGCGGCGTGCCGCGCAGCACGTTCTGCAGCTTGTCGAGGATGTCCAGGATGGGCTCGGGCTGCGTCAGCTTGACCGGGTGGATGCGGCTGGCGACGACACGCGCCGCCGCCGAGCCGCCGATCGCGGCGACGTAGACGATGGCGCAGTCGCCGATCGCGGCCAGCTTCGGTGTCAGCTTGTCCTCGTCGCCGTCTTCGTCCAGGCCGTCGCCGAAGGCGAAGTCCTGCACGAAGGCATAACCCTCGGGGGTGACGTCGTAGACCGCCAGGTGCGGGGCCCAGCCGAAGTGCGCGTCCACGCGCTGCTGGTCCTGTGTGGCGAAGGCGACTTTCATGGTTCGCTCCGGGAAGTGACGGGATCGGTGGCCGCCGGGCGGCGGCGCGGGATGACGGCGCTGACGTGGGCGACGGCCGGCGGCACGGCCTGGGCGGCGGCCAGGCTGGCGGCCGGCAGCGGCCAGTCGTCGGGCCCGTGGTGGCCGATGCACTCGATCAGCGCGTTGCCCACGGCGTTGACGAAGTCGCGTGTGCCGCGGTAGCCGACCATTCGCACATGGGCGTTGCCGATGCGGTCGAACATCGGGATGCCCAGGCGGAACAGCGGCCGCCCCAGGCGCTCGGCGGCCTGGCGGCCGTGCGAATGCGTCATCAGCAGCTCGGCGCCGGTGGCTTCGGCCGAACGCTCGAAGTCCTCCAGGTCGCCGATCAGCACCTCGCTGGTCGGCAGGCGTTCGAGCAGCGGCGAGCGCGTCGTCGTCACGCAGGTCGCGAGTTCGGCGCCCATCTCGGCGAGAAAGCTGCCGGCGGCCCACAGCAGGTCGGGCTCGGCGGCGAGCGCGATCTTGGCGTTGCCGGTGTGGAAGTGGGCGTCGAGCATCGCGTCGACCAACTGGCTGCGCTGGCGGCGCAGCTTGGCCGGCACCTCGCGGCCCGACAGCTCGGCCAGGCGGCGCACGAAGGCGTCGCTGGCGCCCAGCCCGGTCAGGCGGTCGAACAGCGTGAACGGCACGCCGCAGCGCGCCTGCAGCGCCTCGGCGGCCGGGCGCATCTGCTCGCCGACGGCCAGCACCTCCATCACGCCGCCCAGGGCCTCGATCTCGGCGCGCGGCGTGCCGCCGATCGTCGTGCCCTGCCAGGTGTCGGGGATGTGGCCGTCGAGCGAGCCCGAGATGTCGGGCACGACGACGGCCTGCAGGCCGAAGGCCTCGATCGTCTCGCGCAGCTCCTCCAGGTCGGCCGGCGTCAGGTGGCAGCCGGGCAGCAGCGCGACGACGCCGTCGCGGCGCGGTTCATCGACGCGCGGCAGCGTCGACACCAGCGCCGTGACGGCGGCCGCCCAGCCGTCCTGGAAGGCGCCGACGTAGTCGGGTGTCGAGGCGTAGACGACCGCCGTGTCGGCCAGCTCGGGGTGCTGCTGGCGCGCGAGCCGGATCGTGCCGTCGACGTCGTCGCCCTTGGTCTCGGTGAGCCCGGTCGAGCAGATGCCGATGACCTGGGGCTTGGCTCGCTGGCGGATGTTGAGCAGCGCCTTCACGAGGTTGTCGTCGCCGCCCATGATGGTCGTCGCCTCGTTCATCGCCGTCGTCTGCAGCGGGATCGCCTCCTTGAAGTGGCGCACCAGCAGCACCAGGCCGAAGGAGGTGCAGCCCTGCGAGCCGTGCATCAGCGGCATGCAGGACTCCAGCCCCATGAAGGCGAAGCTGGCGCCCAGCGGTGCGCTCATCTTCAGCGGGTTGACGCTGCAGGACTTCTTGGATTCGGTGACGAGGGCCATCGTGCGCTCCCGTTCAGGCCGCCAGCGCCACGGCCGGGGCTTCCCAGGGCGCGGGCGCACGCACCTGCTGCCAGACCGGGTTGAAGATCGCCTTGTCGATCTCGGCGACCATGGTCACGATGCCCTCGTAGCCGGCGAAGGCGTGGTGGCGCTCCTGGTTGATGTCCATCCAGGGCATGCGCGCCTTCAGCGCGACGAACTGGCTGCGGCCGCCGGACAGCATGATGTCGGCGCGCGCCTCGCGCAGCATGCGGTACATCTCGCGCGGCGCGAGGTCCTCGATCATGTGGGCGTCGTCGCCCATGATCTCCTGGATGCGCTGCTTGTCTTCCTTGGTGCTCTTCTTGACGCTGGTGCCGACGATCTCCAGCCCGGCTTCCTGCAGCGCCGAGACCACCGACCAGCTCTTGACGCCGCCGGTGATCAGCAGCACACGCTTGCCGGCCAGGCGCTCGCGGTAGGCGCGCAGGCGCTCGTAGGCGCGCGGCTCCTCGGCGGCGATCAGGGCCTCGGCGCGGTCGACGATGTCGGCCGGCGCGCCGGTCTGCACCAGCAGCCGGGCGATGTCGCGCAGCGTCTGGCTCATGTCGGCGATGCCGTAGAACGAGCCTTCGAAGTACGGGATGCCCCAGCGCTGCTGCATGCGCGTGGCGACGTTGATCATCGACTTCGAGCAGACCATCATGTTGGCCTTGGCCCGGTGCGCCGACGCGATCTCGCGGTAGCGGCCGTCGCCGGTGATGCAGGCCAGCACGCGCACGCCCAGCGCGTCCAGCAGCGGCTTGACCTGCCAGAGCTCGCCCGACAGGTTGTACTCGCCGATGATGTTGATGTCGTAGGGCGTGCTGACGTCGGGCTCGACGGTGCCGATCACGTAGTCGAGCAACGCCTCGGCGCCGAGCTTGTTGCCCAGGTTCTTCGGGCCGGCGAAACCCGGCACGTCGACCGGCACGACCGGCAGGCCGAAACGTTCGCTGGCGCGTTTGCAGACGGCCTCGATGTCGTCGCCGATCATCGCCGGCACGCAGGTCTGGTAGACGAAGATCGCCGGCGGGCGCACGGTCTCGGCGATCTCGCGGATGGCCTTGAACAGCCGCTTCTCGCCGCCGTAGACGACGTCGAACTCGTCGATGTCGGTGGTGAAGCCGGTGCGGTAGATGTGCGGGCCGGAACTCGCGCTGTGGCGGTTGTCCCAGCTGTTGCCTTCGCAGGCGATCGGGCCGTGCACGAGGTGGGCGACGTCGGCGATCGGCTGCAGCGCGATCTTGGCGCCGTCGAAGGCGCAGCCGCCGGCGGCGGCACCGGGCGTCAGCTGCTTGGTGCAGCCCTTCTTGCGCGCCTTCTCGCCCTTGGCCTGGTTGACGTCGCAGCCGGGCTCGTCGAAGACCTGGGCGATCCTGGCGTTGAGCGATGCGGACATGCGGCGGGCTCCTGTGGGCGGCCCATGCCGTGTTGCACGATCGGTGCCAGTCGTGCGCCGCGCGTTTTCTCCTTCGCCGACAAGGACTTGGCGATCTGCGCCGGCGTTGCCGGCGTTGGCGGGATCACGACAAACGCGACGCCTGGGTTTCGGCCGCCGGCGTGCCGAAGGCCGCCGCCAGGCCGTCCAGCACCTGCCGCAGCTCGGCGTCGAAGACCGGCAGCGCGGCGTCGATCGCGGCGCGTTCGCCCGAGCGCACCGCGGCTTCCAGCGTGCGGGTGGCCTCGCGCAGCGCGGTGGCACCGATCGTCGCCGACTCCGACTTCAGCATGTGCAGCGCCGAAGCCGCGGCGGCCAGATCGCCGCCGCGACACTGTTCGCCAATCGTCGCCGGCATGCCGGCGCGCGACTGCGCGAAGAGTTCCAGCACGCGCCGGTACAGCGCCGGCTGGCCGGCGGCAAAACGCAGGCCGGTGGCCCTGTCCAGCCCCGGCAGCGTGGGCGGCAGCACGGCGTGCGCCCCTGCCGCTGCCGGCGCAGCGGCCGGCGCGACGACGGGCGCGGCGTCGATGCCGGTCCAGTGCCGCAGCCGCTCGATCAGCACGTCGGGCTCGAAGGGTTTGGCCAGGTGGTCGTTCATGCCGGCGGCCAGGCAGGCCTCGCGGTCGCTGGCCATCGCGTGCGCGGTCATCGCGATCACCGGCAGCGCCTCCAGCCCGGGCAGTCGGCGCAGCCGGCGCGTGGCCTCCAGGCCGTCGAGCACCGGCATCTGCACGTCCATCAGCACGGCGTCGAAACGTTCGCGCGCCAGCCAGGCCAGGGCCTCCAGGCCGTCGCCGGCCAGTGCCGTGCTGGCGCCGGCCTGGCGCAGCAGCTCCAGCGTCAGCTCCTGGTTCACCGGGTTGTCCTCGGCGAGCAGCACGCGCAGGCCTTCGAGGCGGCGCGGCGCCGGCGGCCGCGGCAGCGGCGCGCCGGGGGCCGGCGCATCGCGACCGAACAGCGACTCCAGCAGCGCGAGCAGCGTCGCCGTCGTCACCGGCGCGGCCAGCAGCGTGTCGACACCCGCCGGCAGCGGGCGCGCGGCGTCGTCGGCACCGTAGGGCACCAGCGCCACCAGCCGCGCGGCGGGGCCGGCCAGCGCCCGCAGCCTTGCGGGCAGGCCGGCGTCCGCCGCGATCAGCGCCGCGTCGAGCAGCACCAGGTCGACGGCGCCGGCGGCCAGGGCGGCGGCGGCTTCGTCGCCCGAGCTCGCCGCGGCTGCGCTGCAGCCGATCTCGGCCGCCCGGGCGGCCAGGATCGTGCGCGCGCGCGCACTGGCGTGGGCCGCCAGCAGGCGCAGGCCTTCACGCGGCGCCCGCCGGGCCGCGGCGGCGGGCCGGTCGCTGCGGCCGAAAACCGCGTCGAAGGCGAACTCGCTGCCGCGTCCCGGGCTGCTGCGCACCGCGATGTCCCCGCCCATCGCCTGCACCAGCTGGCGGCTGATCGCCAGGCCCAGGCCGGTGCCGCCATAGCGCCGCGTCGTCGAGGCGTCGACCTGGCTGAACGGCCGGAACAGGCGTTCCAGGTCCTGCGCCGACAGGCCGATGCCTTCGTCGTGCACGACGAAACGCAGGCGCTGCAGGTGCGGGTCGGCGGCGTCCAGCGCCTCGACGCGCACGAGCACCTCGCCGCGTTCGCTGAACTTGACCGCGTTGCCGCACAGGTTGACCAGCACCTGCGACAGCCGCAGCGCGTCGCCGACCAGCCGCCGCGGCACCTGCTCGGACACATCGAGCAGGAAGCCCAGGCCGCGGTCGTGCGCCTGCAGCGCGACGATGGCCGCGACGCCGTCGAGCACCGCGTCGAGCTCGAACTCGTCGTGCTCGAGCTCCAGCCGGCCGGCCTCGATCTTCGAGAAGTCGAGGATGACGTTGACGATGCCCAGCAGCGACTGCGCCGCGGCGCGGGTCTTCTCGAGGTAGTCGCGCTGGCGCGGGTCGAGTTCGGTGCGCAGCGCCAGCGCCGTCATGCCGAGGATCGCGTTCATCGGCGTGCGGATCTCGTGGCTCATGTTGGCCAGGAAGTCGCTCTTGGCGCGCGTCGCCGCCTCGGCGGCCTCGCGTGCGGCGACCAGCGTGCGTTCGGTCTCGCGCCGGGCGCTGACGTCGCGCAGCACCAGCTGCACGCGCACCGGCGCGCCGGCGTCGGCGCGTGCGAAGACCGCGAAGCTGGCCTCGGTGGCCAGCGTGCCGCCGTCGGCGCGGCGCAGCGACAGGTCTTCGGCGGGCAGCGTGCCCGCCTGCGCCAGCCGCGCAGCGAGCGTGTCCCACGACGGTTCGGCGAGCCAGGCCGTGGCCGGCAGCCCGAGCGCCTGCGCGGGCCCTGCGGCGCCGAGCATCGCCGCCCAGGCCGGGTTGCAGACGACGATGCGGCCATCGGCGTCGACGACGCCGGCGCCGTCGGCCATGCGGCGCAGCACTTCGTCGAACTGCCGCGTCTGCAGCGCCAGCTGGTGCTGCAGAGCGCGCTGCAGGCCGGTGATGCCGTCGGCAAGTGCGTGCAGCTCGTTGGCCGGGCCCGGCGGCCGGGGCGCCGGTTCGCCCAGCCGGCTGAGGTCCAGCGCGCGCACGTGGGCGTGCAGCCGCTCCAGCGGCCGCGAGACGCTGCGCGCGACCAGCGCGTACACCAGCGCCGCGAGCAGCAGCATCTCGACCAGCGCCGCGGCCGCGAACTGGCGCGAGGCCTGCCAGACCTGGCCGTTCAGCCAGTCTTCGTCCAGGCGCAGCTCGAGCACCGCGACCGTGCCCTGGCCGTCCGGGGCCGGCAGCGGGTGGCGCAGCGTCTCGCCGGCGTGCACCGGGTTCGCGCCGGGCTTGGCGTAGCGTTCGTCGATGCCGCGCCCGCGCACCTCGGCCGACAGCAGCGCCGGAAAGCTGCGCAGCCCCTGCAGCTGCACCTGGACCGAGGCGTCGTCGAGTTCCCAGACCGCCTTGGCGAGCGCCGGCCCGTAGGCGCCGAGCACCGCCTGCACCTGCTCGCGCTGGCGGCCGCGTTCGTCGCGATGGCTGATCCAGGCGTTGGCCAGCGTCGCCAGCAGCACCAGCACGACGCTGGCCGCGGCCACGCGCAGCAGCAGTTCACGCGACAGGCGGCGCATCGCCGGCGGCATCGCGGCGGGCCGGCTCACAGCGCGTGGCGCACCACCGCGCCGATCCGGATCGACGGCTCCACCGGGTGGCCGGTGGCCAGCCGCTTCATCGCCCGGTAGGCGTAGCGGCCCATCTGCTCGTAGTCGACCGACACGTAGCCCTGCACCAGCCCGTCGGCCAGCAGGGCCTTCTGCCCGGCCGTGAGCGCGCCGGTGGCCGCGACGACGACACGCTGCCGGTCCTGCGCGGCCAGCGGCTGCACGGCGGCGCGGTAGGCGCCCGGGTCGGCGAAGGGCCAGGCGCCGAGCGCCACGACGGCGTCGGCGTCCTCGTCGCGGAACGCGGTGGCGAGCTGGCGCAGCGCACGCCGCGCGTCGTCGCCGTTGAACCACGGGCAGCGCGCGACCTCGCGCCAGCCGCGTTCGCCCGACAGGCGGGCGCCTTCGGCGAGTTTCGGGTCCTGCGCCAGCGTGCGCCGCAGCGCCGTCACGCGGGCGGCCGTGGCGGCGTCGTGCGAGTCGCCGGCGAGCAGGCAGAGCTGGCCGCCTGCCGGGCGGCGTGCGGCGACCAGGGCCGCGAGCTGGCGGCCGATGTCGGCGTTGTCGGCGCCGATGTGCACGCGGCGCAGCGCGCGCTGCGCCGGGTCGACGTCGGTCTCGAAGGTGACGACCGGCACGCTGCGTTCGGCCGCCAGCGCGAGGGCCGACTCGCCGAGATAACGCGAGTTGGTCACCGCGACGGCCAGGCCCGAGAGCCCGCGCTGCAGGCCGGCAACGATGGCCGCGTCCTGGGCGCGTGCGCGGGCCGGGCCGCGCACGCCGAGCGCGATGCAGCGGTCGCCCCAGGTCTGGGCCTCGGCGGCACAGCCGCGCCAGGCGGCGACGTAGTTGGGGTCGTCGGTGCTCTTGCCGGCCAGCCCGTAAACCTGCCCCTGGGCCTGGGCGCCCGCGGCCCACAGCAGCCCGATCAGGAACCGCCATGGCAAACGCATGCCTTGTCTTCGCCTTCCCGGCGGGGGCCGTCGGCTGCACCCGGGCGGGTGCACCGGACCGACAGGCGTCCCGTTCGGGACGATGATGCGCGGCTCGCGGCCGGCGTCAAGCGCCGTTACCGCGTCAGGACTTTGTCACGCGTCGGCCAGCGCCTCGGTGGCGACGAGCTGTTCGCGCAGCGCGTGGCGTGCGCGCCAGCCGGCGCCTTGCCACAGCGCCAGGGTGTCGTCCTCGAACGCCAGGATCGCGCTCGTGTCGTCGGGCCAGATCACGGACGGCGAGCCGCCGGCGTCCAGCGTCGCGGCGCAGGCCTCCAGCGTGTCGACCGCCACGGCGGTCATCACGCCGCGGCCGAGCAGCGCGTCGGAACGGTGCAGCGGCGTGTCCCAGCCGTGTTCGGCGCCGAGCGCGCACAGCGCCGGCAGGCGTTGGGCGACGCCGGGGGCCTCGGGTTGCTCGCCGCACATCGCGAGCAGTTCGCGCGGGCTGCGCCGGTCCCAGACCTCCCAGGCAGCCAGACCGCGGCGGTCGGCGACGCGCTCGACCAGGTCCTCGGCGTCGTAGGCGAACCAGGCGCGTGCCGTGCCGGCGGGCGGGCACTCGAGCACGTAGATCATTCGTCGACGCCCTGGCCGACGATGCTGCGCTGCCAGACGGCCTGGCGCAGGCGCTCGCGCACCGCGGCCTCGCTGCCGTCGAAGCCGTCCCGGGCGCGGCGCAGCGCGGCCTGCGCGACCGAGGCCTCGGCCAGCGTCAGCGCCAGCCGGCCGGCCATGTGGCTGGCGTCGGGGCACAGCGCGAGCACCGCGCTGCGGTTGGGGTGTTCTGAGAGGGGCACGAGCTCGTGCGCTTCGGGGCGGCCGTCCAGGCAGACGGCGCCGGCGATGACCTCGACGCGGCGGCCGTCGCGCGTGAGGCGCACGAGCACGGGGCTGTCGCGGTCGGGGTCGGTCATCGCGGGGTCTCCTCGTGAGGGCGGCGGGCCGGGGCGAGCCGGCCCGCCGTGGCCGTCAGCGGATGATGTCGAACGAGATGTCGGTCTTGCCGGCGATGTTGGTGTTGGCGTCCAGCTTCTCGAAGTACTCGTCGAGCAGCATCGTCAGCAGCCGCATGCCGCCCTCGTAGCCCCAGGTGGGGTAACGGTGGTAGTGGTGGCGGTCGAAGATCGGGAACACCAGGCGCACCAGCGGTGTGCCGGCATCACGCTCGAGGTACTTGCCGTAGGTGTTGCCGATCAGGAAGTCCACCGGCTCGGTGAACAGCAGGCTGCGCAGGTGCCAGAGGTCGCGCTTCGGGTAGACCTTGCAGTCCTGGCCGTAGGGCGAGGCGGCGAGCACCGCACGCACCTTCTCGGCCCAGTCCTCGTTGCCGTTGGTCGACAGCACGTGGGTCGGCTCGGCGCCCAGCTCGAGCAGGAACTTGGTGTAGCCGATCAGCTGGTCGGGGTCGCCGTACAGCGCGTACTTCTTGCCGTGCAGATGGGCCTGGCTGTCGGCGATGGCGTCGACGAGCCGGCCGCGTTCGAGTTCCAACTCGGCCGGCACCGGCTTGCCGGTCAGGCGGCTGATGGCCATCAGCAGCTCGTCGGTGCCGCCCACGCCCACCGGCGCGTTCAGCACGACGACCTCGTGGCCCTTCTCGCGCAGGTACTTGGCGGTCTTCTCGCAGCTGTATTCCTGGAAGACGATGGTCGCCTTGGCGTGCAGCGCACGCTCGACCTCGGCCTTGGTCGTGCCGCCGGAGAACATGCGGAACTCGCCGTCGGTCGGGGTGTTCCAGACCTCGGACGGGTCGCAGAGGATCGTCGCCTCGACGCCGAACAGCGCGAAGATGCGCTTGATCTCCTTCATGTTGCCGACGACGAAACCGTCGAAGCCGCCGATGAAGTTGATGCTCTCGTCGGGCACGCGCTCCAGCGGCGCCGAGACGCCGGCCTTGCCTTCCCAGAAGTGCTGCAGCACGCCCAGCAGCGCGTTGTCGTAGCCGGTGACGTGGCTGCCGACGAAGGCCGGGGTGTGCGCGAACGGCACGTCGAAGTCGGCCGGGATGCTGCCCTTCTCCTTGGCCGTCTTGATGAACGCGTTCAGGTCGTCGCCGATGACTTCCGCCATGCAGGTCGTCGACACCGCGATCATGTCGGGCTTGTAGAGGTTGAAGCTGTTGGCCAGGCCGTCGACCATGTTGGTCAGGCCGCCGAAGACCGCGGCGTCCTCGGTCATCGACGAGCTGACGCAGGACGTCGGCTCCTTGAAGTGGCGGCTGAAGTGGCTGCGGTAGTAGGCGACGCAGCCCTGCGAGCCGTGCACGAACGGCAGCGTCCTGGCGAAGCCGTTGGCGACGAAGACGGCGCCCAGCGGCTGGCAGGCCTTGGCCGGGTTGACGGTCAGCGCTTCGCGGGCGAAGTTCTTCTCGCGGTATTCCGGCGTCTTGGTCCAGTTGCGGATCTCTTCGATCTTGACGTCGGCGTGCTTGTATTCGAAGTTCGCCTTCTTGTCGGCGAAGAGCTTCTGGTACTCCGGCTCGCGGAACAGCAGCTCGTGGTCGATGATCTTGTCGGCGTTTTGCGGCATGGTGTGCTCCTTGATGCGGTGGCGGGCTCAGGCCGCTTTCTTCCAGGGGGCGCCCTTGGCGAGACCCCAGACCGGCGAGCTGATCGCGATGTCCATGTCACGGGCGAAGATGGCGAAGCCGTCGTAGCCGTGGTAGGGGCCGGAGTAGTCCCAGCTGTGCATCTGCCGGAACGGCAGGCCCATCTTCTGGAAGACGTACTTCTCCTTGATGCCCGAGCCGATCAGGTCCGGCTGCACGCGCTCGACGAACTTCTCGAACTCGTAGCCCGTCACGTCGTCGTAGATCAGCGTGCCGTCCTTGATGTAGTGGGTGGTGCGCTGGTAGTCGTCGTTGTGGGCGAACTCGTAGCCGGTGCCGCAGATCTCCATGCCCAGGTCCTCGTAGGCCCCGATGACGTGGCGCGGACGCAGGCCGCCGACGTAGAGCATCACCTTCTTGCCTTCCAGGCGCGGCTTGTACTTGGCGATGACGGCGTCGACCATCGGCCGGTACTTGGCGATCACGCGCTCGGCGTTGGCCTTGATCGTGTCGTCGAAGTGGCTGGCGATCTCGCGCAGGCTCTTCTCGATCTGCGTCGGGCCGAAGAAGTTGTATTCGACCCAGGGCACGCCGTACTTCTCCTCCATGTGCCGGCTGATGTAGTTCATCGACCGGTAGCAGTGCAGGACGTTGAGCTTGGCCTTGGGCGTGTTCTCCAGCTCGGCGATCGTGCCGTCGCCGGACCACTGGGCGATGACGCGCAGGCCGATCTCCTCGAGCAGGATGCGGCTGGACCAGGCGTCGCCGCCGATGTTGTAGTCGCCGATGATCGCGACGTCGTAGGGCGTGGAGACGAACTCGGCGTACTTGCCGGGGTCGGTCTTGTCGAAGACCCAGTCGCGGATCGCGTCGTTGGCGATGTGGTGGCCCAGCGACTGGCTGACGCCGCGGAAGCCTTCGCAGCGCACCGGGATGATGGTCTTGCCGTCCATCTCCTTGCTCTTCTTCTTGCTGACGGCCTCGATGTCGTCGCCGATCAGGCCGATCGGGCACTCGCTCTGGATCGAGATGCCCTTGTTCAGCGGGAACAGCTGCTCGATCTCGTCGATGATCTTCTCGAGCTTCTTGTCGCCGCCGAAGACGATGTCCTTCTCCTGGAAGTCGGACGTGAACTGCATCGTGCCGAAGCTGTCGACCCCGGTGATGCCGACGTAGTAGTTGCGGCGCGAGGCCCAGGAGTACTGGCCGCAGCCCACCGGGCCGTGGCTGATGTGCACCATGTCCTTGATCGGGCCCCACACCACGCCCTTGGAGCCGGCGTAGGCGCAGCCGCGGATCGTCATCACGCCGGGCAGCGACTTGATGTTGGACTTCACCCCGCAGTCGGGACGGCCCTCTTCGTAGGCGTTCAGGTGCTTGGCGCGCTTCTTGGCCATCTTGTCCGGATAGGCCTTCAGCACTTCGTCGATCAAGGCCTTGTTGGCGGCCTTGCGCTCTTCAGCGGTCATGGTCATGGGTCGTTCTCCGTGGGCAGGGTGGGCGGCCCGGCACCGGGGCGTGCCCGGTGCCGCAGGGCCTGTATCAGGCCGCTGCTTGGGCCGCGGTCTTGCCGACGATGGACTCGTCTTCCTTGCTCATGATCCCGAACTCCATCAGCAGGTCTTCGAGCTCGTCCATCGTGATCGGGGTCGGGATGACGCCGTTGCCGGCGTTGGCGTGCACCTTGTTGGCCAGGGTGCGGTACTCCTGGGCCTGGGCGCAGTTCGGGTCGTACTCGACGACCGTCATGCGGCGCAGCTCGGCGTGCTGCACGACGTTGTTGCGCGGCACGAAGTGGATGAGCTTGGTGCCCAGGCGCTTGGCCAGCGCTTCGGCGAGCTCGTATTCCTTGTCGGTCTTGCGCTCGTTGCAGATCAGGCCGCCCAGGCGCACGCCGCCCGAGTTGGCGTACTTCAGGATGCCCTTGGAGATGTTGTTGGCCGCGTACATGGCCATCATCTCGCCGGACATGACGATGTAGATCTCCTGCGCCTTGTTCTCGCGGATCGGCATCGCGAAGCCGCCGCAGACCACGTCGCCCAGCACGTCGTAGCTGACGTAGTCGACGTCGTCATAGGCGCCGTTCTCCTCGAGGAAGTTGATCGAGGTGATGACGCCGCGGCCGGCGCAGCCGACGCCCGGTTCCGGGCCGCCGGATTCCACGCACTTGATGCCGCGGAAGCCGATCTTGAGGACGTCCTCGAGTTCGAGGTCCTCCACCGAGCCGGCCTCGGCGGCCAGCGACAGCACCGTGTCCTGCGCCTTGGCGTGCAGGATCAGGCGGGTCGAGTCGGCCTTGGGGTCGCAGCCGACGATGAGGATCTTCTGGCCCATCTCGGCCAGCGCCGCGAGGGTGTTCTGCGAGGTGGTGGACTTGCCGATGCCACCCTTGCCGTAGAAGGCGATCTGCCGAAGCTTGCTCATGGGTTGAACTCCGTTAGGTAGTGAGCTTTGGGGTCGAGACGAATCAACGAGTGGCTGCGAAAGCCTGTTCGCGAATTCCTTGCCGCCTTCGACTGCTGGGTTTTCTTCTAGGAGGTGCCTTCGGGCCGGCGGGCATTGAAGCGCAGCCAGCGCATCGCAACCGCCGTGCCAACCCCGTGCAAATCGCCTAAGTGCTTGTCGTGAAATGAAAAACATCTCGGTGGGCGGCTCTTCGTGGCCCCGGTGTCGAATGTCCGAAACACGACAAAGCCGGGACGCGCGTGGCATTCGTCGGGGGCGAAATGGCGTCCGCCGCGTGAGGTTCACGACGAAACCGGGCCTGCAATGGCGTGGTACGGGTGTTGCTGTCTTGTGGTCGATGTCCAGGCCGCCGTAGGCGGTGCCCACCGGTTCCCGTTCGACCTTTCCAATTGCGGAGATCCCGATGACCCTCTCGATCCAAGACACCGCTTTCGCCCGCCTCGAAGCCGAAGGCCGCCTCTTCAACAGCGTGCTGAAGGCGCCGACGCACAAGGCCGGCCGTTTCGGCTTTCGCGGTGACCTGGCGCTGAAGTTCCAGGCCAAGCTGGCCGACGAGGCGCGCCCGCCCGAGATCGCCTGCGAGCAGGTCATCGCCGCGGCCAACGCCGGCGAGACGCAGATCGGTTTCCTCTGCGGCTTCCTGCTGTCCTTCGAATACCTGAAGCTGCTGGCCGAGGTGCTGGGCGAGACGCTGTCGCCCCAGGGCAAGTACTTCCTGTTCTGCGACAACATCGACCTGTCCAAGCGCTACCAGGTCGAGTACGGCGGCGCCACCTTCTACGTGCTGCCGATCGACGAGGCCACGGTCTACAACGAGATGCTCGAGCTGCTGTACCTCGAGAAGACCGAGCTCAAGCGCCTGGACACCGCCGGCAAGACCGACGCCGTCACCGAACGTGCGCTGGCCTTCAAGGACAGCTTCCCGAAGATCAGCTACGAGGAAGGCCTGGCGCTGATGGGCCCGGTGCGCAACCCGTACGAGAACCGCCCGGTCTGAGCCTGCGTTCGGTGGCCGCCGCCGACGCCCACGACCCGCATCCGGAGCGCTGGTACACGACCAACCTGGTCGGCATCCCGGCGCCGGTGCTGGCCAGCCTCGCCTTCAACGCGCACCCGCAGCCGTTGCGCATCGCGGGTGCGCGCGAGACGCAGCCGGGGCTGTTCGCGCTGCTCGGCCGCTGCCCCGACGCCGAGCAGGCGCGCGAGGTCTTCCAGCACTACATGAGCCTGGGCTTCGGCCTCGGCACGCCGGCGGCCGACGCCGGCGAGGCCGAGCGCCGCCGCTGGCGCACCAGCTACCTGAAGCTGATGCAGGGCTGGGTGCTGGACAGCAACAGTCCGGCCGGCGCGGTGCTGAAGGGCTGGGTCGAGAGCCGCTTCGGGCTGGCGCCCACCTACCACCGCGAGGCGCTGGCGCGCTACCCGTCGCCGGCCTGGATGCGCTACCTCGAGGAGAAGGCCGGCAGCCGCTTCCACAACAACTGCATCTGGCAGCAGCTGGACCTGGTGTTCGAGTACTGCCAGTGGATGCTGGCGCGCTTCGAGCTGATGGGCGCCGGCCCGCACGTCACGCTGTGGCGCGGCAGCTCCAACGTCGAGGAGCAGATCGTCGCCGGCTCGCTGCGCGAGCGCCGCTGCACGGTGCGGCTGAACAACATCGTGTCGTTCACACGTTCGCGCGAGCAGGCCGGCTGCTTCGGCGACTGGGTGTTCGAGGCGCGGGTGCCCTTGTGCAAGCTGCTGCTGGCACCCGGCGTGCTGAGCACACGCTCGCTGCAGGCCGAAGGCGAGGTGCTGGCCATCGGCGGTCTCTACGAGCTGAAGGTGAGTTATGAGTGAGGACCTGGCCGGGCGCATCGCCGCGGCCGGCGGCCTTGCCGCGGTGGCCGACCGTGCGCTCGGTGCGTACCTCGGGCTGGCGCTGGGCGACGCGCTGGGCGCGACGGTCGAGTTCATGACACCGCGCGAGATCGTGCACCGCTGGGGCGTGCACCGGCGCATCGTCGGCGGCGGCTGGCTCAAGCTGAAACCCGGCGACGTCACCGACGACACGACGATGAGCCTGGCGCTGGGCGCGGCGCTGCTGCGCGGTGCCGCCGAAGGCCGGCCCTGGGACACGCGGCTGGTCGCCGAGGCCTTCGTCGGCTGGCTGCGCTCCAAGCCGGTGGACTGCGGCAACACCTGCCGCCGCGGCATCCAGCGTTATCTGGCCGACGGTTCGCTGGCAGGCCCGTACAACGAAGGCGACGGCGGCAACGGCGCGGCGATGCGCAACCTGCCGGTGGCGCTGGCGACGCTGGGCGACGAGGCCTTGTTCGAGCGTGTCTCGCTGGCCCAGGCGCGGGTCACCCACCACCACGCGCTGTCCGACGCCGCGACGCTGGCGCTCGGCCGGCTGCTGCAGGGCCTGCTGCTCGGCGACGGCCCGGCGCAGAGCGCCGAACGCATCGCCGCGATCGTCGATGCGCACCCCAAGTTCCGCTTCACGCCCTACCGCGGCCGTGCCAGCGCCTACGTCGTCGACACGATGCAGACCGTGCTGCACTACTTCAGCACGCGCGAAGGCTTCGAGGACGCGCTGGTCGACTGCGTCAACCAGGGCGAGGACGCCGACACCAACGGCGCGCTGGTCGGCATGCTGGCCGGCGCACGCTGCGGCGCCAGCCGCTTGCCACGCGAGTGGCTGACACGTCTGAAACCCGACATCCGCCACGCGGTCGTCGAACAGGCCAGCGCGCTCGTGGCATTGGCGCTGGACCCGCCGCGCTGACACGAGGACCGAACGATGGCCCACATCACCTTCTTCGAGAAACCCGGCTGCGGCGGCAATGCGCGCCAGCGCGCCGCGCTGGAAGCCGCCGGCCACACGCTGGAGCGGCGCAACCTGCTGGCCGAGCCCTGGACACGCGAGACGCTGCTCGCCTTCCTGGCGCCGCTGCCGCCGGCGGCGTGGTTCAACCGCTCGGCGCCGCGCATCAAGAGCGGCGAACTCGACCCCGACACGCTGGGCGCCGAGGCCGCGCTGGCGCTGCTGCTGGCCGAGCCGCTGCTGATCCGCCGCCCGCTGCTGCGCCGCGAAGACGGCGCGACGCTGGTCGGCTTCGACACCGCCGAAGTTCACGCCTTCGTCGGCCTGCCCGACGCGCCGCCCGGCCGGCTGGACGTCTGCGTCTCGCCCAGCGGCCATTGCGCCAGCCCCGAATCCTGATCCTGGAGACCGCGATGCCGATCTACGAATACCGCTGCCCCGCTTGCAGCCACGAGTTCGAACTGCTGGTGCGCAGCAGCACCGTGCCCCTGTGCCCGCAATGCGGCGCCGGCGAACCCGAACGCCTGGTGTCGCGCATCGCGCCGCACGGCCAGACCGCCGGCAAGCTGGCGCTGGCGCGCCGGGCGGCGGCGAAGGAGGGGCACTTCAGCCACTACAGCGCGGGGGAGAGGGCGAAGGTGTTGAAGTGAAGAGGCGGTGGACGCGGGACCGCTGTGTTCGCGGACAGTGAGAAGACAGGCGGGAGGGCTGTCTCCCGATGGGAACGTGCTTCGGAATAACAGAAACATGTCACCTGGTGCGCCATCCGGACCAACGGTTTCTGATTTGCCGAAACTGTGGTGGATGAGCGGCCGCAGGACCGCTAAGATTTCGGAGTAGCAGAAATTCCGTCACGGAGGCCCGCTCGCCGGGGCTCCCCACTGGAACTCCGAAATGACCGACACCTCCAGCCGCAGCCCAGTCCTCCTGAACTCCGCTCCCGAGCTGGGCCCGGTCGTGCGTGAGCGCCGCAAGTCGCAGTCGCTGCGCATCGACGATGCCGCCGGTCTGCTGGGCGTCTCGGTGGACCTGATGTCCCGGCTCGAGAACGGCCAAGGCTCGGTGCGCCTGGACAAGGCGCTGGCCGTGCTCGACGGTCTGGGCCTGGCGCTGATGGTGCTGCCCAAGGAGCACCCCTGGGCCCGGGAGGCGGCCAGCCACAGCCCGTCCGCGCCCGCCCGCGACAGCAAGCCGTGAGGCCGTCAGCATGACCCACGCACTGCACGTCTGGGCGGACGAGACCCGGGTGGCCACCGTCGAACACGAGGGACGCGACGACCGCTGGCGCCTGAGTTATGCCGAGCCTTGGGTCGCCGACGCCCAGTCCTACCCGCTGTCTCCGGCACTGCCGTTGACGCGTCCACCGGCCGACTACCCGTCGGCGTCCATCAAACGTTTCATCGAGCACCTGCTGCCCGAAGGCCGGGCGCTGGACGTGGCGGTCGCCTACAACGGCCTGGCCAGGACCAACGTCTTCGGTCTCATCTGGGCCCTGGGCGCCGAGACGGCGGGCGCGCTGCGCTTCACGGGTGACGCTGCGGCGGCGCAGCCGGCGGGCGATGCCGTGCTGCGAGAAGTCTCCCGCCAGGAACTCGACCGGCGCATCGCCGAACGCGAGCACGTGCCGCTGACGGTGTGGGACGGCAAGGTCCGCATGTCGGTGGCCGGCCTGCAGGACAAGCTGCTGGTCTATCTCGACCGGCCGCTCGGCGACGGCGGGCGGATCTTCCTGGTGGACGGGCCGCGCCTGGCTTCGACGCACATCCTCAAGCCCGACACCGGCAACCCGAAGACGCCGCACCTGGCGGCCAATGAACACTTCTGCCTGTCGCTGGCCCGCCGCATGGGCCTGCCGGCGGCCGAGGCCGGGCTGCTGCGCACGCCCCGGCCGGTGCTGGTGGTGCGGCGCTTCGACCGCGAGCTCGACAACGCCGGCGGCCAACCCCGGGTTCGCCGCCGGCACATCATCGACGCCTGCCAGGCCTGCGACCTGCCGGTCGCCTACAAGTACGAGCGCAACCTCGGCAGCGCCGAGGCGGTGCGCCACATCCGCGACGGCGTGAGCTTCGAGCGCCTGTTCGGCTGCGCCGAGCTCACGGCCAACAAGGCGGCCGCCCGGCTGGCCATGCTGCGTTGGGCGCTGTTCCAGTTCCTGATCGGCAACAGCGACGCCCACGGCAAGAACTTCTCGTTCTTCGTGCGCCCGGGCGGCCTGCTGGAACCGACGCCCTGGTACGACCTGGTGAGCGTGCTGCAGTACGACGGGCTCGATACCGAGCTGGCCATGGCCTACGGCGATGTCTTCAGTCACGCCGAGCTGTCGCCCTTCGCGTTGGCGGACTTCGCCGCCCGCTGCGGCATCGACCGCAAGCTGATGCGGCGGGAAGGCCAGCGGCTGGCAAAGCTGGCCGAAGCCGCGGCGGCGGCCCAGGCGCAAGACCTCGCCTACGAAGGCGCGGCCGAGCGTGCCTTCGTCCAGCGCATCGCCCGCTTCGTGGCGGAACAGGCCCGGCGGCTCAAGTTGTTGGTGGCGGACGCCGCGGGCCTGAAGGACGAGTACCTCTGAGAGCCGCGAGAAGCGGCCCCGCCGCTGACGAAGCGCCCCGCCTCAATACCCGTTCTCGAACCACACCGGCTCCCGCCGCCGCAGTTCCGCCAGCAGCCCCATCGTCTGCGGCACCAGCGCGCTGACGGCGTACCAGACGGCTTCGCGGCGCGGCTCGTGGCCTTCGCGCAGCGCCGCGTGCAGCGCCTGCCAGCCGGCCCAGTCGGCCAGCGCCAGCTTGTCGCGCAGCACCGGCGTCAGGTTGCCCAGCGTGTGGGCCATCGTCAGCAACTGGGCCTCGACGGCGGCCAGCGTGCGCGGGCTGGCGAAGAGTTCGTCTTCGCCCTGCATCGCGCGCGTCAGGTCGCCGACGGCGGCGCCGGCGTCCATCACGATGGCGTACAGCGCCTGGTGGTACACGGCTCAGGCCGGCTGCGGTACGCCGGTCAGCGCCTCGGCCACCTCGGCCAGCGGCAGCGCGATGCGCACGATGCCCTGCTCGTCCAGGAAACGCTGCTCCATGCGGGTCGGCGGCTCGGGCAGCACGGCGTAGTGCGGCCCGGCGCTGCGCTTCATCACCTGGCGCGCAAAGGCACGCGGCAGCTGGTCATCGAAGCGGCAGCCGAGGAAGACGAAACCCAGCGCCGCGCGGCGCTGCTGCACGACGGCCGGGATCGGTGTCTGGATGTCGATCTCGGTCAGCACCTCGACGAAGTCGGAGTCCGAGATCAGGTAGTTGGACGCCGGCGAGCGGCCGCCCCAGGGTTTGTAGAACACGGTGCGCGCTTCCTGCGGCGCGTCGGCGGCGCTGCCGTCGGCGCCGTACCAGCCGGTCCAGGTGCCGAAGTGTTCGCTCTGCGACAGGCCCTGCACCTCGGCCCAGTCTTCGCGAGCGGCGAGCGCGCGGCGCAGCGTGTCGTCGTACCAGCAGTCGACGATCAGCGGCGCCGGCAGCGCCGCCAGCCAGCGGTGCAGCGCCGACGGCGCGGCCGGCGCGGCGAAGGCCTGGTCCATCGTGTTGACCAGGGTCTTGCGGTGCTTGAAGTTCTCGATGAACTGCGCTGCGGCGGTGAGCCGGTTGCGGATCTTGGCTGGCACCGAGACGCGCGCCGTCAGCACCGCCGCCAGCGCCAGCGCGTCGGCCGGCGGCCGCGGGCCGTCGCACAGCGCCAGCAGCCCGGGGCCGAGATAGGGGCACAGCGTGCCGGCGGCCAGGCCGGCGGCGACGGCCTCGGGCAGCGTGTCGATCGTCGTGTGACTCATCGCGGTTCTCCGGTTCAGCGCCGTGCGGCGACGAAGACGGCGGCGGCCTGCGCCGGGTCGGCGGTGACCTGCCAGCAGTGGCCGTCGGAGGCGCCGAGAAACAGCGCGCAGCGTTCGCCGGCGGCGGCCGGCGTCTCGTCGCGCAGGTCGACGGCGTCGACGACGACGACCCGCAGCGGCGCCAGGCGCTCGCGCAGCCGCGTGGCGGCGGCCCGCAGGTCGGGCGCCGCCTCGGCCAGCGCCAGCGCGTCGGCGAGCGTGGCAGCGTCCATCAGTCCTCCGCCAGCTTCTTGGCTTCGACGGTGATCGGCAGCGTCGTCGTCTCGGCCATCTCGGGCAGCGACAGCACCCAGCCGTTGGCCAGCGTCACGGTGCCGCCCCACAGGCCCGGCTTCTCCTGCGCGACCACGGGCTCCTCCAGGTCCTTCTTCGGCACGTAGGCCGAGAGCACCCCGGCGGAATTGCGGCGCATCATCACTTTCATCGTCGGCTCCAGTCGTGGAATCGTGGATTCAGGGGCAGGCCGCCACGGCGGCGTCCTGCAGCAAGGGGGCGATGGCGGCGTGCACGGCGTCCAGTGCCTGCTGCACGTCGGCTTCGGTGCTGTCGCGGCCGAGCGAAAAACGCAGCGCGGCGCGCGCATGCAGTGCCGGTTCACCCATCGCCAGCAGCACGTGCGAAGGCTGCGTGCCGCCGGCGGCGCAGGCCGCGCCCGAGGAGGCGACGACGCCGGCGCGCTCCAGCCGGCCGAGCACGATTTCGGCGTCCAGCGTGCCGAAACGCAGGCAGCAGGTGTTGACCACGCGCACGGCGCGGCGGCCGTAGACCTGCACGCCGGGCAGGGTGGCGCAGCCGGCTTCGAGCCGGTCGCGCAGCGCGGCGATGCGCGGCAGGTCGTCGGCCAGCGTCGCCGCGGCGTGGTCGCAGGCGGCGGCGAAGCCGGCGATGCCGGGCAGGTTCTCGGTGCCGCCGCGGCGGTGGCGCTCCTGGCGCCCGGGCAGCAGCGGCGCCAGCGCGAAGCCTTTGCGCACGACGAGTGCGCCGACGCCCTTGGGCCCGTGCAGCTTGTGCGCCGAGACGCTCAGCAGGTCGGCGCCCAGCGCGGCGAAGTCCAGCGCCGCCTTGCCGGCGAGCTGGGTGGCGTCGACGTGCAGCCGGGCGCCGGCGGCGTGCGCCAGCTCGGCGAGTTCGGCCACCGGCATGCGCACGCCGGTCTCGTTGTTGGCGCCCATCACGCTGACCAGCGCGGCGTCGGCGGCGATCGCCTCGCGCGCCGCGTCCAGGTCGACGCGGCCGTCGGCGTCGACCGGCAGGCGCGTCACCGGCACGCCTTCGGCCTCCAGCCGCGCGGCCAGCGCCATCAGGCCCGGGTGTTCGACGCTGCTCAGCACGAGGCGCTGGCGCCCGGTGCCGCGGGTCGCCGCCAGCGCGGCGTGCACGGCGCTGTGGTTGGCTTCGGTGGCGCCGCTGGTGAAGACCAGCTCCGCCGGCTGGCAGCCCAGGAACGCGGCGACGCGGGCGCGCGCGTCGGCCAGCAGCCGCCGCGCCTGCTGGCCGGGCTCGTGCGTCGACGAGGGGTTGGCCCAGGCGACTTCGAGCGCGTGCAGCATCGCCGCCACCGCTTCGGGCGCCGGCGCGGTGGTCGCGTTGTGGTCGAGGTAGACGCTCACGGCCAGAAGATCCGCGTCTCGTCGTGGCAGACCTGGGCCAGCGCGGCGTCCAGCGTCAGGCCCTCGCCGACCAGCGTCCAGCGGCTCTCGACGTGGTCGCGCGCGTGCAGCCGCCAGCGGCCGCTGGCGTCGGGCTCGAACCAGGCGATGGCGATCTCGCCGCCGTCGGGGTCGACATTGCGCGAGCAGTTGGCGCTGAGGATCTTCCAGCCCGCGCCTTCGGCCGCCAGGCGCGGGCGCACGTAGCGGTAGCGGCTGCGTGCGGCCAGCGCACGCTCGATGCGCGCCGCGTCCAGCGCGACGACGGCGGCCCGCGGGCCACGGTCGACGGGCGGGCGGCGCACGGCGGCGTTCATCCGCCGGCCCCGGCTTCTGTGGCCGGCACGATCTCCTCCTCGAGGCAGCCGAGCACGCACAGGCCGAAGTCGACCATGTACAGCGGCACGTTGGCCTCGGCGTGGTGGCCGACCTGGACGATCTCGCCCGGGCCGCCACGCACGATCAGCAACTGGTCTTCTTCGGCGTCGGGCACCGAGCCGTCGTTGTAGAGGTCGACGGCGGCCCGGACTTCCAGGCCCCAGGGGTAGCGCGGCAGGCGGGGGTCGAGCATCGTGGGTCCTCAGCGCAGGTCGTCGAGTTGGCCGGCGCGCTCGCCCAGCCGGGCCAGCACCTCGGGCGGCAGATGGTCGAGCGTGCACAGCTCCTTGGCGCGCATGCCGACCTGGCGGCCGCTGGCGACGAACTCGACGGTGTAGATGTAGTACTGCTGCAGGAAGCTGCCGATCGAGCGCACGTAGCCGACGTCGCCGCGTTCGACCAGCACGTCGCCGATGTCGCGGCCGCCGAAAGTGCCGTCGTTGCGCACCTTGATGCGGGCGGCGACGCGTTCGCCGATCTCGAAACGCGGCGGGCCCGCGAGTTCGACCTCGTCGTCGTCGCGCACGATGTCCGCCATGTCGGCCTCGCTAGGCGCGGCTGATGCGGCGCAGCGAGTCCAGCGACACGCTGGCCTGCGCCGGCGGCGCCGCACCGGCGCTGGAGCAGCCGCAGGCGGCCTGCTTCGGGTCGTGGAAACGCAGGCCGCTGGAGGTCGGCGTGTCGGCGAAGTCGACCGTCACGCCGTCCAGCAGCGCAGCGCTGGCCGCGGGCAGGAAGACACGCAGGCCGTTGACGTCAAGCACGGCGTCGCCGTCCTGCGGCGCGGCGTCGAGGCTGAAGCTGCTCGACAGCCCCGAGCAGCCGCCCGGCGTCACCGTCAGCCGGAAACCGCCGGCCGGGTGCTCCGAGAAGCGCAACAGGCGCCGCATGAACTTCTCGGCGGCGGGGGTGACGACGACGTTCGCCGCGCCCATCGTCAGACCTTCTTGATGCAGTTGTCGACCGGGCAGACGGCGATGCACTGCGGGGCGTCGAAGTGGCCTTCGCACTCGGTGCACTTGGCCGGGTCGATGATGAAGCTGCCGCCCTTTTCGCGGATGGCGTTGTTCGGGCATTCGGCTTCGCAGGCCGAGCAGCCGGAGCACATGGAGGCGATGATCTTAAGGGCCATGAGGTTCTCCTCGGGGGGTCAGGCGGCCGCGGTGCCGGTGAAGGCGCCTTGGCGGATGCGCGCGTCGCCGCGCGCCTGGTGGACGACGGCGCCGCTGGCGATGCGTTCGCGGTAGTCGGCGAACCAGGCCAGCGCGGCCTTCTCGATGAACTCGTGGGCGTAGCGGTCCACCGGCTCGATGCCGGCGGCCTTCAGTTCGTCACGCGGGCAGGCGCCGATCTTGGCGACCAGCACCGCGTGGCAGTCGGCCAGCGCCTGGACGATGGACGGCAGCTGCTCGTCCTCGCCGTAGCCGCCCTGGCAGTACAGGTCGACGCGGCGGTGGCCGACGAAGGTCGCGGCACCGGCGCCGACCTCGTAGATCTGGAACTCGGTGGCGTGGCCGAAGTGCTGGTTGACCCGGCCCTGGCTCTCGCTGGCCACGGCGACCAGCACCTTCAGCCCGTCGTCGGCGAGGCGTGCGTCGAAAGCCTCGGCCAGCGCGTCGACCTTGGCCTGGTGCTGGGCCTGGCGCTGCAGCTCGACCTGCTGCTGGTAGGCGCGGCGCTTGTCCAGGTCGTAGACGACGGCCAGGTCCTCGATCTTCTCGAGCGTGAACTCGTCGCTGCGGTCCTCGCCGAGCATGCCGACGGCGTCGGCGCGGCACTGGCGGCAGTGGCGCATCAGGTTGGCGCCGCCGGCGCAGGCGTCCTGCACGGCCTTCAGCTCCTGCGCCGTCGGGCCGCGCTGGCCGTTGAGGCCGTAGAAGGTGCCGTGCTCGGCCTCCGAGATCAGCGGCATGATGTTGTGCAGGAAGGCGCCGCGTGCCTTGACGGCCTTGTTCACCTCGATCAGGTGCGCGTCGTTGACGCCCGGGATCAGCACCGAGTTCACCTTCACCAGCACGCCGCGTGCGGTGAGCATCTCCAGGCCCAGCATCTGCCGCTCGTGCAGGATGCGCGCCGCTTCCAGGCCGGTGACGCGGCGGTGGTCATGGAAGATCCAGGGATAGATCTTCTCGCCCACGGCCGGGTCGACCATGTTGATCGTGATCGTGACGTGGTCGACGTTGTACTTGACGATCTCGTCGACCCAGTCGGGCAGCGCCAGGCCGTTGGTCGACAGGCAGAGCTTGATGTCCGGCGCGTGCTGCTGCAGCAGGCGCATGGTCTCGAAGGTCTTCTGCGGATTGGCCAGCGAGTCGCCGGGGCCGGCGATGCCCAGCACCGTCATCTGCGGGATCGCGCTGGCCACCGCCAGCACCTTCTTCACCGCCTGCTCGGGCGTCAGCTTCTGGCTGACGACGCCGGGGCGGCTCTCGTTGCTGCAGTCGTACTTGCGGTTGCAGTAGTGGCACTGGATGTTGCAGGCCGGGGCGACCGCGACGTGCATGCGCGCGAAGTGGTGGTGCGCTTCCTCGGAGTAGCAGGGATGGTTCTTGACCTTCTCCCAGATCTCCGCCGGCATGTCTTCGGGGCCGGCCGAGGAGCCGCAGCCGGACTTGCCGGCACCGCCGCTGCTGCTGCAGCCGCCAGCACTGGCGGGCGCGGCGTCGCCGAGGGCGGGCCGGCTGCGGCGCAGGTCACCGATCGAGATGAAGGCTGTGTGGCTCATGGCTGGCCCGTCGGTTGAGGACGAGCCCGCACTGCGAGAGCCGTGCCATGCCTCGATCCCTTATGGATCAAGGACTTGCGGAAGGTGTCGGGCGTCGGCCGGCTGTGCTCTTCGCGACAAAGCCGACAGCGGCCGGGGCGTTATTGGCGTGTTGGCGGGCTCGGCGTGTCTTCGCCGGCGTCGGGCGGCGCCTCGGCGGCGACGCGGTAGCTCTCGCTGGCCCAGGCCCCCAGGTCCAGGCTGCGGCAGCGTTCGCTGCAGAACGGGCGCCAGCGGTTCTGCGGCGAATACGGCGTCGGCGTCTTGCAGGCCGGGCAGGGGACGAGGCGGGCAGCGGTCACGGGGAAACGAAGGGGAGACAGGTCAGGCGCAGAGCGTCAGCTCGAAGTCGCGGTCTTCGGCGGCCAGGCGCAGCCGGCCGTCGGCGTCGGGGCGCATCAGGCGCACGCCGACCATCAGCCGGTGGCCGGTCATCTCGGGCACCAGGCCGTCGGCGGCGTCCAGGCGCACGCGCATCAGCTGGTAGGTGCGCCCGGCCGGCAGGCTCTGCTGGTACTGGCCGCCGGCGGCGACGACCCGCTGGGCCACGCCGCTGTCGCGCAGCAGCCCCAGCAGCACCTGCAGCGCCTCGGCCAGCGGCGACAGGGTCGCGATCCAGCCCATCAGGTCGGCGCGGCGCCTGGCCGGGTCGAGCTGCTGCCAGGCGTAGTACGAGGGCAGGTCGAACTCGCAGGTGCCGCCGGGGATGCCGATGCGGCTGCGGATGCCCATCAGCCAGTCGTTGCCCTGCAGCGCCTGGCCGGCCTTGCCCTGGAGCTGGTTGAGGCCGCTGAAGGCGGTGTCGATGCGGCCGACGATCTGGTCGAGCGCGGCCTCGGAGATGTGCGGGTTGCCGCGGTAGGACTGCAGCTGGGCGCGGTGGCGCTCCAGCTCCTTCAGCAGGTCGCTCTTCAGATCGGCGCGCGAGGCGACGTCCATGATCTCGAAGATCGTCGCCAGCGCGAAGTGGTGGTCCACCGGCGCGTCGCGTGCGACGAGCTGCCCGAGCCGGTCGAACAGGTGCTCGAGCCGCAGCATCGTGCGGATGCCCTCGTTGAACGGGTACTCGTACAGGACCAAAGTCGGCGCTCTTCGGGGGAATGCTCAGTGAGGACCATTGTTCCACAGCGCCCACAGCGCCCGGACCTCGGCGGCCAGTTCCCCGGGGGTGATCCCGTCATTGAAGATCACCGCGTCGGCGATGCGCCGGCGCGTGGCGCGGCTCGCCTGCTGGGCGATGACGCGGCGCACGGCGTCATCGCTCCAGCCCGAGCGCCGTGTCACGCGCTCGACCTGGGTGGCTTCGCGGCAGTCGACGACGAGGATGCGCTGGCAGCGTGCGCGCCAGTGCGCCGACTCGGCGAGCAGCGGCACGTCGAACACCACCGGCGCGTCGCCGGCCGCGGCGGCGCGCGCCAGCGCCTCGGCGCCGATCATCGGGTGCAGCACGGCTTCGAGCCGGCGTTTCGCGCCGGGGTCGGCGAAGGCCAGCGCGCGCATGCGCTCGCGGTCCATCGCGCCGTCGGCGCCGACGATCTCCGGCCCGAAGGCCGCGGCCAGCGCCGGCAGCGCGGCGCCGCCGGGCGCGGTGAGTTCACGCGCGATCGCGTCGGTGTCGACGACGACGGCGCCGAGTTCGGCCAGCAGCGCGGCGACGGTGCTCTTGCCGCTGCCGATGCCGCCGGTCAGGCCAAAGCGGCGCGGCCGGGGCGTCAGGCCCAGCCGATCCACGAGAGCACGGTCTCGCGGCCGGCCAGCAGCACGACGAGGCCGCCGCCGGCCAGGAAGGGCCCGAAGGGCACGAAGCGGCCTTCGCGCAGCGAACCGGTGGCCTTCATGCCGAGGCCGACGACGGCGCCGATGACCGAGGCCATCAGCACGATCGGCACGATGGCCTGCCAGCCCAGCCAGGCGCCGAGCGCAGCGAGCAGCTTGAAGTCGCCGTAGCCCATGCCTTCCTTGCCGGTGGCGAGCTTGAACAGCCAGTAGACCGACCACAGCGACAGGTAGCCGACCGCCGCGCCGGCGATCGCGTCGGCCAGCGTCTGCCCCGGCAGCCAGCCCAGCGCGGCGGCGACGAGGCCGGCCCACAGCAGCGGCAGCGTCATCCCGTCGGGCAGCACCGTCGTGTCCCAGTCGATCAGCGCCAGCGCCAGCAGCACGGCGACGGCGCCGCACCACAGCAGCACCGCCGGCTGCGCGCCCAGGCGCCAGGCGACGAGGCCGAACAGCGCCGCGGTCGCCAGCTCGACCAGCGGGTAACGCACCGGGATGCGCGTCTTGCAGGCCGAGCAGCGGCCGCGCAAGGCCAGCCAGCTCACCAGCGGCACGTTCTCGTACCAGCGGATCGCATGGCCGCAGGACGGGCAGCGCGAGCGGGGCCGGACGATGCCCAGCGGCGCCAGTGCCTCCAGTTTCTTGTCCAGCCCCAGCCCGGCCTGCGCCAGCCCGGCCGGCGCGTCGGCGCCGAAGACGCGGCGGAACGAGTCGCGGTCGGTCAGCTGGCCGGCGACGTCGGCCCACCACTGGCGCTCCAGCATCAGCGGCACGCGGTGGATGACGACGTTGAGGAAGCTGCCGACGGCCAGCCCGAACAGGGCCAGCAGCCAGGGGCTCAACAGCAGGTCCAGCGGCAGCGCCGCGCTCCAGTCGGCGGGGATCAAACGACGGCGCCCAGCTTGAAGATCGGCAGGTACATCGAGACCACGATGCCGCCGATCAGCACGCCCAGGATGACGATGATGAAGGGCTCCATCAGGCTGGACAGGCCCTTGACCATGTCGTCGACCTCTTCCTCGTAGAACTCGGCGGCCTTGCCCAGCATGTGGTCGAGCGAGCCGGACTCCTCGCCGATGGCCGACATCTGCAGCACCATCGTCGGGAAGACCGAGGTCGCGGTCATCGAGGTCGTCAGCGCCGAGCCGGTGGAGACGTCCTTCTGGATCTGCTCGGTGGCCTGGGCGTAGACGGCGTTGCCGGAGGCGCCGCCGACGGAGTCGAGGGCCTCGACCAGCGGCACGCCGGCGGCGAACATCGTCGACAGCGTGCGTGTCCAGCGCGCGATGACCGACTTCTCGATCAGCGAGCCGAACACCGGAATGCGCAGCAGCAGCCGGTCCATGACCATCTGCATCTTCTCGGAGCGCTTCCAGGACTGGAAGAAGAAGTAGGCGCCGCCGAACAGGGTGCCGAAGATCACGTACCACCAGTTCACGAAGAACTCGGACAGCGCGATGACGAACAGCGTCGGCGCCGGCAGGTCGGCGCCGAAGGAGCGGAAGACCTCCTTGAACGCCGGGATCACCCAGATCATGATGACCGTCAGCACGACGAAGGCGACGACCATCACGGCGATCGGGTACATCAGCGCCGACTTGATCTTCTGCTTCAGCGCCATCGTCTTCTCCTGGTAGATGGCCAGGCGTTCGAGCAGGGCCTCCAGGATGCCGCCGGCCTCGCCGGCTTCGATCAGGTTGCAGTACAGCGAGTCGAAGTGCTGCGGGTGCTTGCGGAACGCGGCCGACAGGCTGGTGCCGGTCTCGACGTCGGAGCGGATGTCGTTGAGCAGCTTGGTCATGCGCGGGTTGGACGCCCCGCGCGCGACGATGTCGAAGGCCTGCAAGAGCGGCACGCCGGCCTTCATCATCGTCGCCAGCTGGCGCGTGAAGATCGCGATGTCCTTCTGCTTGATCGAGCGGCCGCCGCTGGTGCGGCGCTTCTTGACCTTGGTGACCAGGATGCCCTGACGGCGCAGGCTGGCGTTGACGACGGCCTCGCCGCCGGCGCGGATCTCGCCGCGCACCAGCTTGCCGTTCTTGTCCTTGCCCTCCCACTCGAAGATCTGTTCCTTGGCGGCGCTCTTGGCGCGCGCTGCGGATGCTGCTGTGGCCATGGGTGTCGGGAGGGAGTTATTCGTTGGTGACGGTGATGACTTCTTCGAGCGAGGTGACGCCCAGGCGCACCTTCACGAGACCGGACTGTCGCAGGTCGCGCACGCCCTCGCGCTGCGCCTGCTCGGCGATGTCCAGCGCCGTGCCCTCGGACAGGATGACACGCTGGATGGCCTCGGTGATCGGCATCACCTGATAGATGCCGACGCGGCCCTTGTAGCCGTTGTTGCAGGCGGAGCAGCCGACCGCACGATACGGCTTCCAGCTTCCGTCCAGATCGGCGTCGGTATACCCCGCCTTGAGCAGCGCCTCGCGCGGATAGTCCGCCGGTTTCTTGCAGACTTCACACAAACGCCGAGCCAGGCGTTGCGCGGTGATCAGCAGCACGCTGGCGGCGATGTTGAACGGCGCCACGCCCATGTTCAGCAGCCGCGTCAGCGTCGTCGGCGCGTCGTTGGTGTGCAGCGTGCTCATCACCAGGTGGCCGGTCTGCGCCGCCTTGATCGCGATGTCGGCGGTTTCCAGGTCGCGGATTTCGCCGACCATGATGATGTCCGGGTCCTGGCGCAGGAAGGCCTTCAGCGCCGCGGAGAAGGTCAGGCCCGCCTTGTCGTTGACGTTGACCTGGTTGATGCCCGGCAGGTTGATTTCGGCCGGGTCCTCGACGGTGGCGATGTTCACGCCCGGCTGGTTGAGGATGTTCAGGCAGGTGTAGAGCGACACCGTCTTGCCGCTGCCGGTCGGCCCGGTGACCAGGATCATCCCGTAGGGCCGCTGGATCGCGGCGAGCAGGCGGTCCTTCTCGACCTTCTCGTAGCCCAGGGCCTCGATGCCCAGGCGCGCCGACGACGGGTCGAGGATCCGGATCACGACCTTCTCGCCGAACAGCGTGGGCAGCGTGCTGACGCGGAAGTCGATCGCCTTGCTGCCGAACTTCAGCTTCATCCGGCCGTCCTGCGGGACCCGCTTCTCGGCGATGTCCATGCGCGAGATGACCTTGATGCGCGAGGCGAGCTTGTCCTTGATGGCGATCGGCGGCTGGGTGATCTCGCGCAGCTCGCCGTCGATGCGGAAACGCACCCGGTAGTTGTACTCGTAGGGCTCGAAGTGCAGGTCGGAGGCGCGCGCGTTGATCGCGTCGATCAGCATCTTCTGCAGGAAGCGCACGACCGGCGCGTCCTCGACCTCGGTGGAGATCTCGGCCTCGGGGCTGGCCGTCGTGTCGTCGCTGACGTCGAAGTCGAAGTCCTCGCCGGCCAGCGACTCGAGCACCTCGGTGGCGCTCTGGCCCTGGGCTTCGAGCTGGCGCATCAGCTTGTCGTACTCGACGATGACCCACTCCGGGGTCAGCTGGGTCGCGAACTTGATGCGCTCGACCGCTTCCTGGTCGGTGGGGTCGGCGGCGCCGATGAACAGCCGGTTGCCGCGTTTGCCGAGCACGATGACCTGGTACTGCGCGGCGGTCTTGGCGTCGAGCAGGTTGCGCGGCAGCTTCTGCGTGTCGACGGCGTTCAGGTCCAGCAGCGGCAGAGCCAGCGCGCCCGACAGCGCATGCGCCAGCTCGTCGGGCTTGAGCGCGCCGGCGGCGACGACCGCCGAGACGAAGCCGGTCTTGCGCTCGCGCGCGCTGCGCGCCAGGTCTTCCGCGGTGCGCGCGTTGAGCTTGCCGGCATGCACCAGCACCCGGGCGACACCGGACAAGGCGGTCTGCTGGGGCTCGACGGTGGTGTCTGGCGGCATGTGCAGTCAGTGCGTGCGGGGCATAACCGGACGATCATCGCCGATACCGCCCCCCCGTGTAAACGCCGAAGGACGGCCGCGCGCGACCGTCCGTGACCGCTTCCGCTCAGCCCATGAACAACGCGGCCAGCAGCACCCCGACCGGTATCGAAACGTAAGGCGGCTGGCGCCAGCGCAGCACCAGCAGCGCCGCGGCCAGCGTCAGTGCCGCGCAGCCCAGCGGCTGGGCGGCCAGCGGCAGCTTCCACCACAGCGTCGCGGCGGCGCCGGCGATCAGCCCGACGACGGCGCAGCGCACGCCGATCATCGTGTGCTGGAAGCCGCGCAGGCCGCGCAGCCGGTCGGCCGCGCCGTCGACGCCGACGGCGATGATGGCCGTCGGCGTGTAGACGCCGATCGTCGCCGCCAGCGCGCCGGCCAGGCCGGCGATCTCCATGCCGGTGAAGGTCGCGATGCCGACGATGGGCCCCGGCGTCAGCTGGCTGGCGGCCAGCCCGGCGGTGAAGCCGGCGTGGTCCAGCCAGCCCAGGCGATCGACGATCAGGCCTTCGAGCAGCGGCACCATCACCAGCGCGCCGCCGAACAGCGTCGTCGCGATGCCGCCGAAGGCCAGCGCCAGCCGTGCCACCGTGTCCTGCGGCAGCAGCGCCGGCATCAGCTGGAACAGCGCCAGCGCCGCCGGCGCCAGGCACAGCAGGATGCGCGACGGCGCCATCGGCGGGCTGCTGGGTGCGGGTGCGGCCTTGGGGGCCGGCCAGAACAGGCGGCTGATCAGCCCGCCGGCGGCCAGCACCAGGATCGACGCCGACCAGAACGGCAGCGCCAGCAGCGCCACCGCGGCGGCCACCGCCAGCGCCTTGTCGCGTGGCGCCGGCGTCGCCTTCTTCGACTGGTTCCAGGCGGTCTGCGCGAGGATCATCGCCAGCGGCGGCAGCACGCCGACGATCACCGCCTGCAGCAGCGCCGGATGCCCGGCCAGCGCCGCGTAGCCGGCCCACAGCGCGACCAGGATCACGAAGCTCGGCAGCACGATGCCGGCCAGCGCCGCGGCGAAGCCCGTCCAGCCGCCGAGCCGGTGGCCCATCACCGCCAGCGCGTTGACGGCCTGCGGCCCGGGCAGCATCGCGACCAGCGCGATCAGGTCGAGGAAGTCCTTCTCGGCGATCCAGCCGCGGCGGTTCACGAAACGCTGCTGCGCCTGGGCGAGCAGCGCCATGAAGCCGCCCCAGGCGGTGAGGCCGAGCACGGCGCAGTCGGCGAACAGGCGCAGCGCGCTGTATCCCGGCGGCGCGGCCGGGACGGAGGCTGGGCGGGTGTCGGGCATCAGGCGGTCACGGCGCGGCTGCGGATCTCGGCCAGCAGGTCCTCCTGCGGCTTGCGTGCCGCGGCGTCGGCCGGCGGCAGCGTCTCGCGGGCCAGCGCCTTGCGCCGGCGGTTCTCGGCGTCCAGCGCGGCCAGCGCCGCTTCATCGTAGCGCCGGGCCTCGCGGTCCTGGCCGACGAAGTGCAGCTCGTAGCCGAGCTCGGCGAGCGAGGCGCCGGCCACCGACTCGAAGTCGACGATGTCGTCGGTGCGCATCTCGGCCAGCCATTTGCGGCTGTTGCCGGCCATCACCGGCTTGCGCACGTTCTCCCACATCCGGCCCGACGAGGCCGTGCGGTCGGCCTCCTCGGAGCCGTGGTAGTCGAGCATCGAGGCGTGGAACTCGATGCCCAGCCAGGCGCACAGGCGGCGCAGCGACGGCTCCGGCGCGGTGGTCAGCGACTCGTAGGACAGCGCCAGGAAGCGGTCGGCCGGCACGCGCCGGCCGCAGGCCAGCGCCAGCTGCTGTTCGGCATGCCACTGGCGCGCGACGTGGAAGGCGGTCTTCTCGCCGACGACGGCCTTCATGAACGACAGGCAGACGTCGCGCCCGTCGCGGTACAGGTAGAGGTAGCGCGCGTCGTCGCCGAAGTAGCGTTCGATCTCGGGCAGGAAGTGCACGTTGGCCAGCGACTTGCACACCCAGTCGGGCTTGCCGGCGGCCTCGGCCATGCGGTCCATCACGGCGCCGAAGACGGCAACCAGGCTGCGTTCGCGGCAGCGGCGATGCAGGTCGGCACGCTCCAGCGTCACCGGCCAGGGCACCGGATTGGCTTCGACGAGACGGGCGACGTCGTCGACCAGGGTCGCGAACGCGGCGTCGCCCTGGAGGTTGCCGTACAGCGACAGCAGCGGCGCGAAACGTTCGAGCACGTGCGGCGGATGCGGTGCCGCGAGGCTGGGCGCCTGGTTGAGCATCAGGCGCAGCAGGTTGGATCCGGAACGCTGGGTTCCGACCATGAAGATCTTCACGAGGGGGCTCTCCGATGACGGCGCAAAGTCGGGCGGGCGCGGCCCGCGCCGCGGCCGCGCCCGACGGAAAGACCGCCCCCTGGTGTCAGGCAGTCGTGGCGACGCGGAAGACGCGCACCGCGTCGACCAGCGTCTGGGCCTGTTGTTTCAGGCTCTCGGTGGCCGCGGTCGTCTGCTCGACCAGTGCGGCGTTCTGTTGCGTGACCTGGTCGAGCTGCGTCACCGCGTCGTTGACCTGGCCGATGCCGCCCGTCTGCTCGACGGTGGCCTGGCTGATCTCCTGGATCAGTTGCGACACGCGCTGCACCTGGGTGACGATGTCGGTCATCGTCGTGCCGGCCTCGCCGACGAGGCGGGCGCCGACCTCGACGCGCTCGACGCTGGCGCCGATCAGGCCCTTGATCTCGCGTGCCGCCTCGGCGCTGCGCTGGGCCAGCGAGCGCACCTCGCCGGCGACGACCGCGAAGCCGCGGCCCTGCTCGCCGGCGCGGGCGGCCTCGACCGCGGCATTGAGCGCCAGGATGTTGGTCTGGAACGCGATGCCGTCGATGACGCCGATGATGTCGGCGATCTTGCGCGAGCTCGCGGTGATCTCCTGCATCGTGCTGACGACCTCGGTCACGACCTCGCCGCCGCGCGTGGCCGCGGCGCTGGCCGAACCGGCCATCTGGGCCGCGGCGCGCGCGGTGTCGGTGTTGTTGCGCACCGTCGAGTTCAGCTGCTCCATCGACGCCGCCGTCTGCTGCAGGCTGGAGGCCTGCTGCTCGGTGCGGCTGCTGAGGTCGGCCGTGCCGGTGGCGATCTCGGCGGATGCGGTCTGCAGCGTCTCGGCGGCCTCGCGCACCTGGTTCATCGTCCGGCTGAGATTGGCGTTGACCGTCTCCAGCGCATGCAGCACGCGGCCGACCTCGTCGTTCGCGTCGACCTCGACGCGGCGCGTCAGGTCGCCGGCGGCGACGGCCTGGGCCACCTCGACGGCACGCTCGAGCGGGCGGGTGATGCTGCGCTGGATGCGCCAGGCGACCACGGCGCCGAACACCAGCGCCGTCGCCGCGAGGCCGACGATCAGCGCCACGGCGCGCTGGTAGGCCTCGTCGGCGGCCAGATTGCGCTGGCGCGAGGATTCCTTGATCGCCTCGACCACCTCGCCGAGCGCGCCGATGTGGGCGAGCTGGGCCGGGCGGAGTTCGGCGCGCACGACTTCGGCGGCGCCGGCGAGATCGTCGGACATCGAGCGCTCGACCGCCTTCTCGGCCGGGGCGCGTGTCGCGGCCATGGCCCGCTGGGCCTTGTCGAACGCGGCCTTGATCTGGGGTTCGTCGGCGAGCAGCTCGTCCAGCGCCTTGGCGGTGCGGTCGTAGTCCTCGCGCGCCTTGCGCATCAGGTCGATCTCCTTCTTCTTGAAGGCCATGTCGTCCTGCAGCACGACGTCGCGGATCGCCATGCCCTGGAAGCGCGCCAGGTCGCGGAGGTTGCCGGCCAGGCGTTCGGGCGCCTCGCCGGTGACGGCGGCCAGGTCGGCCTTGATCGCCGACAGCCGGGTCAGCGAGATCGTGCTGATCAGCGCCATCAGCGCCAGCACGGTGGCGAATCCGAGCGCGAGCCGGACACCGACCTTCATGTTCTTGAACATCGAAACGACTCCCTGGGGTGAAGTGCGGTGCCGAGGCGGGCCGGCCTGGGCGGCCGGCCCTGCCTTCACTTGGCCGTCAGGCCGGCGTGGATGACGCCGATCGGCTTGCCGCCGTCGAGCACCGGGGCGGAGACGTGCACGCTGGGGATCTGCGTCGTCGTGTCCGGCTTGATCTCGTCGGCCGCCCAGGGCTGGCCCTTCAGCGCGTTGGCGAACACCGGGCGGGTCGCGTTGTTGTAGATCAGCGGCTTGGTGCTGCCGGCGACGATGTTGCCCTTCTGGTCGCGCAGCAGGATCTTGTTGATCGTCGGGTCGGCCTGTTCCCACTTGACGATCAGCTGGCTGGCCTTGCCGCCCAGCATCGCCTTGACGAGCGGGTCGCTGTCGGGCAGGTCGACCCACTTGCCGTTGTTCATGCCCGAGGCGTCGCGGGTGTTGGCCTCGCGCACGGTGGCGATCACCACCGGGTCCGCCGCCATCTCCACGAGGCGCTTCTTGGCGCGCTCGACCTTGGCCTGCACGTCGGCGGGCAGTTCGGCGGCGGCGACGAAGCCGGTGCCGCAGGCCAGCAGGGCGGCGGTGATCACGAGACGGCGTGCGGGACGAAAACGATGCATGGCAGAGCTCCTGTGGACGGCGGGCCCGGTTCGGGCAGGCATTGAGTTCACGTCATCGGCAGACGTCCGCGCGAATTAAGTAGTTTCCGCATGTCGATATGCCGGTTCATTAGGTTCTTGTTTCAGATCATCTGGTGTGATGGGCGGACGCCCTACGGCGATGTCATCGGAGCTCTGTTGGGAGCGTCGTTGAACGTTGCATGTCAGGGGCGTGTCGAGGGCGAGGGGCCTTCTTCAAGGTGAGAACAGGTTCACGCCGGAGATGGCAGAGGCCATGGAGGTCGCCGTCGGTGCAGCAAGACGGCGTGACAAATTGCCGTCCATTCGCTGTCTTGTTCCCTATGGAGGCGTTCAACTCGCGAGTCGTGAATTCGTGATGAATTCGATGGTTGTTCACCATGGAGTTCGGTCATCATCGCATCATCAATTCAGATGATGAGCGAATGCCTTCGGCATGGGTCGATGCGGCGCTTACGGCGGCCGGGGCCGTGCCGGCGTGCTGCCTGGCGCAGCGCGCGGTCGGGCGGCGCGAAAGAGGGGGCAATTGCGCTGGCGCGTGGGCGACGAGCCGGGCGCCGCGACGCTGTGATCCGTGCGGTCCGTGGTCGCGGACGCCGGAAAGAACAATGCCCCAGCCGCCGTGAGGCGCTGGGGCATCGAGGATGGGGTTCTTCGTGTCAGCGCGTCTGCTGCGCTGTGGGCGACCGTGTCGCCCGGAGACGAAGAAGAAAGAAGTCTGGTCGGGGTGAGAGGATTCGAACCTCCGGCCTCTACGTCCCGAACGTAGCGCTCTACCAGGCTAAGCTACACCCCGATTCGGCACCGGCTGCAAGAGCTTGTCTTGCGTCGGGCCTCTCGTCTCGGCTGCTCAGGTCACGAAGACCGGTGAACAGCGCGAAAACAGAATTCTAGCAGAGCTTCGCGGGCTTTGGAAACAGGCAGCAGCTCGAGCGTTGCGCGGGCGATGTCGGCCTGGGCCTGGGCGGCCTCTCGCGTGGCCTCCAGCGCACCCGTGCGGCGCACGATGTCGATGATCTGCTGCAGGCGTTCGAGCTCGCCGTGCTCGATCGCGTGGCGGATCAGCTCGCGCTCCTCGGCCGTGCCGCGCTCCATCGCGATCAGCAGCGGCAGCGTCGGCTTGCCTTCGCGAAGGTCGTCGCCGACGTTCTTGCCGAGTTCGCTGGCGTTGCCTTCGTAGTCCAGCAGGTCGTCGACCAGCTGGAACGCGGTGCCCAGCGAACGGCCGTAGTCGGCGCAGGCTTCCTCGACTTCCACCGAGGCGCCGGCCAGCACCGCGCCCAGGCGGGCGCTGGCCTCGAACAGCTTGGCGGTCTTGAAGCGGATGACACGCAGGTACTCGTCGACCGCGAGGTCGGCGTCGTGCATGTTCATCAGCTGCAGGACCTCGCCCTCGGCGATGACGTTGGTCGCCTCGGCCAGCACCTCGAGCACGCGCATGCTCTTGACCGAGACCATCATCTGGAACGAGCGCGAGTACAGGAAGTCGCCGACCAGCACCGCCGCAGCGTTGCCGAACATCGAGTTCGCGGTTGCGCGGCCGCGGCGCAGCGAGGACTCGTCGACGACGTCGTCGTGCAGCAGCGTCGAGGTGTGGATCAGCTCGACGACGGCAGCCAGCTCGTAGCGCTCCGGCCCGCGAAAGCCCAGGGCCTCCGAGAACAGCAGCAGCAGGCGGGGACGCATGCGCTTGCCGCCGGCGCTGATGATGTAGCTGGCGATCTGGTCGATCAGCGCCACCTTCGACGACAGCCGGGCGCGCAGGACGGCGTCGACCTGGCGCATGGCGGCGTCCATCGGGTCGTCGACGTGAGAGAGGGAATCGGTGGTCTGGAGCACGGAACGCGCCGGTTGATTCGGCCGGATTATAGGAAGGCGCCCTGTTCGCTGTCCGTCGGAGGGCGGACACCGTCGGGGCGGCGGGCGCCGTGTCGTCCTGCACGGGCGGGTGCCGATCGACGGGGCCGGCCATGCTATACTGAAAGGCTTCGTGCTGTTTGTGGTCTGTCACAGGGCGTCAAGCACACGAAGGTTCAACAGAAGGAAGGCACACATGTACGCGGTCATAAAAACCGGTGGCAAGCAATACAAGGTTGCTGCTGGCGAAAAGATCAAGGTAGAACAGATTGCTGCGGACGTGGGCCAGGAAATCGTGATCGAGCAGGTGCTGGCCGTCGGCAACGGCGCTGACCTGCAGATCGGGGCTCCCTGGGTCGCGGGTGCAAGCGTGAAGGCCACGGTCGTGGCGCACGGCCGGCACGACAAGGTGCGCATCTTCAAGATGCGTCGCCGCAAGCACTACCAGAAGCACGGCGGCCACCGCCAGAACTACACCGAGCTGGAAATCGGCTCCGTGAACGTCTGAAGGAGCAGTAAACCATGGCACAGAAAAAGGGCGGCGGCTCAACCCGCAACGGTCGCGACTCCAAGCCGAAGATGCTCGGCGTGAAGGTGTTCGGCGGCCAGGTCATCTCGGCCGGCTCGATCATCGTTCGCCAGCGCGGCACGCGCTTCCACGCCGGCGTCAACGTCGGCATGGGCCGCGACCACACGCTGTTCGCGCTCGTCGATGGCAACGTCTCGTTTGCCGTCAAGGGCGAGAAGAACCGTCACACGGTCAACGTCACGCCGGTCTGAGGCCGACGTCACCGTGAACCCGAAGCCCCGGCCCGCCGGGGCTTTGTCTTTTTAGAATCGCGCACCATGAAGTTCGTAGACGAAGCCACCATCGACATCGCCGCGGGCAACGGCGGCGCCGGCTGCGTCAGCTTCCGGCGCGAGAAGTTCATCCCGTTCGGCGGCCCCAACGGCGGCGACGGCGGGCGCGGCGGCAGCGTCTGGGCGCACGCCGACCGCAACATCAACACGCTGATCGACTACCGCTACGCGCGCCGCCACGAGGCCCGCAACGGCGAGTCCGGCCGCGGCGCGGACCAGTTCGGTGCCGCCGGCGAGGACATCGTGCTGCGCATGCCGGTCGGCACCATCGTCACCGACCTGGACAGCGGCGAGGTGCTGTGCGAGCTGCTCGAGCACGACCAGCGCGTGCTGCTCGCCAAGGGCGGTGACGGCGGCTTCGGCAACCTGCACTTCAAGACCAGCACCAACCGCGCCCCGCGGCAGAAGACGCCCGGCTGGCCCGGCGAGGCGCGCAAGGTCAAGCTCGAGCTGCGCGTGCTGGCCGACGTCGGCCTGCTGGGCATGCCCAACGCCGGCAAGAGCACGCTGATCTCGGCGATCTCCAACGCCCGGCCGAAGATCGCCGACTACCCGTTCACGACGCTGCACCCGAACCTGGGTGTCGTGCGCGTCGGCCCGGAGCGCAGCTTCGTCGTCGCCGACATCCCCGGTCTGATCGAAGGCGCCAGCGAAGGCGCGGGCCTCGGCCACCGCTTCCTGCGCCACCTGCAGCGCACGCGGCTCTTGCTGCACATCGTCGACATCGCGCCGTTCGACGAAGGCGTCGACCCGGTGCAGCAGGCCAAGGCCATCGTCGCCGAGCTGAAGAAGTACGACCCCGAGCTGCACGCCAAGCCGCGCTGGCTGGTGCTGAACAAGGTCGACATGCTGCCGGCCGAGGAACGCGAAGCGCGCGTCAAGGACTTCGTCAAGCGGCTGCGCTACAAGGGGCCGGTCTACGTGATCTCGGCGCTGGCGCGCGAGGGGCTGGAGCCGCTGGTCGAGGGCATCTGGAAACACGTCGCCAGCTACCAGCAGGAAGCCCCGCTGCCCGACCCGCGCTTCGACAACCCGCCTGCCGAATGAGCACCGTTCTCGCGACCGCCCGCCGCATCGTCGTCAAGGTCGGCTCCAGCCTCGTCACCAACGAGGGTCGGGGCGTCGACGCCGAGGCGATCGGCAACTGGTCGCGGCAGCTCGCCGCCCTGGCGCGCGACGGCCGCGAGGTCGTGATGGTGTCCAGCGGCGCGATCGCCGAGGGCATGAAGCGCCTGGGCTGGACGACGCGTCCCAAGGAGCTCAACGAGCTTCAGGCCGCCGCCGCCGTCGGCCAGATGGGCCTGGCTCAGATGTACGAGACGCGGCTGTCCGAGCAGGGCCTGCGCAGCGCCCAGGTGCTGCTGACGCATGCCGACCTGGCCGACCGCGAGCGTTACCTCAACGCACGTTCGACGCTGCTGACGCTGCTCGCGCTGGGCGTCGTGCCGGTGATCAACGAGAACGACACCGTCGTCACCGACGAGATCAAGTTCGGCGACAACGACACGCTGGGTGCGCTGGTCGCCAACCTGATCGAAGCCGACGCGCTGGTCATCCTGACCGACCAGCGCGGCCTGTACTCGGCCGACCCGCGCAAGGACCCCGAGGCGCGTTTCATCGACGTCGCCACTGCCGGCGACCCGGCGCTGGAGCAGATGGCCGGCGGCGCCGGTTCGAGCATCGGCCGCGGCGGCATGATCACCAAGGTGCTGGCAGCCAAACGCGCTGCCGGCAGTGGCGCCTCCACCGTCATCGCCTGGGGCCGCGAGCCCGAGGTGCTGCTGCGCCTGGCGCGCGGCGAGGCGATCGGCAGCGCGCTGGTCGCCGGCACGCCGAAGTTCGCGGCGCGCAAGCAGTGGATGATCGACCACCTGCAACTGCGCGGTGCGGTCGTCGTCGACGCCGGCGCGGCGCTGAAGCTGCGCGAGGACGGCAAGAGCCTGCTGCCGATCGGCGTCGTCGAGGTCCAGGGCGAGTTCGCGCGTGGCGACGTCATCGCGGTGCTGGCGCCGGCCGGCGAGGTGATCGCGCGCGGTCTGGCCAACTACTCGTCAGCCGAGGCGCGGCTCATCGCGCGCCATGCGTCGTCGCAGATCGAGTCTCTGCTGGGCTACGCCAACGAGCCCGAGATGATCCACCGGACCAACCTGGTCCTGGTCTGATCGTTCAGCGCGGGGCGGCCGGCTCCGGCGCCGCGCGCGGCGCCTCGTCGTCGCGGTGCGTGCGCAGCCCGGCGCGCAGGTAGCGGTTGTGCGTGTTCTGGCGCGGTAGGTAGCGCGCGAGCTCGGTCAACGCCATCTCGTAGACGCCGCGCTTGAACTCGATGACGACGTCCAGCGGCACCCAGTAGTCGTTCCAGCGCCAGGCGTCGAACTCCGGGTGATCGGTGGCGCGCAGGTTCATGTCGCTGTCGCGCCCGACCAGGCGCAGCAGGAACCAGATCTGCTTCTGGCCGCGGTAGTGGCCGCGCGCGTCGCGGCGGATGTAGTGCTCGGGCACCTCGTAGCGCAGCCAGTCGCGCGTGCGACCCATGATCTGCACGTGCTCGGGCTTGAGGCCCACCTCTTCATGCAACTCACGGAACATCGCCTGCTCGGGCGACTCCCCGTGCTTGATGCCGCCCTGCGGAAACTGCCAGGAGTGGGTGCGCAAGCGCTTGCCCCAGAAAACCTGGTTTTTCGCATTCAGCAGCACGATGCCGACGTTGGGCCGGAAGCCCTCCCGGTCGAGCATAATCGGACCCCGAATCTGTGACTCAGATCATTATTGCACCGGGCAGGTGCGGCACAAAGGCTCTCGGTTTCCCGCACGCGGGCGGCAGCCGAACCGCACGGTCCGGGCCGCGCCCATGAAAGCCTCCCAGACCTTCATCTCCACCCTCAAGGAAGCTCCCGCCGACGCGGAAATCGTCAGCCACAAGCTGATGATGCGCGCGGGCATGATCAAGCGCCTCGGCGCCGGCATCTACAACTACATGCCGATGGGCTTGCGGGTCATCCGCAAGGTCGAGGCCATCATCCGCGAGGAGATGAACCGCGCCGGCGCCGTCGAGCTGCTGATGCCGGTGGTGCAGCCGGCCGAGCTCTGGATGGAGACCGGCCGCTTCCAGGCCTACGGCCCCGAACTGCTGCGCGTGAAGGACCGCCACGACCGCGACTTCGTCATCCAGCCGACGAGCGAAGAGGTCATCACCGACATCGCGCGCCAGGAGCTGCGCAGCTACAAGCAGCTGCCACGCACCTTCTATCACGTGCAGACCAAGTTCCGCGACGAGCGCCGTCCGCGCTTCGGCGTCATGCGCGGCCGCGAGTTCACGATGAAGGACGCGTACTCCTTCGACCGCGACAAGGCTTCGGCGCTGAAGAGCTACGACACGATGTACCGCGCCTACTGCGCGATCTTCGACCGCTTCGGCCTGACCTACCGCGCGGTGGCGGCCGACACCGGCGCGATCGGCGGCGACGCCTCGCACGAGTTCCAGGTCATCGCCGACACCGGCGAGGACGCGATCGTCTACTGCCCGACCAGCGACTACGCCGCCAACATCGAGCTCGCCGAGGCGGTTTCGCTGATCGCCGAACGCGCGGCGCCGACGCAGGCGCTGGCCAAGACGCCGACACCGGGCAAGAGCACCTGCGAGGACGTCGCGGCGCTGCTCGGCATTGCGCTGCAGAACACCGTCAAGTCGCTGGTGCTGGCCACCGACGAGAAGGACGAGGCCGGCGACATCGTCAAGACGACGGTCTGGCTGCTGCTCGTCCGTGGCGACCACGCGCTCAACGAGATCAAGGCCGGCAAGCTGCCGGGCCTGAAGGCCGGCTTCCGCTTTGCCACCGTCGCCGAGATCGAGGACCACTTCGGCTGCAAGCCGGGTTACCTCGGCCCGATCGGCCTGAAGAAGCCGGTCAAGGTGGTTGCCGACCGAACCGTCGCGAACATGAGCGACTTCGTCTGCGGCGCCAACGAGCCCGACTTCCACATCGCTGGCGTCAACTGGGGCCGCGACCTGCCCGAGCCGGACCTCGTCGCCGACATCCGCAACGTCGTGGCCGGCGATCCGTCGCCGGACGGCCAGGGCGTGCTCGCGATCCAGCGCGGCATCGAGGTCGGCCACGTCTTCTACCTCGGCACGAAGAAGTACAGCGAGCCGATGGGCGCGACCTACCTCGACGAGAACGGCAAGCCGCAGCCCTTCGAGATGGGCTGCTACGGCATCGGCGTGACGCGCATCCTGGGTGCCGCGATCGAGCAGAACCACGACGAGCGCGGGATCATCTGGCCGGACGCGATCGCGCCGTTCACGGTGGCCGTCTGCCCGATCGGCTACGACCGCAGTGCCGACGTGAAGGCCGCTGCCGACCAGTTGCACGACGAGCTCGCGGCGCTGGGCATCGACGTCGTGCTCGACGACCGTGGCGAGCGCCCCGGCGCGATGTTCGCCGACTGGGAGCTGATCGGCGTGCCGCACCGCGTCGTCGTCTCCGACCGCGGCCTGAAGGCCGGCACGGTCGAGGTCCAGGGCCGCCACGAGACGGCGGCCCACACGGTGCCGCTGGCCGAGGCCGTCGCGTTCGTGAAGGGCCGCCTGAAGGCATGATCGGCCGCCGCGCGCTGCTGGCCCTGCCGCTGGCGGCGGCCTGCGGCGCGGCGCGGGCCGGCGCGCAGGTCGAGGAGCCGCTGGCCGACTCGGTGCGCAGCGCGCTGGCCGCGGCCGTGGCCGACGGTGCCCCGCCCAAGCCGAGTTTCGCCCGCGTCGAGGACCGACTCGTCTACCTGCGCTGGCTGAGCGCGGCGAGCGAGAAGTTGAAGCGCCGCAAGAGCGAGAACCGCACGCGTGTCGAGTTCCTCGAGACCGTCTGGTACGAGAGCCGGCGCGCCGGGCTGGAGACCTCGCTGGTGCTCGGCCTGGTCCAGGTCGAGAGCGGCTTCCGCAAGTACGCGATCAGCCGCGCCGGCGCACGCGGCTACATGCAGGTGATGCCGTTCTGGGCGCGCCTGATCGGCGACGGCGACGCCAGCCGGCTGTTCCACATGCAGACCAACCTGCGTTTCGGTTGCGTCATCCTGCGCCACTACCTCGACGTCGAGCGTGGCGACCTGTTCATGGCGCTGGGCCGCTACAACGGCAGCCGTGGCCGGGCCGAGTACCCGAACATGGTGTTCGGCGCGCGCCGCGCCTGGGACATCAAGGCCTGATCTACAGGCCGCGCCACTCGCGCGGTGTCGCGCCGTCGAGCTGCAGCAGCGAGAGCACGCGCTCGACGCCGTCGTCGACGATCTCGGCCACCGTCTGTGGCCGGTGGTAGAAGGCCGGCAGCGGCGGGAAGACGATCGCGCCCATCTCGGTGGCGGCCGTCATGTTGCGCAGGTGCGCCAGGTTCAGCGGCGTCTCGCGCACCATCAGCACGAGGCGCCGGCGCTCCTTCAGCGCGACGTCGGCGGCACGTGTCAGCAGGTTGTCGGCCAGGCCGTGGGCGACCGCGGCCAGCGTCTTCATCGAGCACGGCGCGACGACCATCGCCGAGGTGCCGAAGCTGCCGCTGGCGACACAGGCGCCGACGTCGCCGGGCGCGTACGAGTGGTCGGCCAGCGCCTCGAGGTCGCCGCGCGACAGGCCCAGCTCGTGGTGGGCGTTGAGCACGCCGGCCGGCGTCGCCACCAGGTGGGTCTCGACGCCCAGCGCCCGCGCGCGCTCCAGCAGCCGCACGCCGTAGACGGCGCCGCTGGCGCCGGTGATGCCGACGACGAGCCGCTGGTGCGGCATCAGGCCTTGGCCAGCAGCTGCTGCAGCTCGCCCGACTGGTACATCTCCATCATGATGTCCGAGCCGCCGACGAACTCGCCGTCGACGTAGAGCTGCGGGATCGTCGGCCACTGGGCATAGTCCTTGATGCCCTGGCGCACTTCCTCGTCCTCGAGGACGTTGAAGGTCTTGAACTCTTCCACGCCGCAGGCCTTCAGCACCTGCACCGCGCGGCCCGAGAAGCCGCACATCGGGAACTGGGCCGTGCCCTTCATGAAGAGCATCACGCGGTTGCCCTTGACCAGTTCGTCGATGCGTTGTTGAACGTCGCTCATGGCTGTCTGCCGCCGTCTGTCTTGGAAAGGCGGCAAGGATAAGCGATCACGGCGCCGGCCTCGGTCCGGCCCCGCGAAGCCCGCACGCGACTCAGAACGAGTAGCGCAGCCCCAGCTGGAGCACCGGCGCGAGCTGCATCTCGCGCAGCGCGCCGTCCAGCGCCTGCTCGCCGAGCAGCACACGCCCGGGGCGCAGGCTGCCGGGCCGGTCGGCGACAAGCCCGATGTCGGCACTGAAGGCCCAGGCGCCGTCGCGCGGGCCGGCGCTGTAGCCGAGCCCGAGGTAGGGCATCGTCTCGGTATCGTCGGCCAGCCCCGGCGGCGGAGCCGCCAACCCGAGCCGAGGCGTCGACGGCGGCCCGAGCGGCAGCCCGCGGCCGCTGAAGGCCACGCCGCCCGTGGCGCGCAGCCCGCCGGTCCAGGACCGGATGCGCAGGCCGGGCGTGTCGAAGTAGTAGTCGCCGAGCAGCGAGCCCGCCTCGCGCATGCCTCCGGCGAGCGTCACCGGGGCCAGCGTCGTCGCGCCGAGTTGCGCGCGGGCCTGCCAGCGGGGCCACACCTGGTCGCTGTCGGGTGGGTTCAGGCCGTCGGCGGCCACGGCGAAACCGGCGAGGGCAAAGCCCGCGACCGTCACGGGAGCGGATCGCATGCGCATGGCAGGACTCCTCGTGCAGAAGACTTCATCATGCTCCGATGCGCCCGCCGCAGCAGGAATCCACGCGACGAATCGTGACATGCGCGCCGTGTGCCGCGCGCGGTGCGGCGTTTCAGCGACGTCCGCCGGTGCAGCGCGGCTGGTCGCCGAGGTCGCGGCGTGTCGACACCTGGGTGAAACCCGCTTCGGCGAGCAACGCCTGCACCGCGTCGGCCTGGTCGTAACCGTGTTCCAGCAGCAGCCAGCCGCCGGGCTCCAGATGCGCCTGCGCAGCGCTGACGATCGCGCGCAGCGCGTCCAGCCCGTCGCCCTCCGGCGTCAGCGCGCCACGCGGCTCGTGCAGAAGCGCCGTCAGGTGCGGGTCGGCGCCGGCGATGTAGGGCGGGTTGGACAGCACGAGGTCGAAGCGCCGGCCGGCCAGCGGCGACCACCATTCGCCATGCACGAACTCGATTTCCAGACCGAGGCGGCCGGCGTTGTCGGCGGCGACGGCCAGCGCCTCGGCGCTGCGGTCGGTGGCGGTCAGGCTGGCCTGCGGACGCGCGTTTTTCACCGCCAGCGCGATCGCGCCGCTGCCGGTGCCCAGGTCGGCCACGCGTGCCGGCGCGCCGGGCGGCAGGAGCTCCAGCGCCCAGTCGACCAGCACCTCGGTGTCCGGTCGCGGCACCAGCACGTCGGGCGTGACGCGCAAGGTCAGGCCGTGGAACTCACGTTCGCCGACGAGATAGGCGAACGGCACGCCGGCGGCACGTCGGGCGAGGTCCGCGGTGAAGGCGGTTGCCGTCGCTGCGCTCAGCAGGTCTTCGTCGTGGGCCAGCAGCCAGGCGCGCGAGCGCCCGAGGCGGTGCGCCAGCAGCAGCTGCGTGTCCAGCCGGTCGACGCCGAGTTCACGTCCGGCGGCCAGCGCGTCGGCGATGCGCATCAGCGCTCCCCGGTCTCGAGCTGCGCGAGCTGCTCGGCCGCGCGGGCGGCCTTCAGCGCCGCGACGACGTCGTCGAGCTCGCCGTCCATAATCTGGCCGAGCTTGTACAGCGTCAGGTTGATGCGGTGGTCGGTCAGCCGCCCTTGCGGGAAGTTGTAGGTGCGGATGCGGTCGCTGCGGTCGCCGCTGCCGACCAGGCTCTTGCGTGTCGCGGCTTCCTTGGCGGCGCGTTCGGCGCGGTCCTTCTCGCGCAGGCGCGCGGCCAGCACCGCCATCGCCTTGACCTTGTTGCGGTGCTGCGAGCGGTCGTCCTGGCACTCGGCGACGATGCCGGTGGGCAGGTGGGTGATGCGGATCGCGCTGTCGGTCTTGTTGACGTGCTGGCCGCCGGCGCCGCTGGCGCGGAAGGTGTCGATGCGCAGCTCGGCCGGGTTCAGCTGAACCTCCTCGGCCTCGTCGGGCTCGGGCATCACGGCCACCGTGCAGGCGCTGGTGTGGATGCGGCCCTGGGCCTCGGTGGCCGGCACGCGCTGCACGCGGTGGCCGCCGGACTCGAAACGCAGGGTGCCGAAGACGTCGGTGCCGTCGACTTTCAGCACCAGCTCCTTGTAGCCGCCGAGCTCGGATTCGCTGGCGCTCATCACCTCGACACGCCAGCCCTGGCGCTCGAAATAACGCAGGTACATGCGCGCCAGGTCGCCGGCGAACAGCGCCGACTCGTCGCCGCCGGTGCCGGCGCGGATCTCGACGAAGGCGTTGCGTGCGTCGTCCGGGTCGCGCGGGATCAGCGCCAGCTGCAGCTCGTGCTCCAGGCGCGCGAGGTCGGCTTCGGCGTCGACGACTTCCTGCTCGGCCATCGCCGCCATCTCGGCGTCGCTTTCGGCGACGAGCATCTCGCGCGCCGCGGCCAGATCCTGTTCGCGCTGCAGGTAGCGCCGCCAGCGGCCGACGACGTCGGCGACCTCGGACTGCTCGCGCGACAGCGTGCGCAGCCGCTTGACGTCGGCGACGACCTGCGGGTCGGCCAGCAGGGCGTCGAGTTCGGCGAGACGCATCCCCAGGCGCTCGAACCGTTGCCGAAGCGAATCGTTCATCGTCGTTCCAACGTGAAAACGCCCGGGCCCGCGGACAGCGGGCCCGGGCGACGGGGAGGGGGCTCTAGCGCTCGGCGCTGGTGGCGCGCGAACTCTGGCGCAGGAACAGGCGCGAGACGGTCTCGGCGAGATGCTCACGCTCGTTGCCGTCGGCGGCGTGCAACTCGGCCAGCGTGCCGTGCAGCATCTTGTGCGTCAGGCCGCGCGACAGCGCTTCGAGCACGCTGTCGATCGGCTCGCCGCGCGCCAGCAGGCGGCGCGCACGCTGCATCTCGATGGCGGTCCAGTCCTCGGCCTGGCGGTTCAGGGCCTGGATCAGCGGCACCGCGGCGCGCTGGTCCAGCCAGTGCGCGAAGCTCTGCACGCCGGCGTCGATGATGGCCTCGGCCTGCTGGACGGCGGCCTGGCGCTTCTCGCCGGCGGACTGGACGACGGCCGACAGGTCGTCGACCGTGTACATGTAGACGTCGCGCAGCTTGGCGACCTCGGGCTCGATGTCGCGCGGCACGGCCAGGTCGACCATGAACATCGGGCGATGGCGGCGCTGCTTCAGCGCGCTCTCGACCGCGCCCAGGCCGATGATCGGCAGCGAACTGGCGGTGCAGGAGATGACGGCGTCGAACTCGTGCAGGCGCTGCGGCAGGTCGGCCAGGCGCAGCGCCTGGGCGCCGAAGCGGCTGGCCAGATGCTCGCCGCGTTCCAGCGTGCGGTTGGCGATCGCCATGCTGCGCGGCGTGCGCGCCGAGAAATGCGTGGCCACCAGCTCGATCATCTCGCCGGCGCCGACGAACAGCACGTGGATGTCGGCCAGGTCCTCGAAGATCTGCGAGGCCAGGCGCACGGCTGCGGCGGCCATGCTGATCGAGTGCGAGCCGATCTCGGTGGCGGTGCGCACTTCCTTGGCGACCGAGAACGAGCGCTGGAACAGCTGGTGCAGCGTCGTGCCCAGCGTGCCGGCTTCGTCGGCCTGGCGCACGGCCTGCTTCATCTGGCCGAGGATCTGGGGCTCGCCCAGCACCATCGAGTCCAGGCCGGAGGCGACGCGGAAGGCGTGGCGCGCGGCGTCACGGTTCTCGCGCACGTAGGTGTGCGACTGCAGGTGGCCGCCGCTGACGCCGCCTTGTTCGGCCAGCCAGTCCATCGTCGGCCGCACCAGCTCGTGCACGGTCTTCGGATCGGCTGCGACGTACAGCTCGGTGCGGTTGCACGTCGACACCAGCGCGGCTTCGGGCGTCGCGATGTGCAGGCGTTCACGCAGAGCACGCAACGCCGACGGCATCTGTTCCGGCGCGAATGCGAGCCGCCCGCGAAGATCCAGCGGGGCGGAGTGGTGATTGAGGCCGAGGGTGAAGACGCTCACGGAGCAGGATTGTAGGAGGCGGCCGACAGGAAGCGAGGGGTCAGGCTTGAGCAGGGTCAAAGCGAGCGTCCGGGGCAGAATCGAGTCCGATGGGACCCCTGGACGCTTTCTGGCACGTGCTCAACTTCGTTCTGCCGGCGCTGGCCGTCGCCTCGTTGGCGGCCGGCGCGGCAAAACTGCTCTGGCGTCGCGAACTGAACACAGTGTCCTGGGCCCGGCTGGCGCGCGACGCCTCGCTCGCCAACCTCGCCGTGCTCTTGGCCGGCCTGCTGCTCACGCGGCACGACGGGCGCATGCTGACCTACGGCGCGATGGTGCTGGCCTGCGCCGCCACGCTGTGGTGGCGCGGTTTCGGCCCGGGGCGCCGCTGAGCCGCATCGTGCTCAGTCCGCCAGCACCGGCGTGCCGCGCAGCGAGTGCGGCAGCGCCTCGGTGATCGTCACGTCCAGCATCTGGCCGATCAGCCGCGACGGGGTCGGGCCGCCGTCGAAGTTGACGATGCGGTTGCACTCGGTGCGGCCCATCAACTCCTGCGGGTTCTTCTTCGACGGGCCTTCGACGAGGATGGTCTGGCGCGTGCCGACGCGCGAGGCGCTGATGCGGCGCACGTTGGCCTCGATCGCCGCCTGCAGCGTCTGCAGCCGCGCGAGCTTGAGTTCCTGCGGCGTGTCGTCGTCCAGCGCCGCGGCCGGCGTGCCCGGGCGCTGGCTGTAGACGAAGCTGAAGCTGGCGTCGTAGCCGACGTCGTCGATCAGCTTCATCGTCTTCGCGAAGTCGTCCTCGGTCTCGCCGGGGAAGCCGACGATGAAGTCCGACGACAGGCTGATGCCGGGGCGCTGCTCGCGCAGCTTGCGGATCGTGCTCTTGTATTCGAGCGCGGTGTAGCCGCGTTTCATCGCCGAGAGGATGCGGTCGCTGCCGTGCTGCACCGGCAGGTGCAGGTGCGAGACCAGCTTCGGGATGCGGCCGTAGGCCTCGATCAGGCGCTGCGTGAACTCGTTCGGGTGGCTGGTCGTGAAGCGGATGCGCTCGATGCCCGGCACCTCGGCCACGTACTCCAGCAGCAGCGCCAGGTCGGCGATCTCGCCGGACTCTCCCATCGCGCCGCGGTAGGCGTTGACGTTCTGGCCCAGCAGCGTCACTTCCTTGACGCCGCGGTCGGCGAGGTCGGCGACTTCGGTCAGCACGTCCTCGAACGGGCGGCTCACCTCCTCGCCGCGCGTGTAGGGCACGACGCAGTAGGTGCAGTACTTGGAGCAGCCTTCCATGATCGAGACGAAGGCGCTGGCACCTTCGACGCGCGGCGGCGGCAGGTGGTCGAACTTCTCGATCTCCGGGAAGCTGATGTCGACCTGCGGCCGGCGCTCGTTGCTGCGCGCGGCGATCATCTGCGGCAGCCGGTGCAGCGTCTGCGGGCCGAAGACCATGTCGACGTAGGGCGCGCGCTCGATGATCGCCGCGCCTTCCTGGCTGGCGACGCAGCCGCCGACGCCGATCAGCACGCCTTTCTTCTTCAGGTGCTTGACGCGGCCGAGGTCGCTGAAGACCTTCTCCTGCGCCTTCTCGCGCACCGAGCAGGTGTTGAACAGCACGAGGTCGGCCTGCTCGGGGTCGTCGGTCGGCTCGTAGCCGCCGGCGGCGTTGAGCACGTCGGCCATCTTGGCCGAGTCGTACTCGTTCATCTGGCAGCCGAAGGTGCGGATGTAGACCTTTTTCATGTCACTGGGTCCAGGTCTGGGACTGGGGCTCGAAGCGCCACTTGGCGGCTTCCTCGGCGGTCTTCGGCCAGCGCTTGGCGCGTTCGCTGGCGTTGAGGATCCAGACGTCGAGCAGTTGGCCGTGCAGCTCCCGCGTGTAGTTCACGACGAGCTTCTGGCCGGTGAGGCTGGCCGACAGCACGATCAGGTTGTTCTCGCCGCGGATGCGCGCGCCCGGCGCGAGCAGCGCTGGCTGCCCGTTGAGCAGCACCGCGGGGGCCTGGGTGACCACGAGCTCGCCGCGCAGCGAGTTCGGTGCCAGCTTGCGCTGCACGACGATCTGCGCGCTGGCGGGCAGGGAGACGGCAGCGACCAGCGTTGCCAGCGTGACACAGCGGAGCATGGTGTGGATCCAGTGGCCGTGAAACGTAAAACGGCCCGAGGCGGTGAACCTCGGGCCGGTATCTGGTGGCGCTTCAGGGACTTGAACCCCGGACCTGCGGATTATGATTCCGTCGCTCTAACCAACTGAGCTAAAGCGCCTGAGCCCAGCAGTATAACAAGGCTCTCGCCAACTCGTCACCTCCGATGTTCAGCTTTTTCAAGAAGAAGGTCACACCGGCCCCGGCCGCCCCCGTCGAGCCGACGCCCGCCGAGGCCTCGGAGCAGGCTCCGGCGCTGTCGGACGACGAGCTCGAGCGTGCGGCGCTGGCGGCGGCACCGGAGCCCGAGGCCGTGCCCGGACCGGCGCCGGCGCCCGTCGAGGCCGCTCCGGTGGCCGAGGTGCCGGCCGTGGCCGAGCCGCGCTCGCGCTGGCTTGATCGCCTGAAGCTCGGCTTGCGCAAGACCGGCAGCAGCATCACGCAGGTCTTCACCGGCACGAAGATCGACGATGCGCTGTACGAGGACCTGGAGTCGGCGCTGCTGGTGGCCGATGCCGGTGTCGGCGCGACGCAGTACCTGCTGCAGGACCTGAAGCGCCGTGTGAAGGAGGCCAAGGCCACCGAGCCGGCGGTCGTCAAGGCGCTGCTCGCCGACGCCGTGGCCGAGCTGCTGGCGCCGCTGCAGAAGCCGCTGGTCATCGGCCAGCAGACGCCGACCGTCGTGATGGTGGCCGGCGTCAACGGTGCCGGCAAGACGACGACGATCGGCAAGCTGACGCGCCATCTGGCCGAGTCCGACCGCCGTGTGCTGTTGGCTGCGGCCGACACCTTCCGCGCCGCGGCGCGTGAGCAGCTCGCCGTCTGGGCCGACCGCAACCGCGTCGAGATCGTCAGCCAGCAGGGCGGCGACCCGGCCGCGGTGAGCTTCGACGCCGTCACCGCCGGCCGCGCGCGCGGCTGCGACGTCGTCATCGCCGACACCGCCGGGCGCCTGCCGACGCAGCTGCACCTGATGGACGAGCTGAAGAAGATCAAGCGCACGATCGGCAAGGCGCAGGAGGGGGCGCCGCACGAGGTGCTGCTGGTCATCGACGGCAACACCGGCCAGAACGCGCTGGCCCAGGTGAAGGCCTTCGACGCCGCGCTGGGCCTCACCGGCTTGATCGTCACCAAGCTCGACGGCACCGCCAAGGGCGGCGTGCTGGCCGCGATCGCGCGCTGGTGCGCCGAGCAGGGCCGCGTCGTGCCGGTCTACTTCATCGGCGTCGGCGAGCGGCTGGAAGACCTGCAGACCTTCGACGCGCGGGAATTCGCGAACGCGCTGCTGGGGTGAGCCCGGACGTGAACGGTCCGGTGGACCGTTCGCGCCTGGCGAAGAGCCGAAAGAACGGGGTCAGAAAGAACGGGGTCAGGTCTAGAAAGAACGGGGTCAGGTCTTGAGAGACCTGACCCCGTGCTGTTCGCGGCTGTTCGTGACCCCGTCTGTTCGGTGGTGCGCAGCGCTGGCCGTTTGAAAGCGCGCCGGCTCAGCCGCCCATCCCCGGCGGCAGCATGCCCTTCATGCCGCCCATGCGCTTCATCATCTTCATCAGGCCGCCGCCCTTCATCTTCTTCATCACGCCCTGCATCTGCTCGAACTGGTTGAGCAGGCGGTTGACTTCCTGGACGTGAACGCCGGCGCCGGCGGCGATGCGGCGCTTGCGGCTGGCCTTGATCAGCTCGGGCTTGCGCCGCTCCAGCGCCGTCATCGAGTTGATGATGCCTTCCATGCGGCGGACGTCGCGCTCCGCCTTGTCCATGTCGGCGCCCTTGGCCTTGGCGGTGATCTGGGTGGGCAGCTTGTCCATCAGCCCGGCCAGGCCGCCCATCTTCTTCATCTGGCTGATCTGCGAGAGGAAGTCGTTGAGGTCGAAGCCGCCGGACTTGACCTTGTCGGCGAGCTTCTGCGCCTCCTTCAGGTCGACGCCCTTCTGCACCTCCTCGACCAGGGCGACGATGTCGCCCATGCCGAGCACACGCCCGGCGTGGCGCTCGGCGTCGAAGACCTCCAGGCCGTCGATCTTCTCGGACACGCCGGCGAACTTGATCGGCGCGCCGGCGACCTGGCGCACCGACAGCGCGGCGCCGCCGCGCGAGTCGCCGTCGAGCTTGGTCAGCACGATGCCCGACAGCGGCAGCGCCTCCTTGAAGGCCTTGGCGGTGTTGATCGCGTCCTGGCCCTGCATCGCGTCGACGACGAACAGCGTCTCGACCGGCTTCAGCGTGGCGTGCAGCTCGCGGATCTCGGCCATCAGCGCCTCGTCGATCGCCAGCCGGCCGGCGGTGTCGACGAGCAGCACGTCGAAGTAGTGGCGACGGGCGTGGTCCAGCGCGGCCAGCGCGATGTCGCGCGGCTTGTCGCTCGGCGCGCTCGGGAACCACTCGGCACCGGCCTGCTTCGTCACCGTCTTCAGCTGGTCGATGGCGGCCGGGCGGTAGACGTCGGCGGAGACCGTCAGCACCTTCTTCTTGCGCCGCTCGATCAGGTGCTTGGCCAGCTTCGCGGTGGTCGTCGTCTTGCCGGCGCCCTGCAGACCGGCCATCAGGATGACTGCCGGCGGCTGGACCGCGAGGTTCAGGTCGGCGACGCCGTCGCCCATCGTCGCGGCGAGTTCCTTGTGGACGATGCCGACCAGGGCCTGGCCCGGGTTCAGCGAGCCGGCGACCTCCTGGCCGAGCGCCTTGTCCTTGACGCGGGCGATGAAGTCGCGCACCACCGGCAGCGCGACGTCGGCCTCGAGCAGGGCCATGCGCACTTCGCGCAGCATGTCCTGCACGTTGCCTTCGGTGATGCGGGCCTGGCCGCGCATCGTCTTGACCAGCCTCGAAAGCCGGTCGGATAGGTTCGAGGCCATCGCCGCTTCAGGCCGGGAACGGCCTGCAAAAAGTACACTGTCAGCATGATTCTATCGAGTGCCTCTCCCGTGGTGAGCGGTGGCCTGCCGCTGTTCGTCGCGCTGCTGGCGATCGCCGGCTACGTTGTCGCCGCGCTGCCCCTGGCCAAGTCGGGCCGCATCTGGATCGCCGCGCTGCACGTCGGCTGGATCGCCCACCTCGCGGCGCTGGTGCTCGACATCGGCGGCATCGGCCAGGAGGTGCCCGGTGCACGGGTCGGTTTCGGCCCGGTGCTGTCGCTGACGGTCTGGCTGGTGATGGCGGTGCACACGGTGGAGAACCGCTTCATGCCGCTGCCGGCGGTGCGTCGCTGGCTGGCGGTCTGCGGTGCGGTCGTCGTCGTGCTGGCGGCGCTGTTCCCGGGCGAGCCGCACCAGTACCACTCGCCGCTGGCGCCGCTGCACTTCGCGCTCGGTGTCGGCTCGTACAGCCTGTTCGGCGCCGCGGTCGTGCACGCGATGATGCTCGACGCCAGCGAGCGCCGGCTGCGCGAGCACTCCGGCATCCACCAGGCGCGCACCGGCATGCCGCTGCTGCTGCTCGAGCGCCTGACCTTCCGCTTCGTCGAGGCCGGCTTCTCGGTGCTGACGGCGACGATCGCGCTGGGTGCGCTGACCTCGGTCGGCTGGCGCTGGGACCACAAGGTGGTGTTCTCGCTGCTCGGCTGGGCGGTGTTCGCGGCGCTGCTCGTCGGCCGCCACCGCCAGGGCTGGCGCGGCCGCCAGGCCACGCGCTGGGTCTATGTCGGCGCGGTGCTGCTGCTGCTGGCGTATGCCGGCTCGCGCTTCGTCTTCGAGGTGCTGCTGGGGCGGCCGCCGGCGTGAAGTACCTGCTCGTCATCGCCGTCGTCGGCTTCGTGCTCTGGCTGATGTTCGGCCGCGGTCGCGGCCGTGAGGCTGCGGCGCCGGCCCGGCGCGCCCGCGGCGCCGTGGCGCCGGCACAGCCGCAGGAGATGGTCGAATGCGCCCGCTGTGGCGTGCACCTGCCGGCCGACGAGGCGCTCGCCGACGTCGCCGGCCGCCGCTACTGCAGCGAGGCGCACCGCCTCGCCGGGCCGCGCTAGGCCGCGGATGGACGCGCCGGCGCAGGACCGTCGGCAGGGCGATCGGCGCCAGGGCGACCGGCGGGCGACGCCGCCGCATGCCGAGTCCTCGTGGTTCGGCCACGAGTCCAGCTTCGACCCGAACTGGGCCGCCAGCGGCAACCAGGAGATCGACCAGCGCCTGCGCTCGCTGTGGTCGCAGCGTGTCATCGGCGCCGAGGACAGCGCGCTGGCGCGCATCCACCGCACCTATGCCGCGGTGCGCGCGGCCTTCGGCATCGCGCTGGTGGCGGTGCAGGGCGCCGGCAACCTGCTCGGCGCGCGCCTGTCGCTGCCGCTGACGCTGATCTGCATCGCCTACGCGGTGCAGGCGATCGCGCTGTGGCTGCTGCCGCGCTTCCAGCCGCTGACCACGCCGGTGGCCTCGCCGATGCTGCGCCGGCGGCAGTGGCTGGCCACCGTCGGGGTCGACCTCGTCACCTTCGGTGCGCTGCACCTGGGTGGCAGCGGCGGCCCGGTCAACTACTCGGCACTGCTGGTGCTGCCGGTGCTGATGGCCGGTGTCGTCGGGCCGCGCCTGGTGGCGTTGGGCACCGCCGCCGGCGTCGCGCTGCTGCTGCTGGCCGGCGTCTCGCGCGGCGGCTGGGACGACCTCGAACTCGCCGGCTCGCTGCTGCAGTCCGGCCTGGCCGGCTTGGGCCTGTTCGTCATCGCGCTGCTGTCGGGCGAGCTGTCGGCGCGCCTGGCGCGCGAGGAGCAGGCCGCTCGCGGCAGCCTCGAGCTGGCGCGCCAGCAGGCCCAGCTCAACCGGCTGGTGATCGAGGAGATGGTCGACGGCGTGCTGGTCGTCGACGGGCGGCTGCGCGTGCGCGCCGCCAACCCGGCGGCGCGTGCGCTGCTGGTCGACGCCGGGCTGAGCCCGCCGGCCCCCTTCGGCCTGGAGACGCGGGCGAGCTGGGCGCCGCTCGCGCGCTCGGTGTCCCAGGCGCTGGCCGAGCGCCAGTGGCCCGAGGCCGGACGCGAGGTCACGCTGGCCTTCGACGGCGGTGTGCCGCGCACGCTGCGCCTGCGCGTGCGTTTCGTGCGCGGGCGCTCGCCGGCCGAGGGCGGGCCCGGCGAGCCGCTGTGCGTGCTGCTGCTGGAGGACGTGCGCATCGCCCAGGCCCGGCTGCAGCAGGAGAAGCTGGCGGCGATGGGCCGCGTGTCGGCCGGCATCGCGCACGAGATCCGCAACCCGCTGGCCGCGATCTCCCAGGCCAACGCCCTGTTGCTGGAAGACGAGCTCGCGCCCGCGCAGCGGCGCCTGGCGCGCATCGTCGCGGACAACGTCGACCGGCTCAAGCGCATCGTCGACGACGTCATGGAGCTGGCGCCGGGCGGCCCGCAGGCCGTGCCGGTGCCGCTGGACGCCACCGCCGAGGTCGGCTGTGCCGCCGCCGACTGGGCCGCGACGGCCTCGCTGCCGCTCGGCCATGCCAGCCGGCTGCGTGTCGAGTTGCCGGAGGCGCCGCTGGGTGTCGGCTTCGATCCCGAGCATCTGCGCCGGGTGCTCGTCAACCTGCTCGACAACGCCCGCCGCCACGCCAGCGAGGCCCCGGCGGCGATCCGGCTGCAGCTCTTCGCGCTGTCCGAGACCCAGGCCCAGCTGGTCGTCGCCAGCGACGGGCCGGCGATCGCGCCGGAGGTCGAGCCTTACATCTTCGAGCCGTTCTTCTCGACGCGCAGCCGTGGCGCCGGCCTCGGCCTGTATATTTGCCGCGAGCTCTGCGAGCGCTACGGCGCGAGCATCGGCTACCGCCGGCGCGAGGCCGACGTCGGTGCCCGCAACGAGTTCGTCGTCACGATGAAACGCTGCCCGCTGCCGGCAGCCGACTCCCCGCTGCAACTGACCCCGTGAGCGCCGCCACGCCGCCCCGATTGCTCGTCGTCGACGACGAGCCCGACCTGCGCACGCTCTACGAGCTGACGCTGCTGCGCGAGGGTTACGACGTCGAGAGCGCCGAGACCGTCGAGGAAGCCTGGGCCGCGCTGCAGTCGCGCCGCTTCCAGCTGCTGATCACCGACATGCGTTTGCCCGACGGCACCGGGCTGGACTTGCTGCGCCGGCTGGAGGATGCCGGGCGCGGCGAGAAGGGCATCGTCATCACCGCCTACGGCTCGGCCGAGAACGCCGTCGAGGCGCTGAAGGCCGGCGCCTACGACTACCTCACCAAGCCGGTCGACCTGCGTCAGTTCCGCGCCGTCGTCGCGTCGGCGCTGGGGCGCACGCCGGCGACCGACGGCGCGCGTGCGGCGCGACCGGCCGACGCGCGCCACACGCTGCCGCCGCGCCGCGCGCTGGAGCGCATGGCCGGCGAGTCGGCCGCGCTGCAGCAGGTGCGCAGCCTGGTCGGCAAGGTCGCCCGCAGCATGGCGCCGGTGCTGGTGCACGGCGAGTCGGGCACCGGCAAGGAGCTGGTTGCGCGTGCGATCCACGAGCTGTCGCCGCGTCACGCGATGCCCTTCGTCGCGGTGAACTGCGGCGCGATCCCGGAGTCGCTGCTCGAAGCCGAGTTCTTCGGCTACCGCCGAGGCGCCTTCACCGGCGCCGTCGAGGACCGCGAAGGCTTCTTCCAGGCCGCGCAGGGCGGCACGCTGTTCCTCGACGAGATCGGCGACCTGCCGCTGGCGATGCAGAGCAAGCTGCTGCGCGCGGTGCAGGAGCGTGCGGTGCGGCCGCTGGGTGCGGTCGCCGAGCAGTCGGTCAACGTGCGCATCGTCAGCGCCACCCACAAGGACCTTTCGGCCGAGGTGCATGCCGGGCGTTTCCGCCAGGACCTGTTCTACCGCCTGAACGTCATCGAGATCGTCGTGCCGCCGCTGCGCGAGCGGCTCGAGGACCTGCCGGCGATCGCCGCCGCGGTGCTCGAGCGCATCGCCGGCGACGCCGGGGTGTCGCCGCCGCCGGTGCTGTCGGCCCAGGCGCTGGCGCACCTCTCGCGCTACGCCTTCCCCGGCAACGTGCGCGAGCTGGAGAACCTGCTGCACCGTGCCGTCACGCTGGCCGGCGGCAGCGTCGTCGAGTGCCGCGACCTCGGGTTGCCGGAAGCCGTGTTCGCCGACTCCGGGCGCCAGGAACTGGAGCCGCCGGCGCCAGCGCCGCTGCGGCCGGCGCCGGCCGAGGTGCCGCTGCCCGACGACCTCGCGGCCTACCTCGACCAGGTCGAGCGCGAGATCCTCGAGCGTGCGCTCGAGCGCCACCGCTACAACCGCACCGCCGCCGGCGCCAGCCTCGGGCTGTCGCTGCGCCAGATGCGCTACCGCATGGCGCGGCTGGGCATCGGCAGCGGCGACGACTGAGTGGCGGGCGCACCGCGTCACTGGCGCGACGGCTGGTACGCCGGCGCGCGGGCCATGGTGTCGCCCAACTTCGGCCCGCGGCCACCGGGCACGGCGGTCTCGCTGGTGGTGCTGCACTCGATCAGCCTGCCGCCGGGCGAGTACGGCGGTGACGCCATCGAACGCCTGTTCACGAACACGCTGGACTGCGACGCCCACCCGTACTACGACCGGCTGCGCGGGCTGCAGGTGTCGGCGCACTTCGTCATCCGCCGCGGCGGCGAGTTGCTGCAGTTCGTGTCCTGCGACGATCGCGCCTGGCATGCCGGGCGTTCGGTGTGGCGCGGGCGCGAGAACTGCAACGACTGGTCGATCGGCATCGAGCTCGAAGGGCTGGAAGGCCAACGTTTCGAGACCGCGCAGTACACGCGCCTGGCGCGGCTGCTGCCGGCGCTGGCGCGCGCCTATCCGCTGGCCGAGCTGACCGGCCACGAGCATGTCGCGCCGGGGCGCAAGCACGACCCTGGCGCAGGCTTTGACTGGCCGCGTCTGGCGCGGCTGCTGGCCGTGCGCGCACCCGCGCTGCGCGTGGCGCCGGCCGTCGGCTGAGCCGCCTCTCTCGGCTTCGCCCGCCAGTCTCTCGAAGGTGCGCCCGTGGTGCTCCACGAGGGTGCCTCGCGGCCCGCTCCTGGTGCGGGATTCCACGCATGCGGACGCTATTCCTAGTGCATTGCAGGCTTTGGTGGCGCTAGATATAGTGTCCGCTCGCGTCGTGCTCCGGCGCCGTCGGCCGCTTCCCCGGGGGCTGCGGCGTGCGGCCCGTGCCGCGGTCCTCCCCGGCCGCGCCGCGCCGAAAGCGCGCCCAGCCTTCCGCCCACCACACCGACAGGGGAACCCCATGCAAGCAGTCCAGTCGTCCGCGACCGAGGCCGTCGTGCCCGCTCGAAGCGCCGCCGTCGCACCGGCCGCCGCGTCCGTCAGCGGCTACCAGATCATCCGCCGCAACGGCTCGGTCGTCGCCTTCGAGCCCAACAAGATCGCCGTCGCGCTGATGAAGGCCTTCCTGGCCGTGCACGGCGCCCAGGGTGCGGCCTCGGCCAGCGTGCGCGAGACGGTGGACCAGCTGACCGAAGGCGTCGTGCGGGCGCTGGTGCGCTCGCGCCCGGGTGGCGGCACCTTCCACATCGAGGACGTGCAGGACCAGGTCGAACTCGGCCTGATGCGCGGCGGCCACCACGAGGTCGCGCGCGCCTACGTGCTCTACCGCGAGCGCCGGGCGCAGGAGCGCTCGCGCCAGGCCGCCGCGCCCAAGCCGGCGGCGCCCGAGCTGCACGTCGTGGACGGCGGCCAGCGCCTGCCGCTGGATCTGGACGCGCTGCGTTCGCTGGTCGAGCAGGCCTGCGCCGGTCTGGGCGAGGACGTGCGTGCCGAGCCCATCCTCGCCGAGACGCGCCGCAACCTCTACGACGGCGTGCCGCTGGACGAGGTCTACAAGGCGGCGATCCTCGCCTCGCGCACGCTGATCGAGAAGGACCCGGCCTACACGCGCGCCACCGCGCGCCTGCTGCTGCACACGATCCGCCGCGAGATCCTCGGCGCCGACGTGCGCCCCGAGGCGATGGCCGCGCGTTACGCCGAGTACTTCCCCGCGTACGTGCGCCAGGGCGTGCAGGCCGAACTGCTCGACGAGGAGCTGCAGCGCTTCGACCTCGCCCGGCTGGGCGCGGCGCTGAAGCCCGAGCGCGACCTGCAGTTCGACTACCTCGGCCTGCAGACGCTGTACGACCGCTACTTCCTGCACGTCGACGGCCGGCGCATCGAGCTGCCGCAGGCCTTCTTCATGCGTGTCGCGATGGGCCTGGCGCTCAACGAGATCGACCGCGAGGCGCGTGCGATCGAGTTCTACGACGTGCTCTCCAGCTTCGACTTCATGTCCTCGACGCCGACGCTGTTCAACAGCGGCACGCGGCGTTCGCAACTGTCGTCTTGCTACCTGACGACGGTGTCCGACGACCTCGAAGGCATCTACGAGGCGCTGAAGGAGAACGCGCTGCTGTCCAAGTTCGCCGGCGGCCTGGGCAACGACTGGACCCCGGTGCGTGCGCTGGGCAGCCACATCAAGGGCACCAACGGCAAGAGCCAGGGCGTCGTGCCCTTCCTGAAGGTCGTCAACGACACCGCGGTGGCCGTCAACCAGGGCGGCAAGAGGAAGGGCGCGGTCTGCGCGTATCTCGAGACCTGGCACCTGGACATCGAGGAGTTCCTCGAGCTGCGCAAGAACACCGGCGACGACCGCCGGCGCACGCACGACATGAACACCGCGAACTGGATTCCGGACCTGTTCATGAAGCGCGTGATGGAAGGCGGCGACTGGACGCTGTTCTCGCCTTCGTCGTGCCCCGACCTGCACGACAAGTTCGGCGCTGCCTTCGAGCAGGCCTACGTGGCCTACGAGCGCAAGGCCGACCGCGGCGAGATCCGTCCGAGCAAGCGCCTGCCGGCGCGCGACCTGTGGCGCAAGATGCTGACGATGCTCTTCGAGACCGGGCATCCGTGGATCACGTTCAAGGACGCCTGCAACCTGCGCAGCCCGCAGCAGCACGTCGGTGTCGTGCACTCCAGCAACCTGTGCACCGAGATCACGCTGAACACCAGCGACAGCGAGATCGCGGTCTGCAACCTCGGCTCGATCAACCTGGCGCAGCACGTCGCCGGCGGCGGCATCGACCAGGCCAAGTTGAAGCGCACGGTGTCGACGGCGATGCGCATGCTCGACAACGTCATCGACATCAACTACTACGCGGTCAAGAAGGCGCGCGACGCCAACCTGCGCCACCGTCCGGTCGGCCTGGGCCTGATGGGCTTCCAGGACTGCCTGTACCAGCTGCGCCTGCCCTACGCCAGCGACGCCGCGGTCGAGTTCGCCGACCGCTCGATGGAGGCGCTGTGCTACCACGCCTATTGGGCGTCGAGCGAGCTGGCCGAGGAGCGCGGGCGCTACTCCAGCTACCGCGGCTCGCTGTGGGACCGTGGCGTGCTGCCGCAGGACACGCTGGACCTGCTGGCCGCCGAGCGCGGCGGCCACGTCGAGGTCGACCGCAGCCAGACGCTGGACTGGGCGGCGCTGCGTGCGCGCATCGCCGTGCACGGCATGCGCAACTCCAACTGCGTGGCGATCGCGCCGACGGCGACGATCTCCAACATCATCGGCGTCGACGCCTCGATCGAACCCTGCTTCGGCAACCTCTCGGTGAAGAGCAACCTGTCGGGCGAGTTCACCGTCGTCAACGAGTACCTGGTGCGCGACCTGAAGCGCCTGGGGCTGTGGGACGACGTGATGGTGATGGACCTGAAGCACTTCGACGGTTCGCTGCGCGCCGTCGACCGCGTGCCCGACGAGCTCAAGCAGCTCTATGCCACCGCCTTCGAGGTCGACGCACGCTGGCTCGTCGAGGCCGCGGCGCGGCGCCAGAAGTGGATCGACCAGGCGCAGTCGCTGAACATCTACATGGCCGGCGCTTCGGGCAAGAAGCTCGACGAGATCTACAAGCTGGCGTGGACACGCGGCCTGAAGACCACCTACTACCTGCGCACGATGAGCGCGACGCACGCCGAGAAGAGCACCGTGGCGCCGGGCGCGATGAACGCCGTGCCGCGCCATGGCGGGCTCGACGCCGCCGCGGCCGCCGAGCCCGCGAGCGACGTGCGCTTCTGCTCGATCGACAACCCCGATTGCGAGGCCTGCCAGTAAGGCTTCGGAGCGTCTAACGCTCGAAGTGCGCATTCTTCGGAACCTCATGCGTTCACCGAATGCGCACCCATGGCAACTAGTGCTTGGTGATCCCGAGCAAGCCCTCGATAATTCAACAACAGGACGTCCACACATGCTGGTCTGGGAAGACGAAGTACGCAGCACCCCGGCGATCGCCCCTGTGGCGATGACGCCCCCGTCGGACACCGCCGCACGAAGCGTCGCGGCCACGAATGCCACGCCGGTTTCGCGCCCCGCCGCGACGGCCCACACGCGGCGCGTCAACGTCGCCGACAAGCGCATCATCAACGGCCAGACCGACGTGAACCAGCTGGTTCCGTTCAAGTACAAGTGGGCCTGGGAGAAGTACCTCGCCACCTGCGCCAACCACTGGATGCCGCAGGAAGTGAACATGAGCCGCGACATCGCGCTCTGGAAGGACCCGAACGGCCTGACCGAGGACGAGCGCCGCATCGTCAAGCGCAACCTCGGCTTCTTCGTCACCGCCGACTCGCTGGCCGCCAACAACATCGTGCTCGGCACCTACCGGCACATCACCGCGCCCGAGTGCCGCCAGTTCCTGCTGCGCCAGGCCTTCGAGGAAGCGATCCACACCCACGCCTACCAGTACATCGTCGAGTCGCTGGGGCTGGACGAAGGCGAGATCTTCAACGCCTATCACGAGGTCGCGGCGATCCGCGACAAGGACGAGTTCCTGATCCCGTTCATCGACGCGATCATGGACCCGGCCTTCCGCACCGGCACGCCCGAGGCCGACCAGACGCTGCTGAAGAGCCTGATCGTCTTCGCCTGCCTGATGGAAGGCCTGTTCTTCTACGTCGGCTTCACGCAGATCCTGGCGCTGGGCCGGCAGAACAAGATGACCGGCGCGGCCGAGCAGTACCAGTACATCCTGCGCGACGAGTCGATGCACTGCAATTTCGGCATCGACCTGATCAACCAGATCAAGCTCGAGAACCCGCAGCTGTGGACGCCGGCGTTCAAGGCCGAGATCCGCGCGCTGTTCGAGCGCGCCGTCGAGCTCGAGTACCGCTACGCCGAGGACACGATGCCGCGCGGCGTGCTCGGCATGAACGCGTCGATGTTCAAGGGCTACCTGCGCTACATCGCCAACCGGCGCGCGACGCAGATCGGCCTGGAGGCGCTCTTCCCGAACGAGGAGAACCCGTTCCCGTGGATGAGCGAGATGATCGACCTGAAGAAGGAGCGCAACTTCTTCGAGACCCGCGTCATCGACTACCAGAGCGGTGGCGCTCTGTCATGGGATTGAGCGGGAAACGCCGCTCCCCGAACCCGGCGGGCCACGGCCCGCTGCCGTCGCACGGTGCCTTCGCGGGGCCCGTGCGACGTTTCACATCCGCGGTCCGGGAACAGCGCCGCCAGATGCGCCGTCCCGTGGCCGCTGCCCCATTCGTCGTACCGGGGCGAGTGCCCGGCCCCAGCCGGGCGTCAGAACGCCGGACGACGGATTGCCGTGCCGCTCATGACGGCGCGGTGCTCTTTGCAACTTGATCAAGGAGATCGTGATGGCAACTGCGAAGAAGGCGCCCGCCAAGAAGGCCGCGCCGGCAAAGAAGGCGGCTCCGGCCAAGAAGGTCGTGGCTGAGAAGAAGGCCGCTGCGCCGGCCAAGAAGGCTGCGCCGGCGAAGAAGGCCGCCGCGGTCAAGAAGGCGGCGGCTCCGGCCAAGAAGGCCGCTCCGGCGAAGAAGGCGGCAGCCCCGGCGAAGAAGGCCGCTGCCGTGAAGAAGGCGGCGGCGCCGGCGAAGAAGGCCGCGGCCCCGGCCAAGAAGGCCGCTGCTCCGGTGAAGAAGGCTGCAGCGCCGGCCAAGAAGGCGGCGGCTCCGGCGAAGAAGGCGGCAGCGCCGGCCAAGAAGGCGGCGGCTCCGGCGAAGAAGGCCGCCCCCGCGAAGAAGGCGGCGGCGCCGGCCAAGAAGGCGGCGACCGTGAAGAAGGCTGCGGCCCCGGCGCCGAAGGCGGCCGAGCCCAAGGCCCCGGCCAAGAAGAAGGCCGCGCCGAAGAAGGCCGAACCTGCGCCGGCGGCGGCGCCCGCGCCGGCCGCCAAGACGACGCTGAGCCCGGCGGCCGCCTGGCCGTTCCCGACCGGCAACAAGCCCTGATGACGAACCGGCCGCTCGAGGCGGCCGGTGTCGTGGTCTGCAAGCCCGGCCTCGGCCGGGCTTTTTCATGCCTGCGCGGCGGGCGTCAGAGGCCCAGCGCGGCGCGGTCGACGACGTGGTTCTGGCCGCCCTTGCTGGCGATCTTCAGTGCGCCGATGCGGTTGCCCAGCGCGGCGCAGCGTTCCAGGTCCCAGCCGCGTTCCAGGCCGTAAAGCAGGGCGGCGCGGAAGGAGTCGCCGCAGCCGGTCGGGTCGACGATCCCGGCGGCGGCCACGCCCGGCACCTCGCGGCGTTCGCCGTCGGTCCAGATCTCGCAGCCGCGTTCGCCCAGCGTCACGACGACACCCTTCAGGTTCGAGCGCGACAGGCCGGCGAGGTCGGTGCCGATGCGTTCGCAGAGGATGCGGCCTTCGTAGTCGTTGACGGCGACCCAGCTCGCGATCTCGACCATGCGCCGCAGCGCCGGGCCGTCGAACATCGGCAGCTGCTGGCCCGGATCGAAGATGAACGGGATGCCGGCGGCGTGCATCTGCTCGGCGTGTTCGCCCATCGCCTCGCGGCCGTCGGGCGAGATGATGCCGATCTTCAGGTCGGCGCGCGCCGGCACCTTGGCCAGGTGCGCGTTTTGCATCGCGCCCGGGTGGAAGGCGGTGATCTGGTTGTTCTGGACGTCGGTGATGATCATCGCCTGCGCCGTGTACGAGGCTTCGTCGACCATCACCAGCGAGGTGTCGGCGCCCCAGCCCTTCATGCGCGCGAGGTAGTCGGCGCCGTCGTTGCCGAGCGCGGCCATGACCACCGCCTCGCCGCCCAGCGCCTGCAGCGTGTAGGCGATGTTGCCGGCGCAGCCGCCGAACTCGCGCCGCAGCGTCGGCACCAGGAACGACAGGTTCAGGATGTGCATCTGCTCCGGCAGGATCTGCTCCGCGAAGCGGCCGGGGTAGGTCGTGATGGTGTCGAAGGCGAGCGATCCGCAGATCAACGCGGGCATAGGAGACTCCGGGGAAGTGGCGCGCGCGCGGCGCGCAGGCTCAGGGGTAGAAGATCTCGATCGTATAGCCGGCCACCGGCTTGCCGGCGGCCGTCAGCGTGACCTGGATCGGCATTTCGGCTGCCGGCGCGACCGCCGGCGTGGCGATGCCGGCCTCGGCCGGCGTGATGACGCGGCGCGCGACGATGCCGCCGCGGCTGTCGGACAGCGTCAGGTCCAGCGCCGGCACCGCCAGCGGCAGCGCCGAGCGGTTGCGCAGCAGCAGTTGCAGCTGGTACATCGCCGTGCCTTCGACGCGCACCAGGCCGCTGCTCTCGACGCTCAGGCCTTCGATCGAGCGCGGGGGCGCGATCGTGCAGTCCGGTGCCTGGCACAAGGCCTCCAGCAGCGGCTGCGTGGCCGGCCATCGGGCGGCGACGAAGTCGCGGTACTCGTAGGCGGCCTGCAGCGCGAGGCCGGCGGCCCCGGCGACGCAGAGGGCGGCCAGCGCGGCGCGCACGCGCGGCCGGCGCCAGCGCTCGCGGCGTTCGGCGTGGCGCAGGAAGGCGGGTTTGGGCTCCTCGGCGGGCGCGGCCGGTGGCGTGTCCGGTTCGGTCACGGCGGCCACGGGCTCGGCGTCTGCCGCCTCGGGCGGGGTGTCGGCCGTCGCGGCCGGGGCCCAATCCTCGGGCGCCTCCCGGTGCGGCTCGTCGAGGCCGGCATGGCGTTCGAGCAGCACGGTCTCGGCGTGCGTCGGCTCGGCCGGCGGCGTCGCACCGGTCTCGGGCGCGGGTTCGGGGTCGGGCTCGTCTGCCGGCCCGGCGTCGATCGCCGGACGGCTGTCGACGGCCGGCGCTGCGGGCGGCTCCGGGTCAGACGGTCGGGGGGGTGTCGGCGGCGTCTCGACGTCGAGGTCGACGAGGTTCTGGATCGCGTTGAAGACCTCGCCGCAGCGGCCGCAGCGAACCCAGCCGTCGGAGACCCGAAGCTGGTCCTGCACCACACGGAAGACGGTACCGCAGGACGGGCACCGGGCGGCGAGCGTCATGCGTCGATCATGCCATGCGCGTTGCCGTCATCAGGATCCAGCCGTCCTCGCGGTCGCTCACTTCGAGCGTCAGGAACGGCGCGTAAGCCGCCTTCAGTTCGTCGGCCTGGCGCTCCAGGATGCCGGCCAGCACCAGCGAGCCGCCCGGCGCGACGAAGCCGGCCAGCAGCGGCGCCAGCAGCTTCAGCGGCGTGGCCAGGATGTTGGCCAGCACCAGCGGGTAGGTGCCGCCGGCCGCGTCCGGCAGGCCGGCGTTCAGCGTCACGCCGTTGGCCGTGGCGTTGGCGCGTGTCGAGTCGACGGCAGCCGGGTCGATGTCGACCGCGTCGACCGCCGCCGCGCCGTGCAGCGCCGCCGCGATCGCCAGGATGCCCGAGCCGCAGCCGTAGTCGAGCACGCGGCTCCAGGGCCGGGCGTTCGTGGCGATCCAGCGCAGGCACATGCGGGTCGTCGGGTGCGTGCCGGTGCCGAAGGCCAGGCCCGGATCGAGCCGGATCACGCGCTCGGCGGCAGCCGGCGGCTCGTGCCAGCTCGGCACGATCCAGAAGCTGGGCGTGATCTCGACCGGGCCGAACTGCGACTGCGTGATGCGCACCCAGTCCTGCTCGGCCACCGGCTCGAGCGCCTGCAGCGACAGGCCCTCGGTCCAGTCCTGCGCCAGCAGCAGCGTCGCCGCACGTTCGGCCGCGGCCTCGTCCTCGAACAAGGCGCGCAGCGTCGAGCGGTCCCAGCCCGGGCGCGGCGCCGGCATGCCCGGCTCGCCGAACAGCGCCTGCTCGGCGTCGGTGCCGGCGTCGGCGTCCTCGACCGAGACCGACAGCGCGTCCAGGTCGTCGGACAGCGCGTCGGAGACGGCTTCCACCAGCGCCTCGGGCGCCCGCAACACCAGTTCAAACATCATCAGCGGATCATCGCTTGTGTTGCGCGAGCCAGCCTTCCAGGTAATGGATGCTGGTGCCGCCTTCGACGAACTTGGCGTCCAGCATCAGCTCGCGGTGCAGCGGGATGTTGGTCTGGATGCCCTCGACCACGGTCTCGCTGAGCGCGCTGCGCATGCGCGCCAGCGCCTGCTCGCGCGTGTCGCCGTGCACGATGACCTTGCCGATCATCGAGTCGTAGTTCGGCGGCACGTAGTAGTTCGTGTAGGCATGCGAGTCGACGCGCACGCCCGGGCCGCCCGGCGGGTGCCACATCGTCACGCGGCCCGGCGACGGCGTGAACTTGTACGGGTCCTCGGCGTTGATCCGGCACTCGATCGCGTGGCCGCGCAGCTGGATGTTGCGCTGGGCGAACGGCAGCTTCTCGCCGGCGGCGATGCGGATCTGCATCTGCACGATGTCGATGCCGGTCACCAGCTCGGTCACCGGGTGCTCGACCTGCACGCGCGTGTTCATCTCGATGAAGAAGAACTCGCCGTTCTCGTACAGGAACTCGAAAGTGCCGGCGCCGCGGTAGCCGATCTTCTTGCACGCCGCCGCGCAGCGTTCGCCGACGCGGTCGACGATGCGCCGCGGGATGTTCGGCGCGGGCGCTTCCTCGATGACCTTCTGGTGGCGGCGCTGCATCGAGCAGTCGCGCTCGCCGAGCCAGACCGCGTTGCGGTAGTTGTCGGCCAGCACCTGGATCTCCACGTGACGCGGGTTCTCCAGGAACTTCTCCATGTAGACAGCCGGGTTGCCGAAGGCGGCACCGGCTTCGGTGCGCGTCGTCTGCACGGCGTTGAGCAGCGCGGCCTCGGTGTGCACGACGCGCATGCCGCGGCCGCCGCCGCCGCCGGCGGCCTTGATGATCACCGGATAGCCGATGGCGCGCGCCTGGCGGATGATCTCCTTCGGGTCCTCGGGCAGTGCGCCGTCGGTGCCGGGCACGCAGGGCACGCCCGCGCGCAGCATCGCCTGCTTGGCCGACACCTTGTCGCCCATCATGCGGATCGCCTCGGGCGTCGGGCCGATGAAAACGAAGCCGCTCTTCTCGACACGCTCGGCGAAGTCGGCGTTCTCGCTCAGGAAGCCGTAGCCGGGGTGGATCGCCTCGGCGTCGGTGACCTCGGCCGTCGAGATGATCGCCGGCATGTTGAGGTAGCTCTGGGCCGACGGCGCCGGGCCGATGCAGACCGCCTCGTCGGCGAGCTTGACGTACTTGGCCTCGCGGTCGGCCTCGGAGTAGACGACGACCGACTTGATGCCCATCTCGCGACAGGCCCGCTGGATGCGCAGGGCGATCTCGCCCCGGTTCGCAATGAGGATCTTCTTGAACACGGCGGTCGCGCTTACTCGACGATGAACAGCGGCTGGCCGAACTCGACCGGCTGGCCGTTCTCGCACAGGATGCGCACGATGCGCCCGGCGCAGTCGGCCTCGATCTCGTTCATGATCTTCATCGCCTCGATGATGCAGACCGGCTCGCCTTCCTTGATCTGCTGGCCGACGTCGGCGAACGGCTTGGCGCCCGGGCTGGCGGCGCGGTAGAAGGTGCCGACCATCGGCGACTTGATGACCTTGCCGGCGGGCTCGGCCGCAGCCGCCGGTTCGGCGGCGGCCGGTGCGGCCGGGGCAGCGGCCGGTGCCGCCGCGGCGGCCGGCGCCGCGGCGACGACCGGCGCCATCGCCACCGTCGCGACGCCGCCCTTGACGATGCGGACCTTGCCCTCGGCTTCGGTGATTTCGAGTTCGGAGATGTTCGACTCGGAAACGAGGTCGATGAGCGTCTTGAGCTTTCTCAGGTCCATGTCGGTCCTCTTCTGACGGGCGGGGGTGTCCCGCGCGGGAAACGTGGTGAGCGGCCTAGCGTGAACCTGTCGGGGCTCGCTGTGGCTGCTGCTGGTCAATAAGTCTGGCTGAACGGCTCGCTTCTGATGCCTATTTTCCAGAACTGCGAAGCTCCTGCCGGCTCGGGTCGGGGTCTGGCGGCTTCGTGGAGAGGGCGGACTCTACGCCAATTTGGTCGCAGATGGCAGCAAATTATCGAAGATCGCTCAAAACGCCCGTTGCGGCGCCGCGGCGATCAGCCGAGCCAGGACTCGAGCTCGGCGTCGTCGGTCTCGCCGAACTTGTGCCGCAGCTGGCGGCCGGAAGAGGCCATCAGCACCGTGTAGGGCAGGCCGCTGCCGGGGTTGCCCAGGGCTTGCGACAGGCCGATGCCGGCAAAACCGGCGATCACGATCGGGAACGAGACCGGGCTGCGCTCGAGGAAACGGCGCACCGGCTCGGCTTGATCAACGGCAATTCCGAGCACGGTCACGTCGGAGCGCCGACGCTGCAGCCGGTCCAGCGCCGGCATCTCCTGGACGCAGGGCGGGCACCACGGCGCCCAGAAGTTGACGATCAGCGGGCGGCCGCGCAGTTCGGCGAGCGCCAGCTCGCGGCCGTCCGGGCGAGGGTAGCGGGCGGCCCACAGCGCCTCGTCGCCGGGCGTCAGCCGGCGGCCGTCGAACCAGCGCCAGGCCAGGCCGGCGCCGATGCCGCCGAGCGCGGCGGCCAGCAGCGCGCGCCGGATCACGCCGCGTCCTCCGCCAGCAGCCGCTCCAGCGCCGCCAGGTCGCCGCGCCAGCTGCGCCCGCGGGCATCGGGCTTGAGCGCGCCGCGCAGCGCGTCGTGCTCGTTGACGACGAGCTGCAGCGTGACGATCTCGCCGAGCTCGGCGTTGCGGCTGCCGACGATCAGCACCGAGGTCTCGGGGGCCCCCGGGCGTTCGATGCTGGCGACGTCGTAGTCGACGCCGGCGTTGATCAGCGCGATCTCGGCGGCCTTGGAATCGTCGCAGTACAGGTCGATGAGCACCGCCGAGCGCCGTGTCGCGGTGCCGCGCCAGACGGCGCCGGCCAGGTGCGGGCGGAACTCGGCCAGCCGGTGCATCCAGACTCGGGCGGTCTCGCGCAGCGCACGCAGCTCGGCCGGCTGGGTGTCGGCGCAGAACAGCTCCAGGTAGGCGCGGACCTCGTCCTCGACCTCCTCGTTGCCCGGCAGTTCGCCGGCCCGGCCGCTGCGCCGGCCCAGGTCGCGCGCCGCCTTGCGCTTGGCGGCGGCGTACTCCAGCCCGTCCTCGACGACCAGGCGCGCCGCCGCCGCGGCGATCTCGGCTTGATGAAGGCTCATTGGGGCACCCTCAGTCCTGCGGCCGGTCCCGCCACGCGGGAATGAGCCCCGGACAAGTCCTGAGGGCTCATGGCAGCTCCACCGCGCCCATGCGCGCGACGATGGTCTGCGCACGCCCGGCGACGTAGCCCGAGTTCGGCCGTTTCTCGAAACGTTTGGGCGCCGGCAGCATCACCGCCAGGCGCGCCGCCTGCGTCGCCGACAGGCGCTCGGCATCGACGCGGAAGTAGTGGCGTGCGGCGGCCTGGGCGCCGAACACGCCTTCGCCCCATTCGACGTTGTTCAAGTAGATCTCCAGGATGCGCTCCTTGGACAGGAAGGCTTCCAGCATCATCGTGATCGCCAGTTCCTGGGCCTTGCGCAGGGCTGTTCGTTCGCCCGACAGCAGCAGGTTCTTGGCCAGCTGCTGCGTGATCGTCGAGCCGCCGACGATCTTGGCGGTCTTCGCGCGGCCGGCCTCCAGGCGGGCCTCGGCGCGCTGGTTGCGTTCCCAGGCCTGCTCGATCGCGTCCCATTCGACACCGGAGTGTTCGGCGAAGCCGGCGTCCTCGCTGGCGATGACCGCGCGCTGGATGTTGCGGCCCAGGCGTTCGCGCGGCACCCAGGCCTGCGTCCAGTCGATGCGCTGCCGCTCGACGAGCAGCCGCCAGGCCTCGCTGCGCTGGAAGGCGGTGGACTGCGGATCGAAGACGGCCATCGCGGCGACGCGCAGCGCGAAGAACACCTGCAGCGCCAGACCGCAGACGACGACGAGCACGGCCAGCCGCCAGAGCTGGCGTTTCACGCCTTGGCCTCCAGGCGCGCACGCAGCGCGGCGAGCACCGGCGCGGTGTCGGGGCGCACGCCGCGCCAGAACCAGAAGGCCTCGGCCGCCTGCTCGACCAGCATGCCCAGACCGTCGTGCGCGCGAGCGCCGGCGGCGCGCGCCCAGGCGAGGAAGGGTTCGGCCGCCGGCCCGTACATCAGGTCGACGGCGAGTGCGCCCGGCGCCAGCACCGATGCCGGCACCGGCACCGCGGCGCCGGACAGGCTGCTCGCGCTGGCGTTGAGCACGATGTCGTGGCCGCTGCCGGGTGTGTCCAGCCCGGCGGCGGCGAGCGTGCAGCCGTGTTCGGCGGCCAGCGCGGCGTGGCGCGCCACCAGCGCCTCGGCACGTGCGGGCGTGCGGTTGACGACGGTGACGGCGGCGGCGCGGGCCTCGATCAGCGGCCCCAGCACGCCGGCGGCGGCACCGCCGGCGCCGATCAGCAGCACACGCCGGCCGGCGACCGGCTGGCCGGCGTGCCGTTCGAGGTCGCGCACCAGGCCGATGCCGTCGCTGTTGTCGGCGCTCCAGCCGTCGGCGTCGAAACGCAGCACGTTGGCCGCCTCGGCCAGCGCGGCCCGCGGCGTCACGTGCGCGGCCAGCCGCGGGGCCTCGAACTTGAACGGCACGGTGACGTTGCAGCCGCGGGCGCCACTGGCGGCGAAGGCGCGCAGCGTGGCCTCGAAGCCGTCGAGCGGGCACTCGACGCGGCCGTAATCGACGGCCTCGCCGGTCTGGCGTGCGAACTCGGCGTGGATGAACGGGGACTGGCTGTGCGCCACCGGGTGGCCGAGCACGGCGTAGCGGTCGGGAGCGGTCATGGGGTCAGCGGGCCAGCGGCGTGGTTTCCAGGCCGTCCTCGCGCGTGAAGCGGAAGCGCGAGGTGACGACGATCTCGTCGGCCTGGCGGCGCATCGCGGCCGTGAACGGGCCGAACGGAGCGGCGGCGCGCACGATGGCCATCGCCTGCTGGTCGAGCACGCGCGAGCTGCTCGGGCGCACGATCTCGGTGTCGACGACACGGCCGGCGGCGTCGACGGTGACGTTCATCACCAGCTCGCCGTAGAGCTTGACGCCGTTGCGCTCGGGGAAGTTGCGCGTGCCGCGGTCCTCGATGCGCCGGCGCAGCAGGTCGTAGTACAGCGCGTAGACCTCCTCGCGCGTGGCCGGGCTGATGTAGCGCTTGCGCGGGCGGGCGTTCTCTTCGTTGATGCGCTTCTCGATCTCGGCGAGCATCTGCAGCAACTGGCGGCGGTGTTCCTCGCGCTCGCGCTCCTGCGGGCTGCCGGTGTCGCGCTGCGGGTCCGGCGGCGGCAGCGCCGCGAGTTCGCGCCGCAGCTGGGCGAGCAGCTGCTGCTGTTGCTGCTGCAGGTCCTCGATGCGGCGGCGGGCGTCGTCGGCGGCGTCGCCGGGCTGGGCCTGCGGCGTGCGGGGCAGCGGCGAGGTCGCGCGGCCCTTGTCGGCGTCGCCGCCGCCGGCCAGCCGCACCTGGGCGATGGCCTGGGCCTCGGTCGGCGCCTCGTTGGAGCGCGCGTTGACGAGGATGACCTCCAGCGGCGTGTCGCGGAAGACGCGGTTGAAGGCCTCCGGATCGACGAAACGCACCGTCAGCAGCACCGCGTGCAGGCCCACGGAGACCAGCAGCGCCGCCTGCAGCGCCGTCAGCTTGGCCAGCAGCGCCGGCAACGACAGCTTAAGCGCCAGCATCTCCGGCGGGGGCGTCGTTGACGTCGATGGCCAGCGTCAGCGGGCCGACGGCTTCGGCTTCGTCGTCGACCTCGGCGACCGCCTCGGGCGGTTCGTCCTCGATGCGAGCGACGAGCGTCGCGTGCAGGTCCAGCGTCAGCAGGTCGATGCCGGCGACACGGGCGCGCAGCCGCGCGCCGCGTGGCCAGTCCTCGGTGCCGGGCACGCGGAAGACCAGCGGCAGCGTCTCGGCGCGCACCAGGCCGCCCTTCATCACCGCGGCCTCCAGCTCGGTGACGGCGTTCTGCTCGATCCAGCGCAGCGTCCAGAAACGTTCGATGCCGTGCTGGAAGTCGTTGTAGGCCGAGTAGGCGGCGTCGAAGCCCGAGATCACCGAGAACAGCGATGCGTCCTTGGGCCGGAACGGCGCGGCCAGCGCCGCGGTGCGGCCGTGGCGCGCGCAGGCGATGATCTGCCACTGGTTCACGAGGTCGACGTAGCGCCGCAGCGGCGACGTGGCCCAGGTGTATTGCGCCACGCCCATGCCGGCGTGCGGCGCCGGCTTGGTGCCCATGCGCACCTTGATGCCCGGCAGCAGGCTGGCCTGGCTGCGGTAGATGCCCGGCACGCCGCATTCGGCGAGCCAGCCGCCCCAGCGGCTGTTGGCCAGGATCATCGCCTCGGAGACGATCAGGTCCAGCGGCGCGCCGCGCCGGCGCGTCGTGATCTGCACACGTTCGCTGCCGTCGGGCTCGGCCGTGTGGCCTTCGAGGCGGAAGTTGTAGTCCGGGCGGTTGAAGTTCTCGGGCTTGCCGCGCACGACCTCGCGCGCCGCCTTCAGCGCCTGCGCGAAGCGCCAGCAGAAGGCCAGCTCGGTGGCGAAGGCGTAGTCGGCCGGCGCCTCGCCGGCCAGCGACGCCTCGGTGATGACGTCGTCGAGCTGGTCGTGGCGCAGGTTGGCGACGATCGGCACGCGTTCGAGCTTGGTCTCGACCGCGCGAACCTCGAACGTGGCCTCGTCGACCGTCGCGTACAGGCTGACGGCCGGGCAGTCGCGGCCCTCGATCAGCGTGTAGGCCTGCACGACCTCGTCGGGCAGCATCGTGATCTTCCAGCCCGGCATGTAGACGGTGGACAGGCGGTCGCGCGCGACCTTGTCCACCGGCGAGTCCGGCTGGATCGCCAGCCCCGGGGCGGCGATGTGGATGCCGAAGATCACCGTGCCGGTGCCCAGGCCCTGGACCGACAGTGCGTCGTCGATCTCGGTCGTCTGCGAGTCGTCGATCGAGAAGGCCTGCACCGCGGCCAGCGGCAGCTCTTCCTTGATCGCCGGCGCCGCCAGCGCCGGGAAGCCGGTGCCGTGCGGGAAGGTCTCGAACAGGAAACGCCGCCAGTGGAACTGGTACGGGCTGTCGATCGCGCCGGCGTCCTTCAGCAGGTCCAGCGGTGCGCGTTGCGTGCGCTTGGCGGCCTCGACGACGGCCTTGTACTCGGGCGCGTTCTTGTCGGGGCGGAACAGGATCTTGTAGAGCTGCTCGCGCACCGGCGCCGGGCACTGGCCGGCGGCGATCTCGCCGGCCCAGGCCTCGATCTGCGCCGCGAGCTGCTTCTTGCGCTCGATGCCCAGCAGCGCCGCCTTGACGGTCTCCTCGGGTGCCTTGCGGAACAGGCCCTTGCCGAGGCGGCGGAAGTAGTGCGGCGCCTCGAACAGGCGGAACAGCGCCGCGGCCTGCTTGTCGGGGCCGGCCGAGGCCTCGAAATAGTCGCGCGCCAGGTCGGCGAAACCGAATTCACCTTCGGGCGCGAACTCCCAGGCGAGGTCGAGGTCGATTTCCGCCGCCAGCGCCTGCGCCTGGGCGATCAGCTCGGCCGGGGCCGGCTTCTCGAAGCGCAGCAGCACGTTGGCCGCCTTCACCTTCACGCGTTTGCCGGAATCGAGCTCGATCTGCATCGAGCTCTCGGCTTCGGACATCACGCGGCCGGCGTGGAATTTCCCGGCGTCGTCGAACAGGGCATAAGTCACCGGGCGATTGTCCACCAGCGGCCCGGGTGCCGGGCTTGCCGGATCGCCGGGGTTCGATCGGCGTCAGGCTTCAGCAGTGCGTCTCGCTGCACTCGCTTCAGCCGCGGCGGGCCACGGCCGCCGGGCGGCCGGCTCGCTCCATGTCCCCCTGCCGGGCTGCGCCCGGCCTCCTCCTAATACTTGCGCGATCCGGCCGCCCGGCGTCCGCGGCCGGCACCGCCGAGGCGTCGGGCAGCTGGCGTGCGGTGTGCAACAGCCGGTTCGGGCCGGCCGGCGGGGCGTGTCCCGGAGTGAAGTCAAGGAGGAGACCCGGCCGCAGGCCGGGGCGGGGGACATGAACGCAGGGACACGCCCCGTCGGCCGGCCTCGCGCCGCCGCTGGCGCGAAAACCGTGCTCGTGGAGCCACGCCGCGCAGCCGGCGCCGTGGCCCGTTACACCGTCATCCCGCCCGAGACCTCGAGCACCGCGCCGTTGACATAGCTGGCCTCGTCGCTGGCCAGGAAGGCGTAGACGGCGGCGATCTCCTCGGGCCGGCCCAGGCGCTGCAGCGGCACCTGCTCGCGCATGTGCGCCAGCACCTTCTCCGGGATCGTGTCGAGGATCGGTGTGGCGACGAAACCCGGCGCGACGGCGTTGACACGCACGCCCTTGGGGCCGAGTTCGCGGCTCCAGGTCTTGGTGAAGCCGATGACGCCGAACTTGGACGCGGCGTAGTTGGTCTGGCCGAAGTTGCCGTAGATGCCGACGACGCTGCTGGCGTTGAGGATCACGCCCGAGCCCTGCTCGATCATCAGCGGCGCCACCGCCTGCGCGCAGTGGAAGACGCCGCGCAGGTTGACGTCGATGACGGCGTCGAACTGCTCCTCGGTCATCTTCACCAGCCGCGCGTCGCGCGTGATGCCGGCGTTGTTGACCAGCACGTCGATGCGGCCGTGTTTCGCCCTCACCGCGGCGACCATCGCATCGACCTGGGCGCGCACGGTCACGTCGACGGCCAGGCTTTCGGCGGCGCCGGGCACGGTGTCGGCGTGGCGGTCGCAGGCGACGACCACGGCGCCTTCGGCCGCGAACTTGGCGACGGTGGCCGCGCCGATGCCTTGCGCCGCGCCGGTGACGATGCAGACCTTGTCCTTCAATCGCATAGCCGCAGAAACCTCAGCAGGTGGGGCAGGTGCTCGTCGAAGTCGGACAGCGCGTGGTCGCTGCCGTCGACGAGGCGGATCGTCGCGCCGGCGTAGCGCGCGTGCATCTCGCGCCAGTCCAGCAGCTCGTCGCCGGTGGCGACGACGGCGAAGTAGCGCTCGGGCCGGGTGATCGCCGGCACCGTCAGCGCACGCAGCTCGTCGACGTACTCGGGCAGGAAGAAGAAGCTCTCCTCCGGCTTGTGGAACTGCTTGTTCTCGCCGATGTAGGCGGCGAGGTCGCGTGCCGGGTCGACGGCCGGGTTCAGCACGCCGGCCGTCCAGCCGCGCGCCTCGGCGACCGCGGTGGCGTAGAAGCCGCCGAGCGAGCTGCCGACGACGGCGGACGTCTGCGGCCAGTCGGCCGTGCCGTCGAGCAGCATCGCCACCGCGGCGCGTGGCGACGGCGGCAGCTGCGGGCTCCAGAACTGCAGATCGGGCCGGTGCTCGGCCAGCCAGGCGCCGACACGCCGCGCCTTCGCCGACTGCGGCGAGGAGCGGAAGCCGTGCAGATACAGCAGGTGGGTCGGTCCTGCGCTCACGCCTTCCCCTGCAGCGCCGCCAGCAGCTTGGCGTGGATGCCGCCGAAGCCGCCGTTGCTCATGCAGACGACGTGGTCGCCCGGCTGAGCGGCGCGCGCGATCGTGGCCACCAGCATGTCCACCGTGTCGGCCGTCACCGCCTTGGCGCCCAGCGGCGCCAGCGCTTCCTTGACGCTCCAGCCCCAGTCGCCCTGCAGGCCGAAGGCAAGGTCGGCGTCTTCCAGCGCCCAGGGCAGCTGGGCCTTCATCGTGCCCAGCTTCATCGTGTTCGAGCGCGGCTCGAAGACGGCGAGGATGCGCGCCGCGCCGACCTTGCGGCGCAGGCCGTCGATCGTCGTGCGCATCGCCGTCGGGTGGTGGGCGAAGTCGTCGTAGACCTTGACGCCGCCGGCTTCGCCGCGCAGCTCGAGCCGCCGGCGCACGTTCTGGAACGTGGCCAGCGCCGCCGCGGCGGCGTCCGGTGCGACGCCGGCGTGTTCGGCGGCGGCGATCGCCGCCAGCGCGTTGAGCTGGTTGTGCTCGCCCAGCAGCGCCCAGTCGACGCGGCCGATCTTCAGGCTGCCGCGCAGCACGTCGAAGGCGTGCGGCTCGCCGCGGGCGCGCAGCGCGCCGGGCTCCTCGCGCTTCGGGCCGAAACGCTGCACCTCGCTCCAGCAGCCGCGCTGCAGCACACGCTGCAGCGCCTCGTCGCGGGCGTTGACGACCAGCCGGCCGCTGCCGGGCACGGTGCGCACGAGGTGGTGGAACTGGGTCTCGATCGCCGCCAGGTCCGGGAAGATGTCGGCGTGGTCGTGCTCGAGGTTGTTCAGGATCGCCGTGCGTGGCCGGTAGTGCACGAACTTGCTGCGTTTGTCGAACAGCGCGGTGTCGTACTCGTCGGCCTCGATGACGAAGAAGCGGCCGCCGCCCAGGCGCGCCGAGACGCCGAAGTTCAGCGGCACGCCGCCGACCAGGAAACCCGGCGCCAGCCCGGCATGCTCGAGGATCCAGGCCAGCATCGAGGTCGTCGTCGTCTTGCCGTGCGTGCCGGCGACGGCCAGCACGTGGCGGCCGAAGAGCACGTTCTCGGCCAGCCACTGCGGCCCGCTGGTGTAGGCGGCGCCGGCGTCGAGGATGGCTTCCATCAGCGGGTTGCCGCGCGTGACGACGTTGCCGATGACGAAGACGTCGGGTTTCAGCGCCAGCTGGTCGGCCCCGAAACCCTCGATCAGCTCGATGCCGAGCGAGCGCAGCTGGTCGCTCATCGGCGGGTAGACGTTGGCGTCGCAGCCGGTCACGCGGTGGCCGGCTTCGCGGGCGAGGGCGGCGATGCCGCCCATGAAGGTGCCGCAGATGCCGAGGATGTGGAGATGCATCCGGGCATTCTAGGCAGCGGGTCCGACGGGGGACGGCGGTCCCGCGTCAGCCCATGAAAAACGGCCGCCCTGGGGCGGCCGTCGGGGCGTGGCGGCGGCACGCGGCCGCCGCGTCGGGCCTCAGCCCGCCTTCAGCGCTTCCAGTGCGGCCTGGGCGGTCGCCGCCAGGTCCTCGTCGGTGTGCGCGGCGCTGACGAAGCCGGCTTCGTACATCGCCGGGGCGAGGTAGACGCCGCGGTCGAGCATGCCGTGGAAGAAGCGGTTGAAGCGCTCCTTGTCGGTGGCCATCACCGCGGTGTAGTTCTGCGGCAGCGCATCGGCGAAGAAGAAGCCGAACATGCCGCCTTCGCTGTCGGTGACGATCGGCACGCCCGCCTCGCGGCCGGCGTCGGCGATGCCCTGCACCATCTTCTGCGTCTTGGCCGCCAGCGCCTCGTAGAAGCCGGGCTTGGTGATCTCGGCCAGCGTCGCCAGGCCGCAGGCCGTGGCCACCGGGTTGCCCGACAGCGTGCCGGCCTGGTAGACCGGGCCCAGCGGCGCGAGCTGCTTCATCACGTCCTTCTTGCCGCCGAAGGCCGCCAGCGGCATGCCGCCGCCGATGACCTTGCCGAAGACCGTCATGTCGGGCTCGAAGCCCGGGATCAGCTTGGCGTAGACGCTCTGCGCGCCGCCGAGCGCGACGCGGAAGCCGGTCATCACCTCGTCGAACACCAGCAGCGCGCCGTGCTTGGTGCACAGCTCGCGCAGCTTGGTCACGAACGGCACCGAGGCACGCACGAAGTTCATGTTGCCGGCGATCGCCTCCAGCATCACGCAGGCGATCTCGTCGCCCTGGGCGGCGAAGGTCTCCTCGAGCTGCTCGACGTTGTTGTATTCGAGGACCAGCGTGTGCTGCACGACCTCGGCCGGCACGCCGGCGGAGGTCGGGTGGCCGAAGGTCGCCAGGCCCGAGCCGGCCTTGACCAGCAGCGCGTCGGCGTGGCCGTGGTAGCAGCCCTCGAACTTGATGATCTTGCTGCGGCCGGTGACACCGCGCGCCAGGCGCAGCGTGCTCATGCCGGCCTCGGTGCCGCTGGAGACCAGGCGCACCTGCTCGATGCTCGGCACCTGGGCGATGATGGCTTCGGCGAGTTCGATCTCGCGCTCGGTCGGCGCGCCGAAGCTGAAGCCCTCGCGCAGCGCCTTCTGCACCGCTTCGAGCACCGCCGGGTGGCCGTGGCCCAGGATCATCGGGCCCCAGGAGCCGATGTAGTCGATGTAGCGCTTGTCTTCGGCGTCCCAGATGTACTGGCCTTCGGCGCGGGCGATGAAACGCGGCGTGCCGCCGACGGCGCGGAAGGCGCGCACGGGCGAGTTGACGCCGCCGGGAATGACGGCCTGGGCGCGGGCGAAGAGCTGTTCGTTGGTGGTCATCGAGAGTGTTTTCAGTGCACGCGCCGCGGGGCGCCTTGGGTCTTGGGATCGTCGAAGCCGGGGTCCGGCTCGTCGGGGCCGGGCTCGGGCTCGCCGTCTTCGGCTGGCGGCAGAGCCCAGAAGAAGCGGTCGGGCACGACGTTGCCCATGCCGGGGCGGAAACCCGCGTCCAGGCTCTGGTCGAGGAAGGACAGGGCTTCGCCCACCGCCGCCTGCAGCTCGCTGCCGGCGGCCAGGAGTGCGGCCAGGGCCGCGGACAGCGTGTCGCCCGCGCCGACGAACGCGGTTTCGAAACGCTCGAACTTCTCGCCGGTCAGTGCGCCCTGCGGCGACGCCAGCACGTTGTCGATGTACTGCTCGTGGCCCTTGCTGGCGAGCATCACGCCGGTGACGAGCACGTAGCGCGTGCCGTGTTCGCCGGCGGCCACCGCCAGCTCGCGCGCCGACGGCGGGCGCTCGCTGTCCCAGTCGGGCAGCAGGAAGTCCTGCAGCGTCTTGTGGCTGCCCACCAGCACCTCGGTGGCCGGCAGGATCAGCTCGCGGAAGGCGTCGAGGTAGGGCTGCAGCTGCTCCTCGTCGAGCCAGGACAGGCCGGGCAGATAGGCCACCAGCGGCACGTCGGCGTAGTCGGACAGCACCTCGGCGACGGCGCTCACGGTCTCGGCGTTGCCCAGGAAGCCGACCTTCCAGCCGGAGATCGTGACGTCCTCGAGGATGGTGCGCGCCTGCTCGACGACGGCGTCGTCGTCGATTTCGTGCTGATCGAAGACCTCGGCCGTGTCGCGCATCACGATCGACGTGACCACCGGCAGCGCATGGGCGCCCATCGCGGCTATCGTCGCCACGTCGCCGGCCAGCCCGCCGGCACCGCTCGGGTCACTGGCGTTGAAGCTGATCACGCACGCCGGCGGCGGGGGCTCCTGCGCAGGATCCTGCAGCTCCGTGGCGGGGTGGGGGTCGGGGGTCATCGCGATGCCTTTGCGCGTTCCGCCCGGGGCCTGTCGGAGACCTCGAGCGAAACCTGAAGAATGGTGCGTATGTCCTCACAAATCCTTGATTTTTCGCGGATATGCGTGACTACAATCGTTGCCCATTGTAGTGAGGGACCGCCCCGAAGTGAGCCATAGCCGAACCTGGATGTGTCTGATCTGCGGCTGGATCTACGACGAAGCCGCCGGGGATCCCGAGCACGGGATCGCCGCCGGCACCGCGTGGGCCGACGTTCCGATGAATTGGACCTGTCCGGAATGCGGAGCCCGTAAAGAAGATTTCGAAATGGTCGAAATCTGAACGCCGTCGGCGGCCTTCCGTGCCGCCGGGCACTCCAACAGGTGGACAGTGACGTGAACGAAGCCGTGTCCTCCGGCGCCAAGGTCCTGGTGATCGACGACAGCAACACGATCCGGCGCAGTGCCGAGATCTTCCTGCGCCAGGGCGGCCACGAGGTCGTGCTGGCGGAGGACGGCTTCGACGCTCTCGCCAAGGTCAGCGACCACGATCCCGAACTGATCTTCTGCGACATCCTGATGCCGCGGCTGGACGGCTACCAGACCTGCGCCATCATCAAGCGCAACCCGCGCTTCGCGAAGGTGCCGGTGATCATGCTGTCGTCCAAGGACGGCCTGTTCGACAAGGCCCGTGGCCGCATGGTCGGCTCGGAGGACTACCTCACCAAGCCGTTCACCAAGGAACAACTGCTGCGTGCGGTGGAGTCCTTCCGCCGCACCGCCGCCTGAACCCGCGGCGCTGCCGCCCGTCAGAACCCGAGACCCGCTTCCGATGGCCATCCGCAAGATCCTCGTCGTCGACGACTCGAAGACCGAGTTGCACCACCTGTCGGACATCCTCGGCAAGCGCGGCTACGCCGTGCGCACCGCCGAGAACGGCGAGGAGGCCATGCGCCGCCTCGACGAGGACCTGCCCGACCTCATCCTGATGGACGTCGTGATGCCGGGCCAGAACGGCTTCCAGCTCACGCGTCAGATCACGCGCGACCCGCGCTACGCCGCGGTGCCGGTGATCATGTGCACCAGCAAGGGCCAGGAGACCGACAAGGTCTGGGGCCTGCGCCAGGGCGCACGCGACTACATCGTCAAGCCGGTCCAGGCCGACGAGCTGCTGTCCAAGATCCGCGCCTTCGACTGAGGCGATGGCCAAGCGCGAAGCCCTGCGGGACCTGCAGAGCCGCCTGGCCCAGCGGCTGAGCGCCGTCCGCAGCGAAGCCCCCGCCGCCTCCTGGCTGGCCATCGAGTGCGCCGGCGTCGGCCTGCTCGTGCCGCTGGCCGGCGCCGGCGAGATCTTCCCGGTCGGCACGCTGGCGCCGGTGCCGCACACGCGGCCCTGGTTCGTCGGCGTCGCCAACCTGCGCGGCGGCCTGCACGGCGTCGTCGACCTGGCGGCCTTCCTGGGCCTGCGGCCGACGCAGTCGGCGGCCGAGGGCGTGCGCGAGCAGGCCCGGCTGCTGGCGCTGAACCCGGCCGTCGGCAGCCACGTCGCGCTGATGTTCGAGCGTCTGGCCGGCCTGCGCACCGCGGGCCAGCTGCAGCGTGAACCCGAGGACGACGTGTCGCGCCCGTCGTTCGCCGGTGCCCGGTGGCGCGACGACCGTCAGCGCGTGTGGCAGGAGATCGACCCGGCCGCGCTCGTCCAGCACGAACAGTTTCTCGGCATCGCCCGATGACGAACGCCGCGAGGATCGAATGAGCTTTCTCGACAAGTTGAAGGGCCCCGCGCGGGGCCGCCCGTCGGTGCCTGACGCGCCGTCCCAGGAAACCGTCGCCGGCGACGCCATGGACGCGACGATCCGCCTCGGCCCCGGCACGCTGGCGCCCGAGAGCCGGCCGCGCGCCGAGGACTCCTCGATCATCTCGGAAGCCGCCCCGTCGGAGCTGGCCGGCGAGTACGCCAACACCCGCGTGCCCGAGGACAGCGCTCCCGAGATCGCCACCGGCCTGCCGATCGTCGGCGGCATGCCGCTGGCGCGCCAGCAGCAGCTGATGGCCTTCGCCTTCGGCATCGGCCTGACCGGGCTGGTGCTCAGCGGCGGTGCCGGCATCGTCTCGGCCAGCCGCAGCGCGCAGCAGGTCTCGGCCGCCGGCCAGGCGCAGACGCAGTCGCAGCGGCTCGCCAAGTCGGTGTCGCAGGCGCTGCTGGGCAACCCGCAGGCCTTCCCCGAACTGCGCGAGAGCGCCGAGATCCTGTCGCGCAACGTGCGCGGCCTGGCCGAGGGCGGCGACGTGCCGGCGGTCTCCGGCAGCCTGGGCGACCGGGTGCAGGCGCTGCTGCCGATGGTCGAGCGCGCCGACAAGAGCGCGCGCTCGGTGCTTGCCCAGCAGAAGACGCTGACCCAGGTCGGCGCCGCGCTGCGCACCATCAACCGCCAGTCGGCCGATCTGCTGGAGATCGCCGAGACGGTGTCCTCGCTGAAGCTGCAGGGCGGCGCCTCGGCCGGCGAGCTGTCGGCCGTCGGCCAGCTGGTCATGCTGACGCAGCGCATCGGCAAGAGCGCCAACGAGTTCCAGACCACCGAGGGCGTCAGCGCCGAGGCCGTGTTCCTGCTCGGCAAGGACCTGAACTCCTTCCGCGAGATCGCCCAGGGCCTGCTCGACGGCAGCGCCGAGCTGCGCCTGCCCGGCACGCGCGAGCCCCAGGTGCGCGAGCAGCTGCAGGAGCTGCTCGCCCAGTACGACAAGACGCGCACCGAGGCCGGCGCCATCCTGGGCAACCTGCAGGGCCTGGTCGGTGCGCGCGAGGCCCAGGCGGCGATCATCCGCGACAGCGAACCGCTGCGCCGCGGCCTCGACGAGCTGCAGGGTGAACTGGCCGACGCCGGCGGCCTGCGCGCCATCGTGCTCGTGCCGGCGCTGCTGTCGGCGCTGCTGCTGGCCGCAGGCGCCTTCGGCCTGCTGCGCCTGTTCGTCGCCGACCAGACCAACCGCGCCCGCCTCGCCGAGGCCCAGCGCCAGGAAGCCGAGCGCCAGGAGCTGGAGGCCAAGCGTGTCAACGACGCCAACCAGGCCGCCATTCTTCGCCTGATGAACGAGCTGCAGAGCGTCGCCGAGGGCGACCTGACGCAGCAGGCCACCGTCACCGAGGACATCACCGGCGCGATCGCCGACTCGGTCAACTACACCGTCGAGGAACTGCGTTCGCTGGTCACCTCGGTGCAGGGCACCGTCACGCGCGTGGCCGACACGACGCAGCAGGTCGAGCAGACCTCCTCCGAGCTGCTGGCGGCGTCGACCGAGCAGCTGCGCGTCATCCGCGAGACCGGCGAGTCGGTGCTGCAGATGGCCGACCGCATCACCGAGGTGTCGGCCGAGGCGCAGCGCAGCGCCGAGGTCGCGCGCCAGTCGCTGGAGGTGGCGGCCACCGGCCAGCAGGCGGTGCAGAACTCGATCGGCGGCATGAACGCCATCCGCGACCAGATCCAGGAGACCTCCAAGCGCATCAAGCGTCTGGGCGAGAGCTCGCAGGAGATCGGCGAGATCACCGAGCTGATCTCGGACATCACCGAGCAGACCAACGTGCTGGCGCTGAACGCCGCGATCCAGGCCGCCAGCGCCGGCGAAGCCGGCCGCGGCTTCAGCGTCGTCGCCGAGGAAGTGCAGCGTCTGGCCGAACGTTCGGCCGAGGCGACGCGCCAGATCGCGGCCATCGTGCGCGCCATCCAGACCGACACCCAGGACGCGGTGGCCGCCATGGAACGCTCGACGCAGGGCGTGATCGAGGGCGCGCGGCTGTCCGACGCGGCCGGCAGCGCGCTGGCGGACATCGACCGCGTGACACGCGAGCTCGCCGAGCTGATCGGGCGCATCTCCGAGCAGGCCTCCAGCGAAGCCGAGTCGGCCAGCGGCGTGGCCACCAACATCCAGCACATCCTGGCCGTGACCGAGCAGACCGGCGAGGGCACACGCTCGACCGCCCAGGTGGTGCACGAGCTCTCGCGCGCCGCCGAGCAGCTGCGCGCGTCGATCTCCCGCTTCAAGATCAGCTGACGCCACGCGGATGAACGCCGTCACCGACAGCCTCGGCGGCAGCGCCGACGACCTCAGCCCGCTGGCCTGGGTGCACGGCGAGCTGCGCCGTTCGCTCGAGCTGGCGCACAAGGCGCTGCACCGGCACCTCAAGGAGTCGGAGGCGGCGGCCGCGTCCGACGTCGACGCCGTCGAGCCGGCCGTGCTGCGCACCGCGCGTGTGCACCTGCACCAGGGTGTCGGCGCGCTCGAGCTCGTCGGCCTGCCGGCGGCGGCGCAGATGCTGCGCGCCAGCGAGACGCTGGTGCAGCGCTGGGTGGCCAAGCCGGCGCTGGTCGACGCCAAGGCGGTGCAGACGCTGGAGAAGGCTTCGTTCGCGCTGCTGGACTACCTGTCGCGGCTGCTCGCGCGCCGGCCGGTGTCGCCGGTGGCGATGTTCCCGCAGTACCTGGCGGTGCAGGGCCTGGCCGGTGCCGAGCGTGCGCATCCGGCGGACCTCTGGCCGCAGGACTGGCGCTGGATCGAGCTGCCGCCCGAGCCCGGCGTGCGTCCGCATGCGCCCGACGCCGCGGCGCGCACGGCGATGGAGTCGCTGTCGCTGGCGCTGATGCGCCAGCCCGAGCCGGCGCGGCTGGACGCGATGGGCGAGGTCTGCGCCTCGCTGGCCGCCGGCACGCAGGGCCGGCTGTCGACGCTGTGGCGTCTGGCGGCGGCCTTCTTCGAGGCCCAGGCCCGCGGCCTGCTGTCCAGCGACGTCTACACCAAGCGCATCGCGTCGCGCCTGCTGTCGCAGCTGCGCACGACGATGCGCGACGCCGACGAGGTCTCCGACCGTCTGGCGCAGGACCTGCTGTTCTTCTGCGCCCACGCCCGTGCACCGGCCGGCGGCGAGGCGCCGCGGCTGGCCGCGGTGCGCGAGGCCTGGCGCTTGGACGACAGTGCCGCCGCGGACTACGACGTCGCGCGCCTGGGCCGCTTCGACCCGGCCTGGGTCGCGCAGGCGCGCAAGCGAGTGGGCGGCGCCAAGGACGCCTGGTCGGCGGTCGCGGCCGGCGAGCTGCACCGCCTGACCGGCCTGGCCGAGCAGTTCACGCTGGTTGGCGACTCGGTGCAGCGGCTGTTCCCGTCCGGCGAGGTGCTGGCCAACGTGCTGCAGGACGCCGCGACGCAGACCGTTGCGGCGCAGGAGGCGCCGCCGGCCGCGCTGGCGATGGAAGTCGCCACCGCGCTGCTGTCGCTGGACGCGTCGCTGGAAGACGGCGAGTTCGACCATCCGGCGCTGCCCGAGCGCGTGCAGCGCCTGGCGCGCCGCGTCGACGACGTGCGCCGCGGCCAGCCGCAGCTGCCGCTGGAGCCGTGGATGGAGGAGCTGTACCGCCGCGTCAGCGACCGCCAGACCATGGGCAGCGTCGTGCAGGAGCTGCGCAGCAGCCTGTCCGAGATCGAGAAGCAGATCGACACCTATTTCCGGGCCCCGGCGCAGCGCGAGACGCTGATCCCGGTGCCGGGCCAGCTGTCGGCGATGCGCGGCGTGCTGTCGGTGCTCGGCCTGGACCAGGCCTCGCAGGCCGTGCTGCGCATGCGCGACGAGGTCGACACGCTGGCCCAGACCGAGGTCGACCCGACGCACGAGCCGGCACGGCTGAGCTTCGAGCGCCTGGCCGAGAACCTGGGCGCGCTGAGCTTCCTGATCGACATGCTGGGCGTGCAGCCGGCGCTCGCCAAGTCGCTGTTCCGCTACGACGCCGAGAGCGGGCGCCTGTCCACCGTGATGGGCCAGGCGTCGCGCCCGACGGTGCCGCCACCGTCGCCGCCGGCCCGCCCGGCCGAGCTGCCTCCGCCTCCGGCGCCGCCGGCGCGGCCGCCGGAGCCCGTGGCGGCTGTCGCCACGGCCGAGGACGACGAGATGCGCGGCGTCTTCCTGGAGGAAGCCGCCGAGGTCATCCCGGCGGCGCGCGAGTCGCTCGCGCGTCTGGCCGACGAACCCGAGGACCTGGGCGAGATGACCGCGGTGCGCCGCGCGTTCCACACGCTCAAGGGCAGCTCGCGCATGGTCGGGCTGAAGGACTTCGGCGAAGCCGCCTGGGCCTGCGAGCAGCTGTTCAACTCGCGCCTGGCGCAGTCGCCGCGGCTGGACCCGGCGCTGCGCTCCTTCACCTCCGAGGCGCTGGACTACTTCGCGGCCTGGGTCGCCGCGCTGAGCGCCGGCCGCGACGAGGGCCACGCCTCGCAACCCGTGGTGCGCGCCGCCGACGGCCTGCGCCTGGACGGCCAGCGCCTGGCGATCGGTGCCGCCGCGGTGCCGCCGGCCGTCGTGCCGGCTGCCGAAGCCGCAGCGCCGGCGTTCGAGCCCGTGGCCGAGCTGGCCGTCGAGCCGGCCGTCGAGCCGCTGCCCGAGCCGCTGCCCGAGCCGGTCGTCGAGCCGGTCCCCGACGCGGCGCTGCTGCCGGACTTCGAGTTCGACTTCGGCACCGACACCTCGCCCCCGGCGCTGGCCGAGCGTGTGCCCGACCTGCCGAGCGCGGCCGATCTCGACCTGGACCTCGGGGCTGCCCCGGCCGCCGCCCCGGCGCTGCCGCTGCCCGCCGACGAGGTCGACTTCCGCCTCGACCTCGGCGCGCTCGAGCCCGAGGCCGAAGCCGCTCCCGAGCCGGTCGAGACCGCCGAGCTCGCCGAGAGCTTCGACGCCATCGAGGCCCTGCAGCCGCTCGAACCTGCGGCGCCAGCCGAACCCGCGCCGCAGGCCGCTTACGCCGACTTCGACTTCGATCTCGGCGAACTCGCCGCCATCGGCCCCGAGCCCGCGGCGCTGCCGGCCGAACCCGCGGTGCCTGCCGCCGACGCCGAACCGGCGCCCGACGAGACCACCTGGCCCGAGCGCCTCGAGGTGCCGGCCGACGAGCCGCTGCCGCAGCCGGTGTTCGTCGAGACCGTGCCCGGGCCGCTGCCCGCGGCCGAGGTGCTCGAAGGCGCCGAGATCGACTGGCCGGCCGAATTTGCCGCCGCGCCCGCGGCCGAGGCTCCGCCGCCGGCCGAGCCGGTGCCGTCGTCGCCGGTTGAACCCGAGGCCGCCGAACCCGGCCTCCAGCCTGCCAAGAGCGACGCCGAAGTCGAGCCCGAGCCCGAGCCCGAGCCCGGGGCCGAGCCCGACGCGGCGCCCGAGGCCGACGCCGACGGCGTGCCGATGCCGGAGGTGTTCGCCGTGCCCGCCGCCGAGCCGGTGTCGCCGCCGGCCACGCCGGAGCCGGAGAGCGTCGACGCCCCCGCCGCCGCGCCGCTGTCGGCCGACGAGGCGCCGTCGCCGGAGATCGGGGCCGTCGAGCCGGCCGAGGCCGAGTCGCCGGTGCCCGACGAGGAGCCGGTCAAGGTCATCGGCCCGCTGCGTGTGCCGCTGCCGCTGTTCAACATCTACCTCAACGAGGCCGACGAGCTGTCGCGCCGGCTGGGCACCGAACTCGCCGAATGGGCGCTGGAAGCCGAACACCGGCCGGTGTCGGAGACCGCGATCGCGCTCGCCCACTCGCTGGCCGGCAGCTCGGCCACCGTGGGCTACGCTGACCTGTCGGCGCTGTCGCGCTCGCTGGAGCATGCGCTGATGCGCTCGCGTGCCGGCGGCCGCGGCCGCGACGGCGAACCGACGCTGTTTGCCGAGGCCGCCGAGGAGGTCCGCCGCCTGCTGCACCAGTTCGCCGCGGGTTTCCTGCGGCCGGTGGCGCCGGCCATCGTCGAGCGCCTGGCCGACCACGAGCGCTGGCCCGATCTGCCGCCGCCGGCGGCCGACACCTCCGGCCTCGGGCCGCTGGACAGCGGCTATGGCGACGAGGAGCTCGACGCCGAGGACGCGCTCGACCCCGAGCTGTTCCCGATCTTCGAGGACGAAGCCGACGAGCTGCTGCCGCAGCTGCTGTCGCGCCTGCGCGAGTGGGCCGACAACCCGGCCGACGGCGGCGCCGCGGCGGCCTGCCTGCGCACGCTGCACACCTTCAAGGGCGGTGCCCGCCTGGCCGGAGCGATGCGCCTGGGCGAGCGGGCCCACCGCATGGAGACCGCGATCGAGCGCCTGGGCGACCGCGGCGGCGTGCACGCCAGCGAGGTCGAGACGCTGCTCGCACGCGCCGACACGATGGTCGCCGAGTTCGAGGCCCTGCGTGCGCCGCCGGCCGCCGAGCCGCCGGCCGAGGTAGCCGAGGCCGTCGAGGCGGCGCCCCTGCCGCCGGCCGAGGCCCAGGCCGCGGCCGCCGAGCCGCCGGCCGCGCCGGTGGCCGAGATCGACTGGAGCCGCTTCGCCGTGGCGGCGCCCGCTGTCGTGGTGCCGGCGGAGCGTGCCGCCCCGGCCTCGACGGCCGCGGTGCGGGTGCGCGGTGCGCTGCTCGACCGCATGGTCAACCATGCCGGCGAGGTCAGCATCGCGCGTGCCCGGCTCGACGGCAGCGTGCGCCAGCTGCAGGGCTCGCTGGGCGAGCTCACCGGCAGCCTGGAGCGCATGCGCAGCCAGCTGCGCGACATCGAGCTGCAGGCCGAGTCGCAGATGGCCTCGCGGCTGGAGGCCGCCAAGGCTGCCGCCGAGGTCTTCGACCCGCTCGAGATGGACCGCTTCACGCGGCTGCAGGAGCTCACGCGCTTCATGGCCGAGTCGGTCAACGACGTCGCGACGCTGCAGCGCAGCCTGCAGCGCACGCTGCAGTCGGCCGAAGACGACCTCGCCGCGCAGGCCCGCCTGACGCGCGAGCTGCAGGGTGACCTGCTGCGCACGCGCATGGTCGAGTTCGACAGCGCCAGCGACCGCCTCTACCGCACCGTGCGCCAGGCCGCCAAGGAGACCGGCAAGAGCGTGCGCCTGGACATCCTGGGCGGCGCCATCGAGGTCGACCGCGGCGTGCTCGACCGCATGATCGGCCCGTTCGAGCACCTGCTGCGCAACGCCGTCGTGCACGGCATCGAGCCGGCCGCGGTGCGCGCCGCCGCCGGCAAGGACACGACCGGCACGATCACGCTGGTCATCACGCAGGAAGGCAACGAGGTCGGCGTCGAGCTGCGCGACGACGGCGCCGGCCTGGACCTGGCGCGCATCCGCGCGCGCGCCGTCGAGCGCGGCCTGCTCGCCGCCGACACCACCGTCGACGACGAGGCGCTGGCGCAGCTGATCTTCACGCCGGGTTTCAGCACCGCCGCCGACGTCACCGAGCTGGCCGGCCGCGGCGTCGGCCTGGACGTCGTGCGCGCCGAGGTCGCCGCGATGGGCGGCCGCGTGCAGGTGCACCACGCGCCGGAGCGTGGCACCCGCTTCCGCCTGCTGCTGCCGCTGACCACGGCGGTGACGCAGGTCGTCATGCTGCGCTGCGGCGAGCTGTCGGTGGCCGTGCCGTCGACGCTGATCGAGGCCGTGCGGCGTGCCTCGCCGGCGGAGGTCGAGGCGGCCTACGCCAGCGGCGTCTACACCGACGGTGACCAGGCGCTGCCCTTCCATTGGCTGGCCGCGCTGCTCGACGGCCCCGAACGCGGCGCCGCCGGCACACGCAGCCAGGCCGTCGTCGTCGTGCGCTCGGCCGAGCAGCGTGTCGCGCTGCACGTCGACGAGGTCGTCGGCAACCAGGACGTGGTCGTCAAGAACGTCGGCCCGCAGCTGGCGCGTGTGCCCGGCCTGGCCGGCGTGACGCTGCTGCCCAGCGGCGCGGTGGCGCTGATCTACAACCCGGTGGCGCTGGCCACGCTGTACGGCCCGGCGGCGCGGGCGCGGCTCGAAGGCCGCGGCGTCGAGCGGCTGCCGGACGTCGCCGAGCCGGTGGCTGCCGAGCCGCTGCCGCCGCTGGTGCTGGTCGTCGACGACTCGCTGACCGTGCGCCGCGTCACCCAGCGCCTGCTGCACCGCGAGGGCTGGCGCGTCGAGACCGCCAAGGACGGCGTCGAGGCGCTGGAGCGGCTGGCCCAGGAGCGGCCGGCGGTGATGCTGTCGGACATCGAGATGCCGCGCATGGACGGTTTCGACCTGCTGCGCGCGGTGCGCGCCGACGCCGCGCTGGCCGGGCTGCCGGTGGTCATGATCACCTCGCGCATCGCGCAGAAGCATCGCGACCACGCCGCGGACCTGGGGGCCGACCACTACCTCGGCAAACCTTATGCGGAAGAGGAGCTGCTGGCCCTCGTCGCACGTTACGCGGGAGCGGCCAGGCCGAGCTGAACGGTGTCCCGGGTTGCCGATCATCTTGCGGAACTGACCGGGTTCCGGGACCGCGACGCGCTCGACGCGACGCTGGTCAGCGCGCTGCATGACCTGCTGCGCCCGCTGGACATCGCCATCTACCGCATCGTCGGCGAAGGCGAGGACCGCCGCTGGTTCACGCGCGCACGGCTGGCCGCCGGCGAGCTGGTGCCCAGTGCCGACCCGCTGTGGGCCGACCTGTCGGCGCTGCCGCCGCTGGCCGAGCATCCGGTGCGCCAGACCTGTCTGCGCCAGCGCGAAGGCCTGATGCTCGACGGCCAGCCGGCGCTGACGCTGCTGCCGCTGGACCTGGAGCGCGACTGCGACGCCGTGCTCGAGCTGCGCAGCCATGCGCCGCTGGGCGCCGAGCAGCTGCGCCTGATCGGCAGCGTGCTGCGCGTCTACCGCAACTTCCAGTCGCTGCTGGACTACAGCGAACGCGACACGCTGACCGGTCTGCTCAACCGCAAGACCTTCGACGAGAGCTTCATGCGCTGCACCGTGCCGCTGCCGCCGCCATCACGCGACGCGCTGGGGCAGCGCCGCGGCGGTGGCGCCGCCTGGCTGGGCGTCGTCGACATCGACCACTTCAAGCACGTCAACGACTGCCACGGCCACCTGATCGGCGACGAGGTGCTGCTGCTGCTGTCGCGGCTGATGCGCGGCGTGTTCCGCCAGGGCGACCAGCTCTACCGCTTCGGCGGCGAGGAGTTCGTCGTGCTGATGCGCTGCGACGACGGCGAGGCCGCCGGCCGTGCCTTCGAGCGCCTGCGCGCGACGATCGAGGAGCACGCCTTCCCGCGTGTGGGCCGCATCACGGTCAGCATCGGCTTCACCGCGGTGCGGCCGGGCGACACGCCGAGCTCGGCCTTCGAGCGTGCCGACCAGGCGGTCTACTTCGTCAAGCAGAACGGCCGCAACCGCGTCGCCAGCCACACCGAGCTGGTGGCCCGCGGCGACCTCGTCGAACACCGTCAGGGCGGCGACGACGTCGTCCTGTTCTGAGCCGCGGCCGCCGGCCGCGGCCCGCCGTCAGGCGTCGGTGCGCGCCGGCAGGCGGAACAGCTTCACCGCCTCGTCCAGCGCGGTTGCCTGCTCGGCCAGCGCGGCGGTGGCATGCGCCGCCTCCTGCACCAGGCGGGCGTTGTCGCCGGTCACGCCTTCCAGGCTGGACAGCGTGCGGTTGACTTCCTCGATGCCGGCCATCTGCTCGCGGCTGGCGGCGTCGATCTCCGACATGATGTCGGTGACGCGCTTCACGCTGTCGACGACCTCGGTCATGGTCTGGCCGGCGCGGTGCGCCATGCGCGAGCCGCCGACGACCTGCTCGACCGTGGAGTCGACCAGCGTCTTGATCTCCTGCGCCGCCTGCGACGAGCGCTGGGCCAGCGCCCGCACCTCGCTGGCGACGACGGCGAAGCCGCGGCCGTGCTCCCCGGCGCGCGAGGCCTCGACCGCGGCGTTCAGCGCCAGCAGGTTGGTCTGGAAGGCGATGTCGTTGATGACGCGGTTGATCTCGGCGATGCGCTTGGACGCGGCGCTGATCGAGTCCATCGTCGTCACCACCTGGTCCACGACCGCGCCGCCGGCCTTGGCGACGTCGGAAGCCGAGATCGCCAGCGCGTTGGCCTGACTGGCGTGCTCGGCGTTCTGGCGCGTGGCGTCGGTCAGGCGCGACATCGACACCGCGGTCTCGTGCAGCGCCTGGGCCTGGTGCTCGGTGCGCGACTCCAGCTCCTTGTTGCCGCCGGCGATGCGCGCCGAGGCCTGGGCGATGGTGTCGGTGCCGCGGCGCACGCGGCCGACGATCGACGCCAGGCTGCCGCGCATCTCGTGCAGCGCACGCTGCAGGTGGCCGATCTCGTTGCGGCTGTCGACGACGACGTCGCGCGTCAGGTCGCCCGAGGCGATGCCGTGCGCCAGGTCGACGCCCTGTTCCAGCGGCCGCGTGACGACGCGGCGGATGAACGGGTAGATGACGATCAGCACCGGGATGCAGGTGACGATGGCCATCAGGATGGTCTGCCAGCGCTGGCGCGCCATCAGCGCGTTGGTCTGGTCCAGCGAGACCTTCATGCTGACCGCGCCCAGCACCGTGCCCTCGGGCACCTGGTGGCAGGTCGTGCAGTCCTTGCCGAGGTAGTTCTTGGACGCGATCGCCGGGCGCACGACGCGCAGGTACTCGCCCTTGTCGTCGCTGGCGACGTGGATCTCGGTCTTGCCGGTGGCGAGCACGGCGCGCTCGGCGGCGTCGGGGTCGCTGGCGTCGGCGCCGGTGCCGTTGCCGAAGATCTTGTTGACGGCCTCGCCGCGCAGCACGCGCAGGTCACGGATGTTGTCGAGCTGGCGCACCTGGTCCAGCAGCACGGCGCGCTGCGCCACGGTGCCGGTGACCATCATGCCGGTCAGGCCGGCCATCGTGGCGTCGTGCATGCTGCTGGAGAAGGCGGTCGCCTGCTCGATCGCGGCCTCGCGGTTGACCCGGCCCTGCCAGACGATGCCCACCGCCCAGACCACCGTGAGCGCGATCGCGATGGTGCTGATCAGCTGTACCCAGATCTTCTTTTGTGCGACGTGCATCGCGCACGCTCCTGACGTCCAATGCCGGCCCCGGATGTCGGGCCGGCCCCGTCGTCTTATCGGCACGTGAGGGGATGGAATGAAGCGAGAAATCGCGCGAATCGCCGCCGTCGCGCTGGATCTTGAGCCAGCTCAGGAGTCGCGGCCCGCCGCCGGCCGGGCCCGGCCGGCGGCACGTGCGGCCGCCGGCTTGACGGCCGCGAAACGCGCCAGCGTGCGTTCGCGCGCCTCCTCGTGGGCGACGACGGGCGCGGGATAGTCGCGGCCCAGCACGACGCCGGCGGCGGCCAGGTCGGCCGGGCGGGCGCGCCAGGGCGCGTGCAGCAAGGTGTCGGGCAGCTTGGCCAGCTGCGGCAGGTAGCGGCGGATGAAACGCCCCTCGGGGTCGAAACGTTCGCTCTGGCTGACCGGGTTGAAGATCCGGAAGTAGGGCTGGGCATCGCAGCCGGTCGAGGCCGCCCACTGCCAGCCGCCGTTGTTCGATGCCAGGTCGAAGTCGTTCAGGTGGCGTGCGAACCAGGCCTCGCCGCGGCGCCAGTCGATGCCGAGGTCCTTGGTCAGGAAGCTGGCGCTGATCATGCGCAGCCGGTTGTGCATGTAGCCGGTGCGCGTGAGCTGGTGCATCGCCGCGTCGACGATCGGATACCCGGTGCGGCCCTCGCACCAGGCGGCGAAGAGCTCGTCGGCGTGTTTGCCGTGCTCCCAGTGCAGCCGGTCGTACTCGGTCTTGAAGCAGCCGCCGACGACCCGCGGGTGGTGGTGCAGCAGCTGGTGGTAGAAGTCGCGCCAGACCAGCTCCGACAGCCAGACCTCGGCGCCGCGCGAGCCGGCCGTCAAACGCTGGTGGGCCTCGCGCGCCAGGCGGCGGATCGACACCGTGCCGAAACGCAGGTGCGGCCCCAGGTAGCTCGGGCCCTTGACGGCCGGGAAGTCGCGCCAGTCGGCGTAGTGGTCGACGCGCTCGAGAAAGTCGGCCAGCAGCTCGCGGCCGCCGGCCGGGCCGCTGGGCAGCTTCAGCGCGTGCAGGTTGGTGCTCTCGAAGCCGATGTCGGCCAGCGTCGGCAGCGTCTCGCCGGCGGGTTTGGGCGCCAGCGCGCCGGCGTGGCGCTCGACCGGGTAGGACGAGAGGTAGAAGTCGTCGAGCTTCTTCAGCCAGGCGTTGCGGTACGGCGTGAACACCGAGAACGGGCCGCCGCCCTGGGTCAGCACCTCGTCGCGCTCGAAGATCACGTGGTCCTTCGAGCCGTGGAAGGCGATGCCGGCGTCGGCCAGCGCGCCGCGCACGCGGGCGTCGCGTGCCAGCGCCTCGGGCTCGTCGTCGTGGCTGGCGTAGACCGCCTGCGCGCCCAGCGCCGCCGCCAGCCGCGGGATCTCCTGCAGCGGCCGGCCGTGGCGCACGATCAGCCCGGCGCCGTCGATGCCGTGCGAGGCGGCCAGCGCGCGCAGCTCGGCGTCGACGCCGACGACGCTGTCGCGGATGAACTCCACGCGCCGGTCGGCGCGCGGCAGCGGCTCGAGGATCTCGGGGTCGAAGACGAACACGCACCAGACCCGCCGCGCCGCGCGCAGCGCGTGGTACAGGGCCGCGTTGTCCTCGGTGCGCAGGTCGCGGCGCAGCCAGACCAGGGCGTTGTCGATGCCGTTCTTCACATCCGCCAGTGTGCCGCGGAATAAGATAGGCGCATGGCCGCCATCGACCTGTCGAACCAGTTCCTCATCGCCATGCCCGGCATGGCCGACGAGACCTTTGCCGGCTCGGTGGTCTATCTGTGCGAGCACAACGAGCGTGGTGCGCTCGGGCTGGTGATCAACCGGCCGATCGACATCAAGCTGCGCAACCTGTTCGAGCGTGTCGATCTGCCGCTGGACCGCGACGAGTTCGCCGAGCAGCCGGTGTTCTTCGGCGGCCCGGTGCAGACCGAACGCGGCTTCGTGCTGCACGAGAAGGCCGGCGACGGCAGCGCCTACAGCTCGACGATGTCGGTGCCCGGCGGCCTGGAGATGACGACCAGCAAGGACGTGCTCGAGGCGATGTCGCAGGGCGGCGGCCCGCGCCGCGTGCTGGTGACGCTGGGCTACAGCGGCTGGGAGGCCGGCCAGCTCGAGGACGAGATCCGCCGCAACGGCTGGCTCAACGTCGACGCCGACCCGCGCATCATCTTCGAGACCCCCGTCGAGCAGCGCTACGGCCAGGCGCTGTCGCTGCTGGGTGTCGACCCGCGCATGCTGTCGCAGGAGGCCGGGCACGCCTGACGCGTGACCCGTCACGTCGTTCCCGAATGAGCCCGGCCGCTCCGCCTGCCCCCGCGCGCAGTTTTCTCGCCTTCGACTTCGGCGTGCGCCGCGTCGGCGTCGCCGTCGGCAACACCTTGCTGGCCCAGGCCCGGCCGCTGAAGACCGTCGCCGCCGAAGGCGACGCACGTTTCGAGGCCATTGCCCGGCTGATTGACGAGTGGCAGCCCGACGCGCTGGTCGTCGGCGTGCCGTTCCATCCGGACGGCGCGGAGCACGACAATACGCGCCGCGCGCGGCGCTTCGCCCGCCAGCTGCACGGCCGCTTCCGGCTGCCGGTGCACGAGGTCGACGAGCGCTACACGACCGTCGACGCGCTGGCCGCCGGGGCCCGCGACGCCGACGCCGCGGCCGCCGCACTGATCCTCGACCAACACCTGAGAACCCTCGCCCCATGACCGTCCTGCAGCTCGATGCCGAGGCGCTCTACGCCGAACTGCGCCAGGGCCTGCGCGCCATCCTCCCGCCCGACGCGGTGCTCGTCGGCATCTGGTCCGGCGGCGCCTGGCTGGCCGAACGCCTGCAGCGCGACCTGGGCCTGCCCGGCGCGCACGGCGTCATCTCCAGCATGCTGCACCGCGACGACTTCGGCTCGCGGGGGCTGGCCGCCGGCACCGCCACGACGCAGCTGCCGTTCGCCGTCGACGGCCGCCATGTCGTGCTCGTCGACGACGTGCTCTACACCGGCCGCACGATCCGCGCCGCGATCAACGAGCTCTACGACTTCGGCCGCCCGGCCAGCGTGACGCTGGTGGTGCTGGTCGACCGCGGCGGCCGCGAGCTGCCGATCGCCGCGGCGCTGGCCGCGGCGCGCATCACCCTGCCGTCCACGCAGCGCCTGTCGCTGGCGCGTGCCGAGGACGGCCGCTTCACTTTCGCCATCGAGGAGGCCGCATGAGACCTCAGGACCGCGCCCTGCGGCGGGAGGCCCGCTGATGCTGTCGCGCCGCAACCCCCAGCTCAACCGCCACGGCGAGCTGATCCACCTGCTGTCCATCGAAGGCCTGCCGCGTGCGGTGCTGACGCAGATCCTGGACACCGCCGGCACCTTCCTGTCGGTCAACGACCGCGAGGTCAAGAAGGTGCCGCTGCTGCGCGGCAAGAGCGTGTTCAACCTGTTCTTCGAGAACAGCACGCGCACCCGCACGACCTTCGAGATCGCCGCGACGCGGCTGTCGGCCGACGTCATCAATCTCGACATCAACAAGAGCAGCACCGCCAAGGGCGAGAGCCTGCTGGACACGATCGCCAACCTGTCGGCGATGCACGCCGACATGTTCGTCGTGCGCCACAGCGAAAGCGGCGCGCCCTACCTGATCGCCCAGCACTGCGCGCCGCACGTGCACGTGGTCAACGCCGGTGACGGCCGCCACGCGCACCCGACGCAGGCGCTGCTCGACATGTACACGATCCGCCACTACAAGCGCGATTTCACGCAGCTGACGGTGGCCATCGTCGGCGACATCGTGCACTCGCGCGTGGCGCGCTCGGACATCCACGCGCTGAACATCCTCGGCGTGCCCGAGATCCGCGCCGTCGGCCCCAAGACCCTGGTGCCGGGCGACCTGGCCGGCATGGGCGTGCGCGTCTGCCACGACATGGCCGAAGGCATCCGCGACGCCGACGTGATCATCATGCTGCGCCTGCAGAACGAGCGCATGAGCGGCGCGCTGCTGCCCTCGGCCGGCGAGTACTTCAAGAACTACGGCCTGACGCCGGAGAAGCTGGCGCTGGCCAAGCCCGACTGCATCGTCATGCACCCGGGGCCGATCAACCGCGGCGTCGAGATCGAGTCCTCGGTCGCCGACGGCACGCACAGCGTCATCCTGCCGCAGGTGACCTTCGGCATCGCGGTGCGCATGGCGGTGATGTCGACGATCGCCGGCAACCAGGCCTGAACCCCATGAAGATCCTCATCCGCAACGGCCGCGTCGTCGACCCGGCCACCGGCCGCGACGAGACGGCCGACGTCGCGATCGCCTCCGGCCGCATCGTCGGCCTCGGCGCCGTCGGCGACTTCCAGGCCGACCGCACGATCGACGCCTCGGGCCTCGTCGTCGCGCCCGGCCTCGTCGACCTCGCCGCGCGCCTGCGCGAACCCGGCCAGGAACACGAAGGCATGCTCGAGAGCGAGCTGGCGGCCGCCGCCGCCGGCGGCGTCACCAGCCTCGTCTGCCTGCCCGACACCGACCCGGTGCTCGACGAGCCCGGCCTGGTCGAGATGCTGAAGTTCCGTGCCCGCAAGCTCAGCCGCTGCCGGCTGTTCCCGCTGGGCGCGCTGACGCGCCGGCTCGAAGGCACGACGCTCGTCGAGATGGCCGAGCTGACCGAAGCCGGCTGCGTCGGCTTCTCGCAGGTCGATGTCGCGATCCAGGACACCCAGGTGCTGCTGCGCGCCATGCAGTACGCCGCAACCTTCGGCTACGCCGTCTGGCTGCGGCCGCAGGACGGCTGGCTGGGCAAGGGCGTCGCCGCCTCGGGCGCGGTGGCCACGCGCATGGGGCTGTCGGGCGTGCCGGTGGCCGCCGAGACGGTGGCGCTGCAGACCATCCTCGAGCTGGTGCGGGTCACCGGCTGCCGCGTGCACCTGTGCCGGCTGTCCAGCGCCGCCGGCGTCAGGCTGGTGCGTGCCGCCAAGGCCGAGGGCCTGCCGGTCACGGCCGACGTCAGCATCAACTCGCTGCACCTGACCGACGTCGACATCGGCTTCTTCAACGCCGACATGCGCCTGACGCCGCCGCTGCGCCAGGGCGCCGACCGCGACGCGCTGCGCGCCGCGCTGGCCGACGGCACGATCGACGCGCTGGTCTCGGACCACAACCCGGTCGCCGAGGACATGAAGAACCTGCCGTTCGGCGAGGCCGAGCCCGGCGCCACCGGGCTGGAGCTGCTGCTGAGCCTGGCGCTGCGCTGGGGCCGCGACCACGGCCTGACGCTGTCGCAGGCGCTGGCGCCGGTGACGCAGGCGCCGGTGCGGGTGCTCGGCGAGGCCGTCGGCTCGCTGGCGTCGAGTGCCGGCCGGCTGGTCGAAGGCGGTGTCGCCGACGTCTGCGTCTTCGATCCCGAAGCCGAATGGCAGGTCGCGCCGGCGGCGCTGGCCAGCCAGGGCAAACACACGCCGTTCGCGTTCGCGTCGACCGGCATGGCGCTGCCGGGCCGGGTGCGTGCGACGCTGGTCGCCGGCACGGTCGCCTACGAGGCCGCTTGACCGCGGTGCTGCTCGCCCCCTGGCGCGTCGCCGGCGTGCTGCTGCACGGCCTGCGCGGCGTGGCGATGGCGCTGTGGGTCTTCCCGCGACTGGACGCCGCGGGCCGTCACCGGCGCACCCGCTGGTGGGCCGCGACGATGCTGCGCTGCCTGGGTGTCGAGCTGCGGGTGCAGGGCGAGTTCCGCCCCGGCGCCAAGCTGATCGTCGCCAACCACCTGTCGTGGCTGGACATCATGGCCATCCACGCCGTCTGCCCCGAGGCGCGTTTCGTCTCCAAGGCCGACGTGCGCCACTGGCCGGTGGCCAACCGCCTGGTCGATGCCGCCGGCACGCTGTACCTGGAGCGCGAGAGCAAACGCGATGCGCTGCGTGTCGTGCACCGCATGGCCGAGGCGCTGCAGGCCGGCGACACCGTCGCCGTCTTCCCCGAAGGCACGACCGGCGACGGCCATGCGCTGCTGCCCTTCCATGCCAACCTGTTGCAGGCGGCGATCGCCACCGCCACGCCGGTGCAGGCGGTCGCGCTGCGTTATGCCGAGCCCGGCCACGCCGTCAGCCCGTCGGCCCGCTGGGTCGGCGCCGAGACGCTGGCCGCCAACGTCTGGAAACTCGCCCGGGCGCGCGGCGTCGTGCTGCACCTGACGGTGCTGCCGGCCGAAGCCAGTGCCCACGCCGACCGTCGCGCGCTGGCGGCGCGGGTGCGTGAACAGATCGCCAGCGTCTTGCCCGACTGAACGCCTCGCGCGAGCGAGCGTGCCCGCGATGAACCGTCCGACCCTCGCCGTGCGCCGCCTCGGCATCGACACCTGGCGCGAGAACGTCGCCTTCCTGCACCGCGACTGCCCGGTCGTGCGCGCCGCCGGTTTCCAGGCGCTGTCCAAGGTGACGATCGCCGCCGGCGGCCGGAGCATCGCCGCGGTGCTCAACGTCGTCGACGACCTGCGCCTGCTCGAGCCGCTGCAGCTGGGCCTGAGCGAACAGGCGTTCGCGCGGCTGGGCGCCGCCGAAGGCGACAGCGTCTCGATCGAACACGCCGCGCCGCCGCCGTCGCATGCCGCGCTGCGGCGCAAGATCGCCGGCGAGCGCCTGGGCCGCGAGGACCTGCACGCCGTCGTCGCCGACATCGCCGCCGAGCGCTACACCAAGGTCGAACTGGCCGCCTTCGTCGTCGCGACGCAGCAGTACGAGCTCGACCGCGAGGAGGTGCTGCACCTGACCGAGGCGATGATCGCCGCCGGCCGGCGCCTGGACTGGAACGGCAGCGGCGGCGGCCGGCCGATCGTCGACAAACACTGCATCGGCGGCGTGCCGGGCAACCGCACCTCGATGCTCGTCGTGCCCATCGTCGCCGAGCACGGCCTGCTGTGCCCCAAGACCTCGTCGCGCGCGATCACCTCGCCGGCCGGCACCGCCGACACGATGGAGGTGCTGGCCGAGGTCGAACTCGCGCCAGAACGGCTCAAGCAGATCGTGCACGCCGTCAACGGCTGCCTGGCCTGGGGCGGCACGGCGGCGCTGTCGCCGGCCGACGACGTGCTGATCGCCGTCGAACGCCCGCTGGCGATCGACTCGCCGGGGCAGATGATCGCCTCCATCCTGTCCAAGAAGATCGCCGCCGGCTCGACGCACCTGGTGCTGGACATCCCGGTCGGGCCGACGGCCAAGGTGCATGGCGAGGCCGCGGCGCAGCGCCTGAAGCGGGTCTTCGAGTTCGTCGCCGAACGCCTGGGGCTGACGCTGGAGGTCATGCTGACCGACGGCCGCCAGCCGATCGGCCGCGGCATCGGCCCGGTGCTGGAGGCGCGCGACGTGATGCAGGTGCTGCGCCACGACCCGCAGGCGCCGCAGGACCTGCGCGCCAAGGCGATCCGCCTGGCCGGCCGCATGATCGAGTTCGACCCCGCGGTGCGTGGCGGTGACGGCGAGCGCATCGCCACGCAGATCCTCGACTCGGGCCGCGCGCTGGCGCGGCTGGAGGCGATCATCGAGGCCCAGGGCCGGCGCGCCGAGCCGCCGCCGCCGGGGCCGCTGGTCTTCGACGTGCCGGCGCCGGCCGACGGTGTCGTCGCCGGCATCGACAACCTGCGCCTGGCGCGCATCGCCGGGCTGTCGGGCGCGCCGCAGATGGCCGGCGCCGGGCTGGACCTGTTCGTCAAGATCGGCGCCGCGGTGCGCCGCGGCGAGCCGCTGTACCGCATCCACGCCTGCGTCGCCGCCGACCTGGAGTTCGCGCGCCGCGAGGCGCTGCACGACTGCGCCTACGCCCTCGCCGGAGCTGCCCGATGAGTCTGCTGCTCGCTTTCGACGACGAACTGACGCTGGCCCGGCCGCTGGCCGCGGCGCTGGGCTGGCCGCTGGCGGTGGTCGATCGCCATGTCTTCCCCGACGGCGAATCGCGGCTGAGGCTGCCGCCGGCGCTGCCGCCGCGGGTCGTGCTGCTGCGCGGTCTGCAGCGGCCCAACGAGCGCCTGGCCGAGCTGATGCTGGTCGCCGGCGGCGCGTGTGAACTCGGTGCTGCCGAGCTGACGCTGGTCGCGCCGTACCTCGGTTACATGCGCCAGGACATCGCGTTCACGCCCGGGGAGGTCGTCAGCCAGCGCCACCTGGGGCGGGCGCTGGCGGCCTGGTTCGACGCCGTGATCACCGTCGACCCGCATCTGCACCGTGTCGCGTCGATGGCCGAGGTCGTGCCCGGGCGGCGCGGCGTCGCGCTCGGTGCCGCGCCGCTGCTCGGCCGGCTGGCCGCAGAACGTGTGCCGGGTGCGCTGCTCGTCGGCCCGGACGCCGAGTCCGAGCAGTGGGTGACGGTGGCCGCCGAGGCCGCCGGGCTGGAGCACGCGGTCTGCCTGAAGCAGCGCCACGGCGACCGCGACGTCGCCGTCGCGCTGCCGGCGGCCGACGTCGCCGGGCGCGCCGTCGTGCTGCTCGACGACGTCGCCAGCACCGGGCGCACGCTGCAGGCCGCGACACGCGGGCTGCTGGAACGTGGCGCGGCCAGCGTCGACGTCGCCGTCACGCACGCGCTGTTCGTCGGCGACGCGCTGGCCGAGCTGCGCGCCGCCGGCGTGCGTCACGTCTGGAGCAGCGACTGCATCGCGCACGAGAGCAACGCGGTGTCGGTGGTGCCGCTGCTGGCGGCGGCGCTGCGGGACGGGGCAGGCTGGGGTCAGGTCTCACAAGGCAGGCTGGGGTCAGGTCTCACAAGACCTGACCCCCTCTAGGCAGGCCGAGGTCAGGTCTCACGAGACCTGACCCCTCCCGGCGTGACCCCTCCCGGCGCGAGACCTGACCCCACCCGCTGGTTGCGCCAACGAAAACGCCGGCGCGAGGCCGGCGTCGTCCGTCGTGCTCGGGGGAGGGCGCGTCAGGCCTTCTTGCCCTGGTTCGCCACCGCAGCCGCGGCCTTGGCGGCCGCCTCGGGGTCGCCGAGGTAGTAGCTGCGGATCGGCTTCAGCTCGTCGTCGAGCTCGTAGACCAGCGGGATGCCGTTGGGAATGTTGAGGCCGACGATGTCGGCGTCGCTGATGCCGTCCAGGTACTTCACCAGCGCGCGGATGCTGTTGCCGTGCGCGGCGATGACCAGGCGCTGGCCGCTCTTGATCGCCGGCGCGAGCTCCTCGTTCCAGAACGGCAGCACGCGCGCGACGGTGTCCTTCAGGCACTCGGTCAGCGGCACCTGCTCGGGGGCGAGCTTGGCGTAACGCGGGTCCTGGCGCTGGCCACGCGGGTCGGCGGCGTCGAGCACCGGCGGCGGCGTGTCGTAGCTGCGGCGCCAGATGAGCACCTGCTGGTCACCGTACTGCTTGGCCATGTCGGCCTTGTTCAGGCCCTGCAGCGCGCCGTAGTGGCGTTCGTTCAGGCGCCAGTCCTTGACGACCGGCAGCCAGGTGCGCTCCATCGTGTCCAGGCAGTGCCACAGCGTCCAGATGGCACGCTTCAACACCGAGGTGTAGGCGACGTCGAACTCGTAGCCGGCGGCCTTCAGCAGGCGGCCCGCTTCGCGCGCCTGGGCGACGCCGGTGTCGGTCAGCGGGACGTCGGTCCAGCCGGTGAAACGGTTCTCGAGGTTCCAGGTGGATTCCCCGTGACGGATCAGGACGAGCTTGTGCATGGCCCGAATTCTATAATTCGCGCCCTCTGCCGCCCTTGACCCCGACGCCTTGAACTTCCTCATCGAAAACTGGTTGCTCGTCTTCATGGCCGCCCTCTCCGGCAGCCTGCTCCTGTGGCAGACGATCCAAGGCGGCACCGGCCGCGGCGTGCCGCCTGCCGAGGCGGTGCGGTTGATCAACCGCGAGAAGGGCGTGCTGATCGACGTATGCGAGCCCGCCGAGTACGAGAAGAGCCACGCCGTCGGCGCGCGCAACATCCCGCTGGCGACGCTGGCCGACGCCAAGGGCCTGCCGGGCAACAAGACGCTGCCGATCCTGCTGCTGTGCGCCTCGGGCGCACGCGCCGGCCGTGCCGCGGCGCAGCTGCAGAAGGCGGGTTACGAGAAGGCCGTCGCGGTGGCCGGCGGCAATGCCGCCTGGCGCGAAGCCAACCTGCCGATGGAAAGCGGTGCCAAGGCCGACAAGCCCGAGAAGGCCGAAAAGGCCGAGAAGAAGGCCAAGGCCGCCAAGGCCGAGCCCAAGCCGCTGCCGGCGCCGGCCGCCGAAGCGCCCGCTGCCGAGCCCGCGCCCGCCCCGGCGCCGGTCGCCGAGATCCCCGTCGCCGAGACCCCGGCCGCCGAGCCGTCGGAGCCGCCCCAGGCGCCGAAGAGCGCCTGAGCCTCGCCCGGTCGGCGCTCGCCCCACGCGCCCTCCGGGTCTTCTCATCCGCCGGACAATCCGGCCTGAGCCCGCCATCCTCGTGCGGGCGAGGAAAGCGCATGAGTTCCGTCCGGATGTACACGACCCAGGTCTGCCCCTACTGCCTGCGCGCCAAGGCGCTGCTCAAGCAGCGCGGCGTCGAGGCGATCGAGGAGATCCGCGTCGACCTGGACCCCGCCCAGCGCGACACGATGATCGCGCTCACCGGACGCCGCACCGTGCCGCAGATCTTCATCGGCGAGACCCACGTCGGCGGCTGCGACGACCTGATCGCGCTGGACCAGCGCGGCGGCCTCGCGCCCCTGCTCGCGGGCTGACCGGCCCGGGGCGGACGCCCCGGTGCGCTGGTCCATAATCGCCGGCCGCTGCCGCCCGAACCCGGGCGGCCACCTCCCAACACGGAAGCACCATGGCCGACGAGACCCCCGTTTTCCAGATCCAGCGCATGTACCTGAAGGACCTGTCGCTGGAGCAGCCGAACTCGCCGCAGATCCTGCTCGAGCAGCAGCAGCCGGCGGTCGAGATCAACCTCGCGATGGCCGCCGAGGTCGTGGCCGACGGCATCTTCGAGGTCACCGTCACCGCCACCGTGACGACCAAGGTCGCCGACAAGACGCTGTTCCTCGTCGAGGCCAAGCAGGCCGGCATCTTCGAGATCCGCAACATCCCCGACGAGCAGATGCAGGGCATCCTGGGCATCGTCTGCCCGCAGATGGTCTACCCCTATCTGCGCGCCATCGTCTCGGACGTCTGCACGCGCGCCGGCTTCCCGCCGATCCTGCTGAACGAGGTCAACTTCCAGGCCATGTTCGAGGCCCGCATGCAGGCCGAGGCCGCCCAGGCCAACGGCGGCTCGCCGATCATCACCTCGGCGAACTGATCGCCTTCGCGGGGCCGCCCGGCCCCGCCCCCGCGCTGCCGACACGATGAAGATCGCCGTCCTCGGCGCCGGTGCCTGGGGCACGGCGCTCGCCGCCGCGGCCGCGCCGCGTCACGAGGTCCTGCTCTGGACCCGTGACGCCGCCCAGGCTGCCGAGATCGCGGCCACCGGCCGCAACACCCGCTACCTCGGCGACGAGCCGCTGCCCGCCGGCCTGCGCATCAGCGCCGACCGCGACGCCGCGCTCGCCCACTGTGCCGACGGCCTGCTGGTCATCGCCACGCCGATGGCCGGGCTGCGCGAACACCTGGGCTCGCTGCCCGACGATCGCCCCGCGCTCTGGGCCTGCAAGGGCTTCGAGAGCGTCACCGGCCTGCTCGGCCACGAGATCGCGCGCGAGCTGCGCCCCGGCGCCGCCGGCGGCGTGCTGTCGGGCCCGAGCTTCGCGCTCGAGGTGCTGCGCGGCCAGCCGACGGCGCTGGTCGCCGCCAGCGAGTCCGACGCCCTGGCCGCGGCCGCCGTCGAGGCCTTCCACAGCGACACGCTGCGTGTCTACACGGCACGCGACATCGTCGGCGTCGAGGTCGGCGGCGCGGTGAAGAACGTGCTGGCGATCGCCACCGGCATCGGCGACGGCCTCGCCGCCACGGGCCTGAACGCCCGCGCCGCGCTGGTCACACGCGGGCTGGCCGAGATGACGCGGCTGGGCGTCGCGCTCGGCGGCCAGGCGGCCACCTTCATGGGGCTGTCGGGCCTGGGCGACCTGGTGCTCACGGCCACCGGCGACCTGTCGCGCAACCGCAAGGTCGGCCTGGCGCTGGCCGCCGGCAAGGCGCTGCCCAACATCCTGGCCGAGCTCGGCCACGTCTCCGAAGGCGTCTACAGCGCTGCCACCGTGCTGCAGCGCGCACGGGCGCTGGGTGTCGAGATGCCGATCACCGAGGCCGTCGTCGAGGTCCTCGAAGGCCGCGTCTCGCCCGAGACCGCGCTGCGGCGCCTGATGGGCCGGCAGTCGAAGGCCGAGTAGTGGGGCCTCGCAGTTCGAGCGCCGCGCAGCAGCCATCGTCAGACTGACTGGAGCCTCCCTCGTGGAGGGAGGCTGGAGGGTGTGGTCGAACGAACTGGAGCACCCTCCCGGAGGGGGCTCGGGGAGCCGTGCGTAAAGCCGCCTTCTAGGCGGCGCCGGCGTAGCCGGCCTGCCGCCAGGCGTCGAAGACTGCGACCGCCACCGCGTTGCTGAGGTTCAGGCTGCGCTGGCCGGCGCGCATCGGCAGGCGCACACGCTGCGCGTCGGGGAACCGTGCCAGCAGCTCGGCCGGCAGGCCGGCGCTCTCGGCGCCGAAGACCAGCCAGTCGCCCGGCGTCCAGCGCTGCTCGGCCAGCGGGTGCGAGCCGCGGGTCGTGAACGCGAACATCCGCGCCGGGTCGGGGCGTTCGCTCTCCAGCAGCGCGTCCCAGGACGCGTGGCGGCGCACCGGCGCGTACTCGTGGTAGTCCAGCCCGGCGCGGCGCAGCTGCTTGTCGTCCATCGAATAACCCAGCGGTTCGACGAGGTGCAGCCGGCAGCCGGTGTTGGCCGCCAGGCGGATGACGTTGCCGGTGTTCGGCGGGATTTCGGGGTGGACGAGCACGATGTCGAACATCGGCCGACCATAACTCACTCGGGGGTGCGCGCCAGGATCCAGGCGTCGACCGCCGCGGCGCCGGCCTGGCGCAAGGCGGCCGCGGCTTCGCGCAGCGTCGTGCCGGTGGTCGCGACGTCGTCGACCAGCGCAATGCGGCGCCCGGCGAGCACGGCGCGCGCCGACGGCGGCACGTGGAAGGCGGCGCGCAGATTGGCCAGGCGTTCGGCGCGCCCCAGCTCGGCCTGCGGCGGCGTGTCGATCAGCCGTTCCAGCAAGTCGGTGCGCGCCGGCACGCCGCGTTGCCGGGCGGCGCGGCGCGCGATCTCCCAGGCCTGGTTGTAGCCGCGCTCGGCCAGCCGCCGGGCCGACAGCGGCACCGGCACGACGACCTCCGGCACCGGCAGCGCCGCGGCGGCGTCGGCCACGAGCGGCGCCAGCGCGGCGGCGAGTTCGACGCGGCCGTGGAACTTCAGCGCCGCGACCAGGCCGTCCCAGGGGAAACCGTAGTCGGCGGCGCAGGCGGTGTGCTCGAACGGCGGCGGGTGCTGGCGGCATTCGCCGCACAGATCGCCGGCGGCCAGCGGCAGCGCGCAGCGGCGGCAGCGTGGCCGCGGTGCGGCGAAACGTGCGACGCAGTCGGCGCACAGCGCCGCGCGGGTGGCGCTGCGGCAGACCTCGCACTGTCCGGGCAAGCGGGCGAGCCAGGCGGCCGAAAGCATGGTCTCAATATACTGGCCGCATGCCCGAGACCGACGCCGCCGAGCGCAGCACGCGCCGCCCGCTCGACGAGGCGGCGCTGGCCCGCGTGCTGCGCCGCCTGCGCGCCGCCGACGCGCCGCCCTGGCTGCACGGCGAGGTCGCGCGCCGCATGGCCGACCGCCTGGCGGTCATCCGCAAGCAGCCGGCGAAGGTGCTCGACTGGTGGGCCGCCACCGGCGCCAGCCGCGGCGTGCTGGCCGCGGCCTATCCGGCCGCCGAGATCGTCGCCGTCGAGTCCGAGGCCGCGCCGGCGCCGGCCGCAGCGCCGTGGTGGTCGCCGCGGCGCTGGGGCGGCGCTCGCCCGCTGCAGGTGCTGGCCGAGGCCGACGTGCCGCCGGGCGGCGCCGAGCTGGTCTGGGCGAACATGATGCTGCACGGTGTCGCCGACCCGCGGGCCGCGATGGCGCGCTGGCACCGGGCGCTGGCCGTCGACGGGTTCCTGATGTTCTCGACACTCGGCCCGGGCACGCTGGAGCGGCTGCGTTCGCTCTATGCCGCGCAGGGCTGGCCGGCGCCGTTCGCGCCCTTCGTCGACATGCATGACCTCGGCGACATGCTGGTCGAGGCCGGTTTCGCCGACCCGGTGATGGACCAGGAGATCGTCACGCTGACCTGGCCCGACGCGGCGGCGGCGATCGCCGAGCTGCGCACCCTGGGCGGCAACGTCGCGGTGTCGCGCCACGCCGGCCTGCGCACGCCGCGCTGGCGTCGGCGGCTCGAGGCGGCGCTCGCCGCCGACGCCGCTGCCGATGGCCGCCCGGCGCTCGCTTTCGAGATCGTCTTCGGCCACGCCTTCCGGCCGCCGCCGCGGCCGCGTGTCGCGGCGCAGACCGCGGTGCCGCTCGACGACCTGCGCAGCATGGTGCGCGCCGGGCGTCCCGGCCGCGGCTGATGCCCCCGCGCCCCGGCGCCGTCAGGGGCAGCCTCGCAACGCTGCTAGGCTTGCCGCTTCCGTCCGTTCGCGCTCCTCAGGCCATGACTGTCCGTTCCCGCCGTCTGATCCTCGCCGCCGCCGCGGCGCTCGCGCTCGCCGCCTGTGACAGTGGCAACAGCCCGCCGCGTGCCGGCTTCGACGGCGTCGACATCACCGGCGCCGACTACGCGAAAGAGCTGAACCTGCCCGACGCCGACGGCCGCCGGCGCAGCCTGCAGGACTTCCGCGGCAAGGTCACGGTGGTCTTCTTCGGCTACACCCAGTGCCCCGACGTCTGCCCGACGACGATGGTCGAGCTCGCCGAGGTCAAGCGCCAGCTGGGGCCCGACGGCGAGCGCATCCAGGGCGTGTTCGTCAGCGTCGACCCCGAGCGCGACACGCCGGAGATGCTGAAGGCCTACGTCGCCAACTTCGACCCCGGCTTCGTCGCGTTGCGCGGCACGCCCGAAGAGACCAAGGCCGCGGCCAAGCAGTTCAAGGTCTTCTACAACAAGGTCGCCGGCCAGACGCCGACCAGCTACACGATCGACCACACCGCCGGCTCCTACGTCTTCGACGCCCAGGGCCGGGTGCGCGTGTTCACGCGCTACGGCGCCGGCATCGACAAGCTCCGGCACGACCTGAAGATCCTGCTCGACGAGAAGGCCGCCTGAAAACGATGCGGGCCGCCCGAAGGCGGCCCGGCGGTGGGGCAGGGCGGCGGCGGCGCGTCAGGCGGCGGCCTCGAGCGCCTTGCGCATCTTCTTCATCGCCGCGACCTCGATCTGGCGGATGCGCTCGGCGCTGACGCCGTATTCGGCCGCCAGTTCGTGCAGCGTCATGCCGCCGCTGGAGTCGTCGTTGACCTTCAGCCAGCGCTCCTCGACGATGCGGCGGCTGCGTGCGTCCAGCACCGACAGCGCCTGGGCGATGCCGTCGCCGGACAGCCAGTCGCGGCGGCGGGCCTCGAGCAGGCGCGTCGGCTCGCTGGCCTCGTCGGCCAGGTAGGCGATCGGCGCGAAGCTCTCCTCGCTGTCGTCGGTCTGCGGCTCCAGCGCGACGTCGCCGCCGGCGAGCCGGGTCTCCATCTCGACGACTTCGTCGGGCTTGACGTTCAGCTCGCGCGCGACGGTCTCGACCTCGGCCGGCGTCAGCGTGCTGCGGTGCAGGTCGGCCTCGGCGGCGTCGGCCTTCAGGCCCTGCTTCATCGAGCGCAGGTTGAAGAACAGCTTGCGCTGGGCCTTGGTCGTCGCGACCTTGACCATGCGCCAGTTCTTCAGGATGTATTCGTGGATCTCGGCCTTGATCCAGTGCAGCGCGTAGCTGACCAGGCGCACGCCCTGGTCGGGGTCGAAGCGCTTGACGGCCTTCATCAGGCCGACGTTGCCTTCCTGGATCAGGTCGCCGTGCGGCAGGCCGTAGCCCAGGTACTGGCGCGAGACCGAGACGACGAGGCGCAGGTGCGACAGCACCAGGCGGCCGGCGGCTTCGAGGTCGCCGTGCTCGCGCAGGCGCTTGCCGAGCGCCACTTCTTCTTGTGCGCTGAGCATCGGCAGGCGATTGACGGCCGTGATGTAGGCGTCGAGATGGCCGATCGAGGGCACCAGGGCCCACGGATCGCGGACGGTCAGGGCGGTGGGGGCAGGGTTCATGGTGGCTTGGGAGTCCTGGAGGAGGTCTCGAGTTCCACAAAATATTAGCACTCGGTCAGGATGAGTGCTAAAGACCGGCTGTGTCGCCGTTGTGAGCGTGTGCCTACATTCATGGCTGGTCTCGAATCTCCGAGAGCATCGCGTCGCGGCGCAGACCATCCGGCGAATAGGCCGGCTCGCGCAGTGTCGGCGCGCTGACCGTGGCCAGGCGCGGCGCCAGGTCGACGCCGCCGGCGCGCAGGGCTTTCAACACCAGCTCGGTGCAGTACATCGTGGTGTCGTCCGAGTACACGAATCCGAGGTCGAAAGGCTTGCCGACCTGGGCTTCGAGATAACGCCGCAGCGCCGCGCCGGCCGCCGGGGTCAGGTTCGGCGCCCGGAAGACTGCGACCTCGGCCGCGAGTTCCGCGGCGGCGAAGGCCTGCAACGACTCGCGCAGCACGCCCGACGGGCCCTGGCCCTCGCCCGGCGTCGCATGCACGACCATCGGCCGGCCGTCGTCGATCAGCAGCATGCCGACGTGGGAGAAACGCGCCCGGTCGTCCTGCGCGAGGACGATGCCGGCCATCAGGTCACGTCCGCGCCGGAAGACGAGATCGCCGTCGCGCAAGACCTGCACGGCCGGCAGCGGTGTCACGGGCCCGGCTTCGACCGGCGGTGTGCGATCGGCGCGCAGCGTCGCCGAGACGGCCGCCGCTGCGGCCAGCGCGACCCCCAGGCCCAGCGCCGTCAGCGGCGCCGCCGGCCGGCTACTTCGCCGCGCCGATCTTCCACTTGCCATCTTCCTGGATGAGCTTGACCGCCTCGGTCTTCGCGGGGCACTGGCCCTTGTAGCTGACGGTGGCGCTGCCCTGGCGGACCTCGCCCTCGCCCGACAGCTTGACCTCGACCGACTTGATGCCGCCGCATTCGCCGACGCGGGTCGACTCCTTGGCCAGCGCCGCGCTGATCTTCTGCGGCCCGAGCAGGGCCACGATCTGCTGCGACAGATAACTCTGGGCCTCGGTGATCTGCCCCTTGCCGACGGCGGTGTAGAAACTCTCGACCGTCGACTCCGGCGACTTGGCGCAACCGGCCACCAGCAGCAGCGGCGCGGCAAGCGCCGCGATCTTGAACGCTCTCATGAACCCTCCCTGGGCATCGGATCTTGTCGCGTCGAGTGTAGCGACGGCCCGCCGAGGCAGCGGCCACGTTCGAGGTGCTCCGCCCGTCACAAGCCCCAGCGTGTCTCGTGCGACGCCAGCGCCTCGTCGACGGTGCGCAGGAAGCGGCGCACGTCCAGCGGCTTGGTGACGTACTGCGCCGCGCCCAGCGTCAGCGCCTCCTGCATGCGCGCCGTCGTCGCGTCGGCGCTGACGACGATCACCGGGATGTCGGCGACGTCGCGGTCCTGCTTCAGGTGGCGCAGCAGCTCCAGGCCGCTGATGTCGGGCAGGTGCATGTCCAGCAGGATCAGGTGCGGCCGGTGCTGGCGCACCGCGGCCAGCCCGTCCAGACCCATCGTCGAGACCTCCAGCACGATCTGCGGCCGCTGCGCGAGCACGCCGCGCATGACCTCGACGTTGGTCTCGTTGTCCTCGATGTAGTGCACGCGCCGCCGGGTGTAGGGCTCCAGCGGCGCGCTGATCGTCGACGGCGGCGCGCCGGCCACCAGCTCGGCGCGCGGCAGCGTCAGCGTGAACACCGAGCCGCTGCCGGCGGTGCTGTCGCCGTCGAGCGTGCCGCCCATCAGCTCGGCCAGCCGGCGGCTGATGACGAGGCCGATGCCGGTGCCCTCGATCGTGCTCTGCTCGCGGCCCAGCCGGTTGTAGGGCTGGAACAGGCCGGCCACCTGCTCCGGCGTCATGCCCAGGCCGGTGTCGCGCACGCGCAGCTGCACGTGTTCGTCGTCGGGCGCCAGCGACTCGACGACGACGGTGCCGCCCGGCCGGTTGTACTTGACCGCGTTGGACAGCAGGTTGGTCAGCACCTGCTTGAGCCGCGTGTCGTCGGCCAGCACCGCCAGCGCTTCCGGCGCGAGTTCGGCATCCACCGTGACGCCCATGCGCTCGGCGGCGGTGGCGATCATCTCGATGCTGGCGCCGACGGCCGAACGCAGGTCCAGCGGGCGCAGGTCCAGCTGCACCGCACCGGTCTCCAGCCGCGCCAGGTCCAGCGTGTCGTTGATCATCGCCAGCAGGTGCCAGCCGGCGCGCAGCATCTGCGTCGACCACTCGCGCTGGTGCGGCGCCAGCGGCGGGTCGCGGTCCAGGCCCAGCAGCTGGGCGAAGCCGATCATCGCGTTCAGCGGCGTGCGCAGCTCGTGGCTCATGCGCGACAGGAACTCGGTCTTGGCGCGGTTGGCGGCCTCGGCGCGGTGCAGCGCCCGCTCCGACTCCTCGAGCCGCCGGTGCTCGGTGATGTCCTCGGCGACACCGGCCAGGCGCCAGGGCTGGCCCGAGGCGTCGTGCAGCAGCGTGAACAGCGTGCGCGCGTGCAGCGCCGCGCCGTCGGCACGTAGCAGCCGCGTCTGGCGGCGCACCGTGCTCGCGCCGCCGGCACGCAGCGTGCGCAGCGCCTGGCGGTCGGCCTCGCGTTCGTCGGGGTGGGAGATGTCGTCGAGCGAGCAGCGCACCAGCTCTTCGGCGCTGCGGCCGAGCATCGTGCACAGGCAGGGGTTGGTGTCGAGCAGGCGGCCGTCGAGGTCGGCGAACATCACGCCGATCGGCACGTTGTCGAGGATGCCGCGCAGCCGGTCCTGCACCTCGCGCATCTCCTCCTCGGCGCGACGGCGCTCGCCGATCTCGCGGCGCAGCTCGGCGGTGCGCTCGTCGACGGCCAGGCCGATGCGGTGGGCGCGACCGGTCACGGTCAGCAGCAGCGCACCGAGCACGGCGGCGGCGGCCAGCCCGGCCACCGAGAACACCCAGGCGTTGGTCTGCTGGCGTTCACGTTCCCAGGCCGGCGTCGAAGTCACGCGCAGTTCCAGCGTGCGTGCGGCCAGCGCGATGCGGTGCTCGGCGCGCAGGCCCTCGGGGCGTTCGTCCTCGCAGCCGGTGGGGCCGGCCAGGCGGACACGTTCGATGCCGGGCTCGGTGTCGACCAGACACCAGTGCAGGCCGGCGGCGTCGTTGCCCGGCAGGCTGGAGAGCAGGCGTTCGGCGCGCACGGTGACGAACAGCACGCCGGTGAAGCGCTCGGCGCGTGTTGCGGCGTCCGCCGGCCGGCCGCCGGCGTAGAGCGGGTAGTACAGGACGAAGCCGTTCTCGTCGTCCTTCGGGTCCGACTGCGACAGCCGGAACGCCGCGGTGGCCGTCGGCTCGCCGCTCTGGCGTGCCAGCTCCAGCGCGGCGCGGGCCGCCGGGATCGTCGTGATGTCGACGCCCAGCGCCCGTTCGTTGGACTCGCGCGGCGCGATGAGGTCGATCACCAGCGCATCCGGCGAGCTGGTCGGCCCGCGCATGTGCACCGTGAAGTCGGCCGCGCCGGCGCCGCGCTGGCGGGCCTCGAAGGCGGCGATCGCGTGGCGCGGCACGCGGCTGGCGTGGCCCGCGGCGCGCAGCTGCAGCGGCTGCGACAGCCACCAGCGCGCCGCGTCGTCCAGCATGGCGGCATTCATGCCGCCGGCCGCCCGGTAGGCGCCGGCCAGGGCCTGCAGCGCCTGCAACGGCTCGTGCAGCTGGCGGTCGGCGTCGGCGGCCAGCGTTGCGGCGTCGGCCTGGAAGCTGGCGACGAGGCGCTCGCGGTCCCAGCGCCCCACCGCCACCGTCGCGCCGGCCAGCAGCAGCGTCGTGGCCAGCAGCGGCAGCGCCACCGTGCGCCGCCGCGGGCGCCAGGCGGCGGCCGGCCGGCCGACGAGGGTCAGCGCCAGCGGGGCACCGATCATCACGCCGAGCGTGTCGCCGACCCACCAGGTCAGCGCCGTCACCGGCGCCTGGCTGTTGCTCAGCGCCCCGGCGCTCCACAGCGCCGTCGTCGCGACGACAGGGTTGACCAGGCAGGCGACGATGCCGCCCCAGACGCCGGTGGCCGTGATGTCGCGCACGCTGTCGAGCACCAGCGGCTGCGGCACCAGCCGTCGTACCAGCGCCGCGCCCAGCGCGGCCTGCAGCATCGCGCCAAAGCCGATCGCCACCGGCACGAGCAGGGCGGAGAGCTCGGCCTGCCCGCGAGCCGCGCCGAGCACGAGGTTGACGAGACAGCTGCCGAGAAAGACCCCGGGCAGTGCCGCGCGCCCGTAGACCAGCACCGCGACCAGCGCGATGCCTGACGGCGGATACAACGGCGAGGCGTAGCCCGGCGGCACGGCCAGCAGCAGGGCCAGCCAGCCGATCGCCGCGTAGGCGAGGGCCGTCGCGACGGCGACCCGCCAGGCGGGTGGAGTGGCGACGGCGGACGGGGCGTCGGCGTTCGGGCGCACGGACCCACTCTACCGCCGCCCGGCGCCGCGTGTCGCGGCGCTCAGGAAATGGTCGTGGGGATCAGACGTTGAACAGGAAGTTCATCACGTCGCCGTCCTTGACGACGTATTCCTTGCCTTCGGCGCGCATCTTGCCGGCGTCCTTGGCACCCTGTTCGCCGCCGAAGGCGACGAAGTCCTCGTAGGCGATGGTCTGGGCGCGGATGAAGCCGCGCTCGAAGTCGGTGTGGATGACGCCGGCGGCCTGCGGCGCGGTGTCGCCGATGTGGATCGTCCAGGCGCGCACTTCCTTCACGCCGGCGGTGAAGTAGGTCTGCAGGCCCAGCAGCGTGAACGCGGCGCGGATCAGGCGGTTCAGGCCCGGCTCGTCCTGGCCCATCTCGGCCAGGAACAGCGTGCGGTCCTCGTCGGACATGTCGGCCAGGTCGGCCTCGGTCTTGGCGCAGATCGCGACCACCGGCGCCTTCTGCGCCGCGGCGTACTCGCGCAGCCGCTCGAGGTAGGCGTTGTTCTCGAAGCCGTCCTCGGCGACGTTGCCGACGAACATCGCCGGCTTGGCGGTGATCAGGCACAGCGGCTTGAGCACGACCAGCTCTTCCTTGCTGAAGTCGATCGAGCGCACCGGCTTGGCCTCGTTCAGCGCCGCCTGGCACTTCTGCAGCACGTCGACCAGGCGCTGGGCTTCCTTGTCGCCGCCGGCACGCGCCTGCTTGGAGTAGCGCACCAGGCTCTTCTCGACGGTGCCCAGGTCGGCCAGGCAGAGCTCGGTCTGGATGACCTCGATGTCGGCGATCGGGTCGACACGGCCGGCGACGTGGATCACGTTCTCGTCGTCGAAGCAGCGCACGACGTTGACGATGGCGTCGGTCTCGCGGATGTGGCTCAGGAACTGGTTGCCCAGGCCTTCGCCCTTGCTGGCGCCGGCCACGAGGCCCGCGATGTCGACGAACTCGACGATCGCCGGCACGACACGCTCGGGCTTGACGATCTCGGAGAGCTTGACGAGGCGCGGATCGGGCAGCTCGACGACGCCGACGTTGGGCTCGATCGTGCAGAACGGGTAGTTCTCGGCGGCGATGCCGGCCTTGGTGAGGGCGTTGAAGAGGGTGGACTTGCCGACGTTGGGCAGGCCCACGATGCCGCACTTGAGGCTCATGGAGGGGCTTTCGCGAAAGGAGGCGTTCGGGGCGCCGGCGGCAGGCGCCGGCGCGAAGGCGGCGATTTTCCTACAGCCGGCGCCCGCCGTGCGGATTCAGAAGGCCCAGCTCGCGTTCGCCGCCTGGCCGCGGCGCAGCGTGCGGCCGAAACCTTCGACGATCACCGCGTTCATGCCGAAGGTGATGCCGCCATCCATGCGCGCGTCGGCGCGGAAACCGGCCAGCGTCGCGCCGGGCTCGGCGCCGGTCTCGGCCGTCGCCGGGTCGACGTTCGGGATCGAGCAGCGCACGCAGGGTTTGACGAGCTTCAGCCGCACCGGGCCGCCGTCGGCCTCGATGACGATCTCGTCGACGTGGTCCTCGTCGAAGGGCTGCAGGCCGTCGAGCACGAGGTTGGGGCGGAAACGTTCGATGCCCACCGGCGGCTGGCCGCGTGCCGCCAGACGCTCGTTCAGTTCGGCCAGCGAGGCGGTGGAGGCGACGAGGATCGGGAAGCCGTCGGAGAACTGGTTCTCGGCCTCGATGTCGCCGGTCCAGCGGCGCGAGGACAGCCGGCGCTGCTCGGGGTCGAAACGCAGCAGCCGCGCCGGGCGGCCGAGGAAGTCGCCGAACCACTGCGCGGCCAGCGCGCCGAGGTCGTAAGCCGCGACCTCGTCGTCCCAGACGCGGGCGCGGGTGGCGCGCTCGACCTGGTCGACCGGCAGGTGCAGCGCCAGCATGCCGGGCGCACGCAGCACCAGCTCGTCGCCGCGCAGCGTGGTCGCGACCAGCGCCAAACGCGGCAGCTGGCGCTGGGTGAGCATCGCGCCGGTCTCGTCGACCAGCATCCAGGCGCGGTCCAGGTCGAGGCCGGTCTCGACGACGAGCGCTTCGTCGCATTCGATGCCGGCGCAGGACTTCACGGGGTGGACGAACAGCTGCGCGACGCGGCAGTCGAGATCGCTCAAACGAGCCTCCGAACGGCGGGGTGGGACGCCGATTGTGCGCGGCCCGCGCCTTCTAGAATGGCGTTCGCCGCGCCTGTTGCGCGGTCTCGCTGGGGGTGCTGGCCCGGCCGTCGTGCGACGGCCAGGCCGGCTGAGAGAGTCCCTTAGAACCTGATTGAGGTAATCCTCGCGCAGGGAAGTCGAGTCCGGAAGCGCCGCTGCCGTGCTGCCGCGCCGCCGCTTCCGGAGCCGGCCGACCTGCCATTTCGTTGCAAGGACGTCATGGCAAGAACCACGCTCCAGGCCCGCGATCTCTGGGCCGACATCCAGACCCTGCGCGAGCGCCGCCCGCTCGTGCACAGCATCACCAACGTGGTGGTGACCAACTTCAACGCCAACGTGCTGCTGGCCGCCGGCGCCTCGCCGGTGATGACCCAGGCGCACGAGGAGCTGGAGGACATGGTCGCCATCGCCCAGGCGCTGGTCATCAACATCGGCACGCTCGACGCCTATGCCGTCGAGGCGATGACGATCGCGCTGCGCGCCGCCAACGCGCGCGGCGTGCCGGTGGCGCTGGACCCGGTGGGCGCCGGCGCCACGGCCTACCGCAACCGCACGCTGGCGGCGCTGCTGGCCGCCGGGCGGCCGACGGCGATCCGCGGCAACGCCTCGGAGATCATGAGCCTGGCCGGCGAGGCCGTCGCCACGCGCGGCGTCGACAGCAGCGCCGGCGCCGAGGCGGCGCTGGCGCCGGCGCTGGCACTGGCGGCCAACCACGGCGCCGTCGTTTGCGTCAGCGGCGCCGTCGACCACGTCGTCGCGCCCGACGGCCGTGTGCTGCGCCTGGACAACGGCCACGAGTGGATGACACGCATCACCGGCGTCGGCTGCTCGCTGACGGCGCTGGTCGGCGCCTTCTGCGCCGTGCAGCCCGACGCCTGGCGCGCCACCGCCGCGGCCACCGCGCTGATGGGCGTGGCCGGCGAGATCGCCGCCGAGCAGGCGCGCGCCCGTGGCGCCGGCGTCGGCACGATGGCCGCGCTGCTGGTCGACGCGCTGCAGCTCGTCGACGAAGCCGGTTTCCTGGCCCGCGCGAGGCTGCTCGATGACTGAGCGCCGCGTGCCGATGGCCGGCTGGGGCGTCGAGGCGCTGCGGCTGATGCTGGTCACCGACGAGGCGCTGTGCGCCGGCCGGCCGCTGGAGCAGGTCGTCGCCGCCGCCGTCCGGGGCGGCGTGCGCTGCGTGCAGCTGCGCGAGAAACAGCTCGGCACACGCGCTTTCGTCGAACGTGCCCGGGCGCTGAAGGCGCTGCTGGCGCCGCTGCGGGTGCCGCTGGTCGTCAACGACCGTGTCGACGTCGCGCTGGCCTGCGGTGCCGACGGCGTGCACCTGGGCCAGAGCGACATGCCGGTCGAGGACGCGCGCCGGCTGCTGCCGCCCGAGGTCTTCATCGGCTGGTCGGTCGAGAGCTTCGACGACCTGCGCCGCGCGGCCACACTGCCGCTGGACTACCTGGGCACCAGCCCGGTGTTCGCGACGGCGACCAAGAGCGACGCCGCGCCGCCCTGGGGGCTGGCCGGCCTGCGCGCGGCGCGCGACGCGACGGCGCTGCCGCTGGTCGCCATCGGCGGCCTGCACGCCGGCAATGCCGCGCTGGCCATTGCACACGGCGCCGACAGCGTCGCCGTCGTCAGCGCGATCTGCGCCGCGGCCGACCCGGAAGCGGCGGCGCGCGAGCTGGCCCGTGCGGTCGCGGAGGGCGCACGATGACGCCGCCGCCCTTCACTCACCGCTACGCGCGGGTGCTGATCATCGCCGGCTCGGACAGCGGCGGCGGTGCCGGCATCCAGGCCGACCTGAAGGCCGTCGCCGCGCTCGGCGCCTACGGCATGACGGCGATCACCGCGCTGACGGCGCAGAACACGCGGGGCGTGCGCGCGATCCACGGCGTGCCGCCGGCGATGCTGCGCGCCCAGATCGACGCCGTCGCCGAGGACATCGGCGCCGACGCGGTGAAGATCGGCATGCTGCACGCGCCGGAGATCGTGCACGCCGTCGCCGACGCGCTCGACGCCCACCGCCTGGCGCCGGTGGTGCTGGACCCGGTGATGATCTCGACCAGCGGCTCGCGCCTGCTGCAGGACGACGCCGTGCAGGCGCTGGTCGCCGAGCTCTTCCCGCGTGCCGCGCTGGTCACGCCCAACCTCGACGAAGCCGGGTTCCTGACCGGCCGCCGGCTGGACGACGAAGCCGGCATGGCGGCGGCCGCCGACGAGCTGCTGGCGCGCGGCGCGCCGGCGGTGCTGCTCAAGGGCGGCCATCTGCCGGGCGACGAGGTCGCCGACCTGCTGGCCACGCGCGCCGGCGGCCGGCGCTGGCTGCGCGCGCCGCGTATCGCCAGCGCCAACACGCATGGCACCGGCTGCACGCTGTCGTCGGCGATCGCCGCACGGCTGGCCTTGGGCGACACGCTGGACGCCGCGGTGCAGTCCGCGCACGCCTACGTGCGCCAGGCGCTGGCCGCCGGCGCGGCGGTGCGCACCGGCGCCGGCAGCGGGCCGCTGAACCACGGCGCGGCGCCCGAGCCGACGCGGCTGATCGAGCTGTGACGCCGTCGCGGGCTTGCGCGGCGTCGACCCGGCGCGCGCGGCCCGCTCCCTACAATCCGCCGCATGGCCTCCTGCGACGTCCTCGTCCGCGGCGCCGGCGCCGTGGGGCTGGCCGGTGCCTTGTCTCTTGCCCGCCAGGGCCTGCGTGTCGCGCTGCTCGGCAGCTCGCCGCCGGTCGCCCCGGCCGGCCGCGCCGACATCCGCACCTATGCGCTGAACGCCGCCTCGGTCGCGCTGCTGCAGTCGCTGCGGGTCTGGGATGCGCTGCCGCCGGATGCGCGCACGCCGGTGCACGACATGCGCATCGAAGGCGACGTGGCGGGCAATGCACTCGATTTCTCCGCCTGGTCGCAAGGCGCCGACGCGCTGGCCTGGATCGTCGACGCCGCCGAACTCGAACACGCGCTGGGCACCGCCGCACGCTTCGCGCCGCATCTGGAACGCGTGAGCAGCGAGGTGCCGGCCGAACTCGTCGTGCTCGCCGAAGGCAAGGCCTCGCCGACACGCGAGCGCCTGGGCGTGAAGATGGCGCTGCATCCCTACGGCCAGCGCGCGGTCTGCGCCCGGCTGGAGGCCGATCAGGCGCACGCCGGCCTGGCGCGCCAGTGGTTCCGTTCGCCCGACATCCTGGCGCTGCTGCCGTTCGACCGGCCGCGCGCCGGCCACGGTTACGGCCTGGTCTGGTCGGTGCCCGAAGCGCGCGCCGCCGAGCTGATGGCGCTGGACGACGCCGGTTTCGAGGCCGCGCTGGCCGAAGCCACCGGCGGCACCGCCGGCATGCTGCGCCTCGCCGGTGCGCGCGCCGACTTCCCGCTCGCTTTCGGCCGCGCCGAACGGCTGTGCGGCCCGGGCTGGGTGCTGGTCGGCGACGCCGCCCACGTCGTGCATCCGCTGGCCGGCCAGGGGCTCAACCTCGGCCTGGCCGACGTCGCCGCGCTGTCGGCGGCGGTTGCCGGGCGCGAACCCTGGCGGGCGCTCGGCGACGAGAAGCTGCTGCGCCGCTACGCGCGTGAACGCGAGCTGCCGACACGCGCGATGGGCCAGCTCACCGACGCGCTGCTGCATCTGTTCGCGAGCGAGGAGCCGCTGCTCAGGGAACTTCGCAACCGGGGTCTGGATCTGGTGAACCGTCTGCCGCCGCTCAAGCGTTTCCTGACCGAGCGTGCGCTGGACCGTCCCCCCGCCGTTTCGAAGGAACCCCGATGAAGACGACGACCGCGCGGCTGGCCCTGGCTGCCGCCGCCGTGCTCGCCTGCGGCAGCGCCGCGGCGCAGGAAGCCGCGATCCGCAAGGCGCTCGCCGAGCGCCTGCCCAGCATGCCCAGGATCGACGAGGTGCGCCCGGCGCCGATCGCCGGCCTCTACGAGGTGCGCTACGGCGGCAGCGAGATCCTGTACGTCGACGCCAAGGCCGAGTTCATCGTCCAGGGCTCGATCCTCGACACCAAGACGCTGACCAACCTCACCGAGGCCCGGCTGGACCAGCTGACGGCGATCGACTTCGCCAAGCTGCCGTTCAAGGACGCGATCACGCTGCGCCAGGGCAGCGGCAAGCGCCAGGTCGCGGTCTTCGTCGACCCGAACTGCGGCTACTGCAAACGTTTCGAGCGTGACCTCGCCGGCGTGAAGGACCTGACGATCCACGCCTTCCTGATGCCGATCCTGGGGCCGGACTCCAGCGCCAAGTCGCGCGACATCTGGTGCAACAAGGATCCGGCCAAGACCTGGCGCGCCTGGATGCTCGACGGTGTCGTGCCGCCCAAGGCGATGGGCGCCTGCGACGCCGGTGCGCTGGCGCGCAACGTCGCGCTCGGCCAGCGCCACCGCATCAACGGCACGCCGGCGGTCGTCTTCGAGGACGGCACGCGCAAGCCGGGGGCGATCCCGATCGACCAGGTCGAGAAGCTGCTGGCCGCCGCGTCGAAGAAGGTCTGAGGCCGCACGCCGGCCGGCCGCTGCCCGCGAAGGGCCTGGCGGCTGGCGCGGCCAGAGCAGGGCTGAACGGCCGCGGCGACAATCGCCGCATGACTCCCACGCTGTCTCCTGCCGCGCTGCGGCTCGGTTATGCCGGGCTGCTGCCGTTCGTGCTCGGCGCCGCCCTGGTCTGGCTGGTGCATCCCGACGTGCTGCCCTACGCGACGCTGGCGCTGGCCGCGTACGCCGCCACCGTCGTGTCCTTCCTCGGCGGCATCCACTGGGGCATCGGTTTCCGCGAAGCCCAGCCCGAGGGCCGGCTGTTCGTCAACGGCGTCGTGCCGCCGCTGGTCGCCTGGGCCGGCGTGATGATGCCGGCCAACGCCGGGCTGGTCGTGCTCGGCGTGATGCTCGTCGTCTGCTACCTCGTCGACCGCGGCGTCTACCCGCGCCACGGCATGGGCCACTGGCTGACGCTGCGCTTCCGCCTGAGCGCGATCGCGTCGCTGAGCTGTTTCCTGGGCGCCGCCGGAGCCGGGAGCTGAAATGCCGCGTTACCGCATCGAGTTCGCCGACCTCCACGCCCACCTGTTCCGCGTCACGCTGACGCTGCCGCGGCCGGCGGCGGCGCAGCGGCTGGCGCTGCCGGCGTGGATCCCGGGCAGCTACATGATCCGCGACTTCGCGCGTCACCTGGTCGGGCTGGAGGCGAAGCAGGGTGACCGTGCCGTCGCACTGGAAGCGCTGGACAAGACGAGCTGGCTGGCGCGCTGCGACGGCGCCGAGGCGCTGGTCGTCATCGCCACCGTCTACGCCAACGACCCGTCGGTGCGTGGCGCCTTCCTCGACGGCACACGCGGCTTCTTCAACGGCACCAGCGGGCTGCTGCGCGCCGAAGGCCGCGAGCACGAGCCGCACGTCATCGAGCTCGGCCCGCTGCCCGCCGGCTGGGAGGTCGCCACCGCGATGCCGGCCGCCGGCCGGCGCCGCTGGCAGGCCGCCGACTACGACGAGGCCATCGACCACCCGTTCGCCTTCGGCCGCTTCTGGCGCGGGCGTTTCGAGGTCGCCGGGGCGGAGCACGAGATCGCCGTCGACGGCGCCTGGCCGAGCTTCGACGGCGAGCGCCTGCTGGCCGACGTCGAGCGCATCTGCCGCTGGCAGATCCGCTTCTGGCACGGCGCGCGCGGCAAGCCGCCGTTCTCGCGTTACCTGTTCCTGCTGCACGCCGCCGACGACGCCTACGGCGGCCTGGAGCACCGCGCCAGCACGGCACTGATCGCCTCGCGCCGCGACCTGCCGCGCCGCGGCGAAGCCGAACCCGGCGAGGCCTACGTCGGCCTGCTGGGCCTGTTCAGCCACGAGTACTTCCACACCTGGAACGTCAAGCGGCTGCGCCCGCGCTCGCTGGTCGGCGCCGACCTCGGGCGCGAGGCGCCGACCTCGCTGCTGTGGTTCTTCGAGGGCTTCACGTCCTACTACGACGACCTGTCGCTGCTGCGCACCGGGCTCGTGACGCGCGAGCGCTACCTGGCGCTGCTCGGCAAGCAGCTCGCCGGCGTGCTGGCCACGCCGGGCCGGCGCGTGCAGAGCGTCGCCCAGGCCGCGGCCGACGCCTGGACGCGTTACTACCGCGCCGACGAGAACACGCCCAACGCCACCGTCAGCTACTACGCCAAGGGTGCGCTGGTCGCGCTGCTCGTCGACCTGCGCCGCCGTGCCGCCGGCAGCTCGCTGGACGAGGCGATGCGCCGGCTGTGGAAGCGCCACGCCGAGCGCCCGGTCGACGAAGCCGACCTGGTGGCTGCGCTGGCCGACGGCGTGCCCGGCCTTGCCGAGGAACTGGCCGAGTGGGTGCACGGCACCGGCGAGCTGCCGGTGTCCGAGGCGCTGGCCGGCTTCGGCGTCACGACACAACTCGGTGCCGGCTCGCTGGCGCAGCGCCTGGGCCTGCGGCTGAGCGAAGGCGCAGCGGGTTCGGTGGTGCGCCAGGTGCTGCGTGGCAGTGCGGCCGAAGCCGCCGGCGTCGCGCCCGGCGACGAACTGCTGGCCGTCGACGGCTGGCGGCTGCGCCGGCTCGAGGACGCGCTGCAGTGGCTGCCGGCCGGCGCGCCGTTCGAGCTGCTGGTCGCGCGCGACCAGCGCCTGCAGCCGCTGGTGGTCCGCCCCGGCGCCGCCGCCTCGCCGGCGGTGGGCCTGGCCGTCGAGGGCGCCGCGTCGGCGCTGGCGCAGTCCCGCCGCAAGGACTGGCTGGGCCGCTGATGGAGCGTCGCACGCGGCGACGGGCGGCGCTGGCGGTGCTGGCGCTGGCGCTCGTCGCCGTGCACCTGGGGCTGGCCGATGCGCTGCTGCAGGCCGGGCTCGTCGACGCCGGCGCCGGCGTGCCGCGGCGCCTGGACGTCGCCTTCGTGCGCACGCTGCAGCCGGCCCCGCCGCCGGAGGCGCCCGCCACCCGGCCGGCGCCGGCCCGTCGCGCGCCGACGGCCGTGGCGCCGGTGGCCGCGCCGGCGGCTTCCGAACCCGCTTCGGCGCCGGAGCCGACGGTCGTCGCCGAGACCCAAGCGCCCCCGGAGACCCCTGTCGCCGTCGGCGACGAGACCCTGGGGCCGCCGCCCGAACCGCCGGTGCCGCTGCCGGGCATGCCGCAACCCGTGGCCAGCGCCGACGCGGCCGCCGGCGCGCCGCCGTTCGAATGGCCGCCGTCGACGCAGCTGAGCTACACGCTGACCGGCCACTATCGCGGGCCGGTGCAGGGCGAGGCCACGGTCGAGTGGCTGCGTGTGGGCTGGCAGTACCAGGTCATCGTCGAGGTGAAGATCGGCCCGTCGTTCGCGCCGCTGGTCACGCGCCGGCTGTCCAGCGATGGCGAGGTCACCGAGCACGGCCTGCGCCCGCGCCGCTACGACGAGCTGACGCGGGCCGCGTTCCGCGACGCGCGCCAGCTCACGGTGCATTTCGACGACCACGTGATCCGCCTGGCCAACGGCCGCGAGCTGCCGATGATCGACGGCGTGCAGGACAGCGCCAGCCAGTTCGTGCAGATGACCTGGCTGTTCATCACCCAGCCGGCGCTGCTGGAGCCCGGCCGCTCGGTGCAGCTGCCGCTGGCGCTGCCGCGCCGTGCCGACACCTGGACCTACGACGTCATCGGCCGCGAGACCGTGCACGCGCCGTTCGGCGATCTCGACACCGTGCACGTCAAGCCGCGCGGCAGCGCGCGGCCGGGCAAGGACCTGACGGCCGAGATGTGGGTCGCGCCGACGGTGCAGTACCTGCCGGTGCGCATCGTCATCCGCCAGGACGACGACACCTGGGTCGACCTGCTGATCCGCCAGCTGCCGCGCCAGGCCACGCCGAGCTGAACGCGCTTGCGGCATAGTCGGCGCCGAGCCCGCACGGGCGCTTCACCGACGACAGGAGACCGCCGCATGACGACCCCCGAGCCCCTGGTGCTGACCGAACTGCGAGGCGACGGCGAACGCCGCACCGCGCTCGTCACGCTGAACCGGCCCAAGCAGCTGAACGCGCTGAACGACGCGCTGATGGACCAGCTCGGCGACGCGCTGGCCGCCTTCGACGCCGACGACACGGTCGGCTGCATCGTCATCACCGGCAGCGAGAAGGCTTTCGCCGCCGGCGCCGACATCACCGCGATGGCCGGCTTCAGCTTCATGGACGCCTACAAGGGCGACTTCATCACGCGCAACTGGGAGCGCATCCTGCGCGTGAGGAAACCCGTCATCGCCGCGGTCTCGGGCTTCGCGCTCGGTGGCGGCTGCGAGCTGGCGATGATGTGCGACTTCATCATCGCCGCCGACACGGCGAAGTTCGGCCAGCCCGAGATCAAGCTCGGCATCATCCCCGGCGCCGGCGGCACGCAACGGATGCCGCGTGCGGTGGGCAAGGCCAAGGCGATGGACATGATCCTGACGGCCCGCATGATGGACGCCGCCGAGGCCGAGCGCGCCGGGCTGGTGTCGCGCGTCGTGCCGGCGGCAGCGCTGCTCGACGAGGCGCTGGCCGCCGCCGAGCTGATCAACGCCCAGAGCGGCCCGAGCGTGATGATGGCCAAGGAGTGCGTCAACCGCGCCTTCGAGTCCGGCCTGGCCGACGGCCTGGGCTACGAACGCAGGCTGTTCCACGCGCTGTTCGCCACCGAGGACCAGAAGGAAGGCATGGCGGCCTTCGTCGCCAAGCGCAAGCCGGCGTTCAGGCAGCGCTGAGGAAGTGCGGGGTCGAAGTGCGAGAAGTCCGGGGTCAGAAGTCCGGGGTCAGAAGTCCGGGGTCAGGTCCCGTGGGACCTGACCCCTTCCCCCGCGGAAGTGCGGGGTCAGGTCTCGTGAGACCTGACCCCCTCGCGGCGCCGGAATACCGGGGTCAGGTCCTGTGGGACCTGACCCCACCCCATCGTGGGACCTGACCCTCCTCGCGGCGCCGGAATGCAGGGGTCAGGTCCTGTGGGACCTGACCCCGTCCCATCCCCGTCCCCCGCGGCCCGCGTCACGGCGCCAGCCAGTGCCCGCCGTCGGCGTCGAACAGCGCGCGGCGCTGGCCTTCGGGGTGCAGTTCCAGCCAGTCGAGCGCGTCGACGCGCATCGTCATCATCGCGAAGTGGGCGCGGGTGCCGCGTTCGGGCACCGGCTTGACGATGCGGCTGCCGGGCGGCAGCGGCGACAGGTAGTCCTGCGCCGCGGGCGTCATCATCAGCTTGGCCCAGCGCGACCAGACGGCCAGGCCGGAGGTCTCCACCGTCACATGCACGTGCGCCCGCAGCTGCCAGCCGCGGGTCGCCGACCACAGCACCAGCACGCCTTCGGGATGGGTCTCGACGTGCGCGACCTTGGGGCTGCGCGCGTCGGTGTAGACGATCAGCGAATGCGCCGCCGGCTCGACCTCGCGCAGCACGACGCTGCGGGCGTCGGCGCGCTGGCCGTCGGTGGTGGCGAGCACGCCGACGTGCCAGTCATGGGCCGAGTCGGTCGCGCGGCCCAGTTCGTGCCAGACGGCGTCCTCGATGGCGGCGAGGTCGTGCAGGCGTTCGTTCATTCTTTTTCGTCTCCCGCTGCCGACTCGCCGCTTTCCTCGCGTCAGGCCTCCCGGCGCAGCGCTGGGAACAGGATCACGTCGCGGATGCTGGGGCTGTCGGTCAGCAGCATGATGAGCCGGTCGATGCCGATGCCGCAACCACCGGCCGGGGGCATGCCGTACTCCAGCGCGCGGATGAAGTCGGCGTCGTAGTACATCGCCTCCTCGTCGCCGGCGTCCTTGTTCGCCACCTGGGCCTGGAAACGCGCCGCCTGGTCCTCGGCGTCGTTGAGCTCGGAGAAGCCGTTGGCGTACTCGCGCCCGGTGATGAAGAGCTCGAAACGTTCGGTGATCGACGGGTTGCTGTCCGACGCGCGCGCCAGCGGCGAGACCTCGACCGGGTAGTCGATGATGAAGGTCGGCTGCCAGAGCTTGTCTTCGACCGCGGCCTCGAACAGGCCGAACTGCAGCTCGGCCAGCGTCCAGTGCGCCGGCGGCTCCTCGCCCAGCGCCTTGAGCCTGGCGTGCAGCGCCGCGGCGTCGTCGGCCTCGCTCTCGCTGACGCCGGCGTGAACGACCAGCGAGTTGCGCACCGACAGCCGCGCGAACGGCTGGGCCAGGTCGACCTCGCGGCCGGCGTAGCTCAGCGTGGCGCTGCCGGTGGCGGCGCGCGCGGCGTGGCGCAGGACCTGTTCGGTGAAGTCCATCAGGTCGTGGTGCGTCCAGTACGCCGCGTAGAACTCCATCATCGTGAACTCGGGGTTGTGCCGGACGCTGATCCCCTCGTTGCGGAAGTTGCGGTTGATCTCGAACACACGCTCGAAGCCGCCGACCAGCAGCCGCTTCAGGTAGAGCTCGGGCGCGATGCGCAGGAACATCTCCTGGTCCAGCGCGTTGTGGTGCGTGACGAAAGGCTTGGCGTTCGCGCCACCCGGGATCGGGTGCAGCATCGGCGTCTCGACCTCGAGGAAACCGTGCTCGACCATGTACTGGCGGATCGAGCTGACGGCCTTGCTGCGCGCGACGAAACGCGAGCGCGCGGCGTCGTCGGTCATCAGGTCGACGTAGCGCTGGCGGTACTTCTGCTCCTGGTCGGTCATGCCGTGGAACTTGTCCGGCAGCGGGCGCAGGCTCTTGGTCAGCAGGCGCACGTTCGTCGCCTTGATCGACAGCTCGCCGGTCTTGGTGCGGAACAGCGTGCCTTCGCAGCCGAGGATGTCGCCCAGGTCCCAGCGCTTGAACGCGGCCAGCGTCTCAGGCCCGACGGCGTCCTGCGTGACGTAGAGCTGGATGCGGCCGGTGGCGTCCTGCAGCGTCGCGAAGCAGGCCTTGCCCATCACGCGCTTCAACATCATGCGGCCGGCGACCGAGACCGTGACGGCCTTCGGCTCGAGCTCCTCGTTGGGCACCTGGCCGTGCTGGTGGTGCAGGTCCGCGGCGTGGTGGCGCGGCTTGAAGTCGTTCGGGAAAGCGACGCCGGCGGCGCGGATGGCTTGCAGCTTCTCGCGGCGTTCGGCGATCAGTTGGTTGTCGTCGGTCATGGGGGGCCCGGTGATGTGCCGCAATTTTAGGCGCAGCCTAGAATGATCGGTTCGATGAAAGTCAGCCCCAGCCTGCCGATCGTGCAGCGCCCGATCCGGTTCGCCGTGGTCGGATGCGGCCGCATCTCGGCCAATCACATGGAGGCGCTGCGGCAGCACGCCGACCGCGCCCAACTCGTCGCCGTCTGCGACAACCGCCCCGAAGCCCTCGCCGCCGCGGTCGCCAAGACCGGTGCCGCCGGCTATGCCAGCCTCGACGAACTGCTCGAAGCCAGCGACTGCGACATCGTCACGCTGGCCACGCCCAGCGGCCTGCACCCGCGCCAGGCGATGAAGGCCGCGCGCGCCGGCCGCCACGTGCTCACCGAGAAGCCGATGGCGACGAAGTGGGACGAAGGCATGGAGATGGTGCGCGTCTGCCGCGACGCCGGCGTCAAGCTCTTCGTCGTCAAGCAGAACCGGCTCAACCCGACGATGCAGCTGCTCAAGCACGCGGTCGACGCCGGGCGCTTCGGCCGCATCCACTGCGTCGTCGTCAACGTCTTCTGGACGCGCCCGCAGAGCTACTACGACGACGCGCCCTGGCGCGGCCGCTGGGATCTGGACGGCGGCGCCTTCCTGAACCAGGCCAGCCACTACGTCGACATGGTCGACTGGCTGGTCGGCCCGGTCGACAACGTGCACGCCTACACCGCGACGCTCGCCCGCGACATCGAGGCCGAGGACACCGGCGTGATGTCGCTGCGGCTGCGCAAGGGCGGGCTGGCGTCGATCAACGTGACGATGCTGACCCACGGCAAGAACTTCGAGGGCAGCATCACGATCCTCGGCGAGCGCGGCACGGTGCGCATTGGCGGCGTCGCCGTCAACCAGATCCAGCACTGGGAGTTCGACACCCCGGCGCCCGAGGACGAGGCGGTGAAGAACGCCAGCTACGCCGCGCCCTCGGTCTACGGCCCCGGCCACCCGCTGTACTACGACAACGTCATTGGCACGTTGCGCGGCGAGAAGAGCGCCGAGGTCGACGGCTACGAAGGCCTGCGCTCGCTCGAAGTCATCATCGCCGCCTACCGCAGCGCGCGCGACGGCGTTCGCGTCGGCCTGCCGCTGGTGTTCTGATGCAAGCGCCGGCCGACTCTCGCGGTCAGGCCCCCTCGCCCGCGCAGCGGGAGAGGGCACCCTCACCCCAGCCCTCTCCCGCGAGCGGGAGAGGGGGCGAGGCGGTGCACCCCAGCGCCATCGTCGACGACGGTGCGACGCTGGGCGAGGGCACGCGCGTCTGGCACTTCGCCCACGTCTGTGGCGGCGCGACGATAGGCGCCGGCTGCTCGCTGGGGCAGGGCGTCTACGTCGGCAACGACGTCGTCATCGGCGACAACGTCAAGATCCAGAACAACGTCTCGGTCTACGACGCCGTCACGCTCGAGGACGACGTCTTCTGCGGCCCGAGCATGGTCTTCACCAACGTCTTCAACCCGCGTTCGGCGGTGCCGCGCAAAAACGAGTACCGGCGCACGCTGGTGCGCCGCGGCGCGACGCTGGGCGCCAACTGCACCATCGTCTGCGGCACGACGATCGGCGAGTACGCCTTCGTCGGCGCCGGCGCCGTGGTCAGCCGCGACGTGCCGCCGTACGCGCTGGTCGTCGGCGTGCCGGCGCGCCGCATCGGCTGGATGAGCCGCCACGGCGAACGCCTCGCGCTGCCGCCCCGCGGCCACGGCGAGGCCGAATGCCCGGCCACCGGCGAACGCTACCGCCTCGACGGCGACACCCTCATTCCATGCAGTTCACCGACCTGAAGTCGCAGTACGCGGCGCTGAAGGGCTCGATCGACGCGCGCATCCAGCGTGTGCTCGACCACGGCCAGTACATCATGGGCCCCGAGGTCGCCGAGCTCGAGACCGCGCTCGCCGCCTTCGCCGGCACGAAGCACTGCATCACGGTTGCCAGCGGCACCGAGGCGCTGCTGATCGCCTTGATGGCGCTGGACCTGCAGCCCGGTGACGAGGTGCTGACGACGCCGTTCAGCTTCGCCGCGACCGCCGAGACCATCGTGCTCGCCGGCGCGCGCCCGGTGTTCGTCGACGTCGAGCCCGACACCGCCAACCTCGACGTCGCGCTGCTGGAGGCCGCGATCGGCCCGCGCACCAAGGCCATCGTGCCGGTCAGCCTGTACGGCCAGGTCGCCGACCTCGACGAGATCAACACCATCGCCGCGCGCCACGGCCTGGCCGTCATCGAGGACGCGGCGCAGAGCTTCGGCGCCGTCTACCGCGGCCGGCGCTCGTGCTCGCTGTCGACCTTCGGCGCCACCAGCTTCTTCCCGAGCAAGCCGCTGGGCTGCTACGGCGACGGCGGCGCGCTGTTCACCAGCGACGACCGCCTGGCGCAGGCGGCGCGCGAGATCCGCGTGCACGGCCAGAGCGCCCGCTACCGCCACACCCGCCTGGGCGTCGGCGGCCGCATGGACACGCTGCAGTGCGCCGTCGTGCTCGCCAAGCTCGAACGTTTCGACTGGGAGCTGCAGCGCCGCGCGGCGATCGGCGCGCGCTACCGCGAGCTGCTGGCCGGCGTCGAGCAGGTCACGGTGCGCCCCGACCGCAACTCGGTCTACGCCCAGTACACGGTGATGGTCGACGAGCGCGAGGCGGTGCAGGCGGCGCTGAAGGCCGCCGGCGTGCCGACCGCCGTGCACTACCCGGTGCCGCTGCACCACCAGCCGGCCTACGCCGCCTACGCCACGCCCGACGCCTGCCCGGTGGCGGCACGCCTGGCGCAGCGTGTGCTGAGCCTGCCGATGAGCGCCGACCTCAGCGAGGCCGACCAGGACACCGTCGCCGCGGCGCTGCGCCGCGCGCTGGCCTGAACCCCGGCACCCCCGATGAGCCGCGCCGTCGCCCGCGGCACCGCGATCAACCTCGCGGCCCGGCTGGCCGCCGTCGGCCTGGTGCTGGCGCTGACGACGGTCGCCGCACGCCTGGGCACCGAGCAGCAGGGCGTGTTCGCGCTGTTCACCAGCGTCGAAGGGCTGCTGCTGGCGCTGATGTCGGGCTTCGGCATCGCGCTGGCGCGCCGCGTTTCGCACCACGGCGAATCGTCGCCGGCGCTGCTGGGCGCGGTGGTCCTGGCCTGCGTCGCCGCCGGTGCCGTGGCCGGGCTCGGGCTGTGGCTGTTCTCGCGGGTCGGCCCGCCGGCCTACGCGTCGCTGTGGATGCTGGCGCTGGCCGCGCCGCTGCTGCTGCTGGCGCCCAACGTCGCCGGGCTCTGGCTGGGGCAGGGGCGCATGGCGCCGATGGCGCTGGTCTCGGTGGCGCCGCCGGCGCTGGCGCTGGCGGCGCTGGGTGCCGTCGCGCTGGCCCAGGCGCTGGCGCTGCCGGCGCTGCTGGCCTGCTGGGTGGCGGCCAAGGTCACGGTCGGCCTCGTGCTGCTGGCGCTGCTGGCGCGCGGCGGCCGGCTGGCCTCGCCCGACCTCGGCGCCTTGCGCGCCGAGCTGCCCTTCGTCGCGACGATCGCGCTGACGAACCTGGTCTCGCTGGCCAACTACCGCGTCGGCCTGTTCGTCGTCGAACGTGTGCTGGGGCTCTCGGCGACCGGCGTCTATTCGATCGCGGTGATGGTCGCCGAGCTGCTGTGGTTCGTCTCGGGCTCGCTGACCCAGGCCGTCTACGGCCGCATCGGCACGCCCGACCGCGAGCGTGCCGCGCAGACGACGCTGCGGGCGCTGCACCTCAGCTGGCTGGCGCTGCTGGTGGCGGCGCCGCTGCTGTGGGGGGCGGCGGCGCTGATCCTGCCGCGTGCGCTGGGGCCGGCCTATGCCGCGAGCCTGCTGCCGCTGGCGCTGCTGCTGCCTGGCGTGCTGGCTTTCGGCGGCGCGTCGGCGATGTCGGCCTTCTTCACCAACCACGCCGGCCAGCCGCAGGTGCCGGCGCGCATCGCCGCCGGCTCGCTGGCGGCGAACGCGGCGCTGTCCGTGCTGCTGGTGCCGCACTGGGGCGCGGCGGGCGCGGCGCTGGCGGCCTCGCTCGCCTACGGCGTGTCGGTGCTGCTGCTGGCACGGCGTTTCGCCGCCGCGGCCGGCTGGCCGCTGGCGACGGTGCTGCGCCCCGGCCGTCACTGGGCCGACGGGCTGCGGGCGCTAGCATCCCGCACCGGAGGTCCAGGGCGATGAAGGAGACGCTGCAGCGCTGGTGGCGCACGCTGTTCGGCCCGCGCATGTTCTACGGCTGGCGCCGCGGCGACGGCGTCTGGCTGGCCCACACGCGCATCAGCGGCGCTTCGCGGCTGGAGGCGCCCGAGCGGCTGCAGATCGAGGACCACGTCTACATCGGCCCGTTCAACTTCATCGACGCCTCGGGCGGGCTGACGATCGGCGAGGGCTGCCAGATCTCCACCCACTGCGTCGTGCTCAGCCATTCCAGCCACCAGGCCGTGCGCCTGGCCGGCCGCCGCTACTGGGGCGAAGCCGACCCGCCCGGCTACCGGCGTGCGCCGACGGTGATCGGCGCCTACAGCTTCATCGGCGCGCACAGCGTCGTCGCGCCGGGCAGCCGCATCGGCCGCGGCGTGCTGGTGCGCGCCTTCAGTTATGTCAGCGGCGAGGTGCCCGACTTCGCGATCGTCGCCGGCCAGCCGGCGCGCGTCGTCGGCGACACGCGCGAGGCCGACGAAGCCTGGTTCGCGGCGCACCCCGACGCCCGGGCCGACTACGACGAGTGGGTGCGGCGCACCGGCGTGGGCGGCTCCTGAGGGCGCGCGGTCGTCCTGACGCGCGCCCGAGCGTTCAATCTTCGATGACATCTCCCATCCGTTACGCGCTGATCGGCGACGCCGAGAGCCCGCACCTGCTGAAGTGGGCGCGTGCGCTGGCCGCGCTGCCCGAGCTGGAGCTCTGGGTCGCGTCCAGCCGTGGTTTCCTCTCCGGTTTCGACGGCATCGTGCCGCCCGCGCGGCGGCTGGCGCTGGCCACGCGGCCCGACGTCGGCGGCGGCAACATCGGCCTGCTGAAGCAACTGCCGCGGCTGGCGCGCTGGCTGCACCGCGTGCACCCCGAATGGCTGCACGCGCACTACCTCACCTCGCACGGCACGCTGGCCTGGCTGGCGCAGCGGCTGTACGGCGTGCGCGGCCGGCTCGTCGGCTCGGCCTGGGGCAGCGACATCCTCGTTGCACCGCAGAAGAGCACGGCGCTGCGCGCGCTGACACGCCGCGTGCTGCGCGCCTGCGTGCTGACGACCAGCGACTCGCAAGCCATGGCCGAGAAGATGCGGGCCCTGGGGGCCTTCGACATCATGGTCTTCCCGTTCGGGCTGGAAACCATGCCGCCGGTGCCGCCGCCCAAGGAGACCACGCTGTTCTTCGCCAACCGCGGGCTGGAGCCGATCTACGCGCCGGAGCGTGTGCTGCAGGCCTTCGCCGCACTGCCGGGCGACGAGCTGCGCCTGGTCGTCGCCAACGACGGCTCGCTGCGCGCCGAGCTGCAGGCGATGGCGGATGCACGCAGCACCTTCGTCGGCCGGCTCGACGCCGACACCCAGGCCGGCTGGTATGCCCGCGCGCTCTGGTACCTGAGCCTGCCGACCAGCGACTCGGTCTCGGTCTCGGTGCTGGAGGCGATGGCCCACGGCTGCATCCCCATCGTCTCGGACCTGCCGGCCAACCGCGAGCTGGTGCGCGACGGCGACAACGGCATCGTGCTCGCCGCCGGCGAGCGCCTGACACCCGAACGCCTGGCGCCGCTGGCCGCACGCGCCGACGCCATCGCCGCCGCCAACCGCGCGTGGGTCGAACGCGAGGCCTTGTTCGCGCCGCGCGTGCGCGCCTTCGTCGACCGCCTGCTGGCGCTGGAGCCGCGATGAAGCTGCTGGTGCTGAACCACTACGTCGGCTCGCCGGCAATGGGCATGGAGTACCGGCCGTATTACCTGGCGCGCGAATGGGTGCGTGCCGGGCACGAAGTGCTGCTGCTCGGGGCCGACTTCTCGCATGTGCGTACCCACCAGCCGCCCGCCGGGGACCAGCGTGTCGACGGCATCGGCTACCGCTTCTACAAGACGCCGCCGTACCAGGGCAACGGCCTGGGGCGGGTGAAGAACATCTGGGCCTATCTGCGCGCCGTCTGGGCCGACACGCCGCGCATCGTGCGCGAGTTCCGCCCCGACGTCGTCGTCGCGTCCAGCACCTACCCGATGGACATCTGGGTGGCGCAGCGCATCGCGCGCCGTGCCGGCGCGAAACTCGTCTACGAGGTGCACGACCTCTGGCCGCTGAGCCCGATCGAGCTGTCGGGCATGTCGCGCCGGCACCCGTTCATCATGCTGTGCCAGGCCGCCGAGGACCACGCCTACCGCCACGCCGACCGCGTGATCTCGATGCTGCCCAAGGTGCATGGCTACATGGCGTCGCGCGGGCTGGATCTGGCCCGGCTGCACGTCGTGCCCAACGGCATCACGCTCGACGAATGGGAGGCCGAGCCGCCGCCGCTGCGCGAGGACGTCGCCGCCGCGCTGGACGCCGCGGCCGCCGCCGGCACCGTGGTCGGCTATGCCGGCTCGATGGGGCTGCCGAACGCGCTGGACACGCTGCTCGACGCGGCGAAGCTCGTGCAGCACGAGCCGCTGCGTTTCGTGCTCGTCGGCAGCGGCCACGAGCAGGCGCGGCTGGCGCGGCGCGTGGCCGACGAAGGCCTGGCCAACGTGACGATGCTGCCGACTATCCCCAAGGCCCAGGTGCCGGCCTTTCTGGCGCGCTGCGACATCGCCTACATCGGCTGGCAGCGCGTGCCGATCTACCGCTTCGGCATCGCGCCGAACAAGCTGATGGACTACATGATGGCGCGCCGCGCCGTGCTGCATTCGGTCGAGGCCGGCAACGACCCGGTGGCCGAGGCCGGCTGCGGCCTGACCGTCGCGCCGCAGGACCCGGCGGCCGTCGCCGACGGTCTGCGCCGGCTGGCCGCGCTGCCGGCCGACGAGCGCCGCGCGTTGGGCGAACGCGGCCGCGCCTTCGTGCTCGCGCATCACACCTACCCGGTGCTGGCGCGGCGCTTTCTCGACGCGGTGGGGCCAGCCGCGGTACGGTGAGCGGCGGAGGGGGCAGCGGCGGTGGGGTCAAGCGGCGGTGGGGTCAGGTCCTCACGGGACCTGACCACAGGCTTCCGCGGGACCTGACCCCAGGCTTCTGCGCCACCGAGGCGGTCCGGGGTCAGGTCCTCTCGGGACCTGACCCCAGGCTTCCCTTGCGACAATCCCGTCTTCGCTCCCCACGGAACCGCCGCGTGACCCAGCCTTTCCTCCCCTTTGCCCTGCCGGAAATCGGCGAGGACGAGATCGCCGAAGTCGTCGACACGCTGCGTTCCGGCTGGGTGACCACCGGCCCCAAGGCGCGCCGCTTCGAGCAGGACTTCGCCGCTTTCCTGGGCGGCGAGCAGTACCACTGCATCGCCGTCAACTCGGCCACCGCCGGCCTGCACCTGGCGCTGGAGGCCGCCGGCGTCGGCCCCGGCGACGAGGTCGTCACGACGACCTGGACCTTCACCGCCACCGCCGAGGTCGTGCGCTACCTGGGCGCCGACGTGAAGCTCGTCGACCACGATCCGGCGACGCTGAACATCGACCCCGCCGCCATCGAGGCGGCGATCGGCCCGAGCACCAAGGCCATCCTGCCGGTGCACTACGGCGGCCTGGCGGCCGACATGCCGGCGATCCTGGACATCGCGCGCCGCCACGGCCTGAAGGTCGTCGAGGACGCGGCGCATGCGCTGCCCACCACCTGCGGCGGCGCGCTGGTCGGCACGCTGGCCAGCGACGCCACGGTGTTCAGCTTCTACGCCAACAAGACCATCACCACCGGCGAAGGCGGCATGCTGGTCACGCGCGACGCCGAACTGGCCAAACGCGCCCGCGTGATGCGCCTGCACGGCATGAGCCGCGACGCCTTCGACCGCTTCACCGCCAAGGTGCCGAGCTGGTACTACGAGATCGTCGCGCCCGGCTTCAAGTACAACCTGACCGACATCGCCGCGGCGCTGGGCATCCATCAGCTCAAGCGCGCCCACGCCTTCCAGCAGCGCCGCGCGGCGATCGCGGCGCGTTACGACGAGCTGCTGGCCGGCCTGCCGCTGCTGCTGCCGCCCCAGCCTGCCGCCGGCGACCTGCACGCCTGGCACCTGTACCCGGTGCGGCTGACCGACGAGGCCGGCGTCACCCGCGAGCGTTTCATCGAGCGCATGTTCGAGCAGGGCATCGGCTGCAGCGTGCACTACATCCCGCTGCACCTGCACCCGTACTGGCGCGAGCGCTACGGCCTTGACCCGGCGCAGTTCCCGCGTGCCCAGCACACCTACGAACGCATCGCCAGCCTGCCGATCTACACCCGCATGGACGACGCCGACGTCGAGTGTGTCGCGGCGGCGGTGCGCGTCGCGCTGGGGCGCTAGGATGGCGCCACGGAGGTGCCTGCGATGAACGTGCTCGCCAAGCCTGTGCTCGGTCTGGAAGCCTTTCTCGCCTGGGAGAACGAACAGCCCGAGCGCCACGAGTTCCACCGCGGCGAGGTGTTCGCGATGGTCGGGGCTCGGCGTGTGCATGCCGTCGTCGTGCACAACATTGCACGCGAGATCGGCAATCACCTGAAGGGCTCGGGCTGCCGCGCTTTCTCGGAGTCCGCCAAGCTCCAGATCGGCGACGACACCGTCCTGTATCCCGACGTCTTCGTCACCTGCGACCAGGCCGACCTGGCCACCGACATTGTCTTCCGTTCGCCGCTGCTCGTCGTCGAGGTGTTGTCGCCGTCGACCGTCGCCTACGACCGCGGGCTGAAGTTCGCGCTCTACCGCCGCATCCCGTCGCTGCGCGAGTACCTCGTCGTCGACCCGGACTCGCGCCGTGTCGAAGCCTTCCGCCGCGACGCCGCCGGCCAGTGGTTCATCCACGACATGAGCGAGTCCGACACGCTGGAAGTCGCCTGCCTGGACGGCCGCATCCCGATGAGCGAACTCTTCGACGGCGTCGACGCGCCGCCGGCCGAGATCCGTTGACCAAACGCCTGTTCGATCTCGTCGGCGCCGCCGTCGCGCTGCTGCTGCTGTCGCCGCTGCTGCTGGCTGCGGCGCTGGCCGTCAAGCTCGATTCGCCGGGGCCGGTGTTCTTCCGCCAGCAGCGTGTCGGCCGCGGCGGGGTGCCGTTTCGCATCCACAAGTTCCGCACGATGCGCGAGGGTGCGCCGGGGCTGCAGATCACCGTCGGCGACGACCCGCGCATCACGCGTGTCGGCCGCTGGCTGCGGCGCACGCGCATCGACGAGCTGCCGCAGTTCATCGACGTGCTGCAGGGCACGATGAGCCTCGTCGGCCCGCGCCCCGAGGTGCCGCGCTACGTGGCGTTCTACCCGCCCGAACTGCGCGAGCGTGTGCTGTCGGTGCGCCCGGGCATCACCGACCCGGTGTCGCTGGCCTACGCCGACGAGAGCGAGCGGCTGGCGCAAGCCGCCGACCCCGAGCGTGAATACGTCGAGGTGCTGCTGCCGCGCAAGCTGCAGGCCGCCGCCGCGTACGCCGAGCGCGCCACGCTGTGGACCGACCTGGGCGTGCTGCTGCGCAGCGTCGGCGTGCTGCTGGGGCGCTCATAAAATGACCGGCTTGCCTTCTGCCTGGCCTTGCGCGTGCCGCCCGTGTCGAACCCCGATCGCTCCTCCGACGCGCGCGTGAGCCCCGCCGGCACTCCGCCCACCCTCTGGCACCGCCTGGACCTCGCGCTGGCGCGCATCCGCCCGCACCGCGAGCCGCTGTCGCTGCTGGTGGACGCGCTGGTCATCGCGTTCTGCTGGAACGTCACCTACCTGTTCCGCCTCGGCTTCGAGCGCTGGATCGAGGCCCGGCCGAGTTACGACCCCTGGGTGATGCTGGGCGTCGTCTGCGCCTACCTGGTGGCCTTCGCGGCGCTGCGTGTGCCGCAGGCGATGTGGCGCTTCTCCGGCTTCGGCGAGGTCCAGCGGCTGACGCTGGCCTGCGTGCTGGCCGGCAGCGTCTCGGCGGCCGTCGTCATGGGCCTGGGGCTGGCCAAGGTGCCGCGTGCGGTGCTGGCGCTGCACCCCTTCGTCGCGCTGATGGGCGTGTGCGTCGTGCGCGTGGCCTACCGCATGCTCTACGAACACGCGCGCCAGCGCATCACCGGCAGCGATCGCGAGATCCGCCGCGCCGTCGTGATGGGCGCCGGGGCCGCGGCGCGGCTGCTGCTGGCCGGCATCCGCGAGCAGGGCTGGATCGTGCTGGGCCTGCTCGACGACGATCCGGCCAAACACGGCGCACGCATCGGCGGCGTGCCGGTGCTCGGGCCGCTGGACGCCATCGCCGACAAGGCCGTGCGCGGCGCGGCCACCCACGTCGTCGTCGCGCTGCCGTCGGCCACGCGGGCCCAGCGCCGGCGGGCGCTGGACCTGGCCGCCGGCACCGGGCTGCCGGTGGTCACGGTGCCCAGCGTCGACGAGCTGCGCACCGGCCAGAGCCGCATCGAGCGGCTGCGCGAGATCGAGCCCGAGGACCTGCTGGGCCGCGAGCCGGTGCGGCTGGACGACAGCGGCGTGGCCGCGGTGATCGCCGGGCGCACGGTGCTGATCACCGGCGCCGGCGGCAGCATCGGCAGCGAGCTGTGCCGCCAGGTGGCGCGTTTCGCGCCGGCGCGCGTGGTGCTGTACGAGCTCAGCGAGTTCAACCTCTACACCATCGAGCAGGAGCTGTCGCAGGCCTTCCCGAACGTCGTGCTGGTGCGCCTGATCGGCGACGTCAAGGACCTCGCGCACCTGCGGGCGGCCTGCGCCGCCTGGCGGCCCGACGTCGTCTTCCACGCCGCTGCGTTCAAGCACGTGCCGCTGATGGAGGAGGAGCACAACGCGCTGGCCGCGCTGCGCAACAACACGCTGGGCACCTACCACGCGGCGCTGGCCGCGGCCGAGGCCGGCTGCGCGCGTTTCGTGCTGATCAGCACCGACAAGGCCGTCAACCCGACCAACGTGATGGGCGCCACCAAACGCGCCGCCGAGATGGTGGTCAGCATGATGGCGGCGTCGCACCCGGGCACGCGCTTCATGGCCGTGCGTTTCGGCAACGTGCTCGGCTCCAGCGGCAGCGTGATCCCGAAGTTCAAGGAGCAGATCGCGCGCGGCGGCCCGGTGACGGTGACGCACCCGGACATCATCCGCTACTTCATGACCATCCCCGAGGCCGCGCGCCTGGTGCTGCAGGCCGCGGCGGTGGGCGAGAGCGGCCAGGTGCTGGTGCTGGACATGGGCGAGCCGGTGCGCATCGTCGACCTGGCGCGCGACCTGATCCGCCTGGCCGGCCACACGCCGCAGGAGATCCCGATCGTCTTCAGCGGCCTGCGCCCCGGCGAGAAGCTCTACGAGGAACTGCTGGCCGACGCCGACGACACGCTGCCGACGGCGGTGCCGCGGCTGCGCATCGCGCGGCTGGCCGAGGGGCCGGGCGAGATCGGCGCGCTGCTGCGCTGGGCGGCGGCAACCGGGCAGGCACGGGACGTCGAAGTGAGGGAGACTCTGCGCCAGGTGGTGTCCGAGTACCGGCCCGCGGCGTGAAAGAATGGCCGCTGGCCCCAACCAGCGACCGAACATGACGATCCTCGTGACTGGCGGCGCCGGCTTCATCGGCAGCAACTTCGTGCTCGACTGGCTGCGTGGCAGCGACGAGCCCGTCGTCAACCTCGACGCGCTCACCTACGCCGGCAACCTGGAGAACCTGGCCAGCCTGGACGGCGACGCGCGCCACGTCTTCGTGCGCGGCGACATCGGCGACCGGGCGCTGGTCGACACGCTGCTGGCCGAGCATCGCCCGCGTGCCGTCGTGCACTTCGCCGCCGAGAGCCACGTCGACCGCTCGATCCACGGCCCTGGCGAGTTCATCCGCACCAACGTCAACGGCACGTACACGCTGCTGGAGGCCGCACGCGGCTTCTGGAGCACGCTGCCCGAGGCCGTACGGGCGCAGTTCCGCTTCCACCACGTCAGCACCGACGAGGTCTACGGCAGCCTGGCGCCCGACGCGCCGGCCTTCACCGAGACCCACCCGTTCGAGCCCAACAGCCCGTACAGCGCCAGCAAGGCCGCCAGCGACCACCTCGTGCGGGCCTGGCACCACACCTACGGCCTGCCGGTGCTGACGACCAACTGCAGCAACAACTACGGGCCCTTCCACTTCCCCGAGAAGCTGATCCCGCTGCTGATCGTCAACGCGCTCGCCGGCAAGCCGCTGCCGGTCTACGGCGACGGCCGCCAGGTGCGCGACTGGCTCTACGTCGGCGACCACTGCAGCGCCATCCGCACCGTGCTCGAGCGCGGCCGGCCGGGCGAGACCTACAACGTCGGCGGCTGGAACGAGAAGCCCAACATCGAGATCGTGCACACCGTCTGCGCGCTGCTCGACGAGCTGCGGCCCGACCCGGCCGGCCCCTACGCGCGCCTGATCACGCACGTGAAGGACCGCCCCGGCCACGACCGCCGCTACGCGATCGACGCGCGCAAGATCGAGCGTGAACTCGGCTGGCGCCCGGCCGAGACCTTCGAGACCGGCATCCGCAAGACGGTGGCCTGGTACCTGGACCATGCGGACTGGGTCGCGCGGGTGCAGAGCGGCGCCTACCGCGACTGGCTGCAGCGCCACTACGGGGAGACGGCATGAAGCTGATGCTGCTGGGCTGCGGCGGCCAACTCGGCTGGGAGCTGCAGCGTGCGCTGGCGCCGCTGGGCACGCTGGTGGCCCTGGACCGCGACACCGGCGCCGATTTCTCGCGCCCCGAGACGCTGCCGGCACTGCTGGACACGCACCGCCCCGACGTCATCGTCAACGCCGCCGCGCACACCGCCGTCGACCGCGCCGAGAGCGAGCCCGAGCTGGCGCGCACGATCAACGCCGAGGCCCCCGGCCTGCTGGCGCGCGAGGCCGCGGCGCGTGGCGCCTGGCTCGTGCACTACTCGACCGACTACGTCTTCGACGGCAGTGGCACGCATGCCCGCGCCGAGGACGCACCCACCGGCCCGCTGTCGGTCTACGGCCGCACCAAGCTCGAAGGCGAGGAGCAGGTGCGTGCCAGCGGCTGCCGCCACCTGATCCTGCGCACCAGCTGGGTCTACGCGGCACGCGGCGCCAACTTCGCCAAGACGATGCTGAAGCTGGCCGCCGAGCGCGACAAGCTGCGTGTGGTGGCCGACCAGATCGGCGCCCCGACCGGCGCCGACCTGCTGGCCGACGTCAGCGCGCACGTGTTGCGCCAGGCGATGGTCACGCCGTCGCTTGCCGGCACCTACCACTGCGTGGCCGGCGGCGAAACGAGCTGGCACGGTTATGCCCGTCTCGTCGTCGAGCACGCGCGTGCCGCCGGGCACACGCTGCGCATCACGCCCGACGCGATCGAGCCGGTGCCGACGAGCGACTACCCGACGCCGGCCCGCCGGCCGCTGAACTCGCGGCTGGACACCAGCGCGCTGCGCGAGCGTTTCGGCCTGCACCTGCCGCCCTGGCAGGACGGCGTGCGGCGCATGCTCGACGAGATCCTGACTCCCGCTGGAGACCGTTAAATGGCCCGACGCGGCATCATCCTCGCCGGGGGCTCCGGCACCCGGCTGCACCCGGCCACGCTGGCCGTCAGCAAGCAGCTGCTGCCGGTGTACGACAAGCCGATGGTGTACTACCCGCTGACGGCGCTGATGCTGGCCGGCGTCCGCGAGATCCTCGTCATCAGCACCCCGCAGGACCTGCCGCGCTTCGAGGCGCTGCTGGGCGACGGCAGCCGCTGGGGCGTGTCGTTCTCGTACTGCGTGCAGCCCAGCCCCGACGGCCTGGCGCAGGCCTTCATCCTCGGGCGCGACTTCATCGGCGGCCGGCCGAGCGCGCTGGTGCTGGGCGACAACATCTTCTACGGCCACGACTTCAACGCGCTGCTCAAGCGTGCCGACGAGCGCGAGCACGGCGCCACCGTCTTCGCCTACCACGTGCAGGACCCGGAGCGTTACGGCGTCGTCGAGTTCGACGACAACCGGCACGCGCTGTCGATCGAGGAGAAGCCCAAGGCGCCGAAGAGCAACTACGCCGTCACCGGGCTGTACTTCTACGACGAGCAGGTCTGCGACATCGCCGCCAGCATCCGCCCCAGCGCGCGCGGCGAGCTGGAGATCACCGACGTCAACGCGCGCTACCTGCAGCAAGGCGAGCTGGAGGTCGAGATCATGGGCCGCGGCTACGCCTGGCTGGACACCGGCACCCACGACAGCCTGCTCGAGGCCGGCCAGTTCATCGCCACGCTGGAGAAGCGCCAGGGGCTGAAGGTGGCCTGCCCCGAGGAGATCGCCTACCGCGCCGGCTGGATCGACGCCGCGCAGCTCGAGCAGCTGGCGCAGCCGATGCTGAAGAACGGCTACGGGCGCTACCTGATGCAGTTGCTGGACCAGAAGGCGTTCTGACGATGAAGCTCGTGAAGACCCCGCTGCCGGGCGTGCTGATCGTCGAGCCCGCCGTGTACGGCGACGAGCGCGGCTGGTTCATGGAGACCTTCAACGAGCCGCGCTGGCGCCGTGCGCTCGACGAGCTGGGCGAGCCCCAGCCGCGGCCCTTCGTGCAGGACAACCATTCGTGCAGCCATGCCGGCGTGCTGCGCGGGCTGCACTACCAGCTGCCGCCGCACGCCCAGGGCAAGCTGGTGCGGGTGGTCAAGGGCCGGGCGTTCGACGTCGCGGTCGACATCCGGCGCGGGTCGGCGCACTTCGGCCAGTGGTTCGGGGTCGAGCTGGACGCCGTGAACCGGCGGCAGATCTGGATCCCCGAGGGCTTCGCGCACGGGTTCCTGGCGCTGGAGGACGACACCCAGGTGCTCTACAAGACGACCGACGTCTATGCCGCGCCCTGCGAAGGCGGCATCCGCTGGGACGACCCCGATCTCGCCATCCGCTGGCCCTCGCTGCCCAACGGCGCACCGCCGCGCCTGAGCGAGCGTGACGCGCGGGCCGCCGCGCTGAAGGACGCCGTCGGCAGTGGTGTCTGAGCCCGGCGCGGACAGGGAAGCGCGCGTCGTCTACGTCAACGGCAAGTTCGTCGCCCAGCGCACGACTGGCGTGCAGCGCGTGGCGACGGCGCTGCTGCAGGCGCTCGACACCCGCGTGCCGGCGGGGCGCTTCGTGCTGCTGTGTCCTCCCGGCGGTGACGCGCCCGTGCTGCACAACATCGCCGTGCGCCGCGTCGGGCCACGCGGGCTGGCGCTGCACCTGTGGGAGCAGGCCGTGCTGCCCTGGGCGGCGCGCGACGGCTGGCTGCTCAGCCTGGCCGGCGCCGCGCCGGCGTTCGCGCGCCGACACCTCGCGATGCTGCACGACGCCGCGGTCTTCGACTGCCCCTGGGCCTACCGCCCCGCGTTCGTGCGCTGGTACCGCTGGCTGTTCCGCCGCCTCGGCCGCCGGGCGGTGGCGCTGCTGACGGTGTCGGAGTTCTCGCGCCAGCGGCTGCAGGCGGTGCTGCAGCCGGCAGCGCCGATCTTCGTCGTGCGCAACGGCGCCGACCATCTGCAGGATGTCGTGCCCGACGCCTCGGTGCTCGCGCGGCTCGGCGTCGCCGGCCGCCCCTTCGTGCTGGCGGTCGGCAGCAGCAATCCGTCGAAGAACCTCCCGGCCCTGGCCCGGGCCCATGCGCTGCTGGGCCCGGACGCGCCGCCGCTGGTCGTGGCCGGCGGCCGGCGCGACCGGGTCTTCGGCGACGTGCACTGGCCCGACACCCCGGGCCTCGTGCTGGCCGGGCCGATGAACGACGCCGAGCTCGTCGCGCTCTACCGCGCGGCCGACCTGATGGCCTTCCCGTCGCTGTACGAAGGTTTCGGCCTGCCGCCGCTGGAGGCGATGCAGCACGGCTGCCCGGTGATCGTGGCGCCGATCCCGGCGCTGCTGGAGACCTGCGGCAGCGCGGCGGCCTGTTTCGACGGCACCGATCCGCAGGCGATCGCCCGCGGCCTGCGCACGCTGCTGGACGATCCCGCGCGCCGCCGGGTGCTGGCGCAGCAGGGCCGCGAGCACGCCGCCACGCGCCGCTGGGATGCCGCCGCGGGCGAGTTGCTGGACGTCCTCCTGGTCACGGGCGCCGTTCCGGAGCTGTCATGAACGGCGGGGCACAATGCCCGGTTTGATCCATCTCTCAGGGAGTTCAATGCGGGGAGGCGTTGTGCAACCGGTGATCATGGCCGGTGGCTCGGGAACACGGCTCTGGCCGCTGTCGCGGGCCGGATTCCCGAAGCAGTTCCTGGTGCTCGGCGGCCACGACAGCCTGTTGCAGCAGACCGCCCGGAGGCTGGCGGCGCTGGCCGGGCCAGGCCTCGGGGTCGCGCCGGCGCTGGTCGTCGGCAACGAGGAGCACCGTTTCCTGATCCTGGACCAGCTGCGCGAAGCCGGCCTCCAGCCCGGGACCGTGCTGCTGGAGCCCGCCGGGCGCAACACCGCGCCGGCCGTCACGCTGGCGGCGCTGCAGGCGCTGGAGCAGGGCGGCGACACGGTGCTCGTGGTCACGCCCGCCGATGCGTCGATCGCCGACGAGACGGCCTATCGCGCGGCGCTGCAGCAGGCCGTGCGGCGAGCCGGCGACGGCGAGATCGTGATCCTCGGCATCCGCCCCGACCGGCCCGAGACCGGGTACGGCTACATCCGCGCCGACGGCCCGCGCGTGACACGCTTCGTCGAGAAGCCCGACGCGGCCACGGCGCAGCGCTATCTGCTCGAAGGCGGCTACTTCTGGAACGCCGGCATCTTCGTGTTGCGGGCGTCGGTGTGGCTGCAGGCGCTGCAGCGTTTTCGCGGCGACATCGCCCAGGCCGTGCACGTCGCCTGGGGCGCGCGCCGTGCCGACGCGCTGTTCGTGCGGCCGGGCCGCGACGAGTTCAGCGCCGTACCCGCCGAATCGGTCGACTACGCCGTGCTCGAGCGCTGCCCCGGCGTGCTGCCGATCGGCATGGAGATCCTGGACGCCGGCTGGAACGACCTGGGGGCCTGGGATGCCGTGTGGCAGACGCTGCCGCGCGACGCGGCCGGCAACGCCACCGTCGGCGACGCCGTCGTCGAGGACTGCCGCAACACGCTGGTGCACGCCAGCGACCGCCTGGTGGCGGCCGTCGGGCTCGAGAACGTCGTGGTCGTCGAGACGCCCGATGCCGTGCTGGTGTCGGACCTGGGGCGCAGCCAGGACGTCAAGCGGATCGTCACCCGGCTCGGCCGCGAGCAGCGCGGCGAGCACACGCTGCACCGCAAGGTCCACCGCCCCTGGGGCTGGTACGACAGCGTCGACTTCGGCGAGCGTTTCCAGGTCAAGCGCATCATGGTCAAGCCGGGCGCGAGCCTGAGCCTGCAGATGCACCACCACCGCGCCGAGCACTGGATCGTCGTCAGCGGCACGGCCGAGGTCACGATCGGCGGCCGGGTGAGCCTGCTCGCCGAGAACCAGGGCACCCACATCCCCGTCGGCGAGCTCCATCGCCTGTCCAATCCGGGCAAGGTGCCGCTGGAGATCATCGAGGTGCAGTCCGGCAGCTATCTCGGCGAGGACGACATCGTCAGGGTCGAAGACAGCTACGGCCGCGTCTGAGGCAGGCTCGATGCGGGTGCTGCAGCTCAGCAAGTTCTATCCGCCGGTGGCCGGCGGCATCGAGTCCGTCGCGTGGGAGCTCACCGAGGGCCTGCGCCGCCACGGCGTGGCGGTCGACGTCCTGTGCTCGCACTCGCGCTACCCGGGGGTCGCGGAGCCTTTGCCCGGCGGCGGCGAGATCCGCAGGGCCGGCAAGCTGGGCACCGTGATGTCGACCTCGATCGCGCCGTCGATGCCCTGGCACCTGGCCCGCATGGCCCGGCACAGCGACATCGTGCACCTGCACATGCCCGACCCGATGGCCGCGGCGGCGTTCTGGCTGGCGCGGCCGGCGTGCCGCCTGGTCGTGCACTGGCACAGCGACGTGATCCGCCAGCGCCGTGCCCTCTGGGCCTACGAGCCGCTGCAGGACTGGCTGCTCGGCCGCGCCGACGCCGTGGTGGCGACGAGCCCCCCCTACGCGCAGGCCTCGCGCCCGCTGGCCCGCTGGCGCGACAAGGTCGAGGTCGTGCCGATCGGCATCAGCGACAATCGCGGCGAGGCCTGCAGCCTGCAGGCTGCGGCGCTGCGCCGCCGCTTCCGCGACCGACGGCTGGTCTTCGCCCTCGGCCGGATGACCTACTACAAGGGGTTCGACGTGCTGATCGAAGCGGCCGCCGCGCTCCCCGACGATTGCGCAGTCCTGATCGGGGGCGACGGTGAACTGTTGGAACGCTTCAGGTCGATGGTCAACCACCTCGGCCTGGCGGGAAAGGTGCACCTGCTGGGGCACATCCCCGACCACGAGCTGGCCAGCCACTTCGAGGCCTGCGACGTCTTCTGCATGTCCTCCACGGTGCGCGCGGAAGCCTACGGCGTCGCGATGCTCGAGGCGATGGTCATGGGCAAGCCCATCGTCGCCACCGATCTCCCGGGCTCCGGCGTTCCGTGGGTCAACCGCGACGGCGAGACCGGCTTCAACGTCCCGGCCGGAGACCGTGCGGCGCTCGCCGGGGCGCTGGCCCGCCTCCTGACGGACGACGCGCTGCGCGCACGCTGCGGCGCCGCGGCACGGCGCCGCTACGAGCAAGAGTTCGGCGGCGCGCTGATGAGCACGCGCATGTTGCATCTGTACCAGCGGCTCGCGCCGCCATTGAACGCATGACGATTTCCTCCCGCCTGCAGCGCCTTCGGCGCCGTTTCGATGCCCTCTTCATCGTCACGGTGCTGATCCCCACCGCCTTGGCGGTCGTCTATTACGGCGTCGTCGCCTCCGACGTCTACGTCTCCGAGTCGCGCTTCGTCGTGCGCAGCCCGCAGCGGTCCAACCAGACCGGGCTCGGCGCCTTGCTGCAGGGCACCGGCTTCTCGCGCAGCCAGGACGACACCTACTCCGTGCACGACTTCATCCAGAGCCGCGACGCGCTGCGCGAGCTCGACGAGCGGCTGCAGCTGCGCCAGGCGTTCTCGGCGCCGGCCATCGACCGCGTCAACCGCTTCCCCACCGAACCCTGGGACGACAGCTTCGAGGCGCTGCACCGCCACTACCTGAAGCACGTCGCGATCGAGTACGACACGGTGTCGTCGATCAGCGTGCTGAAGGTCCGTGCCTACACCGCCGCCGACGCCAAGCGCATCAACGAGCAATTGCTCGAGATGGGCGAGCGCCTGGTCAACACGATGAACATCCGCAGCCGGCAGGACCTGATCCAGGTGGCCGAGAGCGAGGTGCGGCTGGCCGAGGAGCGTTCCAAGGAGGCGGCGGCGGCGCTGTCGTCGTTCCGCAGCGACCGCGGCGTCTTCGACCCGGACCGCCAGAGCGCGCTGCAGCTGCAGGGCGTGGCCAAGGTCCGCGAGGAACTTCTGGCGGCCGAGACCCAGCTCGACCAGGTGCGGCGCGTGTCGCCGCGCAACCCGCAGGTCTCGGTGCTGCAGGCGCGGGTGGACTCGCTGCGCAAGGCCGTCGCCGAGGAGAACTCGCGCGTGCTGGGCCGCAGCGGCGGCCTGAGCGCCAAGTCGCCGCAGTACGACCGCCTGCTGCTGGAGAAGACCTTTGCCGACCGCCAGCTCGCCGCGTCGCTCACCGCGCTGGACACGGCGCGCAACGAGGCGGCGCGCAAGCAGCTCTACCTGGAGCGGCTGGTGCAGCCGAACGAGCCGGACCGGGCGGTGGAGCCGCGGCGGATGCGGGGCGTGCTCACGGTGCTGGTGGTCGGCCTGCTGCTCTGGGGCGTGGCCGGTCTCGTCGTCGCGAGCGTGCGCGAGCATACGGAATGAGCCGGCATGGAGTCGCGTGAATCGTTGAGGGCCTCGTTCGCCATCCAGCGGCGCGTGGTCTGGGCGCTGATGATGCGCGAGGTCATCACGCGCTTCGGGCGCGAGAACGTCGGCGTGCTGTGGCTGGTGGCCGAACCCATGCTGTTCACGCTCGGCGTGACCGCACTCTGGTCGGCGGCCGGCATGCACCACGGCTCCAGCCTGCCCATCGTCGCGTTCGCGATCACCGGCTACTCGTCGGTGCTGATGTGGCGCAACACCGTGGGGCGCTGCACCAGCGGCATCCAGAGCAACCTCAACCTGCTGTACCACCGCAACGTCAAGGTCATCGACGTCTTCGTCACCCGCATCCTGCTCGAGGAGGCTGGCGCGACGGCTTCGTTCATCGTGCTGGCCGCGGTCTTCATCGGCGTGGAGTGGATCGGGCCGCCGCAGGACCCGCTGCTGGTCGTGTTCGGCTGGCTGCTGCTGGCCTGGTTCGGCGCCGCCCTGGCCATGGTCGTCGGCGCCGCGACCGCCTACAGCGAGGTGGTCGAGCGCTTCTGGCATCCCTCGGCCTACCTGCTGTTCCCGCTGTCCGGGGCGGCCTTCATGGTCGACTGGCTGCCGACCGCGGCGCAGAAGGTCGTCCTGCTGCTGCCGATGGTGCACGGCGTCGAGCTGCTGCGCGAGGGCTACTTCGGCAACGCCGTCAGGACCCATTACGACATCAGCTACATGTGCATGGCGAACCTGGTGCTCACCCTGATCGGGCTGTTCCTCGTGCGCGATGCCGGCAACCGGGTGGGGTCGCGTTGATTCGCCTCGAACAGGTCTGCAAGAGCTACGGCACCCGGCTGGGCCGGCGCCGGGTGCTCGACCACGTCGACATGACGCTGGAGCGGGGGCGCCACATCGGCATCCTCGGCCGCAACGGTGCGGGCAAGAGCACGCTGATCCGCCTGCTCAGCGGCGCCGAGCGGCCGACCTCCGGCCGCATCCATCGCGGCATGAGCGTCAGCTGGCCGCTGGCCTTCACGGGGGCGTTCCAGACCCACCTCACCGGGCTGGACAACCTGAAGTTCGTCTGCCGCGTCTACGGCGTCGACTGGAAGCCGCTGGTGCCCTTCGTCGAGGAGTTCACCGAGCTCGGCATCTACCTGCGCGAGCCGGTGATGCACTATTCGGCCGGCATGGCGATGCGCCTGGCCTTCGCGCTGTCGATGGCGATCGAGTTCGACTGCTTCCTCGTCGACGAAGGCATGGCGGTCGGCGACTCGCGCTTCGGCGAGCGCTGCCACGTCGAGCTGTTCCAGAAGCGCAGGGACCGGTCGTTCATCCTGGTCTCGCACGACCCGAACATCATCCGCATGTACTGCGAGCGCGCGGCCGTGCTTCACCTGGGGCACCTGTACCAGTTCCCCACCGTCGACGAGGCGTTCGCGTTCTACGAGTCGCAGTACGTCCCGCCTCCGGGGCCCCAGTTCGATTGAGCACCTTGAAAGTACTTCTGGACATGCGGCCGTCGTTCGACGGCCACAGCGGCATCCCGCAGGAAGCCCGGTTGCTCTTTCGCGGGCTGGCACGGATCGACGAGGTCGAGGTGGTCGGCCTGCTGCAGAGCGGCAACCTGGTGCTGGCGCCGGGGCTGCCGGTGGATCGCGACGGCCTCGTGTCGCGCCGCCTGTCCGCGCCCGACGAGATCGACCGGCTGTCGCGCGTGGTCGTCTCGCTGATCCAGGGGCCGATGTCGCACCGCCTGGAGTGGGCGCAGAAGACCTTCTTGCGCATCGCCGGGCCCGGCCTGGCCGCGCTCGGGTCGGCGGCGGGCCGGCGCGTGGCGCTCACCGCCTTCGACGCGCGTCACTTCCAGGACTTCGTCTGGCGAGAGATGTTCGCCAAGACCCTGCCGGCCGAGGACTTCGAGGCGGTGACGTCGCGCCAGTTCAGGGTGCTGCGCTGGCCGTGGATGATGACGAACGCCGTCGGCGTGGCGACCGCGGCGCTGGGCCATGCGCTGTATCCCCGCCTGGACACCCGCGGCCTGGACGTGTTCATCGCCGAGACGCCCTACCCGGGGCGCGTGGCGCGCGGCACGACGATGGTCGTGCGCTACCACGATGCCATCCCGCTGCTGATGCCGCACACGATCAAGCAGCGCGCCTACCACCGTGCCATGCATTACGCGGCGCTGCGCCGCAATGCCGCCGACGGTGCCTGGTTCGCCTGCGTCTCCGAGGCCACCCGTCAGGACCTGCTGACCGTGATGCCGGAGCTCGAGCCCCGCACGGTGACGATCCCCAACATGGTGTCCCACCACTTCGTCGAGGAGCGCGAGAGCGCCGACCGGGTGCCCGAGATCATCTGGAGCCGCAAGAACCGGCATGCACCCTGCGACGGCGGCGCACCGGTCTCCGACGCCGACCTCACGCAGGGGCGTCTGCCCTATCTGCTGATGGTGTCGACCATCGAGCCGCGCAAGAACCACCGCGCGCTGATCGATGCCTGGGAACTGCTGCGTGCCAACGGCCACCCGTCGCTGAACCTGGTGTGCGTCGGCGGCCTGGGCTGGGAGCACCAGGCGATCCTCGACCGCTTCTCGCCTTGGCTCAAGCGGGGCGGCGTGCACCTGCTGCACAACGTGCCTTCGGACGATCTGCGGCTGCTGTACCGCCATGCCGCGGCGACGGTCTGCCCCAGCTTCTGCGAGGGCTTCGACTTCTCCGGCATCGAGGCCATGGCGTCTGGAGGCGTCGTGGCGGCGTCCGACATCCGCGTGCACCGGGACGTCTACGGCGATGCCGCGGTCTACTTCAACGCCTATTCGCCGGCCGAGATGGCGCAGGCCATCGCCAGCCTGATCGCGGGCGAGGCGGGCGGTCTTCGCGAGGACCTGCGGCAGCGAGGCCAGGGCGTCGCCGCGCAGTACCGGCCCGACCGCGTCCTGCCCCAATGGCGCGAGTTCCTGCTGCGCCTGGGCGGGCGGGCGCAGGCCTGAACGTGCGCTCGCTGCTGCGTCGTCTCGGGAGGCGCCTGGCCGGGCCGCCGCCGCCCGACGAAGCCCGCTTCTTCGGCCCGGAGGACATCGACCACCTGGCCGAGGTCTACGCCCGCCAGGGGCCGGTCGAGGGTGGGCCGTGGGAGCCCTACCGCCATGCGCACATGGCGCTGCCCTCGTGGTTCGTGCACGGGCTCGACCCGTGGAGCGCGGCCTACCGCGCGCAGCAGATCCGGTTGTGGCAACTGGTCTGCGGCGTGGACCGCGACTACGACCCGGCGCTCGACGAGCAGGAGCACGCCTGGGGCGAGGTCGACCCGGTCAGGCAGCCTGGCTACTACGTCCGGCGTGATCCGGCGGCGGTCGCGTCGGCGGGCGACCACTGGCTCGCCACCGGCATGCTGCTCAAGCACGCCGGCGTCAAGGCGGGCGACCACGCCCTCGAGTACGGCGCCGGCTTCGCCCAGTCCGCCCTGGCGCTGGCGCGTCTCGGCGTCGTGGTCGACACGGTCGACATCTCCGCGACCTTCTGCCGCCACGTCAGCGAGCAGGCGGCCTTCTTCCGGGTGCCGCTGAGCGCGCACCACGGGCGTTTCGGACACAACCCGCATCCCGGCCGGCGGTATCGCCTGATCTGGTTCTACGAGAGCTTCCACCACTGCCTGGACTTCGCCGAGGTGGTGCCCCAGATCGCCGACATGCTGGACGACGGCGGGCGCATCGTGCTCGGGGGCGAGCCCATCGTCGAGAAGGAGTACGCCGCCGTGCCCTACCCCTGGGGCGTGCGCCTGCACAGCGAGGTGGCCGTGGTCATGCGCCAGACCCGCTGGTTCGAGCTGGGGTTTTCCGAGGCCTTCCTCTACGAGCTGTTCGCGCGCTCGGGGCTCGAGGGCCGGCGCATCGACTGCCCGCCCTCGGACTTCGGGCGTCTCTACGTCTTCGAGCGGGCGGCCCGGGGCGAGCGCCGCTGACGCGGGCGCCGGGAACGACTCGGCCCGCCTGGCGGCACCCGGTCGGACCGCGCGACGCGTGCGTTTCGACGGACGCCATCGTCGGCGCGTTCGTCTTGCATCGTGGAGCCCGGTGCCGGCGCGCGACCTCGCTGCAATCAGCGATCTTGAGGGACGCGGCGTTACTTCTGGCCGCAGCCGGTCGGCAGTATCAAGGCGCCGAACCGCAGCAGGGCCGCGCCGCCTTCGCCGATGGCCCGGCATTCAACGGCGGTGGTGTAGCGGTCGATCTCGAAGGCCAGCCTGACCGTTTGCCACCCCAGTCCCGCCTGCATCGGCACCGAGGTCTCGGCGTGGGTCACCTTCCCGAAGTTGGAGCAGACGTCGAACCTGAGCGCGCCGCCGTCTCGCTGGGCCTCGAAGTGGAACTCGCTCACGTAGCGTCCCGGTGCGAGCGGAATGTACGGGCCATGGAAGATGTACCCGGACTGACCGTCCACACGCACGATGGCCTCCGAGCCGCCGGCTCCGACCGGTTCGCCGTTGATCAGGCGATAGCGGGATCGCACAAAACCCGGGAACTGCCGCATGAAGACGCTGTCAGCCTTGGACTTGAAGTCGGGCGACACCGGGCCGCTCTTCGTGGCCGTCAGCCACCAGATGAAGGATTCGCGCGGCAGCGTCTCTGCGCGCGCCAGTCGCGTTTCGATCTCGTCTTCGCTGGTGCAGTGGTCGATCGCCAAGACCCGGCCCTCGTCGTCGAGACAGTGCCAGATGCCATGCACCCCGGTGACCGTGAATCCTGCCGCCGTCACCAGTTCCCGGGCCTCGTCGACGGTGAACTCGAGCACGTGCTCCGGCTGCGAGTAGGACAAGTGCTGGGTGATGGCGCGGTTGGGGGAATCGATGCAGAGCGTGCCGCCGGTCTTGAGGACACGATTGGCTTCCGACAGAAAGCCCACTACGTCCTGCGGAAACAGATGCTCGATGTTCTGGCCGGAGAACAGCACGTCGGCCGACTCGGTGGCGACACCGGTCATGTTCGACACGCTGGCGGCGATCCACTGGACGTTCCTCGGCAGACCATCCGGCTTCGGCGAGTAAAGCTCCACGCCGACGTGCCGGCCGATCGGGCCAAGGGCCTTCTCGACCCAATCGAAGTACCAGAGTCCCGAGCAGCCCGCGGAGCAGAACACGCCGACCCCGCGTGGCAGGCGCTCCAGCATCTTGGTGCGACTCGCATGCAAGATCTCACCGAAGTTCGAGACTTGGAAGCTGCTCATGTTGGTCAGTCAGTTGAAGGGGCGAAAGGGAACTCCGCTGGGGACCGGGCACGCCTCGGTGCGGATGTCGACAGATTGGCGGGAAAGGCTCCCGGGGGCATGCCGGTGACGAAGCCGTCTCCGGCGAGCGAGAGAGTCTAGGGGCTCAGTTGGCCGCATGCGGCCCCGCGCACCGGAACAGCAGGAACGCGCCGTACGCGCCTCCGTGGTCGGTGAGTTCGACGTGGACGCGCTCCACGCCGGCCTCGCGCAGCACGAACATCAGCTCGCTGAGGTTGTAGAAGTTCATCTGCATTTCCGGGTCGCCGTCGGGAGCCGCGCCCGAGGGAGGCGGAGGCGGCGGCACGATCGCGGTCTTCACCCGCGAGAGCAGTTGTCGCAGGCGGCTGCGGGCTTGGGGCGGCGGGGGGGCTGGAGGTTGGCCGAAGCGCTCGGGAAAGGCGTTCCAGCCGAACGTGACGTGCAAGGCCCCCACGCCCCCCGGACGGATGCGCTCCACCAGGCGGCAGAACAGCGCCCGGCCGCGTGCCAGCTCGATGTGCTGCAGCACGATGCACGAGTGCACCAGGTCGAACTGTCCCTGAACCTGGGTCAGCTCGTCGTCCGAGGCGACCAGCTGCACGTTGTGCACGCCGGCCGAGCTGCAGTTGCGCGCCGCCTCGGCGCGCATCGACGGCGAGACGTCAACGCCGACGGCCTCGTCGGCCAGCTGGGCGAACGGGATCAGCACCCGCCCCACGCCGCAGCCGAAGTCCAGCACGCGGCGGGGCTGGAACCCTGCCAGCACGTGCGTGCGCACCAGGCCCAGCACGTACTCGGCGTGCAGCCGCCCGGACTCCAGAAACTCCTGGCGGTGGGCATCGCTGAGATTGCCGCGGCGGTACTTCTCGTGCGTCAGGACGCCGAAGTACGGGTCGCGCGCGCCCCAGCGTTCCCACTCCTCATCGGTGCTCATAGCGTTGTTCAGCAGTAGGGCGCGGCAGTTGCCGTGCCGCGGTTCAGGTCAGCATCCAGGCCAGCGTCGAGCGGAGGTCGGGGCCGTCGACCGGGCCGATGTGCGACTCCAGCAGGGCCTTGCTGCCCATCAGGCGCTTGACCTCGTTGGGCCGCACGAAGGCGGGGTTGACGTGGACCTGGGGCGTCCAGCCGGTCAGCTCGCTCACCATCTGCAGGATCTCGCGCAGGCCGTAGGCCCGGCCCGAGCAGATGTTGAAGGTCCGGCCGGGCGCCGGCTTCTCGAGCAGGCGCCGGTAGACCTCGGCCACGGTTCGCACGTCGGAGAAGTCGCGTTCCACGTCCAGGTTGCCCAGCTCGATCACCGGCGCGCGACGCTTGCAGTGGTCGACGATCTTCGGCAGCACGAAGCTGGCGGCCTGCCCGATGCCGATGAAGTTGAACGGCCGGACGACGGTGATCGGCAGCCGGTCCAGCCACAGCCGGGCCATCTGCTCCATCGCCACCTTGCTCACGGCGTAGTCATTGGCCGGCGCCACCGGCACCGACTCGTCCAGCACCGGCACCGCGGCGTTGCCGTAGACGTTGGCGCTGCTGGCCAGGATCACCGCCTCGGGCACGCGGGGAGCACCATGCAAGGCTTCCAGCAGGTGGTGGGTTCCGATCAGGTTGGTGCGGTAGATCGCCTCCACGCTCCCGTGGGCGACGAACGAGATGGCCGCGAGGTGCACCACCGCGTCGGCGGCGCAGGTCGCGGCCACACGCCTGAGTCCGTCCGGGTCGTCCAGGTCGGCGTAGTGGATCTCGTGGCACGCAGGCAGCGTGGCGTCGTCGGCCAGCCGCTCGCGCAGCAGCCCGATGACCTCGTAGCCGTGGGCCCCGAGCTCCGCGGCAAGGTAGCGGCCCGCGAAGCCGTCGGCGCCGGTGAGCAGTACTCGTTTCATTCGTGGAGTGTCACGTCGGTCGTGGCGCGGCGGCCCGGTGACGAGGCCGGGCGCATGGTGATCGCGGCGACGAGATCCCGGCTGCCGACGCCGTTGCGCTTCATCGGCGGCAGGACCTCGAACCGCAGCGTGGCGTGGCGCCAGCACAGGTCCTGCCAGGCGCCGTTCTCCAGGACGGAGAAGCTGAAACCCACGGTGTAGGCCCCCGCCTCCAGATCGGCCAGCAGCCGGTGTGTCGCCGTGTAGCGGCCGGGGCCGGCGGTGATCGACCCGCAGTCGAGCATTTGTGTGTTCGTCCCGTAGGCCAGGCTGCCGTCGGACTTGCGGACGTGGAGCCCGGCGACGAGGCCCGTGAGCTTGCGGCGGATCTCCACCTGCACTTCCATCGTGACGAGGCTGCCGGTCGTGATCGTGCCGCCCGGCCGCAGTTCGGCCCCGACGATGCACACGTCGCCGTCGAAGTCCGTTTGTGGGGGCGCCGGGGCGGCGCTGGTCAACTGGGCGATCAGTTCGGTCGCCACGTCGACGACGGTCCGGTCGGGCCCGGGCTGCCCGGCGCCGGCCAGTCCGTGCGGAGGTGCGAAGACGATGCCGAACTGGCGTTCCAGGTAACGCGTGTGCGGTGCGGCGCTCTCGACGATCGCGGCGTGCAGGCCGTCCGGGATGCCGCCCTTCGGTCCTCCCAGCAGCGACAGGGCGGTCGAGAACCTGACATGGAACGCCTCGCCGACCGGCGACTGCGCGAGGCAGCGTTCGGCCAGCCTCTGCCCGACCTCCATCGCCAGGGCGGAGAGCGTCGGGTTCTCGCCCTCGCGGCCCAGCGACCGCAGCAGCATCGTCGTGGCATCGTCGAGCCCGAGGAACCTCGCCACGTCGCTCACCACGTCGCCATCCGCAAGCCGGCTGCGATCGAAGGCGTGGACGCTCAGGTTGTCGAGGCCGAAGGCGCCCGCCAGCGCCTCGTAGTAGTCGGCGTAGGGGCAGACGGGCACCGGCTCCCAGGGCGCGACGCCCGAGCGCACCCGTTGGCTCGCCGCGCTCAGGGCGTAACCCAGCGGCTCGCGGCAGTATCCGAGCACCTCGACACGGTCCGACCAGGTCCGCAGGTACGCGGCCAGGTTCCGCAGCCCGCCGGCATCCAGGCTGGCAAAGCCCTCGTAGGACAGCAGGACGGTCCCGCACGCCGAGGACCGGAACTCGTCCTCCATCCCGGCGAGGTACTCGGCGTCCTGCCTCGCGCGCGATGCCGGGTCCAGCCGGCCGCTCAGCACGTTGTAGATGTACTGCTCGGGCCGCTCGGCGAAACACGAGCCGAGCTGGGCGTGCCACCCCCCGCGGGGGTAGAGCACGCCAGCCTCCGCGATGGCCTCGCGGCCAAGGTCGAATGCGGTCTGGATGGCCGTGGAGCCGGTCTTTTCGGGCCCGACGTGGACGACGATCCGGGAGAAACGCTTCATCGCTCCCGGCTCATCCGCTGGCTGAGCTCCATCGACATCGGTCCTTACCAGGAGGCGCCCCGGCGATTGCGGTCGATGTCCGCCTTCACCATCATGTCGCAGAGCTGTTCCAGCGTGGTCTGCGGCTTCCAGCCCAGCACCCGCGCGGCCTTCTCGGGGTTGCCGATCAGCAGGTCGACTTCGGCCGGACGGTAGTAGCGCGGGTTGATGCGCATGATGAGCTGGCCGGTCTTCTTGTCGACGGCGGTCTCGGCCTCCGCGTGACCGGCGAACTCGGGCTCGAACCCGGCCGCGCGCGCGACCATGGTGACGAAGTCGCGCACGGTCTCGGTGCGGTTGGTCGCCAGCACGAAGGTGTCGGGCGCATCGGCCTGCAGCATGCGCCACATGCCCTCGACGTACTCCTGCGCATAGCCCCAGTCGCGCTTGGCGTCGATGTTGCCCAGCTCGAGCGGCCCCGCCAGGCCCAGCTTCAGCTTGGCCATGCCGTCGGTGATCTTGCGCGTGACGAACTCCTTGCCGCGCAGCGGAGACTCGTGGTTGAACAGGATGCCGCTGGACGCGAACAGGTCGTAGCTCTCCCGGTAGTTGACCGTCATCCAGTGCGCGTAGAGCTTGGCCACGCCATACGGGCTGCGCGGGTAGAACGGGGTCGTCTCGCTCTGGGGGATCGCCTGCACCTTGCCGAACATCTCGGACGTGCTGGCCTGGTAGAAGCGGATCTTGCGGTCGACGATGCGCACCGCCTCGAGCAGGTTGGCCGCGCCGATGCCGGTGATCTCGCCCGTGGTCAGCGGCTGCTCGAAGGACACGCCCACGAAGCTCTGCGCCGCGAGGTTGTAGACCTCCGCGGGCTCGGCCGTCTGGAGCAGCCGGATGCAGGTGCTCAGGTCGGTCAGGTCGAACTCCACCAGGTGGAGGTTCTCGTGGCCCGCCACGCCCAGTTCCTCCAGGCGCCAGAAGTTGACCGAACTCGTGCGGCGGAAGGTGCCGTAGACGCGGTAGCCCTTGGACAGCAGCAGCTGCGTGAGGTAGGCGCCGTCCTGTCCGGTGATCCCGGTGATGACTGCAGACTTCATGGCCGCGCTCAGATGATCTCGATTTCGGGGAACGGGAAGATGAACCGGCCGCCGTTGGCCAGGTACTCCTTCTCGCGCCGCAGGATGCCGTCCTTGAAGTGCCAGGGCAGCACGAGGAAGTAATCCGGCTTCATCGCGCGGGCCTCGGCCTCGGAGACGATCGGGATGTGCGTGCCCGGAGTCACGCGGCCGAACTTCTCCTCGTTGACCTCGGCGATCGCCGGGATGTCCTGGGCGGTGAGGCCGCAGAACTGCAGCGTCACGTTGCCCTTGGTCGAGGCGCCGTAGCCGAGGATGCGCTTGCCGTCGGCGTTGAGCGAGCGGATGAGTCGGGTGAGGTCCTCGCGGTGGCGGAACACGCGCTCCTCGAACTCGCGGTAGGGCCGCGGCGTGTTCAGCCCCATGCGGTCTTCCTGCGCGAGCAGCCATTCGATGACCGCGCGGTTGGGCTTGATCGTCTTGTTCTCGGCGCGGGCGGCCGTGACGGCGAAGCTGCCGCCGTTGATGCCGTTCATCACGACGTCGACCAGCTGCAGGCCGGCGGCCTTCAGGATGGTCTGGACCACGTGGAGCGAGTAGTACTCCAGGTGCTCGTGGCAGATCGTGTCGTAGGAGTTGGTGCGCAGCATCGACGGCATGTAGCTCTGCTCGAAATGCCAGATGCCGTCGTCGGCCAGGATCGACGCGATCTGCTGCGCGAACGCGATCGGCGACTCGAGGTCGTAGAACATCGCGATCGAGGTGACGATCTTCGCCTGTTTCGTCGGCTCGACGCTGCGGTATGCCGCGGCGGAGAAGAAGTCCGGCACCAGCGACACGTCGGCCGGGTAGTAGCTGGAGAACTTCTTGCCCGTCGGGTCGATGCCGATCCGGCGCAGCCCCGACGTCGTGTAGGCCTTGAGCGTCGTCGCGTCGTTGCTGCCGATGTCGACGATGACGTCGCCGGCAACCGGCTTGGCCAGGCGCTCCAGGTAGGCGACCTTGTCGGTGAGGTGGTTGACCATCGACTGGTTCAGGCCCGAGCGATAACCGTAGTTGTCGCCGTACATCTCCGAGGCCTCGTACGAGTGCTTGAGCTGCAGCAGCCCGCTGCTCGGGCACCACACCAGTTCCAGCGGACCGACCGTCACCGGCTCGGACACCGAGCGCGGGAAGACGCCGGTCAGCGCCTGCTGGCCCAGGTTCAGCACGGAGACCAGGTCACTGCCACCTCCGACGCGGCAAGTCTTGATTTCTGAGTAGGCAGACACTCTCTTCTCCTAATTGATCCAATCGTCTTCGAGGATGACCTTGCACAGCGCTTCGGCGCTCTGCGCCCAGGTCAGGCGAGGCATGCTCCGCGTGTCCGGCACGCCGCCGCTGCGGCAGGCCGCCCACCAGGCCCGCACGGTGTCGGCGACCTGCTCGGGGGCGAAGCCGGGCACGTAGGTCGCGTACGGGCCGCAGATTTCCCTGAACACCGGGATGTCCGAGCATACGACGGGCGTCCCGTGGTTGGCCGCCTCCACGAGGGGCAGGCCGAAGCCCTCTCCCCTCGAGAGGAACATCAGCCCGGCGGCCTTGTCGTACAGCGCCTGGATGTCCGCGTCGCTGGGGTGCTCCAGCAGGTGCAGCCGCCGTCCCTGCTCGGGATGGCGGCGCATCTCCTCCATCAGCGACTCGCGCAGCCAGCCGTGTTTGCCGGCGATCACCAGACCCAGCTCGCTGCCTTCGCTCCAGAGGCGCTCCATCGCGCGCAGCACTTCGTCGTGGCACTTCCGGGGCTCGATGGTGCCGACCATCAGCAGATAAGGCCGTTGGCCCAGGCGCTGCACGGCCGGGGTGTCGTGAACCGCGTCGGGCGTGTCGGCAATGTCCGAGCCCAGGTGCCAGTAGCCCAGCTTCGGGGTGTGCCGCAAACCCTGCGTTTCCCCGATGAACACCTGGAGATCGTCAGCCACGGCGCGCGAGATGCCGATCAAGGCGTCGCTTGAGTTGATCGCATCGGTTGCCCAGGCGCGGAACCAGGCCGCGCCGCCCTCCACCACGCATTCGGGCGGCAGCCGCAACGGAAGCAGGTCATACACGACGGTCACGACTCGGGCGCCGGCGGCCCTGGCCCGCCCGAACTCGGCGTGGAACTCGGAGTAACGAGCCCAGGACGAGTCGAGCATCAGCAGGCAGTCTCCTCGGGCGAACTCGACATGACGGTTCCGTTCGACCGCATCGGCCTCTGCCGGATGCAGCAGCCCCTTCGAGAGGAGCCAGTCCGATGCCACCTGCAAACGGCCGTCGACCAGCCTCACGGCGACGGCCTCCACTCCGGCCGCAGCGCTCGTGTACATGTGGTGGACGATCTTCTTGACCACCCGCGGAATGCCTGTCTCGTGATCCTGGGCGGCGATGTAGCTGACGTCCACGAAGATCCGGCGGCGGCCGAACGTCACGGGCCGCGTTGCCTCGAGGATGTCGGCGAAGGCGTTGGTGGCGCGGTAAGCGTCCTCGGTCCTGGCCAGAAGCGGGGCGGCGGCGGTGGCCGCGTGCGTTTCCCGCGCCGCCTCGGCGCGGGCCATGAACTCGTGGATCGCCGCCGCGTACAGGCCTGCGCACCGCGCCGGATCGTGTTCCTCCCGCACGTGGTGCAGCCCGCGCTCGGCGAAGCCGGCCCGGGTGGGCTCGGACGCGGCGAGCCGGGTCAGGGCGGAGGCGATCTCCTCCACCGACGGGTCGGCGGAGATCTTGACGACCACGTCGTCCGGATAGTCGCGGTAGCTGGCATCGTCGTTGACGATGACCGGCACGCCGTGGGCCAGGCAGTCCAGCACCCCCTTGGGCGTGCCGCCGCGGCTCTTGGTGCGCAACTGGATCGCGATGTCGGCCACGTGCAGATGGTCGGCGTAGTCCGCTTCGTCGAGGAAGCCGGTGATGCGGATGCGCTGCCCCAGCCCGGCCGCGGCGATGTCCTCGGCCAGCGTCTGTCCGAAGGGGTCGCGCGCGAGTTCGCCGACGTACAGCAGGTGCACGCGAGGATCGTCCCGCAGGTCCGAGGCCAGGAAGGCCTGCAGCAGCCGGTCGCCCCACTTGGTCCACGCGACGTGGCCGAAGGTGGCGATGACCAGCGCGTCCTCGGCGATGTCCAGCCGGGCGCGCAGTTCGGCCCGGCCGGCGCGGGCCCGCTCGGGCCTCGGGACCATCTGGGGAATGGTCCGGTACGGCGCTGCCCAGCCTTCGGGATGGTGGCGTCGTGCCACCTCCAGGTTGAACGGCGAGTGCGAGATCACGCCCAGGGCGCGGTCCAGCACCTGCTTCGTGCACGGCAGCTCGACCATCGTGCCGCCATTGGGTTCCGGGTGGCGCATCGCCGGGGCGTAGAAACGCCGGGCCTGTGCCCCGTGCACCGCGACCATCGTGCGCGGGTAGCTGCCGGAGTCGCCGAGATGGAAGTCCAGGTAGCCGTAGAGGCCGCTCAGGAAGGCGTCGTGCAGCCCCACCACGCCCGGGAAGCGCTCGAGCAGCGGCAGCATGTAGCGATGGAACTCGGAGTTGCCGAACTCGTAGAGGATGGCGTCGTACAGGTGCGCGACACGTTCGAACTCGCTCGCCTGCAGGACGGGGAACGTGGCCGTCAGGGCGCTGTCGCTCACCGCGTAGCCGTCGACCACGAGGTCGATGTCGAAGTGACGCGCCAGGAAGGGGAGGAACTTCGCGTTGTAGTCGGCGATGCCGGAGCGGCACGGCGGCAGCGGCGTCAGCACGGCCAGCCGCTTGCGGGGCACCCAGCCGCTGACGGCCGCGCTCGTGCCCTGCTGCGTGTGCCGCTGCACCGCCTCGGCCATCGCCTCGACGGCGAGGCCGGCGCTGCGCTGCCAGGTGAACAGCGGGGCGCGGCGGTGGCCGTGCTCGCGCAGCTCGGCCGCGTAGCCTTCGTCGGTCAGCACCTTGGTGATGGCGCCCGCGATCGAGCGGCCCGAGGCGGCGTCGAACATCGCGTCGGCACGGCCGATCAGCTCGCGGATGCTGGAGTTGTCACCGCCGATCGTCGGCGCGCCGCAGGCCATCGCCTCCAGCACCGGCAGCCCGAGGCCTTCGTAGAGCGAGGGGAACAGGAAGACGTCGCAGGACTGGTAGAAGCCGACCAGATCGGCCTCGGGGACGAAGCCGGTGATCAGCACGTCGCCCTGCGCCAGCCCGGCCCGGCGGGCCTCGTCGAGGTACATCTCGCGGCGCGACGGGTCCATCGAGCACACGATCACCAGCTGCGTGTGCAGGCGCAACGGGGCGGGCAGCTCGGCGTAGCCGCGGATGGCCCCGCCGATGTTCTTGCGGTGATCGTCGCCGCCCGTGTACAGCACGAAGCGCTCCCGCAGCCCGTACTTCGAGCGGATCGCGGCGCGCGTGGCCGCCGGGTCGGCCGCCGGCACGAACTGCGGGCCGATCCCGCCGTGGATCGTGACGATCCGCCGGGGTTCGATGCCCAGCAGGTCGATCGCGTCCTGGCGCGAGGACTCCGAGATGGCGAGCAGCAGGTCGGCCTGGCGCAGCCAGTCCAGCCGCGCGTGATACCAGCGCGCGAACTCGTCACTCTGGAAGTAGTGGTCCTGGAACAGCAGCGGGATCAGGTCGTAAAGCGTCGCCGAGACCACCTGCCCCGGCGCCTTGGCGGCGTGCGAGGGCAGCGCCACGCCGTCGCCGAAGCCCTCGAAGACGTGCGACACGTGCAGCAGGTCCGCCTTCAGCGGGGCCAGCCGGTGCGCGAGCAGCAGGCCCTCCAGCTCGTCGCGTGGCCCGCCGTGGTGCTTGCGCCGGCCGAAGGCGTCGGGCCAGGCCGGCAGCTCGACGACACGGTGGCCGCCGAGGCCGCGCAGGGCCGGGCGGTGGGGCAGGCCGCTGCCCAGCACGCCCCACAGGTCGACCGCCTCGCGCCGGGCGAGGATCGCCTCGAACAGCGACTGCGAGTACCGTCCGACGCCGCGATGTGCGGACCCGGCGGTCTGGCAGGCTTGAAGGTCGAAGATCCAGCGCTGGCTTCGCGATGCGAACGGCCCGGTGCTGTTCGATGCCGTCAGGTCTTCCATGCCGAAGCCTTTCGCAAGAGGTCCAGACGGAGGTCGTGCGCGGCCGGCTGGTCCGCGCCGGACGGCACGTCCGCCGGCGCCACGACAGTCCCCGGGGCAGGCTCGCCGCCGTGCTGGATGCGCGCGTGCAGCATCGCCATGCCGGCGGCGACCTCGTCCTGGCGCTCGCCCAGGCGCCGCAGCGTGGCTTCCATGCGCTCCTGACGTTGGCGGACGTCTTCCACCGACGCCTGGACCTGGCCGAGCATGGCCCGCACGGCGTGATGCAGGCCGATCGACTGGCTCACGAAGGCCCGCGTCGGGTCATGCGCCGGGGCCGGCCGCAGAAGACCGAGCAGCGGCCCGGCCACCGGCAGCCGGGACCAGCGGAGCCGTCGGCGTGCGGCGGCCAGCCCCGGGATCTCGACGCCGGCCTTGCGTCCCTCCTCGGAGTCGGCCATGGCGGCCAGCACGACGATCTTGTCGACGCCGGCGCGCATCAGCTGGACATAGTTGCGCTCGCCCTCCGGGTCCGGCTCCCGCTTGAGGATCGTGCGGTAGGCGGCGTAGACGAATTCCAGGTCGTCGAGGACCAGAAGTTTGTCGAGCACGGGCATCTCCGGTGAGCAAGGCGTCGGCACGGGCGGCCGCGCGGATGAAAGGGGAGGGGGCGGCGTGGCCGCATCGGAACTCGCGGCCCCGCGAGCTGCCGGCTCCGGGAACCGGCCGAGCCAGTGGAGCAGGCGGCCCGCCGTGGTTTCCTTGAGTTGCTGCAGGGCGTGCGCGGCGTCGGCGAGCTCGGCTGCCAGCGCACGGGACTCGGCCTCGCGCTGCGCCAGCGTCTGCCGCAGGGCGGCGACCTCGGCGGCGCGGCGCGCCTGGTCGTCCCGGTGCGACTGCGCCAGAGACTCCAGTTCGAGCGTCTGCGCCGCTTCGAGCTCGCGCACCCGGGTGTTCAGCGCCTGCTCGGCGCTGGCGGCTCGGCCGCGGTCGGCCTCGGCTTGCGCCTGCTGGCGACGCAGCTCTTCCTGGGCGAGCCCGAGCTGGGACCTCAGTTCGTCGCCTTCGTGCCGCAGCGTGCGGGCCAGCGTCTCGCCTGCCTGGATGGCGTCGGACAACCGGTCCTGGGCCACGGCCAGCGATTCGGTCGCGCGCTGGTACTGATCCCGCCAGTGCGCCGCGTCGTCCTCGCTGCGGCGCAGCGCCTGCGTCGCGGCCTGCAGCGCCACGGCGGTCTCGGCCTGCCGTTCCGACCAGGCCCCGAGTTCGCCTTCCAGGCGCCTGATCTCGATGAGTGCCTGCTGCCGGGCCTGCTCCGAGGCCGCGATGCGCTGCTCGGCGCGCTCCGTCTGGAGCCTCGCCGCCTCGTCGGCGAGGCGCACCGTGTCGGCGATGCGCTCGATCGCCTCGGACTGCACCTCCTGCAGCGTGCGGCGGTGCTGGTCGACCAGTTGCAGGCGCGCCTCGGCTGCGTCGAGCATGGCGCGCGCCAGCGCCCGGTCGCTGCCGGTCTGCAGCGACGCCGACTCCTGCCGCGCGTCCTCGAGGGCGGCGGTCAGCGCCGCGGCCTGCTCGGCGAGCGTCTGCACCTGTCGGATCGTCTCGCCGTGCCGGCCCTCCAATGCCGCCAGCTGCTGCCGGCAGGCCTCGAGCGAGGCTGTCGATGCGGCGTCGCGTGTCTCGGCTTCGGCCCGTGCGGCGGCGGACCGTTCGGCCTCGCCGCGCCAGCGCGCCTCCACGGTGGCGTGGATGTGGGACGACGCCAGGCCGCTGACGGAGAACCCGTCGAACACGTTGGGCGGTGTCGACAGCGCCGCCTTGAGGTCGGCGCGTTCCCGCACCACGTAGAAGCGGTTGAGACCGTCGAAGTAGGCGGGCTCGTACCCGCGCTCGAGCAGCAGGTGTTCCCACTGGTCGCTGCTCTCGACCTGGGACATCGGCAAGGTGCTCTCGACGACCACCACCAGCGGGCGATGGGCGTTCGAGCCCCAGCTCAGCAGGGCGCGCCGCTCCGCCCCCTCGATGTCGAGCTTCAGCCAATGGATGATCTCGCTGCGGCAGGCGTCGAACACCATCTCGAGCGTGATGCCGACGACGGCGGTCTCGCGGACCTGAAATCCGTTCGCCGCATGGCGCGCCGCGATCTCCGGGTCGATCGTGGAGATGCCGGTGCCCTCGATCTCGAAGAAGGGCTGCACGGATGCGCCGTCGCTGACGGCCGCCTGGATCACCAGATCACCCGGCCGGGCTGCCTTCAGCAACCCGGCATAGTGCGTCGACGCCTCGACGTGGACGCCCCGCCAGCCCGCCTCGTGGAAGGCCTGGCTGACCGAGTCGATCACCGGGTCTTGCGCCCCCACGTCGATGTAGACACCCTGGGCGACGCCCTTGAAGGCGCGCCAGAGCATCACGTCCTCGAAGTTCTGGGCGTAGGAGACGAAGGCCATGGGCTAGGTCGGTCGCCGTGGTCGATGGCCGGCAGTCCGTCGACCCCGCCCCGGTCGGGGGGCCGGGCGCGCCTTCACCGCGTCACGCTGATCGTGTTCAACACCGGATACACCACCGAGAACACGAGATTCAGGAACTTCTGCAGCTCGGCCGCCGGCGCGTTGCTGACGAAGACCACGTCCTTGTTGGCGACCGGGAAGCTCTGCATGACGAAGAAGCTCGCCGGGTCGCTCATGTCCAGGCGGTAGACCACCGGCACCAGGCCGTCGGGGGTGGTGCCGACCGGCTGGCGCGGCCATGCGAGCGCGTCCTCGCGCTCGAAGCGGAAGACGAAGACCCCTTGCGCGTTGGCGCGCGAGTCGACCAGGCCGCCGGCACGCGCCAGCGCCTGCGCCAGCGTGATGCCCTGGGCCTCGAAGGCGACTTCCTCGTTCTTGCCGGTCGCCCCCAGCGCGGTGAACGACAGCGGCTGGAACATCGCCGTGACGACGTCGCCCGGCTGCAGCGGCACGTTCTGCGCGGGGTCGCGGATGATCTGGTCCAGCGGCAGCGCGGCCACGGTCTTGCCGCGCGTCACCTGCAGCGTCATCTTGTGGACGGGCTGGCGCACGCCGCCGGCCATCGCCAGCGCGTCCAGCACGCGCTCGCCGCCGGCCGTCAGCGGCATGCGGGTGCTGGTGTTCACCTCGCCGACCACGGTCACCGTCGACGAGACGTTGCGCACCACGCGCACCAGCACCTCGGGCTGGTTGGCCTTGCCCTTCAGGCGCGACACGATCGTGGCCTCCACGGCCTGCGGTGTCAGGCCGGCGGCGGGGATCCGGCCCGCGAAGGGCACGCTGATCTGGCCGTCGCGGTCGACCACCTGGTCGGGCAGCGTCGTCGCGCGCACCGTCGAGGGGTTTCGCGGGTCCACCGCGCCGCCGCCGAACAGCGTCGCCGGCGGGGCCTCCCAGACACTGACCTCGAGCATGTCGCCCAGGCCGATCGTCGTGGCCACGCGCTGGCCGCCCAGCACCTCGGAGAACAGCGAATGGCGGCGCTGGTCGAGCAGGCGCCGGGCGACCTTCGCGTCGATGTCCACGACCTGCACGGCGCGGCTCGCGACCTCGGCGGTGGTGTTCTCGATCGCGCTGCGGCTCGGGCCGGAGGTCGGCAGCTGGTGCGAGCAGGCGCCGAGCAGGGCCGTCGACAGGATCAGGGGCAGGAGCGGTCTCGAGGAAGCCGACATGGTTCTCGTGCAGGAGGTGCAGGCGCCCTATCGTATCCGAGCCATCTTGACGTTTCGCATACACGCCGGCGTCGGCATTGCGTCATGGCCCCATGCCTAGAATCTTCCGGTGCAGCCGATGCTCGTCGCTTTCGCCGTCTCCGTCGTGTTCACCTTGTTGCTGGTGCGCTCGGCCAAGGTTCACGCCCATCGTTCGGGAGACCGCGACTTCTCCAAGCCGCAGAAATTCCACGCGGTGGCAGTGCCGCGAATCGGCGGCCTGAGCATCGTGCTCGCGCTGATTTGCGCCTGCCTCGTCATCGGCTACGAACACGGCGCGCCGTCCGGCCGCCTCGGCCTGCTGCTGATGCTGTGCGCGGCGCCGGCCTTCCTCGCCGGCTTCGTGCAGGACCTCACCGAGGCGGTCACGCCGCGGGGCCGGCTGGTCGCGACGGCGGTGTCGGCGGCGCTGGCCTTCCATTTCATGGACGCGGCCATCCGTTACACCGCGATACCCGGGCTGGACTGGTTGGTCGGCTTCTGGTTCGGGTCGTTGGTGCTGACGGTCTTTGCCGTCGCCGGCATCGCCAATGCGCTGAACATCATCGACGGATTCAACGGCCTGGCGTCGATGTGCGCGATGCTGATGCTGGCGGCCATCGCCTACGTCGGCTTTCAAGTCGACGATTCGCTGATCGCGCTGCTTTCGCTGGCCGGCATCGGGGCCGTGCTCGGTTTCTTCCTGTGGAATTTCCCGTCCGGGCTCATCTTTCTGGGTGATGGCGGCGCCTATTTCCTCGGGTTTTTCGTCGCCGAGGTTTCGATCCTGCTGCTCGTGCGCAATCCGGAGGTTTCGCCGATCTTCCCGCTGCTGGTCTGCATCTATCCGGTGTTCGAGACGCTGTTCTCGATCTATCGGCGCTGGTTCCTGCGCCAGCAGCCGGCGCACATGCCGGACGGCATCCACCTGCACTCTCTGGTCTACCGCCGGGTCATGCGCTGGGCCGTCGGCGACCGCAGCGTGCAGGCGCTCACCAAGCGCAACTCCCGTACCTCGCCGGTGCTCTGGGCGCTGTGCATGTGCTCGATCGTGCCGGCGATGGCGTTCTGGGACAGCACGGTCACGCTGGGGGCATTCCTGCTGGTCTTCGCGCTGCTCTACCTCGGGCTGTACTGGGGGATCGTGCGATTCCGCTCGCCACGGCTGCTGCTGATGCTCGGGCCCCGGCGCGCAAAGCCCGATGCCTGCGATAATCGGCGGAAATGACCGATTCCACTGCGGACAGCGCGGCTGCCACGAGCGCCCCGGCGCCGCTCTTCGACACCCTCGCCCTCGACCCCAAGCTCCTGCGCGCCGTCGCCGACGCCGGCTACCGGGCCATGACCCCGATCCAGGCCAAGGCGATCCCCATCGTCCTGGAAGGCCGTGACGTGATGGGCGCGGCGCAGACCGGCACCGGCAAGACCGCCGCCTTCACGATCCCGCTGCTGCAGAAGATGCTGCGGCACGAGAACACCAGCATGTCCCCGGCGCGCCACCCGGTGCGCGCGCTGGTGCTGGCGCCGACGCGCGAGCTGGCCGACCAGGTGGCCGCCAACGTCAAGACCTACGCCAAGCACACCCGGCTGCGTTCGGCGGTGGTCTTCGGCGGCGTCGACATGAAGCCGCAGACCGCCGAGCTGAAGGCCGGCGTCGAGGTGCTGATCGCCACGCCGGGCCGGCTGCTCGACCACATCGAGGCCCGCAACGCGGTGCTCAACCAGGTCGAGTACGTCGTGCTCGACGAAGCCGACCGCATGCTCGACATCGGCTTCCTGCCCGACCTGCAGCGCATCCTGTCGTTCCTGCCCAAGACGCGGCAGACGCTGCTGTTCTCGGCCACCTTCTCGCCCGAGATCAAGCGCCTGGCCGGCAGCTACCTGCAGGACCCGGTGACGGTCGAGGTCGCGCGGCCCAACGCCACCGCCTCCACCGTCGAGCAGCGCTTCTACGGCGTCGGCGACGACGACAAGCGCGCCACCGTGCGCCAGATCCTGCGCCAGCGCGAGCTGTCGCAGGCCATCGTCTTCGTCAACAGCAAGCTCGGCGCGGCGCGCCTGGCGCGCTCGTTCGAGCGCGACGGCCTGAAGACCCAGGCGCTGCACGGCGACAAGAGCCAGGACGAGCGCCTGAAAGCGCTGGCCGCGTTCAAGGCCGGCGAGGTCGACCTGCTCGTGGCCACCGACGTCGCCGCGCGCGGCCTGGACATCGCCGACCTGCCGGCGGTCTTCAACTTCGACGTGCCGTTCAACGCCGAGGACTACGTGCACCGCATCGGCCGCACCGGCCGCGCCGGCGCGTCGGGCCTGGCGGTGACGCTGGTCACGCGCGACGACACGCGGCTCATCGGCGACATCGAGAAGCTGATCAAGAAGAAGATCGAGATCGAGCCCTTCGAGATCGAGGACGACCGTGCGCGCCGCCCGCGCCGCCGTTTCGACGAGGAGCGCGAGCTGGCGCCGCGTGCCGAATCGGTCGAGCGCGCCCCGCGCCGCGCCGCGCAGCCGCCGGCCGACCCGATCTTCGACCGGCCCTACGAGCCGTCGCCGTCGGCGGCGCCCGCCGCCTCCGACGCCGCGCCGGCCGCCCCGGCGGCGGCCCCGGCGCGCGCGGCGGCCTCGCCCAACATCCGCCCCAAGCGCAAGGTCGCCGCGCTGCTCGGCGGCGGCCGCTGACGCTGCGCGGCCGGCGTCCCCGCACGCCGTGATCGTCGTCTGCGGCGAGGCCCTGATGGATGTCTTCGCCGCCGGCGAGACGCCCGCCGGGTTGCTGCTCGACGCCCGCTGCGGCGGGTCGCCCTTCAACGTCGCGATCGGCCTGGCCCGGCTGGGCCGTCCTGTGGCCTACCTCGGCGGGCTGTCGGCCGACGCCGCCGGGCGCCGGCTGCGCGCCGCGCTCGCGGCCGAGGGCGTCGACACGCGCCTGGCGCCCGAGCTCGACGCGCCGACGACGCTGGTGATGGTCGACGTCGCGGCCGACGGCCGGCCCGGCTACCGTTTCCTCGGCACCGGCGCCGCCGACCGGCTGCTGCCGGCGTCGGCGGCGGCCGCCTTGCCCGAGGCCGCCCGGGTGCTGCAGCTCGGTTCCTACGCGCTCGTCGTCGAGCCGGTCGCCTCGGTGCTGCGCGCGCTGGCCGAGCGCGAGCACCGGCGCCTCGTCGTGGCCTGCGATCCCAACGTGCGCCCGGGTGTCGAGCCCGACGTGGCGCGCTGGCGCGAGGCGCTCGAATGGATGGCGCCGCGCTGCCGGCTGCTGAAGGCCAGCGACGAGGACCTGGCCTGGCTGTATCCGAGGGCCGACCCGGCCGACGTCGCGCGCGGCTGGCTGGCGGCGGGTGTCGAGCTCGCCGTCGTCACGCGCGGTGAACGCGGCGCCAGCGCCTGGACGGCCACGGCCGAGGCCCACCGGCCGGCGCCACCGGTGGTGCTGGCCGACACCGTCGGCGCCGGCGACACGGTGCAGGCGGCGCTGCTGGCCTGGCTGGCCGAACGCGACCGGCTGCAGCCGGGCGGCCTGTCGCTGGAGGCGGCGGAGCTGGACGCGGCGCTCGGTTTTGCGCTCGGCGCGGCGGCCCTGACCTGCTCGCGCCGCGGCGCCGACCTGCCGCGCCGCGCCGAGCTGCCGCCGGCTTAGCTGCCGAGCAGCGAGAAGACCGCCGGCAGCCGGTCGGGCATGTCCTGCGGCCGGGCTCGCCAGTCGGCCACCGGCCCGCTGCGTGTCCAGCCGCCGGGCAGCGTCAGCCCGCAGGCCACGGCCAGCCGCGTCGTCGGGGCCAGTGTCGCGGTCAGCGCCGCCAGCATCGCGGCATTGCGGTACGGCGTCTCGATCAGGATCTGCGACTGGCCCAGGCGGCGCGACGCGGCCTCGAGCTCGCGGATGCGCGCCGCGCGTGCGCCGGCGTCCTGCGGCAGGTAGCCGACGAAGGCGAAGTTCTGGCCTTCCAGGCCGCTGGCGGCCAATGCCAGCATCAGCGAGCTCGGGCCGGTCAGCGGCAGCACCGGCACGCCGGCGCGGTGGGCGGCGGCCACCAGCGCCGAGCCGGGGTCGGCGACGGCCGGCAGCCCGGCCTCGGACACCAGGCCCAGGTCGTGGCCGGCCAGCGCCGGCGCCAGCAGCGCCTGCCAGGCGGCCGCCGGCACCGGCTCGCGGCTGCCCTTGCGCGGGCGCGGCAGCTCGGTGATCGTGATCTCCTGCAGCGGCCGGGCCAGCGGCACGACGGCGCCGACGCGCTTGAGCAGCGCGCGCGCGCTGCGGGCGTCCTCGGCGGCCCAGTGCGTCAGCGTCGCGGCGCGGCGCAGCACGCCCAGCGGCAGCACTTCCTGCAGGTCGATGGTCTCGGCGCCGAGGTCCAGCGTGTTGGGCACCAGCAGCAGCGTGCCGGGGCGGGGTGCCGCCGCGCTCGTGCCGGCGGCGCTCTCCGGGGCTCCCGTCGGTCCGCCGGGCCGGAACGAGCCCCGGACAAGTTCTGGGGGCTCGTGGCGGCCAGCGGGTCCAGCCCGGCCTCGCGCAGCAGCGTGCAGGTGCGGATCAGCGGCAGGCCGACGAGCGCCGTCGGGTCGTCGGACTGGATGGCCTCGAGCAGCGCGATGCCCAGCGCCTCGCTCTTGGCGCTGCCGGCGCAGTCGTAGGGGCGCTCGGCTTGCAGGTAGCGCTCGATCTCGGCGTCGCCCAGGGCGCGAAAGCGCACGCGCACCGGCGCCAGCAGCACGCGGGCGAAGCCGGTGTCGGCGCGCGCGACGGCCACCGCGGTCTGGAACACGACCTCGCGCCCGCTCATGCGCTGCAGCTGCTCGCGGGCGCGTTTGTGCGTGCCGGGCTTGCCGATCGGCTCGCCGGCCAGGTCGGCCACCTGGTCCGAGCCGATGACGACGGCCTGCGGGTGCAGCGCGGCCACCGCCCGGGCCTTGGCCAGCGCCAGCCGCAGTGCCAGCGCGGCGGGGGCTTCGCCGGCGGCGGGGGTCTCGTCGACCTGGGGCGCGACGACGGTGAACGGCAGGCGCAGGCGCTCGAGCAGCTCGCGCCGGTAGCGCGAGGTCGAGCCGAGGATCAGCGGCGGAGTGTCCATGTCCCGGATTGTCCCATCCGCCTGCGGCCCGGCCGGCGGCTACACTCGGCGCCCCCGGACCGACATGCGACTGTCACATGGCGCGCGGCCCGGCAACCCCCGAGACATGGCCCGCGAGAAGAATCACGACCCCCGACGCCTCGACGTGCGCGCTTTTGCCGCGGCCGGCGCCACGCTGTCCGACGCCTGGCCTCAGGCCGGGTTCGAGCGCCTGGGCGCCTCGCTGATGCCGGCGGCCGCCGATGCGCCCGCGCCGGTCGAGTGGCGTGCCGACGGCGAGCTTCGCCCGGTCGTCGGCGGCGCGCCCGAGACCTGGCTGCGCCTGGCCGCCACGACCACCGTGCGCCTGCAGTGCCAGCGCTGCCTGCAGCCGGTGGCCGAGCCGCTGGCCGTCGATCGCTGGTTCCGCTTCGTCGACAGCGAGGAAGAGGCCGCCCGGCTCGACGAGGAGCTCGAGGACGACGTGCTCGTCGCCGCGCGCGGCTTCGACCTGCACGGCCTGCTCGAGGACGAGCTGATCCTCGCGCTGCCGCTGGTGCCGCGGCACGAGGTCTGCCCCGATCCGCTGCCGATGTCCGCCGGCGACGAGCCGCTGGCCGACGAGCCGGCGGCCAACCCGTTCGCGGCGCTCGCCGCGCTCAAGCAGCGTCCGGATTGATCCGGCATGGATTTCAGCTTGCGCGGCGTGCTACACTGGCGGGCTTTGCGACGGTTGCGACATGGCTTCCGGCGCAGTCACAGCTTTTTTGCCGGCCGAATCGAGCGTGTCGCTCGGCTCGCGAGGACCGTAGTTCCGGCGCCGATCCCAGGAGATTGTCATGGCCGTCCAGCAGAACAAGAAGTCGCCGTCCAAGCGCGGCATGCATCGCTCGCACAACGCGATCGCCGCTCCCGGCACGGCCGTCGAGCCGACGACCGGCGAGGTGCACCTGCGTCACCACATCAGCCCGACCGGCTTCTATCGCGGCCGCAAGGTCCTGAAGACCAAGGCCGACGCCTGACGTCCGGCCGGGTGCCTCGGCGCCCGCTGATCCTCGTGTCCACGCCGTCCGCGGCGTGAGTCCAGGGTTTAGCTCTCCCGTGTCTTCGCATCCCGCCCTGGAGCCGCTGCCGCTGGTCCGCATCGCCGTGGACTGCATGGGCGGTGACCACGGTCCTTCGGTCACCCTGCCGGCCTGCCGCGCGTTCCTGGAGCGGCATCCCGCGGCCGAGCTCGTGCTCGTCGGCACCGCCGAGGCGCTGGCCGCCGCGGCCGGCCTGCCGCGCACGCGCTGCGTCACGGCCACCGAAGTCGTGTCGATGGACGACCCCGTCGAAGTCGCGCTGCGCAAGAAGCGCGACTCGTCGATGCGCGTGGCCATCGGCCAGATCAAGCTCGCCGACCCGGCGCTGGCGGCGCACGCCTGCGTCAGTGCCGGCAACACCGGCGCGCTGATGGCGGTGTCGCGCTATCTGCTGAAGACCTTCGACGGCATCGACCGCCCGGCGATCGCCGCGCTGCTGCCCAACGCCCGCGGCCGCTTCACCAAGGTGCTCGATCTGGGTGCCAACGTCGACTGCTCGGCCGAGCACCTGCTGCAGTTCGCGGTGATGGGCAGTGCGCTCGTCTCGGCGCTGGATGGCATCGACGAGCCCAAGGTCGGCCTGCTCAACATCGGCGAAGAGACGATCAAGGGCAGCGAGACGATCAAGCGTGCCGGCGAGCTGCTGCGTGCGGCGCATGCCGGCGGCCACATCAACTTCCACGGCAACGTGGAGGGCAACGACATCTTCAAGGGCACCACCGACCTCGTCGTCTGCGACGGCTTCGTCGGCAACGTCGCGCTGAAGACCTCCGAAGGTCTGGCGGGCATGCTCTCGCAGATGATCAAGGAGGAGTTCACGCGCAGCGCGTGGACCAAGCTGGCCGCGCTCGTCGCGATGCCGGTGCTCAACCGCTTCAAGGCCCGCGTGGACCATCGCCGCTACAGCGGCGGCGCGCTGCTGGGCCTGCGCGGACTCGTCTTCAAGGCGCACGGTTCCTCGGACGCGCTGGCGTTCGAGACGGCGCTGGCGCGGGCCTACGACGCCGCGCGCAACCGCCTGCTCGACCGCGTGCACGACCGCATCGCGGAGACCCTGCAGGCCATGCCCTCCGGCGACACCGCGGCCCCCCAGGCCGCCTGAACGCGTGACCGCAGTACCGTACTCCCGCATCACCGGCACCGGCGGCTTCCTGCCGTCGCGCCGCATCACGAACGACGACTTCGTGCACATGCTCGCCGCGCGCGGCATCGAGACCAGCGACGCCTGGATCGTCGAGCGCACCGGCATCCGTGCCCGCCACTTCGCCGACAACGGCGTCAACTCGAGCGACCTCGCGCTGGAGGCCTCGCGCCGCGCGCTCGAGGCCGCCGGCCGCTCGGCCGCCGACGTCGACCTGATCATCGTCGCGACCTCGACGCCGGACATGGTGTTCCCGTCGACGGCGACCATCCTGCAGGCCAAGCTCGGTGTGCACGGCTGCCCGGCCTTCGACGTGCAGGCGGTGTGCTCGGGCTTCGTCTACGCGCTGACCGTCGCCGACGCGATGATCCGCGCCGGCAGTGCGCGCTGCGCGCTCGTCGTCGGCGCCGAGGTCTTCTCGCGCCTGCTCGACTTCAACGACCGCACGACCTGCGTGCTCTTCGGCGACGGCGCCGGCGCTGTGGTGCTGGAAGCCAGCGACGTGCCCGGCATCCTGGCCACCGAGCTGCACGCCGACGGCCGCCACGCCGGCATCCTCTGCGTGCCCGGCACGGTGTCCGGCGGCCAGGTGTCGGGCCTTCCGCTGCTGCGCATGGACGGCCAGGCGGTCTTCAAGCTCGCCGTCGGCGTGCTGGAGAATGCCGCCCGCGCGGTGCTGGCCAAGGCCGGCCGCAGCGAAGCCGACATCGACTGGCTGATCCCGCACCAGGCCAACATCCGCATCATGAACGGCACCGCGCGCAAGCTGAAGCTGGCGCCCGAGCGTCTCGTCGTCACCGTCGACGAGCACGGCAACACGTCGGCGGCCTCGGTGCCGCTGGCGCTGGACGCCGCGGTGCGAAGCGGCCGCGTGCAGCGCGGCGAGACCGTGCTGCTCGAGGGTGTCGGCGGCGGCTTCACCTGGGGCGCGGTGCTGCTCGACTTCTGAGCCGCCGAACCCGTCCGACGACAGGAGACACACAAGATGGCTGAGTTCGCATTCGTCTTTCCCGGCCAGGGATCGCAATCGGTCGGCATGCTCGACGCCTGGGGCGATCACCCCGCCGTGCGCGCGACGCTCGAAGAGGCGTCGGCCGCCGCCGGCCTGGACGTCGCCGCGCTGATCCACGGTGGTCCCAAGGAAGCGCTGGACCTCACGGTCAACACGCAGATGGTGATGCTGGTCGCCGGCGTCGCCAACTACCGTGCCTGGCTGGCCGAAGGCGGCGCCGCTCCGTCGGCCGTCGCCGGCCACTCGCTGGGCGAGTACGCGGCGCTGGTCGCCGCCGGTGCGCTGACGCTGGCCGACGCGGTGCCGCTGGTGCGCTTCCGCGCCCAGGCGATGCAGGAAGCGGTGCCGGTCGGCGCCGGCGCGATGGTCGCCGTGCTCGGCCTGGACGGCGACGTCGTGCGCGCCTGCTGCGAGCAGGCCGCGCGTGATGCCGGAGAGTGTGTCGCCGCCGCCAACTTCAACGACCCCAAGCAGACCGTCATCGCCGGCACCAAGGCCGCCGTCGAGCTGGCCGCCCAGGCGCTGAAGGCCGCCGGCGCCAAGCGCACGCTGCCGCTGCCGGTGTCGGCGCCGTTCCATTCGGCGCTGATGCAGCCGGCCGCCGAGCGCCTGAAGGAAAAGCTGGCGACGACCCCGGTTGCCGCGCCGACCATCGCCGTCGTCAACAACATCGACGTCGCCGTCGAGACCGACCCCGAGCGCATCCGCGACGCGCTGTACCGCCAGGCCTTCGGCCCGGTGCGCTGGGTCGAGGTGGTGCAGGCGCTGCGTGCGCGCGGCTGCACGGCCGTGATCGAATGCGGCCCGGGCAAGGTGCTGTCGGGCCTGGTGCGCCGCATCGACGCCGAGATCGCGTCGACGACCATCCTCGACCCGCAATCGCTGGCTGCCGCCAAGGAACTCCTGCAATGAGCGACACGCAACGCATCGCCCTCGTCACCGGCGCCTCGCGCGGCATCGGCCGCGCCATCGCCGCCGCGCTGGCGGCCGACGGCTTCCGGGTCGTCGGCACCGCCACCAGCGAAGCCGGCGCCGCCGCGATCGAGGCCGCGCTGCCCGGCGTGCAGGGCAGGGTGCTGAACGTCACCGACGCCGCCGCGTCGGATGCGCTGATCGACGCCCTGGTCAAGGAACACGGCGCGCTGCACGTGCTCGTCAACAACGCCGGCATCACCCGCGACACGCTGGCGATGCGCATGAAGGACGAGGACTGGGACGCGGTGCTGGACACCAACCTGAAGGCCGTCTTCCGCCTCAGCCGCGCCGTGATGCGGCCGATGATGAAGCAGCGCTGGGGCCGCATCGTCAACATCACCTCGGTCGTCGGTGCCTCGGGCAACGCCGGCCAGGCCAACTACGCCGCCGCCAAGGCCGGTGTCGCCGGCATGACGCGTGCGCTGGCGCGCGAGCTCGGCAGCCGCAACATCACCGTCAATTGCGTCGCGCCCGGCTTCATCGCCACCGACATGACCGAAACCCTGCCCGAGGCGCAGAAGGCCGCGCTGCTGGCGCAGATCCCGCTGGGCCGCCTGGGTGCGGCCGACGAGGTCGCGCACGCGGTCGCCTTCCTGTGCAGCGAGAAGGCCGCCTACGTGACCGGCACCGAGCTGCACGTCAACGGCGGCATGTACATGGCCTGACAAAGGCCGCCGTTCGTCAAAAATCCGGCCCCTGCCCCACCGGTAGAATCGTGGGCTGTTTACCGATACACCCCTCCTGGAGGAGTCATGAGCGATATTGAAGCCCGTGTCAAGAAGATCATCGCCGAACAGCTCGGCGTGCCCGAGTCGGACGTCACCAACGAGAAGGCCTTCGTGGCCGACCTGGGTGCCGACTCGCTCGACACGGTGGAACTCGTGATGGCGCTCGAAGACGAGTTCGGCATCGAGATCCCGGACGAGGAAGCCGAGAAGATCACCACGGTGCAGCTCGCGATCGACTACGCGGTCGCGCACCAGAAGGCCTGATCTGCGCATGAGCAGGCGCAGAGTCGTCGTCACCGGCCTCGGGCTCGTCAGCCCGGTCGGCAACTCGGTGGCCGAAGGCTGGGCGAACATCGTCGCCGGCAGGAGCGGCATCGGACCGATCACGAAGTTCGATGCTTCCGCGTTCGCCTGCCGCATCGCCGGCGAGGTGAAGGGTTTCAACGTCGAGGACTACATCCCGGCGAAGGAAGCCCGCCACATGGACACGTTCATCCACTACGGGATGGCGGCCTCGATCCAGGCGGTCCAGGACGCGGGTCTGCCGCAGGGCAGCGAGCTCGATGAAGCCGCGGCCGAGCGCATCGGCGTGATGGTCGGCTCGGGCATCGGCGGTCTGCCGATGATCGAGCAGACCCAGGCCGAGTACGGCGCCCGTGGCCCGCGGCGGATCTCGCCGTTCTTCGTGCCGTCGTCGATCATCAACATGATCTCGGGGCACGTGTCGATCCGTTTCGGCTACACCGGCCCGAACCTGTCGATCGTCACCGCCTGCACGACCGGCCTGCATTGCATCGGTGAAGCCGGCCGCATGATCGAGTACGGCGATGCCGACGTGATGATCGCCGGCGGCGCCGAGTCGACCGTCTCGCCGCTGGGCATCGGCGGTTTTGCTTCCGCGCGTGCGCTGTCGACCCGCAACGACGACCCGCAGGCCGCGTCCCGCCCCTGGGACAAGGATCGCGACGGTTTCGTGCTGGGCGAAGGTGCCGGCGTTCTCGTGCTCGAGGAGTACGAACACGCGAAGAAGCGCGGCGCCAAGATCTACGCGGAGCTCGCCGGTTTCGGCATGGGTGCCGATGCGTACCACATGACCGCGCCGAACGTCGACGGCCCCAAGCGCTCGATGAAGGCGGCGCTGCGCAACGCCGGCATCAACGCCGACGAGGTGCAGTACCTCAACGCGCACGGCACCTCGACGCCGCTGGGCGACGCCAACGAGACCAACGCGATCAAGCTCGCGTTCGGCGACCACGCCCACAAGCTGGTCGTCAACTCGACCAAGTCGATGACCGGCCACCTGCTGGGTGGTGCTGGCGGCGTCGAGTCGCTGTTCTCGGTGCTGGCGCTGCATCACCAGGTCTCGCCGCCGACGATCAACCTCGTCAACCCGGATCCGGACTGCGATCTCGACTACTGCGCCAACGAGGCGCGGGAGATGAAGATCGACATCGCCGTGAAGAACAACTTCGGGTTCGGCGGCACCAACGGCACGCTGGTGTTCCGCCGCGTGTGACGAGCGCGTGCGCCATCCGCCGCCGGTCGCCGTGACCTGCTCGGGTGGCGTGCCCTGGCGCGCCGCCCAGGCGCTGCTCGTGGCGGCTGCCGCGGGCTGCGCCTGCGCCTGGCTGCAGGCGCATCTCGGTGACGGCCACCCGTCGCCGGCGCTCGCGCTGGCGGCGGCGCTGCTGGCCGCTGCGACGGCCTGGGCCGGGGCGTCGCCTCGGCCGCTGGCGCTGCGCTGGGACGGCAGCGCCTGGATGGCCGCCGACTCACCCTGCCGCCCCGAGGTCGCCATCGACCTCGGCGGCTGGATGCTGCTGCGCCTGCGTCCGGCGCGCGGCCCGGCGCGCTGGGCCGCGGTCGCCGCCGGCGACGCCGGCGACGCCGGTGGCCGATGGCATGGGCTGCGCACCGCGCTGCATGCCCGGTCCGCCGTCCCCGACACCGACCCGCAGCGCGCGAGCGCGCGCGCTGCGCCATGAGCGACGCCGACGCCGACGTCCTGCTGGTCGAGCGCGCCCGGCGCGGCGACGTGCGTGCCTTCGAGATGCTGGTCGTCAAGTACCAGCGGCGCATCGAGCGCCTCATCGCGCGCATGGTGCGCGACGACGCGCTGGTGCAGGACATCGCGCAGGAGACCTTCATCCGCGCCTACCGCGCGATCGCCCAGTTCCGCGGCGAGAGCGCGTTCTACACCTGGCTCTACCGCATCGCCGTCAACACGGCGAAGAAGTCGCTGGTCGAGTTGCGCCGCGACCCCCTCGTCTCGGAGGGCTCGCTGGCGTCTCGTGACGACGGCGATGAAACTTCTCGTGTCGAAAACGAACTAAGCGATGGCGCGACCCCCGAATCCTTGCTCGCAAGCCGGGAGATCGCGTCTGCCGTGAACGCGGCGATCGAGGCCTTGTCGGAGGATCTCCGTCAGGCCATCACGCTGCGCGAGATCGAAGGTCTGAGTTACGAAGAGATCGCCGACGTGATGAACTGCCCCATCGGAACCGTGCGTTCGCGCATCTTCCGGGCGCGTGAGGCGATCGCCACGCGGCTGCGGCCGCTGCTCGACACCCGCGAGGGCGAACGCTGGTGAACCCGGCCGTCCTCGCGAAGCAACCACCGATTGACCCGATGAACCAGAACCGCTCCAGCGCCATGCCTCCCGCGGATTCCACAGCGTCCCTGCTGTCGGCCCTGGCCGACGGCGACCCGGATGCGCTGGACGAGAGTTGCGCGCGCTGGCGTGACGACCCCGAGGCCCGCCGCACCTGGCATGCCTACCAGCTCATCGGCGACGTGATGCGGTCGGAGGACCTGGCGAGCACCGCGTCGCGCGACGCCGCCTTCCTCGCCGGCTTGCGCGCGCGCCTGGCCGAGGAGCCGGTGGTGCTGGCGCCCGAGCCGATCGAGCGGCCCCCGGTCGCGGTGCCTCCCGCCGTCGCGGTCACGCGTCGGCGCCACGGCTGGCTGGCGCCGGCGGCGGTGGCCGCGGGTTTTGTCGCCGTGGCCGGTGTCGTCGTCGTCACCCGCATGTCCTCGGTGCCTCCCGGCGGCGCCGTGCTGGCCGACGCTCCGGCGACGCCGGGTCTGAGCCTGGCGACGACCGGCGCCGCCGCGCCGCGCGCGCTGGTCGTCGAGGGCCGGCTGATCCGCGACGCGCGCCTCGACGCCTACCTGCGCGCGCACCGCGACGCGATGGCCGGCGGTGCGGCGGCGTTGCCCGGCGGCGTGCCGCGCAACGTCGAGGTCATGGCACCCGAGACCGCAGCCTCGCGCTGAGCCCGCCGATGCGTTCCGTCGTCCGGCGCTGGTTGCCGATCGCCTCGCTCGCTTCCTTCTTCGCTCCCTTCGCCCTGGTCTCCGCCGTCGCGGCGCCGCCGGATGCGCGCGCCTGGCTGACGCGCATCCATGCCGCGGCCTACGAGCGCAACTACCAGGGCACGCTCGTCGTCAGCGCCAACGGCGTGGTGTCGAGCTCGCGCATCGCCCACTTCGCCGTCGGCTCGCAGTCCTTCGAGCGGGTCGAGGCGCTGGACGGGCGCCAGCAGCGCGTCTACCGCGTCAACGACTCGGTGCACACGATCTGGCCGCAGGCCGGCGTCGCCGTCGTCGAGGAGCGCCCCGCGGTGACCCGGCTGCCCGGTTCGCGGCGCAGCGTCGACCCGCGGGCGCTGGACTACTACGACGCCAAGCTCGAGGGTGTCGAACGTGTCGCCGGCCGTGCCGCCCAGGTGCTGCTGCTGCAGCCGCGCGACGCCTGGCGCTACGGCCAGCGGCTGTGGGCCGACCGGGCGACCGGGCTGATGCTGCGCGCCGACATCGTCGGCCCCGACCGCACGGTGCTCGAGTCGACCGCGTTCTCGGCCGTCGAGCTGGGCATCCGGCCGCAGCCCGAGACGGTGACCCAGCCGCTGCGCAAGCTCGACGGCTACCGCGTCGTGCGCACGCAGCAGCAGCCGACGCAGCTCGAGGCCGAGGGCTGGACACTGGAGCATCCGGTGACCGGCTTCCGCCTCGCCGGCGTCGTCAAGCGCCCGCTCGATGCCTCCAGCCGCGAGGAGGTCGTGCAGGCCGTCTACACCGACGGTTTGACGCACGTCTCGGTCTTCATCGAGCCGTCCGACGCCCGCCGCGACTACGCCGACCTGTCCGGCCACGTCGGCGCCACCGGCACGCTGCGCCAGCGTCGCGGCCTGCACTGGATCACCGTGATGGGCGACGTGCCCGCCGCGACGCTGAAGGTTTTCGCCGAGGCGCTGCAGCGCCGGCGTTGAACGCCGGCCGTCGCGCCCCCCGTTTTCCTGGCAACCCTCGCAACCGTCCCATGACCGACCGAACGATCCCTGCCGTTTCCGCCGCCGGCCGCGTCGCGCCGGTGCTGGCCACGCTCGCGCTCGCCGCGGCCGTCGCCTGGCCCGGGGTGGCCGGCGCGCAGCCCGCCGCCGCGCCGGCGGCCGCCCCGATCGCCGCGCTGCCGGACTTCAGCGAACTCGCCGAGCGTGTCGGCCCGGCCGTCGTCAACATCCGCACCACCGAGCGGGTGCGCTCCTCCGGGGCGCGCGAGCTCGATCCCGGCTTCGAGGAGTTCCTGCGCCGCTTCGGCATCCCGCTGCCGCGCTCGGGCCCGCGCGGTGGCGACGGCGACGACGAGGCATCGGGCGGGCAGACCCAGCCGCGCGGCGTCGGCTCGGGCTTCGTCATCAGCTCCGACGGCTACGTGATGACCAACGCCCACGTCGTCGACGGCGCCGAGGAGGTCATCGTCACGCTGACCGACAAGCGCGAGCTGAAGGCGCGCATCGTCGGCGCCGACACGCGCACCGACGTCGCGGTCGTCAAGATCGACGCCACCGGGTTGCCGACGGTGAAGATCGGCGACGTCGGCCGGCTCAAGGTCGGCGAATGGGTGCTCGCGATCGGCTCGCCCTTCGGCCTGGACAACACCGTCACCGCCGGCATCGTCAGCGCCAAGCAGCGCGACACCGGGGACTACCTGAACTTCATCCAGACCGACGTCGCGATCAACCCCGGCAACTCCGGCGGGCCGCTGCTGAACCTGCGCGGCGAGGTCGTCGGCATCAACTCTCAGATCTACAGCCGCTCCGGCGGCTTCATGGGCATCAGCTTCGCGATCCCGATCGACGACGCGATCCGCGTCGCCGACCAACTGCGTGCCACCGGGCGTGTCGTTCGCGGCCGCATCGGCGTGCAGATCGCGCCGGTGACCCAGGAGGTCGCCGAGGCGATCGGCCTGGGCAAGCCCGCCGGCGCGCTGGTGCGCAACGTCGAGAAGGGCGGCCCGGCGGACAAGGCCGGCGTCGAGGCCGGCGACATCATCACGCGCGTCGACGGCAAGCCGGTCGAGCGGTCGGGCGAGTTGCCGCGCATCGTCGGCGCCATCAAGCCGGGCTCGCAGAGCACGCTGACCGTCTTCCGCCGCGGCGCCCCGCGCGACCTGAAGGTGACGGTGGCCGAGTTCGAGGACGACCGTCCGGCGCGCGCCGGCGCGGCGCCGGGCAGCGCCCCGGCCGCCAAGAGCGTGCTCGGCCTGACCGTGACCGAACTCGGCGAAGCGCAGAAGCGCCAGCTCGGCGTGCGCGGCGGCGTGCGTGTCGACACGGTGGAGGGCGCCGCGGCACGTGCCGGCCTGCGCCCCGGCGACGTCATCCTGGCGCTGGACAACACCGACATCAGCGACGCCCGCCAGTTCCAGGCCCTGGCCGCCAAGGCCGAGAAGTCGCGGGTCGTCAGCGTCCTGGTGCGCCGCGGCGACGCGGTGAACTACTTCGTCATCCGCCCGTCGCGCTGAACCGGCGCCGCCCTGCGACCGCAGGGCGGCCGTCGCCTGCCTCTCGCCGGACGGCGAAACGTGAGTGCATCCTCACATTCAATCTCCGTCTTCCGGCACCGCGCGGCGCGCGCACTAGAATCGCGCCCGTTCCGCGTCGTGTCGAGGCGCCGGCCGCCCGCGGCGGGCGGCGCCTGCGGCCCGGTGCGGGGTGGCGTCGCAGCGTGTGGACAACGTGTGGACATGTCGATCCGATGACCGGGCCCGAAGCCCCGGGAAACGGTCGGCGGAGGGCTTGCCGGCGGTGCCTTTTGGCTACAATGGACGCCCAACAAGCAGTTGCCATACGTTCTGTTGGAAGGCGCGTCACCTCTTGGACGTGCCTTTTTTTTGTTTCCGGCGCGGCATGCACGAGGGCGGTTTGCGCCCCAGCGATGCCGGGTCCGGCCCTGGTGACAACCCGCGCCGCGACCGCCGGCTGGTGAGCCGCATGAACCACATCCGCAACTTCTCGATCATCGCCCACATCGACCACGGCAAGAGCACGCTGGCCGACCGCATCATCCAGCGCTGCGGCGGGCTCTCCGACCGGGAGATGGAAGCCCAGGTGCTCGACTCGATGGACATCGAGCGCGAGCGCGGCATCACGATCAAGGCCCAGACGGCGGCGCTCGAATACAAGGCGCGCGACGGCAAGGTCTACAACCTGAACCTGATCGACACCCCCGGGCACGTCGACTTCTCGTACGAGGTCAGCCGTTCGCTGTCGGCCTGCGAGGGCGCGCTGCTCGTCGTCGACGCCAGCCAGGGTGTCGAGGCGCAGACGGTGGCCAACTGCTACACCGCGCTGGACCTCGGCGTCGAGGTCATCCCGGTCCTCAACAAGATGGACCTGCCGCAGGCCGACCCGGAGAACGCCAAGGCGGAGATCGAGGACGTCATCGGCATCGATGCCACCGACGCCATTCCCTGCTCGGCCAAGACCGGCCTGGGCATCGACGACATCCTCGAAGCGGTGGTGCACCGCATGCCCGCGCCGCGCGGCAACCCCGACGGCGCGCCGCGCGCGATGATCATCGACAGCTGGTTCGACAACTACGTCGGCGTCGTGATGCTGGTTCGTGTCGTCGACGGCGTGCTGAAGAAGGGTGACCGCATCCGCATGATGGCGACCAACGCCGTCTACCCGCTCGAGCAGATCGGCGTCTTCACGCCCAAGTCGATGCCGCGCGAGGCGCTCAACGCCGGCGAGGTGGGTTTCCTGATCGCCGGCATCAAGGAGCTGCAGGCGGCCAAGGTCGGCGACACGATCACGCTGGAGAAGAAGCTGCCGAACAACGCCGGCCCGGCCAGCGAGCCGCTGCCCGGCTTCAAGGAGATCCAGCCGCAGGTCTTCGCCGGCCTGTACCCGACCGAGGCCAGCGAGTACGACCAGCTGCGCGACGCGCTGGAGAAGCTGAAGCTCAACGACAGCTCGCTGCGCTACGAGCCCGAGGTCAGCCAGGCGCTGGGCTTCGGCTTCCGCTGCGGCTTCCTCGGCCTGCTGCACATGGAGATCGTGCAGGAGCGGCTGGAGCGCGAGTTCGACCAGGACCTGGTGACCACCGCGCCCAGCGTCGTCTACGAGGTCGAGCTGAACGACGGCACCGTGCTGCAGGTCGAGAACCCCAGCAAGATGCCCGACATGGGCCGCATCCGCGAGATCCGCGAGCCCATCGTCACGGTGCACCTGTACATGCCGCAGGACGCGGTCGGCCCGGTGATGACGCTGGCCAACCAGAAGCGCGGCATCCAGCTGAACATGGCCTATCACGGCAAGCAGGTCATGCTGACCTACGAGCTGCCGCTGGCCGAGATCGTGCTGGACTTCTTCGACAAGCTGAAGTCGGTGAGCCGCGGCTACGCCTCGATGGACTACGAGTTCAAGGAGTACCGCGCGGCCGACGTCGTCAAGGTCGACATCCTGATCAACGGCGACCGTGTCGACCCGCTGGCGATGATCGTGCACCGCGCGCAGAGCCAGTTCCGCGGCCGCGCGGTGGCGGCCAAGATGCGCGAGCAAATCCCGCGCCAGATGTACGACGTGGCGATCCAGGCGGCGATCGGCGCGAACATCATCGCCCGCGAGAACATCAAGGCGCTGCGCAAGAACGTGCTGGCAAAATGCTATGGCGGCGACATCACGCGCAAGCGGAAGCTGCTCGAGAAGCAGAAGGCGGGCAAGAAGCGCATGAAGCAGATCGGCTCGGTCGAGGTGCCTCAGGAAGCCTTCCTCGCGATCCTCCAAGTGGACGACTAAACACCTTGATGAGCACTCTGACCGCCGTCCTGTACGGCGCCCTGGTCGTCTATCTGGGCGGCTGGTTCCTCGGGCAGTGGACGGGCAACTTCTCGCTGCTGCTGTTCCTCCTCAGCGCCGTCACCCTCTGCTACTGGCTGGCCGAGCGCTTCCATTTCCGTCCGGCGCGCGAAGCCGCGGCCGCGGAGCTGGAGCGCCAGGACGCGGCGCGCCGCGAGGACCTCGCGCGCCAGGGCATCGCCAAGGTCGACGGCGACGTCGGCGCGGCCAAGGAGAAGATCCTGGCCCAGCCCTGGTGGCTGGACTGGACCGCCGGGCTGTTCCCGGTGATCGTCGTGATCTTCCTGCTGCGCTCGTTCATGTTCGAGCCGTTCAAGATCCCGTCGGGCTCGATGATCCCGACGCTGCTCGTCGGCGACCTCATCCTCGTCAACAAGTACCACTACGGCATCCGGCTGCCGGTGATCAACAAGAAGATCATCGCCAACCACGACCCCGAGCGCGGCGACGTCGTCGTCTTCCGCTACCCGGTGGACCCGCGTGTCGACTACATCAAGCGCATCGTCGGCGTGCCCGGCGACGAGATCCGCTACGCCGACCAGAAGCTCTACGTCAACGGCCAGCCGGTGCCGGTGACGCCGCTGGGCGAGTTCTACAACGAGGACCGTCTGCTCTACGCGCCGATGTTCTCGGAGAAGCTCGGCGCGGTGGAGCACCGCATCCTCGTCGATCCCAAGCGCCCGGCCTTCTACGGCCCGGAGCCCAAGTCGTTCCCGATGCACGAGAATTGCCAGTACACGGCCGAAGGCGTGACCTGCAAGGTGCCGCCGGGACACTATTTCGCGATGGGCGACAACCGCGACGACTCGCAGGATTCGCGCTTCTGGGGATTCGTTCCGGACGAGAACATCGTCGGCAAGGCATTCTTCGTCTGGATGAACCTGGGCGACCTGGGCCGCATCGGAGCCTTCCACTGAGCGGCCCGGCCCTCGACACGGCGTACAACGAGAGGCGAACATGACTCCGGTCCCGCGCGCGCCGCGCGCCAGCCAACGCGGCATCACCTTGTTCGGGCTGCTGTTCTGGGCCTTGACCATCGGCTTCACCGGCTACGTGCTGGTGCGCGCGGTGCCGACGGTCAACGAGTACCTGACGATCAAGCGTGCCATCGAGAAGGTCGCCGCCGGCCAGCCCGCCACGGTCAGCGACGCCCGCACCGCGTTCGACCGACAGAAGGAAGTCGAGTACTCGATCACCTCGATCGACAGCAAGGACCTCGAGATCACGAAGGAGAACGACAAGGTCGTCATCGCCTTCGCGTACGACAAGGAAGTGCCGCTGATGGGCCCCGTGTACCTGCTGATCAAGTACGAGGGCCGGGCCAAGGCACCTTGATGGACGCCCGTCACGACGCCCTTCAGCAGCGCCTCGGTCACCGCTTCACGCGGACCGCGCTGATGACGCGCGCGCTGACGCACCGCAGCTGGGGCGCGGAGCACAACGAGCGCCTCGAGTTCCTCGGCGACTCGGTGCTCAACTGCGCCGTCTCGGCGCTGCTGTACGAACGTTTCTCCGGCAGCGACGAAGGCGACCTGACGCGCGTGCGCGCCCACCTCGTGCGCGAGGACAGCCTGCACCGCGTGGCGCTAACGCTCGGCCTGCCCGAGGTGCTGCGCATGTCCGAAGGCGAGATGCGCGGCGGCGGCGCCCAGCGGCCGTCGATCCTCGCCGACGCCGTCGAGGCGCTGATCGGCGCGATCTTCCTCGATGGCGGCTTCGATCCGGCGCTGGCCACCGTGCGCCGCCTCTTCGGCGAGGTCATCGCCGCCACCGAGGCCGACGCCTGGAGCAAGGACGCCAAGACCGAGCTGCAGGAATGGCTGCAGGCGCGGCGCCTGCCGGTGCCGGCCTACCGCATCGTCGCCACACGCGGCGAGAAGCACGCCCAGACCTTCGAGGTCGAGTGCGCCGTCGCCACGCTGGGCCTCGCCGAACGCGGCGAAGGCCGCTCCCGCCGCACCGCCGAGCAGGAGGCCGCACGCCGCCTGCTCGAAGGTCTCAAGGCCGACGACAAACCCGGCGGCCCCCTGCGCTCCTGAAGCGCCCGCCCACGCGATGAACACCACCCCCCCTCCGGGCCACGAAGCGCGGGACGACTCGTCGTCCCAGGCTTACGAACTGCCCCCGATCCCGCCCGCGCCGGCTGTCGTCGAGGGCCAGCGCTGCGGCCTGATCGCCATCGTCGGCCGCCCCAACGTCGGCAAGTCGACGCTGCTGAACGCGCTCGTCGGCCAGAAGATCAGCATCACCTCGCGCAAGGCGCAGACCACGCGCCACCGCATCACCGGCATCCGCACGGTCGGCGCGACGCAGTTCGTCTTCGTCGACACGCCGGGCTTCCAGACCACGCACTTGAAGCGCCACAGCGGCGCGATGAACAAGACGCTCAACCGCACCGTCACCGCCTCGGTGGCCGACGTCGACGCGGTGCTGTTCATGGTCGAGGCCGGGCGCTTCGGCCTCGACGACGCCAAGGTGCTGGCGCTGCTGCCGCCGGACAAGCCGGTGATCCTGGTCGCCAACAAGCTCGACGCCGTGCGCCGCCGCACCGACATCCTGCCCTGGCTGAAGAGCATGCAGGAGCGCCACGCCTTCGCCGAGTACGTGCCGATGTCGGCCACCACCGCGGCCGACGTCGAGCGCCTGTTCGCCATCGTCGAGCCGCATCTGCCCGAGCAGCCCTGGTTCTACGAGGAAGACGCGCTGACCGACCGCAGCGACCGTTTCCTGGCCAGCGAGATCGTGCGCGAGAAGCTGTTCCGCCTGACCGGCGACGAGTTGCCGTACTCGTCGACGGTGGTCATCGAGAAGTTCGAGGAAGAGGGCAACCTGCGCCGCATCGCCGCGACCATCGTCGTCGAGCGCGACGCGCACAAGGGCATGGTCATCGGCGAGGGTGGCGAGCGCCTGAAGCGCATCGGCACCGAGTCGCGCCAGGAGCTCGAGCGCCTGCTCGACGCCAAGGTCTTCCTCGAGCTCTGGGTCAAGGTGCGTTCGGGCTGGGCCGACGACGAGGCGCACCTGCGCAGCTACGGCTACGAGTGACGTGAGCCGGGAGGCGCGCCGATGAGCCGGGCGGCGGCCGCGCCGCTCGCGGCCTACGTGCTGCACAGCTGGGACTGGAGCGAGACCAGCCTGATCGTCGAGCTGTTCACGCGCGAGCGCGGCCGCGTCGTCGTCGCCGCCAAGGGCGCCAAGCGCCCGACCTCGCAGCTGCGCCCGGTGCTGCTGCCGTTCCAGCGCATCGCCGTGCAGCTCGGCCGCACGCCGGCCGACGAGGCCGCCGAGATCCACACGCTGCGCACCGCCGAGTGGGGCGGCGGCGTGCCGCCGGTGCCGGCCGCGGCGATGTTCTCGGCCTTCTACTGCAACGAGCTGCTGATGAAGCTGCTGGCGCGCCAGGATGCGTACCCGCAGCTCTTCGACGCCTACGCCGAGACGCTGGCCGCGCTGGCCGCCGACGAGGCGTCGGCGCTGCGCGCCTTCGAGCTCGTGCTGCTGCGCGAGACCGGTCTGCTGCCCGAGCTGGGCAGCGAGACGCTGACGCTCGCGCCGCTGGCGGCCGCGCGCCGCTACGCCCTGCACCCCGAGGCCGGTCTCGTCGCCGATGCTGACGGCCTGCCGGGTGCCGACTGGGTGCGCCTCGAGGCCGCTCTGCTCGCCCACCATGGCGGCGCGCTGCGCGCCGCCTGTGCCCCGGTGAGCACCCCGCTGCGCGCCGCGCTGCGCGGGGTGCTTCACTATCATCTCGGCCATGCCCGGCTGCGCTCGCGCCAGGTCTTCCAGGACGTGCAGAAGCTCGTCGACACCGCTTCCCGATGAATCCTCTCGTCGCTCCCGAGGCCGCCGCCGGCGGCCTGACCAAGCTCTCGGTCAACGTCAACAAGGTCGCGCTGCTGCGCAACACCCGCCATCTCGGCATCCCGAGCGTGGTGCGCGCGGCCACGCTGTGCCTGCAGGCCGGTGCCGACGGCATCACCGTGCACCCGCGCCCTGACGAGCGCCACATCCGCGGCCATGACGTGCACGACCTGGCCGCGCTGCTGCGCGACTGGCCGCAGGCCGAATACAACATCGAGGGCAACCCGTTCCACAACCTGATGGCCTACGTGCGCGAGCTGCGCCCGCAGCAGGTGACCTTCGTGCCCGACAGCGAGGCCCAGTTCACCTCCGACCACGGCTGGAACCTGCCCGAGGACGCAGAGCGCCTGCGCCCGGTGATCGCCGAGGCGCATTCGTTCGGCGTGCGCGTGAGCCTGTTCATGGACCCGATCCCCGAGGCCATGGCCATCGCGCGCGAGATCGGTGCCGACCGCGTCGAGCTCTACACCGAGCCCTACGCCGCCGCCTGGGGCACGCCCCGGCAGGCCGAGGTTCTCGAGCGTTTCGCCGCCGCCGGCCGTGCGGCGCTGGCCGCCGGGCTGCAGCTCAACGCCGGCCACGACCTGAACTGCGACAACCTGCCCGACTTCCTGCGCGCCGTGCCGGGCGTGCAGGAGGTGTCGATCGGCCACGCGCTGATCGCCGACGCGCTGGAGCTGGGCCTGCCGGAGACGGTGCGGGCCTACCAGCGCGCGATCCGCTCGGCGAGCCACGGCGTGCCGGCGTGATCTACGGCATCGGCACCGACATCTGCGACATCCGCCGCATCGAGGCGACGCTGGCGCGCCGCGGCGAGCGTTTCGCCGAGAAGGTGCTGGGCGACGACGAGCTGCGCATCTTCCGCGCCCGGCGCGCGCGTGCCGAGGTGCGCGGCATCGCCTTCCTGGCGACGCGCTTCTCGGCCAAGGAGGCCTTCTCCAAGGCCGTCGGCCTGGGCATCCGCATGCCGATGACCTGGCGTGCCTGCCAGATCCTCAACGAACCCAGCGGCAAACCTTTCGTGCGGCTGTCCGGTGAACTGGCCGCGTGGTTCGCCGCGCGCGGCCTGGTCGCCCACGTCACCGTCACCGACGAGAGCGACTACGCCGCGTCCTTCGTCGTCGTCGAACGCGCCGCGGCCCCCACCGAACCCGAGGAGCTTCCGTGAGCTTTCATGCCCCCGTCGTGCTGGACATCGCCGGCACCACGCTCAACGACGACGACCGCCGCCGCATCCGCCATCCGCTGGCCGGTGGGCTGATCCTCTTCGCGCGCAACTGGGCCGACCGGCGCCAGCTCGTCGAGCTGACCGCCGAGATCAAGTCGCTGCGCGAGGACCTGCTGATCTGCGTCGACCACGAAGGCGGGCGCGTGCAGCGCTTCCGCAGCGACGGCTTCACCCACCTGCCGCCGATGCGCGCCTTCGGCGAGCTGTGGATGCAGGATGCGATGCGCGCCACCGCGGCGGCCACCGCTGCCGGCTACGTGCTGGCCAGCGAGCTGCGCGCCTGCGGCGTCGACTTCAGCTTCACGCCGGTGCTCGACCTCGACCACGGCCCCAGCCAGGTCATCGGCGACCGCGCCTTCCACCGCGACGCGCGGGTCGCGGCGCTGCTGGCCAAGAGTCTGATGCACGGCCTGCTGCAGGCCGGCATGGCGTCCTGCGGCAAACACTTCCCCGGCCACGGTTTCGTCAAGGCCGACTCGCATCTGGCGCTGCCGGTGGACCGGCGTTCGCTGAAAGCCATCCTGGCCGACGACGCCCAGCCCTACGACTGGCTGGCCGGCAGCCTGAACGCGGTGATGCCGGCGCACGTGGTCTACCCCAAGGTCGACGCGCTGCCGGCGGGTTTCTCGCGGCGCTGGCTGCAGGAGATCCTGCGCGAGCGGCTGGGCTTCGACGGCGCCGTCTTCAGCGACGACCTCAGCATGGAAGGCGCCAAGGGCGTCGGCTCGACGCTGGACGCGGCGCTGCTGGCGCTGGGCGCCGGCTGCGACCTGGTGCTGCTGTGCAACCAGTCGACGGTCGACGGCGGCGCGCCGGTCGACGCGCTGCTCGAAGGGCTGGATCGGGCGGCCGCGGCCGGGCTGTGGACGCCGTCGGCAGACTCCGAACGCCGCCGCCAGGCGCTGCTGCCGCAGCAACTGCCGCTGGGCTGGGACGATCTGATGCACGCGCCGGCCTACCGCCGGGCGCTCGAACAGCTGCCCTGAAACGGCGACGGCCGCGTCGTGCGGCCGGAAATTCGCGAATCCGGGGTCAGGTCTCGCGAGACCTGACCCCGTCGAGCAGCGGCTCGCCCGCCGAAGCGGGAAGTCCGGGGAAGTCCGGGAAGTCCGGGGTCAGGTCTCGGGAGACCTGACCCCGTCGAGCACGCGGGAGACCTGACCCCGTCGAGCGGTGGCTCGCCCGCCGAAGCGGGGCAGGTGCCGTGCCGGCCCGGTCCGGATCAGCCCGCGGCGGTGCCGGCCTCGCGGCGCTTGATCGCCGCGCCCAGGCGCTCGGCCTGGGCCATCGCGCTCAAGCCGAGCAGCAGGTGCAGCAGCTGCATCGTCCAGTGGTACTCGCCTGGCACCAGCCGCAGCTGGAAGATGCCGAAGGCGACGACGACCACACCCCAGTTGAAGGCCAGCACGGCCAGCTTGGGCGCGGCACGGAAGCCGGTGAACACCAGCGCCCACAGCGCGAGCACGAACACCGTGCCGCCGATCATGTGCAGCTGCAGCACCGGGCCGAGGCCGAAGGCATGGGCGGCGCCGAGCACCAGCGTCAGGGCACCCGCGAGGCGGGCGAGCATCAGGGCGATCTTGGTCATCTGAGGGGAAGCGGACAGAACGGGAAGTCGAGGACGGCGGTGGCCGGCACGCCCGGCGCGGCCCCGCCACGAAAGAGGGCCGCAGGCCTCACGGCCGGCGGCCCTCGTCCGAGGCCGGCGGGTCAGGCGCCGTGCTCGAACGGCAGCTTCAGCTGCGACAGGTCCTTGCGCGTCTCGACGAGCACCAGCGGGCCTTCGTCGACGACGACGACCGGCTTCGGTTCACGCGGCACGTGCACCGGCTTCGGCTCGGCGGCAATCGCCTCCTGCGCGGCGCGCACCTTGTCGGCGTCGGACTGCACCCACTGCAGGCCGGCGTCGGCGGCCAGCGCGCTCAGCGCCTCGGTCGGCAGCGCATACGGCTCGATGCGCGGCGCAGCCGGCGGCTGCGGTGCCGGCACGGCTTCGGCGACCGGGATCTCCGGCAGCTCGGCGACGGCTTCGGCCGGGGCCGGCGGCGTCACCACGGCGTCGTCGCCGATGGCGGCGTCGGCTGCGGTCGCCTCGGGCGCCACGGCCTCGCCTTCGCGGCGCTCGCGGCGATAACGGTCGCGGCCGCGACCACGGCGGCGGCCGCCTTCACGTTCACCTTCGGGCTCGCCTTCGCGCTCGTGGGCTTCGGGGAACACGCCTTCGGGCGCCGAGGCTTCGTCGACGACGGCCGGCGCGGCTTCGGCGGCCACCGGGGCGGCCTCGTCGGCCGGCGCGGCGCTGCCGTCGGCCAGCACGGTCTCCTCGATCCGGCCTTCGCCGTTGCCACGGCCGCCACGGCGGCGGCGGCGGCGGCCGCCTTCACGCGTCTCGGCGTTCTCGGCGACCGGCGCACCGTCGGCCGGCGCCAGCGCCTCGGCGGCGGCCGGCACCAGCGCGGCGGCTGCGGTGCTCTCTTCGGCACGCGGGGCGCGTTCGGCACGCGGGCCGCGGTTGCCGCGTTCACCGCGTTCACCGCGCTCGCTGCGTTCACCGCGTTCGGCACGCGGCTCGCGCGTCTCGGCGCCGGCGTCCTGCGCATCGCGACGGCCGTCACGGCGGTTCTCGCCGCGGCCTTCACGTCCTTCGCGAGCCTCCTGGCGGCCTTCGGGGCGGCCGTTGCGGTTGCGCTCGCCACGTTCGCCGCGTTCGCTGCGTTCACCACGCTCGCCGCGTTCGCCGCGGCCACCGCGGCGGCCGCCTTCACGCTTGTCCGGCGTCGCGGGCGACGCCTCGGCGGCCGGAGCCGGCGCGGCCGGTGCCGCGGCCGGCGTCGGCTCGGGCATCGTGAACATGCGCTTGATCCAGCCGAAGAAGCCGCCGCTGGCGGGCGCCGCGGCCGGGGCCGCCGGTGCTGGGGCAGGCGCCGGGGCCTGCGGTGCGGGCGTCGGCACGGCCGGCTTCACCGGCGCGGGGGCCGGCGCCGGCGGTGCCGGCTGGTCGGGCAGCACGCCCTTGATCACCGGTTCCTGCTTGCTGCGGCCCTTGTCGTTGGCGTCGCGACGGCGCGTGATGCCGACTTCCTCGTCCGGCTCCTCGACCATCGTGTAGCTGGCCTGCAGGTTCTCCAGGCGCGGGTCGTCGTGGCGCAGGCGCTCGAGCTTGTAGTTCGGCGTCTCCAGGTGCTTGTTCGGCACCAGGATGACCGTGACACGCTGCTTGAGCTCGATCTTGGTGATCTCGGTGCGCTTCTCGTTGAGCAGGAAGGAGGTCACTTCCACCGGCACCTGCACGTGCACGGCGGCGGTGTTCTCCTTCATCGCCTCTTCCTGGACCATGCGCAGGATCTGCAGCGCCGAGCTCTCGGTGTCGCGGATGTGGCCGGTGCCGTTGCAGCGCGGGCAGGTGATGTGGTTGCCTTCGGACAGCGCCGGGCGCAGCCGCTGGCGGGAGAGCTCCAGCAGGCCGAACTTGCTGATCGAGCTGAACTGCACGCGGGCGCGGTCGGTGCGCAGCGCGTCGCGCAGGCGCTGTTCGACCTCGCGGCGGTTCTTGCTCTCCTCCATGTCGATGAAGTCGACGACGATCAGGCCGCCCAGGTCGCGCAGCCGCATCTGGCGCGCGATCTCGTCGGCGGCTTCGAGGTTGGTGCGGAACGCGGTTTCCTCGATGTCGCTGCCGCGCGTCGAACGCGCCGAGTTCACGTCCACCGAGACCAGGGCCTCGGTGTGGTCGATGACGATCGCGCCGCCCGACGGCAGGTTCACCGTGCGGCTGAACGCGGTCTCGATCTGGTGCTCGATCTGGAAGCGGCTGAACAGCGGCGCGTCGTCACGGTAGCGCTTCACACGCGAGGCCGACTCCGGCATCACGTGGTTCATGAACTGCTGCGCCTGATCGTAGATGTCGTCGGTGTCGATCAGGATCTCGCCGATGTCCGCGGTGAAGTAGTCGCGGATCGCGCGGATGACGAGCGAGCTCTCCTGGTAGATCAGGAAGGCGCCCTTGCCGGCCTTGGAGGCGCCGTCGATGGCGTCCCAGAGCTTGAGCATGTAGTTCAGGTCCCACTGCAGCTCGGCGGCCGAGCGGCCGATGCCGGCGGTGCGCGCGATCAGGCTCATGCCCTTGGGGTACTGCAGCTGCTCGAGGTTCTCCTTGAGCTCCTCGCGGTCCTCGCCCTCGATGCGCCGGCTGACGCCGCCGCCCTTCGGGTTGTTGGGCATCAGCACGAGGTAGCGGCCGGCGAGGCTGACGAAGGTCGTCAGCGCGGCGCCCTTGTTGCCGCGTTCTTCCTTCTCGACCTGGACCAGCAGCTCCTGGCCTTCCTTGACGACGTCCTGGATGCGCGCGTTCTTGAGCTCGACGCCGTCCTTGAAGTAGTTGCGCGAGATTTCCTTGAACGGCAGGAAGCCGTGGCGGTCCTCGCCGTAGTCGACGAAGCAGGCTTCGAGCGACGGTTCGACGCGGGTGATCACCGCCTTGTAGATGTTGCCCTTGCGCTGTTCGCGGCCTTCGAGTTCGGTCTCGAAGTCGAGCAGTTTCTGCCCGTCGACGATCGCCAGGCGCCGCTCTTCGGGCTGCGTGGCGTTGATCAGCATGCGTTTCATCGATTCTCCCGGCGCACGTCCCGCGGGGGCGGGACGCACGCGACTCCCGCGTGCCGCTCGAGCGGCACGCGCTGCCTCGTTCGATGCAGGAGAAACGCGGAAGAACCGACTGGCGCGAAGTGCCCTGGACTGCGTTCGAACCGCGCTGAGAGAAACAGCGACGGATCAGCGGCGCAGCGTTGGCGCGTGCGTTCCGAAGGCGGCTGCCCGGGCCGGCGACGCTCCGTCGCACCGCATGTGGCGCGGCGACGCCATCGCGCCGGCCGCGCCGGCGTCTTGCCGGGGCCTCGGGGCGATAGCGAGGAGGATTGTCATGAACGGCACGTCAGCGCTGGGGTCCTGTCGGACGCGGGGTCGAGCTGGAGTGTCTCCGGGTCTCGACCCTCGGGATTTCGGGTGCCTCCAAAACGAGGCGGGTTCTTCTTCGAATCTCGGTTCGCCCGCCGCCACGCGCCGCCGGCGCGCTCTGGCGGCCGGCCCGCGCACCCGCGGCCGGGCGCTGCATCACCTGTGCTGCAGCGACCTCGGCCGCCGCAGCGCTCCCGCCGTGTTTCTGTAAGCGCCGGGTAAACTCCGGAAAATCAATCACTTACCGCACGAACGTGGAGCGCCGGATTATAGGGGCCAAAGCCGGCGATGCGCCGCCGGCGGTGCAGAGAATCACCGTCGACGAGGAATCGGCCGGCCAGCGCCTGGACAATTTCCTGCTGCGCCACCTCAAGGGCGTGCCGAAAACCCACGTCTACCGCGTCATCCGCTCCGGCGAGGTGCGTGTCAACAAGGGCCGCGCCAGCGCCGACACGCGCGTTGCCGCCGGTGACGAGATCCGCGTTCCGCCGATGCGCATCGCCGAGAAGCCGGCCGTCGCCGCGGTGCCGGCACGCGAGTTCCCGGTCCTGTTCGAGGACGAGCACCTGCTGGCGATCGCCAAACCCGCCGGCGTCGCCGTGCACGGCGGCAGCGGCGTCAGCTCGGGTGTCATCGAGCAGCTGCGCCGCGCGCGCCCCGACGCGCGTTTCCTGGAGCTGGTGCACCGCCTCGACAAGGAGACCTCGGGCGTGCTGCTGCTGGCCAAGAAACGCAGCGCGCTGACCGCGCTGCAGGACCAGTTCCGCGCCCGCGACACCGGCAAGAACTATCTGGCGCTCGTCGTCGGCGTCTGGCCGAAGAAGCTGAAGGTGCTCGACCTGGCGCTGCACAAGGGCACCGACGCCGCCGGCGAGCGCCACGTGCGGGTCGTTGCCGCCGACGCGCCGGACGCACGGCGCTCGATCACCGTCGTGCGCTCGGTGCGCGCCGTCGGCCCGTACTCGCTGCTGGAGATCGGCCTGAAGACCGGGCGCACGCATCAGATCCGCGTGCATCTGGCGCACTCGGGCCACCCGATCGTCGGCGACCCGAAGTACGGCGACTTCGCGCTGAACAAGACCGTCGCGCGCGAGAAACGTTTCGCGCGCATGTTCCTGCACGCCGTCGAGCTGGCCTTCGACCATCCGGCCAGCGGCGAGCGCATCACCTTGCACGCACCGCTGCCGCCGGAGTGCGAGACACTGCTGGCCGCACCATGAGCACACGCCGCTTCGACCTCATCGTCTTCGACTGGGACGGCACCCTGTTCGATTCCACCGCGCTGATCGTGCGCTGCATCCAGGACGCCTGCCGCGACGTCGGCGCCGCGGTGCCCAGCGACACCGACGCCGCCTACGTCATCGGCCTGGGCCTGGCCGACGCGCTGCAGCACGCCGCGCCCGGCCTGCCGCCCGAGCGTTACCCCGAGCTCGCCAACCGCTACCGCCACCACTGGTTCGCGCGCCAGGACGCGGTCGTGCTGTTCCCCGGCACGCTGGAGATGCTGCTGGACCTGCGCTCGCGCAACCACTGGATCGCCGTGGCCACCGGCAAGAGCCGCCGCGGCCTCGACGAGGCGCTGCGCACGTCCGACCTGAAGGCCATGTTCGACGGCACGCGCACTGCCGACGAGACGGCGAGCAAACCCAACCCGCTGATGCTCGAGCAGCTGATGCGCGAGTTCGGCACCGAGCCCGAGCGCACGCTGATGATCGGCGACACGACGCACGACCTGCTGATGGCGCAGAACGCGCGGGTGCCCGGCGTCGGCGTCAGCTACGGCGCGCACGAGCCCGAGGCCTTCGCCCAGTACGCGCCGCTGCACGTCGCCCACAGCACGCGCGAGCTGCACGACTGGCTGCTGGAGAACGCGTGAGCGCCGGCGCCGGCGTGGCGCTGTGCCCGTCGGCTGCGCTCGCCGAGCGCGGCGAGGCCCACGTCTGGGACGTGCTCGACGAACGCGGCCAGCCGGCGCGTGCCTTCGTGCTGCGTTTCGACGGCCGCGTCGTCGCCTACCTGAACCGCTGCGCCCATCTGCCGGCCGAGCTCGACTGGCAGCCCGGGCGTTTCCTCGACGCCGACGGCCGCTTCGTCGTCTGCGCGATGCACGGCGCGCTCTACGAGCCCGAGGACGGTCGCTGCGTGGCCGGCCCCTGCGCCGGCGGCCGGCTCGTGCCGCTGGACGTCGCCGAGATCGACGGCACGGTGACTTGGTATCCTTCGCGCGAGATCCGCCCGGCCCCGCCGGCCGACGAAAGCGCGACATGACCCCCACCGACGACACCCCGACGCCGGCGCAGCCGTCCGGCGCAGTTCCCCCTGCGCCCGCTCCCGCCCTCGCCGGCCTGGAGACCAGCCTCGAGAAGATCGCCCGCGAGCTGATGATCCAGCAGCGCGCCGACCGCCGCTGGCGCCTGTTCTTCCGTTTCATCTGGCTGGCGCTGGCCGTCGCGCTCGCCTGGGGCCTGATGCCCGAGCGCTTCACGCCGACGGCGCCGAGCCGGCCGCATACCGCGCTCGTCGAGGTGCGCGGCGAGATCGCCCCGGGCAGCGAAGCCAGCGCCGAGCTGCTGGTGTCGGCGCTGCGCAGCGCCTTCGAGGACCAGGGTGCGCAGGCCGTGGTGCTGCGCATCAACTCGCCCGGCGGCAGCCCGGTGCAGGCCGGCATCGTCAACGACGAGATCCGCCGCCTGAAGGTGCTGCACCAGAAGAAGGTCTACGCCGTCGTCGAGGAGATGTGCGCCTCCGGCGCGTACTACATCGCGGTGGCCGCCGACGAGATCTACGTCGACAAGGCCAGCCTGGTCGGCAGCATCGGCGTGCTGATGGACGGCTTCGGCTTCACCGGTCTGATGGACAAGCTGGGCATCGAGCGCCGCCTGCTCACCGCCGGCGAGAACAAGGGCATGCTCGACCCGTACAGCCCGCAGAACGAGCAGCAGACCGCCTACGCCAAGGCGATGATCGACCAGATCCACCAGCAGTTCATCGCCGTCGTGCGCCAGGGCCGCGGCAAGCGGCTGCAGGAGACGCCGGAAACCTTCTCCGGCCTGTTCTGGAACGGCGAGGAAGCGGTGCGCCTGGGCCTGGCCGACAAGATGGGCAACCTGGACTACGTCGCGCGCGAGGTCGTCAAGGCCGAGGACGTCGTCGACTACACGCCGCGCGAGAACGTTGCCGAGCGCCTGGCCAAACGTTTCGGCGCCGCGATGGGCGAGGGTGCCGTCAAGGCGATGCGCCAGGTGTCGCCGATCCACTGATCCCCGTTCCCCCGCTTCCCCGTTTCCTGTTCTCCGAGGTTGCCGATGTCCGACCGGCTTGCGGTCCTGCCCCAGTACGCCCTGCCCAAGCAGGCGCTCACCCGCCTGGCCGGCGCCTTCGCCGCGTCGCGCGGCGGCGCCGTCACCACGGCCGCGATCCGCTGGTTCGTGCGCCGCTACGGCGTCGACCTGTCCGAGGCCGCGAATCCCGACCCGGCGAGCTACGCCAGCTTCAACGAGTTCTTCACCCGGCCGCTGAAGGCCGGGGCGCGGCCGCTGGCCGGCGCGCCGCTGCTGTGCCCGGTCGACGGCGCGATCAGCCAGTTCGGCGCGATCGAGCGGGGACGCATCTTCCAGGCCAAGGGCCACGACTACAGCGCCACCGCGCTGCTCGGCGGTGACGCCGAACTCGCCGAGCGTTTCGCCGACGGCACGTTCGCGACGATCTATCTGAGCCCGAAGGACTATCACCGCATCCACATGCCCTGCGAAGGCCGCCTGCTGCGCATGGTGCACGTGCCGGGCGAGCTGTTCTCGGTGAACCCGACGACCGCGCGCGGTGTGCCGGGGCTGTTCGCGCGCAACGAGCGCGTCGTCTGTGTCTTCGACGGCGGCCCGTTCGCCGGGCCCTGGGTGCTGGTGCTGGTCGGCGCGACCATCGTCGGCAGCATGGCCACCACCTGGCACGGCGTCGTCAACCCGCCACGGCCGGGCGTCGTGCGCAGCTGGAACTACGACGGCCAGGACATCCGCCTCGAACGCGGCGCCGAGATGGGCCGTTTCCTGCTCGGCTCCACCGTCGTGCTGCTGTTCCCGAAGGCGCCGCTGCGCTTCGACCCGGGCTGGGCCCCGGGCCGCCCGGTGCGCATGGGCCAGGGCATGGCCGAGCTCGGCTGACGCGGCGCGGCCGCGCCGTCCTTCCCGCCCGAACCCGGGTCGGCGTCAGGGTCGGCGCCGCTGGCCGACGTGCGCGCTGATCCGTGTTGTGGCAAACTTTGCCCAAGCAACTATTGCAAGGGCATTGGATTGACTGCCAAACCAGCCAAGGCGTCGTTCTACAGCGGCGACAGCTACGACCCCGGCACCAGCGTCGGTTACCAGATCCTGCAGCTGGGCACGCTGATCCGGCGCGAGGTCGACCTGCGCATGGCCGAACACGGCCTGACCGATGCGCAGTGGAAGCCGCTGTTCATGCTGAGCATCGGCCGCGCCGAGACCGCGCACGAGCTGGCGCGTGTGCTCGACTGCGACGCCGGCGCGGTGACGCGCATGCTCGACCGGCTCGAGGCCAAGGGCCTGATCGAGCGTGTGCGCTCCGAGACCGACCGCCGCGTCGTGCACCTGCGCCTGACCGATGCCGGCCGGGCCGCGGCGGACATCGTCCCGCACGTGCTCGCCGACGCCCACAACGACCTGTTCGCCGGCTTCAGCCGCGACGAATGGATGCAGCTGCGCGAGCTCATCTCGCGCCTGATCGCCAACGCCAACCAGTTCGCCCCGGGGAGACCGGCCGCATGATCCGCTTCAAACCCGCCGCGGCCGCACTCGCCGCGGCGCTCGTCGCCGCCGGCTGCGCCAGCCCCGGCGACCTGCCCGCCGCCCGCACCGTGTCCACCGCCGCCGCGGCCGGCGCCACCGGCACCGCGACGCCCTGGCCCGCCGAACGCTGGTGGGCCGGTTTCGGCGACACGACGCTCGACGCCCTCGTCGAGCGTGCACTCGCCGGCCAGCCCAGCCTGCAGGTCGCCGCCGCCCGGCTGCGCCAGGCCGACGCCGCGGTCGGTGTCGCCTCGGCCGGCCGCCTGCCGCAGGTGCAGGGCACGCTGGACATGACGCGCCAGCGCTTCACCGAAAACGGCCCGTACCCGCCGCCGCTGGCCGGCTCGTACGAGTGGAACAACGGCGCCCAGATCGGCGCCAGCTGGGAGCTCGACCTGTTCGGCCGCCAGCGCGCGACGATCGCCGCCGCGCTCGGCCAGCGCCGCGCCGCCGAGGCCGAACTGCAGGCCGCGCGTGTGCTGCTGGCCGCCAACGTCGTCGCCGGCTACGTCAACCTCGGCCGTCTGGTCGAGAACCGCGAAGTCGCGCGCCAGTCGCTGGCCCAGCGCGAGCAGATCCTGGCGCTGGTGCGCCAGCGCATCGCCGCCGGCCTGGACACCACGGTCGAGCTGCGCCAGGCCGAGGGCCTGATCGCCCAGTCGCGTGTCGATCTGGAGGCGCTCGACGAATCGACCGCACGCGCTCGCCACGCGCTGGCCGAACTGACCGGCCAGGGCCCGAACGCGCTCGACGGGCTGTCGCCGGCGCTGGCGCCGCTGCGTTCGACGCCGCTGCCCGCCGGGCTGCCGGCCGACCTGCTGGGCCGTCGCGCCGACCTCGTCGCGCAGCGCTGGCGTGTCGAGTCGGCGATGCGCGAGGTCGACGTCGCCCGCGCGGCCTTCTACCCCAACGTCAGCCTGACCGCCTTCGCCGGCTTCTCCAGCCTCGGTCTGGACGACTTCCTGAAGGCCAGCTCGCGCAACCTGGGCATCGGCCCGGCGCTGTCGCTGCCGATCTTCGAGGGCGGCCGGCTGCGCGCCAACCTCGGCGCCAGGGCGGCCGAGGTCGACGCCGCGGTCGAGGGCTACAACGGCGCGCTGCTGCGCGCGCTGCGCGAGGTCGCCGACGAGGTCGCAGGGCTGCAGTCGCTGGAGCGCCAGCAGCGTGCCCAGGCCGAGGCCGGCGCCGCCGCCGACGCCGCCTACGCGCTGGCGATCCAGCGTTACCAGGCCGGGCTCGGCAACTTCCTCACCGTGCTCAACGCCCAGACCAACGTGCTCGCGCAGTCGCGCGCCGCCACCGAACTGAAGGCCCGCCACCTGGCCAGCGAAGTCGCGCTGACGCGTGCGCTGGGCGGCGGCTGGTCCGCCACCGCCGACACGCTGCCCGCGCCCGTCGCCTCCCGCTGAACCCCGAATCCGACCTCATCATGAGCGAACCGACTTCCACTCCCGCCGCCGCCGATCCGGGGGCCAAGCGCAAGCCTGCCCTGCTGGCCGCCACCGGCATCACGCTGGCCGCCGCCATCCTGTACGGCGGCTGGTGGCTGCTGACGCAGCGCCACCACGAGAGCACCGACAACGCCTACGTCCAGGGCCAGGTGGTGCAGATCACGCCGCAGGTCGCCGGCACCGTGCTCGCCGTGCTGGCCGACGACACCGACCTCGTCAAGGCCGGCCAGCCGCTGGTCCAGCTCGATCCCGCCGATGCCCGCCTGGCGCTGGCGCGTGCCGAGGCCCAGCTCGCGCAGACCGTGCGCGAGGTGCGCACGGTCTACGCCAACGACGCCACCTACGCCGCCAACGTGCGCCTGCGCGAGGCCGAGGTCGCGCGTGCCGAGGCCGAGGCCCGGCGTGCCGCCGACGACCTCGAGCGCCGCCGCCCGCTGCTGGCCAGCGGCGCCGTCGGTGGCGAGGAGATCAAACACGCCGAGACCACGCTGGCCTCGGCCAACAGTGCGCTGGCCGCCGCCCGCTCGGCGCTGGCTGCGGCGCAGGAGCAGGCCACCGCGAACCGCGCGCTGACCGAGGGCACGACGCCCGAGCAGCACCCGAACGTCGAACGTGCCGCCGCCGCGGTGCGCGAGGCCTGGCTGGCGCTGCAGCGCACCGAGCTGCCGGCGCCGATCACCGGCCAGGTGGCCCGGCGCTCGGTGCAGGTCGGCCAGCGGGTCGCGCCGGGCACGGCGCTGATGTCGGTGGTGCCGCTGGAGCAGGTCTGGGTCGAGGCCAACTTCAAGGAAGGCCAGCTGCGCGACATGCGCATCGGCCAGCCGGTGAAGCTGAGCGCCGACCTCTACGGCAGCCGCGTCGAGTACGAGGGCCGTGTCGCCGGCGTCGGTGCCGGCACCGGGGCCGCCTTCGCGCTGCTGCCGGCGCAGAACGCGACCGGCAACTGGATCAAGGTCGTGCAGCGTGTGCCGGTGCGCATCGAGCTCGACGCCCGGCAGTTGTCGGAGCACCCGCTGCGTGTCGGCCTGTCGATGGAGGCCAGCGTCGACACCGCCGACACGAACGGCGAGCCGGTGCTCGCCGCGGTGAAGCGCCCGACCAACCGCACCGCGGTCTTCGACGCCGCCGGCGAGGCCGCCGAGCGCCGCGTGCACGAGATCATCGCGCGCAACCTGGGTCGCCCGGCCAAGGGCTGAGATGAGCGCCACCACCGCTTCCGCGCCGGACGAAGGCCAGGCGCCGCGGCCGGCCGCACCGCCGCGGGCGCCGGCCTTTCCGCCGCTGCAGGGCGGCGCACGCATCGCCGGCACGCTGGCGCTGTCGCTGGCGACCTTCATGACGGTGCTCGACACCTCGATCGCCAACGTCTCGATCCCGGCGATCTCGGGTGACCTGGGCGTCAGCCCGCAGCAGGGCACCTGGGTCATCACCTCGTTCGGCGTCGCCAACGCGATCGCCGTGCCGCTGACCGGCTGGCTGACGCAGCGTTTCGGCCAGGTGCGGCTGTTCACCGCCAGCGTGCTGCTGTTCGTCATCGCGTCCTGGCTCTGCGGCCTGGCGCCGAACATCGAGTCGCTGATCGCCTTCCGCGTCTTCCAGGGGCTGGTGTCGGGGCCGATGATCCCGCTGTCGCAGACCCTGCTGCTGGCCAGCTACCCGCCGGCCAAGGCCGGCATGGCGATGGCCTTGTGGGCGATGACGACGATGGTCGCGCCGGTCGTCGGGCCGCTGCTTGGCGGCTGGCTGACCGACAACCTGTCCTGGCCCTGGATCTTCTACATCAACGTGCCGGTGGGGCTGTTCGCCGCGGCGCTGACCTGGTCGATCTACCGCACGCGCGACCCCGGGCCGCGCAAGGTGCCGGTCGACGCCATCGGCCTGGGGCTGCTGGTGCTGTGGGTCGGCGCGATGCAGATCATGGTCGACAAGGGCAAGGAGCTGGACTGGTTCGCGTCGACGGAGATCGTCGTGCTGGCGGTCGTGGCGGTGGTCGGTTTCCTGTTCTTCCTGGCCTGGGAGCTCACCGACCGGCACCCGATCGTCGACCTGCGGCTGTTCGGCCGGCGCAACTTCCTGTTCGGCACGACGGCGCTGTCGGTGGCCTACGGCGTGTTCTTCGGCAACGTCGTGCTGCTGCCGCTGTGGCTGCAGCAGTGGATGGGCTACACGGCGACCTGGGCCGGCATCGTGACGGCGCCGGTCGGCATCCTGGCGATCGCGCTGTCGCCGTGGGTCGGCAAGAACGTCGGCCGCATGGACCCGCGCAAGCTGGCCACCGTCGCCTTCCTCGGCTTCGGCCTGGTGCTGTGGATGCGCTCGTGGTTCAGCACCGAGGTCACGCCGGGCGTGATCCTGCTGCCGATCGTGCTGCAGGGCGCGGCGATGGCCTTCTTCTTCGTGCCGCTGCAGGCCATCATCTTCAGCGGCCTGAAGCCCGAGCAGATGCCGGCGGCTTCAGGCTTGTCGAACTTCGTGCGCATCACCGCGGGCGCGGTCGGCACCTCGCTGTTCACGACGCTGTGGGACCACCGCGCCTCGATGCACCATGCCCACCTCGTCGAGGCGATCAGCAGCGGCGCGCGCGACGCGACGACACAGCAGGTGCTGGCGCAGCTGGCCGCCGCCGGCCAGAGCGCCGAGCAGGCCGGCGCGACGCTGAACCGGCTCATCGACCAGCAGGCCTACACGATGGCCGTGACCGACGTGTTCTACCTGTCGGGGCTGCTGTTCGTGGCGCTGGTCGCGCTGATCTGGATGACCTCGCCGCGGCGCACGGCCGCGGGCGCCACCCCGGCCGACGCCGGGGGCGCGCACTGAACGCGGCGCGGACTCAGGTCCGCGCCGGCGCCTGCACCGGCGCGCCGGCAGCGATCGCGCGCAGGCAGTCCGGGCACAGGCAGCTCGGGTACAGCGACATCATCGTGCGCAGCGGCCGGGTGTCGAGCTTGACCTCGGTGCAGGCGCAGGGCCCGGGGCCGGCGATGCCGCAGTGGAAGGACGCACCGCAGCGCGGGCAGGTGTCGGTCTTGTCCTGGTTCATAACCATCACAGTTTCTTGAAGCGCCGGTACATCAGGGCACAGACGCTGCCGATGACGGCGAGTGCCGCCGGATAACCCCAGCGCCAGTCGAGCTCGGGCATGTACCTGAAGTTCATGCCCCAGACACCGACGAAGGCGGTGGCCACGGCGAAGATGCCGGCCCAGGCCGCCAGGCGCTTGGTGGTCTCGCTCTCCTCGATCGTCACCATCGACAGGTTGACCTGGATGGCGGTGGCCACCGTCTCGCGCAGCGCGTCGAGCGTGCCGTTGATGCGCATGAGGTGGTCCGAGACGTCGCGGAAGTACTCCTGCGTGCCGACGCAGGCCGCCGGCGTGCGGCCGCCGTGCAGGCGCAGCACCGGGTCGATCAACGGCAGCACCGCGTGGCGCAGCACTGCCAGTCGGCGCTTGACGTCGTAGAGCTGCTCGATGCTGCGGCGCGCCGCGCCGGGCTCGAAGATCTGCGTCTCGATGCCGTCGACGAGGTTCTCCAGCTCCTCGACCAGCGGGAAGTAGCGGTCGACCGCCGCGTCCAGCAGCGCGTAGAAGACGAAGCCCGGCCCTTGTGCCAGCAGCGCCGGCGCCTGCTCGCAGCGTGCGCGCACGCCGACGAAGCCCTGGGTGCCGCGGTTGCGCACCGAGACCACGTAGTTCGGCCCGGCGAAGATCGCCAGCTCGCCGACCTGCAGCTCGTCGGTGGGGCCGTACTCGACGAGGTGCACGACGGTGAACAGCATGTCCCCGTATTCCTCGATCTTCGGCCGCTGGTGGCCGTGGCGCGCGTCCTCGACGGCCAGCTCGTGCAGGCCGAACTCGCGCTGCATCGCGGCCAGTTCGTCGTCGCTGACGTCGCGCAGTGCCACCCAGACCAGGGTGCCGGGCTCGGCGAGGTGCTCGCTGATCGCCTCGACCGCGATGTCGGCGAGCTTGACGCCATGGCGGTAGGCGACGCAGTTGATCAGCATGGACGCTCGGGGCAGGGCACGTGGAAGTGTCGCACGGCCCGCGGCGCCGTCGAGAGTTCACGCTGGCCGCTGCTGGTAGCGGCTGGCCTTGACAACAGTCAGGCCGGCAGACGGTTTTGCTTGTGTCAGGGTTTTGCCTGGGCTCATAATGAGAAATATTCGCATTTGATGCCGATCATGGGCTTTGGCAACTTCTTCCGCACCCCCTCGCCGGCGCTGATGCCGGTGGCGAGTTCGCCGGCGCCGGCGAACGGTCCCGGCGCGTCGCCTGCGGCCCAGTCGCTGGACGCCGCGGCCACCGGCCTGCCGTGCCGCGTGCTGTCGGTGACGCCGCCGGCGCTGGCGCCCGACTGGGCGCGCTGGCTCGCCGAGATCGGCTTCCTGCCCGGTGAACGTGTCACCGTGACCACGCGCAGCGTCTGGGGCGGCGACCCGCTGGTGGTGCGCGTCGGCCAGTCGACCTTCGCGCTGCGCCGCGCCGAGGCCGCCTGCGTGCGCGTGGAGCCGCTATGAGCGGCTGCCACGAGACCGTCGTCCACTTCCATCCCGGCGGCCAGCTGGTCGCCCTCGTGGGCAACCCGAACTGCGGCAAGACGGCGCTGTTCAACCTGCTGACCGGCAGCCGCCAGAAGGTGGCCAACTACGCCGGCGTCACCGTCGAGCGCAAGGAAGGCCTGCTGCGCACCGCCGCCGGCAAGACGCTGCGTGTGCTCGACCTGCCCGGCGCCTACAGCCTGCACCCGCGTTCGCCCGACGAACGCGTGACGGTCGACGTGCTCTACGGCCGCGCCAAGGGCGAACGCCGTCCGGACGTCGTCGTCTGCGTCGTCGACGCGACCAACCTGCGCCGCAACCTGCGCCTGGTGCTCGCGGTGCAGCGCCTGGGCCTGCCGTGCATCGTCGCGCTGAACATGGCCGACATGGCCGCGCGCCGCGGCATCACGGTCGACGCCGAGGCGCTGTCGCGCGAACTCGGCGTGCCGGTCGTGCCGACGGTCGGCATCAAGGCCGACGGCGATCGCGCGCTGCGCGCGCTGCTCGAGGACAAGAGCCTGTGGCGTGCGCCGCAGAAGGCGCACGACACGCTGCATCTCGACGGCGATCACCACACCGTGCAGGGCATCCTCGAGCGCCTGGACCTCGACAAGGCGATGCCCGAGACCGGCAGCGACCGCATCGACCGCGTCGTGCTGCACCCCGTCGCCGGCCCGGCGATCCTGGCCTTGCTGCTGTTCCTCGTCTTCCAGGCGGTGTTCGCCTGGGCCGAGGCGCCGATGGGCTGGATCGAGGAGGCCACGGCGGCCGCCGGCGAGGCCGTCGGCGGCTTCATCCCCGAGGGCGTGCTGCACAGCTTCGTCGTCGACGGCCTGATCGCCGGCCTGGGCGGCGTCGTCGTCTTCCTGCCGCAGATCCTGATCCTGTTCTTCTTCATCCTGCTGCTGGAGGAGTCGGGCTACCTGCCGCGTGCGGCCTTCCTGCTGGACCGCCTGATGGGCGGCGTCGGGTTGTCGGGGCGTTCGTTCATCCCGCTGCTGTCGAGCTTCGCCTGCGCGATCCCCGGCATCATGGCCACGCGCACCATCGCCGACCCGCGCGACCGCATCGTCACCATCCTGCTGGCGCCGATGATGACCTGCTCGGCGCGGCTGCCGGTCTACGCGCTGCTCATCGCGGCCTTCATCCCGGCGCGCCAGGTGGCCGGCGGGCTGGAGTTGCAGGGGCTGGTGCTGTTCGCGCTCTACATGGCGGGCATCGCGGGCGCCTTCGCGATCGCCTGGGTGCTCAAGCGTTTCGGCAGCGGCAAGAGCCAGGTGCGCACGCTGATGATGGAGCTGCCCGCCTACCACTGGCCGACGGTGCGCTCGGTGGCGCTGGGCCTGTGGCAGCGCGCGACGATCTTCCTGCGCCGCGTCGGCGGCGTGATCCTGGTGCTGACCGTCGTGCTGTGGGCGCTGTCGAGCTTCCCGGCGCCGCCCGAAGGCGCGACGCAGCCGGCCATCGAGTACAGCCTCGCCGGCCGCATCGGCCAGGCGCTGGCCGTCGTCTTCGAGCCGATCGGCTTCAACTGGCAGATCAGCATCGCGCTGGTGCCGGCGATGGGCGCGCGCGAGGTCGCGGTCGCGGCGCTGGCCACGGTCTACGCCGTCGGCGACGCCGGCGACGAAGCCGGCAGCGCGCTGGCGCCGCTGCTGGCGCAGGACTGGTCGATGGCCACCGCGCTGGCGCTGATGGCCTGGTTCGTCTTCGCGCCGCAGTGCCTGTCGACGCTGGCGACGATCAAGCGCGAGACTGGCGGCTGGAAGTGGCCGCTGGTCACCGCCGGCTACCTGTTCGTGCTGGCCTACGTGGCGGCCTTCGTCACCTACCGCGCGGCGCTGGCGTTCGGGCTCTGAGGTCTGCCGGCCTGGGGTCAGGTCTCTCGAGACCTGACCCCTTTTTGCGTGTGCAGCCTGGGCAGCCTGGGGTCAGGTCTCGCGAGACCTGACCCCGTTTTGCGCGTTGTGCGCGCCAGACCTGACCTCGTCGTTGTGCGTCCGCACGCCGCCGGCTCAGCCCTTCAGCATCCCCTTGCGCTCGATGAACTCGACGACCTCGGCCAGGCCGTCGAGCGTCTTCAGGTTCGTCATCACGAAGGGTTTCGTGCCGCGCATGCGGCGCGTGTCCTCGGCCATCACCTCCAGCGAGGCGCCGACGTGCGGCGCGAGGTCGGTCTTGTTGATGACGAAAAGGTCGCTCTTGGTGATGCCGGGGCCGCCCTTGCGCGGGATCTTCTCGCCGGCGGCGACGTCGATGACGTAGATCGTCAGGTCCGACAGCTCGGGGCTGAAGGTCGCCGCGAGGTTGTCGCCGCCGGACTCGATGAACACGATGTCGGCGTCGGGGAACTTCTCCAGCAGCCGGTCCACCGCCTCGAGGTTGATCGAGGCGTCCTCGCGGATCGCGGTGTGCGGGCAGCCGCCGGTCTCGACGCCGACGATGCGCTCCGGGTCCAGCGCGCCGGCCACGGTCAGCAGGCGCTGGTCTTCCTTGGTGTAGATGTCGTTGGTGACGACGACGAGGTCCCAGCGCTCGCGCATCGTCTTGCAGAGCATCTCGAGCAGCGTCGTCTTGCCCGAGCCGACCGGCCCGCCGACGCCGACCCGCAGCGGCGGCAGCCGGCGCGTGCGGCCGGGGATGGAATGAAGCGTGTGGGTCATGCCGCAGATCATGCAGCAACCGTGCCCGCGCTCAGGACCGGAACAGCCGCGAGTACTGCGCCTCGTGCCGCGCCGACAGCACCGCCAGCATCGGCGCGAAGGCGACGCGGCCGGCGGCGTCGGCGGCCAGCGCACGGTCGGCGGCCGCCGGAAGCGCCGCGGCCAGCGCGGCGAGGATGCGCTGCGCCGCGGCCTGGCCCAGCGGCACGGCCTTCATCGCCGCCTGCACCAGGTTCTCGGCCCAGCCGAAGCCGAAGGCCAGCAGCGCCTCGCGTTCGGGCGCGCCGGCCAGCACCGCGGCGAGCGCGAAGCCGACCGGCCAGGTCGGCGCCGGCGGCAGCGCGGCCAGCGCGGCGATGCGTGCGTCGCCGGCCTGCTCGCCGTTCTTCAGCCACTCGACCAGCGAGCGCCCCATCTGCTCGGCCTGCAGCCGGAACTCGGCGCTTTCGCGGCTGGCCTGCACCCAGTCGTTGAGCTCGCGCACACGCGCCGCGTCGCCGTCGCGCCAGGCGCGCATCGCCTGCACCAGCGCGGGGCCGTCGGCACGCGCCAGCGTCAGCTCCAGCTGCGCCAGCAGCCAGTCGCGTGCACCGGCCTCGCCCTGCAGCCGGCCGGCGTCGACGGCCGCCTCCAGGCCTTCGGAGTAGCTGAAGCCGCCGACCGGCAGCGCCGGCGAGGCCAGCCAGATCAGCCGCAGCAGCGTCGGGGCCTGCACCTCAGCGGTGGCCGTGGTGGCCGCCGCCGCAGCCGCCGTGCCCGCCGCAACCGCCGTGGCCACCGCAGCCGCCGTGGGCATGCCCGTGGCCTGCCGCCGGCGCGTGTGCCGGGCCGTGGTCGTGCCCGTGATCGTGGCCGCAGCCGCTGCCATGATCGTGACCGTGGTCGTGCCCGCAGGCCGGCGCGTGCACCGGCGCCGCGGCCTTGGCGTGGTGGTGCTCGTGGCCGTGATCGTGGCCGCAGCCGCCGGTCGCGTGGTCGTGGCCGCAGCCCTCGTGCGTGTGGCCGTGGGCGTGTTGATGGCCGTGCCCGTCCGCGGCATAGGCCCCGCCTTCGGGCTCGAACGGCTCGTGCGCCTCGGCGACGTCCAGCCCCATGCGGCGCAGCATCTCGGCGAGCACGTGGTCGGGTTCGAGCTTCAGGTGCTCGTGGCGCAGTTCCAGCGCGACGTGGCGGTTGCCCAGGTGGTAGGCGGCGCGCATCAGCTCGAACGGCGCGGCGGCGCGCACGACGAGCACCGGCTGCGCCGCCGCGCCCACGCGCACCAGCGAGCCGTCCTCGGCGACGAGCACGTCGCCGCCGCGCACCACGCTGCCGCGCGGCAGGAAGACACCGAGCACACGCCCGGCGCTGTCGGTGGCGTCGAAGCGGCTCTTCTGCCGCGTGTCCCAGTCCAGCTCGACGGCCGGGGCGCGTTTGAGCAGCGCACCGGCGAGGCCGCGGCCCTGGGGAATGATCTTGTTGACGGTGAGCATCGGGGGCAATCCAGTACGGGGCGGCCAGGCCGCCCGGAGACACGCAGTCTAGCCCCCGCCGGCCGTCAGGCCGGCTGCGCCAGCGTGCTGTCCTCGGGCTCGGGCAGCGTGAAGCGGAAGGCCGCGCCAGCGCCCGGCGCGCCGTCGGCCCAGACCCGCCCGCCGTGGCGCCGCACCACGCGCGCCACCGTCGCCAGGCCGACGCCGGTGCCCGGGAACTCGCGGCTGCTGTGCAGACGCTGGAAGGGCTGGAACAGGCGGTGCGCGTGCGCGGCGTCGAAGCCGGCGCCGTTGTCGCGCACGATGAAGATGCGCTCGCCGTTGAAGACCTCGGACGTCACCTCGACCACCGGCTCCTCGGCGCGCGAGCTGTACTTCCAGGCGTTGGCCAGCAGGTTGTGCAGCGCGATGCGCAGCAGCCCCGGGTCGCCGACGACGCTCATTTCCGGCTCGACACGCAGCTCGACGTGGTACTCCGGATCGGCGTCGGCGAGCTCGGCGGCGATCTCCCAGGCCATCGCGCTCAGATCGACGGGCTGCGGCTCGAGCGTGCGCCGGCCGACGCCCGACAGCGTCAGCAGGTCCTCGGTCAGCCGCACCATGTTCGCGACGCTGTTCTCGGCGTGATGGAGGATGTCCAGCGCCGCCTCGGGCAGCGTCTTGCCGTGTTTGTGGCGCAGCAGCTGCATCACGCCGTGGATGCCGTGCAGCGGCCCGCGCAGGTCGTGCGAGGCCGAGTAGGTGAAGGCGCGCAGCTCCTCGTTGGCGTGCTCGAGCTCGGCGGTGCGCTCGCGCACCTTGTGCTCCAGCGTCTCGCGGTGCCGGCGCTCGGCCTCGGCGCTGCGGCGGATCTGCGCCAGCGCCGCCCACAGCAGCAACGTCAGCGCGGCGACGACGCCGGCCACGCCGAAGGCCAGCGTCAGCACCCGCTGGCGCCACGGCGCGAGCAGCGGATGCAGGTCCTGGCCGATGCCCACCAGCAGCGCCGGCTGCCCGATCTCGCGATAGGTCAGCAGGCGCTCGACACCGTCGATGGCGCTGGCCGCCTGCAAGGTCACCGGGCCGGCCAGCGGCCTGGGCGCGCTGAACACCGGCGACAGCGTGGACATGTCCAGCCCGGGGCGCATCGACGCGTACTGCGGGTAGCGCAGCAGCAGCAGGCCGTCGGCGCGTGTCAGCACCAGGCTGTGCGCCGGCGACAGCTCCAGCTCGCGGTAGAAGCGCTCGAAGTGTTCGCTGTCGAGCATCGCGACGGCGACCCCCAGCACCGTGCCGTCGCCGCCGACGATGCGCCGGGTCACCGGGATCACCGGTGCGGCGGCATCGCCCAGCGGCGGGCCGACGTGCAGGCGTTCGTCGCTGGCCCGCAGCGTGGCGGATAGCGTCGCGCGCAGCGCGGCCGCGTCACGCAGCACGTCGTCGTCGCCGCTGGCACCCTGCAGCTCGAGTTCGGGGCCGTAGATCGCCAGCCAGCGCGCCTGCGGCAGCAGCGCCCGCTTGCGTGCCAGCTCGCGCGGCAGGCCGTCGATCTCACGCCGCGCCAGCGCGTCGGTCGCGATCGTCTGCAGGATCACGTCGACGGCGCCGACGCTGCGGCGGACATGCTCCTCGAGTGCGCGCGTCAGCGTCGCGGCCTGTTCGGTGGCGCTGTCGATGCGGTCCCGCCGCTCCTCGCGCCCGTAGAGGATGGCTGCCGTGCAGACCAGCAGCACCATCAGGAGAAAAGCCGCCATGAGGCTCTGTTCGAGCCGGCGGTGGAAGAGATCCCGCGCAGCGGCGGGGGAGTCGTTCATGGGCCTGCCTGTTCCGCGCGGTACTGCCTGGTCGCGCCGTCGATCTTCCCCGGCAGAGGGGTGCCATCAGCGGCCGGGATTCTGCCCGGCCGGCCGGAAGTCTAGCGAGCGCAAGGGGGGGTTGCCGAGCGGATCAGGCGGGATTTCAGCGGTCGAAGTTCACGCGCAGGCCGCTGGCCGCGGGCGAGGCCTGCGAGCCCGCGCCGGCCGGTGCCGCAGCGGGGTCGACGAAACCGGCCACCGGCAGCACGCCGCGCAGCGCGTTGCAGACGACGAGGGCTTCGGCGCGTTCGACGTCGGCGCGGGTCAGCGGCCGCTCGACGGCGTCCCAGGCCGGGTCGGCCAGCAGCGCGGCCCGCTGCACGCCGGCCAGCGCGCCGTCGGCCAGCGGCGGCGTGCACCAGCGGCCGTCGAGCCTGGCGAACAGCGTGCAACGCCCGCCTTCGACGACGTGGCCGTCGGCGTTGCAGAACAGCGTGTCGAAGGCGCCGGCGGCTTCGGCCGCGCGCACGCCGGCGTCGTAGAGCGCACGCTCGGTGGTCTTGTGCGCGGCCAGCGGGCGCGGGCCGGGCAGTGGCGCATCGGCCCAGCGCAGCCGCACCGGGCCGGGTGGCAACGGTGCCAGCGGCGCGCGCACGATCGTCAGGCGGCCGTCGTGCGCCAGCGTCAGCCGCAGGCGCTGCGCCGCGCCGTGGCCGGCGGCCGCGGCGGCCTGCAGCGCACGCCGCGCCGCGGCGGCGTCGAGGGCGAAGCCCAGCGTGGCGGCGCTGGCCGACAGGCGCGCGAGGTGGCGCTCCAGCAGCGGCAAACGCCCGTCGGCTTCGGCGCGCACGGTCTCGATGAGCTCGAAACCCGGGTCCAGCCCGGTGAGGAAACGTGCCTTCAGCCGGCACTCGTCGTGTTCGTCGTCGGCGCGGCTGTCCTGCACGATGCCGGCGCCGACCCCCAGCGTCAGCGTGCGCGTGCCGTCGGCCGCGGGGGCCGCCAGCGTCAGCGTGCGGATCGCGACCGACCAGCACAGGTCACCGAGCACACGCCCGGGCGGTGGCGCGTCGACCCAGCCGATGGCGCCGCAGTACAGGCCGCGCGGCGTGCTCTCCAGCGCGGCGATCAGGTCCATCGTGTGCAGCTTGGGCGCGCCGGTGATCGAGCCGCAGGGGAAGATCGCGTGCAGCAGCGCCGCCGGCCCGATGTCGGGCCGCAGCCGCGCCTGCACCGTCGAGGTCATCTGGAACACCGTCGCGTAGGGCTCGACCGAGAACAGCGCCGGCACCTGGACCGAGCCGATCTCGGCGACGCGGCCGAGGTCGTTGCGCAGCAGGTCGACGATCATCAGGTTCTCGGCGCGGTTCTTGACGTCCAGCGACAGCCGCCGCGCCGTGTCGCGGTCGCCTTCGGGCGCGCCGGTGCGCGGCGCCGTGCCCTTCATCGGCCGCGCGGTGACGACACCGGCCTCGTGGCGCACGAAGAGCTCGGGCGAACACGACAGCAGATGTGTCGCCGGCCCGCCCGGCGGCAGCACGACGTAGGCGCCGTAGGCCACCGGCTGGCGCGCGCGCAAGGCGCGGTACAGCGCCACCGGCGCGCCCCAGGCGCGGCCGTGCAGGCGCAAGCTGTAGTTGACCTGGTAGGTCTCGCCGGCGGCGATGGCCTCGTGGATGCGGGCGATCGCGGCGCGGAACTCGTCGCGCGTGACGCTGGGCTCGAGCGCACCGACGCCGGCCGCGTCGCCGGCGCCGGGCTGGGCGGCGAGCCAGGCGTCGGCCTGCTCGCGCGACAGGCGCTCCAGGCGGCGGAACATCAGCACCCGCAGGCTGGACCCGTCGTCGGCCGCCAGCCGCGCCATGCCGGCACGCTGCAGCTTGGCGCCCCACTCGTAGTCGGCCAGCAGCAGCGCGTGCAGCCCGGCGCGCTGGTCGGCTGCGACGGCGTCCCAGGTCGTGTCCAGCGCCGCCGGGTCGGTGCAGCGGTGCTCGTGCACGAAGCCGGTGTAGAGCCGGCTCGTCGGCGACGCCGGCGTGGCGTCGCGGTCGTCGAGCAGGGCGCAGGGGAGGCTCATCGTGGGGGCAGGTACGGGCTCGGGTGTTCGTCGACCGACGGCGAGTCGTGACGCCCGCCGGCAGCGGCGACTCGTGGTCGCGCGGCGCGAGAGTGTGCCGTGCCCGGCACGCGGGCCGGCTTCAGTCGTGTTCGAGGTACTTGAAACGCGGGTCGTCGGGCGTGCCTTCGAACACCGGGTCGGCGTCGCGCCCGGGCTGCCACATCAGCACCTCGTCGATCTTCTTCGCCAGCGCGAAGTCCTTCTCGGTGATGCCCTGGGCGTCGTGCGTCTGCAGCTTCACCGTGACCGAGGCGTAGGACACCGTCAGGTCGGGGTGGTGCCAGGCGGCTTCGGCGAGGTGGCCGACGGTGTTGACGACCATCAGCGTGCCTTTCCAGCCGGCCGTCCTGTACGTGCGGCGGATCCAGCCGTCCTCGTGCTGCCAGACCGGCAGCTCGTCCTTCAGCCGGGCCTCGATCTCGTCGGCGGCGAAGGGCTCGTTCGCCGGTTTCCTGCGCCAGGTGCTCATCGTGCGTCCTCCCCGCCCCGGGGCAGGGCGGCCGGGCGCGACGATGGCACGAGGCCGGCGCCCGCGTGGGCGCCGAGGTTTATGCCCTCGTGTGCCAGGCGATACGGCATCGCTGCCTGGGCGATAGTCAAGTCCTGCTTCTCGCCTCCAGCCGCTCGATGGCCTCGCGCGCCGTGACGATGGGGATGCCTGCAATGCTGCCAAGCGGCAAGAGATCGCCTTGGTCGCCCGTGGCGATGAGATCAGCCCTGCCGGCGAGTGTTGCGGCGTCTCTGGCGTTGACACCACCACGGCCAGGCGGCGCAACTCATCCACGATGCCCTCGGGCGCGATCCCGGCCTGTTCGAGCCGGGCTGCGAAATTGCCGCGCGAGAGCACGGCGAGTAACTCGGCCAGCAGCACCTCGCTCGTGCACAGCTCGAACTCGCCGGACTTGGCACCCTCGACCAGCCGGCGCGGCAGCCCGGTGGCGATGACACCCGAAACGAGCAGATTCGTGTCGAGAACGAAGCGCACGACGATCAGCCGCCCTGTCTGCTGCGCTTCTCCTGCCGTGCCGCCGCAATCTCGGCCTCGACTTCATCCTCGGTGATCTCGGGCAGCTTCAGCGCATCCAGCCTGGCCAGCCCTTCCGTCAGCCGTTGGGCCGCGGCTGCGCGTTCCTCTCGCGCCGTCAAGAAGTCCACGAAGTCAACCACCTCGGCCACGCGGTTGGGCGGCAGCTTCTTGAGCCGCTCGATCAACTGAACTTCGATCGCTGTCATGGCGGTCCCCTTGCGATGCTCAGCGCTCTTGCTGCGCGAGCACGGTCTCGATCATCTGCGTCATGAGCCTCTGCTGCGTCTTGGGCTGCGCGCTGATGCGCTCCCTGTGCTGCAGCAGCCTCGGCGCCGGGCCTCGCCCGGCAGGCGCCTTCGCGCCGCCGGCCGGCCCGGGCAGTGCCTCGACCGGATGGACGGGTGGGGGCGGCGGGCGCGCGTTCCAAGCTTGCAGGCACTCTGCGACAGAGTATCGCGAAGTGGAGTTGCTCCGTGCTCTGCGCTGTCGTTCCAACGCCCGGCATTGCGCTGACAGGCCTTTGAAGTACCGGTCGCCGGCATCGGCGCCCGCGTGGGCCGCCGGTCGAAGCGCCCTGGTCGGTACGATCAAGCCGGATAACGAAACGCCGGCGGCCATGTCGCGACGGCTCGCCGTTCGTCGTTCGCTACGGGAGAAGTTCAGGTGGACCGCAGTCGCTGGGCTAAGGGATGGGTCTTGATTGCCGGGCTGGTGATGATTCTTCGCTTTGCCCTGTATCCGCCTGACAGGGGCGATGTGGCGGAGAACGTCCTGGCTGTGGCCGTCAGTGCATATGGCCTGTTGCTGATCGGCGGCCTGGTGTTCAAGTACGGTGTTCTTGTCGGTCTGGTCTCCGTACATCCCGATGACTCCAACGCGCGAAAAGTGCTCGCGCTCGTCGTCGGAGCGGCCTTTTACCTTGCTGGCCTGATGGCTTGGTAGCTCTTCGCTGGGGGTGACCGGAGCCAGCGTGTGACCGGGCGAAAGGCGCCGCGAACGGTCGAAGACTCTCCCGCCCCTGACACAGGCGCCGCCGCAGTCCATCGACAAGGGATGCGAGCCGTCGCCGGCTTCATCCCCGCCGCTGGATCGCCTTGAACTTCTTCGTCTGCTCGACGAGCGCACCTTCGACCGGCAGGCGTTCCATGCTGGAGGCGCCGTAGAAGCCGTTGACCTCGGGACAGTGGTCGAGGATGTACTGCGCGTCCTCGGGCTGGGCGATCGGGCCGCCGTGGCAGAGCACGATGATGTCGGGCTTCACGCGGCGTGCGGCCTCGGCCCAGGCGTTGATGCGCGGCACGCAGTCGGCCAGCGTCAGCGCGGTTTCGGCGCCGATCGCGCCGCCGGTCGTCAGCCCCATGTGCGGCACGAGGATGTCGGCGCCGGCGCGCGCCATGTCGGCGGCGCTGGTCTCGTCGAAGACGTAGGGCGTGGTCAGCAGGTCGAGCTCGGCCGCGGCGCGGATCATGTCGACTTCCAGGCCGTAGCCCATGCCGGTCTCTTCGAGGTTGGCGCGGAAGGTGCCGTCGATCAGGCCCACGGTCGGGAAGTTCTGCACGCCGGAGAAGCCGACGGCGATGAGCTGCTGCAGGAAGTGATCGCGCAGCATGAACGGGTCGGTGCCGTTGACGCCGGCCAGCACCGGGGTGCGGCGCACCATCGGCAGCACTTCCTTGGCCATGTCGAGCACGATCTCGTTGGCGTTGCCGTAGGCCAGCAGGCCGGCGAGTGAACCGCGCCCGGCCATGCGGTAGCGGCCCGAGTTGTAGATGACGATGAGGTCGATGCCGCCGGCCTCCTCGCCCTTGGCCGACAGGCCGGTGCCGGCGCCGCCGCCGATGATGGGTTCGCCGCGCGCGATCTTGGCGCGGAAGGTTTCAAGGATCTGCTGGCGGGGAATGCGTGCCATCATTGTTCTCCTGCGCCGGCCTCAGCCGGCGATCTGCTTGAAGGCTTCGACCAGCAGGCGGGCGAAGCTCGGGTCGTTGACGTGCAGCGGGCTGCGGATCAGCCGGCGGTTCTCGGTGGCCTGGAACTCCTGCTCGATGGTGTCGAACAGCGCCGCGTCGGCGGCCGGGTCCCAGAAGGGCAGGCCTTGCGCGTCGAGCATCGAGACGCCGCCCTCGGGCAGGAAGAAACGCACCGGCCCGTCCATGCGGTTGAGCTTGGCGGCGATGAAGCGCCCCATCGCGACGTTCTCGTCGACGCTGGTGCGCATCAGCGTGACGTTGGCGTTGTGCTTGTAAAGGTTGCGCTGGCGGTAGCGCTCGGGCACGGTGTCGATGGCGCCGAAGTTCACCATGTCCAGCGCGCCGCAGGAGCCGACGTAGGGCACGCGGCTGCGTGCGATGGCGTCGAACCGTTCCGGCCCGGCGCTGAAGACGCCGCCCATCAGCTCGTCGGCGACCTCGGTCGTCGTCGCGTCGATGACGCCGGCCAGCAGGTGCGAGTCGGCGAGTTTCTCCATCGACTGGCCGCCGGTGCCGGTGGCGTGGAACACCAGGCAGTCGTAGTCGGGCTCCAGCAGCGCGGTCATCGCCTGCACGCAGGGCGTCGTGACGCCGAACATCGTCAGCCCGATCGCCGGCTTCGTCGACGTGAACTCGGCGCGCTCGCGCACCATGCCGCCCATCGCGTGCGCGGCGTTGGCCAGAACACGCTGGCTGATGCGGTTGAGCCCCTGCACGTCGGTGACCGAGTACATCATGCAGATGTCGCTGGGGCCGACGTAGGGCCGCACGTCGCCCGAGGCGACGGTGCTGACCATCAGCTTGGGCACGCCGACCGGCAAGGCGCGCATCGCCGGCGTGGCCAGCGCGGTGGCGCCCGAGCCGCCGGCCGACAGCAGCCCGGCGATGTCGTCGCGGCCGCGCACCCAGTGCTCGAAAGCCTGCGCCATCGCGATCACCGCGCTGCCGCGGTCGCCGGTGAAGACCGCCGCCGCGCCGTGCGGGTGGCAGGCCGCCACCTCTTCGGCCGTGACGTCGACGCCGGCGCCGCGGCCGTGTGTCGACAGGTCGACGGTGCGTGTCGGCACGCCCATCGCGGCCAGGCAGTCGCGCAGGATGACGAGTTCACGCGCCTTGGTGTCGAAAGTGCCGGCGACGACGGCGTAGCGGGGGGCGGTCGGGTCCATGCTGCTCCTCGGGAATGGAGACGTCAGGCTGAAAATGAGACGAGTGTCTCACTGCGCGACCTGTGTTGCAATCCGCGCCAACCCGAGTCCCGCGATGCCCAAGACGACCCGTTCCTCGCTGCCCGCCCCGCCGCCGACCGTCGAAATCGAAGGCGGCATCCGCGGCGCGACACGGCGCCTGCTGCTCGACGCGGCGATGGCGCTGATCCGTGAAGGCCAGGTGCCGACGCTGCCCGAGGTGGCGCGCCGCGCCGAGGTCTCGCGCGCGACGGCCTACCGCTACTTCCCCAGCCGCAGCGCGCTGATCACCGCGGTGATCGACGTCTCGCTGGGGCCGCTGCGCAGCTTCGACTCGGACGAGCCCGACGGCCGCCGCCGCGTCGCCGAACTCTTCGCATCGACCTTCCCGCGCTTTCGCGAGTTCGAGCCGCAGATGCGTGCCGCAGTTCAGCTGTCGCTGGAGCACTGGGCGCTGGAACGCGCCGGGCGGCTGAAGGAAGAGCCCTACCGCCGCGGCCACCGCGTCGGCATCCTCGCGCACGCGATCGAGCCGCTGGCCGCCGAGCTGCCGGTGGCCTCGCTGGCGCGGCTGCACCGCGCGCTGTCGGTGCTCTACGGCATCGAGGCGCGTGTCGTGCTGAAGGACTTGTGGGGCGCGTCCGACGCCGAGGTCGACGCCACCGTCGGCTGGATGGCCGAGGCGCTGGTCGATGCCTCGCTGCGCGAGACCGCCGCCGCCGCGTCCAAGGCCGGCAAGACACGAAAGACCGCAGCATGAACGACGCACTGCCGCCGCTGCCGACGATCGCCCCCGGCCGCTACCGCCACTACAAGGGCGGCGAGTACGAGGTGCTGGGCGTCGTGCGCCACAGCGAGACGCTGCAGCCGCTGGTGCTGTACCGCCCCCTCTACGCCAGCGCCGACACCTGGGTGCGGCCGTTCGCGATGTTCGGCGAGACGGTCGTCGTCGACGGCCACGAACGCCCGCGTTTCGAGCGCGTCGGCTGAACCCGAGGTTTCTTCGGGCTCAGGTCGCGTCGCGCTCGTCGAGCGAAGCCTCCAGGTCTTCCATCGCAAGCGAGGTCTGGGACGCATCACCGCCGTTGCGGCGCGCGCGCACCACCGCCTTGCGCGTGGCCCTGCTGATCAACTTGTGCAGGTCGCGGCCCGACCAGCCCGCGGTTTGCGCCGCGATGGCGGCTGCCGTCGCGGCAACGTCGAATCCGACCGGCTTGCCGCGGAGCTCCAACTGGAGGATCGCCTCGCGCGCACCCTGGTCGGGAAGCTCGATACGAATCTTGCGGTCCAACCGCGACAGCAGAGCGCTGTCGATGCGGTCAGGATGGTTGCTGGCGCAGAGCAGGAAGACCTGTCCCTTCTTGCTGGCCACGCCATCCAGTTCCTGCAGCAGCTGGCCGACGATCTCCTGAGTGAGGGCGTCGTTGCCGCCGCCGTCGCGGGCCGGGGCGACGATGTCGATCTCGTCGATGAACAGGATGCACGGGGCCTGGGACCGTGCGCGCTCGAACAGCGCCTTGACCTTGCTGCCGGATTGGCCGAGGTAGTTGGCCTTCATGTCCGCGGTGCTGGCACCGACGAAGCTGAGCCCGGACTGGCTGGCCAGCACCCGGGCGATCTGGGTCTTGCCGGTTCCGGGCGGGCCGTACAACAGGATGCCTTCCGGCGGCGGAACGCCGAGCTTCGTCATCTGCTCGGCATCGCGAAGCTCGGCCCCGAGGCTCTCGAACTCTTCCCGCGCCGCGGCCGGCAGGACGATGTCGTCCCAGCCCTTTTCCTCGACCCGGGTCGAGCCCTTGCCGCGAACCTGACGGATGGCGGCGAGCAGGTTGTCCGGCGTGATCGTGTTGCCCAGGTGTTCGGCGACCACGGCCGCAACCAGGGTGTGCAGATCACGGCCCGACATGCCGCTGCTCTCGTTGATCACGTTGTCCGGCAGTTCAACCGCCATCCCGGCCTGCTGCAACTCGTGGCTCAGGATGCGCCGGCGAGAGCTGGCGTTCGGCAGCCCGATCTCGACCATCGCCGTGAATCGGGATACGACCGCGTCGTCCAGGATGTCCCGGCGGTTGGTGGCGCCGATGACCAGTACCTGGCCCGATGCCTGGTTGAACCCGTCCCATTCGGAGAGAAATGTCTGCACCAGTTCGTTGCCGAAGCTGTCGGTGTCGACCCCGCCGCGCCGGGCGAAGGCGCTCTCGCATTCGTCCACGAACAGCAGCGTTGGAGCTTTCTCGCGGCAACGTTGCCAGACCGCCTTGACCTGCGGGGCCGTGTGGCCGATGTGCTGCCCCTTGAGGTCGGCGATGTTGACCGACTCGAAATGGCAGCTGGCATGCTTGGCCAGCTTTCGTGCGATCAGCGTCTTCCCGGTGCCCGGCGGGCCGTAGAGCAGGATCCCCTTGGGCGACGGCTTGCGGCCCGAGACGAACAGGTCCACGAGCTTCAGAACCTGGTCCAGCGTGGGCTCGTCGATGGCGACGTCGTTCCAGTTCTGGCGGACGTCCTGCAGCGTCTTGATCCGCTGGCGCAGGGCCGCCACCCGGGAACGCTCCTGCGACCATGCCGCCGCGTGCGAGGCCAGCGTGCCGATCGCGCCGACCTGCGCCGACAGCGCCCCGCTCGCGCGCAGAGCCAACTGCTCCTGCCATTTCCACTGCGGCTTGCTGCTGCTGTCCCCCAGCGCGATCACTGCCGCCGGCGCATCGCCGAATGGCAGCCGCAGCAGGCTGTGCGGCTCGGTCTCCGAGCCTGCCTGATGCCAGGTGATCAGATTCGCGCCGAAGAGCTTCCCGTGCGCAGGATCGATGCGCCAGTTGGTCAGGATGTCCTGGTCCGGCCACGGCGCTCTCGTGGCGTTGTACGGATAACGGCTGTCGCCGCTTTCGCGTTCACCGAAGTGCATCAGGCTCAGAGGCCTGCGGCCGAACTCCAGGACGGCCTCTCGTGCCGCCTGGCTGTCGCGGTCTCCCTTGCGGACGATGCCCCATCGAACCAGGATGCCGTAGACCGCAGCCGAACTCAGGGACAGGACCAGGAAGCCGAAGATGCTGATGTCCAGAGTGAACAGGTGAGACAGAAACCTGAAGTAGCCGAAAGCTGGCATCCCGACCACGAACCCGATGACGCTCATCGTCAGCCAGGGCGTCACCGTCAGCAGCACGAACCACAGCAGCAGCCTCAGCCTGTGGTCCGCGACCAGGGCGCGCAGCTTGAAGGCATCTCCTCGGGCCGCCTTGCGCGCGTCCATCAGCAGTTCGTGCGCCAGCGAAGCGGATTCCGCCTCGACCGTCGATCGCATCCGCGCGACGGCTTCTTCGCAGGCGGGGTAATGTTTCTGGACCTCGCTCCACAAGGCCTCGCTGCGCTGCACGGCTTGCGCGAGTTCGGCTTCTGCGGCGGCCTGGCGCTGCAGGAGATACCCTCCCGGTGCGGCGGTCGTGGTTGCTGACGGCATGATCTGATTTGTTATGGATACTCTCAACAAATCGTAACCTCCTGTGTGTTCGGGCCAGCGAGGCGCGGCGCCCGGTCCGTTGGGGCCGTCCGTGACATACGCAACGGCATCGGCATGTCAGGAGGGCACCGTCGGCGTGCAGCCGCCGGGCTCATCCTCCGAAAGTCCATGAAGCACCGCCCCTACCGCATCGCGCTGATTCCCGGAGACGGGATCGGCAAGGAAGTCGCCCCCGAAGGCCTGCGCGCCGTGCGCCGCGCCGCCGAACGTTTCGGCCTGGCGCTGGAGTTCACCGAGATCGGTTGGGCGAGCTGCGACTACTACCGGCAGCACGGCACGATGATGCCGGACGACTGGAAGCAGCAACTGGCCGGCATGGACGCGATCTATTTCGGCGCCGTCGGCTGGCCGGCGACGGTGCCGGACAACGTCTCGCTGTGGGGCAGCCTGCTGAAGTTCCGCCGCGAGTTCGACCAGTACGTCAACCTGCGCCCGGTGCGCCTGTTCGACGGCGTGCCCTGTCCGCTGGCCGGCCGCAAGCCGGGCGACCTGGACTACCTGATCGTGCGCGAGAACACCGAGGGCGAGTACACCAACCTCGGCGGCACGATGTTCGCCGGCACCGAGCGCGAGATCGTCATCCAGGAGTCGGTCTTCAGCCGCCACGGCACCGACCGCGTGCTGAAGTTCGCCTTCGAGCTGGCGGCGTCGCGCGCTCGCCGGCACCTGACGGTGGCGACGAAGAGCAACGGCGTCGCGATCAGCATGCCCTGGTGGGACTCGCGTGCCGACGAGATGGCGAAGGCCTACCCGCAGGTCGCCGTCGACAAGCAGCACATCGACATCCTGAGCGCGCGTTTCGTGCTGCAGCCGCAGCGTTTCGACGTCGTCGTCGCGAGCAACCTGTTCGGCGACATCCTGTCCGACCTGGGCCCGGCGACCGCCGGCACGATCGGCCTGGCGCCGTCGGCCAACCTGAACCCCGAGCGGCGGTTCCCGTCGCTGTTCGAGCCGGTGCACGGCTCGGCGCCCGACATCTACGGCCGCAACGTCGCCAACCCGATCGCGATGATCTGGTCGGGCGCGCTGATGCTGGACTTCCTGACCGGCGGCCAGGGCGCCGGCCGCGCCGCCCACGACGCCATCGTGCGCGCCATCGAAACCGTGCTGCGCGAAGGCCCGCGCACGCCCGACCTGGGCGGCAGCGCCAGCACCACCGAGCTCGGCGAGGCGGTGGCGGCGCTGATCTGAGCCCGCCCCTTCGGGGGAGCAATTCCGCCTTGGCGGCGACCCCGGGCGCGCCGACAGTGCCGCCCAGGAGGATGGCATGGTGAAACTGTTCGACATGCGCCGGCCTCGGCCTCTGTTCACGTGCTGCGGCCAGGTCAAGGCCAAGGCCCATGACAGCCACGCCTGCGGCCCCCGCCCATGAGCACCCCGCTGCTGGCGACCGAGGCCATCGCGCTGCGCATCGCCACGGTTCGTGGCCGGCGCGTCCTGCTGGACGCTGACCTGGCGGCGCTCTACGAGGTCGAGACGAAGCGCTTCAACGAGGCGGTCCGCCGCAACCTGCCCAAGTTCCCGGCCGACTTCATGTTCCAGCTCACGACCGATGAGTGGGGAGCTCTAAGGTCGCAAATTGCGACCTTAGACGCGGCACCTGGCGGCCGAGGCCGGCACCGCAAATACCTGCCGTACGCCTTCACCGAGCACGGAGCGATCATGGCCGCGAACCTGCTGAGCAGCCCGCGCGCCATCGAGGTGTCGGTCTACGTCGTGCGGGCCTTCGTCCGCATGCGTGAGCTGGCGGCGACGCACGGCGACTTGGCCAAACGTCTCTCGGAGCTGGAACAGAAGACCGAGGCGCTGGCGATCGGCCACGACAGCTTCAGCCGCAACACGCGCCACCAGCTCAGGCAGGTCTTCGATGCCCTGCGCGAATTGATGACGCCGCCCGACCCGCCGAAGCGGCCGATCGGGTTCGTGCAGCCGGAGCACAAGAACGAGAAGGCGAGGGGAGCGGGGTAGCGCCGCCCGTCAAGGACGGCGGACGGCCCTGCAGGCCTCGCAGGCCGCGCAGCGATGTCAGCGAGCACCGGCAAAACAACTCGCGCTCCGCGATCAAGCTTCCCGCCACGGTCCGGCTCCGCCGGACCGTTGGCGGACGGCCTTGCAGGCCGCGCCGGGCCAGTGGCCCGGCTCTTCGCCAGGCGCGATCCGTCCACTGGACGGATCGCGTCCGGGCTCAGCCCTGCAGGCCGCGCAGCGATGTCAGCGAGCACCGGCAAAACAACTCGCGCTCCGCGATCAAGCTTCCCGCCACGGTCCGGCTCCGCCGGACCGTTGGCGGACGGCCCCCTCGGGGGGTAGCGAGCGTTAGCGAGCTTGGGGGCTCAAAGAAATCTCTCGAGCAGCCGCTTCGACCGCCGATCCAGCGCCTTCGCGTCGGCGATGCGGTAGCCGATGCCCTGGCTGTCGGTGATCAGCAGCGCGCTGCCGTTCAGGCGGCGGATGTCTTCCTCGCCCTTGAGCACCAGCGTCGTGCGGCCGCGGTCGGTGTCGACGGTCCAGGTGCTGGGCGTCGAGAAGGTCGAGACCTCCAGCAGGCGTTCGATGACCGGGGCGAACTCGCGCCGCGCCAGCTCTTCGTCGAGCACGGCCCGGGCCGCGGCCGGCAGTGCCTCGGGGCGATCGATCCACAGCCGTTCGCGGCCGTCGGTGCCGACCAGCGACACCGGGCCGCCGGGTTCGGACAGCGGGAAGGCGCGCACCGGCACGACGCCGACGTGTTCGACACCCTCGGCGTCGAGCAGCACCAGCCGGCCGTGGGCGTCGCGCTGCAGCGTGATGGACAGGGGAGCGTTCATCGCGTTTCCTCAGGCGGCACCGGCCGGATGCGCCGCCGGCGCGGGCGGCGGCAGCAGCGGGCGTTCGCTGTCGCTCTCGTCGACCTGGCGCAGCTGCGCCTCGTACAGCCGCCAGTACGCGCCTTCGCGCGCCAGCAGTTCGTCGTGCGTGCCGACCTCGACGATGCGGCCGCGGTCCATGACGACCAGCCGGTCGGCGCGGCGCAGCGTCGACAGGCGGTGGGCGATGGCGATCGTCGTGCGGCCCTGCACCAGGTTGTCCAGCGCCTTCTGGATCTCCTTCTCGGTCTCGGTGTCGACCGAGGACGTCGCTTCGTCGAGGATCAGGATGCGTGGGTCGATCAGCAGCGCGCGTGCGATCGAGATGCGCTGGCGCTCGCCGCCCGACAGCCCCTGGCCGCGCTCGCCGACCACCGAGTCGTAACCGTGCGGCAGGCGCAGGATGAACTCGTGGGCGTGCGCTGCGCGTGCCGCGGCGACGATCTCCTCGCGCGTCGCGTCGGGTTTGCCGTAGGCGATGTTCTCGGCGACGGTGCCGAAGAACAGGAAGGGCTCCTGCAGCACCAGGCCGATGTGGCGGCGGTAGTCGGCGACGCCGAAACGCCGCAGGTCGACGCCGTCGACCTTGATCGCGCCGTCGGTGACGTCATAGAAGCGGCAGATCAGGTTGACCAGCGTGCTCTTGCCCGAGCCGCTGTGGCCGACGAGGCCGATCATCTCGCCCGGGCGGATGTCCAGGTCCAGGCCGCGGATCACCGCGCGGCTGCCGTAGCGGAAGCCCACGCCCTGCAGCGACAGCCCGCCCTGCACGCGCTCGAGCTTCACCGGCTGCGCCGGCTCGGGCACGTTGCTGACGTGGTCGAGGATGTCGAAGATGCGCTTGGCGCCGGCGGCGGCCTTCTGCGTCACCGAGACGATGCGGCTCATCGAGTCCAGCCGGCCGTAGAAACGGCCGATGTAGGCGATGAAGGCGCTCAGCACGCCGACGGTGATCGCGTCGCGGCTGACCAGCCAGATGCCGAAGGCCCAGACGACGAGCAGGCCGATCTCGATCAGCAGCGACACGGTCGGCGTGAACAGGCTCCAGGTCTTGTTCAGCTTGTCGTTGACTTCGAGGTTGGCGCGGTTGGCGCGGCGGAAGCGCTCGGCCTCGCGCTGCTCCTGGGCGAAGGCCTTGACGACGCGGATGCCGGGAATCGTGTCGGCGAGCACGCTGGTGACCTCGCCCCAGACACGGTCGATCTTCTCGAAGCCGGTGCGCAGCCGGTCGCGCACCAGGTGGATCATCCAGGCGATGAAGGGCAGCGGCACCAGCGTCGCGAGCGCCAGCGACGGGTTGATGCTGAACAGGATCGCCGCCGTCATGCCGATCATCAGCACGTCGGTGGCGAAATCCAGTGCGTGCAGCGACAGGAAGACGCAGATGCGGTCGCTTTCGCTGCCGATGCGCGACATCAGGTCGCCGGTGCGTTTGCTGCCGAAGTAGTCCAGCGACAGCCGCAGCAGGTGCTCGAAGGTCGCGGTGCGCAGGTCCGCGCCGATGCGTTCGCTGACCAGCGCCAGCAGCCAGGTGCGCATCCAGCCGAGCGCCCAGGCGACGAGCGCCGAGGCCAGCAGCCCGGCCAGCAGCATCCAGACCAGGTGGGTGTCGATCTGCTGGCCGTTCTGGTACGGGATCAGCACCTCGTCCATCAGCGGGATCGTCAGGTACGGCGGCACCAGCGACGCGGCGGTGGAGGCCAGCGTCAGCACGAAACCGAGCAGCAGCTGCCACTGGTAGGGCTTGGCGAAGCGCCACAGCCGCAGCAGCACCCAGGTCGACGGCGGTGCCGCCGACTCGACGCCGAAATCGGTCTCCTCGGGCTCGGCGTCGTCGTCCGGGTCGGCTTCGCCGCTGGCCAGGCGGCGTTTCTGGCGCTCGAACAGGCCGAGCAGCTTCAGCGCCGCCGGGTCGCGGCCCAGCGTGTAGCGCCAGGCGGCCAGGCGGCCGTCGGCGTCGTGCAGCGAGAGCTGGCCGACGCCGCCGTGGTCGGCGTGCTGCAGCGTCAGCGACGGCGTCAGCGGCCAGGCGCGCCAGGTGTCGGTGCCCGCGTCGCGGGCCAGCAGCCGGCGATCGGTGAGAACTATTTCGCCGGACGCGAAGCGCTCCTTCGCGTCCAGGTCAACGTCCAGGCCGGCCAGCGCGTTCTCCCCTCGTTCGAGCGGTGCGGAGGGCACCGCGGCGAGCACAGGAGACGGATCGGTTGAAGGCATGAGAGGGTAGCGGCGAGCGCGGGATTGTCGCGTAACGCGCCAGCCCGGCTCCGCGCCGACCGGCCGCCGCCACGAATTCACGCCGCATGTCGCTCCGGAGCGAAAAACGCACGAACACGATGAAGATCTTCGACGACATCCGCCTGCTGCGCGTCACCTATCTGCGCGGCCCCAACCTCTGGACCTACCGCTCGGCGCTGGAGGTCTGGCTCGACCTGGGCGAGCTGGAACAGCATCCGTCGGACCAGCTGCCCGGTTTCGTCGACCGATTGCTGGCGCTGCTGCCGGCGCTGGAGGAGCACCACTGCGGCGTCGGCGAGCGCGGCGGCTTCATCCAGCGCCTGCGCGGCGGCACCTGGATGGGCCACGTGCTCGAGCACGTCGTCATCGAGCTGCTGAACCTGGCCGGCATGCCCACCGGCTTCGGCCAGACGCGCAGCACGTCCAAGACCGGCATCTACCGCATGGTCTTCCGCGCCCGTGACGAAGCCGTCGCACGTTGTGCGCTGCAGCAAGGCCACGCGCTGCTGATGGCGGCGATCAACGGCCGCGAGTTCGAGGTCGCCGCCGCCGTGCAGGCCGTGCGCGACGCCATCGACCGCGCCTACCTGGGCCCGAGCACGGCGCACATCGTCGCCTCGGCCACCGAGCGCCGCATCCCGCACCTGCGCCTGAACGACGGCAACCTGGTGCAACTCGGCCACGGCAAGCGCCAGCACCGCATCTGGACCGCCGAGACCGACCGCACCAGCGCCATCGCAGAAGGCATCGCGCGCGACAAGGACCTGACCAAGCGCCTGCTGGCCGCCGTCGGCGTGCCGGTGCCCGAGGGCCGCGTCGCCGCCAGCGCCGCCGACGCCTGGGACATCGCCGAGGACGTCGGCCTGCCGGTGGCCGTCAAGCCCAGCGACGGCAACCACGGCCGCGGCGTCACGCTGGACCTGCGCACGCGCGACCAGATCGAGGCTGCCTTCGCCGTCGCCGACGCCGAAGGCAGCGAGGTCATCGTCGAGCGCTACATCCCCGGAGACGAGCACCGCCTGCTCGTCGTCGCCGGCCGGATGGTCGCCGCCGCGCGCGGCGAGGCCGCCTGGGTCGTCGGCGACGGCCGCAGCACGGTCGTCGAGCTCGTCGAGGCCCAGCTCAACAGTGACCCGCGCCGCGGCGAGACCGAGGACCACCCGCTGGGCCGCATCCGCGTGCGCGAGGACGGCGCGATCCTCGTCGACCTGCGCCGCCAGAACCTCGATCCCGACGACGTGCCGGCCGCCGGCCGCCGCGTGCTGATCCAGCGCAACGGCAACGTCGCCATCGACTGCACCGACGAGGTCCACCCCGACTTCGCGCGCATCGCCTCGCTGGCGGCGCGCACCGTCGGCCTGGACATCGCCGGCATCGACCTCGTCGCGCAGGACATCACGCGCCCGCTGCGCGGCCAGCACGCCGCCGTCGTCGAGGTCAACGCCGGCCCCGGGCTGCTGGCGCACACCAAGCCGGCGGTTGGTTCGCCGCGCCCGGTGGGCCAGGCGATCATCGATCACCTGTTCCCGCCCGGCGACGACGGCCGCATCCCGATCGTCGGCATCGCCGGCGGTGACGCGGCGACGCCGGTCGCGCGCCTCGTCGCCTGGCTGCTGCAGCTGTCGGGCCACCACGTCGGCCTGGCCTGCCGCGACGGCCTGTTCCTCGACACGCGCCGCATCGACGAACGCGACGCGACACGCGGCGACATCTCCGAGCGCCTGCTGCTCAACCGCGAGGTCGACGCCGCCGTGTTCGAGAACGGCGCCGCGACGATCCTCGACGAAGGCCTGGTCTACGACCGCTGCCGCATCGGCGTCGTCACCGACCTCGACGGTGCCGCGGCGCTGGAGCGCCACGACATCCACGCCGCCGACGACCTGCCGCGGGTGCTGCGCACGCAGATGGACGTGGTGCTGGCCGACGGCATCGGCGTGCTCAACGCCGACGACGCCCGCATCGCGGCGCTGGCCGAGCACTGCGACGGCGAGGTCACGCTCTACGCCACCGACGCCGCCGCGCTGGCCGATCACCGCGAACGCGGCGGCCATGCCGTGCTGCTGCGCGAAGGCCGCCTCTGGCTCTGCGAAGGCCACGCCGAGACGCCGCTGAACGTGCGCGGCCGCTCGCCGCTGCCCGCCGCCGTGCTGCTGCCGGCCGTCGCCGCCGCCTGGGCCTTCGGCCTGGCGCCGGCGCTGCTGGCCGCCGGCCTGGACACCTTCGACCCGCAGACCCCTGCCGACATCCGCTGAGGACGCCATGGACGTCACCCGCATCCGCGCGCTGCGCGGTCCCAATCTCTGGAGCCGGCACACGGCGATCGAAGCCATCGTGCGCTGCACGGCCGAGGAGTCGGCGATCGAGGCCGGTTCGGCGCTCGAACGCCGGCTGCGCGAGGCCCTGCCCGAGGTCTCGCCGGTGCGTCCGGTCGGCACCCACGAGCCGGTGACGATGGCGCGCTGGCTCGAGCGTCTGGCGCTGGCGCTGCAGGCGCGCGCCGGCTGCCGCGTGTCGTTCTCGCGCACTGCCGCGGCGCCCGAGGCCGGCGTCTACCAGATCGTCGTCGAGTACACCGAGGAGAAGGTCGGCCGCCGCGCGCTGGAGCTCGCGCAGCAGCTGCTGGCCGCGGCCGTCGCCGGCGAGGCCTTCGACACCGAGGCCGCGGTGGCCGAGCTGCGTGCCATCGACGAAGACGTGCGCCTGGGCCCGAGCACCGGCTCCATCGTCGCCGCCGCGCTGGCGCGCGGCGTGCCGTACCGGCGCCTGACCGACGGCAGCCTGGTGCAGTTCGGCTGGGGCGCACGCATGCGCCGCATCTGGGCCGCCGAGGTCGATTCCACCGGCGCGGTGGCCGAGTCGATCGCCCAGGACAAGGATCTCAGCAAGCGCCTGCTGGCCTCGGCCGGCGTGCCGGTGCCGCGTGGCCGCCCGGTCACCGACCTCGAGGACGGCTGGGCCGCGGCGATGGAGATCGGCCTGCCGGTCGTCGTCAAGCCGCGTGACGGCAACCAGGGCAAGGGCGTGACGGTCAACGTCACCGACCGCGCCCAGTTCGAGGTCGCCTACCGCACCGCCGACGAGATCGGCGAGGTGATGGTCGAGCAGTTCCTGCCCGGCCACGACTTCCGCCTGCTGGTCGTCGGCGAGAAGCTGGTCGCCGCGTCGCGCCGCGATCCGCCCTACGTCATCGGCGACGGTGTGCACAGCGTGCGCGAACTCGTCGACGCGGTGAACGCCGACCCGCGCCGCGGCGACGGCCACGCCACCGCGCTGACGCGCATCCGCCTGGACGACGTCGCGCTGGCGCGGCTGGAGCTGCTGGGCCTGTCGCCCGAGGCGGTGCCCGCCAACGGCCAGAAGGTCGTGCTGCGCCACAACGCCAACCTCAGCACCGGCGGCAGCGCCACCGACGTCACCGACGACGTGCACCCCGAGGTCGCCGCGCGTGCGGTCGCCGCGGCGCGCATGGTCGGGCTGGAGATCTGCGGCGTCGACGTGGTCTGCGAGAGCGTCGGCGTGCCGCTGGAGCAGCAGCGCGGCGGCGTCGTCGAGGTCAACGCCGCGCCGGGCCTGCGCATGCACCTGGCGCCGAGCTTCGGCAAGCCGCGTGCGGTCGGCGAGGCGATCGTCGAGCGCCTGTTCCCGGCCGGCCAGGACGGCCGCATCCCGGTCGTCGCCGTCACCGGCACGAACGGCAAGACCACCGTCTCGCGCCTCATCGCGCACCTGTTCAACGCCGCCGGCTACAAGGTCGGCATGACCAACACCGACGGCGTCTGGGTCGACGGCCACCAGATCGACAGCGGCGACTGCAGCGGCCCGAAGAGCGCGCGCAACGTGCTCGCCCACCCGGACACCGAAGCCGCGGTGCTGGAGACCGCACGCGGCGGCATGCTGCGCGAAGGCCTGGGCTTCGACCGCTGCCAGGTCGCCGTCGTCACCAACGTCGGCGCCGGCGACCATCTCGGCCTGAACTACATCACGACGGTCGAGGACCTGGCGGTGCTCAAGCGCGTGATCGTGCAGAACGTCGCCGAGAGCGGCTACGCGGTGCTCAACGCCGCCGACCCGATCACGCTGCAGATGGCGCAGCACTGCCCGGGCGGCGTGATCCTGTTCGCCGTCGACGGCCACCTGCCGGCGATGGTCGCGCACCGCGCCCAGGGCGGGCGCACGGTGTTCGTCGACGGTGACGCGATCGTCGCCGTCAACGGCTCGGCGCGCGCCCGCGTGCCGCTGCGCGAGGTGCCGCTCACCCGCAACGGCACGATCGGCTTCCAGGTCGAGAACGCGCTGGCCGCCGTGGCCGCCGCCTGGGGCTGCGGCCTCAGCTTCGACGCCGTCAGCGCCGGTCTGGCCAGCTTCGTCAACGACGCGCACAACGCGCCGGGGCGCTTCAACGTCATGGACTACCGCGGCGCGACGGTCATCGCCGACTACGGCCACAACGCCGACGCGATGCGCGCGCTGGTCGGCGCCGTCGAGGCGATGCCGGCTCAGCGCCGCTCGGTCGTCATCAGCGCCGCCGGCGACCGCCGCGACGAGGACATCCGCGAGCAGACGCAGATCCTGGGCGCCGCCTTCGACGAGGTGCTGCTGTACCAGGACGCCGCCCAGCGCGGCCGTGCCGACGGCGAGGTCATCGCGCTGCTGCGCGAAGGCCTGCGCGGCGCGCCGCGCACGCGCCGCGTCGAGGAGATCCACGGCGAGTTCGTCGCCATCGACCAGGCGCTCGCGAACCTGCAGCCCGGCGACCTGTGCCTGGTGCTCGTCGACCAGGTCGAGGAAGCGCTGGAGCACCTGGCGCGGCGCATCTCCGAAGCCTCGGAGCCGGTCGCGGCCTGAGACACTGGTCGGGGCCTGTCAGCGAGCACGCGTAGCCGCCGCTGCTTTGCCCATCAAGCTTCCCGCCACGGGCCGGCTTTGCCGGCCCGTCGGCGGACGGCCTTGCAGGCCGCGCCGGGCCAGTGGCCCGGCCCTTCGCCAGGCACGACCCGTCCACAGGACGGGTCGCGTCCGGGCTCAGCCCCCTGGGGGTAGCGAGCGCTAGCGAGCTTGGGGGCTAAAACAGGAAATAGCGCTGGGCCAGCGGCAGCACCGTCGCCGGCTCGCAGGTCAGCAACTGGCCGTCGGCCCGCACCTCGTAGGTCTGCGGGTCGATCTCCATCTTCGGCAGCCAGCCGTTGTGCACCATGTCGCCCTTCCTGACGCTGCGGCAGCCCTGCACCGCGGCCAGGCGCTTGGACAAGCCCAGCTGGTCGCCGATCTCGGCTTTCAGCGCCGCCCGGCTGACGAAGGTGAGCGAGGTCGCGGCGCGGGCGCCGCCGAAGCTGCCGAACATCGGCCGGTAGTGCACCGGCTGCGGTGTCGGGATGCTGGCGTTGGGGTCGCCCATCGCCGCCACGGCGATGAAGCCGCCCTTCAACACCAGGCTGGGCTTGACGCCGAAGAAGGCCGGCTTCCACAGCACCAGGTCGGCCCACTTGCCGATCTCGACCGAACCGACCTCATGCGCGATGCCGTTGGCGATCGCCGGGTTGATCGTGTACTTGGCGACGTAGCGCTTGACGCGCTGGTTGTCGTTTCGGGCGTTGTCGCCGGCCAGCGCGCCGCGCTGGACCTTCATCTTGTGCGCCGTCTGCCAGGTGCGGATGATGACCTCGCCGACGCGGCCCATCGCCTGGCTGTCGCTGCTCATCATGCTGATCGCACCCAGGTCGTGCAGCACGTCCTCGGCGGCGATGGTCTCGCGGCGGATGCGGCTCTCGGCGAAGGCCAGGTCCTCGGCGATGCCGGCGTCGAGGTGGTGGCAGACCATCAGCATGTCCAGGTGCTCGTCCACCGTGTTGGCGGTGTAGGGCATCGTCGGGTTGGTGCTGCTGGGCAGGAAGTTGGCTTCGCCGGCGACGCGCAGGATGTCCGGTGCGTGGCCGCCGCCGGCGCCTTCGGTGTGGAAGGCGCAGAGCGTGCGGCCCTTGGTCGCGGCGATCGTGTCCTCGACGAAGCCCGACTCGTTGAGCGTGTCGCTGTGGATCGAGACCTGGGTGTCGGTCGCTTCGGCGATGTCCAGGCAGTTGTCGATCGCGCTCGGTGTCGTGCCCCAGTCCTCGTGCAGCTTCAGGCCGATGGCGCCGGCGGCGATCTGCTGGCTCAGCGCCTCGGGCCGGCTGGCGTTGCCCTTGCCGAGGAAACCGAGGTTCATCGGGAAGGCGTCGGCCGCCTGCAGCATGCGGTGCAGGTTCTCCGGCCCCGGCGTGCAGGTCGTCGCGAAGGTGCCGGTGGCCGGGCCGGTGCCGCCGCCGAGCATCGTCGTGACGCCCGAGTTCAGCGCCTCGTCGATCTGCTGCGGGCAGATGAAGTGGATGTGGCTGTCGATGCCGCCGGCGGTGACGATCATCCCCTCGCCGGCGATGATCTCGGTGCCCGGGCCGATGACGATGTCCACGCCGGGCTGCACGTCGGGGTTGCCGGCCTTGCCGATCGCGGCGATGCGGCAGCCCTTCAGGCCGATGTCGGCCTTGACGATGCCCCAGTGGTCGATGATCAGCGCGTTGGTGATGACGCAGTCGGCCGCCTCGTGGTGGCCGGGGCCGTTGACCGCCTGGCCCTGGCCCATGCCGTCGCGGATGGTCTTGCCGCCGCCGAACTTCACTTCCTCGCCGTAACCGCCGGCGCGCAGCGTGTAGTCGGCCTCGACCTCGACGATCAGCTCGGTGTCGGCCAGTCGCACGCGGTCGCCCAGCGTCGGGCCGTACATCTCGGCGTAGGCGCGCCGTCCGATGCTCGTGCTCATCACAAGCCTCCCTGGATGACGCCGCGGAAGCCCCAGACGCGGCGCTCGCCGCCGTAGGGCACCAGCTGCACGGTGCGCTGCTGGCCAGGCTCGAAACGCACCGCGGTGCCGCTGGCGATGTCCAGCCGCAGGCCGCGTGCCGCGGCGCGGTCGAAGCTGAGCGCCGGGTTGGTCTCGGCGAAGTGGTAGTGCGAGCCGACCTGGATCGGCCGGTCGCCGGTGTTCTCGACGACCAGGGTCAGCACCGGGCGGGCGGGGTTGAGCGTCAGCTCGCCGTCGTCGATCAGCAGTTCTCCGGGGATCATCGCCGTCCTCATGCGATCGGTTGGTGCACGGTCACCAACTTGGTGCCGTCGGGGAAGGTGGCCTCGACCTGGATCTCCGGGATCAGCTCGGGCACGCCGTCCATCACCTCGTCGCGGCAGAGCACCTGCTTGCCTTCGCTCATCAGCTCGGCGACGGTGCGGCCGTCGCGTGCGCCTTCCAGGATGGCCGCGGTGATCAGCGCGATCGATTCCGGCACGTTGAGCTTCAGCCCGCGCGCCTTGCGGCGCTCGGCCAGCAGGGCCGCGGTGAAGACCAGGAGCTTGTCTTTTTCTCGGGGAGTCAGGTCCATGCGCGCCTCGCCTGCAAGTCCGGCGCCATGTTACGGCTGGTGCGCTTCTTGATTGCCGGTGCCCGATGAACCCGCTGGCCGACACCGCTGCCGCCCCCGCCGAAGCGCCGCAGCGTGTCGTCAAGACACGCCGCGACTACAACGCCTGGGTCGCGCGCGAGACGATCGAGGACTACGCGCTGCGTTTCACGCCGCGCTCGTTCCGCCGCTGGAGCGAGTGGCGTGTCGCCAACACGGCCTTCGGCGCCGCGTCCTTCCTGATCCTGGAAGCCGTCGGCGCGACGCTGCTGGTGCAGTACGGCTTCGCCAACGCGGCGTTGGCGATCCTGGCCACCGGCCTCGTGATCTTCCTCGCCGGCTGGCCGATCAGCGTCTACGCCGCGCGCCACGGCGTCGACATGGACCTGCTGACGCGTGGTGCCGGCTTCGGCTACATCGGCTCGACGATCACCTCGCTGATCTACGCGAGCTTCACCTTCATCTTCTTCGCCCTCGAAGCGGCAGTGATGGCCTACGCGCTGGAGCTGGCCCTGGACATCCCGCCGGCGCTGGGTTACCTGCTCTGCGCGCTGGTCGTCATCCCGCTGGTGACGCACGGCGTCACGGCGATCAGCCGGCTGCAGGTCTGGACCCAGCCGCTGTGGATCGCGATGCTGGTCGTGCCCTACGTCTTCGTCTTCCGTGCCGAGCCCGATCTGCTGGCCGGGCTCTCGGCCTATGGCGGCGAACACGGCATCACCGGCTTCGACGGCCTGGCCTTCGGCGCCGCGACCACGGTCGGCATCGCGCTGATCACGCAGATGGGCGAGCAGGCCGACTACCTGCGTTTCATGCCGGAGAAGGCCCGCCGTGGCGGCTGGCGCTGGCACCTGGCGGTGCTGGTCGGCGGCCCGGGCTGGGTGCTGCCGGGCGTGCTGAAGATGCTGGGCGGCGCGCTGCTGGCCTATCTGGCGATCACGCGCATGGTGCCGCTGGAGCGCGCCGTCGACCCGAACCAGATGTACCTCGCGGCCTACGAGACGGTGTTCTCCGACTACGGCGTCGCGGTCGCGGTGACGGCGGCCTTCGTGCTCGTCTCGCAGCTGAAGATCAACGTCACCAACGCCTACGCCGGCTCGCTGGCCTGGAGCAACTTCTTCTCGCGCCTGACGCACGCCCACCCGGGGCGTGTGGTCTGGATGGTGTTCAACACCGGCATCGCGCTGGTGCTGATGGAGATGAACGTCTTCCAGGCGCTGTCGCACGTGCTCGGGCTGTACGCCAACGTCGCCATCGCCTGGATGATGGCGGTCGTCGCCGACCTCGTCGTCAACAAGCCGCTGGGCTGGTCGCCGCCGGGCATCGAGTTCAAGCGCGCCCATCTCTACGACATCAACCCGGTCGGTGTCGGCGCGATGGGCATCGCCTCCGCGTTGTCGGTGGCCGCGCACCTGGGCGCCTTCGGCGAGCTGGCGCAGGCCTATTCGGCGGCGATCGCGCTGGTCACGGCCTTCGTCTGCTCGCCGTTGATCGCCTGGGCGACGAAAGGCCGCTACTACCTCGCGCGCACCAGCACGTTGCCGGCCGGCGCGATCCCGATCGTGCCCGAGCCGGCCGCCGCCGACGGCCGCTACGCCCGGCTGCGCCACCGCTGCACGGTCTGCGAGCGCGAGTACGAGAGCGAGGACATGGCCTTCTGCCCGGCCTACCAGGCGCCGATCTGCAGCCTGTGCTGCACGCTGGACGCACGCTGCCACGACCTCTGCAAACCGCGCGCGAAGCTGTTCGCGCAGTGGCGCGCGCTGCTCGGCCGGCTGCTGCCGGCGCGCATGGCGCCGCAACTCGACGCGGGTCTTGCCGACTACCTGCTGCTGATGGGCCTGGTGACGCCGGCGCTGGCGCTGGTGCTGGGCATCGCCCACCGTCAGGCGCTGCGCCTGCTGGGCGATCAGGCCGCTGCGCTGGGGCCGACGCTGGCCCAGGGTTTCGTCTCCAGCTTCCTGCTGCTGTGGATCGCCGCCGGCGTCGGCGTCTGGTGGGGCGTGCTCGCGCACCGCAGCCGCGCGGCGGCGCAGGAGGAGTCCAACCGCCAGACGCTGGCGCTGCAGCGCGAGATCGAGTCGCACGCACGCACCGACGCCGCGCTGCAGGCCGCACGCGAGGAAGCCGACCGTGCCCGTGGCCACGCCGAGGCCGCCAACCGCGCCAAGAGCCGCTACATCACGACCATCAGCCACGAGCTGCGCACGCCGCTCAACAGCATCCTCGGCTACGCCCAGCTGCTGGAGGAGGACGAGGCGATGCCGGCGCACCGCCGCCAGGCGGTGACCGTGATCCGCCGCGGCGGCGATCACCTCCTGAGCCTGATCGAAGGCACGCTGGATATCGCGCGCATCGAGTCCGGCAAGCTGGCGCTGGAGGTGAGGACCATGCGCTTCGCCGACGGCCTGGCCGAGATCGCGCGTTTGTTCGAGCTGCAGGCCGCCGGCCGCGGCCTGGCCTTCCGCTTCGCCGTCGAAGGCCGCCTGCCGGCCGTCGTGCGTGCCGACGAGAAGCGGCTGCGCCAGATCCTCATCAACCTGCTGGGCAACGCGATCAAGTTCACCCAGGCCGGCCAGGTGACGCTGCGGGTGGCCCACCAGCGCGAGATGGCGCGTTTCGAGATCGAGGACACCGGCCCAGGCATGACGGCCGACGAGCTGGCGCGGGTCTTCGAGCCTTTCGAGCGCGGCTCGGCGGCCAGCGGCCAGTCGGTCGGATCCACCGGGCTGGGGCTGACGATCGCACGCATGCTCTGCGAGCTGATGGGCGGCGAGATGACGGTGGCCAGCGAGCCCGGCCGCGGCACGACCTTCCGCATCCGCCTCTTCGTGCCCGAGGTCGCCGTGGCGGCGCCCGAGGTCGACGCGCTGCGCGCGCGCCGCGTCGGCTACGAAGGCCGGCGCCGGCGCGTGCTGGCGGTCGACAACGAGGAAGCCGACCGCCGTCTCGTCGCCGACCTGCTGCAGCCGCTGGGTTTCGAGGTCGAGGGCGCCGCCAGCGGCGAGGCCGCGCTCGCGCGCCTGGCCGCCGACGCGCCCTACGACGCCGTCTTCATGGACCTGGCGATGCCCGGCATCGACGGCTGGGAGACGATCCGCCGGCTGCGCGCCGCCGGCCACGGGATGCCGCTGGCGGTGGTCTCGGCCAACGCCTTCGACAAGAAGCTGGACAACGACGTCGGCCTGCCGGGCGAGGACTTCCTCGTCAAGCCGGTGCGGGTCGGCGAGCTGCTGGACTGGCTGGGTGTGCGCCTGGGGCTGGAATGGCGCTACGGCGCCCGCGTTCCCGAACCGGCGCCGCCGCCGCCGCCGGCCGATGCACCGCTGCCGCCACCCGAGCTGCTGCGCCCGCTGCGCGACGCCGTCGGTCTGGGCCACGTGCGCGGCGTCGCGCGCCAGCTCGACGCCATCGAGGCCGCCGACCCGGCGCACGCCGGTTTCGCCGCGCGCATGCGGCTGCTGGCGCGCCAGTTCAACTACGAGACGATGAACGACATCCTGAACAAGGCCCTCGATGAACCCCGAGCCGCCTGAGCCCCCGCGCCTGGACGCACCCGACGCCGCCGACGTCGTGCTCGTCGTCGACGACGTGCCCGAGAACCTGGCGCTGCTCAACGACTCGCTCGACGAGGCCGGCTACACGGTGCTCGTCGCCACCTCGGGCGAGGCGGCGCTGACGCTGGCCGTGCGCGCCCAGCCCGACATCGTGCTGCTCGACGCGGTGATGCCGGGGCTGGACGGCTTCGAGACCGCGCGCCGGCTGAAGGCCGACCCGGAGACGGCGCCGATCCCGATCGTCTTCATGACCGGGCTCACCGAGACCGAACACGTCGTCGCCGCCTTCGGCGCCGGCGGCACCGACTACGTCACCGAGCCGATCCGCCCGCGCGAGGTGCTGGCGCGCATCGCCGCGCACCTGCACCAGGCGCGCAGCCAGCGCCAGGCGCGCAACGCGCTCGACGCCTTCGGCCACGCGACGATGGTCGTGCGCGAGCGCGACGGCCGCCGGCTGTGGCAGACGGCGCTGGCGCGGCGCATGCTGGCCGAACACTTCGGCGGCGAGGACACCGACACCCCGCCCGAGCTGATGGCCTGGGTCGCACGCGAGTCGCTGCGCCGCCGCGCCGGTGCCGAGCCGGCCGGGCTGACGGTGGCCCGCGGCGCACGCCGCATCGCCTTCGCGCTGCACCCGATGCCCGACGACGGCGGCGAGCCGGTGCCGGGCGAATGGCTGGTCGTGATGCGCGAGAGCGACGACGCGGCGATCGTCGAGGCCATGTCGCTGGCGCTGGAGCTCACCGCGCGCGAGGCCGAGGTGCTGTACTGGGTGGTGCAGGGCAAGACCAACCGCGACATCGGCGACATCCTCGGCACCAGCCACCGCACCGTCACCAAGCACCTGGAGCACGTGTTCGAGAAGCTCGGCGTCGAGACGCGCACCGCCGCGGCGGCGCTGGCGATGGCCCGGGTCAAGCAGCTTGGTCGCGCCAACTGAGGCGTTCGTCGCACCACGCTTGACCTCCGTCGCGCCCGGCCCCAACACTTTGCAGTTCCGCCGGGCCGACCCTTGCCGCCGCCCCGGGTTCCGATCCACCGCAGAATCCCCGTGCGGCCGTCGAGGCCGCGCCCGCCACACCTTGAAGATGCACACCTTCGTCGCCGGCGCCGTCTGCGCCGCAGCCGTCTCGATGGCCGCCTCCGCGATGGCGGCCAAGCCCGCCAGCCGCGTGCGTGCCGACATCCCGGCGCAGTACCGCTGGGACTTCAGCCCGATCTACGCCAGCTGGGAGGCCTGGGAGGCCGGCATGCGCGAGATGGACCAGCGCATCGACGCCTTCGCCAAGCTGCAGGGCACGCTGAAGAACGGCCCCGACGCGGTGCTCGCCGCCTACAAGGCCTACGACGAGATCGGCCAGCTGCAGTACCGCATCTACCGCTACCCGCAGCTGCAGCGCGACACCGACACGCGTGACCAGAACGTCGCCGGCCGCTTCCAGCGGGTCGGCGCGCTGTTCGCCAAGTTCGACGCCGCCAGCGCGTGGTTCACGCCCGAGCTGCTGACGGTGCCCGAGGCGACGATGCGCGAGTGGCTGGACAAGACGCCGGCGCTGAAGCCGTACCGTTTCCCGATCCTCGAGAACTTCCGCCGTCAGGCGCACGTGCTCGACGAGAAGGGCGAGCGCCTGATGGCGCTGGCCTCGCGCGCCAACCGGGCGCCGAACGCGATCTACAGCGAGCTCAGCACCTCGGACATCAAGTTCCCGACGATCCGCCTGTCCGACGGCAAGGAGCTGACGCTGTCGCCGGCCAACTACCAGGCCCTGCTGTCCGAGAGCACGGTGCAGGCCGACCGCGCCGCCGCCGCCGCCGCGCACGTCGGCACCTACGGCCAGACCGCGCACACCTACGCCGCGATCTACGAAGGCATCCTGCAGCGCGACTGGTTCGTCGCCCGTGCGCGCAACTTCCCGACGACGCTGGACGCGGCGCTCGACGAGAACGCGATCCCGCGCCAGGTCGTCGAGACGCTGATCGAGGTCGCGCGCCAGGGCACCGGCCCGCTGCAGCGTTACGCCAAGCTGCGCCAGCGCCTGCTGGGGCTGCCCAGCTACCACCTGTACGACCAGTTCGTGCCGGTGTTCCGCAGCGACAAGGCCTGGCCGTACGAGGAGGCGCGCCGCCAGGCCACGGCCTCGATCGCGCCACTGGGCCAGGGCTACGTGCAGCGTTACCAGAAGGCCATCGCGCCGGGGCGTGTCGACGTCTACGAGAACGACGGCAAGCGCAGCGGCGCCTACAGCGCCGGCGTCTACGGCGTCGGCCCGTACATGCTGCTGAACTACAACGACACGCGCGACGCGATGTTCACCTTCGCCCACGAGGCGGGGCACGCGATGCACACGCTGCTGTCGACCGAGCACCAGCCGTACGCCACCGCTGACTACACGATCTTCGTCGCCGAGGTCGCCTCGACGACCAACGAACGTTTCCTGCTCGAGCACCTGCTCAAGCAGACCACCGACCCGAAGGAGCGTTTCCTGCTGCTGCAGGAGGCCGTCGACGCGATCGTCGGCACCTTCTACACGCAGGTGCTGTTCGCCGACTTCGAGCTGCGTGCGCACCAGCTCGTCGAGCGCGACGAGCCGGTGACCACCGAGGTGCTGAACAAGCTCTACGCCGGCCTGCTGAAGGAGTACTGGGGCGACGCGATCACCCACGACGAGTTCTACCAGTACACCTGGGCGAGCATCCCGCACTTCTTCAACTCGCCCTATTACGTCTACCAGTACGCCACCTGCTTCGCCTCGTCGGCGCAGCTGTTCAAGGCGATGACCGAGGGCCCGAAGGCCGGGCGCGAAGCCGCCGTCAAGCGCTACCTGGAGCTGCTGTCCTCGGGCGGCAACGACCAGCCGATGAAGCAGCTGCTCAAGGCCGGCGTCGACCTGACGCAGCGCCAGACCGTGCAGGCCGTCGTCGACCAGCTCGACGAACTGGTCACGCGCATGGAGGCCGAGGCCGCCAAGCTCGCCCGCTGAGCCGGGCTGGCCGATCCGGCGGGCGCCTCCTGCGCGGCCCGCCGGATTAGGGAGGCGGCTGCGGCCGCCGACCGTGCGCTTGTGCGGCGTCACGGTCCTCTGCATCTGAAAGCCTAGGTTGTGTTTGGTCACAACTCACCGGGGCGATCAGATGAAAGCGCACGGACTCAACGGGTTCCACCGGATCGTCTGGAGCACGGCCCGCAACGCCTGGGTCGTCGTCGCCGAGATCTGCCGCAGCCGGGGCAAGGCGGCCACCGGCTCGCCGGCACGGGCCCGCACGGCGAGCGCGCTGCGGCGTCTGGCCCTCGCCGGCTGCCTGGGTGCGGCGCTGCCGGCGGCCTTCGCCGCCGATCCGCCGCCCCCGCCGCCGCAGCCGGGCAAGACCTCGGTCGTCGATGACGTCGTGCGCAACCCGCTCACCGGGCTGGACGTCACGGTCACCGAACTCGTGCTCGACCCGGCCGGCACGCCGACCGCCGGCAGCGTCGCCTACGTCCGCACCTCCGACGGTTACGTCTTCGTCGTCAAGGAGGTCGGCGAGCTGCTGTACGGCCCCGGCGCGAGCCCGCAGGCGCTGACGATCCTGGCCCGCGACGCGGCGGCCAATGCCGTGACGCTGACCTTCGAGCCGCAGGCGCCGACGCCGCGGACGGCGACGCTGGAGATCGTGCAGCCCTGGGCCGAGCTGCAGGCCGAGTTCAGCGGCGGCGGCGACACCGGCTCCACCGACGTCGACCCGGTCGACGTGGTCACGAGCGGCGGCATCCAGGTCGTGCTGCGCGGCAGCAACGGCGGCACCGGGCGCACCGGCGCGCTGTTCGTGCCGCCCGGCGACGGCGGCCACGGCGGCCCCGCCGGCGACCTGACACGCACCTTCGCCGGCATCGACGTCGACGCGAACAACCGCATCGGCCTGGAGGTCGGCACGGTCGGCGGCAGCGGCGGCAAGGGCGGCGACGCCTGGTTCTCGTTCTGGAACGGCGGCAAGGGCGGCAACGGCGGCGCTGCCGGGACGGTCAACGTCACGCTGGACGGCGACGTGACGGTCACGCTGAGCGGCGGCGCGAAGGACCTGCCCGGCGTGTTCGCCTTCAGCCAGAGCGGCCAGGCCGGCGCCGGCGGCGACGCCAACGCCGCGCCCGGCGGCGGCGTCGGCGGGGGCACCAGCGTCGGCGGGGCGGTGAACTTCACCCACCGCGGCCGCATCGTCACCCACGGGCAGGGCGCGACCGGCCTGTCTGCCTTGAGCGTCAGCGGCACCGGCGGCGGCGGCGGTGGCCAGTGGGGCCTGGGTGGCCAGGCCGGCAGCGGCGGGGCGGCCGGCAACGGCGGGCCGGTCGTGGTGCTCAACGTCGGCGAGCGTGACGGACTCGGCCGCTACACCGGCGGCATCGTCGACACCGACGGCGACTTCGCGCACGGCATCCTCGCGCAGAGCGTCGGCGGCAGCGGCGGCTGGTCGGGCTCGTCGGGCAACCTGTTCGTGACGCTCGGCAGCTCGGGGGCCGGCGGCGGCACCGGCGGCACGGTCAGCGTGTCCAACAGCGGGCTGGTGCGCACGCGCGGCGACTTCGCGCGCGGAATCTTCGCCCAGAGCGTCGGCGGTGGTGGCGGTGGCGGCGGCGGCACCTGGGGCCTGGCCGCGCTCGGCGGCACCGGCCAGAGCGGCGGCAGCGGCGTCGACGTCAGCGTCACGCAGGCCGCCGGCGGGCGCATCGAGACCGGCTACCGCGACCCCGGCGACACGTCGCCGGCGCGCCCGGGCACCGGCTCCGACGGCATCTTCGCGCAGTCCATCGGCGGCAGCGGCGGCAGCTCGTCGAACGCCAGCGGTCTCGTCGGCATCGGCGGCACCGGGGCCAGCGGCGGCGGCGGCGGCAAGGTCACCGTCACCAACGCCGGCAGCATCGTCACGCACGGCGACCATGCACGCGGCATCGTCGCGCAGAGCATCGGCGGCGGTGGCGGCGACGGCGGCAGCGCCGGGGGCCTGGTGGCCGTCGGCGGCAGCGGTGCCGGCGGCGGCGCCAGCGACATCGTCACCGTGACCCACAGCGGCAGAATCGTCACCGAAGGCGACGACGCGCGCGGCATCGTCGCCCAGTCGGTCGGCGGCGGCGGCGGCAACGGCGGCAGCGCCGGTTCGGTCGGCGTCTTCGGCGGGGTCGCCGTCGGCGGCAGCGGCGGCGGTGGCGGCCAGGGCGGCACCGCCCGGCTGGTGCTCGACGGCGGCAGCGTCGAGACGGCCGGGGCGCGCTCGGCGGCCGTCTTCGTGCAGTCGGTCGGCGGCGGCGGGGGCAGCGGCGGCGGCGCCGTGCAGGCCAGTGCCGGTTTCGGCGCCGCGGTCTCGGTCGCGATCGGCGGCCGCGGCGCCGGTGGCGGCCGGGGCGGCGACGTCGAACTCGGCGGCGGTGCGCCGGCGGTCGTCGTCACCGGCACGCCCGACGCGGCGGAAAGCGCCCGCCGCGGCATCGACTCGCCCGGCGTGCTGCTGCAGAGCGTCGGCGGCGGGGGCGGCAGCGGCGGTTACGCCGTCGCGGCGTCGGCATCGGCCGGGCCGGTCGCCGGCTCGCTCAGCCTGGCGATCGGCGGCCGTGGCGCCGGTGGTGGTGACGGCGGGCTCGTGACCGTCGGCCGCTTCGTCGACGACACGCCGGCGGTGTTCGACGCCGGCGACCGCCTCGTCGAGACCGGCTTCACCGGCTCGGTGACGACCGGCGGCGAACGGTCGGCCGGCTTCATCGCGCAGAGCGTCGGCGGCGGCGGCGGCCACGGCGGCCTCGCCGTCGCGGCGGCCGCGTCGCTGTCCGAAGGCTTCAGCGCCAGCGTCGGTGTCGCGCTCGGCGGAGGCGGTGCGGGCGGCGGCGACGGCGGCAAGGTGCGGGTCGGGCTGCTCGCCGACATCGACACCGACGGCGCCAACGCCACCGGGCTGCTGGTGCAGTCGGTGGGCGGCGGCGGTGGCAACGGCGGTGGTGCGGTCAGCGCGACGCTGGCCGCGTCGGGCAGCGGCGCGGCCGGCGCCTCGGTCGCGCTCGGCGGCAGCGGCTCCGGTGGCGGTGCGGGCGGCGAGGTCGTGCTCGTCACCGCGCGCGACGCCGAGCGCGGCTCGGTGACGACCGGCGGCGAGAACTCGACTGCCATCCTCGCGCAGTCGGTGGGTGGCGGCGGCGGCAACGGCGGCTTCTCGGTCTCGGCGGCGCTGTCGGCGGCGGGCTCCGGATCGGTGTCGGTCGGCTTCGGCCTCGGCGGCGACGGCGGTGGGGGTGGCGACGGCGGCGCGGTCAACGCGCGGCTGCAGTCGGACGTCACGACCACCGGCCTCAACTCGGGCGGCGTGCTCGTCCAGTCGGTCGGCGGCGGCGGCGGCAACGGCGGGCTCAACGTCAGCGCCGCCGGCGCCGCGGCTGCCACTGGCTCCGGCGGCCTCGCCGTCGGCCTCGGCGGCGACGGCGGCACCGGCGGCCGTGGTGGCCGGGTGACGGCCGACTACGACGGCACGCTGCAGACCTCGGGCGAGAACGCGGCCGGCGTCATCGTGCAGTCGGTGGGCGGCGGCGGCGGCAACGGCGGCGTCAACGTCAGCGGGGCGTTCGCCGCCGCCAAGGCCTCGGGCGCGCTGGCGGTCGGTGTCGGCGGCGCCGGCGGCGCCGGCAGCGTCGGCGGCGACGCCTCGAGCCAGGTCAGCGGCAGCGTCACGACCGGCGGCGACCGTTCGGCCGGCGTGCTGACGCAGAGCGTCGGCGGCGGTGGCGGCAGCGGCGGCATGAACGTCGCCGGCGGCGTCTCCGCGTCGCTGGACGGCGGCGGCGCGCTGGCGGTCGGGGTCGGCGGCTTCGGCGGCCAGGGCGGTGCCAGCGGCACCGCGACCAGCACCGTGCTGGCCGACGTCACGACGCATGGCGAGCATTCGGCGGCCATCCTCACCCAGAGCCTGGGCGGCGGTGGCGGCAGCGGCGGTACCAACGTCGGCGGCGCGCTGAACCTGAGCAAGTCTTCCGGCGGCGCGCTCGGCGTCGGCGTCGGCGGTTTCGGCGGGGCCGGCGGCGATGCCGGCGTGGTGACGAGCACCGTCGGTGGCCCGGCGGCGGGCCCGCGGGTCGTCACCTTCGGTGCGGCGTCGACGGCGATCGTCGCGCAGTCGGTCGGCGGCGGGGGCGGCAACGGCGGCGTCAACGTCTCCGGCGCAGTGAACCTGACGGGCCAGTCCGGCGCCGCGATCGCGGTCGGCGTCGGCGGCTTCGGGGGCGGCGCCGGCGACGGCGGCGAGGTCACGCTGGACGTGCACGCCGATGTCTCGACCTGGGGCCGCGACTCGGCCGGCCTGCTGGCGCAGTCGGTCGGTGGCGGCGGCGGCGCCGGCGCGACCAACGTCAGCGGCGCGCTCGGCTTGACGTTGTCGTCCGGCGCGAGCAGCGGCTCGGTGTCGATCGGCGTCGGCGGCTTCGGCGGCGGTGGCGGCGCCGGCGATGCGGTCTCGCTGCACTACAGCGGCACGCTGGTCGCGAGGCCGTCGCTGGCGTTCGGGGGCGACCCGCGGTCCTGGGCCCTCGACACCACCGGCGGCGCCAACGGCATCGTCGCCCAGAGCGTGGGCGGCGGCGGTGGTGACGGCGGCACCAACGTCGCCGGCGCGCTGCAGTACGGGCCGAGTGCCGCGGGCGGCAGCGGCTCGGGTTCCGGCTCCGGTTCGGGCTCGGGGTCGGGTGGCAGCGGCGTCTCCGGCGCGCTGGTGGTCGGTGTCGGCGGCTTCGGCGGCCGCGGCGGCGATGCCGGCGCGGTGACGCTGGACTTCACCGGCACCAGCAGCGTCAGCGCCTGGGGCGACGGCCGCTCGGCGGTGGTCGCCTCCAGCATCGGTGGCGGCGGCGGCAACGGCGGCCTGAACGTCAGCGGCGGCATCACCTCCGGCGCGCCGATCGTCGTCGGCGTCGGCGGTTTCGGCGGCAACGGCGGCGCCGGGGCTGCGGTCACGGTCGAGGCCGGCAATGCCGCCTTGAACCGGACCGCCGACCTGGCCATCAGCGCCAACGCCGGCAACACGCTGCATGGCGCCGGCCTGCTCGCGCAGAGCATCGGCGGCGGTGGCGGCAACGGCGGCCTGAACGTCAGCGGCGGGCTGCGCACCGCCGAGGGCAGCAAGGCACCGTCGGTCACCGTCGGTGTCGGCGGCTTCGGCGGCGACGGCTCCGGCAGTGGCGACGTCACGGTCACGCAGCACGGCCGCATCACCGCCAGCGGCGGTTACACCCACGGGGTGTTCGCGCAGAACGTCGCCGGCGGCGGCGGCAACGGCGGCCTGGACGTCGCCGGCGCGGCCGGGCGTGCGGCCGGCGAGGGCGGCGGCGGCATGAGCGACCTGGCCATCGTCGCCGGCGTCGGCGGCTTCGGCGGCGACGGCGCCGCGGCCGGCGCGGTGACGGTCGGCTCCACCGGCGAGATCACGACGCTCGGCGACCATGCCCGCGGCATCTTCGTGCAGAGCATCGGCGGCGGTGGCGGCAACGCCGGGCTGAACGTCACCGGCGTGTCGACACGCAACGGTTCGCCGCTCAGCGTCGGCATCGGCGGCGGCGGCGGCGCCGGCAACGACGCCGGCAGCGTGACCGTCGTGCGCGGCCTCGAGGACGCCGACGGCCGGGTGCTCGCGGCCGCGGGCCGCATCCTGACCGAGGGGCGCGGCGCCTACGGCATCGAGGCCTCGAGCATCGGCGGCGGCGGTGGCGACGCGGCGATGAACCTCGTCATCACCCAGCAGCGTTCGGGCGACCCCGCCGACGACGGCAAGACGCTGTTCGACGAGGCCGGCCACCCCGGCGTCGACGACGCGGTCTGGGAGCGCTTCAGTGGCATGCTCGACCAGATCGGCGCCGTGCAGGATGCGATCGCGCCGGACGAGGAGGCCGGCGGTGGCAGCAGCGGCGGCAGCGGCAGCGAAGGCGGCGGCCGGCGCTTCGCCGCGCAGGTGGCGATCGGCGGCGCCGGCGGCGCCGCCGGCGACGGCAAGGCCGTCACGGTGCGCCACCACGGCGACATCGGCACGCTGCTGATCGACAGCCACGCGATCCTCGCGCAGTCGATCGGCGGTGGCGGCGGCAATGCCAACGTCAACCTGAGCCAGCTCGTGGCCGGCGACGACGACGAGACGCTGGGCCTGAGCTTCTCGCTGGGCGGCAGCCCGGGCGACGGCGGCGACGGCGGCCGGGTCGCGGTGTTGCACGACGGCACGATCGAGACCTGGGGCGGACGCTCGATCGGCGTTCTCGCGCAGAGCGTCGGCGGCGGCGGCGGCAATGCCAGCGCCGATTCCAGCGAGTCCCAGGCCGGCGGCGGCCGGCTGGCGGTGACGCTTGGCCGCATCGGCGGCAGCGGGGGCAGCGGCGGCGAAGTCGAGCTGGTGTCGCGCGGCACCGTGTTCACGCATGGCCGCGAGGCCTACGGGCTGCTCGCGCAATCCATCGGCAACGGCGGCGGCAACAGCTCCAGCACCTCGGTGGCGCTGACGCTGCCCGAGGGCGAGGACGGCGCCGACCGCTCGGCGCAGGTCGTCGTCGGGCTCGAAGGCGGGCAGGGCGGTGCGGCGTTGCGGGTCCGGGTGGACGTCGGCGGCACCGTGGCGACGCTCGGGGCCGGTGCACATGCGGTCTTCGCGCAGTCGGTCGGCGGTGGCGGCGGCAACGGCTCCGACGCCTCGGCCGCGGCGGCGACGCTGGCCCTGGCGATCGGCGGGCGTGGCGGCGACGGCGGTGCCGGCGGCCAGGTGGACGTCACCAGCGACGCGCTGGTCTACACCGCCGGGCCGCGTGCGTACGGCATCCTCGCGCAGTCCGTCGGCGGGGCCGGCGGCACCGGCGGCATGGCGACGACGGCCGGCGCGCCGGCCAAGGGCGGCAGCGTGCAGCTCGACCTCGGCGGCGACGGCGGCACCGGCATGGACGGCAAGGCCGTCGCGGTGATCACCCGCGGCCAGGTCGTCACCGAGGGCGAGGGCTCGCACGGCGTGCTGGCGCAGAGCATCGGCGGCGGCGGCGGCGAGGCCGGCATGACGGTCAACGGTGTCGTCGCCGACGAAGAGGACGAGTCGCTGCGCCTGGGCGTGGCGATCGGCGGCACCGGCGGCTCCGCCGGTCTCGGTGGCGCGGTGACGGTCACCAACGCCGGCAGCGTGCTGACGCGCGGCGACGACGCGGTCGGGCTGTTCGCGCAGTCCGTCGGCGGCGGTGGCGGCAACGCCCGCCAGGTCGTCAGCGGCACGATCTCCGGCCAGGGCTCGGGCGGCAGCGTCGACCTCGGCCTCGGCGGCAGCGGCGGCAACGCCGGCGACGGCGGGCTCGTGAAGGTCTGCAATCCGGCCTGCGCGCCCGCGGCCGGCGTCCTGGCCGCGTTGCCGGACCCCGGCGACATCCCGGCGGCGCCGTCGATCACGACCTACGGCGACGCCTCGCACGGCATCCTGGCGATGAGCGTCGGCGGCGGTGGCGGCACCGGCAGCACGACGCTGAGCGCGCGTGCCGAGCAGGCCGGCGGCGGCGACGCCAAGACGCTGGCGCTGAACCTGGGCGGCAGCGGCGGCGCCGGCGGCACCGGCGGCGATGTCGTCGTCGACAACGGCGGCGCGATCAGCACCTGGGGCGCCAAGGCCCACGGCATCGTCGCGCTGTCGATCGGCGGCGGCGGTGGCCACGGCGGGCTGGCGGTGTCGGGCGACGTGGCCATCGGCGACCTCGGCGAGACGACGCCGGGGGCGGCGACCGCAGGCCTCGCGCTCGGCGGCCGCGGCGGCGCCGGCGACCGCGCCGGCAGCGTGACCGTGACGAACACCGGCAGCATCGCCGTGCACGGCCCCCGCTCCGACGGCATCGATGCCCAGAGCGTCGGCGGCGGCGGCGGCGACGGCGGGCTGGCGCTGACGCCGTCCTTCGACCTGCGCCGCAACCCGGTCGGCAGCGCGGCCTCGCTGCTGCACGTCGGCCTCGGCGGCAGCGGCGGCCAGGGGGCCGACGGCGGCGACGTCACGGTGCGCCACAGCGGCAGCATCCTCGCAGCCGGCGACGGCGGCTACGGCATCTACGCCCAGAGCGTCGCCGGCGGCGGCGGCAAGGTCGGCAGCGCGATCACCAGCCCGATCTGGATGGTCGCCGACCTCGCGCTCGACGCGCTGCTCGGCAGCCGCGACGGCACGTCCGGCCGGGCTGGCACGGTCAGCGTCGAGAGCCGCGGCGACATCGTCGTCACCGGCCGGCGCAGCCGCGCGCTGTTCTGGCAGGCGGTCGAAGGCGGGGGCGGCGACCTCGACCTGTTCCTCGATGCGAGCCGCCACGCGATGCCGGCCACCGCGCCGGGCGACGGCGAACCCGGCGGCAGCGCGGGCGGCGCCGACACCGCGATCGCGGCGCTGGCCGCCTTCATCGGGCTCGGCGGCGACGAGGTCGCCGGCAGCGGCCCGGCGGCGACCTCCGCGCTGACGGCGCGCCATGACGGCCGCCTGCTGTCGCTGGGGGCGCAGTCCGGCGCGATGCTGGTGCAGAACGTCGCCGGCGGCGGCGGCAACGCCGACCTGCACTACGTGCTCGACCCGCAGGGCAGCCTGGACTTCGGCAGCCGGCTCGGCGGCCGGTCCTCGCAGGACACGGCGGCCGGCAGCCTGCTGCTGGGGCGCGCCGGCGACCTGGCGACCGCCGGCGCGCAGTCGCCGGGCGTGCTGCTGCAGTCGGTGGGTGGCGGCGGCGGCAGCCTGGAGCTGGTGCTCGAGCGCCAGGCGGCGGCGCCGGCGGCGGCCGGTGCGGCGGCGGCCGGCTCGGCGCAGGGCACGATCGAACTCGGCGCGACCGGCGGCAGCGGTCATGACGGCGGCGCGGTGTCGCTGGCGGCCACTGGCGACGTCACGACGCTCGGCGACCGCTCGCCCGGCCTGCTGCTGCAGAGCATCGGCGGCGGTGGCGGTCAGGCCGGCCTCGGCGGGCTGGACGCGCTGACGCTGCGCTTCGGCGCCGGCGGCAGCGAAGGCAGCGCCGGCGCCGTCACGCTGGACAACCAGGGTGATGTCCTGAGCACCGGCGTGCTGTCTCACGGGATCGTGCTGCAGTCGATCGGCGGCGGCGGCGGCTTCGTGCTGTCGGACCTGGCGCCGGCCGCGGTCGCGGTGCAGGCCGACGGCCGCAATGCCGGCGATGCCGGCAGCGTGACGCTGGACCAGCGCGGCACGGTGCAGGTCGGCGGCGAACGGGCCGTGGCCGTCTTCGTGCAGAGCCTGGGCGGCGGCGGCGGGGCGGTCGACCGGGTCTTCGCCGACACGGCCGGCGGTGCCGGCCGCGGCGCCGGCATCGAGCTGACGCTCGCCGGCGACGTGTTCGCCACCGGCCGCGACGGGGTCGGGGTCTTCGCCCAGTCGCGCGGCGCCGACGGCCGGGGCGACATCACCGTGCGGCTGACCGGCAGCACGCTGGCCTTCGGCCCGGGCGGCACCGGCGTCTGGCTCTCCGGCGGCGCGGCCAACCGGCTCGACAACCGGGCGGTGCTGCAGGGGGCCGACGGTGTTGCCGGCCGGGCGGTCGTCGGCGAGGAAGGCGACGACCGGGTCGAGAACCACGGCGCCGTGGTCGGCGACGTCGACCTCGGCAGCGGCGCCAACGGCTTCGAGAACCTGGCCGGGGCCGCGTTCGCCAGCGGCCGGCGCGTCGTGCTGGGCCACGGCAACGAGCTGCTCAACGCCGGCTTCCTGCTGCCCGGCCTGCCGGGCACGGTGCAGCGCACCGCGCTCAGCGGCGACTTGCGCCAGACCGCCACCGGCACGCTGCTGGCCGACGTCGACCTCGTCGACGACACCCTCGACGGGCTCGACGTGGAGGGCGGCGCCGAGCTCGCCGGCCGGGTCGTGCTGACGCCGCTGCACACGGCGTCGGTGATGCCCGGCGTGCGCGATCTGGTGCTGGTCTCGGCCAGCGACGGCGTCAGCTCCAGCGCCACGCTGGACGCGCCGCAGACCGCGGTGGCGCGTTACGAGCTGCTGCCGGCCGGCGGCGGCGAGCTGGCGGTGCGTTTCTCGGTGGACTTCGCGCCCGACGGACTGAACCGCAACGGCCGGGCGGTCGGCGAGCACTTCAACGCCATCCAGCGGGCCGGCGGCTCCACGGCGCTGGCGCCGGTCGTCGAGACGATCTTCGCGCTGCCGCAGGTGTCGCAGCTGGCCGGCGCGTATGCCGGCTTCAGCCCCGAGGTCTACGCCGCCTGGCAGGCCCGGCTGTCGGCCTCCACGCAGCGTTTCGGCGACGGGCTGTTCAGCTGCCGCGTGCGCGACGGCGAGCACCGCTTCTCCGCCGAGGGCGACTGCAGCTGGGCCCGCGTGGCCTACGGCGACTTCCGCACCGACGCCACGCGCGAGCACATCGGGCTGGACGGCGGTTCGTGGACGCTGTCGGCCGGCGAGCAGCGGCGCCTGGGTTCGGGCTGGCACTTCGGCCTGGGCTTCGGCTTCGTGCGCGAGCACGCGCGCTCCGACGACGGCCACGCCAGCGCCAGCGGCGTGGCGGCGATGGCCGGCGCGGTGCTCAAGCGCGAGTACGGCCCGACGCGGCTGGGTGTCTCGCTGAGCGCCGGCGCCGCCAGCCAGGACGCGACGCGGGTGGTCGCCTTCCCCGAGGCGGACACGCAGGCGCGTGGCACGCAGGACACGCGGTTCGTCGCGCTGCACGCCCGCGTCAGCGAGGACCAGGCCTGGGGCGGCGGCTACCTGCGCCCGAGCCTGGACGTCGGCGTCGCGCGCTTCTGGCGCGGCGCCTTCCACGAACGCGGCGCCGGTGCACTGGACCTGGCCGCGGCCAGCCGCCGCGACGACGAGCTGACGCTGCAGATCGGCCTGGAGTACGGCACCGAGTTCGAGCTGGCCGGCGGTGCGCGGCTGCGGCCGGCGCTCGGCCTGGGCGTGCTGCAGTACCTGGGTGGCGCCGACTGGGCGCTGCGAGCACGCCTGGACGGCGCGCCGCAAGGCGCCGGCAGCTTCACGACCCAGGCCTGGCGGCCCGACCGCTTCGTGCTGGTCGACCTGGGCGTGGATCTGCTGCAAGAGGGCGGCTCGGTGCTGAGACTGGCGTACAGCGGCCAGCGGGCGAGCGACGGCCGGGCCGACAGCCTGGCGCTGCGCTTCTCGATGCCGTTCTGAGACCGCCGCGGGGCTCCGGCGACCGTCGCCGGAGCCTCCCGGCGGCCCTCGGCGACCGGGCCGGCGCGGTGCGCCCGCCCGGCTGTGGTGCCGCGCCCACGCCCATCGCGGTGCATTGCGGGAAAACCCCTGGAGCCGTCACCTCGCTGTCACACAATCACGCCGGACCGCAGACTTGTATACACCTGCGGCATAACGCTTGCTTCGTGACAAGTCGTTAGATCTTCCTGTTCACCACCCTCCCAGGAGTTTCCATGTCTCGTTCGCTGAAGGCGGTGGCCGGCGCTGCCGCCCTGCTGTGTGTCGGTCTGGCCCAGGCCCAGTCCAACGTCAACATCTACGGTCTGATGGACGCTGCCGTCGGCAGCTTCCAGATGGCCGGTGCCGACTCGACCACCAAGGTCCAGAGCGGCAACATGACCACGTCGTTCATCGGCTTCAACGGCAGCGAAGACCTGGGCAACGGCCTGAAGGTCACGTTCGCGATCGAGCACTTCCTGCAGGCCGACGCCGGCACCGCCGGCCGTTTCGTCGGTGACCGCTTCTGGGCGCGCAACGCCTACGTCGGCCTGGCCACGAACTACGGCGAGTACCAGTTCGGCCGCACGACGACGACGATGTTCGTCTCGACGCTGATGTTCAACGCGCTGGGTGACTCGTTCGCCTTCTCGCCGAGCATCCTGCAGGTGCTGACGCCGCAGACCGGCAACCGTCCGGCCGGCGCGCAGATGCTGTCCTGGTACGGCGACACGGGCTGGGCCAACTCGGTGCTGTTCAAGAGCAAGAGCTGGAACGGCCTGAGCGTCAACATCCAGGCCAACGCCGGTGAAGACGCGGCGAACTCCTTCGGCAACAACATCGGCGGCAACGTGCTGTACATGAACGGCCCGCTGGCCGCGACGGTGTCGTACTCGAAGGTCAAGAACGACGTCATCGGCGCCCCGGCCGGCTTCGAAGACCAGGAGACCAAGCAGGTCGGCGCCTGGTACGACTTCGGCGTCGTCAAGGTCTTCGGCCAGTACACCGCGGTCGACACCACCGCGACGGTCGACACCGGCACCGACATCTGGGGCCTGGGCGCCTCGATCCCGCTGGCCGGCGGCAAGGTCCTGGCCCAGTACGGCCACGCCAAGGAAGACGGCAACGCGGTCGAGAAGACCAACAAGACCTTCACGCTGGGCTACGACTACAACCTGTCCAAGCGCACCGACGTCTACGCGATCTACATGCAAGACAAGGTGACCGGCGCCGACACCGGCGACACCTTCGCCGTCGGCATCCGCCACAAGTTCTAAAACCCTGGCGGGGGCGCCCGCCACGGTACCTCAGCTTCAGCGGCACCCTCGGGTGCCGCTTTTTTTCGCCCGCGCGAACAACGAAAAGGCCACCGTGCGCGAACCACGGTGGCCTTTGCATTTGTCCCCCTGGGGACAGACCGCCGCAGGCGGTCAGGGCCGCCCGAACAAAGAAAAGGCCACCGTGCGCGAACCACGGTGGCCATTGCATTTGTCCCCCCTGGGGACAGACCGCCGCAGGCGGTCAGGGGAGCGGCGGTGTTAACGCGCCTGACCGGATCCGGGTCTCCCGGTCCGGTCAGGTAACCCCCCTGGGGGGTGGTCGCCAGGCGACCGGGGGCTCACTTTCCAGTCGGAACCTTACCCTCGACGCCCTTGACGAAGAAGTTGATGCCGCCCAGGAACTGGTCGTCGGCCACCTCGCCGGCCTTCAGCACTTCCTTGCCGGCGTTGGTGACGATCGGGCCCTTCCAGATCGCGAAGCTGCCGTCCTTCAGGCCGGCCTTGACTTCGTCGATCTTGGTCTTGGTCTCGGCCGGCACCTTGTCGCTGATCGAGACGATGTCGATCGCGCCTTCCTTGACGCCCCACCAGGTGGCGCTGCCGCCGGTCCAGGTGCCTTCCAGCGCTTCCTTGGTGGCCTTGATGTAGTACGGCGACCAGTCGATGATCGCCGAGGCCAGGTGCGCTTCCGGCGCGTAGGCCGGCATGTCGCTGTCCCAGCCGAAGGCGAACTTCTTGTTCTTCGCGGCGGTCTGCAGCACGGCCGACGAGTCGGTGTTCTGGAACAGGATGTCGGCGCCGCCGTTGATCAGGCTTTGCGCGGCTTCGGTCTCCTTGGGCGGGTTGAACCACTCGTTGACCCAGACCACCTTGGTCTTGATCTTCGGGTTCACGCTCTGCGCACCCAGCGTGAAGCTGTTGATGTTGCGGATGACCTCGGGGATGGGGATCGAGCCGACGACGCCCAGCGTGTTGCTCTTGGTCATCGAGCCGGCGATCACGCCGGCCATGTACGCGCCCTCGTAGGTGCGGCTGTCGTAGGTGCGGATGTTCTCGCCCTGCTTGTAGCCGGTGGCGTGCTCGAACTTCACGTCCTTGGCGTCGGCGGCGACCTTCTGGATCGGCTCCATGTAGCCGAAGGTCGTGCCGAAGACCAGCTTGTTGCCCTGGCCGATCAGGTCGCGGAACACACGCTCGGCGTCGGCGGCCTCGGGCACCTTCTCGACGAAGGTGGTGACGATCTTGTCGCCGAACTCGGCTTCGAGCTTCTTGCGCGCGTTGTCGTGGGCGAAGGTCCAGCCGCCGTCACCCACCGGGCCGACGTAGGCGAACGCGATCTTCAGCGGTTCGGGCTTGGCCGCAGCGGCCGAGGCCGGCGCCGACGCCGGTTCGGCCGTCGGTTGCGCCGCTTCTTCCTTCTTGCCGCAGCCGACGAGGGCGGCGGCCGCCGCGAGCGTGGACCAGCCGGCCAGCTTCAGCAGCGAGCGCTTCGATTCGAAAGACATCGGTCTTTTCTCCAGGGGGTGACGAAAGCAGAAATTATTGGCCCGGCTCACGAACCGGGGAAGAACGGTTTGCCGAGCGAGGCCGGCATGTTGATCCGGATCCACGCCGGATTGCGGGAAATCAGCACCAGCACGACGATCGTCGCGACGTAGGGCAGCATGCTGAGGAACTGGCTCGGGATCTCGACGCCCTGACTCTGCAGGTGGAACTGCAGCATCGTGACGCCGCCGAACAGGTAGGCCCCAAGCAGCACTCGTGCCGGGCGCCAGGTCGCGAAGGTCGTCAGCGCCAGCGCGATCCAGCCCTTGCCGGCGACCATGCCCTCGACCCACAGCGGCGTGTAGATCACCGACAGGTAGGCCCCGGCCAGCCCGCACAGCGCGCCGCCGGCGACCACGGCCGCCAGGCGGATCTTGCGCACCGGATAACCCAGCGCGTGCGCCGACTCGGGCGACTCGCCGACCGCACGCAGCACCAGACCGGCGCGCGAGCGGTAGAGGAACCAGGCCAGCGCCACGGCCAGCGCGATCGCCAGGTAGACCATCGGGTGCTGGCGGAAGAGGGCCGGGCCGACGAACGGGATGTCCGACAGGAAGGGCACGGCGAACGAGGGCCGCTCGCCGAGCTTGCCCTGCACGTAGCCGATGCCGACGAAGGCCGAGAAGCCGGCGCCGAACAGGCTCAGCGCCAGGCCGCTGGCGTACTGGTTGGTGTTCAGCCAGATGACCAGCAGGCCGAACAGCGCCGACAGCAGCGCCCCGGCGCCGATGCCGGCGGCGAAGCCCAGCCAGTCGCTGCCGGTGTGCATCGCGGTGGCGAAGCCGGCGATCGCGGCGACCAGCATCAGGCCTTCGGCGCCGAGGTTGACGATGCCGGCTCGTTCGTTGATCAGCAGGCCCAGCGCGGCGATGGCCAGCACCGTGCCGGCGTTCAGCGTCGCCGCGATCAGCAGGGGGAGGGTGGTGAGGTCCATCGCGGTCTCAGGCCTTGGCGCGCGCCGCGTGCCACCAGCGCACGCGGTAGTGGATCAGCGTGTCGCAGGCCAGCAGCGTGAACAGCAGCAGGCCCTGGAAGACGCCGGTCAGCGACTTGGGCAGGCCCAGGCGCGACTGCGCGAGTTCGCCGCCGATGTAGAACATGCTCATCAGGATCCCGGAGAAGACGATGCCCACCGGGTGCAGGCGGCCGACGAAGGCGACGATGATCGCGCCGAAGCCGTAGCCGGCCGGCACGTACGGCGTCAGCTGGCCCAGCGGCCCGGCCGCCTCCAGCCCGCCGGCCAGCCCCGCCATGCCGCCGGACAGCAGCAGCGAGGTCCACAGCGCGCTGCGCGACGAGAAGCCGGCGTAACGCGCCGCCGCCGGTGCCAGGCCGCCGACCTGCAGCTGGAAGCCCCGGTAGGTGCGGAACATGAACGCCCAGAAGCCGACCACCGCGACCAGCGCGATGACGACGCCGATGTTGGCGCGCAGGCCGTCGACGAGGCGCGGGATCTTGGTCAGCGCGTCGAAGGTGATGGTCTGCGGGAAGTTGTAGCCGTTCGGGTCCTTCCAGGGGCCGTAGACCAGCCAGCCGAGGATCATCTCGGCGACGTAGACCAGCATCAGGCTGACGAGGATCTCGTTGGCGTGGAAACGGTCGCGCAGCGCGGCGACGACGCCGGCCCAGACCATGCCGCCCAGCACGCCGGCGAACAGGATCACGACGACGATGCCGCGGCCCATCCAGGCCAGCGCCGGCGCCTGCATCGCCACCCAGCCGGCGGCCAGCGCGCCGATGACGAACTGGCCCTCGGCGCCGATGTTCCAGACGTTGGAGCGGTAGCAGACCGCCAGCCCCAGCGCGATCAGGATCAGCGGCGTCGCCTTGACGCTCAGCTCCGACAGCGCGTAGAGGTTCTTCACCGGCTCGACGAAAAACACCTGCAGGCCGCGCACCGGGTCCTTGCCGAGCAGGACGAAGAGCACCACGCCGATCAGCACCGTGATCGCCAGCGCCAGCAGCGGCGAGGCGATCGACATCCACTTCGACGGCTCGGGCCGTGCCTCGAGCTTCAACATCAGGCCGTCTCCCGCGGCGCCCACAGGCCGCTCATCCATTCGCCGATCTTCTCGATCGTCGCCTCGGCGACGGGAATCGACGGCGACACGCGCCCCTGGGCGATGACGATCAGCCGGTCGCTGATCTCGAACAGTTCTTCCAGCTCCTCGCTGACGACGAGCAGCGCGCAGCCGGCGTCGCGCAGCTTCAGCAGCTCGCCGCGGATCAGCGCCGCGGCGCCGACGTCCACGCCCCAGGTCGGCTGGCTGACGATCAGCAGCTTCGGGTCGGCGTCGATCTCGCGGCCGACGATGAACTTCTGCAGGTTGCCGCCGGACAGGCTCTTGGCCGCCGCGCCCGGGCCGCCGGCCTTGACGTTGAAGCGCTGGATGATCGAGTCGGCCAGCGCCGTGACACGCGCGCTCGGGATCCAGCCGCCACGCGACACCGTCTCGGTGCGCGTCAGCAGCGTGTTCTGCGCCAGGCTCAGCGTCGGCACCGCGCCGCGGCCCAGGCGTTCCTCGGGCACGAAGTGCAGGCCCTCGTGGCGGCGCTTGCGCGCGCCGTGGTGGGCGATGTCGCGGCCGAACAGGCGGATGCTGCCGTGCGGCGCGCGCCGGTCCTCGCCGGACAGCGCGGCCATCAGCTCCTGCTGGCCGTTGCCCGAGACGCCGGCGACACCGACGATCTCGCCGGCGCGCACGTCGAAGCCGATGTCCTTCAGGTCGACGCCGAACTGGTCCTCGCGCGCCAGCGACAGGCCCTTCACCGCGAGCACGACGTCGCCCGCCGGGCGCGTGCCGTGCTGCAGCTGCGGCGGCTCGGCGCCGATCATCAGCCGCGACAGGCTGGCGTTGCTCTCCAGCGTCGGGTCGACCTCGCCGGTGACCTTGCCGCCGCGCAGCACCGTGCAGTGGTGGCACAGCGAGCGGATCTCGTCGAGCTTGTGGCTGATGTAGAGGATGCTGGTGCCGCGCTCGGCGAGCTGGCGCAGCGTGACGAAGAGCTTGTCGACGGCCTGCGGCGTCAGCACCGAGGTCGGCTCGTCGAGGATCAGGAGCTGCGGGTCGGTCAGCAGCGCGCGCACGATCTCCACGCGCTGGCGCTCGCCGACCGACAGCGTGTGCACCGGGCGCAGCGGGTCGACGTCCAGGCCGTAGGTGTGCGCGACCTCGGTGATGCGGCGCGTCACCTCGGGCAGCTTCATCGCCTTGTCCAGGCCGAGCCAGACGTTCTCGGCGGCGGTCAGCGTGTCGAACAGCGAGAAGTGCTGGTAGACCATGCTGATGCCCAGCGCACGCGCTTCGGCGGGGCTCTTCACCGTCACCGGCCGGCCGTTCCAGCGGATCGTGCCGGCGTCGGGCTGCACGGCGCCGTAGATCACCTTCATCAGCGTCGACTTGCCGGCGCCGTTCTCGCCGAGCACGGCGTGGATCTCGCCCGGCTTGACGCGCAGGCCGACGCCGTCGTTGGCGCGCACCGCGGGGTATTGCTTGGTGATGCCGTCGAGTTCGAGGCGGTACATGGACTCAGGAGTGCCGCGAACGGACGTCGGCGCCGTCGGCGTGTTGGGGGTCTCGTGGATCGGGACGGGTCGCAAGCGCCGTGCCAATGTCGACATTTTGAAGCATGCGGCCGCGTTCGAAACGCGGCACGCCGGCCACCCAGGCGGCGGCGACGTTGCGCTCGTCGGCCAGCGTCATCCAGGCGAAGACACGCGCGTGCAGGTCCTGCGCCGGCAGCGTGGCCACCGCGCCGCGTGCCACCGCGTCGCGGTGCAGCGCGGCGGCGCCGTGCGCCCAGTCCCAGGCGACGACGTCGGCCGTCGCGCCGACGTCGAAGTGGCCGATCTCGGCGCCCAGGCCCAGCGCCTCGGCGGCGCCGCGTGTGGCGGCGTGCAGCGCGCACCAGGCGGTCAGCCGCGTGCCGCGCAGCGCCTGCACCTTGTAGCCCTCGGCCAGCGTGCGCTGCATCGACAGGCTGGTGCCGCCGCCGACGTCGGTGGCGATCGACACCTTGTGGCCGTGGGCCATCGCGGCCTGCCAGTCGAACAGGCCGCTGCCGAGGAACAGGTTGCTCGTCGGGCAGAACGCGATCTGCGCGCCGGTGGCGGCGAGCAGGCGGCGGTCCTCGTCGTCGAGCCAGATGCCGTGCGCCAGCACCGAGCGCGGCCCCAGCAGGCCGTGGCGGTGGTAGACGTCGAGGTAGCTGCGCGCCTCGGGGAACAGGCGCGCGACCTCGGCGACCTCGTCGCGGTTCTCGGCGACGTGGGTCTGCAGGTACAGGCCCTCGTGGCGTGCCAGCAGGCGGCCGGCCATCGCCAGCTGCTCCGGCGTGCTGGTGATCGCGAAACGCACCGTCACCGCGTAGGCGTTGCGGCCCTCGCCGTGCCAACGTGCGATCAGCGTCTCGCAGTCGCGTTCGGCGCCGGCGACGTCGTCGGTCAGCGCCGGCGGCGCGCCGCGGTCCATCAGCACCTTGCCGGCAACGAGGCGCATGCCGCGTGCGCTGGCGGCGGCGAACAGCGCCTCGGCCGAGGCGGCGTGCACCGTCGGGAAGACGACGGCGCTGGTCGTGCCGTGCGCCAGCAGCGCGTCCAGGAACAGCCCGGCGCCGGCGGCGGCGACCTCGGGGTCGGCGAAACGCTGCTCGGCCGGGAAGGTGTAGGTGTCCAGCCAGTGCAGCAGCCCTGGGCTCCAGCTCGCGATGACGTCGAGCTGCGGGCAGTGCACGTGGGTGTCGATGAAGCCGGGCATCAGCAGCCGGCCGCTGTGCTCCTCGCGCCGCCAGTCCTCGCCGGGCGGCTCGCGGCCGGGCAGGGTGCCGGCGATGCGGCCGTGCTCGATCAGCAGCCAGTGGTCGGGGCGCCAGCGCACGCCGTGCAGCGCCGGGTCGCCCCAGGCCGGCGTGGCCTCGAAGTCCAGCAGGTCGCCGTGCAGCGCGAGTTTGTTCACCGGGCACTCCGTTCCGTGCTGGTGCACCGGGGCAGGCCCGCGGATTGCATGCAAAACAGCGCGCAAGCAGGCACGCGCATGCCGAGGGCAGCGCGCAGGTCGACCTCGAGGGCGCTGCGTTCGGGCTTCACGGTGGTGGTGATGACGCGCCGGCCCTGTGCACCGGGCCGCGTCGCGGGTGGCGATATTCTGCCCGTGCTGCACGCCCGTGCCGCTTGCGCTGTACCGTGGTCCCACCGCATCCGATGCCTTGCCGATGAGCGAACCCCGTCCGATCCGCGTTTTCCACCGCCAGCGCATCGTCGAGATCGCCGACGCGCCGGCCACCCTCAGCGTGCTGGAGTGGCTGCGCCAGGAGCAGCGCCTGGTCGGCACCAAGGAGGGCTGCGCCGAAGGCGATTGCGGCGCCTGCACCGTGGTCATCGGCGAGCTGGGTGAGGACGGCCGGCTGAAGCTCGAGACCGTCAACGCCTGCATCCGCTTCCTGCCGACGTTGGACGGGCGCGCGCTGTTCACCGTCGAGGACGTCGCGCCTGGCGGCGTGCTGCATCCGGTGCAGCAGGCGCTGGTGGCGCACCACGGGTCGCAGTGCGGCTTCTGCACGCCGGGCTTCGTGATGTCCTTGTGGGCGGCCTACGAGCGCCACCAGGCCGCCGGCACGCGGCCGACACGCCAGGAGCTGGCCGACGAGCTGGCGGGCAACCTCTGCCGCTGCACCGGCTACCGGCCGATCCTCGACGCCGGGCTGGCGATGTTCGACGCGCCGCCGCTGCGCCTGGACACGGCGCCGGTCGTCGCCGCGCTGCAGCAGATGCGCGCGGCGCCGCCGCTGCACACCGCCTCGGGCTTCCACGCGCCGCGCAGTGTCGACGAGCTCGCCGCGCTGCACGAAGCGCGGCCCGACGCGCGCCTGCTCGGCGGCGGCACCGACATCGGTCTGTGGGTGACCAAGCAATTGCGGCTGCTGCCCGAGCTGATCTGGACCGGCGACGTGGCAGAGCTGCGCCGCGTCGAACGGCGCGAGGACACGCTCGTCATCGGCGCCGCGGCGTCGCTCGAAGACGCCTGGGCCGCGCTCGCCGCCGAGCATCCGCAGCTGGCCGAACTGTGGCGGCGCTTCGCGTCGCCGCCGGTGCGCCACGCCGGCACGATGGGCGGCAACGTCGCCAACGGCTCGCCGATCGGCGACTCGGCGCCGGTGCTGCTGGCACTCGACGCGCGCCTCGTGCTGCGCCGCGGCGAACGTGTGCGCGAGCTGGCGCTGGCCGACTTCTACGTCGACTACCTGAAGAACCGGCTCGAACCGGGCGAGTTCGTGCAGGCCATCGTCGTGCCGCACGCCGCGCCGGGCACCGTCGTGCGTGGCTGGAAGATCTCCAAGCGCCACGACTCGGACATCTCGGCCGTCTGTGCCGCTTTCGCCTTGCGTCTGGACGGCGACCGCGTGCAGCAGGTGCGCCTGGCCTACGGCGGGATGGCGGCGACGGTCAAACGCGCCGCGGCCGGCGAGGCGGCATTGCAAGGCCGACGCTGGGACGAAACCGCGCTGCGCGCCGCGCAGGCGGCGCTCGACGCCGACTACACGCCGCTGAGCGATTTGCGCGCCAGCGCGGCCTACCGCATGCAGGTCGCGAAGAACCTGCTCGAACGGCTCTGGCTCGAAACCCGGCCCGACGCGCCGTTGCCTGCGGCAGCGCTGGACGTCTGGCAGCGTGAGGTGCAAGTTTGAACGCGCCGGCGCATCCGTTGCCCGCGACGGCCGTCGTCGGCCGTTCGCGCCCGCACGAGTCGGCTGAGGCGCACGTCGCCGGCAGCGCGCCCTACACCGACGACCTGCCGGAGCTCGCCGGCACGCTGCACGCCGCGCTGGGCCTGTCGCCGGTGGCGCACGGCGTGCTGCGCAGCGTCGACCTGGCGCGTGTGCGCGCCGTGCCGGGGGTCGTCGACGCCTTCTGCGCCGACGCCATCCCCGGCGAGAACCAGTGCGGCTCGCTGGTCAAGGACGAGCCCATCCTCGCCGGCGGCCCAGGTGCCACGCTGCGCCACCTGGGCCAGCCGGTCTACGCCGTCGTCGCGACGACACGCGAAGCGGCGCGGCGCGCGGCGGCGCTGGCCAGGGAGGTCATCAGCTTCGATGCGCTGCCGCCGGTGCTGGACGCGATGCAGGCCCATGCCGCCGGCCAGCACGTCGTGCCGCCGATGCGGCTGGCGCGCGGCGACGCGGCGGCTGCCTTGGCCGCGGCGCCGCACCGTGTCGAACTCGACTTCGGCGTCGGTGGCCAGGAGCACTTCTACCTCGAAGGCCAGATCGCCTACGCCCAGCCGCAGGAGCAGGGCGGCATGAAAGTGCTGTGCTCGACGCAGCACCCGAGCGAGATGCAGCACCTGGTCGCGCACGCGCTGCACCGGCCGTCGCATGCGGTGCAGGTCGAGTGCCGGCGCATGGGTGGCGGCTTCGGCGGCAAGGAGTCGCAGTCGGCGCTGCCGGCCTGCGTCGCCGCGGTGGCGGCGGTGCGTACCGGCCGGCCGGTGAAGCTGCGGCTGGACCGTGACGACGACTTCCTCGTCACCGGGCGGCGACACGGCTTCCGCTACCAGCTCGCGCTGGGCCATGACGACGCCGGGCGTGTGCTCGGCGCCGAGGTCACGATGGTCGCCAACGCCGGCCACTCGGCCGACCTGTCCGGGCCGGTGGTGACGCGTGCGCTGTGCCACTTCGACAACTGCTACTGGCTGCCCGACGTCGCGATGCAGGGTTACGCGGCGCGCACCAACACCCAGAGCAACACCGCCTTCCGAGGTTTCGGCGGGCCGCAGGGCGCGTTCGCGATCGAGTACGCGCTGGACAGCGTCGCACGCCGCCTGGGCCGCGACGCGCTGGACGTTCGCCGCGCCAACTTCTACGGCGTCGGTGAACGTGACTTGACGCCTTACGGCCAGCGGGTCGAGGACAACATCGTCGCGCCGCTGGTCGACGAGCTGGCCGCCAGCAGCGGCTACGCCGCGCGCCGCGAGGCCGTCGCCGCCTTCAACGCCGCCAGCCCGGTGCTGAAGAAGGGGCTGGCGCTGACGCCGCTGAAGTTCGGCATCTCGTTCAATGTCGTGCACCTGAACCAGGCCGGTGCGCTGGTGCACGTCTACCTCGACGGCTCGGTGCTGGTGAACCACGGCGGCACCGAGATGGGCCAGGGGCTGAACACCAAGGTCGCCCAGGTCGTCGCGCACGAGCTCGGCCTGCCGTTCGAGGCGGTGCGCGTGACCGCCACCGACACGCAGAAGGTCGCCAACACCTCGGCCACCGCGGCCTCGACCGGCAGCGATCTCAACGGCAAGGCGGCGCAGGACGCCGCGCGCCGTATCCGCGAGCGGCTGGTGGCCTTCGCCGCGCGGCGCTGGGGCGTCGCCGCCGAGGACGTGAGCTTCGCCGACGGCCGCGTGTTGGCCGGCGGCCATTCGATGTCCTTCGCCGAACTCTGCAACGCCGCCTACCTGGAGCGGGTGCAGCTCTGGAGCGAAGGCTTCTACGCCACGCCCGGCCTGTCCTGGGACCGCCAGACGATGAGCGGCAAACCCTTCTACTACTTCGCCTGGGGTGCCGCCTGCAGCGAGGTGCTGGTCGACACGCTGACCGGCGAATGGCGGCTGCTGCGCGCCGACGTGCTGCACGACGTCGGCGCCTCGCTGAACCCGGCGCTGGACATCGGCCAGGTCGAAGGCGCCTTCGTGCAGGGCATGGGCTGGATGACGATGGAAGAGCTGGTCTGGCACCCGAAGACCGGGCGGCTGGCCACGCATTCGCCGAGCACCTACAAGATCCCGACCGCCAACGACGTGCCGCCCGAGTTCCACGTGCGCCTGTTCGGCCGGCCCAACGCGCAGGACAGCATCCACCGCAGCAAGGCCGTCGGCGAGCCGCCGCTGTTGCTGCCGTTCTCGGTGTTCTTCGCGATCCGCGACGCCGTCTCGGCGGCCGGCGGCTACCGCGTCGACCCGCCGCTGTCGGCGCCGGCCACGAGCGAAGCCATCCTCGCCGCCGTGCAGGCGGTGCGGAGCGCGCCGTGAGGCTGGCGGCGACCGCCGCCCGCTGGCGCCGCGAGCGCCGGCCGGCGGTCGTCGTCGAGCTGCGTGCGGTGCGCGGCTCGGTGCCACGCGAAGCCGGCACACGCATGCTGGTCGCGGCCGACACGACCGAAGGCACGATCGGCGGCGGGCACCTGGAGCTGAAGGCGATCGCACGAGCCCGCGCACTGCTGCGCGGCGAAGCCGTCGAGCCCGAATGGGCCGTGCCGCTGGGCCCGGCGCTGGGCCAGTGCTGCGGCGGCCATGCGACGCTGGCCTTTCTGCCGCTGTCGGACTGCCCGCCCGAGACCTGGCCGCTGCCGGCGCCGCGTTTCGTGCTCCAGCTGCACGGCGCCGGCCACGTCGGCCGCGCCATCGTGCGCGTGCTCGACGAGATCCCCTGCCGCGTGCAATGGGTCGATGAACGCGAGGACGCCTTCGACGGCGTCGAGCTGCCGCCTCAGGTGCAGGCGGTGGTGGCCGCCGCGGCCGCCGACGAGGTGGCACGCGCGCCGGCCGGCGCCTGCGTGCTGGTGATGACGCACCGCCACGACCTGGACCTGGAGATCGTGCACGCGGCGCTGGCGCGGCCGGACCTGGGTTTCGTCGGCCTGATCGGCTCGCGCACCAAGCGCGAACGTTTCCTCGCCCGCCTGGCGGCACGCGGCCATTCGGCCGAGGCGCTGGCGCGCCTGGTCTGCCCGATCGGGCTGCCGGGCATCGCCGGCAAGGAGCCGGCGGTCATCGCTGTCGCCGTCGTCGCGCAGCTGCTGGCGCGCAGCTGACCGCACAAAGAAAAAGCGGGGGCTTGAAGCCCCCGCGAATCTTCGACGTTCCTTGAGGAGGAATCAGCCGCCGGTGGCGATCTGGCGCAGCGCCGGTGCGTCGAGCACCTGGACGTTGTAGCCGGCCACCGAGATCACGCCCTGGCGGGTGAGGCTGCGCATCAGGCGCGACAGCGTCTCCGGGGTGATCGCGAGTTGCGACGCGATGTCGCGCTTGCGTTCGGTCAGGCGCACCACGCCGCGCAGGCCGGCGGCGTCGGTCAGCTCGATGCGCTGCACCAGCCACGCGGCGAAACGTGCCGGCGCGTCCTTGTGCATCAGCTCGTGCGTGTTCATCTGCAGCGTCTGCACTTCACGCGCGAGGCTGGCGACGAGGTGGCGGCCGAGCGCGGGGTACCGCTCGATCAGCGCCTGGACCGCGTCACGCGGCAGCTCGACGACGACCGCTTCGGTCGTCGCACGGGCATCGAGCGCGTGGTTCTCGTGCAGCCACGCCGAGCTCTGGTCCAGCCAGGCCGGGCCGCGCACCGGACGTTCGATGTGGAAGACGCCGTCGGCGCCGCGATAGCCCAGCGCGACGTCGCCGCTCTGCACCAGCACCAGCGCGTTGGCGCCGTCGCGACGGTCGAACACGGTCGCGCCGGCGGGCACGGTGCGCACGCGGGCGATCGAGGACAGCGCGAGCTGCTCGGCGGTGGACAGCGCCGGCGTGCCGAAGAGACCTTGCCAGGTGCGCGCGTCCGGACCACGGGTCTCGGGCCGGTCGTCTTCGCGCACCGGCGCGGCGCTCGGGCGAGCCGTCGTCGTCGGACGCAATGGCGGGCGCGCTGGTCGTTCAGCCAGGGCGCCGTCGGGCATCTGGAAACTGTGTTGCATGTTGTCACCCCTACCCGGCCTACAGGCGGGTGGAGGCACTTTCCAGTACCCCTACGGGGTGCCGATTGCGCCAGATCAAGCGGCAGGCGCGGTATGAAGCCGGGCAAAACGGCATCTGCGCCAGGACAAGTGGCTTGCCCATGCTCAGGTCGGTTACGAGGCGATTCCATCGCCTGCGAGGCCGCACGCGCGTGATGCGTGCGCGCGAGGGCGCTGCGGCCGGGCTTTGCACAGCAATGCACGTCCCTGGAGAGTTTGCCCTGCGGCCGGCGATGGCCGGGCCTACAGTGCCGCCATGTCCGAGCTGCAGCGCGGCCCCGAGCCGCCGCGATCAACCGCCGATTCCCCTCCGCCCGCCGCCAGCGCACGATGGCTCGCCGCGTTGCGCTGGCTGGCCGGGCCGGCGGCGGCAGCGGCCTGCGCCTACAGCGCCGTGCACTGGGCGGACCTGTTCGCGATGCGCTGGCCGCAGCGGCATCTCTGGCTCTTCAGCGCGCGCGACACGCTGGCCTGGGAGGTCGACCTGCTGAACGCGCTCTTCGGCCTGACGCTGTATGCGCTGGCGCGTCTGGTCTTCACGCCGCTGGCGGCGGCGCTGACGGCGATCACGCTGCTGGGCACGGTGGCGGTGGTCTCCGCGCGCAAGATGCTCGAGCTGGACATGCCGCTGCTGCCCTGGGACCTGTGGTTCGTCGGCAATCTCGCCGACTTCGCGGCCTTCCTCGGCTGGTCGCTCGCGGCGGTGGCGGCGCTGGCGGCCGCAGCGGCGGCGGTGCTGCTCGTGCTGGCGTGGCGCTGGCGGCATGCCGTGTTCCGCCGCCGCCGCGGCATCGCCCGCTCGGCGGTTGCCGCCGCCGGCCTGGTCGGTGTCTGCGCCTGGGGCGTGGTGCTGCCGCCGACGCCCCGGGGCCTGTCCGGGCAGGTGCACAACATCACCTGGGACCAGGGCGCGAACTTCGCCAACTTCGGGCCGTACTACGCGTTCGCGGTCAACCTGCCGTTCATCGGCATCCCCCGGCCGGCGGCCGACGACCTGGCCGCGGCCCGGGCGCTGGATGCCGCCGCGTCGCCGGCGACGGGGCGTGGCGGTGAACGTCCCGACATCGTGCTGCTGCTGTCGGAGTCCTTCACCCGGCTGCCGGAGCAGCTCTTCGGCAAGCCCTACGGCTGCCTCGCCGCGGCACCCGAGTCGCGCCTCGTGTCACCGGCCTGGGGCGGCTTCACGGCCAACGTCGAGTTCGAGCTGCTGACCGGCTACCCCTACGCGATGCTGCCGCCGGGCTCGGTGCCGTTCCAGATGTACCTGTCGCGGCCGGTCGTGTCGGCCCTGCCGCGTGTGCTGCGCGACCGTGGCTGGCGCACCCAGGCCGTGCACACCTTCCACCGCGACTTCTTCTCCCGTCCGCAGGCCTATGCCGCGCTGGGCATCGACGACTACGCCGGCCTCGAGGACCTGCCCGGTGCGGCCCGGCGCGGACAGTACGTCGACGACCGCGTGCTCTTCGACCAGATCCTGAAGCGCCTGGACGCCCCGGGCGCCGAGCCGCGCCTCGTGCACGCCGTCTCGATGATGGCGCACCTGCCCTACGACTGGGAGGGCCGCTTCCCGCTGGAGCCGGGGCTGGCCGCGCGTCTGCCGGCCGGGCTCGACGACGACGCCCTGGCGCTGACGCAGTACGCGTCGATGCTCTACGACCACGAGCGTGCGTTCTGCGGCTTTCTGGAGCAGCTGAAGTCGCGGCCGCGGCGCACCCTCGTGCTGTTCTACGGCGACCACTATCCGTCGTTCGGCTCGCTGGCGGTCTATGAGCGCCTGAACCGGGTGCTGCACGGCGCCGACGCGCCGCTGAACCTGGAGCGCGACTTCTCCAAGCCGCCGCTGGCGCTGTTCGACAGCCGCGACGGCTTCGTGACGCTGCCCGACGAGGTGGCGGCCTACAACCTCGGCGCGCTGGTGCTGCAGCAGGCGGGGCTGGCGGCGCCGGGGCATTGGGCGATGCCGCACAAGCGCGACCGGGTGACGCTGGTGCGCCGGCTCTACGTCGCGGCCAACCAGTCGAGCGGTTCGCTGGCCGCTGCCGCGGCCGGCACGGACAGCCCGGAGCTGCGCACGCTGCGTGCACACGCCTGGCGGCACCTGTTCGGGCCGGCCGTCGCCGACGACGATCAGGCCGCCGGCAGCCGGTAGTCCTTCAGCATCTCGCGCAGCTTGTTCTTCTGCATCTTGCCGGTGGCGCCCAGCGGGATGGCGTCGACGAAGACGACGTCGTCGGGTGTCCACCACTTGGCGATCTTGCCTTCGTAGAAGGCCAGCAGCTCCTCGCGCGTCAGCTCGGCGCCGGGCTTGCGCACGACGACCAGCAGCGGGCGTTCGTCCCACTTGGGGTGTGGCACGGCGATGCAGGCGGCGATGGCCACCGCCGGGTGCGCCATCGCGATGTTCTCCAGGTCGATCGAGCCGATCCATTCGCCGCCGGACTTGATGACGTCCTTGCTGCGGTCGGTGATCTGCATGTAGCCCTCGGCGTCGATGCGTGCGACGTCGCCGGTCGGGAACCAGCCGCCGCGCAGCGGGTCGCCACCCTCGCCCTTGAAGTAGCGCGACAGCACCCAGGGCCCGCGCACCAGCAGGTCGCCCGAGGCCGCACCGCCCCAGGGCAGCTCGCGTCCGGCGGGGTCGACGATCTTCATGTCGACGCCGTAGACCGCGCGGCCCTGCTTGGCCATCACCGTGTAGCGCTCCTCGACCGGCAGCGCCAGATGCTGTGGCTTGAACGCGGCCACCGTGCCGACCGGGCTCATCTCCGTCATGCCCCAGGCGTGCAGCACGTGCACGTCGTAGTCCTGGGCGAACTTGCGCAGCATCGCCGGCGGGCAGGCCGAGCCGCCGACGACGGTGCGGCGCATCGAGCTGAACTTCAGCTTGTTCGCGTCGACGTAGGCCAGCAGCGCCTGCCAGACCGTCGGCACGCCGGCCGAGACCGTCACCTGCTCGGCCTCGAAGAGTTCATACAGCGACTTGCCGTCCAGCCCCGGGCCGGGGAAGACGAGCTTGGCGCCGGTCATGCAGGCCGCGTACGGCAGGCCCCAGGCGTTGACGTGGAACATCGGCACCACCGGCAGGATGCTGTCGTTGGCCGAGCAGTTCAGCGCGTCGGGCAGGGCGATCGCGAAGGTGTGCAGCACCGTCGAGCGGTGGCTGTAGAGCACGCCCTTGGGGTTGCCGGTGGTGCCCGAGGTGTAGCAGAGCGAGCTGGCGGTGTTCTCGTCGAACTCGGGCCAGTCGTAGCGGTCGTCCTGCGCCTCAAGCAGATCCTCGTAGCAGAGCAGGTTGGGGATCTTCGGGTCGGCCGGCATGTGCGCGCGGTCGGTCATCGCGACGAAGTGGCGGATCGTCTTCGTGCGCCCGGCCACCGCCTGCACCAGCGGCAGGAAGCTCAGGTCGAAACACAGCACCTGGTCCTCGGCGTGGTCGGCGATGTAGACGATCTGGTCGGGATGCAGGCGCGGGTTGATGGTGTGCAGCACCGAGCCGGCGCCGGAGACCGCGTAGTACAGCTCCATGTGGCGGTAGCCGTTCCAGGCCAGCGTGCCGACACGCTCGGACGGCTTGACGCCCAGCGCCGCCAGCGCGTTGGCCAGGCGGCGAGCGCGTGCCGCCATCTCGCGGTAGGTGTAGCGGTGGATGTCGCCCTCGACGCGGCGCGAGACGACCTCGCGGTCGCCGTGGTGGCGCTCGGCGTGCACCAGCAGCGAAGAGATCAGCAGCGGCTGCTGCATCATCAGGCCGTTCATTCTTGTCTCCTGGTCTGTTCTGGGGCCGGCGTCCGACGCGGTGCCGGCGGGGCTCGACCCATTCTGTCCAAGCCCCCGGCGCTGCCGCATGCGGGATGGCCCGCAGCGGTCGCCAAGGTGACTGGCGCCCGGAAGGGGCGGCCCACCCGCCGGGGCGATGCGGGGCGTGATGCCGGCGCGTATCAACGCGCCGATGTCCGACGCCAACCCCTTGGAGAACGCACTCGCCTGGTTCACCAGCGCGCCGGCGCGCTGGCGCAGCGACGCCGAGGCGGTGGCCGAATGGGTGTGGGTGGTGCTGCAGGGCGACTTCGCCGACAACCCGACGACGGCGCAGACGGTCACCGGCGGCCTGATCTCGATGATCCCGCTGGTCGACCAGCTCAGCGACCTGCGCGACCTGGTGGCCAATGTGCGGGCGCTGCGGGAGGACGAGAACGATCCGTGGCGTTGGGTGGCGCTGGCGTTGACGCTGGTCGGGTTGTTTCCGACGCTGGGCAGCCTGGTGAAGACCGGGTTGAAGGTCGTGGTCGCCGAAGCGCGGCGGGAGGTCTATCGGGCCGCCAAGGTGGCCTACAAGGGCCGGAACTGGCTCGAGGGCCAAAAGCTCTGGAACGAGACGGCCGAGTCCGTCGAGCGCGGTATCGCGCGGCTGGATGCGTTGCTGGCGAGTGCGCCGATGCGCAAGGCGCTGGCCGGGTTGCGCATCGACGAGCCGTATCGCCATCTGGCGACCGAGATCCGCGCGTCAGCGGCCTCGCTCGATGCCAAGAGCCTGCGTGCTGCCTACGACAGTGCGATCGACGCGCTGGAGTGGGTGCTGGGGCGCGTGCAGCGCTGGGGAACGGCGGCGAGTGCCAGTGCTGCCGGCGAACTGTTGGCTTCGCTCGGTCGCGTGCGAGATCGCTTGAACGACGGTCTTGCGCAGGTCTTGGAGCCCCTGCGATATTGGCTCGCCTGCTTGGCGCGGCGGCTGGAGGTGTGCGGGGACATGCAGTACCGGGCGATGGTGAATGCCCGGAATGGGCACAAGCTGGTTCCGACAAGACTGCGCCACGACATAGAGGTCGAGTCGATTCGCTTTCGCCCGCCGCCCTGGGTTCATGAGTCTAGGCGCGCGCGCCATCCGTCTCTGGCTGAAGCGCCGGCGGTGCCCCCCGGACACTTCGGGATTGGTGATGATGAGGCCTCGGTGGTGAAGGGGGCGTTCCAGAGTTTCTCGGAAAGAGTCGTCGCGGACAGGCTACCGCCCGGTGCGCGTTTGGTGCGTGTGGTTGACCCGAGGTCGCGTGATGACAGCCCATTTTGGATGGCTGAGGACGATTTTCGGGCGCTGAAGAGCAAGGGAGAGTGGCGGGAGAAGTGCGCCGTGTGGGCTCACTGGAACGGTAACGGTGAATACACCGTGTACGTTGTGCCGCCGGGCGGTGGCCTCCCTGTTTGGCGAGGCACTGCCGCGTCACAGCGATTGGAGGTTTCTGGGAAACCGGTCCTCAATGAATCTGGAGAGATGTTCTGGTTATCCGGCGGTGCGCAACAGTTCGTAGTGAATCCGGCGGATCTCGATTCAGCATTCTTGGAGCGCAGGAAAAGGACCGGGTGGAGTTATGCAAACGAGAGTGTGGATGATCTATTGATGCCGGTGGGTGTGCCGGTTCTAAAGAATCAATGGGGAAATGAACAGATATGACAGTCTCTTTTGATCCGTCTGAGCCTTTTCTGCTGCAGCGCTATGTTTCCTTGAGCTATTTTGGTTTGATGCGCGATCACTTTGCGGATTGTGTTAGTGCTGCAGAAAGTGCGCTCGATCAAATTCTTATGAGTCTTCCGCGGGACTACCGGAATCGCCCGGTTCATGCGCAGCCGGACATTGCGTGGGGTGCTGTTGTCATTCCAAATATGACAAGCGTTTTGGCGGGATTGAATGAGGCGTATATCCGTGTCTCGCACGGTCAGTTGGGCTTCCTTGCTTCTGCAGGTGGGCTATCGACCGTTTTTGTTTCCATAATGCGAGACTACGACACTCGCTGGATGCCGGGTCTTTATCTGGAACGGTTCGAGCAAGGGCGTCGAGAATCTTGGCGCATAGCCAGCAACATCGATCGCTCCTGCCAGTGCATTTGGGCGCCCGGTGACCTCAGCTGGGACTACAACGAGGAGGCTCGCGGTCCCCTCGACGCTCCGCCGTCCTGGCCCGTCTACCGCCCCAATCCCCAAGTACGAGTCAAGACCGGCGACAAGATCGTGGTCAGCGGCGTCTATCTGCCCGCCGAAGCCGGCTGCGCGCAGTTCCTGATCGCGGGTCAGGAAGCGCTCGGCGCCTTGCCTCCGGACGATCCGAACGACCTGCGGACGACCGACGAACGCGCCATCCCCACCACCTGGACCCTCGTCGAGAAGATCGCCGACTCCGGCGGTGGCATCCCCGGGGCGTCGGACCCCTGGCTCGCCGGCATCCGCGAGCGTTGCGTGGCGGGCGAGGCTTGCCCGCGCACCGGCTGGTGGACGACACCGGCGGCGCCGGCGCGGCGGCGTTTCGTCGCGGGCACGGTGATGCCCGAACTGGGCGGCGACTGGGGCACGACGGTCTGGCAGCTCGACCAGCCGGACTGAACCCCGGCCCGCCGCAGGACGCCCGGGCATGGCGTGCCGGAACCACACGCCGCAGACACACGCCGGAGACACGCGCCGCAGACACACGCCGCAGCCGCGCGCAGCAGGCTGCGCTACTGGGCCCCGCCCTCGTACCAGCGCGCCAGCAGCACACGCTCGTCGTCGCTGATGCCCGTCGCGTTGTTCAGCGGCATCGCCTTCAGCACCACCGCCTGCTGGTAGATCGCTTGCGCATGCTGGCGCACCAGCTCCGGCGTGTGCAGCGCGACGTTCTTCTGCTGCAGCTGCGCGTTGTGGCAGACCACGCAGCGCTGCTCGACGACCGCCTGCACCTGCGCCAGCGTCACCGGCGCGGCGCTGGCCGCCTGCGGTGCACGCGGCGCCGGCGCCAGCCAGACGATCAGCGCGGCGATCAGTGCGACACCGGCCGCCGCGTAGCCCCACGGCGGCTGCACGCCCTTCAATTTGGCCTTGTGGCGCGCGACGAAGAACTGGCGGATCGCCGCGCCGGCGGCCATCAGCACCACCAGCACCAGCCAGTTGTGCTCGCCCTGCGTCAACCAGCCGTAGTGGTTGGACAGCATCGCGATCAGCACCGGCAGCGTGAAGTAGGTGTTGTGCACGCTGCGCTGCTTGGCGCGCTGGCCGTGCACCGGGTCCACCGGCTGGCCGGCCTTCATCTGCGCGATGACGGTGCGCTGCCCCGGGATGATCCAGAAGAAGACGTTGGCGCTCATCGCCGTGGCCATCATCGCGCCGACCAGCAGGAAGGCCGCGCGCCCGGCGAACAGCTGGCAGGCCAGCCAGGCGGCGAAGACGACGACGACGGCGATCGCCGCGCCAACGAGCCGGTCGCCGCCGGCGCGTCGCCCCAGCGTGCGGCAGATCCCGTCGTAGACGATCCAGAACACCGCCAGGAAGGCCAGCGCCGCCGCCACCGCGGCACCGGGCGCCCAGTCCAGCCGCGTGCGGTCGACGAGAAAGGTGCCGGCCTGGAACAGGTAGAGCACGGTGAACAGCCCGAAACCGGTCAGCCAGGTGCTGTAGCTCTCCCAGTAGAACCAGTGCAGCTTGTCGGGCAGCGCCTTCGGCGCGACGAGGTACTTCTGCGGGTTGTAGAAGCCGCCGCCGTGCACCGCCCAGAGTTCGCCGTCGACACCCTTGCGCTTCAGCTCGGGGTCGGCGGGCGGCTCCAGGCTGCTGTCGAGGAAGACGAAATAGAACGACGAGCCGATCCAGGCGATCGCCGTGATGACGTGGGCCCAGCGCAGCAGCAGGTTGGCCCAGTCGAGAAGATAGGTTTCCATGGCAGGAATCGTCGCGAAGCGAGGGGCTCACCACGGCGGGCGCTCTGAGCCGGATCGTGTCGCGCCGAGGGCAGCCCGCAAGACCGGGCCGCCCGCCCACGGCGACTGCGGAAGACAGGTTAACGCGTCGGGTCTTGCAAGCGCCGTGCCCCGTTCACGAGCCGCGGTAGGTCGAGTGGCTCCACGGGCTGACGAGCAGCGGCACGTGGTAGTGGCCGGCGGCGTCGGCAATGCCGAAGTCGATGCTCACGGTGTCCAGGAACGGCGGCTCGGGCAGTTCGACGCCGCGTGCCCGGAAGTAGGGCGCCACCTCGAACAGCAGCCGGTAGCGCCCGGCGGCCATCTCCTGCGCCGCCAGCAGCGGGCCGTCGGCGCGGCCGTCGGCGTTCAGCGTCAGGCGCTTCAGCGTCGTCGCCGTGCCGCCGTCCAGGCGCTGCAGCGTCACCACCATGCCGGCCGCGGGGCAGCCGTGCGCGGTGTCGAGCACGTGGGTGCTGAGATGTCCCATGCGAGGTCCGTTCGTGTTGTCGACCAAAGTGTATACACTAATCGGCGACTCCCGCCACACCGATGCCGCGCCGCCCCGCCGACCCCCTGCCGCTCGCGCCCGACGAGGCGCCCAAGCGTGCGCCCGGCGCCGGCGCGACGACGCAGCAGATCGTCGACACGATCACCACCGCCATCGTCGAGCGCCGGCTGATGCCCGGCACCAAGCTCGCCGAGCAGGCGGTGGCCGACCTCTTCGGCGTCTCGCGCACGCTGGTGCGCGAGGCGCTCAACCGCCTGAGCCGCGACCGCCTGGTGACGCTGGAGCCCGGCCGCGGCGCCTTCGTCGCCCGCCCCAGCGTCGACGAAGCGCGCCAGGTCTTCGACGCCCGCCGCCTGCTGGAGACCGGCATGGTGCGCGAGCTCTGCGCGCGGGCCGAGCCGGCCCACGTCCTGCGCCTGCGTGCCCACCTCGCCGCCGAGGCCGACGCCGTGCGCCGGCATGACGTCGCCGGCCGCACGCGGCTGCTGGCGCAGTTCCACGTCGTGCTCGCCGAGTGCCTGGGCAACGCCGTGCTCGCCGAGCTGCTGGCCGACCTGCTGAGCCGCTGCTCGCTGATCGCGCTGATGTACCAGTCGGCCGACGCCGCCGGCCATTCGCAGGACGAGCACGTGCTGATCGTCGACGCCATCGAGCGCCGCGACGCCGCCGCCGCCGCGCGCCTGATGGCCGAGCACCTGGGCAACGTCGTCGGCAACCTGCAACGCCAACCGAGAGTCGGCGACCTCGCCGACCTGCTGAGACCCGCCGCATGAGCACACCTTACGCACGCGACCTGCGCGGCCACGGCCGCAACCCCCCGCACGCCCGCTGGCCGGGCGGCGCGCGCATCGCCGTCTCCTTCGTGCTGAACTACGAGGAAGGCGGCGAGAACAACCCGCTGCACGGCGACCCGGCGAGCGAGACCTTTCTCTCCGAGCTGATCAACGCCCAGCCCTTCCCGAACCGGCACATGACGATCGAGTCGATGTACGAGTACGGGTCGCGTGCCGGCGTCTGGCGCATCCTGCGCGAGTTCGACCGTCGCGGGTTGCCGCTGACGATCTTCGGCGTCGCCGACGCGCTGGAGCGCTACCCCGAGATGGCCCGGGTCTTCCTGGACCGTGGCGACGAGATCGCCAGCCACGGCCTGCGCTGGATCCACTACCAGGCGGTCGACGAGGCGGTCGAACGCGAGCACCTCGCGCTGGCGGTGCAGAAGATCCGCCGCCTGACGAACGGCCAGTGGCCGCTGGGCTGGTACACCGGCCGCGACAGCCCCAACACACGCCGCCTCGTCGCCGACCACGGCGGCTTCGCCTACGACAGCGACTACTACGGCGACGACCTGCCGTTCTGGCTCAACGTGCGCAAGAGCGACGGCGGCCTGGCGCCGCAGCTCGTCGTGCCGTACTCGCTGGACACCAACGACATGCGCTGCGTGCAGGTGCAGGGCTTCAACACCGCCGAGCACTTCACCACCTACCTGCGCGACAGCTTCGACGCGCTGTACGCCGAAGGCGACCCGGCGGGCCTGGACCGGCCGAAGATGATGAGCATCGGCATGCACTGCCGCGTGCTCGGCCGGCCGGCGCGCATCGCGGCGCTGCAGCGTTTCCTCGACCACATCGGCCGCCACGACGGCGTCTGGGTCTGCCGCCGCATCGACATCGCGCGCCATTGGGCCGAACACCACCCGTTCGACGCGTCCACCGCCCACGTCTGGGACGGCCGATGACGACGCTGGCCGCACTCAACGCCGCATCGCGTGACGAGTTCGTCGCGCTGCTCGACGGTGTCTACGAACACTCGCCGTGGATCGCCGCGGTGGCCTGGGAGGCGAGGCCGTTCGCCACGCTCGCCGCGCTGAAACACGCGCTGATCCAGGCCGTGCGCGCCGGTGGCCGTGATGCGCAACTGGCGCTGCTGCGCGCCCACCCGGAACTCGCCGGCAAGGCGATGGTCGCCGGCACGCTGACCGCCGAGAGCAGCGGCGAGCAGCAGCGCGCCGGCCTCACCGCCTGCACGCCCGAGGAGTTCGCGACCATCCAGCGCCTGAACGCGGCCTACAACGCGCGATTCGGCTGGCCGTTCATCGTCGCGGTGCGCGGGCCACGCGGCAGCGGGCTCACGCGCGGCGAGATCATCGCGACGCTGCAGCGCCGGCTGGCTTCGCACCCCGACGTCGAGTTCGCCGAGGGCCTGCGCCAGGTGCACCGCATCGCCGAGGTCCGCCTCGCCGAGAAGCTGGCCGCGCCGCCGCTGCGTGGCCGCGCCGTCTGGGACCGCGCCGCGGCGCTGGCCGCGTTCAGCGAGCCGCCGTACGCCGAGCGTGGCGAGCTGACCGTCACCTACCTCAGCGCCGCGCACCGCGACTGCGCGCGCTTGCTCGCCCGCTGGATGCACGAGTGCGGCTTCGACTCGGTGCGTGAAGACGCGGTCGGCAACGTCGTCGGCGTCTACGACGGCGCCACGCCCGACGCGCCGCGGCTGCTGACCGGCAGCCACTACGACACCGTGCGCAACGCCGGCCGCCACGACGGCCGGCTGGGCATCCTCGTCGCGCTCGAAGCCGTCGCCGCGCTGAAGGCCCAAGGCCGGCGGCTGCCGTTCGCGATCGAGCTCGTCGCCTTCGCCGAAGAGGAGGGCCAGCGCTACGCCGCCACCTTCCTCGGCTCCAGCGCGCTCACCGGCGACTTCGACCCCGCCTGGCTGGACCAGGCCGACGCCGCCGGCATCACGATGCGCGAGGCGATGCGCGCCGCCGGCCTGCCGGCGACGATGGACGCCATCGCCGCCGAACGCCGCGACCCGGCGCGTTACCTCGGCTTCGTCGAGGTCCACATCGAACAAGGCCCGGTGCTCGCCGAGCTCGACCTGCCGCTGGGCGTCGTCACGTCGATCAACGGCAGCCGGCGCTGGACCGGGCAGATCACCGGTCTGGCCAGCCACGCCGGCACGACGCCGATGGACCGCCGCCGCGACGCCGCCGCCGCCGCCGCCGAGTTCGTGCTCGCTGCCGAACGCCGCGCCGCCGCCGTGCCCGACGCGGTGGCCACCGTCGGCATCGTCGAGGTGCCCGGCGGCTCGATCAACGTCGTGCCCGGGCGCTGCCGCATCAGCCTGGACGTGCGCGCGACGACCGACGCCGCGCGCGACGCGGTGGCCGACGCGGTCCTCGCCGACCTGGCCGAGATCGCGTTCCGCCGTGGCGTCGACTGCACGCTGACGCCGACGATGCAGGCCCCGGCCGCGCCCAGTTCGCCGGCCTGGCAAGCGCGCTGGGAAGCCGCCGTCGCCGCGCTCGGCCTGCCGGTGCAGCGCCTGCCCAGCGGCGCCGGCCACGACGCGATGACGCTGCACCGGCTGATGCCGCAGGCCATGCTCTTCGTGCGCGGCGGCGAACTCGGCATCAGCCACAACCCGCTCGAAACCGTGACCGACGACGACGCCGAACTCGCCGTCGCCGCCTTCGCCACCTTGCTCGACCAACTCGCCCGCGAATGACCTCCACCGCCTACGCCGCGCTCGACGCCTGGATCGACGCCCACTTCGACGACGAAGTGGCCTTCCTGCAGCAACTGGTGCGCGTGCCCACCGACACGCCGCCGGGCGACAACGCGCCGCACGCCGAACGCACCGCCGAGCTGCTCGCCGCCTTCGGCTACGAAGCCGAGGCCCACCCGGTGCCGGCCGAGCAGGTGCAGGCCTGCGGCCTGCAGTCGATCACCAACCTGATCGTGCGCCGGCGTTTCGCCGCCGGCGGCCCGACGATCGCGCTCAACGCGCACGGCGACGTCGTGCCGCCGGGTGAAGGCTGGACGCAGGACCCGTACGGCGGTGCCGTCGTCGGCGGCCGGCTCTACGGCCGCGCGTCGGCGGTCAGCAAGAGCGACTTCGCCACCTACACCTTCGCGCTGCGCGCGCTGGAGTCGCTGGGCGGGCCGCTGGCCGGCGCGGTGGAGCTGCACTTCACCTACGACGAGGAGTTCGGCGGTGAACTCGGCCCCGGCTGGCTGCTGCAGCACGAGCTGACGAAACCCGACCTGCTGATCGCCGCCGGCTTCAGCCACCAGGTCGTCACCGCGCACAACGGCTGCCTGCAGCTGGAGGTGACGCTGCACGGCCTGGCCTCGCACGCCGCCTACCCGCAGACCGGCGTCGACGCGCTGCAGGCGGCGACCCGGCTGCTGGCCGCGCTCTACGCCCACAACGACGTGCTGCGCGGCCGCCGCTCGCAGGTCGCCGGCATCACGCACCCGTACCTCAACGTCGGCCGCATCGAAGGCGGCAGCAACACCAACGTCGTGCCCGGCAAGGTGGTGCTCAAGCTCGACCGCCGCATGATCCCCGAGGAAGACGCCGCCGAGGTCGAGGCCGAGGTGCGCGCGCTGATCGAAGCCGCGGTGGCCGCGTCGCCGGGCGTGCGCGTCGAGATCCGCCGCATCCTGCTGGCCCAGGCGCTGAAGCCCCAGGCCGGCAACGGCGCGCTGGTGGCCGCGCTGCAGCGCCATGCGCAAGACGTGTTCGGCCACCCGGTCGAGGTCTCGGGCACGCCGCTGTACACCGACGTGCGCCTGTACGGTGCACGCGGCGTGCCGGCCGTCATCTACGGCGCCGGCCCGCGCACCGTGCTGGAGAGCAACGCCAAACGCGCCGACGAGCACCTCGAGCTGGCCGACCTGCGCGGCGCCACGCGGGTCGTCGCACGCACCTTGTTCGACCTGCTGTCCGCGCCGGTGCACCGCGGCGGCGCATAGCGGCGGCGCCGGCACGCGGCGGGGTCGTCGCGGGTGAGCACGGAACTTGCCTTTTGCATACAGAAGTTCCCGTTCACGTCCTCCAGGAGCCCGCCCGACATGACCTCGTTCCCGCTGAAGCGCCGCACCCTCCTCGCCGCCGGCGCGCTGCTCGCCGCGCCCGCGCTGGCCCTCGCCCAGGCCGCCACGCCGATCAAATTCCAGCTCGACTGGCGCTTCGAAGGCCCGGCGGCGCTGTTCCTGGCCTCGCAGGCCAAGGGCTACTACAAGGCCGCCGGCCTGGACGTGAGCATCGACGCCGGCAACGGCTCGGGCGGCACCGTCACGCGCGTGGCCTCCGGCACCTACGACATGGGCTTCGCCGACATGGCGGCGCTGATGGAGTTCCACGCCAACAACCCCGACGCGGCGAACAAGCCGGTCGCGGTGATGATGGTCTACAACAACACGCCGGCCGCGGTGCTGGCGCTGAAGAAGAGCGGCATCGGCAAGCCCGCCGACCTCGCCGGCAAGAAGCTCGGCGCCCCGGTGTTCGACGCCGGCCGCCGCGGCTGGCCGATCTTCGCGAAGGCCAACGGCGTCGCCAACGTCACCTGGGTCAGCATGGACCCGCCGCTGCGCGAGACGATGCTCGCGCGCGGCGATGTCGACGCGATCACCGGCTTCTCGTTCACCTCGCTGCTCAACCTCGAGGCGCGCGGCGTCAAGACGCAGGACATCGTCGTGCTGCCCTACGCCCAGCACGGCGTGAAGCTCTACGGCAACGTCATCATCGCCAGCCCCAAGCTGCTGAAGGAGAACCCGGCGGCGGTGAAGGCCTTCCTGTCGGCCTTCGCCAAGGGCGCCAAGGAGGTGATCGCCAACCCCGACGCCTCGATCCAGTACGTCAAGGCGCGTGACGGCATCATCAACGTCGCGCTCGAGCAGCGCCGGCTGAAGATGGCGATCGACTCGGTCGTCGCCAGCCCCGACGCCCGTGCCGAAGGTTTCGGCCAGGCCGTGCCGGGCCGTCTGGCGCTGATGGCCTCGCAGGTGTCCGACGCCTTCGCGACGAAGACGCGGGTCGACGCCTCCGCCGTCTGGACCGACGCCTACCTGCCGGCCAAGGCCGAGCTCAACATCCTCCCGCCGGTCAAGAAGTGAGCGCCTTCGTCGACTTCCGCGAGGTCTGGCTCGCGTACAACGACGAGCTGCTGGCCCAGGGCCAGTTCGCCGTCGAGGACATCACGCTGCAGGTCGACGAAGGCGAGTTCATCGCCATCGTCGGGCCGTCGGGCTGCGGCAAGTCGACGTTCATGAAGCTGGCGACGGGCCTGAGGCGGCCCAGCCGCGGCACGGTCATCATCGGCGGGCGCGAGGTCGACGGCCCGCTGAAGATCACCGGCATGGCCTTCCAGGCGCCCAGCCTGCTGCCCTGGCGCACGACGCTGGCCAACGTGCTGCTGCCGCTGGAGATCGTCGAGCCCTACCGCAGCAGCTTCCGCGCGAAGAAGGCCGAGTACGTCGAGAAGGCGCGCAGGTTGCTGGCCAGCGTCGGCCTCGCCGGCTACGAGGACAAGTACCCGTGGCAGCTCTCCGGCGGCATGCAGCAGCGCGCCAGCATCTGCCGCGCGCTGATCCACGAGCCGAAGATGCTGCTGCTCGACGAGCCCTTCGGCGCGCTCGACGCGTTCACGCGCGAGGAGCTGTGGTGCACGCTGCGCGACCTGCAGGCGGCGCAGAAGTTCAACGTCATCCTCGTCACGCACGACCTGCGCGAGAGCGTGTTCCTCGCCGACACCGTCTACGTGATGAGCAAGAGCCCGGGGCGTTTCGTCGTGCGGCGCGAGATCGACCTGCCGCGCCCGCGCGACCTGGAAGTGACCTACACGCCCGAGTTCACCGAGATCGTGCACGAGCTGCGCGGCCACATCGGTGCGATCCGCAAGAGCGGCGTCGCCGTCCCGCAGTGAAGCCCTGAGGTGCACATGAAACTGGGCAAGAACTTCGAACGCTGGGCTCCCTGGGGCCTGCTGGCGCTGCTGCTGCTGCTGTGGGAGCTGTTCGTCGCCGGCTTCGACATCCCCGAGTTCATCTTCCCGAGCCCGATCCAGATCGGCCGCGAGTTCGTCGAGTTCGGCGGCCCGCTGCTCGAGGCCGCCTGGAAGACCTTCTGGGTGACGATGCTCGGCTTCGCGCTGGCCATCGTCGTCGGCGTGATGCTCGGCTTCCTGGTCGGCAGCTCGCGCGCCGCCTACGCCGCGCTGTATCCGCTGCTGGTCGGCTTCAACGCCGTGCCCAAGGCGGCCATCGTGCCGATCCTCGTCGTCTGGTTCGGCATCGGCCTGGGGCCGGGCATCCTGACGGCCTTCCTGATCTCGTTCTTCCCGATCACGGTGAACATCGCCACCGGCCTGGCGACGCTGGAGCCGGAGCTGGAGGACGTGCTGCGGGTGCTGGGCGCCAGACGCTGGGACGTGCTCGTCAAGGTCGGCCTGCCGCGTTCGCTGCCGTACTTCTACGGCTCGCTGAAGATCGCGATCACGCTGGCCTTCGTCGGCACCGTGCTCGCCGAGATGACGGCCGGCGACTCCGGCATCGGCTACCTGATGCAGACCGCCGGCAGCCAGCAGCGCATGCCGCTGGCCTTCGCCGGGCTGGTGACGATCGGCGCGATGGCGATGGTCATGTACGAGCTGTTCTCGTGGATCGAGAAGCGCACGACGAGCTGGGCCCACCGCGGCTCGCAGAACCACTGAGCCCGGCGTGAGGGCGCCGTCGCTAGCATCGCCGGCATGACGACGCCTGCGCCCGACCGCCTGCTCGCCTGGCTGCGCCGGGCCAACGAGGTCGCCGCGCGGGCGCTGGCCGAAGGCCGGCACCCGTTCGGCGCCGTGCTCGTCGGCCCCGACGGCGACACCGTGCTGCTGGAGCAGGGCAACGTCAGCGCCGTCGAACACGCCGAGGCCGTGCTGGCGCGTGAAGCCGCGCGGCGCTGGGAGCCGACCTACCTGGCGGGCTGCACGCTGGTGACGACCGTCGAGCCCTGCGCGATGTGCGCCGGCACCCAGTACTGGGCCGGCATCGGCCGGCTGGTCTACGGCATGGAAGAGCGCGAGCTGCTGGCGCTGACCGGCGCCCACCCCGAGAACCCGACGCTGGACCTGCCCTGCCGCGAGGTCTTCGCACGCGGGCAGCGTGACATCGAGGTCATCGGCCCGGTGCCGGCCGCAGTTCCGGAGATCGCGGCGCTGCACCGGGACTTCTGGCGGCGGGCTTAGGCGCCGCACCGGGCGCCAGCAGCTCGGCGCGCACCGCGCCGTCCAGCGCCTCGACGACCAGCGCGCCGCGGCTGCCGGCCGGCAGCACGTGCTCGGCGCCGGCGGCCAGCACCTCGTCGTCGGCGCAGCCGCGGGCCGTCAGCCAGATCCGCCCCTGCAGCACACGCAGCCGGCGGCCGGCGGGGCCCGGCGGCAGCGTCAGCGCCTGGCCGGGAGCGAGGAGGAGGGCGGTGGTGTCCATGGCGCTGATGCTCGGGGCGCGGCCGGGTGGCCGCCAGCCACAGCGCGGCGCAGGCTTCACCGGCACAGATCGGCGCCGGCGTGCGGCTGTGCTGGCCTGTTCGGGCCGCGGCTGTACCGGTCCGCGGCCCCGCGCCGCGCCCACAATGGACGCATGCCCGCCACCGCAGCCGACGCCGCCCGCCCGCTGTACCGCCGCCTCGCCGACCACCTGGCCGGCGCCATCCGCGGCGGCACGCTGCCGGCCGGCGCGCGCCTGCCGTCGGTGCGCCAGGCGGCGCGCGAGCAGCTGGTGTCGGTGGCCACCGTGCTGCAGGCCTACCGTGCGCTGGAAGACGAACAGCTCGTGCAGGCGCGGCCCAAGTCGGGCTACTTCGTCGCCGCCGCGCCGCGTGGCATGCGCCTGGCCGAGCCCGGCACCTCGTCGCCGCCCGAAGCGCCGCTGGCGGTGGACATCGCCTCGCTGTACGAGCTGATGATCCAGATGCTGGGTGCGCCCGGCGTCGTCTCGCTGGGTGCCGCCTGCCCGGCGTCGGCGCTGTACCCGGGCGCACGCATCCGCCGCGCCGTCAGCCAGGCGGCGCTGCGCCACCGTGCGCTGCTGACGCACTATCCCGGCAGCTTCGGCGAGGAGACGCTGCGCCGCGCGATCGCGCGCCGTGCACTCGCGATGGGGCTGACGCTGGACGCCCGCGACATCGTCGCCACCGGCGGCTGCAACGAGGCCATCGCGCTGGGCCTGCGCGCCGTCACCCGGCCCGGCGACACCGTGGCGCTGGAGTCGCCCACCTCGTTCGGCTTTCTGCAGATCCTCGAGGCCCAGGGCCTGCGCGCGCTGGAGATCCCGACGCACCCGCGCCACGGCCTGTCGGTGGACGCGCTGGCGCTGGCCTTGCAGACGCAGCCGGTGCGGGCGCTGCTGGCCGTGCCGACGCTGCAGAACCCGCTGGGCGCCTGCATGCCGGTGGGCGAGCGCCGGCGCCTGGCGCAACTGCTGGCGCGGCACCAGGTGCCGATGATCGAGGACGTGATCTACAACGACCTCGCCGAACGCGACGAACACCGCCGTGCGGTGAAGTCCTTCGACACCGATGGCCTGGTGATGGTCTGCGGCTCCTTCGCCAAGACCGTGGCGCCGGGGCTGCGTGTCGGCTGGATCGAGGCCGGGCGCTACGGCGCCGAGGTGCGGCGCATCAAGCCGGCCTTCGGCGGCGGCAACACCGGCATCGTCGAGATGGCGATGGCCGATCTGCTGAACCAGCCCGGCTACGAACCGGGGCTGCGCCGGCTGCGGCGGGCGCTGGGCCCGCGCATGGCCGAGGCGCGCGAGCTCGTCGCCGCGCACTTCCCGCGTGGCAGCCGCGTCACCGATCCGGCCGGCGGCATCATGCTGTGGGTCGAGATGCCGGCTGCAGTGGACTCGATCGAGCTCTTCCGCCGTGCGCTCGCCGCCGGCATCTGCATCGCGCCGGGCACGATGTTCAGCGCCAGCGACCGCTATCGCCACTGCCTGCGGCTGAGCCTGGGCGGCGACTGGGACGACAGCTACCGCGGCGCCATCACGCGTGTCGGTGCGCTGGCCTGCGCGCTGGCGGCCGAGGGCGCGCGCCCGGCCGCGCCGCGCGCCGCCAACGACGAGCCGCGCGCGGCCTGAGCGCCGCGCTCTCCTACACTCGGCCGTCCCCACTCACTCCCGGGCGCTGCGTGCCCGCCTCGCATGGGCTGGCACGGCCACCTCCGCATCGACTACCGCCGCGACGGCGAGCGCTGCATCGCGCTGGACCGCCACCACGGCCCGCTGCGTGTGCTGCAGCGGCTGTACCCCGAAGGCCCCGGCATCTGCCACCACGTGCTGGTGCACCCGCCCGGCGGCATCGTCGGTGGCGACGTGCTGGAGCTCGACGCGACGCTGGCCGAAGGCACGCACGCCGTGCTGACGACCCCCGGCGCGACACGCTTCTACCGCAGCGCCGGCGAGACCGCGCGCCAGCGCGTGAGCTTCGAGCTCGCCGTCGGCGCGCGCCTGGAATGGCTGCCGATGGAGACCATCGCCCACCGCGCCTGCCTGGCCGACAACGCCCTGAGCCTGCGCCTGGCGCCGGGCGCCGAGGCCATCGCCTGGGACCTGCTGGCGCTGGGCCTGCCGGCGGCCGGCGAGAGCTTCGACGCCGGGCGCTACGCCCAGCGTTGCGAGCTGCCAGGTGTCTGGCTGGATGCCGGCGTCGTGGCCGGCGACGACCGCGTGCTGCTCGACGGCCCCTGCGGCTTCGCCGGCCACCGTGTGCTGGGCACGCTGTTCTGCGCCGCCGGCGGCGCCGGCTTCGACGCCGCGCGGCGCACGGCGTTGGTCGAGGCCGCGCGCGAGGTGATCGACGGCGACGCGCTGGCCGCCACCGCCGGCGTCACGTCGCCGCACGCGCCGGTGGTCGTGGCGCGTGTGCTGGCCGACCGTGTCGAGCCGGCGATGGCGCTGGCCGTCAAGCTGCGTGCCGCCTGGCGGCGGGTGCTCTGGGGTCTGGCGCCGAACCCGCCGCGCATCTGGCGGACCTGAGGCGTCTCAAGTCAGCGCCGGCACCCCGTCCTCGGTCTCGCCGATGGCGGCCTCGCGCGTGCGTGTCGCGCGGCGCTTGAGCCACAGGTACAGCCCGCTGCCCAGCACGACGATGGTCGCGACGTCGAGCAGCGCCCAGAGGATCTTCATCGGCATGCCGGCGTAGTCGCCGAAGTGCAGCGGCTGCGAGATCAGCAGCGCCGTCAGGTACCAGGGCAGCGCGGGCGACGCGGTGACGGTGGCCGTGCGTGCGTCGACCAGCACCGGCTTCAGCAGCTTGGACGTCAGCGGCGTGTCGCCGCGCAGGAAGACGGTGACGTGGTGCGGGCTGGAGTAGGCCGTGCCCGGGAAGGCGAGGAAGGACACCTGCTGGCCCGGCGTGTGCGCCAGCGCCGCATTCAGCGCCTTCTGCACCGGGGCGCGTTCGGCCTCGGGCACCAGCGGCTGGCCGGCGTAGGGCGCCAGCAGCGCGCTCAGCTGCGAGTACTGCCAGTACTTCACCAGCGGGTCGGCCCAGGTGTTGATGACGCCGGTGAAGCCGACGACCGTGGCCCAGACCAGCGTCACGATGCCCAGCAGGTTGTGCAGGTCCAGCCACTTCAGCCGCGCCGAACGCTCGCGGCGCACGGTGCCGAAGTCCAGCCGGCGCATGAACGGCGCGTACAGCACCACGCCCGAGACGATGGCCACGACCATCAGCAGCCCCATGAAACCCAGGAACAGCATGCCCGGCAGGCCGGCGAACAGGTCGATGTGCAGGCGCTGCATCCAGTACATGAAGCCTTCGCCGGTCTTCGCGTCGCGCAGCACCTCGGCCGTGCGGGCGTCGACGGCGATCGACTTGTAGTCGTCGGTGGGCGCCGGCGTCGGCGTCAGCGTGAAGTGCCAGATGGCCGGCTCTTCCTCGTCGGGCGCGGCGTACTGCACGACACGCTGCGGGTACAGCGCGCGCGCCGAGGCGATCAGCTCGTCCAGCGGCCGTGCGGCCTGCGGTGCGGCCAGCACCGGCAGCTCGACCTCGTCGCCCGCCAGGTGCTCGATCTCGTGGTGGAAGATCAGCGGCAGCCCGGTCAGGCACAGCAGCAGCATGAACAGCGTGCTGACCAGGCTGGTCCAGGTGTGCACCCAACTCCAGGCGCGCAGCGAACGGGCCTTCATCGTGCCCCCCGCGCCAGCGAGAACCAGCCGCCCACGGCCACCGGCACCGCGAGCGCGAACCAGGCCCAGGCGTCGCCCCAGCCGTCGGAGACGAGCGCGCTCAGCAGGCCCGAGGTGGTGAGCAGGCCCAGGGCCAGCGGCCAGGCCCAGAGGCGGCGGAGTTCAGGCGACATGCGGTCTTTCGTGTGGCCGATACGACAGGACGGTTTGCGGATGTTAATGGAAACGAGAAGCATTATCATCCGCAGGAAGGACGCCGCCCGACCGACAGGCTCGGCGCCGGCCCGATCACCACCCCCAAGACTCGCATGACCCGCAAACTGATCCTGAGCGCCTGCGCGCTCGCCGTGTGCACGCTGGCCGCCCAGGCGCAGGCACAAGCCCAGGCCGATGCCCCGGCCGCGACCTCCACCACCGCCGCGGCCGACGACGGCGCAGAGAAGATCCTCGTCACCGCCAAGCGCGCCAAACGTGTGTCCAAGGGCGCCACCGGCCTGCCGATGGAGATCAAGGACACGCCGCAGACCATCAGCACCGTCGACCGCCAGGACATCGAGGACTTCGGCGTCACCGGCAGCAACGAAGCGCTGCGCCTGGGCACCGGCATCAACGTCGAGCAGTACGAGACCAACCGCGCCGCCTACAACTCGCGCGGCTTCGAGATCCAGCTGACGCAGATCGACGGCGTCGGCATGAGCAACGACTGGGGCACCGTCGTCGGCCAGCAGGACAGCTACCTGTTCGAGCGCATCGAGCTGATCCGCGGCGCCAACGGCCTGCTGACCGGCGTCGGCAACGCCTCGGGCACGATCAACTACGTGCGCAAGCGCCCCACCAACGAAGACGGCGGCGAGGCCAACGTCACCTGGGGCCCGTACGGCAGCCACCGCCTGGCGCTGGACTACAACAAGGTGCTCGCCGAGGACGGCTCGTGGGCCGGCCGCCTGGTCGTCGCGCGCGAGGACGAGGACTCCTTCCTGCGCGGCCTGCAGGACCTGCGCAGCAGCGTCTACGGCGTCGTCGACGGCCAGGTCGGCGAGCACGGCATGCTGACCTTCGGCTTCAGCCACCAGCGTTCGGACCAGGACTCGCCGATGTGGGGCTCGCTGACGCTGAACTACGCCGGCGGCGGCCAGGCCGAGTTCGACCGCTCGTCGTCGACCTCGCAGGAGTGGACCTACTGGGACAAGCGCACCAACAACGCCTTCGTCGAGTACCGCCACGAGCTGTCGCCCGACTGGGAGCTGAAGGCCACCTACAACTACCGCCGCAGCACCGAGCAGGCCAAGCTGCTGTACGCCTTCGTGCTGGGTGCCGGCCTGAACGCCGACAACACCGGCCTCGTCGGCTGGCCGTACTTCGCCGACGTCGAGACGACGAACCACCTGTTCGACCTGAACCTCAGCGGCGAGTTCGACGCCTTCGGCCGCCGCCACAGCCTGATCGCCGGCGTGAGCCGCTCGCGCCAGGAGACGCAGACCCTCACCCAGGGCTTCGACCCCGCCTACCTGTACCTGCCGTTCCCGGCCTTCCCGTACGGCGACGGCGTCTATCCGGAGCCCGAGTGGCTGGGGGTGCAGGACAAGCGTGACGGCGAGCAGACGCTGACGCGCCTGTACGCCGCGTCGCGGCTGGCGCTGACCGAGCGGCTGAAGGCCATCGTCGGCGTCAACGCGATCAAGCTGCAGCGCTCGGGTGCCAACCGCTACGGCAACACCGGTGCCGTCGGCGTGAGCTACCCGGACACCACCGAGACCAGCCCCTACGCCGGCCTGACCTACGACCTGACGCCCGACGTGCTGGGCTACGTGTCGTACTCCACCATCTTCCAGAACCAGGACCAGGCCGATTACTACGGCAACTACCTGGACCCGATGAAGGGCGTCAACACCGAAGCCGGCGTCAAGGCCGAGTGGCTGGACCGCAAGCTGCTGACCACCTTCGCCGTCTTCACCGCCGAGCAGAAGGGCCTGGCGACGGCGATGCCGACCAACAGCCCGGTGACGAACAAGGGCTGGTACGTGCCCAGGGACGTCAAGTCGCGCGGTTTCGAGGCCGAGGCCACCGGCCGCGTGGGCACCGACACCCGCCTGACGCTGGGCTTCACCCGCCTCAAGCTCACCGGCCCGGACGGCCACGACACCAGCCTGTGGGTGCCGCGCAGCACCGTGAACTTCCGCTTCGACACGCGCGTGGCGCCGCAGCTGCGCCTGGGCCTGGGCGGGCGCTGGCAGTCCGACGTCAGCAACGGCGCCGCGACCGTGCACCAGGGCTCGTACCTGCTGGCCAACGCCTTCGCCGCCTACGAGCTGACGCAGCGCACCACCGTGCGCCTGAACGTCGACAACGTCACCGACAAGAAGTACATCGGCGGCCTGTCCTACGGCGCGATCTACGGCGCGCCGCGGGAGGTGTCGGTGACGGTGAACTACAAGCTGTAAGGCGGCGGAGCCCGGTCGGCGCGCGCGGCGCGGGACGGCCGCAACCGCTGTTTAGTGCAAACGTACTTGCACTATCTGCTGCAGCCAAGGAAGTTCTGGCTGAAATGGGGCGCTGGACGAGCGCCCACCAACGCCCCGGGTGCTCCCCGGGGCGCTTCTATTTGTGGCCGCAAGACGGCCGGGCGACCGCAGTCTTGGGCTCCAGCCTTCGTCGCGTCGGGTTGAAGACCGCGTGCAAGGTGCCGCGCCTGGCTTGCGCGGCCACCGCCCCGCTGCCGCCCGCCGCGTCGATGTCCCGCGGGGCGCCAGGCGCAAGCTGACACCGGTAGCAGACTAGATCTGGCGCAAACCGCGCCGAATCAGCCCCCCATTCGCCCGCCCCGTGTGCCGCAGTTCGCGCGCATCTGGCGGGCGAAGCTTTGTGTGCGGGCGTAACGCGGTGGCATGATCCCTGGCAAAAGTGACCAGGGAGGTCATCGCGTGCTGATCAAGTCCGCCGACGACAAGTCGAAGCGGCTCGCACTGCTCGAGGATTTGCAGAAATCCCCGCTGTTGGACCGCCGCCAGCGCGACTGGCTGCGTGACGAGCAGTTCCGCCTGAAACGCGGCATCGCCGGCGAGCGCGATGCAGCGCACTTCCTCGACAACTACCTGCGGGACGACCCCGACCGCATGCTGCTGCACGACCTGCGGTTCCAGGTCGACGGCGAGGTGGTGCAGATCGACCACCTGATCATCACGCGCAGCCTCTACGTCTACCTGCTGGAGACGAAGAACTTCAACGGCAACCTGCGCATCAACGAACACGGCGAGTTCTCGGTCGAGTATTCCGGCGAACGTGTGTTCGGCATCCCGTCGCCGCTGGAGCAGAGCCGCCGCCACGAAGGCCCGCTGCGCAAGCTGTTCGACCGCCTGGAAATCTGCGGCCGCAACGGCGGCGCACCGCAGATCGAACACTGCGTGCTCGTCAGCCCCTCGTCGCTGATCCACCGCCCGCCGGCCAAGGCTTTCGACACGAGCAACGTCATCAAGGCCGACGGGTTCCGGGCGTGGCACGAGAAGTTTCAGCAGAACACGAGCTTCACGCCCGGGCGCTTCGTCGGTGCGCTGATGAACATCCGAGGAGCCGACACCATCGAGGAGTTCGCCCGCAAACTGGTGCGTCAGCACCGGCCGAGCGATCTGCTGGCGCTGCCGGAGTTCATGAAGCCGAGGGGGGAGACGGTGGCTGCTGTGGCGCCTGCTGTCGCGCCGCGGCGGGAGCCTGTGGCGCCCGTGCAGGCGCCGGCACCTTCACCGGCGGCGGACGTTCCGCCTCAGGACGCGGCGCCCGAGCGTCGCAAACTCATTTGTGCGACCTGCGGCGCCAAGATTTCGTTCGCTGAAGGCAAGTTTTGCTGGAACAACGAGAGAAGGTTTGGTGGGTTGCAATATTGTAGGGAGCATCAGGCGGCGATTAAATGATTGGATCGCGTGCCCGTTCACGCGGCGACTGACTTTTAATAGTGTCTGGTCAAGGAATCGGCCAAACGTTTGGTCGGAGGAGGTGAAATGCCGGAAGACAGCGAAAAACTAAGGTCGGATCTCCTTGCGTGCATGCCGAGCTTGGTCATCACTCAAGTGGCTGCTACATCCGGGCAGCGCGTTGTCTACTTCGGCTTCTTTGATGATTCCCTTGTCCCCGCCGACATCCCTCAAGGAGCAACATTTCTCCGTGGATGGCAAGCATGGGGAAAAGTGGTGGTGAAGGTTGTGGCAGGCGCATCCGCCGATGCGTTGACCCGGCTTGAGGCTGAGAGTCGGATTCTACGAGAAGTCAAGCCGGCGCAATTCCCGGCGTTACTATTCTCGAACCTCTATGTAGAAAATCCGCTAACCGACGATGCTCTGTCCGAATCTCTGTATGTGAGCATTGAGGAGTTTATTGAATCCGATACGCTATCTGAGTTGCTCGATGCATATATCGGATCTCATCGAGATGTAGCGCGGATCGCGCTCGGAATCGCTGGGGCTCTTGAGCCTCTATGGTCTCATCCTCGTCGATTTGTTCATCGCGATATTAAGCCTGCCAATGTTCTATTAAAGCGGGATGGAACGGTTGTAGTTATCGATCTCGGTATTGCTCGCGAAACCGGCGGGGTTGGAATAACTCGAGAAGGCTGGGGCAATGCTCCCTTGACTGTGGACTATGCTGCGCCGGAACAGATCGCCAACGATAAGGAGGCGATTTCATTCAAAACGGACTTCTTTGCGATCGGCGTTCTTATGTACAGGATGCTGTCTGGTGTGCATCCTTTTAGGCTCCGTGGAGGTATGTATGAGCACGAGGTCGCGTTGGCTATCGAGTCTCAGCCTCATAGGCCCATAAATTCAATGGGCTGTGCGGACGAGAGGTCCTGCGCCCTGATTGATTCGCTGCTGCGTAAGGCGCCGTATCAGCGGCCTCGCACACCCGCAGCTCTCATCAATGAGCTAAATCTAATCCTTGGGATTTGATATGAGTGTTCATCTTCTTCATCAGGTCGGACATAACGCTAAATGGAATATTCAATCCTTCGAAGATGAAGGGTGCGGGGAAGGACTGATCCTCAGTCCGCTCCATCAGTCAATAGATTCTGTTGCTAAATTGAGTGCGGAAACTCGTGCCGCCTCCATGTTTGATCCGCAGTTTTACCTTCCAAGCTCCCAAAAGCCAAAACTACTTCAGTACCCCTTTTTCCCGGAAGCGGTAGGGGGTGGCTTTAAGACTTCTTCGTTTAAGTCGCTGGCTCTTGAGGTGGCGAAGCAATGTCTTGGGTTCCAGAGGGATCAAGGATTTCGCAGGATTGTTGTTCCGACAAGGTTCATTGATCAGCTATACACCGATTACGTGGACCGTCAGCGAGCATTTACGGTCGATGCTTTTATGGAGGTGGCGGGCAGTGAGCCTGTAACCCTGGCGTTGGCGGTCACGGCACCGATGATTGCAGACCAAGTATTTCGGACTAGACTATTGAACTGGATTACGTCGTATCCAGCGGTGGATCACGTCTATCTTATGTATCAGCAGGTGCGGGACACTAAACAGGTGGGCGATTCCGATTTCCTGCGGTCTGCGCATGATTTTTTTTATGAAATTCAAGAGACTGGTCTGGCTTTGACGGTTGGCTATACGAATAGTGAATGCCTGATGTACTGCATGCTTGATGAGATCGAGCTAACCGTCGGAGCATTCGAGAACACACGAATTTTTTCCATCGACAAATTTGTGGTTTCTGAGGAGGATCGGCGGGGGCCTAAGGCCAGAATATATTTGCCGGGTCTGCTCAATTGGGTGCAATTCGGCGATGCCCGGGATATCCGTTTGAAGGCGCCCAAGGTTTGGGAGGCTGTGTATGCGGCGACAGAGCACAGTGAACAAGCCCTCGCGCAAGCCGTTGAGCCGACATTTAACCAGCCGCCGCTATACAAGCACTACTTCAGGATAATGCAGCGGGAACTTGATGTGGTGGGTGCGATGCAAGTTGAGGCGAGAATCGAGTACCTGCTGTCGCGTGTCGAAATGGCCAGACATTGGTATCAGCAGTTGAAGGGCGCGGACGTGTATCTGGAGCGTCACGGGCAAGGTGGGCACTTGGCGGGCTGGAGTTCTTACTTGAGTGGCCTCAAGAATTGACGCGGGGAGCGTGCAATAACAGCGCGCGCTGTCCAGTTTCTCTGCGTATTTCTTGGGGGTAATGTTTCCGCGTGAACATGAATGTACAGTTGTCCGTCCGGTGAGCAGGTTGCTAGTCCGACTTGCGCCCGAGAAAATGACGCAATTGCCAGATCGGTCACTGCGTAGTGCCCATCCATGATCACCCATGATTGCGTGCAAAACTGTCTGTTGCGATACGCTTGCGTCAGTGCTCTCTTCCAATCGCGGAGCTTTGCTTCGATTGTGATTATTTGTGGGTATGGCTGCGAGTGAATCGCCCTAATATTTAGTCTTTCGCCATCACGATTCGCCATCCTCAAGGCAGCCATAGCGTTAACGCTTCGCAGAGCCGAAGTTCTAGACATTCCTGTGGCTTGCATGAACTCTGACAAAGACGTTAGGCGATTCGCGACATCAGGATTGAGCAAAGGTGCGAGTCGAAGGGGAACCTGCCGTAGCAGTCGTAGCTCTGACTGCATTTCTCTTTGCGACTCCACCAGAACGAGGTCGGCCACACCAACCCCCGCGTCAATCTCCCGAAGGAGAGCCCAACCACCTGGCGTGCTACGCCTGAGGATTTTGATAAACGCCTGGGTGAGATCTTCCTCTGATCGAAACGACGCGCTTTTGAGATTTCGACCGCTTCGGGAGGTTCGCTCAAGGCCTAATGTCCCAATGCTGCCCTCAAGATTCTTCGTCACGTATCTGCCTCCGACCTGGTTGCCTGCATGTTCGCGGCGAACGCGAACCGCCATGTACTCCGATAGTTGGCATTGTCAACGCTCACGCGCTGCCCTACCTGTGTCTTGCCATCCTGCTAAGAGGTGGAGCAGGGTACTGATGCTTGGGTTGCTCGTTTCCGAGCAGGAGCAACTGCGCTCTTCCAGCCGGCTACTCCCGGGCGCCCAGTTCTCAGGTGACAACGGGCAGCCGCCATGTGCTCGTTACTTCCAGCCGGCGGCGCGCTCTAGACAATTGCGCGTATGGGCCAGCTAAGCTGCGGTTGGCGCCAGTTCCGCTGTCTGAAGCGCCCCGCTCCCCACCCGCCGGCTGCGACTTTTCGGCGGCGAGCAGCGCAGGGTTCGCGGTCGGCGCGCTTCAGCGCGCTACGTGATCTGACTCGCGGCCGACTGTTTGAGCGGAGCTCACGCAGTGAGCGCAGCGAGTTGGGCCGCGCGACCGCGAAACCGAGCAGCGCAGCGCAGTCGGCCCGCAGGGCCGACCGCCGAAGCCGGAGCTGCCGGTGGGTGGGGGGCGGGGCGCTACGCGCCGATGTCGGCGCACCAGTGGCCGATCATTTTGTTGACGCCAACAAAATGATCGAGCCAGTGCTGCGGTCAGGGCTTCAGCGCCACCTTCAACACCCCATCCCGCTGATGCGAGAACAGCTCGTACGCCGCGACGATGTCGTCGAGTTGGTAGTGGTGGGTCACCATTGGCGACAGGTCCAGCCGCTCGGCCTCGATGACGTTCATCAGCCGGCGCATGCGTTCCTTGCCGCCGGGGCACAGCGCGGTCTTGATCGTGTGGTCGCCCAGGCCGGCGGCAAACGCCGCCAGCGGGATGCGCAGGTCTTCGGAGTACACGCCCAGGCTGGACAGCGTGCCGCCCGGCTTCAGCACCCGTAGTGCGCCCTCGAAGGTCTGCTGCGTGCCCAGCGCCTCGATCGCGGCGTCGGCGCCGCGGCCGCCGGTCAGCTTCATCACCTCGGCTACGACGTCGCAGCGCTTGAAGTTCAGCGTCACGTCGGCGCCCATCTGCTGGGCCACTTCCAGCCGGTGGTCGTTGCCGTCGACGCCGATCACCGTGGTGGCGCCCATCAGCCGCGCGCCGGCCGCGGCGCACAGGCCGATCGGGCCCTGGGCGAAGACCACGACCGTGTCGCCCAGGCGGATGCCGGCGTTCTCGGCGCCGGCAAAGCCGGTGGACATGATGTCCGGGCACATCAGCACCTGCTCGTCGCTCAGGCCGTCGGGCACCGGCGCCAGGTTGGCCTGGGCGTCGGGTACCAGCACGTACTCGGCCTGCGTGCCGTCGATCAGGTTGCCGAAGCGCCAGCCGGCCGTCGCTTTGTAGCCGTGGCAGCCGCAGCGGCCCGACGGGATCAGGTAGCTGCCGTCCTGGCTGGGCTTGCCGTCCATCGCGGCATAACTGTTGAAGTTGGGGCAGATCGCGCCGGCGATCACACGCTGGCCTTCCTGGTAGCCGACGACCGCCGAGCCCAGCTTCTCGATCACGCCCACCGGCTCGTGGCCCACCGTCAGGCCCGGTGCCACCGGGTATTCGCCCTTCAGGATGTGGACGTCGGTGCCGCAGATCGTCGTCGTCGTGATGCGGACGAGCGCGTCGTTGGGGCCGACCTCGGGGATGGGCTTCTCGCGCAGTTCGATGCGGCCCTTCTCGACGAAGACGGCGGCTTTCATCGTGCGTGCCATGCGGTTCTCCTTCAGCGTGGGGGGTGTCTGTCGGAATGCGCCGCGGGTGCGCCGGCGCCGGCCGGGCGCGGTGCGCCGCTCCCGTGCGGCGCATGATCGCGCGCGCCCCGGGGGCCGTCGAGCCGGTAAGCGTGGGCGGGGTGGGGCCGTCAGCCGCCGGCCAGCGCGTGGATGCGGGCCACCACGGCGCCGTTCAGCAGCGCGCCGCGGCGCTCCAGCGCGGCCAGCAGCGCCAGCGCGGCCGCCGGCGTCTGCGTGTAGCCGGGCGCCAGCGCCGGCAGCTCGGCAGCCAGCGTGGCCTGGCGGGCTTCGAGCCGGCGTTCGCGGTTGAACGGGTCACCCGGCGCCGGGGCGGCGCGCAGCGTGTCCAGCTCGATCAGACGGTCCAGCGCGTGGCCTTGCACCAGGCGCATCGCGCTGAGTTTTTCGCCGCGCTGCCAGCGCTGCAGGCCGACGAGCAGGTTGGACAGCGCCTCGCCGACGATCCAGGTCTCGTCGGGCAGCGTGGCGGCCGGCAGCGGGCGGCGCGGCTCGACGATCGCCGGGTCGACGCCGTCGCGCGCCCAGACCAGGCGGCCGGGCGCGAACGGGATGGCGGCCAGCTCCTGCGGCTCGAAGACCGCGAACTCGCAGAACACGCCGTCGGCCATCAGCGCCTTGTGGCCGTCTGCGGTGTTGCGGAAGTGCCAGGCCAGCGGGTGCGCGGCGTCCAGCCAGTCCAGGTGGTCGAGGTAACGCGCCTTGGCGCCGGGCTCGACGATGGCGAAGAAGTCCAGGTCGGACCAGGCGTCCAGCCGCGCCGTTTCGCGGCCCACCGAACCCAGGCCGATCAGGGCCAGCGCCTGGCCGCTGGCGGCCAGCGAGCGGGCGATGGTGTCGAGGCGGGTGAGCAGGGCTTCTGAAGGGCACATGGATCGGCACACGAGTCAGATATCCGGACCTTCGTTCAGCGCGGACTCGAGGTCCTGACCGCCGTGAAATATCCCGAGCACGACCACTTCCTTTCGATCCTCGGCGATGCGATAGGCGATCGTGGTGCGTCCCTTGTGATGCGTCGTCCGCAACTCCGCCCGAATCTCGGGTCGTGGTGTTCCGCGATGTGGAAACGACGACAGCATGACGCAGGTGTCGACGACGGCGGCGGTGTAGCGCGAGGCCACGACCGGTGAAGCCTCTCGGGCGAGGTAGCGTTGCAGCGCACCCAACTGCCGTCGCGCTTCGTGCGAGAAGACGACGGTGTAGCGGATCATGGTTCGTTCGAGGCGGCGTGCAGCGCGGCCAGATGGGCCCTGACTTCTTCGACGCTGACCGCACGCGTCGGATCTGCCTCGAGCGCGTCGTAGGCCGCGGCCACGTCCTCGCGCAGCCACTTCTCCACCGCCGAGTCGCGCGCCAGCAGCACGCGCAGGCCGTCGCGGATGACTTCGCTCTCGGTCGCGTACTGGCCCGAGGCGACCTTGGCGCGCACCGCGTCGGCCATCTCGTGCGGCAGCGTGATGCTGAACTGCTGGGTCGAACGCATGGCGGTCTCCGGTGGCGTGGGACTGAATCCTACGCCGCCCGCCGGCCCGGCGCTCAGATCGACATGCGCTGGCGCACGCCGTCGGCCTGCATGTCGGCGCCGCGGCCTCGGGCGACGATCTCGCCGCGTTCCATCACCAGGTAATGGTCGGCCAGTTCCTCGGCGAAGTCGTAGTACTGCTCGACGAGCACGATGGCCATCGTCTTGCGGTCGGCCAGCATGCGGATGACGCGGCCGATGTCCTTGATGATGCTGGGCTGGATGCCTTCGGTGGGCTCGTCGAGCATCAGCAGCTTGGGGCCGGCAGCCAGCGCGCGCGCGATGGCCAGCTGCTGCTGCTGCCCGCCCGACAGGTCGCCGCCGCGGCGCGCGAGCATCTGCTTCAAGACCGGGAACAGCTCGAAGAGCTCGGCCGGGATCTCGGTGCCGGCGGGTTTCGTCGCCAGGCCCATGCGCAGGTTCTCCTCGACCGTCAGGCGGCCGAAGATCTCGCGCCCCTGCGGCACGTAGCCGACGCCGCGGCGCACACGCTCGTAGCTCGTCGCCTTGGTCAGGTCGGCGCCGTCCAGCGCCACCGTGCCGGTCTTCACCGGCACCACGCCCATCAGGCTCTTGAGCAGCGTCGTCTTGCCGACACCGTTGCGGCCCAGCACGACCGTCACCTCGCCGACCTTGGCCTCGAAGCCGACGTTGCGCAGGATGTGGCTGCCGCCGTAGTACTGGTTCAGTCCGTCGACTTGGAGCATCTTGGAGTCAGGTGTGTGAAGACGGGGGCAGGACGGGGTCAGGACTTGCGAGACCTGACCCCAGCCAGCGTTGCGAGACCGAAAGACGGAAAGACGGGGTCAGGTCTTGTGAGACCTGACCCCAGCAGCCCCAGCCAGCGTCGAAGACCGAAGACGGGGTCAGGTCTTGCGAGACCTGACCCCTGCCTGCCAGCCAGCGCAGCGCTCTCAGCGGCCGAGGTAGACATCGACGACTTCCGGGTTGTTCTGGACCTCGGCCAGCCGGCCCTCGGCCAGCACCCGGCCCTCGTGCAGCACGGTCACCGTCTTGCGGCCTTCGGTCAGCTGCTCGACGAACTTCATGTCGTGCTCGACGACGACCAGGCTGTGCTGGCCTTCCAGGCTCAGGAACAGCTCGGCGGTGCGTTCGGTCTCCTCGTCGGTCATGCCGGCCACCGGCTCGTCCAGCAGCAGCAGCTTCGGGTCCTGCATCAGCAGCATGCCGATCTCCAGCCACTGCTTCTGGCCGTGGCTCAGCAGGCCGGCGGTGCGCGCCAGCTCGTCCTTCAGGTGGATCAGCGCCAGCACCTCGGCGATGCGGTCGCGCTGCTCGCCGTTCAGCCGCCAGAACAGCGCCGAGCGCACGCCGCGGTCGGCCTTCAGCGCCAGCTCCAGGTTCTCGAAGACCGACAGCTCCTCGTAGACCGTCGGCTTCTGGAACTTGCGGCCGACGCCGGCCTGGGCGATCTCGGCCTCGGACAGGCGCAGCAGGTCGATGTTGCTGCCGAAGCTGACGCGGCCGCTGTCGGGGCGCGTCTTGCCGGTGATGCAGTCCATCATCGTCGTCTTGCCGGCGCCGTTGGGGCCGATGATGCAGCGCAGCTCGCCGACGTCGATCGCCAGGCTCAGCGACTTCAGCGCCTTGAAGCCGTCGAAGCTGACGCTGACGTCCTCGACGTAGAGCGCGACGCCGTGGGCGAAATCGGGCTCGGCGCCGGCCACGCGGCCCCAGGCGGCGCTGCGCCCGCCCGAGCCGCCGCGTTCGGCCTCGCGCTGCTGCAGCCGCGACAGGCGCTCGGCGCCGGCGCTCATCAGGTCCGGGGTCATCGCCGCGTCTCCTTGTTCCGGCGCTTGAGCAGGCCGACCAGGCCCTGGGGCAGGAACAGCGTCACCGCGATGAACAGCGCGCCCAGGAAGAACAGCCAGAACTCGGGGAAGGCGACGGTGAACCAGCTCTTGGCGCCGTTGACGAAGAAGGCGCCGACGATCGGGCCGATGAGCGTCGCGCGGCCGCCGACGGCCGTCCAGATCGCGATCTCGATCGACGCCGCCGGGCTCATCTCGCCGGGGTTGATGATGCCGACCTGCGGCACGTACAAGGCGCCGGCCACGCCGCACATCACCGCCGACAGCGTCCAGATGCTCAGCTTGTAGGCCAGCGGGTTGTAGCCGGTGAACATCACCCGGCTCTCGGCGTCGCGGATGGCCTGCAGCACACGCCCGTACTTGCTGGTGACGATGGCACGCGCCATCACGAAGAAGCCGATCAGCACCAGGCCGCTGATGACGCACAGCGCGACCCGCATGCCCGAGGTGGCGATCGGCAGCTCGAGGATGCGCTTGAAGTCGGTGAAGCCGTTGTTGCCGCCGAAGCCGGTCTCGTTGCGGAAGAACAGCAGCATCGCGGCGAAGGTCAGCGCCTGCGTGATGATCGAGAAGTACACGCCCTTGATGCGCGAGCGGAAGGCGAAGAAGCCGAACACCAGCGCCAGCAGCCCGGGCACCAGCACCACCATCGCCATCTGGAAGACGAAGGAGTCGCTGAAGGCCCAGTGCCAGGGCAGCTCCTTCCAGTCGAGAAAGACCATGAAGTCGGGCAGCGTGCTGCGGTACTGGCCGTCGCTGCCGATCTGGCGCATCAGGTACATGCCCATCGCGTAGCCGCCGAGCGCGAAGAACAGCCCGTGGCCCAGCGACAGGATGCCGGTGTAGCCCCAGATCAGGTCCATCGCCAGCGCGCAGATCGCGTAGCAGAGGATCTTGCCGAGCAGGCTGACGGCGTAGTCGCTGAGGTGCAGCGCGCTGGTCTCGGGCACGACGAGGTTCAGCAGCGGGACGACGGTGGTGATGGTGATGGTGGCGGCGAGAACACCGGCCCTCACCCCGACCCTCTCCCGCCAGCGGGAGAGGGAGGAAGACGATGCCGGCGGAGCGGGCTTGGCTCCCTCTCCCGCTGGCGGGAGAGGGCGGGGGGTGAGGGCGGGTTCCTGCATCGGTTCCATCTCCTCAAGCCTCCGCACTGCGGCCCTTCAAGGCGAAGATGCCCTGCGGCCGTTTCTGGATGAACACGACGATGAAGACGAGCACGGTGATCTTGGCCAGCACCGCGCCCTGCCAGCCTTCGAGCAGCTTGTTCAGCACGCCCAGGCCCAGGCCGGCGTAGACCGTGCCGGCGAGCTGGCCGACGCCGCCGAGCACGACGACCATGAAGGAGTCGACGATGTAACCCTGGCCCAGGTCGGGGCCGACGTTGCCGACCTGGCTGAGCGCGCAGCCGGCCAGCCCGGCGATGCCGGCGCCGAGCGAAAACGCGTAGGTGTCGACACGCGCCGTGTCGATGCCGACGCAGGCGGCCATGCGCCGGTTCTGCGTCACGCCGCGCACGAAGAGGCCCAGGCGCGTCTTGCCGATCAGCAGCGCCACGCCGGCCAGCACCAGGCCGGCGAAGACGATGATCGCGAGGCGGTTGTAGGGCAGCACCAGGTTCGGCAGCAGCTGCACGCCGCCCGACAGCCAGGCCGGGTTCTCGACGCCGACGTTCTGCGCGCCGAACAGCGAGCGCACGGTCTGCATCAGGATCAGGCTGATGCCCCAGGTGGCCAGCAGCGTCTCCAGCGGCCGGCCGTAGAGGAAGCGGATGACGCTGCGCTCCAGCACCGCGCCGACCAGCGCGCTGGTCAGGAACGCAACCGGGATCGCCGCGACCACGTACCAGTCGAAGGCGCCCGGCAGCCAGGTGCGGAACACGCCCTGCACGACGTAGGTCGCGTAGGCGCCGATCATGATCAGCTCGCCGTGCGCCATGTTGATGACGCCCATCAGGCCGTAGGTGATGGCCAGGCCGAGTGCGGCCAGCAGCAGGATCGAGCCCAGGCTGATGCCGGTGAAGACGATGCCCAGGCGTTCGCCCCAGGCCAGGCGCGATTCGACGCGGTCCAGCGAGGTGACGAGCGCGCCCTTCACGCCAGCGTCGGTCTCGGCCTGCAGGCGTTCCAGCAGCAGCGAGCGCGTCGCCGGCTCGGGGCTGTCGGCCAGCAGTCTCGCCGACGCCAGGCGCTTGGCCGGGTCGTCGGCGGTGATCAGCGCGCTGGCCTTCAGCATCGCCAGCCGCGACTTCAGCGCCGCGTCGGGCTCGGCGGCCTCGGCTTTTTCCAGCAGCGGCAGGCGGCTCTCGTCGACGCCGTCCTTCAGCGCCTCGATGGCCGCGGCGCGTTCGGCGCGGTCGGTGGAGAACAGGCGCAGGCCGGCCAGCGCGGCTTCGAGCTCGCGGCGCATGCGGTTGTTGTTGACCACGTCCTCGGCGTCGTCGGGCAGCGCGACGACCTGGGCCGTGCCGGCCAGGCGCGTGTCGCTGCCGTCGAAGACGTAGGCCTTGCCGCCGGCCACCTTGACGGCGTCGTCGAGCAAGGCCTGCACGAAGGGCGCGAGCGCCGGGTCGCCGGCGGCGACGGCCTCGCCGAGCGCCGCGATGCGCTCGTCGCCGTCGCCCGCGGCGATGCGCGCCGCCTGCTCGGGCGTCAGCGCCTGGGCGGCCAGCGGCAGCAGCAGCGCGAGGCAGAGAAGAAGTCGTTGGAGCACGGCAGGCCCGGTGGGAGAGTGCGGACGCGGGCGGCGCGAGCCGCCCGCGCGTCAGGAGCAGTCGTCAGGGCTTGGCGGCCACGACGGGCTCGTCTTTCTTGCCCTTGTTTTCCGGGATGAACGGGCTCCACGGCTGGGCCTTGACCGGGCCCGGCGTCTTCCACACCACGTTGAACTGCCCGTCGGCCTTCACCTCGCCGATGAACACGCTCTTGTGCAGGTGGTGGTTCTTCTCGTCCATCTTGGACACGATACCGCTGGGCGCCTTGAAGGTCTGGCCGGCCATCGCGGCGATCACCTTGTCGGTGTCGGTGCTCTTGGCCTTCTCCACCGCCTGCACCCACATGTTGAAGCCGATGTAGCTGGCTTCCATCGGGTCGTTGGTCAGCGGCTTGTCCTTGTGGCCGGGGATGTTCTTGGCCTTGGCGTAGGCCGACCACTTCTTGATGAACTCGGCGTTGGTCGGGTTCTTGATCGACATGAAGTAGTTCCACGCCGCCAGGTGGCCGACCAGCGGCTTGGTGTCGACGCCGCGCAGCTCCTCCTCGCCGACCGAGAACGCCACCACCGGCACGTCGGTCGCCTTCAGGCCCTGGTTGCCCAGCTCCTTGTAGAACGGCACGTTGGAGTCGCCGTTGATCGTCGAGACCACCGCGGTCTTCTTGCCCTCGGCGGCGAACTTCTTGATCTTGGCGATGATCGACTGGTAGTCGGAGTGGCCGAACGGCGTGTACTCCTCGAGGATGTCGGCGTCGGCGATGCCCTTGCTCTTCAGGAAGGCGCGCAGGATCTTGTTCGTCGTGCGCGGGTAGACGTAGTCGGTGCCCAGCAGCACGAAGCGCTTGGCGCCACCGCCGTCCTTGCTCATCAGGTACTCGACAGCCGGGATGGCCTGCTGGTTGGGCGCGGCGCCGGTGTAGAAGACGTTCTTGCTCAGCTCCTCGCCCTCGTACTGCACCGGGTAGAAGAGCAGGCCGTTCAGTTCCTCGACGACCGGCAGCACGCTCTTGCGCGAGACGCTGGTCCAGCAGCCGAAGATCACCGAGACCTTGTCCTTGCTGATCAGCTGGCGCGTCTTCTCGGCGAACAGCGGCCAGTTCGACGCCGGGTCGACGACCACCGGCTCGAGCTTCTTGCCGAGCACGCCGCCCCGGGCGTTGACCTCGTCGATGGCCATCAGGATCGTGTCCTTCAGCACCGTCTCGGAGATCGCCATCGTGCCCGACAGCGAGTGCAGCACGCCGACCTTGATCGTGTCGGCGGCGTGGGCGGTGGAGATGCCGAGCGCGGCGAGCGACGCGGCGGCGAACGATTGCAGCGCGAAGCTGCGGCGCGAGACGGATGCCATGTGAACCCCTCCAGGTGGCCGGTCGGCCGGTTGAACTGGAGGGCAGTGTCCGAACGCCGGCCGACCCGGCCAATACGACAGATGTCGTATCCGGCCGGGGTCAGGTCTTGCCATTCGCCGCCAGCACGCGCCCAACCCGCAAAAGGCGAGACCTGACCCCACGGCGTAAAGTCGCGGCCCGATGCAAGAACGAGAAAGCGCCATGCCCCTGACCGCCCTGCTGCGCAAGATGCCCAAGGCCGAGCTGCACGTGCACATCGAAGGCACGCTGGAGCCCGAACTGATCTTCCGCCTGGCCGAGCGCAACGGTGTCGCGCTGCCCTACGCCAGCGTCGAGGCGCTGCGGGCGGCCTATGCCTTCACCGACCTGCAGAGCTTCCTGGACATCTATTACGCCGGCGCCAGCGTGCTGCTGAAGGAGGCCGACTTCTTCGAGATGGCCTGGGCCTACTTCGAGCGCGCCGCGGCCGACGGCGTGGTGCACGCCGAACTGTTCTTCGACCCGCAGACGCACACCGCACGCGGCGTGCCGATCGAGACGGTCATCACCGGCCTGCACCACGCCTGCCAGCGCGCGCACGCCGAACTCGGCATCAGCGCGTCGCTGATCCTGTGTTTCCTGCGCCACCTGAGCGAGGAAGACGCCTTCGCGACGCTGGAGCAGGCGCTGCCGTATCGGCATCTGTTCATCGGCGTCGGCCTGGACAGCAGCGAGCGTGGCCACCCGCCGGAGAAGTTCGCGCGGGTGTTCGCGCGCTGCCGCGAACTCGGCCTGCACCTCGTCGCCCATGCCGGCGAGGAAGGCCCGGCGGAGTACGTCGAGACGGCGCTGGACCTGCTGAAGGTCGAGCGTGTGGACCACGGTGTGCGTTGCCTGGACAAGCCGGCGCTCGTCGCGCGGCTGGCTGCCGAGCGCGTGCCGCTGACGGTCTGCCCGCTGTCCAACGTGAAGCTCTGCGTCTATCTCGACATGGCGGCGCACCGCCTGCCCGAGCTGCTGGCCGCGGGGGTCTGCGCCACCGTCAACAGCGACGACCCGGCCTACTTCGGCGGCTACCTGCTGGACAACTACCGCGCCGTCTTCGACGCCCATCCGGCGCTGGGCCGCGACGCCGCCTATGCGCTGGCCGCCAACAGCCTGGAGGCCAGCTTCGTGCCGGCCGAGCAGAAGGCGCGCTGGAAGCGCGAGCTCGACGCCGTCTTCGCCGCCGCCTGATCAGGCCGCGGCGCGGCGGCGTTCGTCGCGGCGCAGCAGCACGACGACCAGCGTCAGGAAGCCGCCGACCAGTGCCAGCCCCAGCGCACCGACGGCCCAGGCCGACCAGACGATCAGCGGCGCCGCTGCGCCGAGCAGCCCCAGCGTGCTCTGCGTCAGCTCCAGCAGCGCGTGCATCAGCGCCTGCCAGCCGGGGAACCAGCGGTCGATCAGCTCGGCGTAGGGCACGCGGTCGATCAGTTCGCCGAGGTCGCCGATCCAGCCGGCATCGGCCTGCAGCAGCGTGTGCAGCCCCCAGGCGCCCAGCGACCACAAGGCCAGCCCCAGCGCGGTGACGATCCAGATGAAGGCGATCATGGCGCGACGATAACCGCGCCGCCGAAGCCTCGTGCGCCGCGTGCCTCAGCCCGCCAGCGCCGCGGCCAGCCGCGCCGCCTGCGGCCCGAAGGCGTAGGCGTCCATGCCCAGGTCGCCGTAGGTCAGGCTGGCGTGCACGCGGCGCGCCACCGGCGCAACGCCGGCGGCGCCGGCGGCGACGAAGTACGGCAGCAGGTGCTCGTCGCTCGGGTGCATCAGCGCCGCGTGCGGCGCCTGGCTGCGCCAGGCCAGCAGCGCGGGCCAGTCGGCCGCCTCGCCCTTGTCGGCGAACCAGTCGCGGAAAGCCGTGCTCTCCGGCGTCGCCGGGGCGTCGATGCGGCCGGCGCCCAGCGCGGCGAAGACCCGGCGCAGGTTGTGCGTGATGCTGCCGCTGGCCAGCACCAGCACACCGTCGGCGGCCAGCGGCGCCAGCGCACGGCCCAGCGCGAACAGCCGCGCCGGCGCCCAGCCCGGCGGCCAGGCCAGCGGCAGCACCGGCAGGTCGGCGTCGGGGTAGACGTGCAGCAGCGGCGTCCAGACGCCGTGGTCCAGGCCGCCGCCGTCGTGGCGCTGCACGGGGATGCCGGCGTCGGCCAGCAGCGCCTGGACGCGGGTGGCGAGCTCGGGCGCACCCGGCGCGTCGTAGCGCAGCCGGTACAGCGCGTCGGGGAAACCGCCGAAGTCGTGGATCGTCTCGTGCTGCTCGCCGGCCACCAGCACCGGCTCGCGTGTCAGGCCGTGCGCCGAGATCGCCAGGATCGCGCGCGGGCGGCCGAAGGTGGCGTCGATGGCCGGGCCGAGGCGGCGGAAGAAATCGCCGGCTTCGCCCGGTTCGAGCGCGGTCATCGGCGAGCCGTGGGACAGGAACAGCGGGGGCAGCGGGTTCATGGCCTCATTTCAGCAGCCCGCCGGGCTGTCCGGGTTCAGCCCGCTTGCACGGGCCGTTCAAGGGCTTTCGGGTACCGTCGCGCCCCATGCACGCCTCGATCCCTGCGCTCGCGTGGCGCCAGACGCTGCGCGACCTGCGCGCCGGCGAACTGCGCCTGCTGTTCTTCGCCGTGATGCTGGCCGTCGCCGCGCTGACGGCGGTGGGTTTCTTCGCCGACCGCCTGAATGGCGGCCTGGCGCGCGACGCACGCCAGCTGCTCGGCGGTGACGCGCTGGTCAGCAGCGACCGCCCGACGCCGCCGGAGCTGGTGCAGCTCGCCGCCGCCAGCGGGCTGCGCAGCGCGACCAGCGTCTCGTTCCCGAGCATGGCGCGTGCGCCCGACGATCTCGGCGGTGCCAGCCGGCTGGTCGCCGTCAAGGCGGTCAGCGACGGCTACCCGCTGCGCGGCGCGCTGCAGCTCAAGGCGCTGCAGGGCGACGGTGTCGAGACGGTGGCCGCCGGCCCGCGCCCCGGCACGGTGTGGGTCGACGCGGCGGTGCTCGCCTCGCTGCAACTCGCGCCCGGCCAGCCGCTGCTGCTGGGCGACGCGACGCTGACGGTGGCGCGGGTCATCGCCGTCGAGCCCGACCGCGGTGCCGGCTTCACCAGCTTCTCGCCGCGCGTGATGCTGCACGAGAGCGACCTGGCGGCCACCGGCCTGGTGCAGCCGGCGAGCCGGCTGAACTACCGTTTCGCCGTCGCCGCGCCCGAGGGCCGCGATGCGCTGGTGCGCCAGTTCGTGCAGCAGGCCGAGGAACGCATCCACGCCGTGCCGCTGCGCGGCGTGCGCCTGGAGTCGCTGCAGAGCGGCCGCCCCGAGATGCGCCAGACGCTGGACCGCGCCGAGAAGTTCCTGAACCTCGTCGCGCTGCTGGCGGCGCTGCTGGCCGCGGTGGCGGTGGCGATCGCCGCGCGCGACTTCGCTGCGCGCCATCTGGACGACTGCGCGATGCTGCGCGTGCTGGGGCTGGCGCAGCGCCGCATCGCCGGTGCCTACGCGCTGGAGTTCGCGGCGCTCGGGCTGGCCGCCAGCGCCGCCGGTGTCGCCGTCGGCTGGCTGGTGCACCACGTCTTCGTCTTCCTGCTCGCCGGCCTCGTCAACGCCACGCTGCCGGCGCCGTCTCTGTGGCCGGCGGCCTTCGGCGTCGGCGTCGGCATGACGCTGCTGCTGGGCTTCGGCCTGCCGCCGGTGCTGCAGTTGGCGCGGGTGCCGCCGCTGCGCGTGATCCGCCGCGACGTCGGCACGCTGAAACCGGCGTCGCTGCTGGTGCTGGCCGCCGGCACCGGCGGCTTCGCGGCGCTGCTGCTGGCCGTGGCGTCCGACCCCAAGCTCGGGTTGATCGCGGTCGGCGGTTTCGCCGCCGCGATCGCGGTCTTCGCGCTGCTGTCCTGGGCGGCGGTGACGCTGCTGCGCCGCGCCGTGCCCGAGGCCGGCGCGCCGCGCTGGCTGGTGCTGGCCACGCGCCAGCTCACCGCGCGCCCGGCCTTCGCGGTGCTGCAGGTCTCGGCGCTGGCCGTCGGCCTGCTGGCGCTGGTGCTGCTGGTGCTGCTGCGCACCGACCTCGTCGCCAGCTGGCGTGGCGCGACACCGCCGGACGCGCCCGACCGTTTCGTCATCAACGTGCAGCCCGACCAGGCCGCACCGTTCCGCCAGACGCTGGCCGAGGCCGGCGTCACGCGCTACGACTGGTATCCGATGATCCGCGGCCGCCTGGTGGCGATCAACGGCCGCGCCGTCAGCGCCGACGACTACAGCGACGACCGCGCGGCGCGCCTCGTCGACCGCGAGTTCAACCTCAGCCACGCCGAGCAGCGCCCGGAGCACAACGAGATCGTCGCCGGCCGCTGGACGCCGGGCGAGGCCGGCGCGGTGTCGGTCGAGGAAGGCATCGCCCAGACGCTGGGCCTGAAGCTCGGCGACACGCTGCGCTTCGACGTCGCCGGGCTGCAGCAGGAGGCGCGTGTGACCAGCCTGCGCAAGGTCGACTGGGGCTCGATGCGGGTCAACTTCTTCGTCGTCTTCCCGGTGGCCGAGCTGCCCGAGCTTCCGGCCAGCTACATCGGCGCCTTCCGCGCGCCGGCGCAGCCGGGTTTCGACAACGCGCTGGCGCGCGCCTACCCCAACGTCACCGCGATCGACGTTTCGGCCTCGATCGCCCAGGTGCAGGGCGTGCTCGACCAGGTGATCCGGGCGGTGGAGTTCCTGTTCGGCTTCACGCTGGTGGCCGGGCTGGTGGTGCTGTTCGCGGCGGTGTCGGCGACGCGCGAGTCGCGTTCACGCGAGTTCGCGGTGATGCGCGCGATGGGCGCCGGCAGCCGCCTGCTGGCCCAGGTGCAGCGTGCCGAGCTGCTGGGCGTCGGCGCGCTGGCCGGGCTGCTGGCCTCGCTGGCGGCGATGGCGGTGGGCTGGGCGCTGGCGCGTTACGCCTTCGAGTTCGACTGGCGGCCGTCGCCGCTGGTGCCGCTGGCCGGCGCGGCGGCCGGCGCGGCGCTGGCGCTGGCCGCCGGCTGGTGGGGCTTGCGCGACGTGCTGCGCCGCCCGGTCGTCGAGACGCTGCGCCGCGCGACGGTGCAGTGAGCCGGCGTCAGCCGGCGTCGAGCGCGCGGTCGATGGCCTCGAGCAGCCGGCGCTGTTCGAGCGGCTTGGTCAGGTAGTCGGCGAAGCCGGCCTCGCGTGCGGCGGCGATGCGATCGGGCATCGCGTCGGCGCTGACCGCGACGACCGGGATCGCCTGCGTCTCGGGGCGCGCGCGCATCCGGCGCAGCAGCTCGAAACCGTCGGCGTCGGGCAGCTGGATGTCCAGCAGCACCAGCGCCGGCCGCGCCGCCAGCGCCAGCGCCAGGCCGGACTCGGCGTCGTCGGCCAGCAGCAGCTCCAGCTCGGGCCGGCGCGCCAGCATGGCCTCCATCAGCATCTGGTTGACGGCGTTGTCCTCGACGTAGAGCAGGGTGCGGCGCTGCGGCGCCGGCGGCCCCGAGGCGTCGGCGCTGCTGCGCTCCAGGCGGACCCAGAAGGTGCTGCCGCGGCCCGGTGCGCTGTCCAGCCCGATGCGCCCGTGCATGGCCTCGACCAGCCACTTGGCCAGCGCCAGGCCGACACCGGCGCCGTCACTGGCGGCGTGCGCGCCCTCCAGGCGCTCGAAGGCCTGGAACACGCGCCGCTGGTCGGCCGGCGCGATGCCGGGGCCGTCGTCGTGCACCTCCAGGCGCAGGTGCTCGCCCTCGTCGCGCCAGGCGATGCTGACGCGGCCGCCGCGGCGGTTGTACTTGACGGCGTTGGTCAGCAGCCCGGCCAGCCCCTGGCGCAGGCGCGCCGCGTCGGCGAGCACGAAGCCCTCGACGGCGACGGCCGGCGGCTCCAGCCGCACGCCGCGTTCGGCGGCCAGCGGCGCGACGAGGCGGCAGGCTTCGGCTACCGCGGCCGCCGCCGGCACCGCCTCCAGCCGCACGCCCAGCGTGCCGCCGTCGATGCCGGCCAGGTCCAGCACCTGGTCGATCATCGCCAGCAGGTGGCGGCCGCCGCGCAGCACCTGCTGCAGGCGCTGGCGCTGCAGCGGCGTCAGCGGCTCGGCAGCGTCGGACTCGAGCAGCTGGCCGAAACCCAGCACCGCGTTCAGCGGCGTGCGCAGCTCGTGCGACATGCGCGATAGGAAGTCACTCTTGGCGCGGTTGGCGCGTTCGGCGTCGTCGCGCGCGGCGATCAGCGCCGCCTCGGCCGCCTTGCGTGCGGTGATGTCCCAGCCGTAGCGGATCCAGCCCTCCAGGCCGCCGCCCGGCGTGCGGCGCGGCACGCAGGTGTCGGCGATCCAGCCCCAGCCGCCGTCGGCGCGGCGCAGCCGGTATTCGGCGGAGAAGCTGCGCGCCTCGGGGCGTGCGGCCTCGAAGGCGGCGATGCAGGCGGCCTGGTCGTCGGCGTGCACGCGTGCGTGCCAGGGTTCGGCCAGCGCCTGCTCGACACCGCTGCCGGTGAACGCCTGCCAGCGCTGGTTGACCCACTCGGGCCGGCCGTCGGGCGCGCAGACGACGACCAGCGCCGGCGCCGCGTCGGCCAGCGAACGGAAGCGCGACTCGCTCTCGCGCAGCGCCTGCTCGGCGTGCAGTGCGTCGGTGATGTCGGTGAAGGTGCGCACCACCGGCCCGCCGTCGCTGCGGTAGGTGGCGACCTGCAGCGTGCGGCCGTCGGCGCCGGTGCGCTGGTAGCTGGCGGGCAGGGCGTCGAGGTCGCCGCGCAGCGCGGCCTCGATCGGCTCGCGCGCCGTCGGGTCGAGCTCGCCCGGCGCCGGGCCGACGCCGCCGTGGTCGACCTGCCAGCGCGCGAACTCGTTGAGCGTCGGGTGCGTGCGCAGCAGCTCCTCGGGCACGCCGGTCAGCTCGACGAGGCGGCGGTTCCAGGCCGCGGCGCGCCCCTGCTCGTCCAGCGTCAGCACGCCCTGCGGCAGGTTGGCTAGCGTGGCCTCGAGCAGGCGCGACTTCTCCTCCAGCAGCCGGCTGGTGCGCTGCTGCAGCTCGGTGGCGCGGCGCAGCTCGCCGATGTCGGAGAACAGGCCGATGGCGCCGGTCTTGCGGCCCTGCGCGTCGAGGATCGGCGTCGCCTGGTTCATGCACCACAGCGGCGTGCCGTCGTCGCGGCGCAGCCGCAGCTCGTAGTGGCCGACCTCGCCGGCCTCGCGGCGGCGCACCTGCTCGCGCAGGATCACCGCCTGGTCCTCGTCGACGAACTCCCAGACCGTGCGTCCGCGCAGCGCCTCCAGCCGCAGGCCGAGCATGCGGCACATCGCCGGGTTGGCGTCGGTGGTGCGCAGCGCGTTGTCGACGAACCAGAAGCCCTGCGTGGTGCTGTCCAGCAGCAGCGCCAGCATGCGCTGCTTCTCGGCCAGCGCGGCCTCGGCGGCCAGGCGCTGGGTGATGTCGACGGCCACGGCGACGAAGCCGCCGTCGGGCGTGGCGTTGCGGCGCAGCTCGACGGTGCGGCCGTCGGGCATCACGCGCACCGTGGTCGCGTGGCCGCCGCCGCGCAGCAGCGCCAGCCAGCGCTCGATGGTGGCCTCGGGGTCGCCGCCGCCCAGGCGGCCGGCGCGCACCTGCGCCTCCAGCAGCGCGCGCACCGGGGTGCCCGGGCGGCCGAGCGCCGGGTCCAGCCGCGTGATCTCGGCGAAGCGCGGGTTCATCGCCCGCACGCGCAGGTCGGGCCCGGCGACGAGCAGGCCTTCGTCGACGTGGTCGAAGATCAGGCGCAGCAGGGCCTCGCTGTCGCGTGCGGCCACCAGGCTGCGCTGTTCCTGGCGGCGTGCCGTCGCCAGCGCCAGGCGCTGGCGCCAGTTGCGCTCGGCCGAGACCAGGCCGTACAGCCCCAGCAGCGCCGCCACCGCGATGCCCAGCAGCACCGACGGCGCCGGCGGCTGGTTCTCCGTCAGCAGCCGCAGCGTCACCGGCGTCACCGCCGGCAGCGCGAACAGCACGCCGGCCAGCCGGTCGAACTGCGCCAGCACCAGCGCCGCGGTCGACATGCCGGCCACCGCGATCATCAGCACCGTCAGGCCGTGGTGCGTGTCGGCCATCGGCATCAGCGCCGCGCCGCCCCAGACGCAGCCGTTGAGGAAGGTGCCGGCGCGAAAGCGTGTCAGCCAGGGCGCCTGCACCTCGGGATCGGGCGCGCAGCGGCGGTGGCGCGACAGCGCCCACAGCCGGCCCGCCAGCAGCAGCGCCAGCACGGCCAGCCAGCCGAGCAGGGCGCCGTCGGGCACGTCGCCGTGCAGCGCCCAGGCGACGAACGTCGCGACGCCGGCACTGCCCAGCACCGAGAACGGGACCGCCGACGCGTGCTCGGCCACCTGCGACAGGTGCACCTCGCGCTCGATCTCGGCGTCCTTCTCGTGCTCCGCGGGCTTCGGTGATCGCACGGGGCGCTTCCCTCCGGTCAGGTCACGTAGTGTGACCGCAGGCGGGGGCGGTCTTCCACGCCCCGGCACCGGTTCGCGTGGGCCGCCTCACGGCTCAGGAGCCGGACACGCGGAACGCGGCGATGGCCTGCGCGAGCTGCCGCGCCTGTTCGCGCAGCGACTCCGACGCGGCGGCCGACTGCTCGACCAGCGCGGCGTTCTGCTGCGTCATGCGGTCCAGCGTGGCGACGGCGTCGTTGATGTCGCCGATGTCCTGGTGCTGCTCGGCCGACGCGGCGGAGATCTCGGCGATGGTCGCGCTGACGCGTTCGACCGCGGCGACGATCTCGTCCATCGTCGTGCCGGCGTCGGCGACCAGGCGGGCGCCGGTGTCGACCTTCTCGACCGAGTTGCCGATCAGCACCTTGATCTCGCGTGCGGCCTCGGCGGCGCGCCCGGCCAGCGAGCGCACCTCGCCGGCGACGACCGCGAAGCCGCGGCCCTGCTCGCCGGCGCGCGCGGCTTCCACCGCCGCGTTCAGCGCCAGGATGTTGGTCTGGAAGGCGATGCCGTCGATGGTGCCGATGATGTCGGCGATGCGGCGCGAGCTGGCGTTGATCTCGTCCATCGTCGCCACGACCTGGCCGACGACCTCGCCGCCGCGGCGTGCGGTGCCGGCGGCGGCGCCGGCGAGTTCACGCGCCTGCGACGCGGCGTCGGCGCTGTGGCGCGCGCTGCCGGCGAGCTGGCCGACGCTGGAGGCGGTCTGCTGCAGGCTGCCGGCGGTCTGCTCGGTGCGCTGGCTGAGGTCGGCGTTGCCGGCGGCGATCTCGCCCGAGGCGGTGTCGATCGACTCGGCCGACTGGCGCACGCTGGCCAGCGTGCCGCCCAGGCGCAGGCGCATCGCCTCGACGTCGCGGATCAGCTCGCCGACCTCGTCGTCGCGCTCGCTCTCGACGTGGCGCGTCAGGTCGCCGGCGGCCACCGCCTCGACGGCGTGCGCGAGCTCGCGCAGCGGCTGGGCCACGCCGCGGCGCAGCACGACGAACAGCGACGCGCCCAGCGCCGCGGTGACCAGGCCCAGCAGCAGCCAGAACGGCCGCAGCCCGGCCCAGGTGGCGGCCATCGCCTGGCCTTGCGAGACCTCGGCGAGCACGACCCAGCCGGTGGACGGCACCTTGCGCGCCACGGCCCAGGTGTCGCCGCTGTCGCGGTCGACGAAGCCGGGCGAGGGCAGGCGCTCGCCGGCGCCGGCCGCCGGCAGCGCCGCCAGCAGCGCGGCGGCGCCGGGCACGGCCTCCAGCACCTTCTGGCCGGCGGCCTCGCGGTGGGCGATGAAGACCGCGTCCTCGGGCCTGGCCTTGGGGTCGACGATGACGATGCCGCCGGTGCCGGCGAGCCGGGCCTCGGCGGCCAGTTTGCGCAGCGCGGCGCGGTAGGCGCTCTGGTCGAAGCCGACGAAGAGCACGCCGACGACGCGGCCCTGGGCGTCGCGCAGCGCGTCGTAGCGCGCCATGTAGGGTTTGCCGAAGAGCTGCGCCGGGCCGACGTAGGAGCCGCCGGCCTTCAGCGCCGCGTAGGCCGGGTGCTGCGTGCCCAGCGGCGTGCCGACGGCGCGCGAGCCGTCCTCCTTCTTCAGCGAGGTCGTGATGCGCACGAAGTCCTCGCCCTGGGCGGCGAACACCGTGGCCACGCCGCCGGTCAGCGACGCGAAGCGGTCGACGAGCGTGAACTCGCCGGCGAGCGCCTGCCCGGCGGCCGTCAGCGTGTCGCCGTCGAGCGCGTAGGGGCCGGGCAGGTCGGCGGCGAAGGCGCCGTAGAGCTTGTCGGCCATCGTGCGCGCCGCGCCGTCGAAGGCCTCGGCCATGTCGGCGACGGCCTGGGCGCGTTCGCCGAAACGCTCGACGTTGGCCTCGTTGGCGTTGCGCACCGTGATCCAGCTCTGCAGCGCCGCCGCGGCGCCCAGCGCCAGCGCCAGGCCCAGGCCGCCGGCCAGCGAGATGCGGCGCGCGATCGAGCCGTTGCGGGAAGCCGTGGGCCTGTTCATCGGGGCGGGTGCGGGCTGGGGCATCGGGTCGGCAGATCGTGCGTCGCGCGCAGGTTCGACCGGTCCGGGGCGGCGCGTGCCCGGCGGCGTGGAGGCGGCGTCGCCGCGGCGCCGGGGCCTGCGGGGGCCGCCGGCGTGAGCGGCTGCGCCCGTTCAGCCCGCGGCGCGGGTGCAGGGCCGGCGGCGGCTGCAGACGGCGCTGCCGCCCGAGGCGGCAGCGGCCGGAACGCGGCCCGGCGACGGAGACGGCGCGGCCCGTGGTCCTCATCAGGGTGGGCCCCGGCGAGCGCGGCCCGGCTCCCGAGGGCTCAGTGCGTGGCGCCGTCCATCAGGCCCATGTCGGCGCTGCTCATCAGCGCCTCGATGTCGACCAGGATCAGCATGCGCTCGGCGTCGCCGCTCTTCACCGCGCCGATGCCGGTGATGTAGTGGGCCTCGATGCTGGAGCTGAGCTCCGGCGCCGGCTTGATCTGCTCGCGGTTGAGCTCGAGCACGTCGGACACCGAGTCGACCACGGCGCCGACGACGCGGCCGCGCACGTTGAGCACGATGACGACGGTGAAGCCGTTGTACTCGGCGCTCTCGCAGCCGAGCTTCAGGCGCAGGTCGATGATCGGCACGATGACGCCGCGCAGGTTCACGACACCCTTGATGAACGACGGCGCGTTGGCGATGCGCGTCGGCGGCTCGTAGGAGCGGATCTCCTGCACGCGCAGGATGTCGATGCCGTACTCCTCGCCGCCGAGGCGGAAGGTGAGGAACTCACCGCCGGCCTGGCCCTCGACGGCCGCGGCGCCGTTCGAGGCGGAGGCCGCGCGCGTGCGCTCGCTGCGGGCAGAGGGGGCAACTTCGGTCAGCATGTCCATTTCGTGTCCTTCAGGAAGGCGTCGTACGGGTTATCGACCGTCGCGGCGCCGAGTTGAGCGGGGCGGGCGTGGCAGATGCCACGCCGGGCGTCAGAACGTTTCCCAGTCGCCGTCGTCGCGTGCGGCCGGCGCGGCGGGCGAGGCGGGCGCCGCCGGGGCGGTCGGACGCGGCGTCTGCGCGCGCACCGGGGCGGCGGCCGGCTCCGGCGACGCGGCCTCGCGGGCCGGTGTCGCGGCCGGCCTGGACGGCGGCTTCGGCGCGGCCGGCGGCGTCGCGGCGCGGGCGCTGTCGCCGGCACGGGCGATCAGCTCGCGCGCCAGCACCGGCGGCGTGGCCGTGGCGGTCTGGGTCAGGTGGAAGGTGGCCACCAGCTCGGCCAGGCGGGTGCCCTGCTCGCGCAGCGAGCCGGCGGCGGCGGCCGACTGCTCGACCAGCGCGGCGTTCTGCTGCGTCATCTGGTCGAGCTGGTTGACGGCGCCGTTGACCTGGGCGATGCCACTGCTCTGCTCGGCGGTGGCGGCGCTGATCTCGCCGATGATGTCGGAGACGCGCTGCACGCTGGCGACGATCTCCTGCATCGTGCTGCCGGCGTCGCCGACGAGCCGGGCGCCGGCCTCGACCTTGTCGACCGAGTCGCCGATCAGCGTCTTGATCTCGCGCGCCGCCGAGGCCGAGCGCTGGGCCAGCGCCCGCACCTCGCCGGCGACGACCGCGAAGCCGCGGCCCTGCTCGCCGGCGCGCGCCGCCTCGACGGCGGCGTTGAGCGCCAGGATGTTGGTCTGGAACGCGATGCCGTCGATGACGCCGATGATGTCGGCGATCTTCTTCGAGCTGGTGTTGATCTGGTCCATCGTCGAGACGACCTGGGCCACGACCTCGCCGCCGCGCTGGGCGGTGTCGGCGGCGCTGCCGGCGAGCTGGTTGGCCTGGCGCGCGGCGTCGGCGCTCTGGCGCACGTTGCCGGTCAGCTGCTCCATCGAGCTGGCGGTCTGCTGCAGGCTGCCGGCGGTCTGCTCGGTGCGCTGGCTCAGGTCGAGGTTGCCGGTGGCGATCTCGTTGGACGCGGTGCGGATCGAGTCGGCGCTCGCGCGCACCTCGGCCAGCGTCTTCTCGACGTGGCGCAGCGCCTGCTGCAGGCGGTGCGTGGCCGGCGACTGCGCGGGCAGGTGCGCCGGCGCGAAGGTGACGTCGCCGCGTGCGTCGACCAGGCCGTCGGCGATGGCCACGAGCTCGTCGGTGGTGCGGTAGTCGCTGCGGCTGCGCAGCGCCAGCATCACCAGCACGCCGGCTTCGCCGACGACGAAGGCGGCGTGTTCGATGACCTTCAGCAGGCTCGGCTCGGTGAAGCACACCGGGCCCCAGCCCCACTGCTGGAAGTAGTTGAAGCTCAGGTGGTGCACGGCGATCGTCGCCGCGCCGGCGATGACCGCCTCCCAGCGGCGGTAGACGACGGTGGCGGCGAGCAGCGCGAAGACCGCGAAGTGCGCCTCGGCCGCGCCGCGCGCGACATGGATCAGCAGCGCCACGGCGGCCATGCCGAGCACCGGCAGGCCGATGAAGCTGGCGGCCTTGCGGCTGCCGCCGCCGAGGCCGGCCAGCGCTGCCGCCGCGGCCAGCAGCAGCAGGCCCAGCCCGAGCGCGAGCCCCAGGCCGTCGAAGGCGACGCCGTAGGCCACGGCGCCGAGCACGACGAGCGCCATCGAGGCGAGCATCGCGCGGTCGTTGAAGTCGATGTTCATACTGCTTGCGTCGTCTCGCGGCGACGCCCTCGTGGGCTCAGAAGGTTTCCCAGTCGTCGTCGGCCCGCGCGGTCTGCGGCGTCGCGGCGGCGGCCGGCGCCGGCCGCGGCGCGGCGGCGGCGGGGGTTGCCGCGGCGGCCGGCGCGGGACGGGCGCCGTCGCGGGCGCGGGCGATCACGGCCTTGGCCACCGGGGCGGCCTGGGCGCGTGCGGGGGCCGGCTTCGGCGCTTCGGGCGCCGCGGCGGCGTGGCCGGTCGAGCCCGGCACGCGGAACGCGGACACCAGCGCGGCCAGGCGTTCGGCCTGCTCGCGCAGCGACTCGGCCGCGGCGGTGCTTTGCTCGACCAGCGCGGCGTTCTGCTGCGTCATCTGGTCCAGGCCGGCGATGGCGCCGTTGACCTGGCCGATGCCCTGGCTCTGCTCGGTGGCCGCGGCCATCACCTCGCCGATGATGTCGGCCACACGCTGCACGCCGGAGACGATCTCCTGCATCGTGCTGCCGGCGTCGGCGACGAGCCGGGCGCCGGACTCGACCTTCTCGACCGAGCCGCCGATCAGCGTCTTGATCTCGCGCGCGGCCTCGGCGCTGCGCTGGGCCAGCGAACGCACCTCGCCGGCGACGACGGCGAAGCCGCGGCCCTGTTCGCCGGCCCGCGCCGCTTCCACGGCGGCGTTGAGCGCCAGGATGTTGGTCTGGAAGGCGATGCCGTCGACGGTGCCGATGATGTCGGCGATCTTCTTGGAGCTGGCGTTGATCTCGTCCATCGTCTGCACGACCTGGGCGACGACCTCGCCGCCGCGCTGGGCGACGCTGCTGGCGCTGCTGGCGAGCTGGTTGGCCTGGCGCGCCGAGTCGGCGGTCTGGGCGACGGTGGCGGTGATCTCCTCCATCGTGCTGGCCGTCTGCTGCAGCGAGCCCGCGGTCTGTTCGGTGCGCGAGGACAGGTCGGTGCTGGCCGCGGCGATCTGGCTGCTGGCACCGGCCACCGAGCCGGTGCCGCTGCGGATCTGCTCGACCATCGTCGTCAGGCTGGCCTGCATGTCGCGCAGCGCGCGCAGCAGCGTGCCGATCTCGTCGGCGCGCGTGGTGTCGGGCACCGGCTGGGTCAGGTCGTGCGCGGCGATGCGCTGCGCGGCCTCGATCGATTCGGCCAGCGGGCGGGTCACCGAACGTGTCATCGACCAGGCCAGCGCCATGCCGGCGGCGATCGCCGCGGCCAGCATGCCGGCGAGCGTGTAGACCGCGGTGCGAATGCTGTCGTTCACCCGGGTGGCGAGCTGGTCGGCGTGCTGCCTGGCGCGCTGCTGGTGCGCCTCGATGGCGGCGAGATAGGCCTGGGCGGTGCTCGTCATCGGGCCGTTGACGAGGCGGTCGCCCTCGGCGACGGCGCCTTCCTTGAAGGCGGCCGAAGCCTGGTTGCGCGTGTCGATGTAGACCTTGCGCTTGGCGGCGATGTCGGCGAACGCGGCCTTCTCCTCGGCCGAGTCGCCGCTGGCTTCGAGCGCCTTCTGCAGCGTGCCGATCTCCGCGGAGGTCTGCTTCATCTGCGGGTCGACCACCGCGACGACGTTCTCCGGGAATCCCGCGGCCGCGACGGCCAGCGCGCGAGCCAGGTTCAGCCGCGTGTTGGACTTCCAGGTCTCGAGATCGGCGGCGCGCGACATCGCGGCGTCGCGTTGGGCCCCCAGCCTGGCGATGTTGCGCAGTTCGTTGATGCCGACGGCCGTCGTGATCGCCATCAGCGCGAGCACGGCCGCGAAGCTCAGCCCGAGCCGGGTGCCGATGCGCAGGTTGGACAGGGATTTCATCGTTTTCTCCTGGGGGCGAGCTTCTGCCTGGGTGGTCCGTCGAGGCCTGTCGGCCTCGTCAGACCACCGGGGTGGCCAGCTCCTTGGCCGCCGGCTCGTGCGAGCCGGCGGCAGTGCGGAAGGCGGCGACGATCGCGCCGAGGCGCTCGGCCTGTTCCTTCAGTGATTCGGCGGCGGCGGCCGACTGCTCGACGAGCGCGGCGTTCTGCTGCGTCATGCCGTCGAGCTCGGAGACGGCGCCGTTGACCTGGCTGAGGCCCGAGCTCTGCTCGCCGGCGGCGCGGCTGATCTCGCCGATGATCTGGTTGACACGCTGCACGCTGGCGACGATCTCGCCCATCGTCGTGCCGGCGTCGGCGACCAGGCGGGCGCCGGTGTCGACCTTCTCGACCGAGTTCCCGATCAGCGCCTTGATCTCGCGCGCGGCCTCGGCCGAGCGCTGGGCCAGCGAGCGCACCTCGCCGGCGACGACCGCGAAACCGCGGCCCTGTTCGCCGGCCCGTGCCGCCTCGACGGCGGCGTTCAGCGCCAGGATGTTGGTCTGGAAGGCGATGCCGTCGATGGTGCCGATGATGTCGGCGATGCGGCGCGAGCTGGCGTTGATCTCGTCCATCGTCGTCACGACCTGGCCGACGACCTCGCCGCCGCGCTGCGCGACCTCGGCGGCGCTGCCGGCCAACTCGCTGGCCTCGCGCGCGGCGTCGGCGCTCTGGCGCACGGTGCCGGTGATCTCCTCCATCGCGCTGGCGGTCTGCTGCAGGCTGCCGGCGGTCTGCTCGGTGCGGCTGGACAGCTCGGCGTTGCCGGCGGCGACCTCGCGGCTGGCGAGCTCGATGCTGTCGGCCGAGCTGCGCATCTGGCCGACCATGCGCTGCAGCGACTCCTGCATGCGCGCCAGCGCGGCCAGCAGGTCGTTGGCCTCGTCGCGGCCCTGCAGCTGGATCGGGCGCGTCAGGTCGCCGTCGGCGATGGCCTGCGCCACCTTGCGGGCGTGGTCGATCGGGCTGGTGATCGAGTGCGAGTTGGCCAGCGTCATCGGCGTGATGACCAGCATCACGACGGCGATCAGGCCGCCGAAGACGAACAGCGCCTGCTGCATCGTCTCGTCGAACCGCGCCGCGGCCTCGGCGCTCTCGGCCATGACGATCGTCTGGATCTTGCCGGCGGCCTGCTCGACGGCGGCGATGTGGCCGCCTGCGCGCTCGAGCATGCGGTCGACGACGCGGGCGTTGTCGAACACGCCTTGCTGCGCCCGGTCGAGCACCATCGCCGCGGCCTTCTCGTACTCGGCCAGGCGCTCGATGGCGCCGCGCGCGATCGGGTTGTCCTCGTCGTCCTCGCCTTCGAGCAGCGACTTCAGCGCCGCCGTGGTGGCGTCGATCTCGCGCTTCCACTCCTGGCGGTGCTTGGCGATCGCGGCGCTGTCCTCGTAGTCGATGACCATCTGCTTCTCGTGCAGGCGGGCCTGCGCGATGTGCTGGTCGATCGCCGCCGTCGCGGCCTGCTCGCCGCGCGACTGCTCCAGGATCTTCTGGTTCAGCTCGCGCAGCTCGAGCCCGCCGACGAGCCCGGCGGCCCCGACCACGACGAAGGACAGCAGCACGACGGCAATCGCGCCGCGCATGCGGGTGCGGATCGTGAATCCGCGCATTAGGGCCAGCAGTGCATTCATCGCGCTAACTTCCAGGGGCTGATCGGATCAAGCTTCCCGCCACGGTCCGGCTTTGCCGGACCGTCGGCGGACGGCCCCCTCGGGGGGTAGCGAGCGCAAGCGAGCTCGGGGGCACAGGTCCATCAATGTCTAGAGCGGCGAACCAGAGAACCGATGTCCAGGATCAGCGCGACACGCCCGTCGCCCATGATCGTGGCGCCCGAGACGTCGTCGACCTTGCGGTAGTTGGACTCGAGGTTCTTGACGACGACCTGCTGCTGTCCGAGCAGCTCGTCGACGAGCAGCGCCACGCGCCCGCCCTCGGCCTCGACGACGACCATGATGTTGCTGACGCGCTCGAAGTCGAAACGCGGCACGTCGAAGACGCGCTCCAGGTCGACGACCGGCATGTACTCGTCGCGCACCTCGACGACGCGGCCGGTGCCGCCGATCGTCTTGATCATGCCCGGCTGCACCTGGAAGGACTCGACGACCGAGGACAGCGGCAGGATGTAGCACTCCTCGCCGACGCCCACGCTCATGCCGTCCATGATGGCCAGCGTCAGCGGCAGGCGCACGCGCACCGTCATGCCGTAGCCCTCGGCCGAGTCGATCTCGACCGTGCCGCCGAGCGCGGTGATGTTCTTCTTGACGACGTCCATGCCGACGCCGCGGCCGGAGACGTCGGTGACGACGTCGGCGGTCGAGAAGCCCGGCGCGAAGATCAGGCCGTAGACCTCCTGGTCGGTCATCGTGTCGGGCGCGTCCAGGCCGCGCTCGCGCGCCTTCTTCAGCAGCTTCTCGCGGTTCAGGCCCTTGCCGTCGTCGCGCACCTCGATGACGATCGAGCCACCCTGGTGGCTGGCGATCAGCGTGATCGTGCCGGTCTCGGGCTTGCCCTTGGCCAGGCGCTCGGCCGGCAGCTCGATGCCGTGGTCGCAGCTGTTGCGCACCAGGTGCGTCAGCGGGTCGGTGATCTTCTCGACCAGGCCCTTGTCGAGCTCAGTCGCCTCGCCGACCTGCACCAGCTCGACCTTCTTGCCGAGCTTGCCGGCGAGGTCGCGCAGCATGCGCGGGAAGCGGTTGAAGACCAGCGACATCGGGATCATGCGGATCGACATCACCGCTTCCTGCAGGTCGCGGGTGTTGCGCTCCAGGTCCGCCAGGCCGGAGGACATCTGCTGGTACAGCGCGGCGTCGACGCCCTTGCTGTTCTGCGCCAGCATGGCCTGGGTGATGACGAGCTCGCCGACGAGGTTGATCAGCTGGTCGACCTTCTCGACCGAGACGCGCAGCGTGCTCGACTCGGGCGCGGCGGCCTTGTCGGTCCGGGCGGCGGCGCGGGCCGGCGCGGCCGGCACGGCGGCGCGCACCGGCTCGGCTGCCGCGGCGGGCGCTGCGGGCGCGGCGGCGGCCTCGGACGGCGCGCCCGGCGCGTCGTCGAAGAAGCCGTAGCCGGGGTCGGGTTCGGTCTTGCTCGGCTCGGGTGCGCCGGGCGCGCCGGCGTGGAAGCCGTAGCCCGGGCCCAGCGGGCCCAGGCGCAGCTGCTCGCGCGCGACGTGGAAGGTGAACAGGTCCAGCAGGTCGTTGTCGGGCGTCGTCGTGACGACCTTGAAGCGGCGCATGCCGTCGGCGGCGCGGCCGGCGTCCAGCGGCTCGATCGTGCCCAGGTCGGCGATCTCCTTGAACAGCTCGACCAGGTTGTCGGCCATGCCCGGGTCGGCCAGCGGCCCGACGGTCAGCTCCAGCGCACGCGCGGCCGTCCCCCCGGCGGCAGGCGCGGCGACCGGGGCCGGGGCCGCAGCGGCGGCCGCGGCAGCGGGCTGGGCTGCGGCGGCAGCGGCCGGCGCGGCCGGCAGCGGCGCGGCGGCGGCCTGGCCGGTGACCAGCGCGCGGATCGACACCAGCAGTTCGCGCGTGTCCACCGGGTCGGCGCCGTTGCCCTGGTGGCGGGCGAGCTGCGCCTTCAGCGCGTCGCCCGAGGCCAGCAGCACGTCGACCATCGCCGCCGTCGGCGCCAGTTCGTGGCGGCGCAGCTTGTCCAGCAGCGTCTCCATCTCGTGCGTCAGCTCGGCGATGTCGCTGAAGCCGAAGGTCGCGGCGCCGCCCTTGACCGAGTGCGCGCAGCGGAAGATCGCGTTGAGCTCCTCGTCGTCCGCGTTCTCGATGTCGAGGTTGAGCAGCATCTGCTCCATCGTCTCGAGGTTCTCGCCGGCTTCTTCGAAGAAGACCTGGAAGAACTGCGAGAGGTCGATGCCGGCGGACAGGTGGGCGCCTTCTTGTTGGGTGTCGGCCATGGTCGTGCTCCGTGTTCCTGCTGGGGTCCCGTCGCGGGACTCAGCGAATGACCTTGCCGATGACCTCGACGAGCTTGGCGGGGTCGAAGGGCTTGACCAGCCAGCCGGTGGCGCCGGCGGCGCGGCCGGCCTGCTTCATCTGGTCGCTCGACTCGGTGGTCAGGATCAGGATCGGCGTGCTCTTGAACTTCGGGTTCTCGCGCAGCTTCTTGGTCAGGCTGATGCCGTCCATGCGCGGCATGTTCTGGTCGGTCAGCACGAGGTTGAAGTCGCGCTGGTTGGCCTTCTCGTAGGCATCCTGTCCATCGACGGCCTCGACGACATGGAAGCCGGCGTTCTTCAGCGTGAAGGACACCATCTGGCGCATCGAGGCGCTGTCATCAACGGCAAGGATCGAGTGCATGGGAGGTCTCTCGGGGGGGAAGGTTGGAGTTCTGGGGGCGGATGCGCCGGGCGGTCAGAAGAGCTCGACGGACCCGGCGTCCATCTCGTCCTGGGTCACGGGGTTGGGGCGCAGCGGCGCCTCCTCGACGAGCGTCTCGCCGTCCTCGTCGTCGCCCATGGTGTCGCGGGCCAGCCGGTCGGCGCAGTTGCGCAGGCGCCGGGAGGTGTGGTGGACCAGTTGCGAGGCCATGTCCTGGAACTGCATCGCCGTGATCGCGCCAGCCATGTGCTCCATCGCGGCATGGAGCTGGTGGCTGTCGAGCTCGGGGTGCGGAGCGGCCGAATGCAGCAGCTGCTTCAACTCCTGCGTCGCGCCGTAGAAGTGCACGAGCAGCGAGTCGCAGGCGTCGCTGAGCAGGCGCTGGAGGCGGTCGAGGTCGTTGCTGGCGACGAGCAGGTGGTCCTGCAGGTCCGCGGCGGCCAGCAACGGCATCGTGCCTTCGTGTGCCGTGTCGTGAGGTTCCTGGGAGAGCATCCGGACTCCGGGTGTTCGGTTCTTGTTCGACCTCGTCCGGCCGCGGATGCACCGTGTTGGTGCAAGCCTGATGCGGCCAGCCGGGCCTCTTCCGACCCATTTTCGGCACGCGCCCCGCAAACATTGAGCGGAAGACGCGGTGATTCGCGTCATATTTCTGTGCTCCCGGCGGGCCCCCCGGGCGGGGGCGGTGCGCAGGGTGCGCGATACTTCACGGATGAGCGCTCCTTCGCCGCCGGTGCGCCTGCTGCACCTCGAGGACTCCGAAGCCGACCACGCGCTCGCGATGGCGCAGCTGCGCCGTGCCGGGCTGCAGGTGCAGGTCGAGCGCGTGGACAGCCGCGACGCCTTCGTCGAGGCCCTGGGCCGGCCCTGGGACCTGATCCTGTCCGACTACAACCTGCCGTCGTTCACCGGGCTGCAGGCGCTGGAGATCGTGCGCGAGCGCGGCTGCCTGGTGCCCTTCATCCTGGTCTCCGGCGAGATCGGCGAGGACACGGCCGTCGAGGCGATGCGCAACGGCGCCAGCGACTACCTGCTGAAGAACAACCTCGCGCGGCTGGCGCCGGCGATCGAGCACGCCATCGCCGCCGCCGAGACGCGGCGCGCCAAGCTGCGCGCCGACCTGGAACTGCAGGCCTCGCAGGAGCGGCTGTCGGAGCTGGCGCAGCATCTGCAGCTGTCGGTCGAGGCCGAGCGCAACGCGATCGCGCGCGAGATCCACGACGACGTCGGCGGCTCGCTGACCGCGCTGAAGTTCGACCTGCACTGGATCGGCCAGCGTGTCACCACGCCGGAGCTGAAGACCCGCGTGCTGAGCGCGCTGGACACCGTGACGCACGCCATCGAGGCCAGCCAGCGCATCATGCACAACCTGCGCCCGGCGATCCTGGAGCAGGGCCTGGTGCCGGCGCTGCAGTGGCTGGCCGGGCGTTTCGAGCGCAGGAGCGGCGTGCCCTGCGCCTTCCGCACCAGCCACGAGAAGCCACAGCTGCCGCTGGGCGTGCCGCTGGTGGCGTACCGCACGGCGCAGGAAGCGCTCACCAACATCTCCAAGCACGCGCAGGCGACGCGGGTCTCGCTGGACCTGTCGCTGACCGGCGGCGTGCTGTCGCTGGAGATCAGCGACAACGGCCGCGGCCTGTCGGCCGAGGATCTGGCCAAGGCGCAGAGCTTCGGCATCCGCGGTCTCAAGGAGCGCGCGGCCACCGTCGGCGGCTGGATCGACCTGAGCAGCGGCCCCGGCGGCACGACGCTGATCCTGTCGGTGCCGCTGGAAGCCGGTGCCGGCACCGTGTTCGACCCGGCGCGCGACGACCGCGAGCACGATCCCTCGGCCTGGGCCTCGCTGTAGCGGCCCGCAGTCCCGGAGCGACCCGATGATCGACGTCATCCTCTGCGACGACCACGCGCTGATCCGCCGCGGCATCCGCGACACGCTGTCCGACGCCCCGGACATCCGCGTCGTCGGCGAGGCCGGCGACTACGGCGAGTTGCGCACGCTGATGCGCGGCACGAGCTGCGACGTGCTGGTGCTGGACATCAACCTGCCCGGGCGCAGCGGGCTGGACGCGCTGCACGCGCTGAAGGACGAGGGCTCGCCGGTCAAGGTGCTGATCGTCAGCATGTACCCCGAAGACCAGTACGCGATCCGCGCGCTGCGCGGCGGCGCCTTCGGCTACGTCAACAAGGGCGGCGAGCCGCGCCAGATCGTCGACGCGGTGCGCACCGTCGCCCAGGGGCGCAAGTACGTGACGCCGGAGATCGCGCAGATGCTCGTCGAGAGCCTGACCGCGCCGGTGCTCGAGACCCCGCACCAGAAGCTCTCCGACCGCGAGCTGCAGACGCTGGTGATGATCGCCTCGGGCAAGCGCCTGGCCGACATCGCCGAAGAGCTGATGCTCAGCCCCAAGACCGTCTCGGTCTACCGCGCGCGCGTGCTCGAGAAGCTGCAGCTGGCGAACAACTCCGAACTGACGGTCTACGCGATCCGCAACGGGCTCGTCGGCTCGTGAAGCCGCGCGCTGCGGCGCTCGACGACGCGCAGGCGATGCGTGTCGCCGGCGCCGAGCTGCTGTCGCTGGCGCTGATCGACGCACGCAACCACACGCTGCGCTGGCTGGTGGCCTTCGAGACCCGCGACGCGCTGTCCCGCGCCGATGGCGGCCCGTCGCCGCTGGCGCTGGCCGCACGCGCCGGTGCCTGGCAGGACCGCTGGATCGCGCGCAACGTGTGCCGCCAGCGTGGCGAGGCCGCCGACGCCTCGGCGCTGCGGCTGCCGCCGGCCGACGCGGCGATCGACGCCTGGCTGGCCGGCGCCGCGCCGGCGCCGACGCCGGCCGCGCTGCGGGCCTGGCTGGCGCAGACGCTGGAGACGACGCTGGACCTGCTGGGATCGGCGCACGCCGACGACGCCGGGCTGCACGTCTTCCGCTGTGCGCTGCGCCACGAGGACCGGCTCGGCGAGGCGCTGGCCGAACGCGCCGCGGCGCTGCAGCTGCATGCCGGCGGCGAGCCGCCCTTGCCCTGGCGCGAACCGCCGGCGCTGGCCGCGCGCGAGCCGCTGCGGCTGCCGGCGCAGCGCTGGATGCTGGGCTCGCAGCCCGGCGGCGCGGTGCCCGAGAACGAACGCTGGGCGCACGAGGTGGCGCTGCCGGCGTTCGAGATCGACGCCCGGCCGGTGTCGTGGGCGGCTTATGCCGAGTTCGCCGAAGACGGCGGCTACGACCGGCGCGAGTGCTGGAGCCCCGCCGGCTGGGCCTGGCTGCAGGCCGAGGGCCGGCGCGCGCCGCGCCACGTCGAGCAGTTGCGCGGCGGCGTGCTGGTGCAGCGCCATGGCGAGCTGCGCCGCGCCGCGCCCGCCCAGGCGGCGCTGCATCTCAGCCGCCACGAAGCCGAGGCCTGGTGCCGCTGGGCCGGCCGGCGCTTGCCGACCGAAGCCGAGTGGGAGTGCGCCGCGCAGCAGGCGGCCGGCCGCGGTTTCGCCTGGGGCGAGGTCTTCGAGTGGGTGGCCGGCAGCGCCCGGCCCTGGCCCGGCCATGCCGCCGGCGCGTCGGCTCTGGACCCGCTGCCCGCACGCCCCGCCGCCGTGCTGCGCGGCGCGTCCTGGATGACCCGGCTGCGCCAGGCCCACCCCAAGGCCCGGCGCTTCGCGCCCGCCGAGGCGGACACGATGTTCTGCGGCTTCCGCTCCTGCGCGATCTGAGCGGGGGTCAGGTCTTGCCTTTTGCAGCGGCGCCGTTCAGCCGGCGGCCGGGTGCGCGACGAGCGGGCGTGCGTGGCGTCCGGCGGCGGGGGTGCCGTCGTGCAGGATGGCCTGGGTCAGCATCGCGCGGCTGACGTGCCAGCGGGCCAGCGCGTGGTCGAAGACCAGCCGCTCGTCCCAGGAGACCTGGCCGTCGGCGGTCAGCGCGGCGGCGGCCAGGCGACAGACCAGCAGCCGCTCCTGCGGGTCGGCGACGGCGTCGAGCAGGCGGTCGACGTAGGCCTGGTCGCGTGCGTGCAGCCAGGAGCTGCCGGCCAGCCCGCTGCCGACCTCGTGCAGGCATTCGTGCACCAGGGCCTCGAAACGGGCCCGCGGCACGCCGAGGCGGCCGAAAGCCTGCAGATCCTCCAGGGCCTGCAGTTCACGCGGGTCGGCGCGGCCGTTGGCCGCGACCATCACGGCGAGCGCGTGGGCTGCCGCGGTTCGAGGCGGCCGTGAGTCGTGGGTCGTCATCGAGTGCTCCTTCGCGGCGGCCGCCACGCCCCCGTGGCCTGGCCATCCCTTGCCACGGAGCCGCGCCGGGGCGGGAAGTTCCCCCGCCGGCTCGCGGCCGGCGTCTCGCTTGACGTCGCGCAGCGGTTGCAAAACCCCCGCTGCCGTCGGGCCAGGACCCTGCGCAGAATCGAACACACCCGGCATCGAGACGAAAGGCCCCGACGTGCCGCCCTCGACCCCCGAGCGCACCTGCGCCGTCACCGACTGGCACGCGCTGGACGCCGACGAAGCCCTGCGCCGCTGCGGCACCGACCCGCAGCGCGGCCTGGACGGCGCCGCCGCGGCGCGCCGGCTGGCCGAGCACGGCCCGAACGCCTTGCCCGAAGCGCCGCCGCGGCCGGCCTGGCTGGGCCTGCTGCGCCAGTTCAAGAGCCCGCTGATCTACATCCTGTTCGCTGCCGCGGTGCTGGCCGTGGCGCTGGGCCACCACGGTGACGCCGGTGTCATCCTGGCCGTCGTCGTCGTCAACGCGCTGATCGGCAGCTTCCAGGAGGGCCGCGCCGAGCGCTCGATGGCGGCGCTGCGCCGGCTGTCGGGGCTGCACGTGCGCGTGCTGCGCGACGGTGCCGAGCGGGTCGTCGAGGCGCGCGAGCTGGTGCCGGGCGACCTGATGCTGCTGGCCGCCGGCGACGCCGTGGCCGCCGACGCCCGCCTCGTCGAGCAGGTGCAGCTGCAGGTCGCCGAGGCGGCGCTGACCGGCGAGTCGGTCCCGGTGTCCAAGTCGGTGACCCCGCTGCCCGAGGTCATCGGCCTCGCCGACCGGCACGACATGGTCTATTCGGGCACCCACGTCACCGGCGGCCGTGCCCGCGCCGTCGTCGTGGCCACCGGCGTGCACACCGAGGTCGGCCGCATCGCCGGCCTGACCGAACGTGCCGAGGAGCCCAAGACGCCGCTGGAGCTGCGCCTGGAGCAGTTCGGCCGGGCGCTGGTGGCCGCGGCGCTCGGGCTGTTCGTGCTCGTCGTGCTGCTCGGGCTGTGGCGTGCGCTGCCGCTGCCCGAGGTGCTGATGGTGGCGATCAGCCAGATGGTCTCGATGGTGCCCGAGGGCCTGCCGGTGGCGATGACGATCGCGCTGGCGGTGGGCATGCAGCGCATGGCCGAGCGCGGCGCCATCATCCGGCGGCTGTCGGCGGTCGAGACGCTGGGCTCGACGACGGTGATCTGCAGCGACAAGACCGGCACGCTGACCCGCAACGAGATGACCGTGGTCGAGCTCTGGCTGCCCGGCGACGGCACGCCGCGCGAGATCGCCGTCGGCGGCATCGGCTACGCACCCGAAGGCCGGCTGCTGGAGCAGGGCCGGCCCGTCGACGCCCGGGACCCGGCGCTGGCCGGGCTGCTCGCCGCGGCGGTGCTGTGCAACGACGCCGAGCTGCAGCCGCCGGCCGGCGACGCCGCCTGGACGGTGCTCGGCGACCCGACCGAAGGCGCGCTGCTGGTGCTGGCCGCCAAGGCGGGTGCCGACCCCGCCACGCTGCGCCGCGACGCGCCGCGCGAGGCCGAGCTGCCGTTCGACTCCGACACCAAACTGATGGCCACCCGCCACCGCCTGGGTGGCGCGCCGCGCCGCGTGCTGCTCAAGGGCGCGCCCGAGGCCCTGCTGCGCCTGGCCCACGGCGAGGACGCGGCGACGCTGGCGGCCGCGCGCGCCCAGGCCGAGGCCATGGCCACGCGCGCGCTGCGTGTGCTGGCCTTCGGCTGCGTCGACGACGACACGCTCGACGCCGCGGCCGGCTTCGACGCGCTGGCCGGGCGCGTGCGCCTGCTCGGCCTGGCCGGCCAGATCGACCCGCCGCGCGAGGAAGTCCGGCAGGCGGTGGCCGAATGCCGCCGCGCCGGCATCCGCCCGGTGATGGTGACCGGCGACCACAAGCTCACCGGGCTGGCGATCGCGCGCGCGCTGGGCATCGCCGACGACGGCGACGGCGGCGGCGCCAGCCGGGCCGTCGACGGCCCCGAACTCGAGCGCATGGGCGAGGCCGAGCTGCGCGAGGCGCTGCCGTCGATCGCCGTCTTCGCACGCGTGCAGCCGGCGCAGAAGCTGCGCATCGTCGAGGCGCTGCAGGCGCGCGGCGAGGTCGTCGCGATGACCGGCGACGGCGTCAACGACGCGCCGGCGCTGGCGCGTGCCGACGTCGGCGTGGCCATGGGCATCACCGGCACCGAGGTCGCCAAGAGCGCGGCCAAGATCGTCGTCACCGACGACAACTTCGCCACCATCGTCGGCGCGGTGCAGCAGGGGCGGGTGGTCTACGGCAACCTGAAGAAGGTCATCCTGTACCTGCTGGCGACCTCGATGGCCGAGGTCCTGGTGCTGCTGCTGGCGCTGCTGGGCGGCTTCCCGCTGCCGCTGGCGGCGGTGCAGATCCTCTGGATCAACATCGTCACCGAAGGCACGGTGACGGTGAACCTGGTGATGGACCCGCCCGACGGCGACGAGATGCGCCGCCGCCCGGTGCCGCGCGACGACCGGCTGCTGGGCGCCGCGCTGCTGCGCCGCGTGGCGCTGATGACGCCGATGATCGCCGCGGTGACCTTCGGCTGGTTCGCCTGGCGGCTGTCCCAGGGCGTGCCCGAGGACCTGGTGCGCACCGAGACCTTCACCGTGCTGGCGATGTGCCAGTGGTTCAACGTGCTGAACTGCCAGTCGGCCACGGCCTCGGCGCTGGGCCCGCGGCTGCTGCGCAACCGCTGGCTGGTCGGCGGCCTGTCGCTGAGCGTGGCGCTGCAGGCCGCGGTGCTCTACCTGCCGCCGATGAACGCGCTGTTCCACACCGTGCCGCTGCCCCCGGCCTCGCTGCTGCCGCTGCTGGCGCTGGCCAGCCTGGTGCTGTGGGCCGAGGAGGCGCGTAAGCTGCGTGCGCGCGGGGGGCGGCGATGAGCCTGGCCTGGCTGTCGATCCAGTTCGTGCTCTGCGCCGCGGCGATCGCCGGCGCCGGCTTCGTGCTCAGCCGCAGCGCCGACACGCTGGCCGAAGCCTACGGCTGGGGCCGCGGCTGGGTGGGCCTGGCGCTGCTGGCCACCGTGACCTCGCTGCCCGAGCTGGCCTCGGGCGTCAGCGCGGTGGCGCTGGTCGGCGAGCCCGACCTGGCGGTCGGCAACGCGCTCGGCGCCTGCGTCGTCAACCTCGTGTTCCTGGCCGTGGTCGACCTGCTGCAGCGCGGCGAGCCGCTGTACCGGCGCGCCGGCGGCACGCACCTGCTGTCGGCAGGTTTCGGCGTGCTGATGCTCGGCTTCGCGGCGATGAGCCTGGTCGGCGGCGCCGCGGCGCCGCAGCTGCTGGGCGTGGGCCTGTACAGCCCGGTGCTGCTGGCGCTGTACCTGCTCGCGCTGCGCAGCGTGTTCGTGCACGAACACACGCGGCCCACCGGGCCGGCGCCCGCGCCGCGCCCGCCGGCGGCGGCCGTGCGGCACGAATGGCGGCGCTTTGGCGCCGCCGCGGCGGTGGTGCTGGCGGCGGGCACCTGGCTGCCCGAGGTGGCCGACGGGCTGTCCGGCGCGCTCGGCCTGTCGCACGGTTTCGTCGGCACGGTGTTCATGGCGCTGGTGACCACGCTGCCGGAGATGGCGGTCACGGTGTCGGCGCTGCGCCTGGGCGCGCTGGACATGGCGGTCGGCAACCTGCTGGGCAGCAACCTGTTCAACGTGCTGATCCTGGCCGTCGACGACCTGGCCTACACGCGCGGCCCGCTGCTGGCCGACGCGGCGCCGGCGCATGCGGGCACCGCCGCGGCGGCGCTGGCGATGACCGGCCTGGTCATCGTCGGCCTGGTGCTGCGGCCGCGGCAGCGGGTGCTGGGCCTGTTCAGCGGGGTCAGCCTCGGGCTGCTGGTGGTCTACGCGGTGAATGCGGTGCTGATCTACCGCGCCGCGGCCTGATCCGCAGCGGGTATTCCGGGGTGCGATACACGATCACCGCCAACGCCGCCTCCCGCCCCGCCGTGCCCATGGCCCTCGCCAGCCGCCGCCCGTACCGTCCGTCCCGTCCCCGCGCCGGCCGCCGCCGGCCGCGTCTGCTGGCGGCCCCGCTGCTGGCGGCGCTGGCCGGCCTGGGCGGAGGGCCGCTGGCGGCGCAGACCGAGACCATCGTCGTCACCGGCTCGGTCGCCGAGCGCCTGGCTTTCGACGCGCCGTACGCGATCGGCGTCGTCGGCACCGAAGACCTGCGCCGGGCCGGGCCGATGATCAACCTCAGCGAGGTGATGGCGCGGGTGCCCGGGCTGGTGGTCGCCAACCGCGGCAACTATGCCCAGGACCTGCAGATCAGCTCGCGCGGCTTCGGCGCGCGGGCCGGTTTCGGCGTGCGCGGCCTGCGCCTGCTGGCCGACGGCATCCCGGCCAGCGGCCCCGACGGCCAGGGCCAGGTCTCGCACATCGACCTGGCCGGCGCCGAACGCATCGAGGTGCTGCGCGGGCCGTTCTCGGCGCTCTACGGCAACAGCTCGGGCGGCGTGATCTCGGTGTTCAGCGCGCCGGTGCGCCGCGCCGAGGCCGAGGCCGGGCTGGACCTGGGCAGCGATGGCTTGCGCCAGTGGCGCGCCGCGGTGCAGACGCCGCTGGCCGGCGGCTGGGAGATCCGCGCCGCGGGCTCGGCGATGGACTGGCAGGGTTACCGCCCGCACGGCGAAGCCGAACGCCGGCTGGCCAGCCTGCGTGTCGGCTGGCGCGGTGCAACCGACACCGTGATCGCCAGCGCCAGCCACTACGAGCAGCCGGCCGACGACCCGCTGGGCCTCGAGCGCGAGCAGTTCGACCAGAACCCGCGCCAGACCGCGCCCGAGGCCGAGACCTACGACACGCGCAAACGCTCCAGGCAGGACCAGCTGGGGGTGAACTGGCGCCACCGCTTCGCCGACGGCGCGCTGCGCGAGTTCGAGGCCAGCGCCTATGCCGGACAGCGCAGCGTCACGCAATGGCTGGCGATCTCCAGGACGACGCAGGACAACCCGCGCCACGGCGGTGGTGTCGCCGATGTCGACCGCGACTACCGCGGCGCCCAGGCGCAGTGGCGCTGGGCCTGGGAGGCCGTCGACCTGCTGGCCGGCGCCGCGATCGAGGACCAGCGCGACGACCGCCGCGGCCACGAGAACTACCTGCTCGACGGCGCCGGCAACCCGGTCTACGGCGTGATCGGCGACCTGCGGCGCGACGAGATCGACCGCGCCCGCACGCGCGACCTCTTCACCCAGGCCGAATGGCGTTTCGCGTCGCGCTGGGCGGCCAGCGCCGGCCTGCGCGCCGGCCGCGTCACACTCTCTGCCGACGACCGCTACCTGAGCAACGGCGACGACTCGGGCAACCTGTCCTTCGGCTATGCCAACCCGGTGCTGGGCCTGCGCTGGCAGGCGGCGCCGGGGCTGAACCTGCACGTGTCGGCGGCGCGCGGCTTCGAGGCGCCGACGCTGGGCGAGCTGGCCTACCGGCCCGACGGCACCAGCGGCTTCAACGCGGCGCTGCAGCCGCAGAAGAGCCGCCAGCTCGAGCTCGGCGCCAAATGGCGCGCCGGCGACACGCTGGATCTGGATGTCGCGCTGTTCGAGACCCGGGTCGACGACGAGATCGGCATCGCCAGCAACGCTGGCGGCCGCGCCTCGTACCAGAACGTCGGCCGCACGCTGCGCCGCGGCGCCGAGCTGGCTGCCGGCTGGCGCCCGGCGCCGGCCTGGCGCACGCGCGGGGCGCTGACGCTGCTGGACGCCCGCTACCGCGACGACTTCCGCAGCTGCTCGGGCATCCCGTGCCCGGCGCCGGACACCACGGTGCCGGCGGGCCAGCGCATCGCCGGCACCCGGCGCGCCAGCGCCTTCGCCGAGGCGTCCTGGCGCAGCGCGGCACTCGGCGAGTGGGGCGTCGAATGGCGTGCCGCCGGCCGCACCGCGGCCAACGACCGCAACAGCGATTTCGCCGCCGGCTACGCGCTGGCGGCGCTGCGCTGGAGCCACACGCTGGCGGTGGCCGACGGCCAGCGGCTGGAGCTGCTGGTCCGCGTGGACAACGTCTTCGACCGCGACCACGCCGGCAGCCTGATCGTCAACGACGCCAACGGCCGCTTCTTCGAGACCGGCGCGCCGCGCAGTGCGCTGCTGGCGCTGCGCTGGTGCGGCGCGATCTAGGAGTCCGCGGCCTCGGTGGCGGGCAGCGGCTCGACGCCCGGCAGCGCCGACAGCGCCTGGCGCCAGCGGGCGTCGGCCAGCACCGTGTCCAGCGTCTCGCGCGCCGCGTCGGCCGGCGCGGCGGCGGCGACGAGCAGCAGCCGGTCGTGCGCCAGCGCCCGGAAGGCCAGCCCCTGTGCCGCGGCCGCCGTCTCGCAGCCGAACGCGGTGTCGGCCAGGCCCTGGGCGACGGCGGTGGCGGCCGCCTCGTGCGTGGGCTCCACGCGGGCCGGTGCCGGCGGCACGAGGCCCGCGGCCCGGCACAGCCGCAGCCAGCCGAGCTCGGCCGACGAGCCCGGCGGCCGGCCGGCCCGCCGCAGGCCCGCCGCGACGACCGCGGCGACGCCGCCGGGCAGCGCCTGCGGCGCGGCCATCAGCCCCAGCGTGCGTCGCAGCGCCAGCAGCGTCGTGAAGCGGCCGGACGCGAGCAGGGCCTGCGCCGCGGCCGGCACCGGCTCGTCGCCCGGGCCCTCGGGCAGCGCGAAGGCCGCCAGCGCCGTGCGGCCTTGGGCGAGCGCGTGCACGGCGTCGGCGCCGGCACAGGGCTGCAGCACGAGGTTCAGGCCGTGGCGCTCGGCCGCCGCCTCGCGCAGCAGGGCCAGCGCCGGATCGGGCACCGCGGGCAGCTCCAGCCGCAGCGTCTCGTCGCCGGCGGCGAACTCGAACAGGCGCTCGAGCTCGGCACGCAGCGCCGCGATCTGCGGCGCATGGCGGGCGCGCAGAAGGCGCTCCTCGGCCAGCAGCGCCTGCGCGTGCGGCGTCAGCCGCGCCGGGTGGCCCTGGGTCCAGACGACGAGCGGCCGGCCCAGCCCGGACTCCCAGCGCTTCAGCGAAGCCCAGACCTGGCGGTAGGACCCGCCCAGCGAGGCCGCTGCACGCTGGATCGAACCCGAGGCCTGCACCGCCGCCAGCAGCTCGAACAGCGGATGGCCGAGTTCGCCGCCGTGCTGGCGGCCGCTCTGCAGCGCGTGGTGGAGGTGGACACCCTGGGCTCGCATGGTTCGGCCCACCTTAACCCGCGTCGGGCGCCTCGTCCCGTCGGGGGATGGGCGCTCCCTAGCTTGCTTGAGGGTGCCGGGTCAACGCAGCGAAGCCGCGCGGCGGCGAACCCGTCTCGCCGCGCTCAGTTGGAGACCGCGCGCACTTCCTCAAGCGTCGTCACGCCGGCCAGCACCTTCTCGATGCCGTCCTGACGCAGCGTGCGCATGCCCTCGGACAGGCCGCAGCGCTGCAGCTCCTCGGCGCGTGCGCCGGTCTGGATCAGCTGGCGCATGCGGCGCGAGACGGTCATCAGCTCGTGGATCGCGGCGCGGCCGCGGAAGCCGCTGCCGTCGCACTTGGGGCAGCCGGCCGGGCGGTAGAGCTTGTAGCGGCCTTCGGGCGTGGTCAGGCGGCGGCGCCAGTCGGCCAGCACCTCGGCCTCGCCAGGCACGTTCTCGGCGTCGCCCATCGCGTGGCGGTAGTCGGCCAGCAGCTCGGCGAGCTCGGCCTCGCCGGCGTCGTAGGGCTGGCGGCAGTCGGGGCACAGCCGGCGCACCAGGCGCTGGGCCAGCACGGCGAGCAGCGCATCGGCGAAGTTGAACGGGTCCATGCCCATGTCCAGCAGCCGGGTCACGGTCTCCGGGGCGCTGTTGGTGTGCAGCGTGGACAGCACCAGGTGGCCGGTCAGCGAGGCTTCGATCGCGACCTGCGAGGTCTCCTGGTCGCGGATCTCGCCGACCATGATGACGTCCGGGTCGGCACGCAGGAAGGCGCGCAGCGCCTTGGCGAAGGTCCAGTCGATGCGCGGGTTGACCTGCACCTGGCGCAGCCCGGCCTGGGTGATCTCGATCGGGTCCTCGGCCGTCCAGATCTTGCGGTCGGGGGTGTTGATGTAGCCCAGCGCCGAGTGCAGCGTCGTCGTCTTGCCCGAGCCGGTCGGGCCGACGCACAGCACCATGCCGTAGGGGCGTGCGACGACGGCCTTGAAGCGCTCGAAGTTGTTCGCGCTGAGCCCCAGCTTGTCCAGCGGCAGCGGCTTGGCGCTGGCCAGCAGGCGCAGCACCGCGTCCTCGAGGCCGCTGTGCGTGGGGATCGTCGCCACGCGCAGCTCCAGGCGCTGGCCGGGCACGAAGCGGCCGAAGTTGATCTTGCCGTCCTGCGGCTTGCGGCGCTCGCTGATGTCGAGGTCGCACATGATCTTCAGCCGCGCCAGCAGCGCGTTGCGGTAGGTGGGCGGCAGCTCCAGGTAGGGGCGCAGCTGGCCGTCCTTGCGGAAGCGGATGCGCACCTTCTCGCGCCCGGGCTGGGTCTCGACGTGGATGTCGCTGACCCCCTGGGCCTGGGCCTCGAGGATCATCGTGTTGATCAGCCGCACCAGCGAGTTGTCGCTCTGCTCGATGCTCGGGCCGTCGTCCTCGGCACCCTTGACCTCGGGCGTCTGCTCCAGCGACGCCAGCAGCTTGCCGGCGTCCTCGGGCTCGAACTCGGTCGCCGCGCCGCCGTCGCCCAGGCGGCGCAGCGACAGGTCGACGGCGCCGACCTTGTCGTAGGCCGCGTGCAGCGCCGCGGCCAGCGTGCCGGCGCGGGCCAGCACCGGCACCACCTTGCATTGCGAGGCGAACTCGATCTCGTCGATCGTCAGGCGTTGCGACGGATCTTCCAGCGCGACGACGAGGCGGCCGCCGTGCAGGATCAGCGGCAGCGCCGTCAGCCGCGAGGCGATCGCGTAGGGCAGGCGCTGCAGCGCGCGGGCCTCGATCGGGAAGCTCCCCGCGTCGACCACCGGGTAGCGCATCTTGCGCGCCAGCGCGGTCTGCAGGTTCTCCTGCGAGACGACGCCCTGGCGCACCAGCAGCTGGCCCAGCGCGACGCCGCGTTCGTTCTTCTGCTGCTCCAGCGCGCCGTCGAGCTCGCGCGGGGTGATGAAGCCCAGCGCGATCAGCGCCTCGCCGATGCGCACCATCGGCATGCGTGCCTGGTCGTCGATGGCCTGGGTGAGGTCCTCGATCGTCGCCACCGGGCGCACGCCCAGCGTCTGGCAGACCGCCGGGGGCGCGGCCGGCGTCGCGGGCGGCGGGGCCTCGTCGAGCGCGACGGCGTCGGTCTCGGCCCAGGCGCTGCCGCCCAGCGAGGCGCGGCGGTAGCTGGCGCTCGGGAAGAAGCTGCGCCGCACCGAGCCGGCCAGGTCCAGCGGCTCGAAGACGAACAGGCCGTGCTCGGTCTCCTCGTGGCCCATCGTCAGGCCCTCGACCGTCGTGCCGTCCTTGAACAGCAGCGCGAACGGCTCGGCCGGGCGCGCGTCGCTGCCGTCGGCCACGGTGTCGGCATCGGCATCGGCCGGCACCGGCGCCAGCGGATGCAGCAGGCGCAGCCGGCGGAACTGGTCGAAACGCAGCGTCACCGTCATGCGCGAGGCGGCCACACGCAGCTTCAGCAGGCCGTCGGCAGGATGGAAGTACATCAGCCGGCCGACCATCACCTTGCCGTTGTGGCCCTCGACCTCGCAGGCCTCGGGCTGCGTCGCGCGCGCCGGCGGCGGGTAGCCGGGCAGCGGCGGCGTCGGCCAGGCGAAAGCCTCGTGGCGCGCGCCGGGCGTGGGCTCGCCGCCGATGGAGTCGCCGGGATAGGAGTGCGGGGGAAGGGACAGGTCGGTCATGGCGGAGGCTCGGTGGGTTCTCCGGGCGGCCGGGCGCCTGCCCGGTCCATTGCGCCGTGCGTCGATGCTAGGCGCGCGGGCCGGCGCCGAAACCTCGAACTGGTCAGGGAAAGCGGCCCAGATGCGGCATGTGCCGCACCGGCCGCAGGGTCGGCCCCCGAGGCGCGCCGGCGCCGGCGCTTCTAGACTCGGCCGGGCCGCGATCGGCGGCGTCGAGGAGCAAGGCGTGACGAAGAGGCTCTGGCAGTTCTGGATCGACCGTGGCGACACCTTCACCGACGTCGTCGGCCGCGACCCGGCGGGTGCGCTGCACACGCTGAAGCTGCTGTCCGTGAACCCGGAGCACTACGAGGACGCCGCCGTCGAGGGCATCCGCCGCCTGCTCGGCCTGGCGCCGGGGCAGGCGATCACGCCGGAGCTCGTCGACTGCGTGAAGATGGGCACGACGGTGGCCACCAACGCGCTGCTCGAGCGCCAGGGCGAGCCGACGCTGCTGGTGACGACCCGCGGTTTCCGCGACGCCTTGCGCATTGCCTGGCAGGCGCGGCCGCGGCTCTTCGACCGCCACATCGTGCTGCCCGAGCGGCTCTACTCGCGCGTCGTCGAAGCCGACGAACGCGTGCAGGACGACGGCACGGTGCTGCAGCCGCTGGACGAGGCGGCGCTGGCCGCCGAGCTGGCGGCGGCGCGCGACGCGGGGTTCAAGTCCTGCGCCATCGTCTTCCTGCACGGCTGGCGCCACACGGCGCACGAGGCGGCCGCGGCGCGGCTGGCGCACGAAGCCGGTTTCGTGCAGGTCAGCGCCTCGCACCAGACCAGCCCGCTGATGAAGTTCGTGCCGCGCGGCGACACGACCGTCGTCGACGCCTACCTGTCGCCGATCCTGCGCCGCTACGTCGACCGCGTCGGCGCGCAGATGCCCGGCGTGCGGCTGCTGTTCATGCAGAGCTCGGGCGGGCTGACCGAGGCCACGCGCTTCCAGGGCAAGGACGCCATCCTCTCCGGCCCGGCCGGCGGCATCGTCGGCATGGTGCGCACCGCGGCAGCCGCCGGCCACCGCAAGCTGATCGGCTTCGACATGGGCGGCACCAGCACCGACGTCAGCCACTGGGCCGGCGAGTTCGAGCGCGCCTTCGAGACCCAGGTCGCCGGCGTGCGCATGCGCGCGCCGATGATGAGCATCCACACCGTGGCCGCCGGCGGCGGCTCGATCCTGGCCTTCGACGGCGCCCGGCTGCGGGTCGGCCCCGAGAGCGCCGGCGCGCATCCGGGCCCGGCGTGTTACCGCCGCGGCGGGCCGCTGGCGACGACCGACGCCAACGTGCTGCTCGGGCGTGTGCAGCCGGCCTGGTTCCCCAAGGTCTTCGGCCCCGGTGCCGACGAACCGCTGGACGCCGACGGCGTCGCCGCACGCTTCGCCGCGCTGGCCGCCGAGGTCCAGGCCGCGACCGGCAGGCCGACGACGCCCGAGGCGCTGGCCGAAGGCTTCCTCGCGATCGCGGTGCAGAACATGGCCAACGCGATCAAGCGCATCTCGGTGGCGCGCGGTTACGACGTCACCGGCTACACGCTGCAGTGTTTCGGCGGTGCCGGCGGCCAGCATGCCTGCGCGGTGGCCGACGCACTCGGCATGGGCCGCGTCTTCGTGCACCCGCTGGCCGGCGTGCTGTCGGCCTACGGCATGGGGCTGGCCGACCGCATCGTGATGCGCGAGGCTTCGCTCGAAGCGCCGCTGGACGCCGCCGGCCTGGCCGCGGCACGCGCCCGGCTCGACGAACTGGCGGCCACCGCCGCCGGCGAACTGGCCTCGCAAGGCGTCGCGCCCGAGAGCATCGACTGCCGCGAGCGCCTGCACCTGCGTTACGCCGGCACCGACACCGCGCTGGAACTGGCCTGGGATGCCGACGCCGGCGCGCTGGCCGCGGCTTTCGAAGCCGCCTACCGCCGCCGCTTCGCGTTCACGATGCCGGGGCGTGCGCTGGTCGTCGAAGCGGTCGGTGTCGAGGCGGTCGCTGCCGGCGAAGCCTTCGGCGCGGCCGACATCGCCGCCGAGCCGGCGCCGTTCACGCCCGAGCCTGCGGCGCACGTTCGCCTGTATCACGGCGGCTGGCACGACGCGGCGCTGCACCAGCGCCAGACGCTCGCGGCCGGCGCGACGGTCGACGGCCCGGCGATCGTCGCCGAGCGCAACGCGACGACGGTCGTCGAACCCGGCTGGCGCGCGCGCGTGCGGCCGGACGCATCGCTGGAGCTGGAGCGCATCGCGCCGCGCGCTGCCGCGCACGCCGTCGGCACCGACGCCGACCCGGTGCTGCTGGAGGTCTTCAACAACCTCTTCATGAGCATCGCCGAGCAGATGGGCTCGCGGCTGCAGAACACCGCCTACTCGGTGAACATCAAGGAGCGGCTGGACTTCTCCTGCGCGCTGTTCGACGCCGAGGGCCGGCTGATCGCCAACGCGCCGCACATGCCGGTGCATCTGGGCTCGATGAGCGAGAGCATCGCCAGCGTCATCGCGCGCAACCCGGCGATGAAGCCGGGCGACGTCTACGTGCTCAACGACCCGTACCACGGCGGCACGCATTTGCCCGACGTCACCGTCGTGACGCCGGTCTACCTCGCCGACGAGGATGCGAAGCCGGCGTTCTTCGTCGCCAGCCGCGGCCACCATGCCGACATCGGCGGCATCACGCCGGGCTCGATGCCGCCGTTCTCGACTTCGATCGCCGAGGAAGGCGTGCTGCTGGACAACGTGCTGCTGGTCGAAGGCGGCCGGCTGCGCGAAGCGGAGATGCGTGCGCTGCTGAGCTCCGGCGCGCACCCGGCGCGCAACCCGGAGCAGAACCTCGCCGACCTGCGCGCGCAGATCGCCGCCAACGAGAAAGGCGTGCACGAGCTGCGCGCGATGGTCGCCCAGTACGGCCGCGAGACGGTGGCCGCCTACATGGGCCACGTGCAGGACAACGCCGAGGAGTCGGTGCGCCGCGTCATCGGTGCGTTGAAGGACGGCGCTTTCGAGCTGCCGCTGGACAACGGCGCCGTGATCCGCGTGCAGGTCACCGTCGACGCCGCGGCGCGCGAGGCGACGATCGACTTCAGCGGCACCAGCGAGCAGCTGGCGAACAACTTCAACGCCCCGAAGGCAGTGACGATGGCCGCGGTGCTCTACGTCTTCCGCACCCTGGTCGACGCCGACATCCCGCTCAACGCCGGCTGCCTGAAGCCGCTGAAGATCGTCGTGCCCGAGGGCTCGATGCTCAACCCGCGGCCGCCGGCGGCGGTGGTGGCGGGCAACGTCGAGACCTCGATGTGCGTCACCAACGCGCTCTACGGCGCGCTCGGCGTGATGGCCTCGGGGCCGTGCACGATGAGCAACTTCACCTTCGGCAACGAGCGCCACCAGTACTACGAGACGATCTCCGGCGGCTCGGGCGCCGGCCCGGGTTTCGACGGCACGGCGGTCGTGCAGACGCACATGACGAACTCGCGCCTGACCGACCCCGAGGTGCTGGAGCACCGTTTCCCGGTGCTGCTGGAGAGCTACGCGGTCCGCGCCGGCTCGGGCGGCGCCGGCCGCTGGCGCGGCGGCGACGGCGGCGTGCGCCGCGTGCGTTTCCTGGAGCCGATGACCGCGTCCATCCTCAGCAACGGCCGCGAGGTGCCGGCTTTCGGGCTGGCCGGCGGCCGGCCCGGCGCGCTGGGCGTGAACCGCGTCGAACGCGCCGACGGGCGTGTCGAGGCGCTCGGCCACATCGGCTCGGTGCCGATGGCGCCGGGCGACGTCTTCGTCGTCGAGACGCCCGGCGGCGGCGGTTACGGCGCGGCGTAGGCCGGCTGCGGCAGCGCCCGCGGCGCGGTGACGGTGGCGGCCAGCCAGCACACCCAGGCCGCCCAGAGCACGTGGCTGACGTAGTGCGCGCCGCGCAGCACCTGGGCGCCGCCGAGCAGGGCCGTCAGCGCCAGCGTCGCGCCCAGCCACAGCCGCGCGCCGCGTGGATGCTGCCGCCGCAGCGCGAACCAGCCGGTGAAGAAGGCCGCCGCCGCGGTCGCGTGGCCCGACGGGAAGCAGCGCCCCGGACCGCCGTCGGCGACGCCCCAGCGCCAGTGCGAGACGTAGGCCGCCTGGCCGCCGAACTCGGCCAGCGACCAGGGGCAGCTCGTCGCGCTGCTGTCCTTGAGCAGCGGCACGACGGCGAACACCGCCAGCGTGACGAGCAGCCAGCGCAGGCGCTCGGCGCGGGTCAGCGCACAGCCGAGCAGCGGCCGCACGACGTTGACCGCCAGCAGCGCGACGACGACCCAGGCCAGCGCGCGCCCGCCCTGGTGCAGCACGGTGCTCGTCAGCCAGTGCGAACGCCAGGCGAAGCCCTCGGGCCCGCCGAGCAGGCGCTGCAGCGGCAGGTCCAGCCCGCCGAAGTCCCAGGCCAGCACCGGCAGCAGCGCGGCCAGCACGACACCGAGGTCGCGGTGCAGCAGCGGCGCGGCCTTCACGGCGTCACGTCTCGGCGGCAGCCGTGGCTGGGGTCCATCGCCGGCTCGTACAGCGAGGTCTGCACGTCCAGCAGGCCCAGCATCAGGTGGAACAGGTTGTCGTGGCTGGCCGGCAGCGCGGCGCGGCGGCCCAGGCAGGCGGTGTCCAGCGAGCCGCCAGCGGTCGACCAGACGACCATCGGCACCTTCTTCTGCTCCTGCGGCGCGATCGGGTAGGGCAGGCCGTGCAGGAACAGGTTGTTCTCGCCCAGCGACTCGCCGTGGTCGGAGACGTAGACCATCGTCGCGTCGACGCGGTCGGCATGCGCCTGCCGCGTGCGCACCAGCGTCGCCAGCAGGTGGTCGGTGTAGAGCAGGGCGTTGTCGTAGGCGTTGACGATCTGCTCGCGCGAGCAGTTGCGCAGGTCCTCGTCGCGGCAGGCGGGCTTGAACCGCTCGAACTCGGGCGGATAGCGGCGGAAGTAGGCCGGGCCGTGGTTGCCCAGCTGGTGCAGCACCAGCACCTGCCGGCCCGTCGCCTGTGCCAGCCAGCCGTCCAGGCCGGTGAGCAGGGCCTCGTCCAGGCAGTGGCCGTCGGGGCACAGCGACGCCGGCCCGACCGCGGCCGCGGTCTCCGACGGCACGCCGTCGCAGACGCCCTTGCAGCCGGCCTGGTTGTCACGCCAGCGCACGCGCACGCCGGCGCGTGCCAGCAGGTTCAGCAGCGACTCGCTGCCGCGGATCGTGTCCTCGTCGTAGCGCCGCCGGCCCAGCGCCGAGAACATGCAGGGCACCGAGACCTCGGTGTTGGTGCCGCAGCTGGTCACGTCGCGGAAGGCGACGACCGGCAGCGTCGCGAGCTGCGGCGTGGTCTGGCGCGTGTAGCCGTCCAGGCCACAGTTGGCGGCACGCGCGGTCTCGCCGACGACGAGCACGACGACCCGCGGCCGGGCGCTGTGGTGCCAGCTCTCGCCCGGCCGGGCGTCGGTGCCGATCGGCGTCTTCGGCCCGCTGGCGCGCGCCTCGCGGCCGAAGACGCTGGCCATCGACCACAGGTAGTTGGCCGGCGTCACCAGGTAGCGCAGCTCCTTCTGGTTGCGCATCAGCGAGGCCAGCGGCTGGTACTGCGCGACCACCGTGCCGACCAGCAGCGCCGCGGCGATGCCGATGCTGGCGACACGAATGCCCAGCGCCGAGGTCCAGCCGCCGCGGCGCACGAGACGCACGCGCCACAGCACCAGCAGCGGCAGCCCGGCCAGCAGCAGCAGGTCGGGCAGCAGCGACGGCGTGAACAGCTCGCTGGCCTCGCGCACGTCGGTGCGCAGCACGTTGCGCAGCATCGACGGGTCGAGGTAGATGCCCAGCCGGTTCATGTAGTGCGCGGCGAAGGCGGTGGCGACGAACATCAGCGCCAGCAGCGGCTTGACGGTGACGCGGGTCGCGAACGGCGCCAGCAGCAGGAAGTGCAGCGCCACCAGCGCCAGGCCCAGCGCGAGCGTGAAGCCCAGGCTGCTGCCGGGGTGGCCGGCCAGCGCACCTGAGAAGAAGCGCTGGTTGACGGCCAGTGCCCAGAAGACGCTGGCGCCCAGCAGCAGGGTCTCGACGCGGGCGTTTATCGTCCAGCGTGGCGGGTCGGTGTCGGCGGTGTCCACGGCCGGCACTGTCTTCAGCGCGACTTAAAGTGACATTAATCCGATGAACGAGCGCCTTGCGACCCTGCTGCTGACCGGTTTCGAGCCTTTCGGCGGCGAAGAGATCAACCCGTCGTGGGAGGTCGGCGCGGCACTGGACGGCGAGCTGATCGGCGGCGCGCGTGTCGTCGCGCAGCGCCTGCCCTGCGCCTTCGGCGCGGCGCTGCAGGCGCTGGACGAGGCCCTGGCGCGGCACACGCCGGTGCTCGTGCTGTGCCTGGGCCAGGCCGCCGGGCGCGCCGACTTCAGCGTCGAGCGCGTGGCGATCAACGTCGACGATGCGCGCATCCCCGACAACCTCGGCGCCTGCCCGGTCGACCAGCCGGTGGTGGCGTGCGGCCCGGCGGCCTACTTCTCGACGCTGCCGGTGAAGGCCATGGTCGCGGCGTTGCACGCCGCCGGGCTGCCGGCCTCGGTGTCGCAGACCGCCGGCACCTACGTCTGCAACCACGTCTTCTACGGCCTGATGCACCGGCTGGCGGCGCGGCCGGGCGTGCGCGGCGGCTTCATGCACCTGCCGCTGCTGCCGGCGCAGGCGGCGCGCCGGCCCGGGCCCAGCCTGCCGCTGGCGACGCAGATCGACGGCGTGCGCGTGGCGCTGGCCGCCGCGCAGGCCACGGCGCAGGACCTGCGTGCGGCCGGCGGCGCCGAGTGCTGATCAGTCGTTGGGGCGCGCGGTGACGACGATCACCGGCGGCACGCGGCCGTCGACGTCGCGCGGCAGCGTGCCGATGCGGTCGATCGCGCGCAGCACGGCCTCGTCCCAGGACGGCAGGCCGCTGGACTTGATCAGCCGGCGGGCGATGATCGTGCCGGTCGGGCCGGCGCGCACCTCGACCTCGGCCTGCGGGTTCCCGCTGACCGACTCGGTGAAGACGGTGTTGTCCTTGATCAGCCGGCGCAGCTTGCCGCCGTAGGACGCCGACGGGCCGGCGTCGCGGGCGGCGGTGCCGGTGGACGTGGCCGCGCCGGTGCCGGTGCCGCCGAGCGAGTTCTGCAGGCGCTTCAGCTGGTCTTCGCGCAGCTTGGCCAGGCGTTGGGCCTCGGCCTTCTGGGCGGCGAGCTTCTGCTGCTCGGCCTTCTTCTTCTCGTCGGCCTCGGCCTTGGCCTTCTTCTCGGCCTCGGCCTTCTCGCGCGCCTTCTTCTCCGCCGCCTGTTTCTCGGCGAGTTCGCGCTTCTCGCGCTCCTCTTCCTTCTTTCGGCGTTCGGCGCGTTCGGTGGCGATCTCGGCGTCGCGCTCGGGCGCGGCCTGCGGCGGCGCCGGCTTCGGCTCGGGGGCGGGCCTGGGTTCGGGCGCCGGGGGCGGCGGCTCGGGTGCCGGCGGCGGCGCGGCGACCTCCGGCACGGCGGCCCAGAGCTCGGCGCTGATCGTCTCGGGCTCGGCCGAATGCCAGTCGACGGCAACCGTCAGGCCGACGATCAGCAGCCCGTGCACGAGCAGCGCCAGCCCGGCGCCGGGCACGAGGCTGTCGGGCGGGCGGGGCTGCAGCGCGTCGTGCGCCACGGGCTCAGGCTCCCTGCTTGACCGAGAGGCCGACGCGCTGCACGCCGGCGCGCTGCAGCGTGTCCATCACGCGCACGACGCTCTCGTACTTGACGTTGCGGTCGGCGCTGATGACGACCGGCACCTCGGCCTTGCCGCCCTGCGCCTCGCGCACACGCTCGACGAGCTGCGGCAGCTTGACGGCGTCGGGCTCGCCGGCCTTGCTGCCGTCGATCAGGCGCAGCTTCAGCGTCTCGTCGCTGCCGACGACGATCTCGACCACCGCGCTCGGGCGCTGCTGCGACTTGCCGACCGACGGCAGATCGACCAGGCCGGTGGTGATCAGCGGCGCGGTGACCATGAAGATGATCAGCAGCACCAGCATCACGTCGATGAACGGGACCATGTTGATCTCGTTCATCGAGCGCCGGCGGCCGCGGCCGCCGCGGGAAGCCACGGCCGGCATCTCAGACGCTCCCTGCGGGGCCGGTCGCGTTGCGCTGCAGGATGTTCGAGAACTCCTCGATGAAGGTCTCGAACTGCGTCGCGATGCGGTCGATGTCGCGGGCGAAGCGGTTGTAGGCGACGACCGCCGGGATCGCCGCGAACAGGCCGATCGCGGTGGCCACCAGCGCCTCGGCGATGCCCGGCGCGACGGTGGCCAGCGTCACCTGCTGCAGGTTGGACAGGCCGACGAAGGCGTGCATGATCCCCCAGACGGTGCCGAACAGGCCGACATACGGCGAGACCGAGCCGACCGAGGCCAGGAAGCTCAGGTGGCTCTCGATCGCGTCGAGCTCGCGCTGGAAGCTGGCGCGCATCGCGCGGCGTGCGCCGTCGAGCTGGGCGCCCGGGTCCAGGCGCTTCTCGCGCAGCTTCAGGAACTCGCGCATGCCGCTGGCGAAGATGCGCTCGATCGGTGCCGCGTCGCTCTTGTTCGTCGCCGCCTGGTTCAGCTCGGTCAGGCTGCGGCCGGACCAGAACTCGCGTTCGAAGGCCTCGTTGCGCGCACGCACGGTCTTCAGCCCGAAGAGCTTGCCGAAGATGACGGTCCAGCTGGCCAGCGAGACCAGCACGAGGCCGGCCATCACGAGCTGCACGACGGCGCTCGCCTGCAGCACGAGGGAGATGATCGAGAGATCCTGGTTCATCGGAGGGCGTCGAAGATCGGGAGCGGGATGCGCACGGGGCGGAAGGTGGCGGCGTCGACGCAGCCGACGCGCACCTCGGCTTCGGCGAGCAGCTCCTCGCCGCGCCAGGCCTGCTGGGCGAAGACGAGCGAGGCCCGGCACAGCTCGCGCACGGTGGCGGTGACGACGAGCTCGTCGTCCAGCCGCGCCGGGCGGCGGTACGAGACGCTGGCGTCGGCGACGACGAAGACGGTGCCGGTGGCGACGCGGCCGGCTTCCTGCCCGATGCCCAGCGAGCGCAGCCATTCGGTGCGCGCGCGCTCGAAGAACTTCAGGTAGTTCGCGTAGTAGACGACGCCGCCGGCGTCGGTGTCTTCCCAGTAGACGCGGACGCGGTGGCGGAAGACGGCGGGCTCGGACATCGGCGGGCGATTATGCGGCAGCGCAGCAACGGCCCCCGGGCCGGCAGGGCTGCCGCGGGCTCATCGGAGTTCGCGCGCCAGGCGCGAGATCGCGGCCTCCAACTGGGCCATCGAGTTGGCGAAGGACAGGCGCACGAAACGCTCGGCCGCGGCCAGGCCGAAGTCGCGTCCCGGCGTCATCGCGACGTGGGCACGCTCCATCATCTGCATGCAGAAGTCCCAGCTGCTGGGCGAATAGCGCGAGCAGTCGGCCCAGGCGTAGAACGCGCCGTCGGGCACGACCGGCACGTCCAGCCCCAGGCCCTGCAGCGCCGGCACGATGTAGTCGCGGCGGCGGCGGAACTCCTCGCGCCGGCGTTCGTACTCGGCGATCGCCTCGGGCTCGAAACACGCCAGCGCGGCGTGCTGGGCCACCGTCGAGGCGCAGATGAAGAGGTTCTGCGCCAGCTTCTCGACGGCGCCGACCAGCGCCGGCGGCAGCACCACCCAGCCCAGCCGCCAGCCGGTCATGCTGAAGTACTTGGAGAAGCTGTTGATCGAGACGACGTCCTCGCCCAGCGCCAGCGCCGTGTGGCCGAAGGCCTCGTCGTAGCCCAGCCCGAGGTAGATCTCGTCGACGATGGTCACGCCGCCGCGCGCGCGCACGGTCTCGGCGATGGCCCCCATCTCGGCCGGCGCGATCGAGGTGCCGGTCGGGTTGCTCGGCGAGGCCAGCAGCACGCCGCGTGTGGCCGGCGTCCAGTTCGCCGCGACCGAGGCGGCATCGAGCTGGAAACGCGCCTCGGGCGTGGCCGGCAGCAGCCGCGCCGTGCCGCCGGCGGCGGCGACGAAGTGGCGGTTGCAGGGGTAGCTCGGGTCCGGCATCAGCACCTCGTCGCCGGCCTCGAACAAGGCCAGGCAGACGAGTTGCAGCGCCGCCGACGCGCCGGCGGTGACGGCGATGCGCGCCGGGTCGACGTCCACACCCCAGCGTGTGCGGTACCAGCCGGCGATGCGCTCGCGCAGCGCGGGCAGGCCCAGCGCCGGCGTGTACTGCGTGCGGCCGGCCCCCAGGCAGGCCTCGGCGGCGCGCTGCACGCCCGGCGGCGCGGTGAAGTCGGGTTCGCCGATGTTCAGGTAGATCATCGGCTCGCCGCCGCGTGCGGGGTCGCAGGCGGGGCTGGCGGCGATGCGGTCGGCCGCCTTGGCGCATTCCATGACGTAGAACGGGTCGATGCGCCCGACCCGGCTGGCGACGCGCATCAAGCCCCCTGGGCGCGGCGCTGCGCGACCTCGGCCGGGCGCAGGTCGCCGGCGGCCTTGTCGAGCACGCCGTTGACGTACTTGTGGCCGTCGGTGCCGCCGAAGCTCTTGGCGAGCTCGACGGCCTCGTTGATCGCCACGCGGTACGGCACTTCCAGGCAGTGCGTCAGCTCGTAGGCGCCGATCATCAGCACCGCGTGCTCGACCGGCGACAGCTGGTTGGTGCGGCGGTCGACGTGGCGCGCGAGCACCGCGTCGAGTGCCGAGGCTTCGGCGATGCAGCCGTGCAGCAGGGCGTCGAAGTGGGCGCGGTCGCACTTGTCGAAGCCGTCCTGCTCGCGCATGTGGGCGTCGATGGTGCCGGCGTCGGCGCCGCTGATCAGCCACTCGTAGAGGCCTTGCAGCGCGATCTCGCGCGAACGGCGACGGGCGGACTTGGGCGCGGCGCGTTTGCGCGCGGCAGTGGGTTCGGTGCTCACGACAGGTCTTCCAGCAGGTTCGCCATCTCGACGGCGACGCGCGCGGCGTCGCGGCCCTTGTCCTCGGCACGGGCCCAGGCCTGGGCTTCGTTCTCGACGGTCAGGATGGCGTTGGCAATGGGGAGGCGGTGGTCCAGCGCGACGCGGGTGACGCCGGCGCCGCTTTCGTTGGCCACCAGTTCGAAGTGGTAGGTCTCGCCGCGGATGATGCAGCCCAGCGCGACCAGCGCGTCGTAGCCGCCCGAGGCGGCCAGCGCGGCCAGCGCCACCGGCACCTCAAGCGCGCCGGGCACGGTGACTTCGCGCACGTCGGCCGCGTCGACGTCCAGGCGGGCGAGCTCGGCGCGGCAGGCGTCGGCCAGCGCGGCGGTGATCGAGTCGTTGAAACGCGCCCGCACGATGGCGATGCGCAGGCCGCGGCCGTCGAGATCGGCGGCCTGGCCCTGTTCGGCGTTCTGCATGGCGGTCCTTCAGGCGTGCGCGGCGACGAAGCCGGTGATCTCCAGGCCGTAGCCCGGCATGCTCGGCATGCGGCGCGGGTCGCCGAGCAGGCGCATGCGGCGCACGCCCAGCTCGCGCAGGATCTGCGCGCCGACGCCGTAGGTGCGCAGGTCGGCCGGGGTGCGCGGCGCGGCCTCGCGCTGCTCGGGCGGCAGCAGCTGCGGCAGCAGCGTCTCGACGTCGTGGGTGCAGTTCAGCAGCACGGCGCAGCCGCGTTCGGCGGCCTGCAGCGCGGCCAGCGCCGCCGGCAGCGGCCAGGAGTGGCCGCCGCCGCAGGCGTCGAGCACGTCGAAGACGGTGAAGGGCTCGTGCACGCGCACCGTGACCTCGTCGGCCGGCGTCCACTGGCCGTGGGTCAGCGCCAGGTGCAGGCCGCCGCCCTTGTCGCGGTAGGCGATGCAGTCGAACTCGCCGTGCGGCGTCGTCACGCGGCGCTGGCCGACACGCTGGATCAGCGTCTCGTTGCGGCTGCGGTAGTGGATCAGGTCGGCGATGGTGCCGATCTTCAGGCCGTGCTCGCGCGCGAAGACCTCCAGGTCCGGCAGGCGCGCCATCGTGCCGTCGTCCTTCATGATCTCGCAGATCACCGCCGCCGGCGTCAGCCCGGCCATGCCGGCGAGGTCGCAGCCGGCTTCGGTATGGCCGGCGCGCATCAGCACGCCGCCGTCCTGCGCCATCAGCGGGAAGATGTGGCCGGGCTGCACCAGGTCGCTGGCCTTGGCGTCGCGCGCGACGGCGGCCTGCACGGTGCGCGCGCGGTCGGCCGCCGAGATGCCGGTCGTGACGCCGGTGGCGGCCTCGATCGACACCGTGAAGGCAGTGCCCATGCGGGTGCCGTTGCGTGCGGCCATCGGCTGCAGCTGCAGGCGTTCGCAGCGCTCGCGCGTCAGCGTCAGGCAGATCAGGCCACGGCCGTAGCGGGCCATGAAGTTGATCGCCTCGGGGGTGACGTGCTCGGCGGCGAGCACGAGGTCACCCTCGTTCTCGCGGTCTTCCTCGTCGACGAGGATGACCATGCGGCCGGCTGCCAGTTCGGCAACCAGCTCGGGGACGGGGGAAATCGGCATCGTGGAATTGTAGGCGGCGCGTCCGCCACGCCCCGGGCGGGCAAACGAAAGGGCGGACGCCTCGCGGCGTCCGCCCGTGAAATGGAGCCGCCCGGGGCCGGCCGCGTCAGCGCGGGCGGCGGCGGCGGGCGACCCCGGCGCCGGCCAGCGCCAGCCCCGCCAGCGCCAGCGACGCCGGCTCGGGCACGTCGCCCGGCGGCTGCGCGGCGAGCCTGACAGTCAGCAGGTCGTCGAAGCCGAGGTAGTCGTTGCCTTCGCTCTGGCCCTGGGAGATGGTGAACACGACCTCGCGGAAGGCCAGCAAGGGGTCGGACTCGAGGAAGCCCCAGAACAGCAGGTTGCCGTTGGTGCTGTCGTTGCCGGCCTCGGAGTTGCCGCCCGGCAGCGGCACGCCGCCGCCGCCGTCGAACGAGAACACGACGACGCCGCCGATGCTCACCTGGAGCAGGCCGTTGAAGTCACCGAAGTCGGTGCCGTAGAAGCCGATGCCGCTGATCGCGTCGGCGAAGCTCAGCGTGAACGAGCGCGAGGTCTCGAAGAACTTCTCGCCGCCGGGCGTGGTGTTGAAGCGGCCGGCGCTGCTGCCGTCCTCGGGCAGCTTCTGCACCTGGCCGAAGCCCGGGCCGTCGGCCAGGCTCAGGCCGGCCGTGCCGCCGAACAGCGTGGCCGGCGTCGACAGCGTCGCGTAGGACTCGAAGCTCTCCCGCGCGAAGCTGCCGCCGGCGGCCGTGGCGGCGGTCTGGAAGCCGTTCAGCGCGCCGACGGCCTGGCCCAAGGGCGGCACCTGGCCTTCGGGGGTCTGGTCGACGCCGTAGTACGTGGTCGGTGCCGCGAACGCCGCGCCGGCGAAGGCCAGCGAGCACGCGGCCAGTGCGGCACGCCCCCAACGATTCTTCGAGACCATCGGTCCTGCCCCTCCTCGGACCCCGTGGGCACGATCGCGCACGGCAGCTCGAAAAGATCATAGCGACGGCCCCCGGGCGGACATCCCCCCATTCACATGGCTGCGCGACGCAGGCGCAGCCGCAGGTCCTCGCCGACAGGCGTGGCGTCGACGAAGCCGTAGCGGTGGCCTTGCGCCAGCGTCTCGAAAGGCCCGAGCGCGGCCATCGGCCGGCCCTCGCCGAGCAGCAGCGGCGCGGTGTAGACCAGCAGCTCGTCGACGAGCCCGGCGGCCAGCAGCGCGCCGTTCAGGCGTGCGCCGGCCTCGACGTGCAGCTCGTTGACGCCGAGCGCGGCCAGGTCGGCGAGCACCGCCGGCGCGTCGACGCGGCCGTCGGTGCCGGGGCGCGCATGCAGTTCGGCACCCGCCGCCGCCAGCACGGCGACAGCGGGGCTGTCGGGCGCGGCGTGGAACACCAGGCAGCGTCCCGGCGGGGCGAGAACACGCGCGCCGGCGGGCAGGCGCAGCCCCGAGTCCATCACGGCGCGCATCGGCTGCAGCACCGTCGGCACCCGGCGCACGTCGAGCCGGGGGTCGTCGTCGAGCACGGTGCCGATGCCGGTCAGCACGCAGCCGGCGCGCCGTCGCCAGGCGTGGCCGTCGGTGCGCGCCGCCTCGCCGGTGATCCACTGGCTGGCGCCGTTGGGCAGCGCGGTGCGGCCGTCCAGCGAGGCGGCGATCTTCATGCGCAGCCACGGCCGGCCGCGCTCGACGCGCGAGAAGAAGCCGATGTTGAGCTCGCGGGCCGCGGCGGCGAGGTCCTCGTCGCCGAGCTCGACCTGCACGCCGGCGGCGCGCAGCCGGGTGATGCCGGCGCCGGCGACCTGCGGGAACGGGTCGCCGACGGCGACGACGACACGGGCGATGCCGGCCGCGACCAGCGCGTCGCAGCACGGCGGCGTGCGGCCGTGGTGGGCACAGGGCTCCAGCGTCACCCAGGCGGTGGCGCCGCGGGTGTCGTGGCCGGCGGCGGCCGCGTCGCGCAGCGCCATGACCTCGGCGTGGGCCTGGCCGGCGCGCTGCGTGGCGCCGCGCCCGAGCACGCGGCCGTCGTCATGGCCGATGACGCAGCCGACGCGCGGGTTGGGGTCGGTCAGGCCGATCGAGCCCTCGGCGAGGGCGAGGGCTTCGAGCAGACGGGTGCGGTCCAGCGGGGCGAGCGGCATCGGGCGGCGGGGCGCGTGCGCCCGGCGGGTCGGGACGCCGATGCTACGGCTGGTGCGGCCAGGTCGACGAGATCACCTGCGTCTGCGGATCGTCCGCCGGGCAGGTCCAGGGGCCGGCCGGCGTGCTGTCGGTGGCCGGGCCGGCGCTGATGACGAGGAAGTTCTGGTTCACCAGCGCGCCGCCGACGCTGCTGTAGGCGGCCGGGTGGTCGCTGTTGCGTGTCGGGTTCTGCGCCGGCGAGTAGCGGCAGACGCGCAGGTGGTTCGGCGCGGCGTCGGTGGCGTCGCTGGCCAGCTGGCGCAGGGCGGGCGCGACCGGCGGGTCGGCGAAGTGCAGGTCCGAGCGCCCCGACCAGACGCCGGCCGACACCTCCACCGGCACCGCGCAGTAGTAGACGACGAAGCGCGGGCGGGGGCCGGTGGGCTGCGGGTCGGCACGGTGCACGCAGACGTCGTCGACACTCTGGCCGACGCGCCGCACGCGCACGAAGCCTTGCGCGGGCACCGAGGCGAGGTCGGCGTCGTCGAGCTCCGGCGGGTTCTCGGCGAGCGCCGCGCTCGGCGCCTGCCCGGTCGCGAAGCGCACGTAGCCGGTCAGCAGGAAGGCGTAGCTGGAGCTGCAGACCCCGGCCACCGAGCAGGTCCGGGTGATGACACCGGTCAGGTTGTCGAAGGTCCAGCTGACGCCGCCGCTGCCGCCGGGCTGGAAGCTGCTGCTGCCGTCGCCGTTGTCCTGGGCCTGCGGCGGGATCGCCGGGTGGCGGCCGCCGGGCGTGGCCAGCGCCGTCTTCGCCGGCGACAGGATCAGCGAGCCGGCCAGCGCCGGCGGCGTGCCGGCGATCAGGGTCGCGAAATCGACCCACTGGTTGTCGCTCTCGGCGCGGCGGTCGCGCCAGGCGACCTGCAGCTCGACCATCTTGGCGCGGCCGGCGCCTGCCGCGGTCACCGTCTGGTGGAGCGTGAACTCGGTGTTCGCGATGCCGGTCGCGACGGGTTCGCCGTCGAGGTCTGCGATGCCTTCGTAGCTGAGGCCGCTGGCGCCGGCCAGCGAGGTGTAGCCGCGCAGCGTGTCCAGCTGTTCCTGGGCGATGCGCACGGCCTCGCTGCGCTGGCGCGAGACGTCGGCGTTGGCACGCAGCGTGGCCTGCAGCCCGACGACGCCGAGCAGGCCGATCGCCATCACGGCCAGCGCGACCATCGCCTCGACCAGCGAGACGCCGCGGGCCGCGTGCAGGCGCGCCGTCACGGGAAGTCCTTCCAGCTGCCGGGCACGCGCACGAAGCTGCCGCTCAGCGTCGCGAGGTGGCGCATCACCTCGGGGTCGTGACGCACCGCGCTGCCGGGGCTGGTCGCGATGTCGAGCTGGTTCTCGGCGACCAGCGCACCCTCGACACGCGCCAGGCCGCTGAGGCGCCAGTTGGCGGCGCGGCCGTAGACCAGGCCGTGCACGGTGCGCCCGCCGGCGTCGAAGTCGAGGTCTCCGGTGACGACGAGGGTCACCGGCATGGCGCTGCTGCCGATGTCGCCGCTGCCGTCGAGCAGCAGGTCGCCCTCGACCCAGATCGGGCGGCCCGGGTTCAGCGCGACCGTGGTGGCCAGCGTGCTGCCGTCGCAGGCCGACATCCCGCAGTCGAGCACGACGGCGGCCGGCTGGTCGCGGAAGGTCTCGGGCCGCATCATGAAAACCGACGCGAACATGCGCATGCCGGCGAGCGAGGGCTCGGGCAGGGCCAGGCCCGCGAGCGCGCCGTCGCCGGCCCGCAGCGCCGTGGCCGTGTCGGCGGGCGAGCCCGGCGCGGCTTCGACGCCGATGCCGGCAATCGTGCCGCCGGCGCGCGCGGCAAAGCCGAGGTCCTGGCCGCGGCGCCCGGCCACGAGGCTGCCGCCGCTGCTGCCGATGTCCTGCCGCGCGACGATCGTGTCGCGCGGCGCGACCCCGCTGACGATCTTGGTGGCGCTGCGCTCCAGCGCCGGGACGCGCCCGGTCATGCCGGCCCAGGTGGAGATCGCGGCGAAGCCTTCGCCGCCCGGCGCGACGGCGCGCACGATCGGCAGCGTGCTCATGTTCGGCGCGAAGGCCAGGCACGCCTCGGCGAGCCGGGTGCAGGCGTTGGCGTAGATGCGCACCATGCCCGGCCGCGTGCTGGAGCCGACGAGCGCGACGCGGAACGCGGGGTGGGGGCCGTCGCCGGCCGGTGCGTCGGGCAGCTCGACGCCGGTGGCCGGGCAGCGGCAGCGCCAGGCCGCGCCGTCGCGCACGCAGGTCGCGAACGCGGCGGTGCCGGTCGCGGCGTTCAGGCGGGGGCCGTAGAAGCCCTTGTCCGGGTCCACCACCAGGTAGCGCTCGCGATAGCTCGTGTCGCTGGGCTCGGTGCTGGGTTCGCAGTCGCCATCGATGCGGCCGCCGTTGAGCTTCAGCAGCGCCCACTCCAGCGCCGCCTCGGCGGTCTCCATCGCCTGCGTGGACCGGTACTGGTTGATGCCGGTGCGCTGCTCGAAGATCAGGTTGCGGCTGGTGTAGGCGGCCACCAGCGAGACGACGAAGAACAGCAGCAGCACGACGGCCAGCGCCGCCAGGCCCTGCTGGCCGGCGCGGCGGCGCGGGGGTGGGGCGGCGGGCCTCATGCCGGGCACATGCGCGTCGGCTCCGCCGGGTCGCGGAACTCGATGTCGTCGTTGCGCAGCTTGACCGTGGCCTGCAGCGCGCGGCGCACGCTCGGGTCGGCCACCGACTCGGCCTCGATCGTGACCTTCAGCAGCCGCACGCGCAGCACCGGCCAGCAGTCGGTCGAGCCGTCGGCGCAGAGCTTGGCGCAGGGCAGCGGCTCGGGCGTGCTGCCGTCGTCCAGCCATTCGACGTCGAAGCGTGTCACCTTGACCGAGCGGCCGTCGGTCAGCTCCTGCCAGTTCGCCGGCGTCGCCGACTGCAGGCAGGTGCTGCCGGAGACGGCGTCGGCGGCGTGGATCGCCGACCGCAGCACGCCGTTGTCGAGGCGGATGCCCAGCGCGCTGTTGTTGTCGCCGCTGCGGTAGTAGCGGTAGACCACCGAGCCCGAGCCGGGCGTCACGGTGGTGTAGCGGTTGCACTGCGGGTCGGGGTTCTCGGTGGACCAGACGGCGCTGCTCTGGGCCTCGTTCCAGATGCCGGCGCGGCGCAGGTCGCGCACGACGATGTCGGCGGTGGCGCGCAGGTCCTGCTGCAGCTGGGTCTCCAGCAGCAGCCGGCGGTTCTCGGTGAGCTGCCCGGACACCAGCAGCGCCGACGCGGCGACGACCAGCAGGCCGATCGTCACGCCGACCATCAGCTCGACGATCGACAGCCCGCGCTGGCCGCGGCGCGGCGGCGCGGCGCGCCGCGGCCGGCGGCTCAGCACGGCGAGGCCCCCAGCGCCGGCCGGCTGGCGCAGGCGCTCGGCCGGCCGGCGCGGCCGACGGTGGTGCGCAGGTAGCGTTCGGTGTCGAGCAGGGTGTCGAGCACGAAGGCGTTCAGCGGCTGGGGCAGCAGGTCGAGGCTGTGCGTCAGCAGGCCGCCGGTCAGCGGGTCGAAGCCGAAGCCGCGGTCGCCGGCGGGCAGCTGGAAGCGCACGCCGCCGTCGGCCGGCAGCACGACGGTGCGCAGCTCGATGGCCACCGCGTTCGGGCAGGCCAAGCCGGGGCCGCGGGTGCAGTCGCAATAGAGCTTGCTCGCGTCGGCGCCGGGACGCAGCTCGTAGATCGTGTAGCAGGCCACCGGCGTGCCCGCCGCCGGGAAGAGCACGAAGGACCGCAGGCCGTGTGCCACCGCCTGGCCGCGGGCGAACTGCACGTCGGTGCCGAGCTGCGCGTTGACGCTCTTGAGCCGCTGCACGCGGATGTAGTCGAACAGCGACGGCGCGCCCAGCGCCAGCATCACGCCCAGCAGGCCGATCGCGAGCATCAGCTCGATCAGCGTCAGGCCGCGCGGCCGGGGCGAGGCGGCGCGCATCACCGGGGCCAGCAGGCGTGGGCCACGCCGTAGGAGAAGTCGCCGCAGCTGCCGCAGCCGGCGTACTCGAGGTTGCCGCCGCGCAGGCGCATGCTGAGGTGGCGGCACTGCGGGTCGGCGGCCTGGCTGGTGCCGCTGCGGCCGCGGGCGGTGACGACGTAGGCGCTGGCCAGCGTGTCGCCCGGCGCGGCCGAGCTGCCGATCTCGATCGTGTAGTAGCCCGAGACGCTGGCGTCACCCAGCCCGAGGTCGGCGAGCGAGGTGGCGTATTCGGCGTGGTTGCTGCGCCAGCGCTCCTGCGCCTGCTGCACCGCCGCGACCGCGGCGTAGGCATCGGAGCGCCGGCTCTTGCGGATGCTGTCCAGGAAGGAGGGCAGCGCCAGCGCGCCGATCACGCCCAGCACCACCAGCGTGATCGCCAGCTCGACGAGCGTGAAGCCGCCGCCAGACCCCACCGCGGAACACCGACGCGACCGGTTGGACATGCGGCAGATTATTTTCAGCGTGGTCCGCGGCCGAACCGTTCGTCGCGGCGGCGCCGCCGTTCGTCGCGGAGTGGGGCCCGGGTTCAAGGGATCAGCAGGCGGCTTCGCCCGGCAGGCCGTCGGGCGAGCAGCGCCGCACCCGGCCCATCAGGTTGACGACGAGGTGCAGCCGCGGCCCCTGCGGCAGCGACAGCCGCACCGTGGTCGTCGGCGTGACGGTGCCGCGTGTCGGCTCGAAGAGGATCGAGCCGACGTTGGCGCGCAGTTCGACGGGGTGGCCGGCGCCGAGATCGGCCTGGCGCAGCACGAGCCGGCCCGGGCAGGCCGCGGCGCCGGGCCCGCAGCCGCAGCCGGCCGGGCCGTCGTGCAGCAGCCAGCAGCGCGGGCCGGCGAACTCCAGCCGCAGCGGGCGCGACTGGGCGGCGGCCTGGCTGCGTGCGAACGCGATGTCGGTCTGCAGCGCCGAGGCCACGGCGCGCAGCCGCTCGCGCTCGCCGATTGCCGCGAAGCCCGGCACCGCCAGGCCGACGACCACCGCGGCCAGCGCCAGCGTGACGGCGCTCTCGACCAGCGTCAGCCCGCGCCTGCGGCGCGGTCGTGGAACCCGGATCTCGGCCATGCTCGTCCTCCCGTGCCGGGGCACTCTAGGAAGACGGGGCGCGGCCTGCGCTCCCCTCGTGGCGGGTTCGCGGGGCGCCCGCCGGTGGCGGCCCCCGCGCGGGGGATCAGCGGCTCAGATGTCGCGGATCAGCTGGCTGAACTCGTCGACGTCCTCGAAGCTGCGGTAGACCGACGCAAAACGCACGTAGGCCACCTTGTCCAGCTTCTCGAGCTCGCGCATCACGAGCTCGCCGACGCGTGTGCTCGGCACCTCGCGTGCGCCGCCGGCGACGAGCTGCTCCTGGATGCGCTCGATCGCGGCGTCGATCTTCTCGACGCCCACCGGACGCTTGCGCAGCGCCAGCAGCATCGACGCGCGCAGCTTCTCGGGGTCGAACTCGACCCGCGCGCCGTCTTTCTTGACGACGGCGGGCATCGCGACCTCGGCGCGTTCGTAGGTCGTGAAGCGCTTCTCGCACTTCAGGCAGCGGCGGCGTCGGCGCACGACGCCGCCCTCGTCGGACTCGCGGGTCTCGACGACCTGCGTCTCGCCGTGGGCGCAGTACGGACAACGCATGCGCCGCCGCTCCTGTTCAGCGGTAGACCGGGAAGTCGCGCGTCAGCGCCGCGACCTTCTCGCGCACCGCGGCCAGGTTGGCCTCGTCGTGCGGGTTGTCGAGCACGTCGGCGATCAGGTGCGCGGTGCGGCGCACCTCGTCTTCCTTGAAGCCGCGCGTCGTCATCGCCGGCGTGCCCAGGCGGATGCCGCTGGTGACCATCGGCTTCTGCGGGTCGTTCGGGATGCCGTTCTTGTTGCAGGTCATGTGGGCCTTGCCCAGCAGGCTTTCCGCTTCCTTGCCGGTCAGGCCCTTGGGGCGCAGGTCGACGAGCATCACGTGGCTCTCGGTGCCGCCGCTGACGATGCGCAGGCCGCGCGCGATCAGCGTCTCGGCCAGCACCTTGGCGTTGGCGACGACCTGCTGCTGGTAGGCCTTGAATTCGGGGGACAGCGCTTCCTTGAACGCGACCGCCTTGCCGGCGATGACGTGCATCAGCGGGCCGCCCTGGATGCCGGGGAAGATCGCGCTGTTGATCTTCTTGGCGATCGCCTCGTCGTTCATCAGGATGATGCCGCCGCGCGGGCCACGCAGGCTCTTGTGCGTGGTGGACGTGACGACGTCGGCATGCGGCACCGGGTTCGGGTAGACGCCGGCGGCGATCAGGCCCGCGTAGTGCGCCATGTCGACCATGAAGTAGGCGCCGACGGCCTTGGCGACCTTGGCGAAACGTTCGAAGTCGATGCGCAGGCTGTAGGCCGAGGCGCCGGCGATGATGAGCTTGGGCTTGTGCTCGTGCGCCAGGCGTTCCATCGCGTCGTAGTCGATGGCTTCGTGGGCGTCCAGGCCGTAGCTGACGACCTTGAACCACTTGCCGCTCATGTTCAGCGGCATGCCGTGCGTCAGGTGGCCGCCTTCGGACAGGCTCATGCCCATGATCGTGTCGCCCGGCTCGAGCAGGCCGAAGAACACGGCCTGGTTGGCCTGCGAACCCGAGTTCGGCTGCACGTTGGCGAAGTTGGCGCCGAAGAGCTGCTTGACGCGGTCGATCGCCAGCTGCTCGACGACGTCGACGTGTTCGCAGCCGCCGTAGTAGCGCTTGCCGGGGTAGCCCTCGGCGTACTTGTTGGTGAGTTGCGAGCCTTGCGCGGCCATCACCGCGGGGCTGGTGTAGTTCTCCGACGCGATGAGCTCGATGTGCTCTTCCTGGCGGCGGTTCTCGTCCTGGATGGTCGCCCAGATTTCAGGGTCGACGTTGGCGAGCGTGGATTGGGTACGGTCGAACACGGCAGTCCTCTTCGGAGTGAAGGGCCATCGAGCGCCCCGCGGCGGAGCGTCGTCGAGGGCTGCCCAGGCGAACGGCTGACGCCGGCGGTGGGCCGGCCTGCGCTTCCCGGTGGTCAGTCCACCTCGGGGCCGGCGGTTGCGGCCCCTCATCGCCAGTCGCGCAGGACGCGGAGTGTAACGGCAGCGGCCGGGGCCGCCGCCGTGGCGAGGTCAAACGCCGGCGCTCAGGGGCGCAGCATCGCCAGCTGTTCGGCGCGCGGCGGCGCCGGGGGCGCGGCCGGCAGCGGCATCGGCGCGGCGTCGCGCGGCACCGTGATCGGCGCGTTGATTGACACACGGTTGCCCGCGGCCACGCGCTTGAGGTAGTCCTGCTCGGTCATCACGCGGTCGACGTAGCCGCCGTCGCTGTCCAGCAGCGCGGCGCCGACGTAGTGCTTCAGGCCCTGCTGCAGGCCGCCGGCGCGCGTGATGCACTCCTTGAGCACCTGCACGCCGACCCGCAGGTTGCTGATCGGGTCGAACGCGGCGTGGGTGCCGCCGAAAGCCTGGTACTTGTCGTCGTGGATGCGGGTCATCACCTGCATCAGGCCCTGGGCGCCGACCGGGCTCTGCGCGAACGGGTTGAAGCTCGACTCGACGGCCATGATGGCCAGGATCAGCGTCGGGTCCAGGCCGGCGCGCTGGCCGATGGTCCAGGCTTCCTGCACCAGCGCGCTGATCGGCTCCGGCGCCACCTTGTAGCGGCGCGAGATCCAGCTCGCGACGGCGGCCTGCTGGTCGGTCAGGCCGTTCGGGTCGGCTGCGGTCGCACGCGTCACGGCCAGCGGCTCGGACGGCACCAGTTCCGCGTCCGCGATGGCCGCAGCGCGCACTTCATGGCGCGTCTGCAGCCACTCGAAGGCCAGGGTCTCGGCCTGCTGACGCAGGTCCTCCCGGCCGGCCACGAAGACGAGCACCGCCACCACCGCCAGGCCGACCACGGCCAGGGTGTTGTGCCCGATCTCGAGCAGGCCGTGACCGACGTCACGTGCGAATACCGTCAGCGAGCGCCCCGTGGCTTGCTGCGCGCTGCGCAGCACGGCAATGGCTTTCATCGCATCCCTCTTCCAAGCGCCGTCCTCTAGGCCCCAGGGCCGCGGCGCCAAGGGGGCGCTGGGGCGGGGTGACGGCGATAATCGACCGACTACCGCAAGCGACCGACGAATGGGCCGCGCGGAGCGGGACTTCAGCGACCGTCCAGGTGATTACGCTGAGGACGGTACGGGTCTGCCCTGATCCAGATCCAGGGCTTCCGAAATTTTAGGAAGGCTCTCATATCCGGTCAAGAATATGAAAGCCGTCTCTTATATCCACAGAGAATGAACTACCGAGACTTGCGGGACTTCATCACCCAGCTCGAAGCCCGCGGCGAGTTGCGCACCATCACCGATCCGGTGTCCCCGGTGCTCGAGATGACCGCGCTGGGCGACAAGCTGCTGCGTGCCGGCGGGCCGGCCGTGCTGTGCCGCAACCCGACCGGGTTCTCGATCCCGGTGCTGATCAATCTGTTCGGCACCCCCCAACGTGTCGCCCTCGGCATGGGGGCCTCGTCGACCGCCGAGCTGCGCGAGGTCGGCCGGCTGCTGGCCGGTCTCAAGGAGCCCGAGCCGCCCAAGGGCCTGAAGGACGCCGGCAAGCTGCTGTCGATGGCCAAGGCGCTGTGGGACATGAAGCCCGCGCTGCAGCGCAGCGCGCCCTGCCAGGAGGTGGTGCTCGAAGGCCCGGACGTCGACCTCGGCCGGCTGCCGATCCAGACCTGCTGGCCCGGCGACGCCGGCCCGCTGCTGACCTGGGGCCTCGTCGTCACGCGCGGCCCGCAGGCCGTGGCCAACCCGCGCCAGCGCCAGAACCTGGGCATCTACCGCCAGCAGCTGATCGGCCGCAACCGGCTGATCATGCGCTGGCTGGCGCACCGCGGCGGCGCGCTGGATTTCCGCGAGTTCGCGCTCGCCAACCCCGGCAAGCCCTTCCCGATCGCGGTGGCACTCGGCGCCGACCCGGCGACCATCCTCGGCGCCGTGACGCCGGTGCCCGACAGCCTGTCCGAATACCAGTTCGCCGGCCTGCTGCGCGGCAGCCGCACCGAGCTCGTCGAATCCGGCGTCGGCGAAGGCCGCGCGCTGCAGGTGCCGGCCAGCGCCGAGATCGTGCTCGAAGGTCACATCCCGCCGGCGCCGGCCGGCTTCAGCGGCGAGTCCGACCGCGGCGTCAAGCTGTGCGAGCGCGGCGGCTACCTGCATGCGCTGGAAGGCCCGTTCGGCGACCACACCGGCTACTACAACGAGCAGGACTGGTTCCCGGTGTTCCAGGTCGACCGCATCACGCACCGCCGCGACCCGATCTACCACTCCACCTACACCGGCAAGCCGCCCGACGAGCCGGCGGTGCTGGGCGTGGCGCTGAACGAGGTCTTCGTGCCGATCCTGCAGAAGCAGTTTCCGGAGATCGTCGACTTCTACCTGCCGCCCGAGGGCTGCAGCTATCGCATGGCGGTGATCTCGATCCGCAAGGCCTACCCCGGCCACGCCAAGCGCGTGATGTTCGGGCTGTGGAGCTTCCTGCGCCAGTTCATGTACACCAAGTTCATCGTCGTCACCGACGAGGACGTGAACATCCGCGAGTGGCGCGAAGTCATCTGGGCGATCACCACGCGCATGGACCCGGTGCGCGACACGACGCTGGTCTCGGAGACGCCGATCGACTACCTGGATTTCGCGTCGCCGGTCAGCGGCCTGGGCGGCAAGATGGGCCTGGACGCGACCAACAAGTGGCCCGGCGAGACCACGCGCGAGTGGGGCCGGACGATCACGATGGACGCCGCCGTCGAGCAGCGTGTGCAGTCGCTCGCAGAACGTTTGATCTCGGCCTCTTGACCTCCGCCGGCGACGCAAAACGCCTTGAAACCGCGTGCCGCGTCGCCTAACTTGGAGAGGCCTGACAGCAGGCATCTAGGAAGACGGCGCAATTCCTGCGCGTCGGGAGCCCCGGACCACTTTCCTCTGGAGCTCCATCGGTGACGAGAGGTCACCCGCCCCCTCCGGTCCCCTGGGCCGGAGGGGGTTTCGTTTTGTGGGGCTTGTTTTGCGCCTGCGCAGGCCCGGAGCTTGCTCGATCCCGTGTGTGACCCCCCCGCGCGCCGCCACGGTGCGAGCGGTGTTCTCCCGGTGCCCGGCCTCGGTGCGCCGGGTTGCGGCGTCTTCCGTGTGAATTTCCACGCCTGACGTTGGCATCTCTGTGGACAACTCGTGCGCGGCGTCGCCAGGTGCTTGATTCACCGGGCTTTTCATCGGATTGCCACAATTTGTGGCAGCGCCCGGCGGCTGCCGGCGCGGTGCACCGGCCCCGTGCGGGCGGCCGGTTCAGGCCCCGATGAAGTGCCGCCGGTAGCGTGCCGGCAGGTCCGCCAGGCGCAGCATCACCGGCAGGTCGGCGGTGTTGAAGTCGGGGTCCCAGGCCGGTGCGCCGAGCACGCGTGCACCGCAGCGCAGATAACCCTTGAGCAGCGGCGGCGCGTCGACCGGCAGGTCCTGGCGCAGTTCGTCGACCGGCAGCGCCAGCCGCGGCGTCACGCGCCATTCGGGCGCGGCCAGGTGCGTGGCTTCCAGGCGCCGCCACAGGCTGGCGGCGGCGTGACCGCCGTCGCGCATGCCGACGCTGGCGCAGCCGACCATGGTCTGCAGGCCGTTGCGCACCATGAAGGCGGCGAGCGCGCCCCACAGCGCCATCACGACGCCGCCGGAGCGCCAGTCCGGGTGCACGCAGGAGCGGCCGAGCTCGACCATCGTCGCGCGCAGCGGCTCCAGGGCGCGGAGATCGAACTCGTTGTCGCTGTACAGCCCGCCGGCACGTGCGGCGGCTGCCGGCGTCATCACGCGGTAGGTGCCGACGACGGCGCCGGGCTCGCCGGCGTCGCCCGGGGCGCGCACCAGCAGGTGTTCGCAGAACGCGTCGTAGCGGTCGACGTCCAGCCCCGCGGGCGTGCCGGGCGGCACCTCGAGCCGGGCGCCCATCTCGCCGGCGAAGACCTCGTGGCGCAGACGCTGGGCCTCGCGCACCTCGTCCTCGTCGCGCGCCCAGGCGACGACGAGCGCGGCCTCGGCGGTGGGTGCCGCCGGCAGCGGGGCGCGGGGGCTGAGGGCGCCGGCGCGGTCCTCGATCGGGGCGGCGGCGAGCGGCGGAGTCAGGATCGTGTCGGGCATGGACGGCCATCGTCACGGCCGGGGGTGACGCCCGGGTGAAGCGTCGATGACGAAGCCGTGGCGGTGCGCGCCGCGTGCCGGCGGGCATGACCGGGCGCAAACGCCGCCGTGATGCCGGCGCGGCGTCATCGCACGATCACGGCGGCCGCCTGCAATGCCGGGCGTCGTGCCGCGGGCACGAACGCCACAGGACACCCATGACGACCTCCAACGACAACCGCTCCCGCCCGGCGCCGTCGCGCCGCCGTTTCCTGCAGACCAGCGCCGGCCTGGCGTCCGTCATCACGCTGCCGTCCTGGCTGGCCGGCTGCGGCGGTGGTGACGACGACCGCCCGCTGCGCCTGGCCGTGCTCAGCGACGTGCACCTCTACGACAGCACGGCGCTGGGCACCAGCAGCGAGCTCGACGCCTACCTGCTGCAGGACCGCAAGATGATCCGGGAGAGCGTCGAGATCCTCGACGCCGCGCTGGCCGCGATCGTGGCCGACAAGCCCGACGCGCTGCTGATCTCCGGCGACCTGACCAAGGACGGTGAACGTGTCAACCACGAGCTGCTCGCCTCCAGGCTGCAGGCGCTGCGGGCGCGCGGCATCCGGGCCTACGTGATCCCCGGCAACCACGACGTCGCCAACCCCGACGCGAAGGACTTCCGCAGCGTGCCGGCGACCGCCGCCGAGACCGTCGACGCCGCCGCGTTCGCGACGATCTACGCCAGCTGCGGCTACGGCGACACGATCTCGCGCGACCCGGCGTCGCTGAGCTACGTCGCCGAGCTGGGCACCGGCGTCTGGCTCTTCGCCATCGACTCCTGCCGTTACGCCGAGAGCGCCCATCCGAGCGCGCCGATCACCGCCGGCCGCGTGCGCGCCCAGACGCTCGCCTGGCTGCAGCACTGGCTGGGCATCGCGCGCCAGCGCGGCATCGCCGCCGTCGGCACCATGCACCACGGCCTGATCGAGCACTTCCCCGGCCAGTCGAGCTTCTTCCCCGAGTACCTGGTCGAGGACCGCGAGGCCCTGGCCGCCGCCTTCGCCGCGGCGGGCCTGACGGTGGTCTTCACCGGCCACTACCACGCCCAGGACATCGTGCGCGCCAGCTACGGCGGTGTCATGGTGCACGACATCGAGACCGGCTCGACGGTCACCGCGCCCAGCCCCTACCGCCTGGTGACGATCGACCGCGGCGCCGGCACGCTGGCCATCACCAGCAGCACGGTCAAGGCGACGGCCGGCCACCCCAGCGACTTCGTCGCCTGGTCGCAGGACTATCTGGAGACCGGCCTGCAGACGCTGGTGGCCGGGCTGCTGGGCTCGGCGCCGTACTCGCTGCCGGCGCAGACCGTCGCGATGCTGGTGCCGCTGATCGTGCCGGCGATGGTCGCGCACTACGCCGGCGACGAGCAGCTCGACGACGCCAACGTGCTGGCCACGCTGCAGGCCATGGCGCAGAGCGCCGACCCGATGACGGCGATGCTCGGCGGCTTCGTGCTCGGCCTGTGGAACGACCCGCAGCCGGGCGACAACACGCTGTCGATCACGCTCTGAACACCGCCGGCCGGATGTCCCCGGCCGACGTTGGCATCCCTGTGGACAAACCGTGGGGCCGGCGCGCAAGTGCGCGCCAGGCCACGAGTTTTTTTGGATTGCCTGGTTTTTGAGCACGGCCGCCGGTGCTGGGCGGCGGCTCGGCGGCTCCGTATCATCGCGGCGCGCCGCCTGGGCGTGCCCGTCTCCGCTGCCGATGTCCTGCTCCGAAGTGCGTCCCGATCCTGCCTGCTCTGGCCTGCCGCCGGCCCTGGCCGCGGTGCTTGCCGCGGGCATCCCGCTGACGCAACCGGGCCTGGCCTCGAGCTGCGTGCTGCTGGACGCCGGCGCGCTGGACACGGCCGACTGGTCGGCGCTGGCCGAACCGGGCCAGACGCGCGTCTTCGCCGACGGCGGCCCGCAGGCGGTGCGCATCGCCGCCGAGCTGCAACGCCACGGCCTGGCGGCGGACACCCCGGCGGCGCGTCTCGACGGCGAGACCGTCGTCGCCACCGGCCTGGCGGCGCTGCCGGCCGGCGCCGGCACGCTGGTGGTCGGCGAGACGGTGCGCCTGTCGCGGCACTTCGAAGCCGCGCCGGCCGCCGAGCAGCAGGCCTCGCCCGGCGGCGAACACTACGGCCCGGCCGACGCGCGCCGCCTGCAGCGCCTGCTGGCCGGGCGGCGCGACATGCGCCACTTCCGCCGCGGCGAGCGCATCGCGCCCGAGACGCTGCAGCGCCTGCTGCAGGCGGCGCACCACGCGCCGTCGGTGGGCATGATGCAGCCCTGGCGCTACCTGCGCATCAGCGACCCGGCGCGCCGCGAAGCGATCGCCGCGCTGGTCGCGCGCGAACGCGACGCCACCGCCAGCGCGATGGGCGAACGTGCCGCCGAGTTCCTGCGCCTGAAGGTCGAAGGCATCCGCGAATGCGCCGAGCTGCTGGTCGCGGCGCTGCCGCCCGACGACGGCACGGTCTTCGGCCGGCGCACGATGCCGCGCGAGATGGTCGTCTGCTCGCTCGCCTGCTCGATCCAGAACCTCTGGCTGGCCGCGCGCGTCGAGAACCTGGGCCTGGGCTGGGTGTCGATGTTCGAGCCGCAGCCGCTGGCCGAGCTGCTGGCGATGCCGGCCGGCGCGATGCCGCTGGCCATCCTCTGCCTCGGGCCGGTCGAGGCCTTCTACCCGGCGCCGATGCTGGAGATCGAAGGCTGGCGCTCGCGCCGCCCGTGGCAGGACGCGGTCTACGAGAACGCCTGGGGCGAACCCGCCAGCCCGAACTCGGCGGCCAGCAAGGCGTAGGAGCGTTGGCGCACGGCTTCGTCGTAGGTCCAGGTGTTGACGACGACGTGGTCCAGCGCCAGCCGCGAGGCCAGCGCGCGCAGCCGCGCACCGACCTCGGCGGCGCTGCCGACCAGCGCCTGCTCGCGCGCGCCGGCCAGCAGCGCCAGTTCGTCGGGTTCGAAGCCGGCCAGCGCCACCTGCTCGGGCGACTGCAGCGGCGCGATGCGGCCGCGGCGGCGGTCCAGCCACCAGCGTTCCCGCGGCAGCGCCTGCTGGCGCGCGGCGTCGCCGTCGTCGGCGGCCAGCGCCCAGACGCAGATCGTGGCCTCGGGTTTCGGGTGGCGTTCGCTCGGCTGGTACAGGCCGCGGTAGAGGTCCAGCGCCGCCTCGACGCCGTGGCCGTCGGAGAAGAAGTAGGCGAAGGCGTAGGGCAGGCCGAGCTGGGCCGCGAGCTGCGCGCCGTAGGTCGAGCTGCCGAGGATCCAGACCTCGGGCGTGCGTTCGGCGCCAGAACCCGCCGGTGCCCGCGGATGCGCGACGATGCCGCGGTGGCGCGCGCCGCCCACCCAGGCCTGCAGCTCGGCCACCTGCTGCGGGAAGCCCTCGGCGGCCAGTGCCGCGTTCGGGTTCAGCGCGGTCGCGGTGCGCATGTCGCCGCCCGGCGCGCGGCCGACGCCGAGGTCGATGCGGCCCGGCGCCAGCGCGTCGAGCACGCGGAACTGCTCGGCCACCTTCAGCGCCGCGTAGTGCGGCAGCATGACGCCGGCGCTGCCCAGGCGGATGCGGCGCGTGCGTGCCGCGGCGGCGGCCAGCAGCAGCTCGGGCGCGGTGCCGACCAGCGCGTCCATGTTGTGGTGCTCGCTGACCCAGAAGCGTTCGTAGCCCAGGGTCTCGGCGAGCTCGGCCAGCGCGACGCCGGCGCGGATGGCCTCGTCCTCGCCGCGGCCGGCGACCGCCGGCGACTGGTCCAGCACCGACAGCCGCATCACACGAGGGCGGCGGCGCGGCGCACGAGATCGGCGGCCTTCTCGCCGATCATGAGGGTCGGGGCGTTGGTGTTTCCGGAGACGATGCTGGGCATGATCGACGCGTCGGCCACCCGCAGGCCCTGGATCCCCTTGACCCGGAGCTCGGCGTCGACGACGTCGCCCCGGCCCGGCCCCATGCGGCAGCTGCCGACCGGGTGGTAGATCGTGTCGGCGTGCTGGCGCACCCAGTGCTCCAGCGCGGTGTCGTCCAGCCCCGCGGCCGAGGGCCGGCCGCCACCGGCCAGCGCCGGCTGCGCGAGGATGCGCTGCGTCAGCCGCACGCCGTCCATCAGCCGGCGCAGGTCGTCGGGGTGGTCCAGGAAGCCGGGGTCGATGCGCGGCGGCGCCAGCGGGTCGGCGGCCCTCAGCGTCACGCGGCCGCGGCTCTGGGGCCGCAGCACGCAGACGTGGGCCGACCAGCCGTGGCCCCAGACCGTGCTCCGGCCGTGGTCGACCAGCTTGCCGATGACGAAGTGCAGCTGCACGTCGGGCCGCATCTCGTCGGCGCGCGTGCGCAGGAAGGCGCCGGACTCGGCGAAATTGGTCGTCAGCAGGCCGCGGCGCCGCGAGCGCCACTGCTGCACGCCGGCCAGCACGCGCAGCGCGCCGCCCGCCGACACGCCCACCGTCTCCTTGGCGCCCGGCGCGTCGACCAGCAGCACGACGTCGGGGTGGTCGTGCAGGTGGCGGCCGACGCCCGGCAGATCGTGCACGACCGGCACGCCCAGCGCCTGCAGCTCGGCGCCCGGGCCGATGCCCGACAGCAGCAGCAGCTGCGGCGACTGCAGCGCACCCGCCGACAGGATGACCTCGCGCCGCGCTGCCAGCACGCGCCGCGTGCCGCCCTGCAGCAGCTCGACGCCGGTGGCGCGGCAGCCTTCGAGCACCACCTTCAGCACCTGCGCGCCGGTGACGACGTCCAGGTTGGGCCGATCGAGCGCCGGCGTCAGGTAGGCCTTGGCGGCGCTGAAACGTTCGCCGCCGCGGTGCGTCACCTGGTACATGCCGACGCCTTCCTGGTGTTCGCCGTTGAAGTCGCGGTTCTCGGTGAAACCCGCCTGGCGGCCGGCCTCGATGAAGCGCCGCGACCAGGGGTTGGGCTCGGGCAGGTCCATCACGTTCAGCGGGCCGGCGGCGCCGTGCCAGGCGTCGGCGCCGCGTTCGTTGTGCTCGGACCTCTTGAAGTACGGCAGCACGTCGGCCCAGCCCCAGCCCGGGTTGCCGGCGGCGGCCCAGGCGTCGTAGTCCTCGCGCTGGCCGCGGATGTAGATCATCGCGTTGATGGAACTGGAGCCGCCGAGCACCTTGCCGCGCGGCTGGTAGCCGGCGCGCCCGTCCAGCCCGGACTGGGCGACGGTCTCGAAGGCCCAGTTGGCCTGGCCGGTGCGGGCCATCAGCGCGATGCCGGCGGGGCAGTGGATCAGCGCGCTGCGGTCGGGCTCGCCGGCTTCGAGCAGCGCGACGCGCACGTCGGGGTCCTCGGACAGGCGCGCGGCGAGCACGCAGCCCGCCGACCCTCCCCCGACGATCAGGTAGTCGTACACGCTGGTCTCCGGTGCTCGTGGTTGTCGGACGATCTTAGCCAGCCCGGCTGGAGAGATCGCTCCAGAGCCGCCCGGGGCTGTCACCCCCGCGTCCTCGGCGGCCGCCGTCTGCACCGGACACGCGGCTTGCCGATAATCGCCCCCCGCGGCCGACCCGGCCGCCCACCGCCGCCGGCCGCCCGCGCCGCCGCGGCCGCGCCCATCAGGCGCCTTGGAGACCCGCCGTGTTCCAGCGTTTCGAACGGCTGGTGCATCCCTACCCGGATGCGCTGCCGCCCACGCCGCCGAAGACCTTCGTCGCCTTCCTCTGGGAATGCTCGCGCGGCATGCGCGGGCTGCTGCTCGCGCTGACGCTGCTGACCGCCGGCATCGGCGCCTTCGAGGCGCTGCTGTTCAGCATGATGGCCCACGTCATCGACGTGCTGGCCCAGGTCGAGCCGGCCCGGCTGTGGGAGCAGGAAGGCCGCACGCTGCTGCTGCTGGGCGGCGTGCTGCTCGGCAGCATCGTGCTCGCCGGCGTGCAGGCGCTGGTCAAGTACCAGTCGCTGTTCGGCAACTTCCCGATGCGGCTGCGCTGGAACTTCCACCGCCAGCTGCTCGAGCAGAGCATGGGCTTCTACCAGGACGAGTTCGCCGGCCGCATCGCCACCAAGGTGATGCAGACCGCGCTGGCGGTGCGCGACACCTGGCTGATCCTGGCCGACATCCTGGTCTACGTGCTGATCTATTTCGTCACGCTGGTCGGCATCGTCGGCGGCTTCGACCTGTGGCTGGTGCTGCCGTTCGCCGGCTGGCTGGCCTGCTACATCGGCTGCCTGGTGTTCTTCGTGCCGCGGCTGGGCAAGGTCGGCCAGGCCCAGGCCGACGCGCGCTCGCTGATGACCGGGCGCATCACCGACGCCTACACCAACATCGCCACCGTCAAGCTGTTCTCGCACTCGCAGCGCGAGGCGCGTTACGCACGCAGCGCGATGCAGGAGTTCATGGGCACGGTGCACGGCCAGATGCGGCTGGTCAGCGGCTTCGAGATCGCCAACCAGGCGCTGAGCGTCGGCCTGATCGCGTCGACCGCCGGCGCCTGCCTGTGGCTGTGGACGCAGGGCCAGGTGGGTGTCGGCGCGGTCGCCGCGGCCACCGCGATGGCCTTCCGCCTGAACGGCATCTCGCACTGGGTGATGTGGGAGATGGCTTCGCTGTTCGAGCACATCGGCACGGTGCACGACGGCATCGGCACGCTGTCCAAGGCGCGCAGCGTGCTCGACAAGCCCGAGGCCAAACCGCTGGAGGTCTCGCGCGGCGAGATCCGCTTCGAGGCCGTGCGCTTCTCGTACGACGCGCGCAAGCTGGTGCTCGACGACCTCGACCTCGTCATCCGCCCGGGCGAGAAGATCGGCCTCGTCGGCCGCTCCGGCGCCGGCAAGAGCACGGTGGTGAACCTGCTGCTGCGGCTGTACGACATCGACTCGGGCCGCATCCTGATCGACGGCCAGGACATCGCCGGCGTCACCCAGACCAGCCTGCGCGCGGCGATCGGCATGGTCACGCAGGACACCTCGCTGCTGCACCGCTCGGTGCGCGACAACATCCTCTACGGCCGGCCCGACGCCGGCGACGAGGACATGCGCCGCGCCGCCGAACGTGCCGCGGCGGCCGACTTCATCGCCGGCCTGGCCGACGCCAAGGGCCGCCAGGGTTACGACGCCCACGTCGGCGAACGCGGCGTCAAGCTCTCTGGCGGCCAGCGCCAGCGCATCGCCATCGCCCGCGTGATGCTGAAGGACGCGCCGATCCTGCTGCTCGACGAAGCCACCAGCGCGCTGGACAGCGAGGTCGAGGCCGCCATCCAGGACAGCCTGTACAAGCTGATGGAAGGCAAGACGGTGGTCGCGATCGCGCACCGCCTGTCGACGATCGCGGCGATGGACCGGCTGGTGGTGATGGACCGCGGCCGCATCGTCGAGGTCGGCGACCACCGCAGCCTGCTGGCCGCCGGCGGCCTGTACGCGCGGCTGTGGGCGCACCAGAGCGGCGGTTTCCTCGGCGAGGACGACGCCGACGAGGCGGTGGCCACGGCGGGCTGATCCGCCTCGGGCGAGGGCGGCGCCGCCTCAGCGCGGCGGCGGCTCGGGCATCGGCCGGGTCGGCGCGAAACCGTGTTCGTCGGGCGTCAGCGACATCGGCTGGGTCTCGGCCCAGCCGGCGTCGGCGCTGCGGGGGCGGTCCTGCGGCGCCAGCGCACGCTCCAGCGCGGCGCGGCGTTCGGTCTGGTCGTTGACGGCCGGCGGCGCGGCGTGCAGCCGGCGCTTGAGGTCGCGCGTCTCGGCCTCGGCCTCGAAACGCGAGTGCTGGGCGTCGGCCAGCAGCCGGCGCAGCTGGGCGACACGGCGGCGGTGCCACAGCGCCGCGGCAAGGCTGAACACGGTGAACACGAGGGCGGCAGCGAGCAACGGGGGCCAGTAAGCGTCCATCGAGCGCGTATCGACGCGGCCGCGCGGCGACTTGAGCATTCGCGCAAATCGCCATCCCGCCGCGAGACGAAAGCCACGCCGGGCGCCCGCGCCGGCCCTGCCGCCACCCGGGCGACCCCGGCGCGGCGACAATCGCCGGTTCGCCCCGTTGTCCCCACCCGAGAGCACGCCGTGTCCCACGCCCTCACTCCGCCGCGCCCGGCGCGCGCCCTCACCGGCTACAAGCCGTTCTGGGCCAAGCGTTTCGGCCCCGCGCCCTTCCTGCCGACCACGCGGCGGGAGATGGAGGCGCTCGGCTGGGACTCCTGCGACATCGTCATCGTCACCGGCGACGCCTACGTCGACCATCCGAGCTTCGGCATGGCCGTCATCGGCCGCGTGCTGGAGGCTCAGGGTTTCCGCGTCGGCATCATCCCGCAGCCCGAGTGGAACGCCGTCGAGTCCTTCCAGGTGCTGGGGCGCCCGAACCTGTTCTTCGGCATCGCCGCCGGGAACATGGATTCGATGATCAACCACTACACGGCCGACCGCCGCATCCGCAGCGACGACGCCTACACCGCCGGCGCCGCCGCCGGCAAGCGCCCCGACCGCGCGACGCTGGTCTACACCCAGCGCTGCCAGCAGGCCTACAAGGACGTGCCGGTGGTCATCGGCGGCATCGAGGCCAGCCTGCGCCGCGTCGCCCACTACGACTACTGGCAGGACAAGGTGCGGCGCTCGATCCTCGCCGACAGCAAGGCCGACCTGCTGGTCTACGGCAACGCCGAGCGCGCCATCGTCGAGATCGCCCACCGCCTGGCGCGGCGCGAGCCCGTCGAGACGATGACCGACATCCGCGGCACCGCCTTCCTGGTGCGCAGCGGCTTCGCGCCTCAGGGTTTCATCGAGATCGACTCCAGCGAGGTCGACCTGCCGGGCCGCGTCGACGCGCTGCCCAACCCCTACGAGCCGCCCGACCACGCCGGCGGCAACGCGATCGAAGGCCCCGCGGCCGCCGACCCGACCGTCATCGACGCCGAGCCGGCTGCACCGGCTGCGGCCGCGGCGGCTGTTGCCGAGCAGCCGATCACGATCGTGCCGCGCCGCGCCGCGCGCCCGGCGCCGCCGCCGCGCGACCGCACGGTGATCCGCATGCCGTCGTACGAGCAGGTCCGCGCCGACCCGGTGCTCTACGCCCATGCCAGCCGCGTGCTGCACCTGGAGACCAACCCCGGCAACGCGCGGGCGCTGGTGCAGCGCCACGGCGAGCGCGACGTGTGGATCAACCCGCCGCCGCTGCCGCTGAACATGCCGGAGATGGACCACGTCTTCGACCTGCCGTACGCGCGCAGCCCGCACCCGCGCTACGCCGACGAGTTCGGCCGCCACGACGGCGCGACGAAGATCCCGGCCTGGGAGATGATCCGCTTCAGCGTGAACATCATGCGTGGCTGCTTCGGCGGCTGCACCTTCTGCTCGATCACCGAGCACGAGGGCCGCATCATCCAGAGCCGCAGCGCGGACAGCATCGTGCGCGAGGTCGAGCAGATGCGCACGATGCCGGGCTTCACCGGCGTCGTCAGCGACCTGGGCGGGCCGACGGCCAACATGTACCGCCTGGGCTGCAAGAGCCCCGAGATCGAGGCCGCCTGCCGCAAGCCGAGCTGCGTCTACCCCGACATCTGCCAGAACCTGCGCACCGACCACGGCCCGCTGGTGAAGATCTACCGCCGCGTGCGTGCGCTGCCGGGCGTCAAGAAGGTGCTGATCGGCTCGGGCCTGCGCTACGACCTGGCGGTGAAGAGCCTGGAGTACACGCGCGAGCTGGTGTCGCACCACGTCGGCGGCTATCTGAAGATCGCGCCCGAGCACACCGAGCGCGGGCCGCTGTCCAAGATGATGAAGCCGGGCATCGGCAGCTACGACCGCTTCAAGCAGCTGTTCGACCAGTTCAGCGCCGAGGCGGGCAAGAAGCAGTACCTGATCCCGTACTTCATCGCCGCGCACCCGGGCACCACCGACGAGGACATGATGAATCTCGCGCTGTGGCTCAAGCAGAACGGCTTCAAGGCCGACCAGGTGCAGACCTTCTACCCCAGCCCGATGGCCACCGCGACGGCGATGTACCACTCGGGGCTGAACCCGCTGAAGGGCGTGCACCGCGACGAACGCGGCGAACGTGTGGACGTGGTGCGCGGCGAACGCCGCCGCCGGCTGCACAAGGCCTTCTTGCGCTGGCACGACCCGAACAACTGGCCGCTGCTGCGCGAGGCGCTGAAGGAAATGGGCCGCGCCGACCTGATCGGCAACGGCAAGCACCACCTGATCCCGACCTACCAACCGGCCACCGACGGCAGCTACCAGAGCGCGCGGCGCAAGAACAGCACGCCGTCCAAGGGCACGGTGCTGACCCAGCACACGGGGCTGCCGCCGCGGGCGGGGTTGCCGTGCGGGCGGGGGCAGTCTGCCGGTGCGGCGAGTGGCGCGGCTGCGCGGGGCGCGGCGCCGGGGCGGGGGGCTGGTGGCAAGCCGGCGTCGTCGGCCTCTGCGTCGGCCGGATCGGCGCGTGCGCGGCCGGCGGCGGGCGGCGGTGGAAAGCCGGGCTCGGTGGCGAAGGGGCGCAAGCGCTGAGCTTGGGGCGGGCTGGCGGCGGCGTAGGCGGCAACGGCTGCCGCTGCTCGCACCGCTTCTGGCACCACTGCTGAGACGGCGCCGACGTCGTCGTTAATCGCCGCTCCATTCTCTTGATGGCTTGAGCCAGGCTGCGCTCGGCTGGCCGAGTGCGCCACCGCCTGCGCATGCCGCGGCCACCGGGTGGCCGGTTCCGTTCATGTCCCCCGGCCCGGCTGCGCCGGGCCTCCTCCTTTACTTCACTCCACCGGCCACCCGGCGTCCGCGGCAGGCCGGGGCGGGGTTTGTTCGCTCGGGTTGGCGGCCTCCCCCCGAAGACGGGCGGTGGGCTTGGCGGCCATGATCGGGCGGCTCAGAATCGTGCGCGACCGACGCCGTTTTCGGCGTCTTTTTTACGCCTGCGGAGAGGATCGCACGGCGACGGAAATCTCAAGCGCGACAAGGGCTTGAGTTGTCGTCCAGGGTGTCTGTTACGCGAGCGTTGGATTTGTTATGCGGCGTCTGGTTGCTGCATATAACAAGAGTTAGGCCACACAACCGACACTTTCACTGGCAGGCTCCCCAATCCAAATACGAGGACGCACGTGGATCAGAAAAGACTTGATGAAGCTGTCTCGGCGCTTACACGCAAAGGCGTGAATCGGCCGTGCCCAAGGTGCGGCAACGCACGCTTCAGCGTCGTCGGCGAAACCCAGATCATGCTTCAAGAACAGCCAGGGACCCTGGTAATTGGGGGCCCGAGCATTCCGGCTGTAATAGTCGCTTGCGACAACTGCGGATACATCACGCAGCATGCTTCCATTCCGCTCGGATTGACCCAGGGGGCAAAGTGATGCAGGAGCCAATCCAATACAACAAGCTTCCGGATCAGAATCAGTTCGTGCTTAGATCTAAGGAGCTTGACTTAGAGGCAGGATGGCTAGGCAAGGCATTTGGAGGAGCACGCAACGCTCCTATGAATATTGCGGGATTTGTTGTTATTCTTCTGGTACTAGCCGGCCTGGCAACGCTGTACATACCGTCTTCAATGCCAGCCGCGGAATTTTGGAAGGTATCGGTCCCGCTCATAACACTTGTCATGGGCTTCTTGTTTGGCAAAGGTTCGAGAGGGGACTAGGTGTGGCCTAACCCCTCGCTCAAGCTGACCCGCTACGGCAGGCGCTGTAAGCCCGGGCCGCGGCACATGGTGCATCATCGCAGCCCGGGCTTACAGCGCCTGCCTCCGCGGGCAGCTTAGCTCGAACTACAAGGGCATCCCCGCCTGTCAAGCAAAACGAGGCCTTGATGAATCGATCATCGATTCATCAAGGCACTTCGACGGTGTTCTGCCATTGCGCCGCCTGACGGCAAAAGAACCAAGGTGCGGACTGCGCAACTACAACCGGCCTTTGATGCAGCGTTCGATGCTGCGGGCCCTGATGAAAGACGCGCGCGGGGGCTCCATTCGTTAGCCGCGGTCGCCATCACTGGCGCCGCCTGGAGTTAAACGAGCACTCCCCGCGCAGGTCCAACCTTGATCCATCAACGCAGGTGTCACGCGGTGGCAAAGACGGATTCGAGGTCGCCTTTCTTCGAAGAAGTTGGCAAGGGGTCGCGCGCCGGGCGCTCAGGCCATGGGCTTGAACTCTTCGCCCTTGGCGAGCATCGCCCAGGCCATGCGCACGTTCTTGGCGGCGATGGCGACCACGGCCTTCCAGTAGCCGCGGCGCTCGGCCAGTGCGGTGGCCCAGCGGCTCAGCCGGTCGTGCTTGTTGGCCGCGGCGGCCAGCACGGCGCGCGCTCCCATGATGAACAGCGTGCGCAGATAGGCGTCGCCGGCCTTGGTGATGCGCCCGAGCCGGTTCTTGCCGCCCGAGCTGTACTGGCCGGGCGCCAGGCCCATCCAGGCGGCGAGCTGGCGGCCGTTGGCGAAGTCGTGGCCGTAGCCGATGCTGGCCAGCAGCGCGCTGGCGGTGGTCGGGCCGATGCCGGGCATGGCCATGAGAGCGCGGGCGCGGTCGTCGGCCTGGGCCATCAGCCGGATGTGCTCGTCGTACGCGGCCACGCGCTCGTCCAGGCGCTGCAGTTCGGCCAGGAGGTCGCGGCACACGGTCTGCACCCAGCCGGGCACGGTGTCGAGCTGCTCGCCGGCGCGGCTGCGCACAGTGGCGGCCTTGAGCGGCAGCACGATGCCGAACTCGCTGAGCACGCCGCGCAGGCGGTTGATGACGGCTGTGCGCGCGCTCACCCAGCCTTGGCGCGCGGTGTGCACCGCCAGGCGCGACTGCGCCTGCGTCGACTTGACCGGCACGAAGCGCATCGCCGGACGCTGCAGCGCCTCGCGGATTGCAGCCGCGTCGGCCGCGTCGTTCTTGCCGCGGCGCCCGCTCATGCGGTAGGGCACGACGAACTTGGGCGCCATCAGCCGCACCGTGTGGCCGAACTCCTGGAAGCGGCGCGCCCAGTGGTGCGCGCCCGAGCAGGCTTCCATGCCAATGGTGCACGGCGGCAGCTTGGCTACCGCTTCGAGCAACTGGTCACGGCGCACGGCCGGGCGCAACAGCGCAGGTTTGCCGCGCTCGTCGACACCGTGCAGGGCAAACACGTTCTTGGCCAGATCGATGCCGAGAAACAGAATGGTCATGGACATCTCCTTGCGTCAGCCGGGTGGAGGATGAGATTGCGCAACCCCATCGTCGTACCGGGCGGCCGTCTCTGCCTGAGGGATAACCTCGGGTGGGTGGGACGCTATGGGGATGTCCCTCTCATTCGTTAGGCGTCGCAGCCGGCACTTACCCCGCATACGACCAGCAAATTCCCCCTCACCTCGTTCCCAACGCGATGCGCGACACCCTCACAGAATTCCTTGCGGCCGCCGATGCTTGGATCTGCGACGGCTACGCACTTGACATTCGATACGCGGCTCGCCCTTCGGGCAGAGGCTTTGAGATCTTCAGTGCATCTATCGGACTACATCCACTCAAAGCCCAGACGGATGTGTCGTTCACGATTGATACCGGCAACCTGCTAGTAGGACAGCATCAGCGATGCCCTGTGCCGAAGGCTGCGCTCCTACAGATCCTTGAAGACGCCTCACGCGGCCTCATTCGAGTAGAAGGAAGGCAGCTACACCTTCCGGGCAACGCCCCACACAGTCACTACTCTGACTCCTCCGCGCGGGACAGTTGGTTCTCACCCCTTCACCTCCAGACAACAGGTGGCGCTGGGCCGGGACTCTCATCGACCCAGTTGCTTGCACTAGACAACGAGCTTCGAGCGAGCACACCCCCGTTTGATGGACTGAACGACCTTTTCGCATGGCTCGATCTCGAACCGGCCGCACTTGCTGGCCGCCCATCCTCGGTCACCTCAAGAATCGCACCGCCCGCCGACTTGATTGTCGATCAATGCAAGTTGGCAGACGAGGTTCTCACTCTGATACTCCACGCTCATCCGTCGTTTTTGCAAGAGAGAATCGGACTGATGGTCAGAGCAGTACCGGGGAACGGGATCCGGGGACGCATGCAAGTCTCCAGTGAAATCTCGTGGCAACCGTCTGAAGAGTCAAAGCGTGAGGCAGTAGCCAAGATATCGCTGAAGGAGGCGGACAGTGCTTTGGTTGTGTTGATGGTTGGCTCGGCAACCGTTCGTCGACAATGGTTCATCGATCCGTCCAAAGCACGTAACAACCGCCTTCTCGCTGTTCAGCACTTTGACCATGAGCTGCGCAAAGTGCGAGAGGCTGTACTAGAAACTGGCGACTCTCGGCGCTTCGAGCAAGGCATCGCATCGCTGCTCTTTGTTCTCGGGTTTTCTCCCGCCATTCAGATTGAGACTGACTCGCCAGACCTCATAGTCAGCACACCTGGCGGAAGGCTCCTTATTGTCGAGTGTACTTTGAGAATCGCAGACTTCCAGCAGAAGCTTGGAAAGCTTGTTGACCGTCGCGCCTCGCTAGAAAAGTATCTTAAGAACTCTGGCCACTTCAGCGAAGTACACGCCGCTTTAGTTTGCAGGTTGCCCCGCGATCAAATCGCAGCCCTGTCCGACAGCCTTCTTGCGCACAAGATCTTGTTGGCGTCACATGAAGACCTAACGGCGGGCTTCCTCCGCGTTCGACATGCTGTTGATCCGGATGAAATCATCCAGTCTGCATTGAAGAATCTTGCAGCGACTAGCGGGAGTCCGAGCACCGCGGCGCCGTGATGAGCGACGCCTTGTATCTTCCAAGAGACCGCACTGAGCAGTGAGCTTCGATGAAGTTCGCGGCCGGTGCGCCAAACCCGATAGGCCTATGAGCGAGCAGCTCGCGGGTTAGCCCAGGGCCAGGACGCTGAGGGGGCGCATGAAGAGACAGATCAACGGCGCTGGTGCGGCGTGCTGCGCCGGCTTGGTCGGCAGCCGGCGCAGTCGAGTTTTTCTACAGCTTCGTTAGGCGTCACCAGCAGCCCTGGTCCCCGGCGCAGCATCCTGGCGCTTGACGTTCTGTGATCTACTTCGTCGCAACCTCAGCATTCCCAGACGACACATGCTTGTATCGCGCCCAACAAAATTCGGTGCTGGCATTACGCTTGGCGGCGACTATCTCGACCTGAGCAGTCTTCACGAGACGGTTCACACTCTTGCGTCTGAGAAAGGGCCCTTGTCGGCACACCACTACGAGTTCGCGCTCGGTCTGGCCTATGACCTACGGAAAGCTCGTGAAGGCAAGCGCGACCGCTGGCCGTCTGACGCAGACGCCTATGTAGGGTACTCGGCTGTCAACATTCTGTGGCCGATCTTCCTTGTTCAACTGGGCATGCTTCGAGCGGCTTGCGCTTACATGCCAACGGATCGCCGCATACAAGCACACCTGTATTCACTCGAAGCATGCGCCGCCGAAGCGCTCACGGAGTTTGATCCATCCATCAGTGCAATGTGCATGCGATGGCTAGCGAACTTCAATTTGCTTCATGATAGTTTTCTTATGGAATTCGTAACTCATCAGACAAGAGAATTTCTCTTCGGCGCCGATCAGGGGAAAGCTCGTTTCCGGCGGCTACCTCGCCTACTCGATGAAATCTCGCCTTTCTCGCAGGCATACCATGAGTTCGAGCGTGCTGTCGTGAAGCAGGCTCACGCACAGGGCGCCAAGCCGCAAGACATGACGGACCTATCTGAATGGCCCGACTTCAAGTGGTGAAGGTGACGCATAACCCCTCGGTCAGCCGGGCCGCCTGAAAGCGGCGCTTCCCTTGCTTGCAGGTTCGCTCCGACCTTTGGCCTGCGCCGGCCGGTTACCTCGAACGTTAATTATCAGAACCCATGTCTTTCTATGTTCGTCGCGCCACCGAAGAAGATGCAGCTGCGTTGCTGGATTTGAGGCGCGCGGTCTTCACGGAGACGGACTTCATGCTCTGGGAGCCGCAGGAGTTCAAGGCCACAGAGGAAGATGAGCGGACGTTCATTGCCTGGCTTTCAGGCACCTGATTAGCAACGTGCCTCAGCAGTCTCACGCAGTGAGCCAGTGAACGTCTACGCTGGCAGCACCGCTCACGAGGAGACGCTGATGGCGATGAACCGAATCCAGCTCCAGCCCGGCCTGTCGATGCCGGAGTTCCAGCGCTGCTTCGGCACCGAGGAGCAGTGCGCCGCTGCGGTAGCGGCTGCGCGCTGGCCCAACGGCTTTGCCTGCCCGCGTTGCGGCACCACGGCGCACTGCGCGATCCGACACCAAGGCCGTCGGCTTCTGCAGTGCAACGCGTGCCGCCACCAGACCTCGCTGACGGCCGGCACGCTGTTCGCATGCACCAAGCTGCCGCTGACGACCTGGTTCCTGGCGATGTACCTGCTCAGCCAGGCCAAGACGGGCCTGCCGGCGCTGGCGCTCAAGCGCCAACTCGGCGTGAGTTACCCGACGGCCTGGCTGATGCACCACAAGATCCTGCACGCCATGGCCGAGCGCGAACAACTGCACCGCCTCGACGGCCAGATCCAGCTCGATGACGCCTACCTCGGCGGCGAGCGCAGCGACGGCAGCACCGGGCGAGGGACCACTGGCAAGACGCCCTTCGTCGCCGCGGTGAGCGTCAACGCCGCAGGCCACCCGCTGTTCGTCAAGCTCTCCACCGTCCCGGCCTTCTCCTACGAGGCCATCGCCATGTGGGCCTGCCGCAACCTCGTGCCCGGCTCTCTCGTCCGCAGTGACGGCCTGGGCTGCTTTGCCGGCGTCTCGGCCGCTCAATGCCTGCATGCTCCCATCGTCGCCGGCCGCGCGAAGCCCGCTGCCTTGCCCGACTTCCATTGGGTCAACACCGTGCTCGGCAACCTCAAGCGCACCCTCGCCGGCGCCCATCACAGCTTCAAGTTCGGCAAGTACGCCGACGCCTACCTCGCCGGCTTCGCCTACCGTTTCAACCGCCGCTTCGATCTCAAGGGCCTCGTCGCTCGTCTCGTTGTCGACGTCTGCCGCGCCGCACCGAGAACCGCCAAGGCCATCAGGAAGGCTGACGAACATTGCTAATCAGATTCAGGCAAGAGCAACAGTGTCTTGCTCGTGGCCACGGAGGGCGCCGATCTCGTTGGCTTCTTGGGCGCCAGTGGCGGTGAGAGAATTCGAACCAGGCACTCCGCCTTGATCTTCCTGGGCGTTCGAAGGGAGCACTGGTCCCGCGGCGTTGCTTCGGCAATGCTCCAAGAGGCGCTGTCTTGGGCGTCGGCTGCCGGGTTGCTCCGCCTGGAGCTGAACGTTCACACCACAAACGACCGCGCTGTCGCCTTGTACAAGCGCTTTGGGTTCCAGATCGAGGGGACGCGCCGTGCCTCAATGCTTGTCGCCGGCCAAGTGCGAGATGAGTACCTCATGTCGTACGTCGCAGATCCAAAATTCACAGTGCTGCACGATGCTTGAAGTCAGAGTAGCCAAGCCATGCGATCGGCTTCCGCTTTATCGGATGCTCGAGCTTTACCAATACGAGCTCTCTGATATCTGGGACCAAGACCTCGACGTACACGGAGAGTACGGTTACGCGCTGGACCGGTACTGGCAGGACAAGCATTGCGCGGCGTATGTCTTGACCGTCTCGATGCAGTACGCTGGCTTCGCTCTGGTTGACAACCAGGTCAAGCTGCCGGGTGGCGAGTTCTGGATGGATCAGTTCTTCGTCCTCAAGAAATACAGGCGCAAGCGAATCGCCGCTCACGCCGCCAAACAAGTTTTTGCGCGACACGCTGGCGCGTGGCAAGTCGGGCAGATGACGGATAATGTGGCCGCCCAAGCCTTTTGGCGCAAGGTCATCAATGAGTTCACGGGCGGCGATTACAGCGAGCATCAGCTCACCAGCGGCTGGTGGCAAGGCTACGTTCAGAGTTTTAGCAGCCTTGAACGTAGTGACGCCTAAATAGTCGGTTTCTCCCGCGGCGAGCGTTATGCTGATCTGCCCCTTCCGCCATACCTGCGATTCGGAAGGCGTCCTGATTAGAGGCCACGTGATCTCCGCCCACACCCGCGCCCTGGCCACCGGCGCCGGCCAACCCCCGCTACCGCGGCCGCGCAACCGGGCCCCCGCCGCCTTCCACTCGCTCGCCCCCGACGACCACGTGCCGGCCTTCGCCACCCCCGCCGCCGCCTGACCACCGCGCTCGGCCTGTCCGTGCGGTCCTCCCGGCAACGTGGTCATCCAATGCGAATTGGTGAAATCGCTGTGTCATGATCGGCCGTCCGGGTCCGAGCGGGCCGCTCCGCCCTCCGCCTCGCCCGGCGGTCGCCGCCTCCGAGGTGGTGGTGTCAGGATACGGGCGAGCCACCGGCGCTGCCGCGGCGCGCCGCGGATGACGATGAACTGCACGACCGAAACCAGCGCCGCCGACTTCATGGACCTGCTCGCCCAGCCCGACCCGGCCGGCGGCCAGCACCTGTTCGAAGTCTTCCCCTGGAACGACAACTTCAACACCGGCAACGCGCTGATCGACGAGCAGCACAGGCGCCTGGTGGACCTGCTGAACCAGCTCGCCGGCACGCTGGTGCACAACCGGGCGTTCGAGGTCGAGGCCGCGTTCGCCGAGCTGGCGGCCTACGCCGACTATCACTTCTCGGCCGAGGAAGAGATCTGGGTCGACTGCTTCGGTGACGACGTCTGGCTGCACAACCACCAGGCGGCCCACGGGGCCTTCCTGCCCAAGGTGCAGGACCTGAAGCAGGCCGAAGGCGGCCAGCCGCTGTACCAGCAGATCGAAGGCATGGTGAAGTTCCTGATCCGCTGGCTGGCCTTCCACATCATCGTCGAGGACAAACGTTTCGCGCTCGTCGTCGCCGAGGTCCAGGCCGGCGTGCCGCTGGACGAGGCCAAGCTCAAGGCCGAGCGCAAGATGGGCGCCTCGTCGGTGCGCCTGCTGATCGACACCGTTCTCGGCATGTACGAGAACCTGTCCAGCCGCACGCTGAACCTGCTGCGCGAGCGCCGCGCGCGCGTCGAGGCCGAGGAGAAGCTGCGCCAGGCCTACGTCGACCTGGAGGCCGCCAACCGCCGGCTGGAGGAGTCGGCGATCACCGACGACCTGACCGGGCTGTTCAACCGCCGCCATTTCGACGCCGTCTTCGCTGCCGAGCTGGCGCGCGCCCGGCGCGAGCGTTCGACGCTGACGCTGGCGCTGCTGGACCTGGACCACTTCAAGCGCCTGAACGACACCTTCGGCCACGTCGCCGGTGACGAGGCGCTGGTGTCGGTGGCCGCGGCGCTGCGCGAACATGGCCGCCGCGCCGGCGATTACGCCTTCCGCCTCGGCGGCGAGGAGTTCGCGCTGCTGGCCTGCAGCTCCAGCCCCAGCGGCCGCGGCCAGGAGCTGTTCGAGGCCATCCGCCGCGACATCGAGGCGCTGGCGATCCCCAACAGCCGCAGCGCCACGGCGCCGACGCTGACGGTGTCGATCGGCGCCATCGTGCGCGTGCCCCAGCCCGCGGACACCGCGCAGACGCTGTTCCTCGAAGCCGACCGCCTGCTCTACGAAGCCAAGCAGCAGGGGCGCAACCGCATCGTCTGCGGCTGAGCGCGGCGCTCAGCGCAGCGCCGGCGCGTCCAGCAGGCGCTCGATCTCCCAGCGCCCGGTGTAGCCCTGCACCGAGATGCGCACGAAGGTCCGGCCGGCGTGGGTCGTCACCGGCACCTCGATGCCGCTTTCGTCGAAGAGGCGGCGGCGCAACGCCTCGGCGTCCTGCGCCGGCACGGGGATGACCACCATCTGCGCCCAGTCCTCGTCCCGGGCGATCGGCGCCAGGCCGTGGCGTTGCGTCAGCGCCTGCAGCGCCTCGCGCGCCAGCGCATGGCAGCGCTCGCGCACCGCGGGCCAGCCGTGGCGGCGCTGGAAGTCGATGGCCGCCGGCACCGCCAGCCAGGCCGACAGGTCGCGTGTGCCCTGCCACTGCAGGCGGCGCTCGAACAGCGTGCGCCCCAGGTAGGCGTCGAAGCCGGCGTGGCCGCCGCTGCCCTCGGCATAACCCCAGCTGATGACCGGCGCGTCGAGCCGCGCGTGGTGTTCGGGCCGCGCGTGCAGGAAGCCGCTGCCCTTGGGCGCACACAGCCACTTGTGGCAGTTGCCGACGTAGAAGTCGGCGCCGACGGCGTCCAGGTCCAGCGTGATCTGGCCCGGCGCGTGCGCGCCGTCGATCAGCGTCGGGATGCCGCGCTCGCGGGCGGCGCGGCACAGCGCAGCCACCGGCAGCGTCAGCGCCGTCGTCGACGTGATGTGGCTGGCGTAGATCAGCCGGGTGCGCGGTGTCACCGCGGCCATCAGGCGCTCGACGAAGCTCTCGCGTTCGAAGGGCAGCGGGATCTCCACGCGCCGGTAGTGCGCGCCGCGCGCGGCGCAGGCCTGCTGCCAGGCGGCGTCGCAGGCGCCGTATTCCAGGTCGGTGGACAGCACCTCCTCACCCGGTGCCAGCACGAACGAGCGCGTGACGACGTTGACGCCGGTGGTCGCGTTGGGCACGAAGACCAGGTGTTCCGGGTTGGCGCCCACTTCGCCGGCGAGCGCCGTGCGCGCCTGGTGCAGCAGCTCGGCCGAGCGCCGGCCGAGAAACTCGACCGGGTTGCGCTCCATCTCCAGCTGCCAGCGCTGCTGCTCGGCCAGCACCTCGCGTGGGCAGGCGCCGAAGGAGCCGTGGTTCAGGAAGACGAGATCGGGGGCGAGCAGGAACAGGTCGCGCATCGTGTCGTGTCGGCTGGAGGCGGCCGCCCGAGTCTAGGGTTCCGCCTCCAGTGCTGCGGTGCACAATGTCGCGTCCTTCCACGGAGCGCTCGGATGCGGCACGTCGTCTTCAACCAGAAAGGCGGGGTCGGCAAGTCCACCATCGCCAGCAACCTGGCCGCGATTGCGGCCGCCAGGGGGCGGCGGGTGCTGCTCGTCGACCTGGACGCCCAGGCCAACTCGACGCACTACCTGCTCGGCGAGGCCGCGGTCGACCCGCGCCCCGGCGCGGCGGAGTTCTTCGAGACGACGCTGAAGTTCAGCGTGCGCCCGGTGCCGGCGGCCGATTTCGTCACCGCCACGCCCTGGGAGCGGCTGGACCTGATGCCCGCCAGCGCCGCGCTGGAGGAGCTGCACGCCAAGCTGGAGAGCCGCTACAAGATCTTCAAGCTGCGCGACGCGCTGGCCGAGTTTGCCGGCACCTACGACGAGATCTGGATCGACACGCCGCCGGCGCTGAACTTCTACACGCGCTCGGCGCTGATCGCCGCCGACGGCTGCCTGATCCCGTTCGACTGCGACGAGTTCTCGCGCCGCGCGCTGTACGGGCTGCTGGAGGCGGTGGAGGAGATCCGCGCCGACCACAACGACAAGCTCGCCGTCGAGGGCATCGTCGTCAACCAGTTCCAGCCGCGCGCCAGCCTGCCGCGGCGCACGGTGCAGGAACTCGTCGACGAAGGCCTGCCGGTGCTGGAGCCCTACCTGGGCGCCAGCGTGCGCGTGAAGGAGTCGCACGAACTCGCGCGCCCGATGATCCACCTGGACCCCGGGCACAAGCTGACGCAGCAGTTCGTCGCGCTCTACGAGGCCGTCGCCAAGCCTAGAAAGCGCTCAGCGAAGCGCTGAGCTCCTCGCCCCACTGGGCGATCTCGCCTTCGTCGACCTGCAGCCAGGCCAGCGCGGCGGCCGAGTGGTCGGTCCAGTCGCGCTCGGGCAGCTGGGCCTCCTGGCGGCGCACGATGTGCTCGGCGACGAGGCCGGCGGCCATCAGCGTCTGCACCTCGGGCTCGGTCTCCTCGCCGCCCAGCGAGTCCAGGTCGTGGTGCAGCCGGATCGCGGCCATCACCTCGGGCGCCAGGCGCCAGACGCGCGCCACCAGCGCGCCGACGACGGCGTGGTCGGTGCGGTGGTTGGCGTTCTCGGTGGCGACGTAGCTGCGGTCGATGCGCGCCGCGGCCTCGACCATCGTCGAGCCGTAGCCCTTCACGCTCTGCAGCAGCACCGGCATGCCGACGTGGCAGAACAGGCCGTAGGTGTGGGCGACGTCGGGCGACAGGCCGACGAGCTGGCGGGCGATGAAGGTCATCGCGATCGCACGCTGCGCCGAACGTTCCCAGAAACGCCGCAGGTGGCGGTTGTCGGCGACGATGGCGTTGCGCACCAGGAAGCCGGTCATGATCGCCGCGGTCTGCTTCAGGCCCAGGCGGTTCATCGCCTGGCCGACGGTCTGCACCGGCGGGCCCACGGCGTACAGCGCGCCGTTGGCGTTGCGGATCAGCGTCGCGGACATCGCGACGTCGCTGGCGGCGATGCGGGCGACCTCGTTGAGGTCGGGCTCGGGCTGCTGCATCACCGCCTGCAGCCGCGCCAGCAGCGCCGGGCACGGCGGCACGACGATGTGCTGCAGCGCGCCGCGGGTGCGGGCGTGGTCGATTTCACGGGCGATGGAAGCGGTGCGCGAGGTGTCGGCAGGCAGCGGTGCGGCGATGGCGGTCATGGTGGTGGGGCGCGTCCAGACGTCTTATCGGCCGCGCCGCGCCAGACTGAAGTGCCGTCGTGCCGGCAGGCTTGCGCCGTGTCAGCCGTCTTCCGACACACGCCGCAGCCGCCGTCCGACGCCCGCGATGGCGCCGCGCCCCAGGCGGCCGGGGCCGTGGCCGCCTAAGCTGGATTCATCGCCCAGGGTTCCAGGGAGACCGACGTGATGAACGCCTTCGCCGATGCCGGCCTCGCCGCCCGCTACCAGCTGCGGTTCGAGTCGTTGTTCCAGCAGGGCCGCGCGCTGGCCTTCCCCTGCGACGCCCAGGGCCGCGTGGCGATGGACACGCTGAGCGAGCGAGCGCGCTGCAACTACCTCTACGCCCGCGCCGTCGTCGGCCGCGAGTACGCGACACCGGCCGTCGTGCCCGACTTCCTGTCCTGAGCACCCGATCGGGCGGCGGCCGCGGCGCCAGGGTGCCGCATGCGGCGACAATCGCGCCGTGGCCGCCAGCAGTCTCCTCGCTCTCATCGACGACATCGCGACCGTCCTCGACGACGTCGCGCTCCTCAGCAAACTCGCCGCGAAGAAGACCGCGGGCGTGCTCGGCGACGACCTCGCGCTGAACGCCCAGCAGGTCACCGGCGTGGCCGCCGAGCGCGAGCTGCCGGTGGTCTGGGCGGTGGCCAAGGGTTCGCTGCTGAACAAGGCCATCCTGGTGCCGGCGGCGCTGGCGATCAGCGCCGTCGCGCCCTGGGCGGTGACGCCGCTGCTGATGATCGGCGGCGCCTTCCTCTGCTACGAGGGCTTCGAGAAGCTGGCGCACAAGTTCCTGCACCGCGGCGGCGAGGACGCCGCCCACCGGGCCGAACTGCGCGCCGCGCTGGACCAGCCCGACGTCGATCTGGTGGCCTTCGAGAAGGAGCGCATCAAGGGCGCGATCCGCACCGACTTCATCCTCTCCGCCGAGATCATCGCGATCACGCTGGGCACGGTGGCCGAGGCCGAGTTCATGACGCGCGTGCTGGTGATGTCCGGCGTCGCGCTGGCGATGACGGTGGGCGTCTACGGCGTCGTCGCCGGCATCGTCAAGCTCGACGACCTGGGGCTGCGGCTGCAGCGTGCCGGCAGCGCCGCGCTGCGTTCGCTCGGCGACGGCATCCTGGCCGCGGCGCCGTGGCTGATGAAGTTCCTGTCGGTGGCCGGCACCGCGGCGATGTTCCTCGTCGGTGGCGGCATCCTGGTGCACGGCGTGCACCCGGTGGCCGAGGCCGTGGAACACACGCTGGGCGGGCTCGGCGGCGTCGCCGGCGCGGTGCTGCCGGCGCTGGCCAACGGGCTGCTGGGCGTCGCCGCCGGCGCCGTCGTGCTGGCCGGCGTGACGCTGGCGCAAAAGCTCTTCGCCCGCGCGCCGGCCTGACCGGCCGGCCGCCTTACTTGCGGATGCCCAGCAGTTCGACCTCGAACTGCAGCGTCGCGTTCGGCGGGATCACGCCGCCGGCGCCGCGTTCGCCGTAGGCGATCGTGCTCGGGCAGGTCAGTTTGGCCTTGCCGCCGGCCTTCATCTTCTGCACGCCTTCGGTCCAGCACGGGATCACGCGGTTCAGCGGGAACTCGATCGGCTCGCCGCGGCGGTAGGAGCTGTCGAACTCCTTGCCGTCGACGAGCGTGCCGCGGTAGTGCACGCGCACGGTGTCGGTGGCCGTCGGGCTGGCGCCGCTGCCGTCCTTCAGCGAGCGGTAGATCAGCCCGCTGGCGGTGACGACGGCGCCGGGTTCGGCGGCAGCGGCCTTCAGCGGGTCGGCCGGCGCGGCGGCGAAGGCGAGGGCGGGAGCGGCGGCCACGACGGCGGCCAGGCACAGGCGGTGCAGGGACAAGAGGGTTCTCCGAGAGTCAGGGGGTGAGGAAACGTTCCTCGAACCAGCGTTCGAGCATGCGCCGCTCGTAGGCCAGCGCCTCGTCGGCGCGGCCGCCGAAGAGGCGGTTCTGCAGATAGTTCAGGTCCGAGACGGTCTCGTCGCGTGTCTGCACGCTGCCGCCGGCCTCGAGGCGGTAGCGCAGCGTGATGCGCGGCCAGTCGGCGCCGCCGGTCAGCACGCGCGTGTCGTTGACGTTGCCCACCGGCACGTGGCCGGCGAGGTCGACGTTGAGCACCTCGACCGTCAGCACCTGGCCGTCGGGCAGGCGCCGGGCGAGGTCCTGGAAGATGGCTGCGAGCCGGTCGGTCGTGCGCTCGCGCTCGACGGCGCCGAAGCCGACGTCGGTGTAGCGCTCGGGCTCGACGAAACTCACCTGGACGACGCCGGCGGCCTGCGCCGGGCCGGCCAGCGCCGCCAGCGCCAGCGCGGCGCCCAGCGCCGCGTGGCGGATCGGGAAGAGGTGTGGCATGGGGCCTCCACGAGACGAAGCAGAGACCCCCAATCTGGCACGGAACGCCGCCGGGCACCAGCGCCAGCGACGAGACACCACCGGGCGCAACCTTACTTCGTGCGGCTGTCCCGCAGCGTGGTGATGCGGTTGAACACCGGCGCGTCGGCGCGGTGCAGCACGCGGTCGGCGACGAAGTAGCCGTGGCGCTCGAACTGCAGCCGCGTCTCGGCCGCAACCGAGGCCAGCGACGGCTCCAGCCAGGCCTGCACGACACGCTTGCTGTCGGGGTTGAGCACCTCGCGGAAGTCGCGGCCGGCGGCGTCGGGCTGGGCTTCGGTGAACAGCCGGTCGTAGAGGTTCACCGTCGCGGCGACGGCGTCGTGCCGGCCGACCCAGGTGATCGTGCCCTTGACCTTGATCGCGTCGGCGCCCGGCGTGCCGCTCTTGGTGTCGGGCACGACCTTGGCGAGCACCGCGGTGACCTGGCCGTCGGCGTCCTTCTCGCAGCCCGTGCACTCGACGACGACGCCGTACTTCAGCCGCACCTTGTTGCCCGGGAACAGGCGGAAGAAGCCCTTGGGCGGCGTCTCGGCGAAGTCCTCGCGCTCGATCCAGACCTCGGGGCCGAGGCCGAAGTGGCGTTCGCCCAGTTCCGGGTGGTGCGGATGCGCCGGCGCCTGGCAGGGCTCGACGTGGCCGGCGCCGAAGACCTCGTCCCAGTTGACGAGCTTCAGCGGCAGCGGGTCGAGCACGACCATCGCACGCGCGGCCTTGCCTTCCAGGTCCTCGCGCAGGCAGCCGTCGAGCACCGAGTAGTCGAGCCAGATGTTGGTCTTGCTCGCGCCCGAGCCGTCGGCCATCGCGCGGATCGCTTCCGGCGTGTAGCCGCGGCGGCGCATGCCGAAGATCGTCGGCATGCGCGGGTCGTCCCAGCCTTCGACGATCTTCTCGTCGACCAGCGCCTTGAGCTTGCGCTTGCTGGTGATGACGTAGCTGAGGTTCAGGCGGCCGAACTCGTGCTGGCGCGGCGTCGGGCGCGCCAGCAGGCCGAGTGTGGCCAGCTGGTCGAGCAGCCAGTCGTAGAACGGGCGCTGATCCTCGAACTCCAGCGTGCAGATGCTGTGGGTGATGTTCTCCAGCGCGTCCTCGATCGGGTGCGCGAAGGTGTACATCGGGTAGACGCACCACTTGTCGCCGGTGTTGTGGTGCGTGGCGTGCTTGATGCGGTAGAGCGTCGGGTCGCGCAGGTTGATGTTCGGCGACGCCATGTCGATCTTGGCGCGCAGCACCATCGAACCGTCGGCGTGCTGGCCGTCGCGCATCTCGCGGAACCGCGCCAGGTTCTCGGCCGGCGTGCGGCTGCGGAAGGGGCTGGGCGTGCCCGGCGTCGTGAAGTCGCCGCGGTTGGCGCGCATCTGCTCGGCGCTCTGCTCGTCGACGTAGGCCAGGCCGGCTTCGATCAGCGCCTCGGCGGCGCGGTACATGAAGTCGAAGTAGTCGCTCGCCCAGTAGAGGTGGGCGGTGCCGTTGGCCTGCCAGTCGAAGCCCAGCCAGCGCACGGCCTCGATGATCGCGTCGACGTACTCCTGCTCTTCCTTCTCGGGGTTGGTGTCGTCGAAACGCAGGTGGCAGACGCCGCCGTAGTCGCGCGCCAGGCCGAAGTTCAGGCAGATGCTCTTGGCGTGGCCGACGTGCAGGTAGCCGTTGGGCTCGGGCGGGAAGCGGGTGCGGATCTTCGCCGGGTCGGGCACGCCCGCCGCGTGGTGCGCGCCGTCGCCCGGGGTGCCGCCCCAGCGGCGCTGGCTCCAGGTGCCGGCCTCGAGGTCGCGCTCGATGATGCCGCGCAGGAAGTTGCTCGGCTTGGGGGCGTCGGGGGGAGTCGGGTCGTGGGCCATTCGGCAGGCGGTTTCGCGCAAGGTTCGGGGCCGCGCGCACGGGGGGCTCCGGCGTGGCGGCGAAAGAGCGAAGGATTCTATCGAGCGGCCGTCGCGCGGGGCGGCCGGGGCGGCAGGGGCAGGCCGCAGGGGTCAGGTCTCGCGAGACCTGACCCCGTCTTCTCGCGCGAGACCTGACCCCGTCTTCTCGTCGGTGGTCGTTTCGCGAGACGACGGGCGGCAGGTGCGTGCGGCAGGGGTCAGGTCCCGCAGGACCTGACCCCGTCTTCGCGTCTTCGCCGCGGCGCCCCGGCCGGTTTGGAATAATCGCCGGTCCTTGTCCACGGCGTCCGTACCCGGCGCGCCGCCCCAGAACCGATGTCCGAGGCGACCGCCCCCGCCGACCCTGCGCCTGCCGCGCGCCCCGCCGAGTCCGCTCCGCTGCAACTGCTGCGCGTCAGCGCCGACGAGGCCGCGCGGCTGGACGGCGCCGCGCTCGGCGGCCTGGCCTGGGGCGCGGCGGCCACGCCGTCGGCCCCGGGCCTGGTGGCGCGGCTGCTGGCGCCGGCCGCGCCGGTCGTCGACCTGTTCAGCGCCGGCGCGCCCGACAGCGGCCGCTTCGGCCCGGTGCACTGGCGCGACGACGGCCACTGGCTCTACGGCTGGCTGGACCTGCCCGACGCGGTGGCCGACCTGACCGACGCCTCGTGGCAGGCCTACCGCGACCTGTTCGAGGTGCTGGACGCACGCGGCCGGCCGCCGCTGGTCAAGGTCTGGAACTTCCTGCCGCGCATCAACGACGACGGCGGCGGGCTGGAGCGTTACCGCCAGTTCAACGTCGGCCGCTTCCGTGCCTTCTCCGAAGCCGGCTTCGACGCCTTCGAAGGCGCGCCGGCGGCCTGTGCGCTGGGCCCGCACGAAGGCACGCTGGCGATCCGCTTCCTGGCCTCGCGCGGCGCGGTGCGGCCGCTGGACAACCCGCGCCAGGTGGCACCGTACCGCTATTCGCAGCGTTTCGGCCCGCGCAGCCCGAACTTCTCGCGCGCCGCGCTGGCCGACGCGGGCGACGGCCGGCTGGCCTTCTTCGTCAGCGGCACGGCCAGCATCGTCGGCGAACGTTCGGTGCACGAAGGCGACGTGCGGGCCCAACTCGCCGAGACGCTGCGCAACCTGGACGCGCTGTGCGAGCAGGCGCGCGCCCACGGCGCGGCGGCGGTGTCGCCGGCCGACCTGGACTGCGTCGTCTACCTGCGCCATCCCGAGGATCTCGCCGTGGTGCGGGCCGCTTTCGAGGCCGCCGTCGGCCCCGATTCGGTGGCCGCGCGCGGCGCGGTCTACGTCGAGGCCGACGTCTGCCGGCGCGAGCTGCTGGTCGAGATCGAGGGCCACGCGCTGCTGGCCGGGGCGCTGCGCCGCTGATCCGCGCCGCCTGCGCGCGGCCTGTCATCGAACCGTCTCGGCGCGTGAAACGCCGCGTCACACAAGCTCCCTAAGTTCCAGGTTTCTTCAACACCTGGAACCTGGGAGCCATGTACAAGAGCCTTCAGCGGTACTCGACCCTCGCGCTCGCGGCGGCCGCGCTGTTCTCGCTTTCCGCCTGCGGCGGCGGTGACGACGACGACGGCCCGGCGTTGCCGAAGAACGTCATCGTCATGATCAGCGACGGGGCGAGCTGGAACACCTGGGAGATGGCCGCCAACTGGCAGGCCGGCGTCAAGGCCAACGACCTGCCGGCCTACGCCGCGATGCCGGTGCGCCTGGGCATGACGACCTTCCCGCTGACGACCAGCACCACCAAGACCGACACCGCCGAGACGACGCTCAGCTACGACCCGGCCAAGGCCTGGGACACCACGCTGGTGACGGCGGCGGGCTGGATCGGCGGCTCGACCGGCAACGACTACACGACCGCGATCGCCGGCTACCAGTACCTGCGCCAGAACGTCACCGACTCGGCCGCCGCCGGCACCGCGCTGGCCAGCGGCCACAAGACCTACAACAACGCGATCAACGTCGACAACTTCGGCAACCCGGTCGAGTACATCACCCAGATCGCGCGCGCGCAGGGCAAGGCCACCGGCGTCATCACCTCGGTGCCGTTCAACCACGCGACGCCGGCCGCGTTCGGCGCCCAGAACGCCTCGCGCAACGCCTACAACGCGATCGCCAAGTCGATGCTCGAGACCGGGCCGCTGGACGTGCTGATGGGCGCCGGCCACCCCGAGTACGACGACAACGGCCGCGCCTGGGCCGACATCGACCCGACCTGCGCCACCAACGCCTGCCGCGCCGCCAACAACTACATCGCCGCCACCGAGTGGCAACGCCTGAAGGCCGGCACGCTCAAGCCCGCCGGCGCCACCGCGGCCTGGAAGCTGATCGACGACAAGGCCGACTTCGAGAAGCTCGCCGCCGGCACGCTGAGCTACGACGGCCCGATCTTCGGCATCCCGCGCGTGGCCTCGACGCTGCAGCAGGCGCGCCAGGCCGCGGTCAAGGGCAACGACGCCGCGCAGCCCAGCGGCGTCGCGCTGAACACGACCGTGCCGACGCTGGAGACCATGACCAAGGCCGCGCTGGCGGCGCTGGGCAAGAACCAGAAGGGCCTGTTCCTGATGGTCGAGGGTGGTGCCGTCGACTGGGCGGCGCACGCCAACCAGACCGGCCGCATCATCGAGGAGCAGGTCGACTTCAACCGCGCGCTCGCCGCGGTCAACGCCTGGGTCGAGAAGAACAGCAACTGGAACGAGACGCTGCTGATCGTCACCACCGACCACGGCAACGCGCTGCCGCTGGGCACGGCCTCGGACAGCACCGCGTTCCAGCCGATCACCAACGCCGGTGCCGGCCAGCTGCCGCAGCTGCGCTGGTGGTCCGACAACCACACCAACGAGGTGGTGCGTGTCTGGGCGCGCGGCAAGTACGCCGAGAAGATGAACCAGTACGCCCGCGGCCGCGACGCCCAGTTCGCGGCGCGCATCGGCCACAACGCCGACGGCAGCTACATCGACAACACCGACATCTTCGGCATCGGCAAGGCGGCGCTGGGCCGCTGACGCCGCGCCGAGGCGCACCGGGCGCCCCTCGCGGGGCGCCCTTTCGTCTTTTCCACCGGGTTCCCGATGATCAGCTTCTCGACTCGCCGCCTCGCCCTGCTGGCCTTGCTGGTGGCGGCCGTCCCGGCGGCCGCCGGCCAGCTCTGCCGCGACGGCCGGCCGGCGCCTTCGGGCCTCGTCGTGCGTGGCGACGGCAGCGTCGTCGACACACAGCGCCGGCTGCAGTGGCAGCGCTGCGTGGTCGGCGTCTCCGGCCCGCGCTGCGAGCGCGACCAGGCCGAGCGGTTCCCGGCGCTGCAGGCGCTGGATTTCGTCACCACCTACAACCGCGGCGGCGGGCAGGGCGGGCACCGCGACTGGCGGCTGCCGACGCTGGCCGAGCTGCGCAGCCTGGTCGCCGCCGACTGCGTCAACCCCGCGACCGACCTCAAGCTCTTCCCGAACGCACCGCAGGCGCAGCTCTGGAGCCGCGACGTCGACGGCGGCGTGGCCGCCTACGTCGACTTCCGCGACGGCTACGCCGCCCGCGACGACATCAACCTCGCCAACCCGATCCGCCTGGTGCGCGACCTGCCGGCGCCGCGGCGGCGCTGAGCCGCCACGGCCTTCAGCGCCGCCGGCTGCCGCCGACCAGCGAACCGAGCACGCCGCGGATCAGCTCGCGGCCGACGGCCGAGCCGATGCTGCGCATCGCCGAACGTGCCGCGGCCTCGGCCAGGCCTTCGCGCTTGCCGCCGCGCGGGCCGGTGCTGCCGAACAGCGTGTCCTTGAGCCCGTCCAGCAGGCCGCCGCCTTCCGCCGGTGCCTGGGCGCCCGGCGGCAGGCCGGCGGTGGCGGCCGGGGCCGTCGTGGCGCGGCCCTTCAGCCGTTCGTAGGCCGACTCGCGGTCGACGGTCTTCTCGTAGACGCCGGCCACCAGCGAGCCGGCGATCAGCGCCTGGCGCTCGGCCGGCGTCACCGGGCCGATGCGGCTGCCCGGCGGCAGCACGAAGACGCGTTCGGTGACGCTGGGCCGACCCTTGGCGTCGAGGAAGCTGACCAGCGCCTCGCCGACACCGAGTTCGGTGATCGCCGTCGTCAGGTCGCCGAGCTTGGGGTTGGCGCGCATCGTCTCGGCCGCCGCCTTCACCGCCTTCAGGTCGCGCGGCGAGAAGGCGCGCAGCGCGTGCTGCACGCGGTTGCCGAGCTGGGCGAGCACGGTCTCGGGCACGTCCAGCGGGTTCTGGGTGACGAAATAGACGCCGACGCCCTTGCTGCGCACCAGGCGCACGACGAGCTCGATGCGCTCGACCAGCACCGCCGGCGCGTCCTTGAACAGCAGGTGCGCCTCGTCGAAGAAGAACACCAGCTTGGGCTTGTCCAGGTCGCCGACCTCGGGCAGCGCCTCGAACAGCTCCGACAGCATCCACAGCAGGAAGGTGGCGTACAGGCGCGGCGCGTTCAGCAGCTTGTCGGCGGCGAGGATGTTGACGACGCCATGGCCATCCACGGTCTGCATGAAGTCGGCGATGTCGAGCATCGGCTCGCCGAAGAAGCGGTCGCCGCCCTGTTCCTCGATCTGCAGCAGGCCGCGCTGGATGGCGCCGATGCTGGCGCTGCTGACGTTGCCGTACTCGGTGGTGAACTCGCGTGCGTTCTCGCCGACGTGCTGCAGCATCGCGCGCAGGTCCTTCATGTCCAGCAGCGCCAGGCCCTGGTCGTCGGCGATCTTGAAGACGAGGTTCAGCACGCCCTGCTGGGTCTCGTTGAGCGCCAGCATGCGCGACAGCAGCAGCGGCCCCATGTCGGAGACGGTGGCGCGCACCGGGTGGCCCTGCTCGCCGAAGACGTCCCACAGCGTCGTCGGGCAGGCGAAGGGCTCGGGCGTGTCCAGGCCGCGTTCGGCCAGCACCGCGGCGAGCTTGGGCGAGACGCTGCCGCGCTGGGTGATGCCGGTCAGGTCGCCCTTCACGTCGGCCATGAAGACCGGCACGCCGAGTTGGCTGAAGCTCTCGGCGAGCTTCTGCAGCGTGATCGTCTTGCCGGTGCCGGTGGCGCCGGTGATCAGGCCGTGGCGGTTGGCGAGCGCGGGCAGCAGCTCGCAGACGACGTCGCCGTGACGGGCGACGAGGATCGGTTCGGACATCGTGGAGCCCCCGGTTCTGGCTGTCTTGTCGAGGCGGCCGGCAGGACGCCGGCATGGGTCGCGCGAGTCTAGCGCCGGCCCCGGCGCCCGCTCTTGCGTCCGCGGGCCGGGGGCGCCCGGGGGCCACCGCTAAAATCGCGCCCTTCGCTGAGGAAGCGCGCCGACTTTCCGTCACCCCGACCCCGAACGGCGCTACAGGAGATTCCCCCCATGGCCGGACATTCCAAATGGGCCAACATCCAGCACCGCAAAGGCCGCCAGGACGAGAAGCGCGGCAAGATCTGGACGCGCGTGATCCGCGAGATCATCGTCGCCGCCCGCCAAGGCGGCGGTGACCCGAACGCCAACCCGCGGCTGCGGCTGGCGGTCGACAAGGCCAAGGCGGCCAACATGCCCGCCGACACCGTCAAGCGCAACATCGACAAGGCCACCGGCAACCTCGAAGGCGTCAACTACGAGGAGATCCGCTACGAAGGCTACGGCATCGGCGGCGCGGCGATCATCGTCGACTGCATGACCGACAACCGCGTGCGCACCGTCGCCGAGGTCCGCCACGCCTTCAGCAAGTACGGCGGCAACCTGGGCACCGAAGGCTCGGTGGCCTTCCAGTTCAAGCACTGCGGCCAGCTGATCTTCGCCCCCGGCACCAGCGAGGACGCGGTGATGGAAGCCGCGCTCGAAGCCGGCGCCGAGGACGTGGTCACCGGCGAGGACGGCTCGATCGAGGTGCTGACCTCGCCTGCCGACTTCCAGGCCGTGAAGGCCGCCCTCGAAGCCAAGGGGCTGACGGCGGAGGTCGCCGAGGTCACGATGCGCGCCGAAAACACCATCGCGCTGGCCGGCGAAGACGCCGCGCGCATGCAGAAGCTGCTGGACGTCATCGAGGACCTCGATGATGTGCAGGACGTCTTCCACAACGCGGAAATCGAAGCATGAAGGTTCTCGTGATCGGCGGCGGCGGCCGCGAGCACGCCCTGGCGTGGAAGCTCGCGCAGTCCCCGCGCGTGCAGCACGTCTACGTGGCGCCGGGCAACGGCGGCACGGCGGCGGACGCACGGCTGCGCAACGTCGCGATCACGGACCCGGCGGCGCTGGCCGACTTCGTCGTCGCCGAGAAGGTGGCGCTGACGGTCGTCGGCCCCGAGGCGCCGCTGGCCGCCGGCGTCGTCGACGTCTTCCGCGCGCGCGGGCTGCGCATCTTCGGCCCGACGCGTGCGGCGGCGCAGCTGGAAAGCTCCAAGGCCTTCGCCAAGGACTTCATGAAGCGCCACGGCATCCCGACGGCGCGCTACGAGAGCTTCACCGAAGCCGCCGCGGCGCATGCCTACGTCGATGCGCAGGGCGCGCCGATCGTCGTCAAGGCCGACGGCCTGGCGGCGGGCAAGGGTGTCGTCGTCGCGACGACGCTGGACGAGGCGCATGCCGCGATCGACACGATGCTGGGCGTGCCCGGCGGCCGGGTCGTCATCGAGGAGTTCATGGACGGCGAGGAGGCCAGCTTCATCGTCGTCGCCGACGGCACGACGGTGCTGCCGCTGGCCACCAGCCAGGACCACAAGCGCATCTTCGACGGCGACCGCGGCCCCAACACCGGCGGCATGGGCGCCTATTCGCCGGCGCCGGTGGTCACGCCCAACGTGCACGCCAAGGTGATGCAGGAGATCATCCAGCCGACGCTGGCGGGCATGGCCAAGGACGGGCATCCGTTCACCGGCTTCCTCTACGCCGGGCTGATGATCGACGCCCACGGCCAGCCGCGCACGGTGGAGTTCAACTGCCGGCTCGGCGACCCCGAGGCCGAGGTCATCCTGATGCGGCTGAAGACCGATCTGGTCGAACTGCTGCTGGCGGCCACCGAAGGCAAGCTCGCCGACGTCGCGCTGCAGTGGGACCGCCGCGTCGCGCTCGGCGTCGTGATGGCCGCCGCCGGCTACCCGGCCGAACCGCGTGCCGGCGACGTCATCAGCGGGCTGCCGGCCGAACGCGAGGACCTCGTCGTCTTCCACGCCGGCACCAAGGCCGTCGACGGCCAGACCGTCACCAGCGGCGGGCGTGTGCTGTGCGTCACCGCGCTCGGCGACTCGGTGCGGCTGGCGCAGCAGCGGGCGCTGGAAGGCGTGCACGCGATCGCCTTCGACGGCGCGCAGTGGCGCAACGACATCGGCCACCGGGCCATCCGCCATTGAACGCCGCCGTCGACACCGCGGCGATGCGCCGCTGGCTGCTGGAGCTGCAATCGCGCATCGTCGCCGCGGTCGAGGCCGAGGACGGCACGCCGTTCCTGCGTGACGCCTGGCAGCGCCCGGCCGGCGGCCGGCTCGAAGGCGACGGGCTGACCCAGCTCGTCGAAGGCGGGCCGCTGATCGAGCGCGGCGGCTGCAACTTCAGCCACGTCAAGGGCGCGGCGCTGCCGCCGACGGCCACCCAGCACCGGCCCGAGCTCGCCGGTTCGCCGTTCGAGGCGCTGGGCGTGTCGCTGGTCATGCACCCGCGCAACCCGCACGTGCCGACGACGCACATGAACGTGCGCCTGTTCGCCGCCTTCCCCGAAGGCCGCGCGCCGGTCAGCTGGTTCGGCGGCGGCATGGACCTGACGCCGTACTACGGCGTCGAGGACGACGCGCGCCACTTCCACCGCGTCTGCCGCGACGCGCTGGCACCCTTCGGCGACGACAAGTACCCGCGCTTCAAGCGCTGGTGCGACGAGTACTTCTTCCTCAAGCACCGCGACGAGCCGCGTGGCATCGGCGGCGTGTTCTTCGACGACTTCGCCGAGGGCGGCTTCGACGCCGACTTCGCGATGGTGCGTTCGGTCGGCGAGGCCTTTCTCGACGCCTGGCTGCCGATCGTGCGCCGGCGCCGCGACACGCCTTACGGCGAACGCGAACGCGACTTCCAGTGCCTGCGCCGCGGGCGTTATGTCGAGCTCAACCTCGTCTGGGACCGCGGCACGCTGTTCGGGCTGCAGAGCGGCGGGCGCACCGAGAGCATCCTGATGTCGATGCCGCCGGTCGTGCACTGGGGCTACGACGCCAAGCCCGAGCCCGGCACGCCCGAGGCGCGGCTGTACACCGACTTCCTGCGTCCGCGCGACTGGCTCGCCGAGTGAACCACGCGCCCGCGGCCGCCGGCCGCCGCATCGGCCTGTTCGGCGGCAGTTTCGACCCCGTGCACCGCGGCCACGTCGCGCTGGCGCACGAGGCGATGAAACAGCTGGCGCTGGACGGCGTGCTGTGGGTGCCGGTCGGCCAACCGTGGCAGAAGGCGAGGGCGCTGTCGGCGCCCGAGCACCGTGTCGCGATGCTGGAAGCGGCGGTCGAAGGCGAAGCGCGTTTCGCCGTTGACCGCCTCGAGATCAAGCGCCCGGGGCCCAGCTACACGCTGGACACCGTGCGCGAGCTGCAGCGGCGCGAACCCGACGTGCGTTGGGTGCTGCTGATCGGCGCCGACCAGTACGCTGGCCTGCACACCTGGAACGGCTGGCGCGAGCTGCTCGCGCGGGTCGAACTGGCCGTCGCCGCACGGCCGGGCGTCGCGCTGGTGGCCGATGCCGAGGTGGCGCGCCACCCGCACGCGCTGGCGCTGGTGCCGCTGGCGGTCGACGTGTCGGCCACCGAAATCCGCCGCCGGGCCGCCAGCGGCCTGGACATCACCGAATTGGTGCCGCCGCAGGTGGCACGCTATATTGACCAGCACGCCCTTTACCGGGCCGCATCCGGGAGCTGAATGGACATTCGCAAGCTGCAACGGGCCATCGTCGATGGCCTGGAAGACGTCAAGGCGCAGAACATCGCCGTCTTCAACACCGAGGCCCTGTCGCCGCTGTTCGAGCGCGTGATCATCGCGACGGCCACCAGCAACCGTCAGACCAAGGCGCTGGCCTCCAGCGTGCGCGAGACCGTCAAGGCCCGCGGCATGGAAGTCCTGTCCACCGAGGGCGAGGACAACGGCGAGTGGATCATCGTCGACTGCGGCCAGGCGGTGGCGCACATCATGCAGCCCGCCATCCGCGAGTACTACCACCTCGAGGAGATCTGGGGCGGCAAGGCGGTGCGCGTGAAGCTCGGCGCCACCGGCGGCGGCCTCGTCAAGGCCTCCGAGCCGATGGACGAGGCGCCGAAGAAGCCCGCAGCCAAGAAGGCGGCCAAGAAGAAGGCCGCCGACAAGGTGGCGGCGCGCCAGGCCGCACGCCCGGCGGCCAAGAAGGCGGCCGCCAAGGCGCCGGCGCGCAAGACCGCGCGCCGCGACGCCGACGCCGGCCTGCCGGTGTCGACCGTGAAGGTCGGCACGCCGAAGAAGCCGGCGGCGAAGAAGGCCGCGGCGCCGCGCAAGCCGGCCGCCAAGCCGGCCGCCAAGGCCCCGGCGCGCAAGACCGCCGCGCGCAAGACCGCACGCTGAGGTGAAGCTGCTGGTCGTGGCCGTGGGCCAGCGCCAGCCGGCCTGGGCCGACGAGGCCTGGGCCGATTTCGCCAAACGCTTCCCGCCCGAGATGCGGCTGGAGCTGAAGGCGCTGAAGGCCGAGCCGCGCACCGGCGGCAAGACCGCCGCGCAGTGCATGGCCGCCGAAGCCGCACGCTTCGAGGCCGCGCTGCCGCGTGGCGTGCGCCGCGTGATCCTCGACGAACGCGGCACGCGGCTGGACACCGTCAAGCTGGCCGAACGTGTCACCCACTGGCGTGGCGAAGGCCGCGACGTGGCCCTGCTGATCGGCGGCCCCGACGGGCTGGACCCGGCGCTGAAAGCCAGCGCCGACGAGACGCTGCGCCTGTCGGACCTGACGCTGCCGCACGCCTTCGCGCGCGTGCTGCTCGCCGAGGCGCTGTACCGCGCCTGGACGCTGGCCACCGGCCACCCCTATCACCGCGAATGACCGGCACCCTCTCCCGCGAGCGGGAGAGGGGGCAAGATGGCGGCGCACGACAGCTTTCCACGATGAACGCCACCTTCGTCTACCTCGCCTCGCAGAGCCCGCGCCGCGCTCAGCTGCTCGACCAGCTCGGCGTCGCCCACCGCCCGCTGCTGCCTGCGCCCGACGAGGACGCCGAGGCGCTGGAAGCCGAACGCGACGGCGAAGCGCCGGCCGACTACGTGCAGCGCGTGACGCTGGCCAAGCTCGACGCCGCCGTCGCGCGGCTGCACGCGCGTGCGCTGCCGCCGGCGCCCATCCTCTGCGCCGACACGACGGTGGCGCTGGGGCCGCGCATCCTCGGCAAGCCGCGCGACGCCGAAGACGCCACGGCGACGCTGCGCGCGTTGTCGGGCGGCGAGCACCACGTCTACACCGCCGTCGCAGTGGCGCACGGCGCGCAGCGCCGGCTGGCGCTGTCGGATTCGGTGGTGCGTTTCGCCGTGCTGCCCGAGGCGACGATCGGGCGCTACGTCGCGAGCGGCGAGCCCTTCGGCAAGGCCGGCTCGTATGCGATCCAGGGGCCGATCTCGGCCTGGATCGAACGCGTCGAAGGCAGCTACTCCGGTATCATGGGGCTGCCGCTGTTCGAGACGCGTGCGCTGCTGGCCGAGGCCGGCGTCGCCACCGCGCCCTGAGCGTGACGGCCAGCGCACGCTGCGCGTAGCCCCGCACACGCGGCGCCCCCGGCGTCTCGTTAGACTGCGCGCCATGGCGACGCAGGACATCCTCATCAACTGGGCACCGCAGGAAACGCGGGTCGCCATCGTCGAGAACGGCGCGGTGCAGGAGCTGCACGTCGAGCGCACGCTCGAGAGAGGGCTGGTCGGCAACGTCTACCTCGGCAAGGTGGCGCGTGTGCTGCCCGGCATGCAGAGCGCGTTCGTCGACATCGGCCTGGAGCGTGCGGCCTTCCTGCACGTGGCCGACCTGTTCGGCCACCCGACGACGCGCGGCGACGCGCCGCTGCCGCCAATCGAGCGCCACGTCTTCGAAGGCCAGACGCTGACCGTGCAGGTCATCAAGGACGCCATCGGCACCAAGGGCGCGCGGCTGTCGACGCAGATCTCGATCGCCGGGCGCATGCTGGTCTTCCTGCCGCACGACGACCACATCGGCATCTCGCAGAAGATCGGCGGCCCCGAGCTGCGCGAGCAGCTGCGTTCCCGCATGCAGGCGCTGGTCGGCGCCGATGGCGGCGGCTTCATCCTGCGCACCAACGCCGAGGAGGCGAGCGACGCCGAACTCGCCGACGACATCGCCTACCTGCGCAAGACCTGGGCGGCGATCCGCCAGCGTGCGCAGAGCAAGCCGCCGGGCACGCTGCTGCACCAGGACCTGAGCCTGGCCGAACGTGTGCTGCGCGACCTGACCACCGACGCCACGCACTCGATCCGCATCGACTCCAAGCTGCAGCACGAGGCGCTGCGTGTCTTCGGCGAGACCTACACGCCGGGCGCGGTCGGCAAGCTCGAGCACTACCGCGGCGAGCGGCCGATCTTCGACCTCTTCGGCATCGAGGAGGAGATCGCCAAGGCGCTGGCGCGGCGCGTCGACCTGAAGAGCGGCGGCTACCTGATCGTCGACCAGACCGAGGCGCTGACGACGGTGGACGTCAACACCGGCGGCTTCGTCGGCGCGCGCAACTTCGAGGACACGATCTTCAAGACCAACCTCGAGGCGGCCGGCGCCATCGCGCGCCAGCTGCGGCTGCGCAACCTGGGCGGGATCATCATCGCCGACTTCATCGACATGACGCGCGAGGACCACCAGCAGGCGGTGCTCGCCGAGCTGCGCAAGCAGCTCGCACGCGACCGCACGCGCACCACGGTCAGCGGCTTCACGCAGCTGGGGCTCGTCGAGATGACGAGGAAGCGCACGCGCGAGAGCCTGGCGCACATGCTGTGCGAACCCTGCCCGACCTGCCAGGGCCGCGGCCAGGTGAAGACCGCGCGCAGCGTCTGCTACGACATCCTGCGCGAGATCCTGCGCGAGGCGCGGCAGTTCAACCCGAAGGAATTCCGCGTCATCGCCAGCGCCGCCGTCGTCGAGATGCTGCTCGACGAGGAGAGCGGCCACATCGCCGGGCTGTCGGAGTTCATCGGCAAGCCGATCTCGCTGTCGGCCGAGGCGACGATGAACCCGGAGCAGTACGACATCGTGCTGATGTAGGCCTCCACGGGCACAGGTCGGTGTCGTTTGCCACCTGCAGTCGCCTGATGCCCCGCTTGTTTTCGGGCGGCGTGTCGTGTTGAGGTGTCTGGTAAATCGATGCAAATAAAGCGACAATTGGCGCCTTCCATGCATCAATCCTTGGCCTCCCTGCTGTTCCCCGAATACCGCCGTCGCGTGCTCGGGCTGCTGTTGTTGCGGCCGGAGGAAGCGCTGCATGGCCGGGAGGTCGCTCGCCGCACGGGCCTGCCGGCCGGCACGATCACGCGTGAGCTCACCAAGCTGGCCGAGGCGGGGCTGCTGCGGCGTGAGAAGCGCGGCAACCAGCAGGTCTACAGCGCCAACACCAGCGGCCCGATCTACGCCGAGCTGGCCAGCATCCTGCGCAAGACCTCGGGCCTGGGCGATGTGCTCTCGGCAGCGTTGGCGCCGCTGGCCGGGCGCGTGAAGCTGGCCTTTGTCTTCGGCTCGGTCGCCCGCGGGGAGGAAACGGCCGGCAGCGACATCGACGTGCTCCTGGTCGGCGATGCCGGCTTCCGAGACGTGGTCCAGGCGCTGTACCCGGCGCAGACCACCCTGGGTCGCGAGATCAACCCGAAGGTATTCGCGCTCGACGACTTTGCGGCAAGGGCTCGTTCGGAGCCGTTCCTGCGGGACGTGCTGTCGCGCCCCAAGATCTTCCTGATCGGCAACGCCGATGACCTTGAAGAACTTGCTGGGCATCAGCCTTGACGCGATCCAGCCGGACGCGGCCGCTGTCGGCAAGCTGCTGGCGGCTGCGCAGCGCAATCTGGCCGATGCGCAGCTGGCCGGCCTGAGCGCGGAGAACCGCTTCGACGCGGCCTACAAGGCCATCATGCAGCTGTCGATGGTGGCCTTGCAGGCCAACGGCTACCGCACGCTGACCAGCAAGCCCGGACACCACCAGACGGCGATCCAGACCCTCGGCACCAGCGTCGGCGTCGCGCCGGCCCAGGTCATCGTGCTCGACGCGCTGCGCAAGCAACGCAACTTGTCCGACTACTCGGGCGATCTCATCCCCGAAGCCGTGGCCACCGAGTGCCTGGCCAGCGCGAAGGCGCTGCAGGGGCACGTGCTGGCCTGGCTGAAGGCGCATCGGCCGGACCTGCTGTCGGGCTGAATACCGGGCTGCGCGTCTTCAGCTGCCCCGCAGCACGCTGAACTCCCGGAACAGCCGCGCCGGCAGCGGCCGCTGCAGCCGCCAGGTGATGCTCATCGGTCGGCTGCCCTCGGCGCCGTCGAGGGTGACGGGGCCGCAGGCGCGGTAGGGCTCGCCCTTGTGCGCCCGCACGAAGAGCTGGAAGCGCCAGCCGTTGTGCGCGCTCTCCAGGTAGCGCCGTCCGGCCGGTGTGTCGGGGCCGGCGCTGTTTTGCGACTGCCAGTGGAAACGCTCGGCGCTGATGGCGTAGTCGCGGTAGGCGATGCGGTCGTGGAAGCCCTCGCTCTTGTCGAGCGTCACGAACAGCAGCTCGGTCCGGCGCTCGGCCAGGGCCAGCACTCCGGCCTGGAAGGGCACGCGACGCTCGGCGCTCAGCCAGCCCACGGCGGTCAGGATCTCGCGGATGCCGTAGCGGGCGTGCAGCACCAGCGGCGTGTCGTCCAGGCCCGGCAGCGGCACGGCGGGCCGTGCGTTCGAGGCTTCCAGCCAGCCGCCGAGCTCGGCCAGTTCCTCGAGCACCGGCGCATGTGCCGCCAGGCGGGCGAGGAAGGTGGCGGCGTCGCCTTTCTGTTCGTGGCGGCCGTCGACCTGGTAGGCCAGCATCTGCAGCAAGGCCCGGTCGCTTGCGTCGAGCGCGTGGCGGGTGGCGTGCAGCGCGGGCAGGCGGCCGAGCAGCGTCAGCCGGGCCGGGTCGTCGATGTGCAGCAGGTCGGCCGCGCGCCGGCTGAGGTAGTCCTCCTCGGGGCCGGGCTCGCACACCAGAAGCCCGGCCTCGCGCTTCAGCGCGGTCCAGCCGCTGCGTGTGCCACCGGTGCCGGCGCGGTACACGTCTTCCAGTTCCAGCGCCTGGTCGCTCAGGAAGTTGGCCAGGCGCACGGCGCTGCGGCCGCGCAGCGCGGCGTAGGCCTGCAGCTCGGTCTTCAGTCGCCTCCAGCTCTGCTGCGTGAGCGTGCGCAGGCTGCCCAGCACCTGCTCTCGCGTCTGCTTCTGCAGGTGGATGTGGCAACCCGGCGGCAGGCTGCCGAAGCCGTGCTCCACGGCGTCGGCCAGCTCGCGCCGCGTCAGCCCGGTGATGCCCGACAGCAGCCGGTCGAAGCGGAAGTCGGCGCGGTGCTGGCCGACGAAGTCCAGCACCAGGCAGCTGTCCTTCCTCGGCGCCAGGCGCAGCCCGCGGCCCAGCTGCTGCTGGAACAGCACCGGACTCTGCGTCGGGCGCAGCAGCAGCAGGGTGTCGACCGTCGGCAGGTCCACGCCTTCGTTGTAGAGGTCCACGGTCACGAGGGCGCAGAGCTCGCCGCTGGCCAGCCGCTGCGGTGCGCGGCGGCGTTCGTCGCCCGGGGTGCTGCCGACGACGCAGGCCGCCGGCAGCCCGGCGCGGTTGAGCCGCTCGGTCATGAACTCGGCGTGCGCCACCGAGACGCAGAACACCAGCGCCCGGGACTGCCGGGGCTCGGACGCGAGCCGCATCCACTCCTTGACGACCAGCCTCGCGCGAAGGTCGTTGGCGGTGACGAGCTTGTCGATCGCGTCGCGTTCGCCAGGCAGGTCCCAGGGCACCGACGAGAAGTCGGTCTCGTCGTCGCAGGCGTAGTACTCGAACGGGGCGAGCAGCTGCAGGTCCAGTGCGTGCCACAGGCGCAGCTCCACCGCGGGGCTGCCGTCGGGGCGGTGGTCGAAGTAAGGCGCGAGCGGCTTGCCGTCGCTGCGCTCGGGCGTGGCGGTGAGGCCCAGCAGGACGGCCGGGCGGACCGTGCGCACGAAGGCGTCGAAGCGCTCGGCGGCCAGGCGATGGCACTCGTCGACCACCACGGTGTGCCAGTGCGCGGCGCCCGCCGTGGCGACGAGATCGCGGCTGCTGACGCTGTCGATCGTGGCGAACAGGTGGTCCAGCTGCCCGGGCTCGTGCGTGCCGCAGAGCAGGTCGCCGAACTCGGGGTCGCGCAGCACCTCGCGGTAGGTGCGCAGCGCCTGGCGCAGGATCTCCTCGCGGTGCGCCACGAACAGCAGCCGAGGCCGCCCGCCCAGGCGCTCGCAGCTGGCGCGGTAGTCGAACGCGGCGACCACCGTCTTGCCGGTGCCGGTGGCGGCCACCAGCAGGTTGCGCTGGCGGCCGTGCGCGCGTTCGGCCACCAGCTGCTCCAGCATCTCCTGCTGGTAGCTCTTGGGCTGCAGGTCGAAGAAGCCGACGGCCACCGGGCCGCCATCGCCCGGCCCGGCGCCCGACTCGCGCCGCAGCGCCGCGGCGAGGGCCTGGCGGTGCGTGGCGTCGTCGGGGTCGTAGCGGCGGAACTCGTTGTCCGACCACAGCGTCTCGAAGTGCGCCTCGGCGCGCGTGAACAAGGCGGCCTGCCCGCGCTGGGTGAGCTTGACGGTCCACTCCAGGCCGCCCGTCAGCGCCGCGCCGCTGAGGTTGGCGCTGCCGATGTAGGCCGAGCCGAAGCCGCTGGCGCGGTGGAACATCCAGGCCTTGGCATGCAGCCGCGTGCGGCGGCCGTCCAGTGACACGCGGACGTCGCAGCCCGGCAGGCGTGCCAACTCGTCGAGCGCGCGCAGCTCCGTGGCTCCGGTGTAGGTGGTGGTGAGGATGCGGATGCGCGGCCCGGGCGCGCCGGCGTCGCCGCCGCGGGCGGTGATCTGCTGCAGCACGTCCTGCAGCTTGCGCACGCCCGATACGGTGATGAAGCTGACCAGGATGTCGACCCGGTCGCTGGATGCCAGCTCGCGGCGCAGTTCCTGCAGCAGCGACGGCGAGCCCTTGCCGGCGGTGAACAGCCACGGCATGGCCAGACCGAGCTCGGGCGGTGTCGGGCGGGTCGGCGAGCGGTGCACGGCGCGCAGCAGCCGCGCTGGCGGCGCCAGCAGGTCGACAGCGGCGGCCGCGCCTCGGCTGGTGTTGCCCTGCAGCCGCTCGCGCAGCCAGATCAGCAGCTCGTTGACCAGCCCCAGCTGGCGTGTCGCCGCGTCTTCGCCGTCGCCGGGCAGTTCCTCCAGCAGGGCGGCGAGCTGCCGGACCAGGGCATCGGCCACGAGTTCGGCCGCATTCCCGGCCAGCGGCAGGACCTGATGCCGCGCGCCCGGGTCGGCGGCGAGCAGGCGCTCCAGGCGCTCGGTGAGCAGCAGGTCGTACAGGCCGGAGGGCAGGAGTCCCGGCGTCATCGGCCGGCACCCGGCCCGCGCAGGCCCGCGCCGATCTCCATCAGGGGCATCGTCGTGTTCTCGCTGAGCGTTCTCGGCGGCAGGTTGTACCAGGACGCCGGCCCGCCCGGTCGGCACGCTCGCGCGGGACCGGCCGCATCCGGCCTGTCGGCATCCTTGACACCGACCGGTTCGCAGCCTCGGCCCGCGGCCCCGCCGCTGCGGACAAACCCTTGTCACACCGGCGAAATCTGCCGCCCCGAGGTGGAGTGGCATGTCACGTGCTTTTGATGCAGGAAATCACGTTTGACACCGTCATGAACATCTTGCGCTGCACCTTGTCCGCTCTCGCCACCGTCGCCTGCGCTTCCGCGATCGCCGCGCCGGTCACGCCGACCTACGACCGCTTCGGCACGCTGCCGGGTGCCACCTTCGGCGGCAGCGGCATCCCGAACAACGCCGTGGCGGTGAAGGAATTCGAGAACGGCCTGACGCTCGGCCTGACCGCGCATCAGCGTTACGTCGGGCCGAACCTCGCCAACGACGGCGCCGGGACCTTCTTCGCGCCGGACGGGGTGTCGCAACAGTCGCCGTCGCCGGCGAACCCGTATGCGCTGTGGAACTTCGCGTACTACGTCAGCGGCCTGGACACCACCAGCTACTCGGTGCAGTTGCTGATCGACCGCGATCCGGCGGCCGGCACCGACCAGGCGGCGCACATCGGCGGCGCGTTCTCGGCGCTGCCGCTGATCCAGGACTCGTGGAACCTCGGCATGGACTTCCTCGAGGTGGGCAAGGCCTTCGACGCGTTCGCCGCCGGCGAGTACACGTTCGCCCTGGTCGCCTACTCCGCGGCCGGTGCCGAGATGGGCCGCAGCGCGATCCGCGTCGTCGTCGGCGAGCCCGGCAACGACGTGCCGGAACCGGCGACGCTGGCGCTGGCCGGCTTGGCGCTGTTCGGCGTCGCCGCCGCGAACCGCCGCCGCCGTCACTGAGCCGGCTGCCGCAGCGCCCGGCACGCCGGGCGGGCCGAGCCGGCGTTGCCGCTCGGGGCGCGGGCGGATCTTCGGGGCGCATGGGGCGCGACGGCCGCGGGGCCGGTCGTTGTCGTGAACACGGCCCGCTGCGGCCGCGGGCGGCGGACAATCGCCGGCTTTCGCGTCACCCCGCCCCCGCATGAAGACCTACGACATCGAAGTGCAGCGCCTGAAGTCCCTGCGTCACGACAAGGGCCTGATCGAGATCGGCGTCGACGCGCTGGTGCTGCCGCGCCCGGCGCGCGACGAAGGCGCCGCCGGCTCCTGTCTCAGCCTGCCGGTCGACCAGGCGCGGGCGCTGATGCTGCTGCTCAAGCAGCAGTTCGCCGAGCTCGACAAGCTGCAGCCGCGCAGCCGGCGCTCGGGCCGCTGCTGAGCCGGTGTCAGAACTCAAGTATCTGCAGTGCTACCCGCCCGACCTGCTGGCTCAGGTCCAGGCGCTGATCGCCGAAGGCCGGCTCGCCGACTACGTCGCGCGCCGCCACCCCGAGCCTTCGCCGGTGCGCAACGAGCGCGAGCTCTACGACTACGTCTGCGCGCTGAAGTCGCGGTTCATGAAGAGCGCGCCGCCGCTGTCCAAGGTCGTCTTCGACCCCAAGCTGCACGTCGTCAAGAACGCGCTGGGCACGCACACCGCGGTCTCGCGTGTGCAGGGCGGGCGGCTGCAGGCCAAACGCGAGATCCGCATCGCCGCGCTGTTCAAGGAGGCGCCGGCCGACTTCCTGCGCACGATCGCCGTGCACGAGCTGGCGCACCTGAAGGAGCGCGAGCACGACAAGGCCTTCTACGCGCTGTGCCGCCACATGGAGCCCGAGTACCCGACGCTGGAGTTCGAACTGCGGCTGTGGCTGACGGCGCGCGAACTCTGAAATCCCGGCGCCGGCCGGCCCTAGCCTCGACAATCGGGGCATGACCGAATCTCCCGCCGCGCCCGCCGGCCCCGCTTTCTCCACGCTGCCGCTGTCGCCGGCCGTGCTCGCCAACCTGCAGCAGCTGGGCTACGAGTGCATGACGCCGATCCAGGCCGCGGCGCTGCCGCCGGCGCTGGCCGGGCGCGACCTCATCGCCCAGGCCAAGACCGGCAGCGGCAAGACCGCGGCCTTTTCGCTGCCGCTGCTGGCCAGGCTCGACGCCAAGCGCTTTGCCACACAGGCGCTGGTGCTCTGCCCGACGCGTGAACTCGCCGAGCAGGTCTCGCAGGAGATCCGCCGCCTGGCGCGCGCCGAAGACAACGTCAAGGTGCTGACGCTGTGCGGCGGCGCCGCGATCCGGCCGCAGCTCGCCAGCCTGGAGCACGGTGCGCACGTCGTCGTCGGCACGCCGGGGCGTGTGCTCGACCACCTGGAGCGCGGCTCGCTGGCGCTGGAGGCGCTGACCACCTTCGTGCTCGACGAAGCCGACCGCATGCTCGACATGGGCTTCGCCGAGGACATCGCCGCCGTCGCGCGCCACTGCCCGCCGCCGAGCAAACGCCAGACGCTGCTGTTCTCGGCCACCTATCCGGACGACGTCGCCAAGCTCGCCGCGCGCTACCTGCGCGACCCGCAGGAAGTGCGTCTGGCCGAAACCCACGCCGCCAGCCAGATCGTCGAACGTTTCTACGAAGTGACCGAGAGCCAGCGCCTGCACGCCGTCGGCCTGCTGCTGCAGCGTTTCCGCCCCGAGAGCACGCTGGCCTTCTGCAACACCAAGCAGCAGTGCCGCGACCTGGTGGCGGTGCTGCAGGCACAAGGCATCGTCGCGCTGGAGCTGCACGGCGACCTGGAGCAGCGCGACCGCGACCAGGTGCTGGTGCGCTTCGCCCACCGCAGCGCCAGCGTGCTGGTGGCCACCGACGTCGCTGCGCGCGGGCTGGACATCAGCAAGCTCGAAGCGGTGATCAACGTCGACATCACGCCCGAGCCCGAGGTGCACACCCACCGCATCGGCCGCACCGGGCGCGCCGGCGAGAGCGGGCTGGTGTTCAACCTCGCCAGCCTCGACGAGATGGGGCGTGTCGGCCGCATCGACGAGATGCAGGGCCGGCAGAGCGTCTGGCATCCGCTGCCCGAGCTGGAAGCGGAACTGGCCAAGGCCGGGCCGCAGCCGCCGCTGCTGCCGCCGATGGTGACGCTGCAGATCCTCGGCGGCCGCAAGGAGAAGATCCGCCGCGGCGACGTGCTGGGCGCGCTGACCAAGGACCTGGGGCTGGAGGCGGCGGCGGTCGGCAAGATCGACGTCAACGACTTCTCGACCTACGTCTCGGTGCGCCGCGACCTCGCCGAGCAGGCGCTGCGCGGCCTGGCGCGCGGCAAGGTCAAGGGCCGCACCGTCAAGGCGCGGCGGCTGTGAGCGCGGGCTTCGCCGCCCTCGGGCTGACGCCGGCGCTGCAGCGCGCCTGCGCCGAGCTCGGTTTCAGCATTCCGACGCCGGTGCAGCAGCAGGCCATCCCGCCGGCGCTCGACGGCCAGGACCTCGTCGCGCGCGCGCCCACCGGCTCGGGCAAGACCGCGGCCTACGCGCTGGCGATGCTGCATCGCTTCGACATCACGCCGCGCGAAAGCCGGCGCGTCACGCGCGCGCTGCTGCTGGTGCCGACGCGCGAACTCGCGGTGCAGGCCGGCCAGACGCTGCGCGCGATGGCGCGCGAGATGGCCGAGCCGGTGAAGGTCGCCGTCGTCTTCGGCGGCGTCTCGGTGAACCCGCAGATGATGGGCCTGCGCGGCGGCGCCGAAGTCGTCGTCGCGACGCCGGGCCGGCTGCTGGACCTGGACGAGCGCAACGCGCTGACGCTGGGCGAGGTGCAGCTGCTGGTGCTCGACGAAGCCGACCGGCTGCTCGACGACGGTTTTGCCGACGAGCTGGAGCGTGTGCTGGCGCTGCTGCCGGCCGAGCGCCAGCAGTTGCTGTTCTCGGCGACCTTCCCGCCGCCGGTGCAGGCGCTGGCCACGCGCTTGCTGCACGCGCCGGTGCAGGTGGCGGTGGACGCCGCGCCCGAGGCCGGCGGCCCCGAGATCGAGCAGCACGCGGTCGAGGTCGACACCGCGCAGCGCACGCCGCTGCTGCGCCGGCTGCTGGCCACGCACGACTGGCCGCGGGTGCTGGTCTTCGTCGCCACGCGCCACGCCAGCGAGATGGTCGCGGCCAAGCTGCAGCGCGCCGGCATCGCCGCCGCGGCGCTGCACGGCGAGCTGAGCCAGGGCGCGCGCGCACGGGTGCTGGCCGAGCTGTCGCACGGCACGCTGCGTGTCGTGCTCGCCACCGACCTGGCGGCGCGCGGGCTGCACATCCCGGCGCTGGCCGCGGTGATCAACTACGACCTGCCGCGTTCGGCCGCCGACTACACGCACCGCATCGGCCGCACGGCACGCGCCGGCGCCAGCGGCGAAGCCTGGAGCTTCGTCACCGCGGCCAGCGAGGCGCATTTCCGCCTCATCGAGAAGCGCCAGGGCCGGCGCGTCGAACGCGAGCGTGTCGACGGTTTCGAGCCCACCGAGAGTGCCCCTGCCGCGCCCGCCGGCCACGGCGGCGTCAAGGGCCGGCGCAAGAGCCGCAAGGACAAGCTGCGCGAAGCGGCCGCGCGCGGGGCCTGATCAGCGGCGCAGCAGCGCCTTCGCGGCGTCGATGCGCTGCGCCAGCGGCGCCGCGGCGTCGCGCATCACCGACAGCAGGAAACGTTCGGCTTCGCGTTCGGGCGCCGAGCGCGGCTCGGGTGCACCCGGCGCCGTGGTCGCGTCCGGCGGCGCCAGCGTGCGCAAGGCGGCGGCCAGTTCATCGGCCGTGATCGGGCGCAGCGGCGCCAGCAGCGCGGCCTGGGCGTCGGCGCCCGGCGGCAGGTCCAGCCACGGGGTCTCGGTGAACAGCGGCGCCAGGTCGGGCGAGACCAGCGCCGCCCAGCGTTCGGGACCGACCTCGGTGCCGGGCAGGGCCGGCGGCGCGGCCTCGGGCGCCGGCCAGCAGCGCAGCCGGGCCGCGGGCAGTTCGTCGAGCCAGCGCCGGCGCAGGCCGTCGACCAGTGCGCTCGCCGTCGCGGCATCCACGGGCTGCTGCAGCGCGAACCAGAGCTGCAGGCCGTCGCGCCCCGACAGCACGATGGCCGGTGCCGGCAGCCCGAGTTCGTTCTGAACGCCGGCCCAGACCGCGCCGAGCAGTGCCGCGTCGACCGGGGCCACGAGTTCCAGCACCGCGCTGCGTACGCGGCCGGACGCGTCGGCCCAGGTGCCCGGCTCGCCCGGCGCGGCGCAGAGATGGAGGCGGAGGAGTTCGGTGTGCAGTCGGTTCATGGTGTCGTCGGCCGTGACTGTAGGCCATCGGCGGCGACGGCCTGCCGCGGGTGTGCACGCCCGACGCATCCCTTCGGTGGACTACGGGTTAATGCTAAAGGTGCGATTTATGGCCGCATTTCTCGTGACGCACCGAGACGCTTCAACTTAAGCTTTCCCTGATTCCCGGGCTTGACAGTGGCCGTCGCTGCTGATCCGGGTTTACTCTGGGTTCAGGGAGCCGAGTCGATGAACAACAAGACCCTGGGCGCCGTGGCTGCGGCCGCGCTGCTGGCCTGCGGCGCGCCGCAGGCGCAGACCCCGCCCGATGCCGGCACCCTGCTGCGTGATGCAGAGCGTGCGGCACCGCCGCCGCCACCGCCGCCGCCGACCACGGCCGCCCCCGCGGCCACCCCCGATGCGGCGCCCGGTGCCCGGGTCCAGGTGCTCGGCTTCCGCCTGCGCGGCGTGACGCTGTTGCCGGAGGCCGAGCTGCAGGTCCGGCTGGCGCCCTTCGTCGGCCAGCCGGCGAGCCTGGCCGACCTGCGCCGTGCCACCGACGCCGTGGCCCGCGCCTACCAGGACGCCGGCTACCTCGTGCGGGCCTTCCTGCCCGAGCAGGAGCTGCGCGACGGCGTCGTCACGATCGCGGTGCTCGAGGGCCGCCTGTCGGGCGTGCGTGTCGAGCAGGCGCCGCCGGGGCGCAACGTCGGCGAGCCGCGTGTGCTCGGCACGATGACGGCGCGCCAGAAGATCGGCGCGCCGGTGCGCGCCGACGAGGTGCAGCGCGCCATCGGCCTGCTCGACTCGCTGCCCGGCGTGCAGGCCAGCTCGGTGCTCGAACCCGGCGACCAGCCCGGCGAGACGCGCCTGGTGGTTGCGGTCGCCGACGAGCCGATGTTCGGCGGCCGGCTGCAGCTCGACAACGCCGGCACCCGGGCCAGCGGCGAGTGGCGCAGCACCGGCGCGCTGGAGATCAACAGCCCGCTGCGCTTCGGCGACCAGCTGCAGTTCTTCGCCAGCCACAGCGCCGGCTCGGACTACGGCAGCGCCGGCTACAACGCGCCGGTCGGCTACGACGGCTGGCGTGCCAGCGCCACCGTGTCGCGCCTGGCCTACGGCTACGACCTGAACAACACGCGCTACAGCGGCGGCGCGACGGCCTGGGCGGCGGCGGCGAACTACCCGCTGCTGCGCCGTGCCGGCGCTTCGCTGAGTCTGAGCCTGGCCTACGACCGCAAGGCCTTCGACAACGCCATCGCCGGCATCCAGCTCAGCGACAAGACCGTCGCCACGCGCACGCTGGCGCTGGGCGGCGACGCCGTCGACGGCTGGCTGGGCGGCGGCGTCACCCAGTTCTCGCTGTCGCTGGCCTTCGGCCGGCTGGACCTCGGCGGCAATGCCGCCGACCTCGCGGCCGACCAGTCCGCCGGCGGCCCCGACCGCGACGGCAGCTTCCGCACGCTGGGCTGGACGCTGACCCGGCTGCAGCGCCTGAGCGCCGCCGACACGCTGCAGCTGTCGCTGTCGGGCCAGCGCGCCAACCGCAACCTTGACTCGTCGCAGAAGTTCGGCGCCACCGGCACCTCGGCTGTGCGTGCGTACTCCAGCTCCGAGCCGTCGGCCGACGAGGGCCAGCTGGCCAGCCTCGAGTGGCGCCGCCTGGTGACGCCCGAGCTGACGCTGTCGCTGTTCCACGACCACGCCTGGCTGCGCCGCGACCGCGAGCGCAACGCCGCGACGCTGGACCCCAACCGCTACACGCTGTCCGGCAACGGCGTGGCCGCCAGCTGGAGCGGCCCGCAGCAGGTGCTGCTGCGCGCGGCGCTGTCGTGGCGCAACGGCCGCAACCCGGTCCGCAGCGCCGGAGGCGACGACGGCGACGGCACCCGTCGCGATCCGCGCCTCTTCGTCTCCTTCGTCAAGGCCTTCTGAGCCTGTCGAACCGCGTGCGGGTGCCCGCCCGCCGCCCCGCATCTTCTCGGAGTACCTCATGAACCACGGTCCCGGCGCCCTGAACCGCATCTATCGACTCGTCTGGAACGACAGCACCGGGGCCTGCGTCGCGGTCGCCGAAGGCACACGCTCGCGCGGCAAACGCAGCCGCGGCGTCGCCGGCGTCGTGCTCGGCGCCGGGCTGGTGCTCGGGCAGACGGCGGCCTGGGCGGCGCCGCCGGCGGCCAACGCGCTGCCGCAGGGCGGCCAAGTCGTCAGCGGCCAGGCGGCACTGCAGCAGCAGGGTGCGCGGCTGGACATCACGCAGGCCAGCCAGCGTGCGGCGATCAACTGGCTGAGCTTCGACGTCGGCAGCCAGGCGCTGGTGCAGATCCAGCAGCCGAACGCGCAGGCGGTGCTGCTCAACCGCGTCACCGGTGCCGACCCGTCGGCCATCCATGGGCGCCTCAGCGCCAACGGCCAGGTGCTGCTCGTCAACCCGAACGGCATCGTCTTCGGCCGCGGCTCGCGCGTCGACGTCGGCGGGCTGGTCGCCAGCACGCTGGACATCGCCGACGCCGACTTCGCCGCCGGCCGGCTGAAGTTCACGCGCGGGGACGGCGCCGGCAGCGTCGTCAACCAGGGCACGATCAACACCGCCGCCGGCGGTTACGCGGCGCTGCTGGCGCCCGAGGTCATCAACGAAGGCGTGGTCAGCGCGCGTCTGGGCACGGTGGCGCTGGCCGCCGGCGACGCGGTGACGCTGGACGTCGCCGGCAGCGAGCTGCTGGGCGTCAAGGTCGACCCGGCGACGGTGGCCGCGCTGGTCGAGAACCGCCAGCTCGTGCAGGCCGAAGGCGGCCGCGTGATCCTCAGCGCCGGTGCCGCGCAGCGATTGCGCGAGCAGGCGGTGGCCGGCGGCGGCGGTGCGACCGACATGCTCGTCGCCGCCGACGGCGCCGTTCGCCTGGTTGGCAACACCGGCAGCATCGTCGCGCAAGGCGGCCAGGTCACGCTCAGCGGCGGCAACGTCGATCTCGGCGGCAGTATCGCCGCGCGCGATGGCGGACGCCTCCTGGTGCAGGCCGACTATGTCGGCCAGTCGGGCACGCTGGACGTGTCGTCGGCGAAGGGCGCCGGCGGTGCGGTGCAGATTCAGGCCGACACGGTCATCCAGACCGCGCAGGCGCGGGTCACCGCCGACGGTGCGACGCGTGGCGGCAGCATCGCGGTGACCGGCAGCACCGGCGCCGAGGCCGACTCGTCGGTCTACAGCTCGGCGACCTTCAGCGCCCGCGGCGGCAACGGCGCCGGCGGCGACATCGCCGTGACCGCCGCCAGCGTGCAGCTGCGTGCGGCGACGCTCGATGCGAGCGGCGCGCAGGGCGGGCGCGTGCGCGTCGGCGGCGGCTTCCAGGGCGGCGACATCACGCTGGGCAACGCGACGACGGTCGGCGTCAACGCGTCGACCGTGCTGCGCGCCGATGCGGCCGGTGCACACGGCAACGGCGGGCAGGTGGTGGTCTGGTCCGACGACAAGACGCTGTTCGCCGGCCGCATCAGCGCGCGCGGCGGCAGCTTCGGTGGCGCGGGCGGGCAGGCCGAGGTCTCGGGCAAGCAGGACCTGGCATTCCAGGGCCTGGCCGACCTCAGCAGCCGCGACGGCCGCTCGGGCCGCCTGCTGCTCGACCCGCGCAACCTCATCGTCGACAACCTCGGCAGCGCGCTGGCCAGCCTGTCGATGAGCGACCCGACTCCCGACGCCACCAACGGCTTCGGCAGCTCGACGCAGGTGCTGCGCAACGGCCGCGTCGTCGTCACCGCGCCGGGCGCGGACACCGGCGCGGTCAACGACACCGGCGCCGTCTACCTGTTCGACAGCTCGACCGGCGCGTTGCTCAGCAATCTGCGCGGCAGCCACGCCGGCGACAAGGTCGGCAGCGGCGGCGTCACCGTGCTGAGCAATGACAACTACCTCGTGCGCAGCCCCGAGTACGGCACCGTCACCGGCGTCACCGTCACGAACTTCCTTTCCGACGAAGGCACCGGGACCCGTACCGCGCCGACGGCGCCGAACTACTACGCGTTGCAGACCGGCACGAGCGCCTCGGCGGGCGCGATCACCTGGCAGAGCAAGTCCGGCAGCGGCTCCAGCCTCGTCAGCGCGAGCAACAGCCTGGTCGGCGACACCTCGAACACCGACAGCATGGTGCCGCACGGCTACAGCGGCCTCACGGTGACCAATCCGGCGGCGGTCACGGTCACGGCCAACGACCGCCTGGGCGGCGCCGACGTGCTCAGCGGCACGAAGGTGGCCCGCCCCGGCACGCGCATCGTCGAGCTGGCCGACGGGAACGTCGCCATCGCGGCGCCGACCTGGTTCAACGGCCGCGGCGCAGTGGTCTGGATGGACGGTGACACCGGTGCGCTGTCCACCGGCGCGGCCGGGGCAACGGTCTCGGCCAGCACGGCGCTGGTCGGCTCGACGCCGAACCGCACGCTGGCTCCGGTGTCGACCGCGACCGACGGGACGAAGGTCTACGTGGTCGGTGCCGACGAGCTGAACAGCACCGGGACCAACGAGCTGACGCGTCTCGGCGCCTCGGCCTACTACAACTACACCGACGCCAACCAGAACCGGCGCACGACACCGCCCGGTGCCGCCGGCGACATGGTCGGCAGCCTGCTGACGGTCCTGCCCGGCGGCGCTTACGTGGTCAACTCGCCGTTGTGGTCGAACGGCTCGGCGGTGTATGCCGGTGCCGTGACCTACGGCGCCGCGGGTGGCGGCAGCGTCGGCGCGGTCGGTGGCGCGAACAGTCTGGTGGGCAGCAGCGCCTACGACTTCGTCGGCAGTGGCGGCGTCGCCAAGGTCGGCAGCAGCAGCCAGAACTATGTCGTCGTCAGCCCTTATTGGTCGGGCAACGGCAACGCGGCCGCCGGACGTTTCCTGGAGAACGACCCGAACGGTGCCGTCACCTGGGTCGACGGCAGCAATGGCCAACCGTTCGGCGCCGGCACCCGCGGCGTGGCCGTCGGGGCCGGCAACAGCCTGGTCGGCGCTGCCGGTGACGGGCTCGGCGCGTACTCGAACATCGAGTCGGCCCTCTACACGAGCTACGAGTACAACTCGACGACCTATGCGTCGAGCTTCCAGACCGCGCTGCGCACGACGGTCTCGCTGACCGACGGCCTGCGCGTGCTGGCCAACGGCAACTACCTCGCGGTCGACACCTCGTGGAACGGAACGCGTGGCGCCGTCACCTTCGGCAGCGGTGACAGCGGCGTGGCCGGCACCGTGTCGGCGGCCAACAGCCTCGTCGGCAGCACCGTCGGTGACAACGTCGGCAAGACCGTCACCGAGCTGTCCGACAGCCATTACGTCGTGGCGTCGCCGACCTGGAGCAACGGCGCGACCGCGCAGGTCGGCGGCGTGACCTGGGGTTCGGGCACGGCGGGCGTCTCGGGGGCGCTGTCGTCGTCGAACAGCCTGATCGGCAGCGGCGCCTACGACCAGGTGGGCGTCGGCGGCGTGCTGGCCGTCGGCGACGCCGACAGCAACGGGCGGCGTGCCAACTACATCGTGCTGAGCCCGCAATGGGGCAACCGCGGCGGCAACGAGCGCACGACCGTCGCCTACGGCGCGGTCACCTGGGGCAGCGGCAGCGGCGGCGTCGCCGGCACGGTGTCGGCCGGCAACAGCCTGGTCGGGAACTCCGCCGGCGACTACGTCGGCAGCTACCACTACGGCGACAACCGCAGCTACGACTCCACCAACAGCTTCTTCGCCACCGACGGCACGACCTTCGTCATGGCTTCGCCGACCGCGTGGGCGGCCAACCTGGCGGCGACCGTGGACGTGCTGGACAACGGCAGCTACGTCGTGCGCAGCCCGAGCTGGGGCGGCGGCAAGGGCGCCGTGACCTGGGGCTCGGGCAGCGCCGGTGTCAGCGGGACGGTCGACAGCTCCAACAGCCTGGTCGGCAGCACGGCCGACGGCTACACGACCGTCACGACGAGCGACGGCTCGCGCAGCTTCTATGACATCAACGGGATCCTGCGCAGCGCGACGTTCTCGCGCGATACGACCTACCTGACGACGACCGGCGACCACGTTGGCCTGCTCGGGCAGGCGCTCAGCGGCGGCCGCTACATGGCCGTGAGCCCGTCCTGGGGCAATGGGCGCGGCGCGCTCAGCATGGTCGGCGCAGGCACCGTCGGGACCGTCGGCGTGGCCAACAGCGTCGTCGGCAGCACGCCTGACGTCTACACCGACGCCAACCACACGACGCTGGTCAGCGCGGGCGACCGGCTCGGCACGCTGCCGAGCCTCAGCCTCGTCACCGTGCCGTACACGAGCACCGGCAGCGCTGCCGGGACGACCTACGTCATCGGCGATTCGACGTCGCGTCAGGTCGGTCTCTACTACATGAACCACACGGTGACGACGGGCACGCCGTCGAACACGACCTACAAGGGCAGCACCGGATTCACCTACAACGCGCTCTCGGACTGGTACCTCACGGCCTTCACGCTGAACATGTACCCGCTCGTCAAGGAGCTGTCGAACGGGGCCGTCCTCGTCGGCAGCGCCGGGTGGAACAACGGCAGCGCGCTCAACGCGGGCGCCGTGACCTGGTTCAGCGCCAGCGGGCAGCTGTCCGACGGCAGCAGCGGCGGCACGCTCTCGGATGTCAACAGCGTCGTCGGCAGCCACACGCGTGACTGGCTCGGCTACCGCCTGCCGGTGGACGGTGTCATCGAGCTGAAGGGCCCCAACGCCGGCAACTTCGTGCTGGTCAACTCGCAGTGGTGGGATGGCCGCGGCGCCGTGACCTGGGGCAGCGGCACCTCGGGCGCCGCCGGCACCGTCTCGGCGGCCAACAGTCTGGTCGGGAGCAAGGCCGACACGCGGCCCGCGACCACGCTCGTCGCGCGGGCGGTCTACAACAACGGCACCGGCGTGGCCTACAACACCTGGGCCGTGCGTGACAACACGACCGGGCAGACCGCCGGTGCCGTCACCCGCGACGGCGACCGCATCGGCCAGGGCGGCGTTTACGCGCTGGCCGACGGCAACGTCGCCATCTCCTCGCCGTTCTGGGACCACAGCAACGCCAGCTACACGAACAACGTCTATCTCGGCTACGGCGCGCCGAAGTCCAAGGGCGCGGTGACCTGGATGAACGGCGGCAGCGGCCAGCTGTTCGGCGGCGACGCCGGCGGCACCGTCAGTGCCGCCAACTCGCTGGTCGGCAGCTCGTATGGCGATGCGGTGTCGTGGGCGGTGTGGGAGCAGGGCAGCCCGTCGCTGACCGCCAGCTTCCTGATGCCCGGGGTCACCGCATTGTCCGATGGCGCGTACGTCGTTGCCAGCCCCTACTGGGCCAACGGCGCCGCCACCGCGGCCGGCGCGGTGACCCACGTCTCCGCCGGCGGCATGGCCGGTGCGGTCGGCACCGGCAACAGCCTCGTCGGCAGCACGGCCAACGACCACGTCGGTCTGAGCACCGGCATCCGTGTCGGCGCGACCGGCACGAACCGCAAGGTCATCTCCGGCGTGACCGTCGTGAACGTCTGGAATCCGCTGGCGAACGCCTACGAGACCAACTACTTCGTGCGCTCGCCCGACTGGGCCAACCTGGCCGATCCGACCGGCGGCCTGCGGGCCGGCGCGCTGACCTGGGTGGACGGCTCGACCGGCCTGGCGGCCGGCGAGAACTCGCGCGGCGCGGTCGTCTCGGTCACCAACAGCCTGGTCGGCAGCACTGCAGGCGACAAGGTCGGCAGCCATCTGTCGCTCGTCTCCGGCACGGTCGGCGGCAACAGGGTCACGACCGGCGATCTGCTGATGTTCAGCAACATCGCCGACTGCGACATCCCCGGCGTCGGCGCCATCACCCTGATCTCGGGGCTCACCGGCGCGACCGGCCCGGTCGGCTGGCGCAACAGCGTGGTCGGCCTGGCGCCGACCGCCGACGGCCTGAACACGAGCAGCTTCTCCGGCGGCACGAACCTGCAGAACTACGTCAGCGACGTCCAGTACGCGCTGCTGCCGACCGCCGTGACCGCGTCCGAGACGGTGGCGTACCGGCCGCTGGTCTGGGCCGCACCCAACACCACGAGCGGCAAGAACGCGTCGCAGGTGATGGCGCTGACGCTGGTCGCCGACGACCTCGCGCAGCCGCGCAATGCCGACCAGATCAACGGCAACGCCGGCAACCTGAACTGGGGCAGCGCCGGCTTTGCCGGCGATGCCGCCGGGTTCGGTGCGCTGGGCGGCAGCGGCGGCTTGCTGGGCTTCTCGGCCAGCCTCGGTGCCGATGTCGTGCTGACCCCGGCCACGCTGACCGCGATGCTCGACGCCGGCACCGACGTCACGCTGCAGGCCAGCCGCGACATCACGGTCGTGCGCGACCTGATCGTCAGTGCCGGCGGACTCGGCGGCGACCTGACGCTGGAGGCGGGGCGCTCGATCCTGCTGTACGGCCACGTCCAGACCGACAACGGCGACTTCACCGCGATCGCCAACCAGAACCTGTCCGCCGGCGTCGTCGCCAACGACTGCCCGTCGTGCTCGGCGTCGCTGACGATGGCGCCCGGCAGCCGCATCGATACCGGCACCGGCGCCTTGTCGCTGCGCCTGCTCGACAGCGACAAGGCGAGCGACGTCGCGGGCGCCATCACGGTCTCGCAACTCGCGGGGCGGTCCATCTCGGTGGTGAACCAGGGCCTGAACGCCAGCTCGCAGGGCATGGGCATCCGCTTCACCAGCGGCTCCAGTGTCGGCGACGCCGACACCGAGGCCGTCGAACTGGCGGCCGGCGGCAACAGCGGCGTCACCAACGGCGGCATCGTGCTGGCCGCCGACACGACGATCAACGGCGCCAGCAACGCCGAGCTGAAGGTTCGTGCGTCGTCGGCGAGCACCGACCTCAGCCTCGGCGGCAGCGTGCTCGGCGGTGCTGCGCTGACGCTCAGCGCGGCGCAGATCGGCGCCATCCTGAAGCAGAGCAGCGGCTTCGACGTCATCCAGTTCGGCAGCAACGATCAGGGCGGCGTCACGACGCTGGGCGCGCTGGACTTCACCCAGGCCTCGATGCTGCGCGGCGCGAGCACGCTGGATGCCAACCTGCGCCTGTCCGGCGGCGCCGGCGGCATCGTGGTCGGCAGCACGCTGAAGTCGGGCGTCGCCGATGGCCGCCAGCTCGAGCTCTTCACCTACGACGGCACGATCACGCTGGGTGCCAGCTCGGCGATCACCGCCAGCACCGGCGATCTGCGCTTCAGCAGCTTCGGCGGCGGCGTCACGCAGGCCTCCGGCAGCACGATCAACGCGGCGGCGATGCGTTTCGGCGGCGACGCCACGGCCGTGCTCACCGCCGGCGACAACACCATCGGCAACCTGGCCGGCAACTTCGGCAGCCTGGACATCAAGACCACCAGCAGCACCGCGGTGCATGCCGACGGCCTGGCCGCTGACCATGGCCTCAGGCTGCAGGCCAGCGGCGCCAGCAGCGACATCACGCTCGCCGGCACCGTCGCCAACGGCAGCGGCGACCTGGTGCTGGCTGCCGGTCGCCACTTCGTCAACAACACCGCCGTCGACACCGGTCTCGACGCCGGCACTGGCCGCTACCTCGTCTACTCGACCAGCCCCAGCGGCACGACCGAGGGCATGACGGGCTACGACAAGCACTATGCCCAGAGCTACAGCGCCGGCAGCACGCCGGCCTACGCGGCCAGCGGCGACTGGTTCCTCTACAGCGTCTCGCCGACGCTGACGGTGAGCGCCGGCAGCGGCAGCAGCGTCGTCTACGGCAGCAACGCGTCGACGCCGGCGGTGTCTATCACCGGCTTCATTGACGACGACACCGTCGCCAGCGCGACGACCGGCTCGCTGGACACCAGCCTGTCGAGCTACACCGCCAGCGGCGCCGGCTACATCCCGGTGGGCAGCTACACGCTGGCGCTCAACGGCCAGGGCACGTTCACGAGCAGCCTGGGCTACACGATCAGCGTGACGACGGGTTCGAGCACGCTGACCGTCACGCCCAAGGCGATCAACGTCAGCGGTCTGAGCGCCAACGACAAGGTCTACGACGGCACGACGGCCACCACCGTCAGCGGCACGGCGGCGATCGTCGGCGGCGGCAGCGTCAGCGGCGACGGCAAGTACCTGAGCAACGACGTGGTCTCGCTGTCCGGCACCGCCTCCGGCGCCTTTGCCGACCGCCATGTCGGCGACAACAAGTCGGTCACGCTGTCGGGCCTGACGCTCGGCGGCGCCGACGCCGGCAACTACACGATCAGCACCGACTCGGTGACCGCCGACATCACGCCGAAGACGCTGACCGTCAGCGGCCTGAGCGTGGCGTCGAGCAAGGTCTACGACGGTTCGACCACGGCCACCGTCAGCGGCAGCGGCAGCCTGCTGGCCGCGCAGGCCGCCGGCAGCGGCAGCACCGGCGACGGCCGGGCCTACAGCGGTGACACGATCGCGCTGTCCGGCACCGCCACCGGCAGCTACAACGACGCCACGGTCGCCGGTGCCAACACCGTCAGCTTCGGCGGCCTGACGCTCAGCGGCGCCGAGGCCGGCAACTACGTGCTGGCCCTGGGCAGCCAGGCGGCGACGATCACGCCCAAGGCGCTGACCGTCACCGGCCTGACGGCGCAGAACAAGGTCTACGACGCGACGACGACCGCCAGCTTCGGCGGCACGGCGGCGCTGTCCGGTGTCGTCGGCAGCGACGCGGTGTCGCTCACCGGCACGCTGGCGGCCAGCTTCGGCACCGCCGATGCCGGCACGAACAAGAGCATCACGACCAGCGGCCTGTCGCTCACCGGCGCGGCGGCCGGCAACTACTCGCTGACCGCGCTGACGGCCCAGGCCGACATCACGGCGCGCACGCTGGACGTCACGGCGCTCGACCGCTCCAAGACCTACGGCGATGCCGACCCGACGCTGGGCTTCAGCGTCGGCGGCCTGGGCCTGGTCGGCGGCGACAGCGCGGCCGACGTCTTCGCCGGGCTGCTGAGCACCGTCATCGGGGCCTCGGCCACGGCCGGCACGCATGCGATCACCCAGGGCACGCTGGCCGTGGCCGACGGCAACTACCAGCTCGGCACGTTCACTGCCGGCACGCTGACGGTGGCCAAGGCGCAGCTGGACGTGACGGCGGGCGACCGCAGCAAGGTCTACGGCGCGGCCGACCCGACGCTGGGTTACACGGTGGATGCCGCCGACCTGAAGTACGCCGACACGGCGGCGGTGGTCAGCGGGGTCTCGCTGAACACGGCCACCGGCGCGGCGGCGACGGCGGGCACGCATGTCATCGCGGCCAGCGGCGGCGCGGCGTCCAACTACGACATCGTGCTGCACGACGGCACGCTGACGGTGGACAAGGCGCAGCTGGCGGTGACGGCCAACGACGCGAACAAGGTCTACGGCGCGGCCGACCCGACGCTGGGCTACAGCGTTGATGCGAGCGGGCTGAAGTACGCCGACACGGCGGCGGTGGTCAGCGGGGTTTCGCTGAACACGGCCACCGGCGCGGCGGCGACGGCGGGCACGCATGTCATCGCGGCCAGCGGCGGCGCGGCGTCCAACTACGACATCGTGCTGCACGACGGCACGCTGACGGTGGCCAAGGCGCAGCTGGCGGTGACGGCCAACGACGCGAACAAGGTCTACGGCGCGGCCGATCCGACGCTGGGCTACAGCGTCGATGCGAGCGGGCTGAAGTACGCCGACACGGCGGCGGTGGTCAGCGGGGTCTCGCTGGCGACGGCCACCGGCGCGGCGGCGACGGCGGGCACGCACGTCATCACCGCCGGCGGCGGCAGCGCGTCGAACTACGAGCTGCAGTACGTCGGCGGCACGCTGACGGTGGCCAAGGCACAGCTGGATGTGACGGCCAACGACGCGAACAAGGTCTACGGCGCGGCCGATCCGACGCTGGGCTACAGCGTCGATGCGAGCGGGCTGAAGTACGCCGACACGGCGGCGGTGGTCAGCGGGGTTTCGCTGAACACGGCCACCGGCGCGGCGGCGACGGCGGGCACGCACGTCATCGCGGCCAGCGGCGGCGCGGCGTCCAACTACGACATCGTGCTGCACGACGGCACGCTGACGGTGGCCAAGGCGCAGCTGACGGTGAGCGCCGACGACAAGTCCAAGATCGCCGGTGAACGCGACCCGGTGCTGAGCTACACCATCGACATCGGCCAGCTGCATTACACCGACACCGTGGCGGTCGTCAGCGGGGTGCAACTCACCGCGCCGGGCGGCGCCGGGCTGACGCCGGGGCAGTACGCCATCGTCGCCTCCGGTGGCAGCGCGGACAACTACGCGCTGCAGTACGTCGACGGCACGTTGACGGTCAAGCCGTCGTCCAACGTCAACTCCGAGAAGCTGACCGACCAGGTGGCACCGGAGGCCGGCACCGGCTCGGCGCCGATCACGACGCTGCCGCCCGTGGGTGGTGCGCCGGCCCCGGCGATCGGTCAGCCTGGCTCGCTGGTCGTCGTCGGCGGCGGTGTCTCCGGTGGCGGCGACGCTCTCGGTGGCCCGGCTCCGGGCGGCTCGCCTGCCGCCGGCACTGGCACTGGCACCGGCACCGGCACCGGCACCGGCACTGGCACTGGCACTGGCACTGGCACTGGCACTGGCACTGGCACTGGCACTGGCACTGGCACTGGCACTGGCACTGGCACCGGCACCGGCACTGGCACTGGCACTGGCACTGGCACTGGCACTGGCACTGGCACTGGCACTGGCACCGGCTCCGGCACCAGCACCGGCACCGGTACCGGCACCAGCGACTCCGGCACCGGCGTTTCGGGCTCGTCCGGCAGCACCTCGTCGGCGGGCGCGGCGCCGTCGTCCGCCGGCACGTCCTCTCTGCTCGTCGTCGAGCCGCAGAGCCAGGTGCGTGTGGCGCCGGAGACCGGCTTCCGCTTCGACGCCAGCACCAGCTTCGAGACCCCGCCCGACACGCGGCTGAGCTACAGCGCGCGGCTGGCCGACGGTTCGCCGCTGCCGCCGTGGATGTCGCTGGACACCGCCACCGGCGTGCTCAGCGGCATCGCCCCGGCCGGTGCGCCGGCGATGCTGGAGGTGGTGGTGACCGCGCAGACCGAGGCCGGCGATTCGGCGGCGACAGTCGTGCGCGTCGAGGCGGGGCGCTGAGCCTGCGCCCGTCGCGGCCCGGTGCCGCGGCGGGTGAGGGCGCGTTCAGCCGGCGAGCAACTGGCGCAGCACGTACGGCAGGATGCCGCCGTGGCGCCAGTACTCGACCTCGATCGGCGTGTCGATGCGCAGCGTCACCGCCAGTTCGCGGCGCGTGCCGTCGGCGGCGGTGACGACCAGCGTCGCGTCCGACAGCGGCTGCACCGGCACCGCCAGCCGCACGTCGACGGTCTCGTCGCCGGTCAGTCCCAGGCTCTGCCAGGACTCGCCGGGCTTGAACTGCAGCGGCAGCACGCCCATGCCGATCAGGTTGCTGCGGTGGATGCGTTCGAAGCTGCGCGCGACGACGGCCTTGATGCCCAGCAGCATCGTGCCCTTGGCCGCCCAGTCGCGGCTGGAGCCGGTGCCGTACTCTTCGCCGGCGAAGACCACCGTCGGCACGCCGGCGGCGACGTAGCGCATCGCGGCGTCGTAGATCGGCAGCAGCTCCTTCGTGCTGCGGCCGTCGCGGTACAGCGAGTAGCCGCCTTCGACGCGTGAGCCGTCGTCGCGCGGCGGGATCATCAGGTTCTGGATGCGCACGTTGGCGAAGGTGCCGCGCATCATCACCTCGTGATTGCCGCGGCGCGCGCCGTAGCTGTTGAAGTCCGCCGGCAGCACGCCCTGCTCGAGCAGGTAGCGCCCGGCGGGCGTCGTCTCGCGGAAGCTGCCGGCCGGCGAGATGTGGTCGGTGGTGATCGAGTCGCCGAACAGGCCGATGATGCGCGCGCCGCGCACGCCCGGCTGCACCGGCGGCGGCGCGAGCTGGAAGTCGCGGAAGAACGGCGGCTCGGCGATGTAGGTGCTCTTGGGCCAGCTGTAGACCTCGCCGCCGGCGCCGGCGATCTGCTGCCACAGCGCGCCCGGCTCGGCCTGCACGCGGGCGTAGTTGCGGCGATAGGCCGCGCCGTCCATCGCGCTCCGCATCAGCGCCGCGACCTCGTCGCTGGACGGCCAGATGTCGCCCAGCCAGATCTCGCGCCCGTCGTGGCCGGTACCCACCGGCTCGGTCATCAGGTCGCGCTGCACCGTGCCGGCGATCGCATAGGCGACGACCAGCGGCGGGCTGGCGAGGAAGTTGGCTTTCAGGTTGGGGTGGATGCGCGCCTCGAAGTTGCGGTTGCCCGAGAGCACCGCGGCGCAGACCAGATCGTTGGCCGTGATGGCTTCGTTGATCTCCGGTGCCAGGTCGCCGGCATTGCCGATGCAGGTCGTGCAGCCGTAGGCGGCGACGGCGAAGCCCAGCCGTTCCAGGTAGGGCAGCAGGCCGGTCTTCGTCAGGTAGTCGGTGACGATGCGCGAGCCCGGCGCCAGCGAGGTCTTGACGTGCGGATTGACCGTCAGACCGGCCTCGACCGCCTTCTTCGCCAGCAGGCCGGCGACCAGCATCACGCCGGGGTTGCTGGTGTTGGTGCAGCTGGTGATCGCGGCGATCAGCACGTCGCCGTCGCGCAGTTCCAGGCCGTCGCGCGTCTTCACCGCCTGCCCCAGGCGCGCGGCCGGCTGGTTGAAGCCGTTGGCGGCCACCGGCGCCGAGAACAGCTCGCCGAAACGCTGCTTGACGTCGCCGATCTCGATGCGGTCCTGCGGCCGCTTCGGCCCGGCCAGGCTGGGCGCGACGGTCGCCAGGTCCAGCCGGATCAGCGTGCTGTAGTCGATCGCGCCGGCCGCCGGCACGCCGAACAGGCCCTGGGCGCGGAAGTAGGCCTCGAAGGCCTCGATCTCGGCCGTCGTGCGTCCGGTGCCGGCGAAGTAGTCGACGGTCTTCTCGTCGACCGGGAAGAAGCCCGTCGTCGCGCCGTACTCGGGCGCCATGTTGGCGATCGTCGCGCGGTCGGGCACCGACAGCGAGCGGGTGCCTTCGCCGCAGAACTCGACGAACTTGCCGACCACCTTCTCGCGCCGCAGGATCTCGGTGATCGTCAGCACCAGGTCGGTGGCGGTGACGCCTTCGCGCAGCCGGCCGGTCAGCTCGAAGCCGACGACGTCGGGCGTCAGCAGGTAGACCGGCTGGTCGAGCATCGCCGCCTCGGCCTCGATGCCGCCGACGCCCCAGCCGACGACGCCGACGCCGTTGATCATCGTCGTGTGGCTGTCGGTGCCGACCAGCGTGTCGGGGTAGAAGACGCCGTCGGCGCCGCGGTGCACGCCGCGCGCCAGGTACTCCAGGTTCACCTGGTGCACGATGCCGAAGCCCGGCGGCACGACGCCGAAAGTGCTGAACGCGCCCATGCCCCACTTCATGAACTGGTAGCGCTCGCGGTTGCGCCTGAACTCCAGCTGCATGTTCAGGTCCAGCGCCTTGGGGCTGCCGTAGTGGTCGACCATCACGCTGTGGTCGACGACCAGGTCCACCGGCACCAGCGGCTCGATGGTCTTCGGGTCTCGCCCCAGGCGCTGGGCGACGTTGCGCATCGCCGCCAGGTCGGCGAGCAACGGCACGCCGGTGAAGTCCTGCAGCACGACACGCGCGACGACGAAGGGGATCTCCTCGGTTCGCTGCGCGTTCGGCGCCCAGCCCGCGAGCTGCTCGACGTGTTCGGCCGTGACCTTGCGGCCGTCGCAGTGGCGCAGCACGCTTTCCAGCACGATGCGCAGCGACACCGGCAGCCGGGCGACACCCGGAAAACGTTCGGCCAGCGCCGGCAGCGAGAACAGGTTGCCTGCGTCGCCCGACGCCGTCTCGAAGCGGCGGATCGTCTCGGCGAACGGGTGGGCGGCGGTGCGGGGCATGCGGTTCCTCCGGTGGCGTGGACCGCAGCCATTGTGGGCAGGACGGGGAGGGCGGCAGGGCGGTGGGGCGATAGCGGCGACGCCCGCCCGGCCGGTCAGGCCAGCGCTTCCATCTCCCGCCGCAGCCGCCACGCCGGCAGCTCCGGCCGCGCGACGACGTCGTCCCAGCACAGCATCTGCCCGGCGGCGACCGGGCGCTTCAGCACCAGATCGTGCGCCAGCCCGAGCGGCAGGCCGCCATGGAAGCGCGACGCGTCGGCCGGCTGCAGGCGGCCGAGCACCGTGTAGCCGCCTTCGCCGTCCAGTCGCTCGCCGACCTGCAGGTCGCGTTTGGCGGTGGCAACGACGTCGGCCACCCAGGCGGTGGCGGCACCGGTCGCCTCGCCACGCAGCGCGACGCTGGCGACCGAATAACCCACCTCCAGGCCGATCAGGTGCCAGCGTTTGTAGAGCGTGAAGTAGCGCCCGCTCGGGTCGGTCTTGGCGCCGTACTCCTCGAAGCAGTGGCGCACGTAGTCGGCCTCGCCTTCGACCGTCACCCAGACGCCCATGCGGATGTCGTAGTCGATCGGCGTGCCGTCGCGGCGCAGCGAGGAGATCACCTCGACCATGCCTTTGCGCTCCAGCACGCCGCCTTCGGCCTGCGGCCGGGTGACGCCGGGGATCTCGTCGATCGCCGCCGGCGGGTACAGCAGGCCGCCCGAAGGCACCGCCAGCCCGGTGGCGTTGGCCACCGCGGCGCATTCGATCGCCGGCTTGGAGCCGTCGAGGAAGCTGTTGAACATCTTCGGGTTCAGCCCGCCGCGGTCGGCCTGTTCGGGCGTCAGGCCGTAGTGGCCCCAGACGGTCTCCGGCGTCGACTGCGCGAACTGTGGCAGCCACTTGTGGCCGCGTCCGGCGGCGACGACCGGGAAGCCGCAGGTGCGCGCCCAGTCGACCAGGTCGCAGATCAGCGCCGGCTGGTCGCCGAAGGCCAGCGAGTAGACGACACCGGCCTCGGCCGCACGCCGCGCCAGCAGCGGGCCGCAGAAGGCGTCGGCCTCGACCGTCACGTTGACGACGTGCTTGCCCTCGGCGAACGCGGCCAGGCAGTGCTCGACAGCGGCCACCGGGTGGCCGGTGCATTCCACGATGACGTCGATCGCCGGGTGCCGCACCAGCGCCTGCCAGTCCTCGCCGACGTGGGTGCGGCCGTCGGCCAGCGCGGCGTCCAGGCTGGGCGCGGTGGCGCGTGCCGGGTCCCAGCCGACACGCTCGAGGTTGCGGCGCGCGCCGTCCGGCGACAGGTCGGCGATGCCGGCCAGGTGCACGCCGGGCGTGTTCGGCACCTGCGCCAGGTACATCGAGCCGAACTTGCCGGCGCCGATCAGGCCGACGCGGATCGGCCGGCCTTCGGCGGCGCGCCGGCGCAGCTGGGTGTGCAGGCCGGTCTTCATGCCGGGCGGCGCACGCGGCGCGCGAGGGGGCAAAACAGCATCGGGATCCTTGTTGTGGGGGCAGACGGCTTGACAAGTGTCATGTCGGGGCTGGGGCGGCGGTGTTCGGGTGAACCCCGTGCAGATCCCAGCGCGAGCTGAGCCCGTTTGGGATCGGCTGTTGTCTCAAATGAGACGAGGTGTGGCGATGAGCGTGATGGAGAACAGGGTTCGCAGCGAGGCCGCCGCATCCGCCACCGGCCGGCGCGCCCCGCTGCGCTCGGCGTCGTCGACGGGTGACGAGTTGCTGAGCCGCCTGCTTCAGGCCGATCCGAGCCAGGAGCCCGGCTTGTTGCAGCGACTGGATGCCTTGTCGCCGCTGCAGACGGTCACGCTCGTCAAGACCGGTGTGCGCGCCGGGTGGGTGCCGCCGCTGGCCAGCAGCCTGGGCATGAGCCGCGACCGGCTCTATGCGACGCTGGGGCTGCCGCGCGCGACGATGGAGCGCCGCCTGGCCAAGGATGAGCCGCTGTCGGCCGAACAGAGTTCACGCGTGCTCGGCATCGCGCGCCTGATCGGCCAGGTGCAGGCCATGCTGGACGAGTCGGGCACGCCCGCCGGCTTCGACGCCGGTGCCTGGGTGGGGCGCTGGCTCGGCGAGCCCGTGCCGGCGCTCGGCGGCCGCTGCCCGGCCGAGTTGATGGACACCGCCGAGGGCCAGATGCTGGTGGCCAACCTGCTGGCGCGCGCTCAAAGCGGCGCCTACGCCTGAGTGTTCGTCTGGCGCATCGCCAGCGACACCCGCGACTTCCTCGCCGAGGACCTGTCGGGGCGTGGCGCCGAGAAGACCGGCGGCCGCTGGAACCGTGCCGGCAGCCCGGTCGTCTACTGCGCCGGCTCGATCGCACTGGCCTGCCTGGAGACCGTCGTGCATCTGCAGGTCGCCGGCCTGCCGCTGAACCGCTTCCTGGTGCGGGTCGACATCCCCGACGAAGTCTGGACCCGCCGCCAGACGCTGCAGGCGGCGTCGCTGCCGGTCGGCTGGAGCGCGATCCCCGAAGGCCTGGTGTCGGTCGAACTCGGCCAGCGCTGGCTGGCGTCGATGGCGTCGGCCGTGCTCGAACTGCCGTCGGTCATCGTGCCCGAGGAGAACAACTGCCTGATCAACCCGCGCCATCCGGACGCGACGGGCATCACGGCCTTGAAGCTCAGGAACTGGAGTTATGACGGGCGGTTCGACCGCAGGGCGTAGGCGCCACCGAAGGCACGCATTAGGTGCCTGGGTGCTGCATTCAATCCGGTGCGCCGAACAGCGATTGAAGCAATGCCAGGGCTGTCGCCTTGCCCTGTGCCGTGAACACCACCGACCTGGCCTTTCCGGCCGGGTCTGAGATCAGCCCCTTGGCGTGCAGCCGGTCCAGGGCGTCCCAGTCGAAGGACTTCCAGGCGCGTTCGCCTTCATGCAGCCCCAGCAACAGCAGAGCGAGAACGGCGTCGTCGATGCGGTCGGTGTCGAGTTTCATGGTCGCGATGTTCGCGGCATCGGTGCGTCGAACGCAAACGGGGCGCCCGCTTCGCTCGCGGGGCACGGGCTGGGGCATGTGAAGCGGCGCGGCCTTCCGTCCCGGTTGTGGCAAGCTACCCCAATGAAGCATCCCCCGCGAGGCGCCCATGTCGAGCAAGCTTGAAGTCCTGCAGGCCGAAGTGCTCCGCCTGTCGCCCGCCGACCGCGCCCGCCTGCTCGACCGCCTGATCGCGAGCCTGGACGTGGACGCCAAGGCCGAGGCGGTGTGGGATGAATTGGCAGATCGTCGCGAAATCGAGCTCGCTGCTGGCGAGGTGGCGGCCGTTTCCCTGGACATCGCCGTCGCGCGGCTGGAGGCTCGCTTTCCGGGATGAAGCTCGTTCTCCATCCAGCGGCCGAACAAGACCTGCTGGACGCGGCCGCCTTCTACGAGCGCGAAGGATCTCCGGCACTGGCTGCGCGGTTCGTCGCCGAGTTCAAGCGGACGGGCGCTCTGTTGGCCAGCCAGCCCGAGATTGGAACTCCCCGCAGCCGGGGACGCCGGGGATTGGCGATGGCCGTCTTCCCGTACACGCTGATCTATCGCGTCGACGGCGACTCGCTCAAGATCCTCGTCGTCAAGCACGACAGCCGGCGACCCGGCTACGGCGGCTCCCGGTCCTAGGAGTCCAGCGGGAACGTCCTGCGTCCCGTCGCGCGATGCTGCCGGCGAGGCCCGCCTTCGCTCAGCTTTCGGTCCAGATCTCCGCCATCACCGCCTCGAACCGCGCCCGGATCCCCTCCCGATCCGGCGCCACCCAGCGCCCGCCGACCAGCGTGCGCTTGAACGGTGCCGCCGGCGCGCCGAACACCAGCCCGTCGAGGCGGTGACCCGGTGGCAGGCCCGCCAGCGCCGGTTCGACCGGGTCGAGTTCGACCAGATCGGCCCGCGCGCCGACCTCCAGCCCCCAGCGCGCGAAACCCGCGGCCGTGCCGCCGCCGGCGCGCAAGCGCTCGAAGAGTCGCGCCGCGCTCGATGGTTCGACTCCGGGGGCTGCCGAGACGTTGCGCCGCCGGTGCAGCAGCCGCTGCCCCCATTCCAGCCAGCGCAGCTCCTCGGGCCAGGCGCGCACGACCTGGCTGTCCGAGCCGACCGCCAGCGGCACGCCGGCGTCCAGCCAGCGTGGCAGGTCGCAGAAACCGTCGCCCAGGTCGGCTTCGGTCGCCGGGCAGATGACGACGCCAGCGCCGCTGGCGGCGACGGCCGCGATCTCGTCGGGCGTCGCATGCGTCGCGTGCACCAGCTGCCAGCGCACGTCCAGGCCGGCATGGCGCGCCAGCCACTCGATCGGCCGGCAGCCGGTGGCCGCCAGGCAGTCGTCGACTTCGGCGGTCTGCTCGGCGACGTGCACGTGCAGCGGGCCGTCGCAGGCCGCGGCCAGTTCGGCGATCGACGCCGGGCGCGCGGCGCGCAGCGAATGCACCGCGGCGCCGACCGTCACGCCGGGCCGGCCGCGTAGCGCGTCGGCGATCTCGCGCACCTGGCGCGGCGTCGTCGCGAAACGGCACTGGTCGGGGCGCAGCGCGTCGGCCTGGAAGCCGGCGCGTTCGTACAGCACCGGCAGCAGCGTCAGGCCGATGCCGGCGTCCTGCGCCGCGTCGGCCAGCGCCAACGACATCGCCGCCGGGTCGGCGTAGGCGCTGCCGTCCAGGTCGTGGTGCAGGTAGTGGAACTCGCAGACCTGGCTGTAGCCGCCGGCCAGCAGCTCGGTGTAGAGATGGGCGGCGACGGCGCGCAGTTGCTCGGGCCGCAGCTTCGCCGCGACGCCGTACATGCGGTCGCGCCAGGACCAGAAGTCGTCGTGCGCGTCGTCGCGGCGTTCGGACAGGCCGACGAAAGCGCGCTGGAAGGCGTGGCTGTGGGCGTCGACCAGCGCCGGCAGCACGTCGCCGGCCAGGCGTTCGGCGCCGGGCGGCGGCGCGACGCCGCAGTCGATGGCGGCCCAGCAGCCGTCGGCGCCGGCGGCCAGCCGCACCTGCTCGCGCCAGCGCCCGCCGACCCAGGCGCGTGGCGCCCAGAACTCGCGGTTCACGGCCGCCATGCGAGCAGGGTCTCGGCCAGCGTGCGCAGCACGGCGCGCGCGTCGGCGGCGCGTGCCGCGTCCCAGACCGGCGGCATGGCCTCGGCCAGGTAACACGGCCAGGTCATCTCCATCTGCACCGCGTGCACGCCGTCCTGCGGACGTCCGTAGTGGCGCGTGATGTAGCCGCCCTTGAAACGCCCGTCGACGACGTGGCCGAAGCGGCTCTGCGCCGCCAGCACCGCGGCCAGGCGCTCGCGCAGCGCCGGCGCGCAGGCGCTGCCGGCGGCCGTGCCGAGGTTCAGGTCGGGCAGCCGGCCGTCGAACAGCCAGGGCAGCTCGGCGGCGATGCTGTGGCCGTCGAACAGCACGACCTGGCCGTGTTCGGCCTTCAGCCGCGCCAGCTCGCCCTGCAGCGCCTCGTGGTACGGGCGCCAGTAGGCGGCGACACGGCGCTGCACCTCGGCCTCGTCGGGCGCGCGGCCGTCGCGGTACAGCGGCTCGCCGCTGAAGAAACGTGTCGGGCACAGCTCGGTGTTGTTCTGGCCCGGGTACATCGGCGTGTTCTCGGGCGGGCGGTTCAGGTCGACGACGTAGCGTGCGTAACGCGGAACGATCAGACTGGCGCCGAGTTCGGCCGCGAAGTCGTAGAGCCGATCCAGGTGCCAGTCGCAGTCCTCGACGGCCAGCGCACGCGGCAGCAGCGCGGCGGCGACCTCGGGCGCGATTTCGGTGCCGGCGTGCGGCACGCTGATCAGCAGCGGGCGCGTGCCGCGGTGCAGGGTGTAGGTCTCGTTCATCGTGCGATGCCTCCGACGACGGTGCCGCGGCAGGGGGCGCGGCCCATCCAGTAGGCCAGTTCGGCCGGGTGGCCCAGGTCCCAGACGGCGAGGTCGGCGCGCTGCCCGGCCTCGAGCCGGCCGCGGTCGGCCAGGCCCAGCGCGCGTGCGGCGTTGACGGTGAAGCCGCGTAGCGCTTCTTCGGGTGTCATGCGGAACAGCGTGCAGGCCTGGTTCATCACCAGCGTCGGCGACAGGATCGGCGAGGTGCCCGGGTTGTGGTCGGTGGCCAGCGCGACGGGCACGCCGGCCTCGCGCAGCCCGGCCAGCGGCGGCAGCTTGGTCTCGCGCAGGCAGTAGAAGGCGCCGGGCAGCAGCATCGCGACGCTGCCGGCGGCGGCCATCGCACGCACGCCGGCCGGCGACAGCCATTCCAGGTGGTCGCAGGACAGCGCGCCGTGGCGCGCCGCCAGCGCCGCGCCGCCCTGGTCGCTGAGCTGTTCGGCGTGCAGCTTGACCGGCAGGCCCAGTGTTCGCGCGGCGGTAAAGAAACGTTCGACCTGCGCCGGCGTGAAGGCGATCGTCTCGCAGAAGGCGTCGACGGCGTCGACCAGGCCTTGTGCGTGCAGCGCCGGCAGCCAGCCGATCGCGGCCGTGACGTAGTCGTCGGCGCGGCCTTCGTACTCGGGCGGCAGCGCGTGCAGGCCGAGGAAGGTTTTCTTCACCGTCAGCCCGGTCTCGGCGCCCAGCCGGCGCGCGACACGCAGGCAGCGCGCCTCGGCCTCCAGCGCCAGCCCGTAGCCGGACTTGATCTCCAGCGTCGTCACGCCGTCGGCGGCCAGCGCGCGGGCGCGGGGCAGCGCGGCGGCGAACAGCGCCGCTTCGTCGGCGGCGCGTGTCGCCGCCACCGTCGAGCGGATGCCGCCGCCGGCGCGCGCGATGTCTTCGTAGCTCGCGCCCTGCAGCCGCAGCTCGAACTCGCGCGCACGGTCGCCGCCGTAGACGAGGTGGGTGTGGCCGTCGATCAGGCCCGGCGTGACGAGTGCGCCGCCGAGGCGGTGTTCGGCCTCGGGCGCCAGCCCGGCGGGCAGCTCGGCCTCGGGGCCGGCCCAGGCGATCGTGTCGCCGTCGGCGAGCAGCGCGCCGTGTTCGATCAGGCCCCAGCCGGTGTCGCCGGCCAGCGTCACCAGGCGCGCGTCGCGCCAGAGCGTCAGCGCCATCTCAGGTCTCCCGGTTCGATGCCGACCCAGATGCCGGCTGGCGCCGCCGGCGTGTCGTCCAGGTCCCAGAACAGCGTCTGCGTGGCCGGCTCGTACAGCGCCTGCAGCGGCGCGGTGCCGCGCTCCAGCGCCAGGCTGCCGTGCAGATCACGCAGCATCAGGTTCAGCGCACGCGCCCGGCCGCCGTGCACGCGGCAGTGCGGCGGCAGCGCGCCGTCGAAGGCCAGCGGCGGGTCGCCGGGCCGCAGCGCCAGCACACGGTCGTCGAACTCCAGCTCGACCGCATCGCCTTCGACCAGCACGAACCAGCGCCAGACGCCGGGCAGGGCGGAGAACGGCCCGTCGGTCTCCAGCTCGGCCAGGCTCAGCCGCCAGCGCCAGTGGCCACCGCGCGGGCCGGCGACCAGTTCACGGGTGCGTCCGCCGCCGTTGGCCCAGGGCCGCGGCGCGACGTCGGCGGCGTGCACGGTGATCACGGCCGAAACCCGCCTTCGAGGTGGTAGCGCCGGCCCGGGTGCACCAGGCGCGCGATCGTGATCGGGCCGTCGAGGCGGCGCGTGCGGCGCACGACGACGAGGCAGGGGTCGCCTTCGGCGATCGCCAGCTGCCGCGCTTCGTCGGCGCTGGCGGCGCTGGCCTCGACGCTGTACTCGGCTTCCCACAGCGGCGCCACCTGCAGCAGGTAGTGCGTCGGTGTCGTCGCCCTGAAGTCCACGTCCAGATAGCCGGGCGCCGCGGCCGGGTTGACGTAGCGGTCTTCCAGCTGCAGCGGCACGCCGTCGGCGCGGTGCACGATGACGGTGTGGAACACCGGCGCGCCCGGCGCCAGCCCCAGCCGTTCGGCCAGCGCCGGCGGCGCCGATTCCTCGGCCTTCAGCAGGACTTCGGCCTCATGCTGCTGGCCGCGCGCCGCCAGCTCCTCGTGCAGGTCGCGGATCGTCAGCGTCGACGCCAGCCGGTGGCGCTGCGCGGCGAAGGTGCCGACACCTTGCGAACGTTCGACCAGGCCTTCGCCCTGCAGCTCGCGCAGCGCGCGGTTGACGGTCATGCGGCTGACGCCGAACCGTGCGACGAGTTCGGCTTCGGACGGCATCAGCGCGCCCGGCGGCCACTCGCCGCGTTCGAGACCGTCTTTCAGGAAGCGCTTGACCCGCGCGTACGGGGCCTCGGCCGTGTCCGGGGAAACCATGGCCGGATGGTAGTTGCGACGACTTGTCTAGACAAGTACAGTGCAACCCTGATCCGACCCTCCCGCGTCGCCCAGGAGCCGCCCATGTCCGAGTCTTCCGCCCGTCCTGCCGGCCCGCGCCCGGTGCGCTCGCCGCGCGGCACCACGCTGCACTGCGCCAACTGGCTGATCGAGGCCGCCTACCGCATGCTGCAGAACAACCTCGACCCCGAGGTGGCCGAGAACCCCGACGCACTGGTCGTCTACGGCGGCATCGGCAAGGCGGCGCGCAACTGGCGCGCGTTCGAGACGCTGCTCTCGACGCTGGAGCGGCTGAAGCCCGACGAGACGCTGCTCGTGCAGTCGGGCCAGCCGGCGGGTGTGTTCCGCACCCATGAAGACGCGCCGCGTGTGCTGATCGCCAACTCCAACCTCGTGCCGCGCTGGGCGACCTGGGAGCACTTCGACCGCCTCGACCGCGCCGGGCTGATGATGTACGGCCAGATGACCGCCGGCTCGTGGATCTACATCGGCAGCCAGGGCATCGTGCAGGGCACCTACGAGACATTTGCCGAAGCCGGCCGCAAGCACTACGGCGGCAGTCTCGCCGGGCGCTGGATCCTCACCGCCGGCCTGGGCGGCATGGGCGGCGCGCAGCCGCTGGCCGCCAGCTTCGCCGGCGCCACCTCGCTGACCGTCGAGTGCCAGCAGAGCCGCATCGACTTCCGCCTGCGCAGCCGCTACCTCGACGAGCAGGCCGCCGACCTCGACGACGCGCTGGCGCGCATCGCGCGCTACACGGCCGAAGGCCGCGCGGTGTCGATCGGCCTGCTCGGCAATGCCGCCGAGGTGCTGCCCGAACTGGTGCGCCGCGGCGTGCGGCCGGACCTCGTCACCGACCAGACCAGCGCCCACGACCTCGTCAACGGCTACCTGCCGGCCGGCTGGACGGTCGAGCGCTGGCGCGCCGCGCAGGCCGACCCGGCACAGCACGCCGAACTGCGCGCCGCGGCCGCCGCCAGCTGCGCCACGCACGTCAAGGCGATGCTCGCCTTCCACGCGATGGGCGTGCCGACGGTCGACTACGGCAACAACATCCGCCAGGTCGCGCTCGACCAGGGTGTGGCCGACGCCTTCGCCTTCCCCGGCTTCGTGCCGGCCTACGTGCGGCCGCTGTTCTGTCGCGGCAAGGGGCCGTTCCGTTGGGCGGCGCTGTCGGGCGACCCGGAAGACATCCGCCGCACCGACGCCAAGCTGAAGGAACTCTTCCCCGACGACGCGCACCTGCTCCGCTGGCTGGACATGGCCGGCGAGCGCATCGCCTTCCAGGGCCTGCCGGCGCGCATCTGCTGGCTGGGCCTGGGCGAGCGCCACCGCGCCGGCCTGGCCTTCAACGAGATGGTGCGCAGCGGCGAACTCAAGGCGCCGATCGTCATCGGCCGCGACCACCTGGACAGCGGCTCGGTCGCCAGCCCGAACCGCGAGACCGAGGCGATGAAGGACGGCAGCGACGCCGTCAGCGACTGGCCGCTGCTCAACGCGCTGCTCAACACCGCCGGCGGCGCCACCTGGGTCAGCCTGCACCACGGCGGCGGCGTCGGCATGGGCTACTCGCAGCATTCGGGCGTGGTCATCGTCTGCGACGGCAGCCAAGCCGCCGACCGCCGCCTGGCGCGTGTGCTCTGGAACGACCCGGCCACCGGCGTGATGCGCCACGCCGACGCCGGCTACGAGGAGGCGCAGGCCTGTGCCCGTGAACAAGGTCTGGACCTGCCGATGCAGGCACTAGGAGTCTGACGATGCTGCTGCGACCCGGAGAACTCTCGCTCGAACAACTGCAGGCGATCCACGCCGGCGGCCACAAACTGATGATCGACCCGCAGGCGCTGCCCGGGCTGCGCGCCAGCGCCGCCGTCGTGCACGCCGCGGCCACCGGCGAGGCGCCGGTCTACGGCGTCAACACCGGCTTCGGCAAGCTGGCCAGCACGCGCATCGGCGAGGCCGACCTCGACACGCTGCAGCGCAACCTGATCCGCTCGCACAGCGTCGGCGTCGGCGAGCCGCTGCCGGCGCCGGTGGTGCGGCTGATGCTGGCGCTGAAGGCGGCCAGCCTGGCGCGCGGTTTCTCCGGTGTGCGCCCGGTGGTCGTCGACACGCTGCTGGCGGTGCACGACGCCGGCCTCGTGCCCTGGGTGCCGGCGCAAGGCTCGGTCGGCGCCTCGGGCGACCTGGCGCCGCTGGCGCACATGACTCTGGCGCTGCTCGGCGAAGGCGAGTTCCTCGTCGACGAAGGCGGGCGCACCGTGCGCCGCCCGGCCGCCGAGGTGCTGGCCGCGGCCGGCATCACGCCGCTGACGCTGGCCGCCAAGGAAGGCCTGGCGCTGATCAACGGCACGCAGACCAGCACCGCGCTGGCGCTGCACGCGCTGTTCTCGTTCGAGCCGGTGCTGGAGTCGGCGCTGGTGATCGGCGCGCTGACGGTCGACGCCGCACGCGGCAGCGACGGCCCGTTCGACCCGCGCATCCACGCGCTGCGCGGCCAGCCGGGCCAGATCGACGTCGCCGAGGTCTACCGCCGGCTGCTCGCCGGCAGCGGCATCCGCGCCAGCCATGTCGACGGCGACGACCGGGTTCAGGATCCCTATTGCCTGCGCTGCCAACCGCAGGTCGTCGGCGCCTGCCTGGACCAGCTGCGCCACGCGGCGCTGGTGCTGCTGCGCGAGGCCAATGCCGTGACCGACAACCCGCTGGTCTTCGCCGAAGACGGCGCGCTGGTCTCGGGCGGCAACTTCCACGCCGAGCCGGTGGCGCTGGCCGCCGATGCGATGGCCACCGCGATCGCCGAGGTCGGCGCCATCGCCGAGCGCCGCATCGCGATGCTGATCGACGCCAACGTCTCGCGCCTGCCGCCGTTCCTGGCGCGCGAGCCGGGGCTCAACAGCGGTTTCATGATCGCCCACGTCACCGCCGCGGCGCTGGCCTCGGAGAACAAGTCGCTGGCCCACCCGGCCAGCGTCGACAGCCTGCCGACCAGCGCCAACCAGGAGGACCACGTCTCGATGGCCACCTTCGCGGCGCGCCGGCTGCAGCCGATGATCGCCAACGTCGCACGCATCCTCGGCATCGAGTGGCTGGCCGCGGCCCAGGGCATCGAGTTCCTGCGCCCGCTGGCCAGCTCCGAGCCGCTGGAGGCCGCGCACGCGCTGCTGCGCGCCGGCTGCCCGTCGATCGACGTCGACCGCTACCTGGCGCCCGACATCGAGCACGCCAGCGCGCTGGTCGCCGAAGGCGCGCTGGGCCGCATCCTGCACACGCTGCGCGGCCTGCCGCCGCTGTGGACGCCGGCCTGAGCCCGGCCCCCGGCCGCGGCTCAACGTTCGTCCTTGGCGGCCGATAACCTGGGGTGATGCCGGCTGCCCGGCGGGTGGCGGCGTGCCCCCCGCGGCGGCTCGCGCCCGGAGACCCGTACCCGTGTCCCAGCCACGCCGCCTCTCGTTGTCGCCCGGTGCCCGCTCGCCGGGGCGTCAGCGTTCGCCGGGCTGTCCTTACCCGGACACGCCTTGCGCGCCGGCCTCGCTGGAGCCGCTGGACCTGCTGCGGGCGCCGGTCTGGATCTTCGACATCGACCACCGCCGCGTCGTCTGGGCCAACCGGGCGGCGCTGGAGGTCTGGCGCGCCGACAGTCGCGAGGCCCTGGCCGCGCGCGACCTGAGCCGCGACATGTCGGCCACCGTGGCCGCGCGGCTGGCGCAGTACCAGGCCGACTTCGTGGCGCACGGCGCGGTCTTCAACGAGCAGTGGACGCTGTTCCCCGACGGCCAGCCGGTGCCCTTGCAGATGCAGCTCAGCGGCTGGCGCCTGCCCGACGGCCGCATGGCGATGCTCTGCGAAGGCCGGCCGATCGAGCACACGACGCCCGAGTCGCTGCGTGCCGTCGACGCGCTGCTGCACACGCCGATGATGATCTCGCTGCACGCGCTGGACGGGCGGGCGCTGTACCGCAACCCGGCGGCGCGTGCCTCGGTGCGCCGCCACGACGAGCCCCTGTGTGAACGTTTCGCCGATGCCGAGGCGCTGGCGGCGCTGCAGTGCCAGCTCGAGTGTGACGGCGAGGCGACGCTGACGATGGCCGTGCACACCGCCGCCGGGCCGCGCTGGCACGAGGTCTCGGCGCGCCGCCGCCGCGACGCCGTCACCGGCGCCGAGGTGCTGCTGCTCGGCGAGACCGACGTCACGCCGCTCAAGCAGAGCGAGGCCCAGGCGCGTTTCCTGTCCGAGCACGACGGCCTGACCCGGCTGCCCAACCGCGCCGCGGCCGAGGCCCACTTCCGCCGCCTGGCCGACGCCGTGCGGCAGGCCCCGCCGGAGCGGCCGCTGAAGGCCGCCGTCGTGCTGATCGACCTGGATCACTTCAAGGACGTCAACGACTCCTGGGGCCACGCTGCCGGCGACGAGCTGCTGGTGCAGGTGGCCGAACGTTTTGCCGGCGCGGTGCGCCGCGACGACCTCGTCGCGCGTTTCGGCGGCGACGAGTTCCTGATCCTGCTGGCCGCCCCCGACCCGCGGCGCGAGGTGGCGCGCATCCACGCCCGGCTGCGCGAGCGCCTGGCGCGGCCGTTCGAGCTGGGCAGCGTGCAGGCGCGTGTCGCGGCCACCGTCGGCGCCAGCGTCTTCCCCGACGACGGCGAGGACTTCGAGCGCCTGCTGCAGCACGCCGACCTGGCGATGTACCGCGGCAAGGCCGAGGGCCGCGACGCGCTCGCGTTCTACGAGGCCGGCATGAGCGTGACGCTGCAGGCGCGCACGCGGCTGGAGCAGGAGCTGCGCCCGGCGCTGGCGCGCCACGAGTTCGAGCTGTTCTACCAGCCGCGTGTCAGCGCCGGCGTGCCGCGCATCGTCGGTGCCGAGGCGCTGCTGCGCTGGCGCCATCCGGCGCGTGGCTGGGTGATGCCGGGTGAGTTCATCCCGGTGTGCGAGGCCACCGGGATGATGCGCGAGCTGGGCCGCCGGGCCTTCGAGATGGCCGCGCGCCAGCAGGCCGGCTGGTGGGCGGCGGGGCGGCGGCTGAAGCTGTCGGTCAACCTGTCGCCGTGCGGGTTCGAGGACCCGTGGCTGCTGGAGGAGATCGAGGCCGTGCTGCGCGGCACCGGCTGCCCGCCGCAGGCGCTGGAGATCGAGGTCACCGAGTCGATGCTGGTCGCCGAGGGCGAACGCACGACGCGGGTCGTCGAGGGGCTGCGTGCGCTCGGGCTGTCGGTCGCGCTGGACGACTTCGGCATCGGCTACTCGCACCTGGCCTATCTGCAGCGGCTGCCGTTCACGTCGCTGAAGATCGACCGGCGTTTCGTGCAGGCGCCGCTGCAGGAGCGGCCGGTGGCCGAGGCCATCGTCGGGCTGTGCCGGGCGATGAAGCTGCACCCGGTGGCCGAGGGCGTCGAGACCGAGGCCCAGCGGCGCTGGCTGGAGGAGCTCGGCGTGGCCGAGTTCCAGGGCTGGCTGTTTGCGCCGGCGCTGCCGCGCGAACGTTTCGAGGCGCTGCTCGACGGCGGCACGCTGTCGCCCGGCGCTTCCCCCGCGGACCCGGTGTAACCGCCAGGCGGTTTGCTTCGTATGGCAGGGAGCGCCGCTTCGGCGCCCCGTGCCAACCCCCGACGAAGGAGACCCGATGAACCCGACCGTTTCGCTGCCCGCCGCCGCGCTCGCCCTCGCGCTGGGCGCCGCGCTGACCCTCGCCGCCGCCCCGGCCCAGGCCGCCGAGGCCGGCGCCAAGGAGAAGTGCTACGGCGTCGCGATGAAGGGCCACAACGACTGCGCCGCCGGCCCCGGCACCACCTGCGCCGGCACCTCGCGCACCGAGCACCAGGGCAACGCCTGGTCCTACGTGCCTGCCGGCACCTGCGAGAAGACGGTCTCCAAGACCTCGCCCACCGGCTTCGGCCAGACCCTGCCGTTCAAGGAGAAGGCCAAGGAGATGGGCAAGGCCTGAACGCGCCATGCCCGCCCGCCTGGCCGGCCTCGGCTTCAAGCCCCAGCACGCCGACGCGCTGCTGGCCGGCGAGGCCGTGGTCGACTTCCTCGAGGTGCACGCCGAGAACTACCTGGTCGACGGCGGCCCGCGGCTGCGCCTGCTCGAGCGCCTGCGCGAGCGCTGGCCGCTGTCGGTCCACGGGGTCGGGCTGTCGCTGGGCGGGCTGCAGCCGCCCGATGCGGCGCACCTGGCGCGGCTGGCGGCGCTGGTGCGGCGTTTCGAGCCGCGCTGGGTGTCCGAGCACCTGGCGTGGTCGGCGCACGGCGGCACCTGTTTCCCCGACCTGCTGCCGCTGGTCTACGACGAGGCCGCGCTGGCGCGGGTCGCCGCGCACGTCGACCAGCTGCAGCAGGCGCTCGGCCGGCAGGTGCTGATCGAGAACCCGAGCACCTATCTGGAGTTCGAGGCCAGCGCCATCGGCGAAGGCGAGTTCCTCGCCGAGCTCGTGCGGCGCACCGGCTGCGCGCTGCTGCTGGACCTGAACAACGCCTGGGTCAGCGCCGTCAACCACGGCCGCGACGCCTGGGCGCTGGTGGCCGCGCTGCCGCCGGCGGCGGTCGGCGAGATCCACCTCGCCGGCTGCAGCCGGCAGCACGACGCCGCCGGCGCGCCGCTGCTGATCGACGACCACGGGTCGGCCGTCGCCGATCCGGTCTGGGCGCTGTACCGGCGCACGCTGCAGCGCCTGGGGCCGGTGCCGACGCTGATCGAACGTGACCACGACGTGCCGCCGCTGGTGGTGCTGGCGGCCGAACTGCTGCCGGTGCGCCGTGCGCTGGCCGAGGCACCGGTGGCGCCTGCGGTGGACGCCGGCGCACCACGCCGCCTGGCGATGCCGGCCACGGCGCCGGCCGACCGGCCGCAGCCGGCCATCGCCGCCGCGCTGCTGGACCCGGCTGCGCCGGTGCCGCCGGGTCTGCGGGCCGGGAACGGTTCGGACCCCGCGGCGCGCCTGGCGGTGCACCGCCACAACGTCGATGCCGCCTGGGCGAGGGCGCTGGCCGACGGTTTCCCGGTCGTTCGCCGCCTCGTCGGCGAGGCTTTCTTCGACACCATGGCGCTGGCCTTCGCGCGCCAGGCGCCGCCGTGCGGCCCGGTGCTGGGCGACTGGGGTGACGGCTTCGCTGCGGCGATCGCCGGCTACGGGCCGGCGCAAGGGCTGCCCTGGCTGGCCGAGGTCGCGCGGCTGGAGCGCGCGCGGGTGCGCGCCGCGCTGGCCGCCGACGCCACGCCGCTGGACGCCGCCGCCGTGCAGTCGCACCTGGTGCACCCGCAGCGGCTGCCCGGCGCCCGGCTGCGGCTGCATCCGTCGCTGGCCGCGCTGAGCTTCGAGCATGCGGCGCTGTCGATCTGGGCCGCGCACCAGCTCGACGAGCTGCCGGCCACCCTCGCGACCGACGGCGCCGAGGCGGCGCTGGTGCTGCGCGATGCCGGCGACGCGGTGCTGACGCTGGCCGTCGACCGGCCGACCGCCGCCTTCTGCGCCGCCCTGGCCGCCGGCCGGCCGCTGGGCGCCGCGGCGGCCGAGGCCGGTGCTGGCCTGGACCTGGCGGCGGCGCTGGCGCTGCTGCTGCGCCACGGCGCGCTGGTCGGCTGGGAGCCGGCGCTGGAGGCCGCATGACCCCCCGCGAAGCGGCCGAGGCCGCGCTGCAGCTGCTGGCGCGGGTCGCGCTCGCCGGCCTGTTCTGGCGCTCGGGCCAGACCAAGGTGGAGGGCTTCGTGTTCGACCTGGCCGAGGGCCGTGTCGAGCTCGGCTGGCCGCGGCTGGCGCCGCAGGCCGTCGACCTGTTCCGCGACGAGTACCGGCTGCCGCTGCTGCCGCCCGAGGCGGCGGCGGTGCTCGCCGCCGGTGCCGAGCACCTGCTGCCGCTGCTGCTGCTGTTCGGCCTGGGCACTCGCGGCGCGGCGCTGGGGCTGCTGGTGATGACCGTGGTGATCCAGGTCTTCGTCTACCCCGGCGCCTGGCCGACGCACGGCATCTGGGCCGCGGCGCTGGGCGGGCTGCTGCTGCGCGGCGGCGGCCCCTGGTCGCTGGACGCCTGGCTCGTGCGGCGCGGGCCGGCTGCCGGCCGGGAGGTGCCGCGGTGAGCGCGTCCGACCTGATGCATCCGGGCTGGCCCGGCGCCGAGAATCGCGCCGTGCCGCCGCCCGCCGATCCGCCTGCCGATGCCGCCGCGCCGCCCGACGACGCGTTCGAGCGCCGCATCGCGCCGCCGTGGCGGCGCGCGCACGACGGCGACGAGGCCGCCTACCGCGAGGCGCTGACGCTGGCCGCGGCGCGGCTGCGGGCCTATCTGCGCCGGCGGCTGGCGGCGCGGCCCGACGAGGTCGAGGACCTGGTGCAGGACACGCTGCTGGCGCTGCACCTGCACCGCGGCACCTGGGACCCGACGCTGCCGGTCGCGGCCTGGATGCTGGCCATCGCGCGCCACAAGCTGATCGACCACCTGCGCCGTCACGGCCGGCGCGAGGCGCTGCACGAGCCGCTGGACGAGGTCGGCGACGAGCGGCTGGCGGCGCCGGACGCCGAGGCCGGCACCGCGCGCGACCTGCAGCGGCTGCTGCAGGCGCTGCCGGCGGCGCAGCGCTCGGCGATCGTGCTGACGCGGCTCGAGGGGCTGTCGGTGAACGAGGCGGCGCAGCGCACCGGCGCCAGCGAGTCGGCGATCAAGGTTCAGGTGCACCGCGGGCTCAAGCGGCTCGCGGCGCTGGTGAGGAGAACGGGATGAAGACCGAGCAGTGGATCGAGCTGCTGGCGAGCTCGGCCGGGCCGGCGCCGCGGGCGGTCGCGGCGCGGCGGCTGGCGGTGGCGCTGGGCGCCGGCCTGGTGGCCAGCGTCGCCGTCGCCGTGCTGGGGCTGGGCCTCGTGCCGGGCGCGATGTTCGCGACGCCAGCGCCCTGGTTCAAGCTGAGTTATGCCGCGGCGCTGGCCGTGGCGGCGGCCTGGCTGGCCGCGAAGCTGGGGCGGCCGCTGGCCACGGGCCTGCACACGCCGGCCATGGCGGTGGCGGCCGTGGTGGCGGCGGCGGGCGTGGCGGGGCTGGTGAACTGGTTCGACACGCCGGTGGCAGCGCGCCTGCCGGCCTTGTTCGGCCACTCGTCGTGGTCGTGCCCGGCGGCGGTGCTGGGGCTGTCGTTGCCGGCGCTGGGCGCCGTGCTGTGGGCCTTGCGAGGGCTGGCGCCGACGCGGCCACGGGCCGCGGGCGCCGCAGCCGGCCTCGCGGCCGGGGCCGCGGGCGCGTTCGGCTACGCGCTGTCGTGCACCGAGGCGGCGATTTCGTTCTCGGCGCTGTGGTACACGCTGGGCATTGCGGCCAGCGCCGCGCTGGGTGCGCTGGTGGGCGCGCGCACGCTGCGCTGGTGAGGCCGCCGCCGGGAGGCGGCGGCGTTCAGGCCGTCAGATGGCGCGGATGCGCGAGGCTTGCGGGCCCTTCTGGCCCTGCGTCACCTCGAACTCGACGCGCTGGTTCTCGGCCAGGGTCTTGAAGCCCGTGCCCTGGATTTCCTTGAAGTGGGCGAACAGGTCCTTGCCGCCGGCGTCCGGCGTGATGAAGCCGTAGCCCTTGCTCTCGTTGAACCACTTCACGGTTCCGGTTTCGGTCGTCATGTCTTCAGTCCTTTCGGTTGGTCAATGCAGACGGGGCGCGCTCAGCGACGCGACCCGTGATTCTGGGAAGGGGCCGGGGCCGGGGTCGTGCGCCGCTCGAGGTGGCGGAACGTGATGCGGCCCTTGCTGAGGTCGTAGGGCGAGAGTTCCAGCGACACGCTGTCTCCCGCGAGGATGCGGATGTGGTGCTTGCGCATCTTGCCGCCGGTGTAGGCCACGAGGCGGTGGCCGTTGTCCAGCGTCACGCGAAATCGCGAGTCCGGGAGGATCTCGTCGACCACGCCGCGCATCTCGATCAGTTCTTCCTTGGCCATGGGTGCTCCTGTTCCGTGTCGATGGCGGCGTTCCGGCCCTCGGTCCGGGCCACCCAGGCCAGGCCTTCGGTGGTCGCGTGGCGGGCGGCAGCGTCGCGTGTGGTGAATCGGGGCAGCAGTCGCAGCACGCGGTCATGCGTGGCGCGGCCGATGCCGCTTCGGATGGACACCGAAGCGGCAAAGCCGTCGGTGTCGTGGCGGGTCAGGGGCGACACGGTGTATCGCCCGACCTGGATCGGTGTGTGGATGAAGGTCCTTCGGTGGGGCGGGAGGTGCCGCCCCGGGTATTGCAGATGCCGCGCAAGGCGCGCGACGACGAACGATCGGGGGTGAGCTTGCAGGGGTATTCGCTGCGTGCTCGGCGCGGTCCGCGGGGGACTCGGCGGCGGGAGGAGGATCAGGCCTCGGTCTCGGCGCAGCGTGTCGGCTTCGGGGAAGCAGGAACACGTTGGGGCGAGGCGCACCCGGCATTGTCGCATACCTGGGAACCGGGCGTGGCATCCATCGTCCACCGAGCTCCGGGGTGTGTGCGCCGGGCGCCACGGCAGGGCCGCGGCGTGACGCAGTTCACGGCGCTGCGCTGAAGCCGCCGGGCCCCGGGGCCGAAAACAGGCTTTACGGCGTGGAGTGCATGCGCCGGCCATGCCGCTGCCTCCGATGCCCGCCGATCCACCTGTCCACTCGAGCTACCGTGCCGGCGCTCTCGCCGCGGTGCGCGACGCCTACGTGGTGCTGCTGCCGATCACGCTGTTCGGTGTCGCGGCGACGCTGCTCGGCAACTTCCCGATCCCGGCCGGCCGCGCCTGGCTGGAGGCACGTTTCGGCCTGGGCTGGGCCGATGCGGCCGAGGCCGTGGTGCAGTCCACCTGGGGCGTGCTCGGCCTGGCGCTGGCGGTGACGATCGCGTCGATGGTGGCCCAGCGAGCCCCTCGCGGCATGTCGCGCGAGCCGCTGCCGCCGATCTGGGTCGCGATCGGGGCGATGGTGAACTTCACGCTCTGCGCCAGCGCCACCGGGCCGGTCACGCTGCAGTCCTTCGGAACGGGCTCGATGCTGACCGGCATCGTCGTCGGGCTGGCGACGCCCGCGCTGCTGCGTCCGCTGGCCGACTGGGCGCCGATGCGCCGCCTGGCGATCGGCTACGACAGCAACCCGGTCTTCTATCACGCGACCCGGCTGACGCTGCCGCTGGTGCTGCTGGGGCTGCTGTCCAAGGCCGTCGCCGAGCTGGTGTGGCGCCTGCCGCGCCCGGACGCCCAATGGCTGGCCGAGGCCGGCGCCCGGCTCGACGCCGAGTGGCTGCTGACGCCGCTGGCCGTCGCCGTCAACCAGTGCCTGTGGTTCTTCGGCGTGCACGGCGGCAAGGTGCTGGACGCTCACTTCGGCTTCCTGTTCACGCTGGCCGGCGAGCCGGCCGTGCCGGGCCGCGTTCCGCGTGTGCTGGTCGACAACTTCGTGCACCTGGGCGGCTCGGGGGCGACGCTGGGGCTGCTCGTCGCGCTGTTCATCGTGGCGCGCCACGGGCAGAACCGGCGCCTGGCGCAGCTGTCGTGGCTGCCGGCGCTGTTCAACGTCAACGAGCTGCTGCTGTTCGGGCTGCCGCTGGTGCTGAACCCGCGTTTCCTGCTGCCCTTCCTGCTCGGGCCGCTGGTGCTGGTGCTGCCGCCGCTGCTGGCGCTGCACCTGGGCTGGATCGAGCTGCTGCCGGTGCAGATCCCCTGGACGACACCGGTGCTGCTGTCGGGCTGGTGGCTGACCGGGTCCTGGGTCGGCGCCGCGCTGCAGGCGCTGGGGCTCGTGATCTCGACCGCGATCTACCTGCCCTTCGTGCGCCGCCACGAAGCCGAGCGCCGCGCCGAGCGCCTGAGCGCCTTCCAGCACGCCAGCGCGGTCATCGTCAGCGAGGCGCCGCGCAGCGACACGCCGCTGCGCCGCAGCGACCACGTCGGCGTCATCGCTCGCGGCCTGCTGCACGATCTGGAGCGTGCGATCGGCACGCCGGCGCTGGCGCTGGTCTACCAGCCGCAGCACCGGGCCGACGGCGCGGTGGTCGGCGTCGAGGCGCTGCTGCGCTGGCAGCACGCGGGCTATGGCGCGGTGCGCCCCGACGTCGCGATCGCGCTGGCCGAACAGGGCGCGGTGATCGCGCCGCTGGGCGCCTGGGTCATCGACCGGGCCTGCGCGTGCAAGGCGCAATGGAACACGCAGGGCCTGGGCGCGCTGACGATGTCGGTCAACGTCTCGCCGCTGCAGCTGTCGCAGCCGGGGCTGCACCTCGTCGTGGCGCAGGCGCTGCACCGCCACGGCCTGCGCCCCGACGAGCTGGAGCTGGAGATCACCGAGAGCCGCGGCATCCCGGTCGGCGAGGTTGCCGACGCCAACCTGGCGCGCCTGGACGCGCTCGGCGTCGGCCTGGCGATGGACGACTTCGGCATGGGGCACGCGTCGCTGCTGCACCTGCGGCGATTTCGGGTCGCGGCGATCAAGGTCGACGGCTCGCTGAGCCGCGACGTGATGACGCATCCGGTGAGTGCCGACATCATCCGCGCCATCGCGACGCTGGGGCATGCCGGCGGGGCCCGCGTCATCGCCGAGTTCGTCGAGACGCGCGAGCAGCGCGACCTGCTCGCGACCCTGGGCTGCAACGTGTTCCAGGGTTACCTCTACAGCCGAGCACTGCCGGCTTCCGAGTGCCTGGAGTACCTGCTGCAGGCCCGGGGGGCGGTCGCCGAGGCGGCCGCCGCCGAGCTCAGATGAACATGCCGCCCGAGGCCTCGATGCGCTGCCCGGTGACCCAGCCGGACTCGTCGGCCAGCAGCGCGGCGACCGCGCCGCCGATGTCCTCGGGCCGACCGACGCGTCCCAGTGCCGTCTGCGCCGCGACGTAGGCGTTGAGCCGGGTGTCGTCGCGCACCGCGCCGCCGCCGAAGTCGGTCTCGATCGCCCCCGGCGCCAGCGTGTTGACGCGGATGCCGCGTGCGCCCAGTTCCTTGGCCAGGTAGCGCGTCAGCACCTCGACCGCGCCCTTCATCGTCGCGTAGGCGGCGTAGCCGGGCAGGCTGAAACGTGTCAGCCCGCTGGAGACGTGCAGGATGCGCGCGCCGTCGGCCAGCAGCGGTAGCAGCGCCTGCGTCAGGAAGAACGGGCCCTTCAGGTGCACGTTCATCAGCGCGTCGAAGTCGGCTTGCGTTGTCTCGGCGAAGGCCGCGTGCACGCCGAAGCCGGCGTTGTGCACGACGGCGTCCAGCGCCGGCCGGCCGATGCCGTCGGCGAGCGCGCCGCGCAGCGCCTCGACGAAGGCCGGGATGGAGGCGACCGCGCCGGCGTCGAACTGCAGCGCCACCGCACGCCGGCCCAGCGCACGCACCTGCGCGGCCACCGCCTCGGCCTCGGCGGCGCGGCTGTGGAAGGTGAAGACCAGATCCCAGCCGGCTCGGGCCAGGTGCAGCACCGCGTCGCGGCCGAGGCCGCGGCTGCCGCCGGTGACGAGGGCGGTACGGGGGGTGGCGAGCGTGTTCATCGGATCGTCCTGTTTCGTGGAAGCGGCATGGCGCCGCGGTGCAGGCACTTTAGGAGTTCGGATTCGCTGGATAAACGTGGCTGATTCGGCAACACTGGTCGACGTTTTCGACCAATCAAGCCACCATGTCCCCCGAAGACCTGCGCATCGTGCTGCGTGTCGCCGAGCTCGGCAGCTTCACCGAGGCCGCCCAGCGCCTGGGCCTGCCACGTGCCACCGTGTCGACCGCGGTGCGGCGGCTGGAGGAGCGTCTGGGCGCGCGACTGCTGCAGCGCACGACGCGGCGCGTCAGCCTCACCGACGACGGCCGGCTGTTCGTCGAACGCTGCCAGGACGTGCTCGCCGACCTGGACGAACTGCGCACGATGTTCCAGCAGCAGCCGCAGGCGCTGACCGGGCGGCTGCGTGTGGACATGCCGCTGGCGATGGCGCGTGCGCTGGTGCTGCCGCGGCTGCCCGAGTTCCTGGCGCTGCACCCGGGGCTCGCGGTCGAGATCGGTGCCGCCGACCGCCGCGTCGACCCGGTGCGAGAAGGCTACGACGCGGTGATCCGTGTCGGTGCCGTCGTCGCCGAGCAGCTCGTCGGCCGGCCGCTGGGTGCGTACACGATGGTCAACGTCGCCAGCCCGGGCTACGTCGCGCGCCACGGCGAGCCACGCTCGGTCGAGGACCTGGCGGCGCACCGGCTGGTGCACTACCAGCCCAATCTGGGCGACCGGCCGGCGGGCTTCGAGTACCTGGCGGCCGACGGCTCGCTGCGCAGCGTGACGATGGCCGGTGTCGTCACCGTCAATGCGACCGACGCCTACCTCGCTGCCTGCGAGGCCGGGCTGGGCATCATCCAGATTCCCGAGGCCAGTGCACGCCCCGGCCTGGAAACCGGGCGACTGGTGGCGCTCTTGCCGGCTTTCGTGCCGCCGCCGATGCCGGTGACGCTGCTGCTGCCGCACCGGCGCCACCTGCCGCGGCGCGTGCGCGCCTTCGCCGACTGGGTGGCGACGCTGTTTCCTGCACCGCGCTGACGCCGGCCGGCGGCACCGGGCCGCCGCCGGCAGCGACAATGCGGGCCGAGACGGCACGACATGCCGTCCAGATCGAGGGGTGGGGAATGCAAGCCGGGGGAAGAAGGACGCCCGGCGGGATGCCGCGACCCGGGGTCGTGGCGCTCGCGATGGCGCTCGCGCTGGGCCTGGGCGTCGTCGCGGCGTCTGCCGAGCCGCGCCTGCCGCCTGAAGGCCGTGTCGGCCCCGAGGAGCGTGTGCTCGACGAGCTGCTGCGCGCCGACATCGCCCGTGCGCCCGCGCTGCGCATCGAGCGCATCGACGCCTTGCGCGCCGACCCGCGCTGGGCTGCGCCACCATGGCAGGCGCTGCTGGCCGTCGAACGCTGCGCCGCGTCGCAGGGCGCGAGCCCGGAGCTGCTCGCCACGCTGGAGACGCGCGCCGGCGACAGCGCCGATCCCCACCTGCAGGTCGCCCTGCTGAAGTGCCGCCAGTGGGCCGCCGACCACGCCGGCAACCCGAGCGACAACTACCGCTACGCGCGCCAGGCCTGGGGCCTGATCGACCGCCTCCGGCTGCCGACGCTGGCCTTCCGCGTCGCCCGCGACTACGCCGACGAAGCCACCTACGCCGGCGCCGTCGACGACGACCTGACGGCGATCGGCCGTGCGCTGGAGATCGCGCGCCTGGCCGGCGACGCGCCGCGCGAGGCCGACGCGCTGACGACGCTGGCCATGATCCAGGGAGAACTCGGCCAGCACGCCGACGCGCTGCGCAACAGCGACCGCGCGCTGCAGCTCGACCCCGAGATCTCGCGCAGCGACGACAAGCTGCTCGCGCGCAGCGCGCTGCAGATCGGTGCCGGCCAGTACGACGCCGCCCGGGCGACGCTGCTGCGGGCGCTCGAGCTGGCCGAGCGCGAGGGCGACGCGGAGACGCGGCTGGCGGTGCGCATCAACCTCGCCGACGTCTACTACCGCACCCGCCGCGTGCAGCAGACGCTGGACCTCACCGCCGAGCTCGTCGTCGAGGCCGACCGCATGGGCATCGAGTACCTGAAGGCCTACGCCTGGATCGGGCGCGGCTTCGCGCTCGCGGCGGCGGGCCAGATGCAGGCCGGGACCGAGGCCTTCGACCGCGGCCGCGTCTGGTTCGAGCGCGGCGGCCAGGTCGGCGAGGTCGCGCGGGCGCTGCGCGACTGGGCGGCCATGATGGCCCGCGCCGGGCGCTGGGAGCAGGCCTACCAGGCCTCCGAGCGGGCCGCCGAGCTGCGCGAGCGCACCCAGCGCGAGGCGCGCGAGAAGAACGCCAGCTTCCTGGCCGCGGTGCTGGAGAGCAGCCGCAAGGACCTGGACATCGAGCGCCTGCGCCACCAGAGCCAGACCGCCGAGCTGCAGCTCGAGGCCGAGCGCCTGCACCGGCGCACGACGATCGCCGTGGCCGCCGCGGTGCTGCTGTCGACGGCCTCGCTGCTGTTCGTGCATCTGCGCACCCGCCGCGTGAACCACCAGCTGCGCGACGCCAACGCCGCGCTCGACTACGAGAGCACGCACGACCCGCTGACCGGCGCCTACAACCGCCGCCATTTCGAGCGCTTCTTCGCCCAGCGCCTGGCGCGCGGCGGCGGCCGCGTGCTGCTGGTGCTGCTGGACATCGACCACTTCAAGGCCATCAACGACCGCCACGGCCATGCCTGCGGCGACCGCGCGCTGCGCGAGACCAGCCGCCGCCTGGCCGACTGCGTGCGCAGCGACGACTGCATCGTGCGCTGGGGTGGCGAGGAGTTCCTGCTCTTCATCGACGACCCCGACGATGCCGAGGCCGAACGCGGCTTCGTGCTGCGCCTGCTCGATGCCGTCGGCGCGCGGCCCATCGAGCTGGACACGGCCCGCCGGCAGGTGACGGCCTCGATCGGCTTCGCGTCGATCGAACTCGTGCCCGACTTCGACCTGGACGCCGCGCTGGCCGACATCGACTCGATGCTCTACCGCGCCAAGACCGGCGGCCGCCACCGCGCGGTGGGCCGGCTGAACGGCGGCGACGAGCCGGTCGTGCTGCTGCCGACGCCGCCGACGCCGGTGGCCGGGGCCGTGCCGGCCTGACGTTCAGGCGCTGGCGCGTGTCGCCGGCACCATGCCCGACAGCGTCGGCATCGCCGCGCGCATCGCGGCGATGAAGGCGCGCAGCCGCGCCGGCTGCAGCCGCGCCGGCGGGTGCAGCAGGACCACCGGCAGCGGGGCCGCGCGCCAGTCGGGCGCCAGACGCACCAGCCGGCCGGCGGCCAGGTCTTCGGCCACCAGCCACGACGAGATGATCGCCGCGCCGGCGCCGCCGCGGGCCGCTTCGCGCAGCGCGTACAGGCTGTCGGTCGTCAGCCGCGGCTGGATCGCCAGGCGCCGCCATTCACCGCTGCGGCGGTCCTGCAGTTCGATCTCGTCGCGGTAGAAGCTGCCGGCGGCCAGCCAGGGCAGGGCGGCCAGCGCCTCGGGTTCGGCCGGCGGCGGGCCGTCGCCCCAGAGGCCCGGCGCGGCGACGACGAGGCGCGGCACCTCGGCCAGCCGCACCGCCACCAGCCCCGGCTCGTCGACCGCGCCGACGCGGATCGCGCAGTCCACGCCCTGGCCGATGAAGTCGGGCAGGCGGTCGTGCAGCAGCCACTCGACCGAGACCTCGGGGTGGCGGCGCAGGAAGTCCAGCAGCGGCACGACCAGCTGCTGCTGGCCGAAGGCGTGCGGCACGACGACGCGCAGCCGGCCGCGCGGGACGTCCTGCACGCCGCGCAGGTCGGCCTCGGCGGCGTCCCAGCGTTCGAGCAGCGAACGCGCGTGTTCGTAGCAGCGCTGGCCGTCTTCGGTCGGCGCCATCGAATGCGTCGAGCGCTGCAGCAGCCTCAGGCCCAGCGAACGTTCCAGCTGCTGCAGCCGGCGGCTGATCGTCGGCTGCGTCGTGCCCAGCGCGACGGCGGCCGCCGACAGGCTGCCGGCGTCGACGATGCGCACGAAGGTCTGCAGCAGTTCCAGGCGGTCGGTGCCGGCAAAGGCTTTGGTCATGCGCTGAGCGTATGACAGATGTGAATCCGGCGCTACTACAACGCCTGTCGATGCGCTGGAAGAATTTCAGACATCGAATCCCACGCTGGAGTCCACGATGTCCGCCCTTCCCGCTCCCGCTCCGCTGTCGCCGCTGCCCACCGCCTCGCGCCCCGCCTCGCCGCCGGTCGTGCTGATGGCCGCCGGCGCCGGTTTCGCCGTCGCCTCGATCTACTACGCCCAGCCGCTGCTGGCCGCGCTCGGTGCCGACCTCGGCGCCGGCGCCGCCGGCGTCGGCCTGGTGCCGACACTGACCCAGTTCGGCTACGCCGCCGGCCTGCTGCTGCTGGCGCCGCTGGGCGACCGCAGCGACCGGCGCACGCTGATCACCGCCAAGGCCGCACTGCTGACGCTGGCGCTGCTGGCCGCGGGCCTGGCGGCCGGGCTGCCGGCGCTGCTGGCGGCCAGCCTGGTCATCGGCCTGGCGGCGACGATGGCCCAGGACCTGGTGCCCGCCGCCGCCGCGCTGTCGGCGCCTGAACGGCGCGGCGCCACCGTCGGCAGCGTGATGACCGGCCTGCTGCTCGGCATCCTGCTGTCGCGGGTGGCCAGCGGCCTGCTGGCGGCGGCGTGGGGCTGGCGCAGCGTGTTCTTCGCTGCCGCCGCGGCGGTCGCGGTGATCGGCCTGGCGGTCTGGCGCGGCCTGCCGCACATCGCGCCGACGACGCGCCTGGGCTACGGCGCGCTGCTGGCGTCGATGGTCTCGCTGTGGCGGCGCCACGCGGCGCTGCGCCGCGCGGCAGCCGTGCAGGCGCTGCTGTCGGTCGGTTTCAGCGCCTTCTGGTCGACGCTGGCGCTGGCGCTGCAGGCCCGCCACGGCCTGGGCGCGGCGGCGGCCGGGGCCTTCGGCCTGGCCGGGGCCGCCGGGGCGCTGGCCGCGCCGCTGGCCGGCCGCCTGGCCGACCGCCGCGGGCCGGTCTTCGTCACCCGCCTGGCGGCGGCGCTGGCGGTGGTCTCGTTCGCCGTGCTCGCGGCCGAGCCGCTGCTGCCGACGGTGGCGGCGCTGGCGCTGATCGCCGTCGCCGCGGTCGGCTTCGACTTCGCGATCCAGGCTTCGCTGGTCTCGCACCAGACCCTGGTCTACGGCCTGGAGCCCGAGGCGCGCAGCCGGCTCAACGCGCTGCTGTTCACGACGATCTTCGTCGGCATGGCGGCCGGTTCGGCGCTCGGCGGCCTGGCGCTGACGCACGGCGGCTGGCTGGGCATGGTCGCGCTGGCGAGCGCCGCTTCGCTGGGTGCGCTGGTGCTGCGCCTGCGCCCGCTGCGCTGAGTCAGCGCAGCAGCCGCGCGCCGGCGCCCAGCGCCAGCGCCGCGGCGACCAGCGTCGCCATCGCCAGGTTCAGCGAGCTCGCATGGGCGATGGCGCCGACCAGCGGCGGCCCGGCGAGCAGGCCGACGTAACCCAGCGAGGACACCGCGGCGATGCCGTCGGCCGGCGTCACACCCGGCTGGCGGCCACCGGCGACGAACAGGATGGGCACGACGTTGGCGAGCCCGGCGCCGACCAGCGCCATCGACGCAATGCCGACCACCGGGTGGTGCAGCAGCAGCGCCGCGCTCATCGCCAGCGCCGCCAGCCCGGCGCTGGCGGCCAGCAGCGTGGCGGCGTGGAAGCGGCTGCGCAGCGCATCGCCGCCGAAACGCGAGGCCGCCATCGCCGCCGCGAAGGCCGCGTAACCCAGGCCGCCGACGGCCTGCGTCTGGCCCAGCGAATCGGTGAACCAGAGCACGCTCCAGTCGTAGATCACGCCTTCGGCCAGCAGGCCCAGCGCCGCCAGCGTGCCCAGCAGCAGCAGGCGCGGCGGCGGCAGCCGCCAGCGCCGCGGGCCGTCGGGCATCGGCGGGTGGTCGGGCAGCAGCGAACGCGCGGCGACCAGCGACAACGCCAGCATCACGATCGCCAGCGCACCGAGCTGCCAGGCGGCCGGCACGCCGGCGGCCAGCAGCGCCGAGCAGCCGCCGGCTCCGGTCATCGCGCCCAGGCTCCACATGCCGTGAAAGCCGCTGACGACCTTGAAGCCGCTGCGTTCCTCCAGCAGCGTGCCTTCGGCGTTGATCGAGACGTCGTAGAACGCGCCGGCGGCGCCGAACACGAGCATCGTCGCCACCAGCGCGGCGAAGCCGCCGTGCAGCAGCAGCGTGCCCAGCGCCGCGGCGATGACGACCGCGGCCACCGGCACGACGCGCCGCGGGCCGTGCTCGCCGATGACGCGCCCGGCGACGAGCAGCGCGCCGACGGCGCCGACCGCCGCCGCCAGCAGCGCCAGCGAGAGTTGCGCTTCGTCCAGCCCGTAGCGCGCCTTGGCGCTGGGCACGTGCGCGCCCCAGGCGCCGGTGACGGTGCCGAAGGCGAAGAAGAGGGAGCGGACGGCGAAACGCGCCGGGCGCAGCGCCCGGGCGGGAGCAGGGGACATCGGGATCATCGGCGGCAGGCACCGGATGATGCCCGCCCTTGTTTCAGCTCGCCCAGCGCAGCCGGCCGACGTCGAGGCCGTTCCAGTTGGCCAGCGGCTGGTCGGCGAAGGCGTGCACGAAGCCGCGTTCGGCCTCGTCCAGGCGCACGAAACGTTCGATCAGCGCCGCCATCACGACTTCGCAGGCGCGCGAGGCGCCGTCGTCCATCTTCACCGCGACGCCCAGCCCGGCCTTCGGGAACGCGGCGCAGAACACGCCTTCGGCGCCGACCTTGCAGAACACCCGTTCGCCCAGGCGCTCGATGATGCGGGTGTCGAAGCGCCCGCTGCCGCCGACCATGAAGGGCTCGGCGGTGACCGCGGCCATCAGCCGCTTCGCGGCGCGGGCACGGCCTTCACGCAGGCCGATGCCGCTGCCGGCGCGTGCGAAGGCCAGCGCCAGGTGGCGCAGCGGGATCGCGTAGGTCGGGATCGAGCAGCCGTCGGTGCCGCGCGGCGCGTCGGCCAGGCGCCAGCCGGTCGCGGCTTCGATCGCGTCGCCGACTTCGCGCATCACCGGGTGCTCGGGCTTGACGTAGCCGCTGAGGAAGGCGCGTTTGTCGGCGTCGCCGGCGAGCAGGCAGCCCAGGCAGACGAACCCGGCGTGTTTGCCCGAGCAGTTGTTGTGCAGCGCGCCCGGCGTCTGGCCGGCGGCGGCCATCTCGCGCTGCACGACATCGCGGTAAGGCCAGTGCGCGCCGCACTCCAGCGCCGCGTCGTCGACGCCGGCGGCGGCCAGCATCGAAGCCGCGACGGCGACGTGGCGCGGTTCGCCGTTGTGCGAGGCGCAGGCGATCGCGAGCTGTTCGTCGTTCAGGCCATAACGTTCGGCGGCACCGCTCTCCACGAGCGGCAGCGCCTGCAGCAGCTTGACCGCCGAACGCGGGAAGATCGGCCGGTCGATGTCGCCGGCCGAGGCGACGACGTCGCCGTCGGCGTCGACGACGGCCCAGGCGCCGCGGTGGGTGGATTCGACGGCGCCGCCGCGCAGCGCCTCGACGAGGGTCGGATTGGCAGTCATGCGCCGACTGTAGCGGCGGCCCCGCGACAATCGCCGCGATGACCCCGACCGCTTCTTCGCTGCCGCTGCTCGGCGTGGACTTCAGCTGCGCGCCGTCGCGGCGCAAGCCGATCACCGTCGCACGCGGCACGCTGCACGGCGCCGTGCTGCGCCTCGAACGGGTGGACGAGCTGCCGACGCTCGCCGGCTTCGAGGCCGTGCTCGCCGAACGCCCCTGGTTCGGCGGCTTCGACTTCCCGTTCGGCCTGCCGCGCGCCTTCGTCGAGGCGCAGGGCCTGGGCAGCAGCGCCGCCGAGGTCGTCGCCGAACTGCGCCGGCGCTGCCCGGTGCGCATGGACTTCCGCGCGCTGGTCGACGCCTGGGGCAATGGCCGCCCGGCCGGCCAGCGCCTGGTGCACCGCCGCACCGACGTCTCGCTGCCCGGCGCGACGAGTTCCAGCCCGCTGCAGACGCGTTACGTGCCGGTCGGGTTCATGTACTACGAAGGCTTCTCGCGCCTGGTCGCCGCCGGCGTGCAGGTGCCGGGGCTGGTGGCCGGCGACGCCGAGCGCCGCGCCGTCGAGGCCTATCCCGGCCTGCTGGCCGCCGAGATCCTGGGCCGGCGCTCGTACAAGAACAGCGAGGCCGCCGACCGCCTCATCGCACGCAAGGACCTCGTCGACGCGCTGGAGCAGGGCCGCACGCGGCTGGGCCTGCGGCTCAAGCTGACACACGCTCAGCGCGACGCGCTGGTCGCCGACGCCTCGGGCGACCGGCTCGACGCCGCGCTGTGCCTGCTGCAGGCCGGCTGGGCCAGCTTGCGCGACGGCGCCGGCATCCCGGCCGACGTCGACCCGGTCGAAGGCTGGATCGTCACCGCATGATCGAGGTGGCCGGCCTCGTGCACGCCGAATCCTGGTTCGGTGCACGCGGCTGGCAGCCGTTCGAGTTCCAGCGCGCCGTCTGGGCTGCGATGGCCGCGGGCGACAGCGGCCTGCTGCACGCCACCACCGGCAGCGGCAAGACCTACGCCGTCTGGTTCGGCGCGCTGGCGCGTGCGGCGCCGCGGCGCGGGCTGCAGGTGTTGTGGCTGACGCCGATGCGCGCGCTGGCCGCCGACACCACGCGCGCGCTGCAGGCCGCCGCGCCGCCGGGCTGGGACGTCGCCCAGCGCACCGGCGACACCGGCAGCGCCGAACGTGCGCGCCAGGACCGGCGCCTGCCCGAGACGCTGGTGACGACGCCCGAGTCGCTGTCGCTGCTGCTGACACGCGACTCGGCACGTGCCGAACTGGCCGGCGTGCAGACCGTCATCGTTGACGAATGGCACGAGCTGATCGGCAGCAAACGCGGCGTGCAGGTGCAGCTGGCGCTGGCGCGGCTCAAGCGCTGGAACCCGCAGCTCGCCGTCTGGGGGCTGTCGGCGACGATCGGCAACCTGGCCGAGGCGATGGCGACGCTGGTCGGCCACGAACACGGCCGGCTGGTGCAGGGCCGCATCGAGAAGCGCCTGGTCGTCGACACGCTGCTGCCGCACGAACCGGGGCGTTTCTCCTGGGGCGGCCACCTCGGCGCGCAGATGCTGCAGCCGGTGCTCGACGAGATCGAGTCCTCGTCGACGTCGCTGGTGTTCACCAACGTGCGCTCGCAGGCCGAGATCTGGTACCGGCTGATCCTCGACGCGCGGCCCGACTGGGCGGGCCTCGTGGCGCTGCACCACGGCTCGCTGGACCGCAGCGTGCGCGACTGGGTCGAGGCCGGGCTGAAGGACGGGCGGCTGAAGGCGGTGGTCGCGACGTCCAGCCTGGACCTGGGCGTCGACTTCCTGCCGGTCGAACGTGTGCTGCAGATCGGCAGCGCCAAAGGCGTCGCGCGCCTGCTGCAGCGCGCCGGCCGCAGCGGCCACGCACCCGGCCGCGCCAGCCGCGTGACCCTGGTGCCGACGAACACGCTGGAGTTGGTGGAGGCCGCGGCGGCGCGGCGTGCGGCGCTGGCCGGGCGCGTGGAGTCGCGGCGCACACCCGACAAGCCGCTGGACGTGCTGGTGCAGCACCTCGTGACGGTGGCGCTGGGTGGCGGTTTCGAGGCTGGCGCGCTGTACGACGAAGTGCGCAGCGCGCCGGCCTACCGCGGGCTGAGCCGCACCGAGTTCGACTGGGCGCTGGCCTTCGTCGAACGCGGCGGCGACAGCCTGGGCGCCTACCCCGAGTACCACCGCGTGCAGTGTGTCGACGGCGTCTGGCGCGTCGTCGACCGCGGCATCGCACGCCGCCACCGGCTGCAGGTCGGCACCATCGTCGCCGACGCGACGATGCAGGTGAAATGGCTGTCGGGCGGCACGATCGGCAGCGTCGAGGAAGGGTTCATCGCGCGGCTCAAACCCGGCGACGTCTTCGTCTTCGCCGGCCGGCTGCTGGAGTACGTGCGCACCCAGGACCTGGCGGCCTACGTGCGCAAGGCGACGAAGCCCAAAGGCCTGGTGCCGGCCTGGAACGGCAGCCGCATGCCGCTGTCCTCGGAACTCGCCGACGCGGTGCAGGCGCTGCTCGACGAGGTCGCGGCCGGCGTTTTCGCCGAACCCGAGCTCGAAGCCGCGCGGCCGATGCTGGAGGCCCAGAGGCGGCTGTCGCGGCTGCCGCAGCGTGGTCGGCTGTTGGTCGAGCGGCTGCGCACGCGTGAAGGCTGGCACCTCTTCCTGTACCCGTTCGCCGGCCGCAACGTGCACGTCGGCCTGGCCCAGCTGCTGGCCTGGCGGCTGGCGCAGGCGCGGCCCAACACCTTCTCGCTGTGTGTCAACGACTACGGCCTGGAGATCCTGGCTGCCGAGGCGCCGGATCTCGCGCTGCTGGAGGACAAACGCCTGTTCGCCACCGACACGCTGCTGGCCGACGTGCTGGCCAGCCTGAACTCGGGCGAACTGGCGCAGCGGCGTTTCCGCGAGATCGCGCGCATCGCCGGGCTGGTGTTCGGCGGTTATCCGGGCGCGCCCAAGAGCCTGCGCCAGCTGCAGGCGTCGAGTTCCCTGTTCTGGGGCGTGTTCCGGCGCTACGACGCCGGCAACCGCCTGCTGGCGCAGGCCGAACGCGAGGTGCTGGCGCAGGAGCTGGAAATCGGCCGCCTCGCCACCACCTTGCAGCAGATGGACACCCTGGACCTGGAGATCGTCGAGCTGAAGGCCGCGAGCCCGTTCGCGCTGCCGCTGCTCGTCGAACGGCTGCGCGAGCGCCTGTCGACCGAGCAGATGAAGGACCGGCTCGAACGCCTGCTGGCGTCGTCGAACGCGGCGCTCGACAAGCCGGCGCCGCAGCGCCGCCGCGCGGCGTCATGAAGCGCGTTCGCCGCCTCTTCGCCGCCGGCAACGCCGCGCGCCTGGGCACCTATCTGCTCGCGCTGTGGAAGCTGTTCAAGCACCGCGACACGCCGCGTGCGGTGCGCTGGATCGCCGTCGCGGTGCTGGCCTACGCGCTGTCGCCGATCGACCTGATCCCCGACTTCATCCCGGTGCTGGGCCTGCTCGACGACCTGATCCTGGTGCCGCTGGGCATCGCGCTGGTCGTCAAGCTGACGCCGCCCGAACTCTGGCAGGCGCGGCTGCGCGAAGCCGAGGCCGGGCGCGAGCAGCTGCCGCGGCTGGTCTGGGGCGCGGTGCTGGTCGTCGCAGTCTGGCTTTTGTTGCTGGCCGGCTTTGTCGCGGGGATCATCGCGCTGGCGTTCTGACACTGTTCCCGCACGACATGAAGACACTCCCGGGCCTGGCGCTCGCACTGCTGGCCGGCGCCGCGTTCGCCGCGCCGCCCAAAACGCCGATCGAAGGCCGCGTCACCCAGGTCATTGACGGTAACACCGTGGTCGTCACGCCGGCCGACGGCACGCCGGTGCGTGTGCGCCTGGCCGGCGCCGAGGCGCCTCTGGCCTGTCAGGACTGGGGGCCCGAGTCGCGCCGTGAACTCGCCGAACGTGCCCAGGGCCATCTGGTCACCGTCACCCGGCCGGTGAGCGGCCGCGACGGTGTCGTCACCGGCTCGGTGCTGCTCGACGGCCAGGATCTGGCGCGGCACATGGTGTCCGAGGGCCACGCCTGGAGCTCGCGTGTGAAGTGGGACCGCGGCCCCTTCGTCAAGGAGGAGCGTGTCGCGCACGCGCTGCAGCGCGGGTTGCACGCGGCGCGTGGCGCGCTGCGGCCGGCCGACTTCCGCCGCCAGCACGGCCCCTGCTGATCAGCGCTTGCGTTCGCGCGCCGCGGCCAGGAAGTCGGCCAGCAGCCGCGAGTCGTCGAAGGTCGCCGGGTCGCCCGGCACGTGGAACTCGGGGTGCCACTGCACCGCGGAGATCCAGGCCGGGCCCTCGTGGCGCACGGCCTCGATGGTGCCGTCGTCCGGGCATCGCGCCTCGACGGCGAAGCCCGGCGCCAGGCGCTCCACCGCCTGGTGGTGGATGCTGTTGACGGTGGCGCGCGCCAGCCCGCCGTAGAGCTGCGCCAGGCGCGTGCCGGGCACGATCTCGACGTCGTGGAAATGGCGCTCGTAGTTCGAGCTGTCGCGGTGCGCACGGGCCGCCGGCCGCTGCGTCGGGATGTCCTGCACCAGCGTGCCGCCGTACATCACGTTGAGCAGCTGCATCCCGCGGCAGATGCCGAACACCGGCTTGCCGGCGGTGACGAAGGCGTCGACGAGCTCGATCTCGTAGAGGTCGCGCACGCGGTCGCCGTGCCAGTCGGGGTGCAGCGGCGTCTGGCCGTAGGTCTCGGGCGCGACGTCGTTGCCGCCCTGCAGCACCAGGCCGTCGAGCGCGTCGGCGTAGTGGCGCAGGTTCAGGTCGCCGCGCGTGACGACGCTGTCGGCGGTGACCGCCGGCACCATCAGCGCCACCGCGCCGCCGCGCAGCACCCAGTGCGCGACCGACTGCTCCAGGTAGTGCAGCGTGCGCGTCCAGACACCGTCGAGGTGGATGCCCGGCGTGCCGGGCGTGTAGATGCGAGCCGAGAAGCCGATCAGCAGCGGGGACTGCGGCGGGGATGCTCCTGCCATGGTGCCCATGCTATGCAAGAACGGTTCCCCCCGGGTGCCGCGGGGCGCTGATACGCTCGGCGGATGACGTTGCAAAGGAGTGCACGCGCGCCGTGGGCGCGCTGGCTGGGGCCGTGGGTCGAGGACGTGAACCGCACGAGCCTGCGCGCCGATGCCGCCGCCGGGCTGCTGGGCGCGGTGCTGGCGCTGCCGCAGGCCATCGCCTTCGCGGCGCTGGCCGGGCTGCCGCCGACCTGGGGCCTGTACACCGCGATCGTGCCCTGCATCGTCGCCGCGCTGGCCGGCTCCAGCCGGCTGGTGGCCACCGGGCCGACCAACGCCGTGTCGCTGGCGCTGGCGGCGATGCTCGCGCCGCTGGCGTTGCCGGGCAGCCCCGAGTACCTGCGGCTGGCGCTGGTCGCGACGCTGGGGGTCGGGTTGATGCAGACCGCGATCGCGCTGCTGCGGCTGGGCTCGCTGGCGCACTTCATCTCGCCGTCGGTGCTGCTGGGCTTCACCAGCGGCGCGGCGCTGCTGATCGCCTGGCACGCGCTGGAGTCGGTCGTCGGCGACCTGCCCGGCATCGTGCTCGCCTGCGGCACGCTGGTCGTCGCCTGGGCGCTGCGCCAGGTCTGGCGGCGCGGGCCCTTCCTGCTGGCGACGCTGGCGCTCGCCGCGCTGGCGGCCTGGCTGGCGATGCGTGAAGGCGTGGTGCTGGACTTCGTCGGCGAGCAGCGCATCGACCATCTCTCGTGGGGCCCGCCGGCGCTGGCCTGGGCCGACCTACCGCGGCTGGCCGGCGTCTCGCTGGCGCTGACCGTCGTCGCGACCGGCCAGAGCATCGCCATCGCCAAGGCGCTGGCGGCACGCACCGACCAGCCGCTGGACGTCAACCGCGAGTGCATGGGCCAGGGTCTGGCCAACCTGGCCGGCGCCTGCAGCTCGGGTTTCGTCGCCAGCGGTTCGCTGAACCGTTCGATGCCCAACCTGGAAGCCGGCGCGCGCACGCCGCTGGCGGCGGTGTTCTCGGGCCTGTTCGTGCTGCTGCTGGCGCTGCTGGCGGCGCCGGCCATCGCCTGGATCCCGATGGCGGCCATCGCCGGCCTGCTGCTGTGGGTGGCGGCGACGCTGATCGACCGCGAGCAGTGGCGCGAACGCCTGCAACAGGACCGCACCGAAGCCGCGGTGGCCGCCGCGACGCTGGCCGCGACGCTGGCCTTGCCGCTGGAGCAGGCCATCGTCGGCGGCGTCGGGCTGTCGCTGGTGGTCTACCTCTACCGCACCTCGCGCCCGGCGCTGCGCACGATGGGCTTCGACCGGCCGCCGCCCGACCGCGCGATGGTCGTCGTCGACGACGCGCCCGGCGCCGAGTGCCCGCAGCTGAAGATGCTGCGCATGGAAGGTTCGGTCTGGTTCGGCGCCGTGGCCCACGTCGGCGAGCGGCTGCAGGCGCTGCGCGCCGCGCCCGGCGCCCCGAAGCACCTGCTGGTGATGGCCAAGAGCATGAACTTCATCGACCACGCCGGCGCCGCGCTCTGGGAGCAGGAGCACACGCGGCGGCTGGCGATCGGCGGCGACCTGTACTTCCACCGTCCGCGCCCCGAGGTGCTGCAGACCTGGCAACAGCGCCGGTTCCTGGACCGCCTGGGCGAGGACCATGTCTTCGCCGACAAACACAGCGCGCTGGCCACCATCGTGCCGCGCCTGGACCCGGCGATTTGCGCCGCCTGCCGCGTGCGGCTGTACGCGGAGTGCGCGAGCCGGCCGGGGCCGCCCCCGGCTGGCGCCTAGCCTCGCAGCCTGGCCGGCGACATCGCGCCCGGCTCGACGCCTTCGCGCGCCAGCGCCTCGGGCAGCGGCGCCTCGAGGATCAGCGACTCGGCCAGCAGCGCCGCGCCCGGGGCGCTCTGCACGCCGTAGCCGCCTTGGCCGGCGAGCCAGAAGAAGCCGTCGGCGGTCTCGTCGAAGCCGATGACCAACTCGCCGTCGGGCGCGAAGGTGCGCAGGCCGGCCCAGGTGTGCCGCGGCCGGCGGATGGTCATCGTCGTGCGCTCCTCGATCGCGGCGATGCCGGTCGCCACGTCGAGCTCCTCGGCGACGACGTCGTGCGCCGGCACCGGGTCGGCGTTGCACGGCGAGCCCAGCAGCTGGCCGGCGTCGGGCTTGATGTAGAAGCTCTCGTCGGCGGCGGCCACCAGCGGCCAGCCGCGGTGCTCGACGCCGGCCGGCGCATCGAAGGTGAAGGCGCTGCGGCGCTTGGGCTGCAGGCCCAGCGGCGCGATGCCGGCGCGCTCGGCGACAAGGTCGGCCCAGGCGCCGGCCGCGTTCACGAGCACCCGGGTGTTCGCCGTGCGGCCGTCGGCCAGCGTGATCGACCAGGCCTCGCCATCGCGGCACGCCGACGCCAGCTCGGCGCCCGTCCACAGCGCGGCGCCGTGTGCGCGCGCCACCGCCAGCCAGCCCTGCAGCGCGGCGTGCACGTCGATGTCCATCGCGTCGGGCTCGGCGACCGAGCCGATCAGACCTTCGGCGCGCAGCACCGGCACGCGCGCCAGCGTCTGCTCGGCGTCCAGGCGCTCGACGCCCGGGCCGGCGGCCAGCGCATCCAGCAGCGCCTCCTGGCCCTGCCAGGCGACGTAGAGCACGCCGCGCGGCGACAGGATCGGCACGATCGACGGCGCGGCGTAGCTGGCACGGCTGGCGCGGGTCAGCGCACGCGCCTGCGGCGGGCCGTAGCTCTCCATGAACATCGCCGCGCTGCGGCCGCTGGACTGCGTGCCGGGCTGGCTCTCGCGTTCGAGCAGCAGCACGCGGCCGTGGCCGGCCAGGCGTGCGGCGAGCGAGACGCCGGCGATGCCGGCGCCGACGATGGCGACGTCGAAGGCGGTGTCGGATGTCATGGCGGTCAGCGCGGTGCGCGCATCAGGGTGCTCTTGCCGAACAGGCTCTCGATCAGGTCGACGGCGAGCACGGCGGTCTTGTTGCGCACGTCCAGCGCCGGGTTCAGCTCCATCACGTCGAGGCTGGCCAGGCGGCCGGTGTCGGCGATCATCTCCATGCAGAGCTGGGCTTCGCGGTAGGTCGGGCCGCCCGGGATCGTGGTGCCGACGCCGGGCGCGATCTCGGGGTCGAGGAAGTCGACGTCGAAGCTGACGTGCAGATGGGTGTTGGCGTCCAGCGTCGCCAGCGCCAGCTCCATCGTGTGGCGCATGCCCATCTCGTCGATGTAGCGCATGTCGAAGACCTCGAGCCCGACCTCGTGCACGAAGCGCTTCTCGCCCGGGTCGACGCTGCGGATGCCGATCTGGCGCACCCACTTCGGGTTCAGCGCCGGCACCTGGCCGCCGATCTCGACGAGCTCCTTCGGGCCGTGGCCGCAGAGGCAGGCCACCGGCATGCCGTGGATGTTGCCGCTGGGTGTCAGCCGGCTGGTGTTGAAGTCGGCGTGGGCGTCGAGCCAGAGCACGCGCAGGCGCTTGCCGGTTTCGCGGCAGTGGCGCGCGACGGCGCTGATCGAGCCGATCGCCAGGCAGTGGTCGCCGCCGAGCAGGATCGGCATGCGGCCGTCGGCCAGTTCGGCGTGCACCGCGTCGTGCACGGCCCGGTTCCAGGCGACGACCTGCTCCAGGTGGCGGTAGCCCTCGACCGGCGGCAGCCACGGGTTGGACGGGCCGCCGAGGTTGCCGCGGTCCAGCACCTCGACCTCGTGCGACTCCAGCGTCGTCTGCAGGCCGGCGACACGCATCGCCTCGGGGCCCATGCTGGCGCCGCGTGCGCCGGCGCCGATGTCGGTGGGCGCGCCGATCAGGCTGACGCGGCGGACGGGGTCAGACATCGCGGGTCTCCTCGTTCGGGAGGGTGTCGAAGCCGTAGAACGAAGCCAGGTGGTCCCAGGCCTCCTCGGCGGTCTCGACGAAGCGGAACAGGTTCAGGTCGCCGGCACCGATCATGCCGGTCTCGACCAGGTGCTCGAAGTTGATCAGCTTCTCCCAGAACGCGCGCCCGAACAGCAGGATCGGCCGCGGCCGGCTCTTGCCGGTCTGGATCAGCGTCATCGTCTCGAAGAGTTCGTCCAGCGTGCCGAAGCCGCCGGGGAAACACACCAGCGCCTTGCTGCGCATCACGAAGTGCATCTTGCGCAGCGCGAAGTAGTGGAACTGGAAACACAGCTCCGGCGTGATGTACGGGTTGGGCGCCTGCTCGTGCGGCAGCACGATGTTCAGGCCCAGACTCTTGCCGCCGACCTCGAAGGCGCCGCGGTTGCCCGCCTCCATGATGCCGGGGCCGCCGCCGGTGACGACGTAGATCGGCGCGGCCAGCTTCGCCGAACGTTCGGTGACGATGGCCGCGAAACGCCGCGCCTGCTCGTAGTAGGCGCTCATCGCCAGCGCCGCCTCGGCGCGGGCGACGGCCGTGGTGTCGCCGGTCGCACGCGCGGCGTCCAGGCGCTGGCGGGCGACGTCCTCGGGCAGGATGCGGGCGCTGCCGAAGATGACGATCGTCGACTCGATGCCCTGTTCCTGCTGCACCAGCTCGGGCTTGAGCAGCTCCAGCTGCATGCGCACCGGGCGCAGCTCCTCGCGCAGCAGGAAGTTGGTGTCGGTGAAGGCCAGTCGATAGGCGCTCTCGGGGCCGGCGTAGCGCTGGCCCTCCATCGTGCGCGCGTCCTCCTCGGCGGTCGGGAAGTTGCGGGTCGAGAGGATCGGGTGGCGGGGATCGTTCATGGTGGCGAGCTTAAACGGCAGACGGGGCAGGCTTCGGCGCGCGCGACGCGGATCTCGTCGAAGCGCATGCCCATCGCGTCGACCAGCAGCAGCCGCCCGGCGAGCGGCTCGCCGATGCCGGCGAGCAACTTCAGTGCCTCGGCGGCCTGGGCGCTGCCCACCATGCCGACCAGCGGCGCGAACACGCCCATCGTCGCGCAGGCCGCGTCCTCGTGGCCGGCATCGGGCGGGAACAGGCAGGCGTAACACGGGGCGTCGTCGCGGCGGGGGTCGAACACCGAGACCTGGCCGTCGAAGCCGATCGCCGCACCCGAGACCAGCGGCCGGCGGTGCTGCACGCAGGCGGCGTTGACGGCGTGGCGGGTGCGGAAGTTGTCGCTGCAGTCGAGCACGACGTCGGCCTGCGGCACCAGTTCGTCGAGCAGCGCGGCGTCGGCGCGCTGCACACGCACGTCCAGCTGCACGTCGGGGTTCAGCGCCGCGATGCCGGCGGCCAGCGACGCGGCCTTCGGCGTGCCGATGCGGTCGAGCCGGTGGGCGATCTGGCGCTGCAGGTTGGTGGCGTCGACCGTGTCGTCGTCGACGACGGTGATGCGGCCGACGCCGGCGCTGCCCAGGTACAGCCCGACCGGCGAACCCAGGCCGCCGGCGCCGATGACGAGGGCGTGCGCGGCCAGCAGCCGCTGCTGGCCCTCGATGCCCAGCGCGTCGAGCAGGATGTGGCGCGAGTAGCGCAGCAGCTGCTCGTCGTTCACGTGATCGTCCTGGCGGCGCGCGTGCCGGCGGGCACGCGCGTCAGGCTCACTGCTTGTCGTCGGCCGCCTCGGCCTGGCGCTCGACAGCGGTCTTGCTGACGATCACCGGCTTGCCGCGCAGCTGGTTGAAGGCCTGCACCAGCGGGAAGTCCTCGGCGCTGCCGAACTCGGGCAGCGGCTTGGGCGTCTCCTTGTTCTTGGCGAACTGCTCCTCGAGCTTCTGGCGCGCTTCCTCGCGCGCCTTCTCGCGCGCGTCGTCCTTCTTCTCGTCGGCACCTTGCAGGTGCTTCTCGAGGTCGGCCTCGCGCATGCGCAGCGCGGCGAAGACGTTGCCTTCGGCGGTCTCGTCGAGCCAGATGTCGGGCACGATGCCCTTGGCCTGGATCGAGCGGCCCGACGGCGTGTAGTAGCGCGCCGTCGTGATCTTCAGCGCGGTGTCGGCCGACAGCGGGCGCACGGTCTGCACCGAGCCCTTGCCGAAGGTCTGCGCGCCCATCACGGTGGCGCGCTTGTGGTCCTGCAGCGCGCCGGCGACGATCTCGCTGGCCGAGGCCGAGCCTTCGTTGACCAGCACCACCAGCGGCACCGTCTTCAGCGCCGCCGGCAGCTTGCGCAGCGGGTCGGCGCCGGCGCGGCGCAGGTAGTACTCGGGCGCGGCCTTGAAGGTCGCCTTGGAGTCGGCGATCTGGCCGTTGGTCGAGACGACGACGACGTCCGGCGGCAGGAAGGCCGAGGCGATCGCCACCGCGCCGTCGAGCAGGCCGCCCGGGTCGTTGCGCAGGTCGAGCACGATGCCCTTGATGTTCGGGTCCTGCTTGTACAGCTCCTCGACCTTGCGCGCGAAGTCGTCGACGGTGCGGTCCTGGAACTGGCTGACGCGGACCCAGGCGTAACCCGGCTCGAACATCTTCGCGCGCACGCTCTGCACGCGGATCTCCTCGCGCGTGATCGTCACCGGGAAGCTGCGGTTCTCGCTCTTGCGCAGCACCGTCAGGCTGACCTTGGTGTTGGGTTCGCCGCGCATGCGCTTGACGGCCTGGTCGACCGTCAGGCCCTTGACCGCGGTGTCGTCGATGCGCGTGATCAGGTCACCCGGCTTCAGCCCGGCACGGAAGGCCGGCGAGCCCTCGATCGGCGAGACGACCTTCACCAGGCCGTCTTCCATGCCCATCTCGATGCCGATGCCGACGAACTTGCCGCCGGTGCTCTCGCGGAATTCCTTGAAGCTCTTCTTGTCGAAGTACTGCGAATGCGGGTCCAGCCCGGCGACCATGCCGCCGATGGCGTCGGAGATCAGCTTCTTCTCGTCGACCGGCTCGACGTAGTCGCTCTTGATCATGCCGAACACCGCGGCGAGCTGCTGCAGCTCTTCCAGCGGCAGCGGCGCGAGCGTCTCGCGCGCGTTGGCCTGCAGCTGCAGCGTCGTCATCGCGCCCGCGAGGGCCCCCACCGCCAGCAGCCCGGCAACTCTCAGTTTTGCACCCATGACGTCCTGCTCCGAAGCCGACTTTCTACTGCGGCGCAGTATAGGGTGCGGGGTTGTGCTGCCACGGGGCAGGGGGATGGGTGAGGACCCTCACCCGGCGTGGCGTGCTGCACGGCGACGGCCACGGCGGCGGGCCGGACATGTCTGGCGCATCCGATCAAGCTTCCCGCCACGGCCCGGCTTTGCCGGTCCGTTGGCGGACGGCTCCCTCGGGGGGTAGCGAGCGTCAGCGAGCTTGGGGGCGCGCAAACGTCACGACGTGGTCGACCTCGGCGCGGATGCCGATCCATTCGCCGATCTGGTGGTCGTGATGCGAGGGCACGTGCGCCAGCAGGCGCTCGCCGCCGGGCAGGCGCAGCGTGTAGAGGAACTCCGAGCCGCGGAAGGCCTTGCGCTCGATGCAGGCCTTCACCGGGCTCGTGTCGTCGTGCACGACGTCGTCGGCGCGCAGCAGCACCTCGCACTCGTCTCCGGGGTAGGCGCCCGGCAGCGGGCATTCGGCGACGTCGGCCAGCGCGCCCAGCGGCGTGTGCACCGCCGGCGTGCCGCCGTTGGCGGCGATGCGCGCCGGCGCGAACACGCCGTGGCCGATGAAGCCGGCGACGAAACGGCTCGCCGGGCGGTGGTACAGCGTGTAGGGCTCGTCCCACTGCTCGAGCCGGCCGTCGTGCATCACGCCGACGACGTCGCCCAGCGCGAAGGCCTCGAGCTGGTCGTGCGTGACCAGCAGCGCCGTCGTGCCGCTGTCCTTGAGGATCGCGCGCAGCTCCTGCGCCAGCGACTCGCGCAGGTCGGCGTCCAGGCTGGAGAAGGGCTCGTCGAGCAGCAGCAGCTCGGGCCTCGGCGCCAGCGCCCGCGCCAGCGCGATGCGCTGCTGCTGGCCGCCCGACAGCTGGTGCGGCGCGCGGCGCGCCGCGTGGCCCAGGCCGACGAGGTCCAGCATCGCCGCCACGCGCGCCTCGCGTTCGGCGCGCGCCAGCGCCTTCAGCCCGAAGCCGACGTTCTCGGCCACCGTCAGGTGCGGGAACAGCGCGTAGTCCTGGAACACCATGCCGACGCGCCGCGCCTCCGGCTCCAGGTGCACGCCGGCCGAGGCGTCCGACAGCGTGCGCCCGTCCATCGTGATGCGGCCGGCGGCGCAGCGCTCCAGCCCGGCAACGGCGCGCAGCAGCGAGGTCTTGCCGCAGCCCGAAGGCCCCAGCAGCACGCCGATCTGGCCCGCGGCCAGGCCCAGCGACACCGCCTCGACGGCCGCCCGCGCCGTGCCCCGCGTGTAGCGCACGGAGACCGAATCCACGTTCAGGAACATCGGTCCATGATAATTGTTCGTATTACCACGCTGCCCCGCCGGACACCCGGCGCGAACCGCCGCCATCGCCGGCGGTTCCCGGGCCGACCGCGATGCGACTGCTGCTGACAATCCTCTGCGTGCTGCTGGCGCTGCCGGTGTTCGGCGTGCTCGGCGCCTGGGCGACGCTGGACGCCGGGGCGCTGGAGGTCCTGCGCCACCAGGCCTCGACGGTGATGGCCGGCTATGCCGCGCAGTCGCTGCTGCTGGTGCTGGGTGTCGGCGTCGGCGTCGCGCTGGTCGGCACCGGCGCGGCGGCGGCGGTGACGCTGTTCGACTTCCCCGGCCGGCGCGTGCTGGAGTGGGCGCTGCTGCTGCCGCTGGCGATGCCGGCCTACGTGCTGGCCTATGCCTGGACCGACGCGCTGCAGTACAGCGGCCCGATCCAGGTGGCCTTGCGCGCGCTGACCGGCGCGCAGGGCGCGTTGTGGCCCGACGTGCGCAGCCTCTGGGGCGCGGTGCTGCTGTTCGTGCTGTGCCTCTATCCGTACGTCTACCTGCTGGCGCGCACCGCGCTCGGCGAACGCGCGGCGCCGATGATGGAGGCCGCGCGCCTGCTCGGCGCCGGCCTGCGCCGGCGCGTGCTGGAGGTGGCGCTGCCGCTGGCGCGCCCGGCGATCGCCGCCGGCATCGCGCTGGCGCTGATGGAGACGCTGGCCGATTACGGCGTCGGCAGCTACTTCGGGCTGACGACCTTCAGCACCGGCATCTACAAGGCCTGGCTGGTGATGGACGACCGCGTCGCCGCGGCGCAGCTGGCCTCGATGCTGCTGGCCGTCGTCGCGCTGCTGCTGGTCGTCGAACGCCGGGCGCAGAAGCGGCTGCGGTTCGCCGCCTCGCGGCCGGGCGGCGCCGGTTCGGCCGACGCGCGGCCGCTGGTGCTGCGCGGCGGCGCGGCCGCCGCGATGCTGGCGCTGTGCACGCTGCCGGTGCTGCTCGGGTTCGTGCTGCCGGTCGGCTGGCTGGGCTGGCTGGTCTGGCAGGAGGCGACGGTGTCCGAGTTCGGCCTGCCGCTGCCGCGTTTCGCCGAATGGGCGCGCAACAGCTTCGAGCTCGCCGGGCTGGCCGCACTGGCCGCCACCGCGCTGGCGCTGGCGCTGGGTTTCGCGCTGCGCCGCGGCGGCGGCGGGCCGCTGCCGCTGGCCGCGCGGGTGCTGTCGCTGGGTTACGCGGTGCCCGGCGCGGTGATCGCCGTCGGCCTGCTGCTGCCGGTGGCCTGGGTGCAGCGCGTCTGGCTCGAGGCGCCGCTGGGCGCGCTGTTCACCGGCACCGCCTTCGGCCTGGTCTACGCCTACCTGGTGCGCTTCTCGGCGGTGGCGCTGCAGTCGGTCGAGGCGGGTTACGCGCGTGTGCCGGCTTCGGTCGACGAGAGCGCGCGCTTGCTGGGCGGCGGCGGCTGGCGGCTGTGGCGCGAGCTGCACCTGCCGCTGTTGCGGCGCTCGGCGCTCGCCGCGGCGCTGCTGGTCTTCGTCGACGCGATGAAGGAGCTGCCGGCGACGCTGGTGCTGCGCCCCTTCGGCCGCGACACGCTGGCCGTCGTCGCCTACAACTTCGCGCGCGACGAGCGCCTGGCCGAGGCGGCGCTGCCGTCGCTGGCCATCGTCGCCGTCGGCCTGCTGCCGGTGCTGCTGCTGTCGCGCGCGCTGCGGCGCTGAGGCGGCGGCCTGCCTCAGGCGCGCGCCGGGCGCGGCAGGCGCCGCCAGTCGGCCGCGGCCGAGCGCCGCGGCAGCGGCGGGATCTCGAAACGCGGCATCTCCTGCAGGCAGAAGCTGAGCGCCAGCACCAGCGTCGGCAGGTGATAGAAGACGAACCACAGCCCCGGCGTGTTGCGGTCGTCGCCGCCGTGCGGCATCAGCGCGACGGTGGCGACCAGCGCGACCGCGGTCAGCGACGGGATCGCGCGCCGGAAGGCCGCGACCCAGCGCGCCGCCGCCAGGCGTTCGTGATACCGCGCCGGCGGCTCGGCCAGCGTCTGCGCCAGGTGGGCGGCGGCGCGGTCCAGGTCGGCCTCGGCGCGGCGGCAGCGCTGGGCGATGCTGCCCGGCACACGCAGCCGACTCTCCCAGCCGCCGGGCTTGCGCGCCAGCGGCGCCCAGTTCCAGCCCAGCACCGCGAGCACGTCCTCGGGCAGGTCCAGCTCGTGGCCGCCGGTGGCCGCCAGCGTCAGCTCGGCCGACATGCGGCGCACCGCCGGCAGCGACAGCGTCAGCGTCAAGCCGCCGGCGATGCGCGCGACGCCGCGCTGCAGGATCAGGCCGTCTTCGCCGTCGCCGTCGACCGTGTAGTCGCGGGCCACCGCCCAGCCCTGGCCGGCGCTGAAGGCGCGCTGCGGCGCGACGGCCATCAGCCGGTCGTGCAGCGCGCCGGCGTCGGGGCCGGCAGCTTCGAGGCGGGCGCGGGCGCCGGTCATCGTCAGCACACGGGTGAGCTTGAAGCGGCCTTCGGCGCTGCAGTCGAGTTCGAGCTGGTCGTGGATCGCCGGCAGCGCGTCGGTGGCGGCGTGTTCGGTGGCGCGGAAGACGAGGCGGCGTGCGAGGCGGTCGCTGGCCGCCAGCTCGACGCGGCAGCCGCGGCGCGACAGCGGCGCGACCAGCGTCAGGATCTCGTGGTGGGACAGCGGCGGCAGGGACATCGGCCGCGAGCATCGCGCAAAGCGCGCCGCGTTGCCCGCGGCAGCGTCAAGGCCGAGTCCGGGGAAGCCTGGAAGCCTGGGGTCAGGAAGCCTGGGGTCAGGAAGCCTGGGGTCAGGTCTTGAGAGACCTGACCCCGACCTACTACGGTGCCGACCGCCCTGGGGTCAGAAGCCTGGGGTCAGAAGCCTGAGAAGCCTGGGGTCAGAGAAGCCTGGGGTCAGGTCTTGCGAGACCTGACCCCGACCGCCCTGACCCCGACCGCCCCCGCGAGACCTGCCCCCCGCATCGTTGCCCCCGGCGTCTACAGCCGCCGCACCGGCACGCCGAGGTCGCGCCACTGCGCCGGGTGGCAGCTGAAGACCAGCAGCTGGTGGCGCTGCGCGGCGTCGAAGACGATGCGTTTCATGCGCTCCAGCCGTTCGGCGTCGGTGTGCACCAGCGCGTCGTCGAGGATGACCAGCGTCGGCCGCCCGGCTTCGCGCAGCAGGTCGGCGTAGGCCAGGCGGCAGACCAGGCCGAGCTGCTCGCGCGCGCCGAAGGACAGCGTCTCGAAGGCGCCGCGCTCCTCGCCGCGTTGCCCCGGCCGCGCCAGCACCTCGGGCCGCAGGCTGTCGCCGACTTCCAGTCGCCCGGCCGGGAACAGCAGCGAGGCGTAGTGGTCCAGGTGTTTCTGCAGCGGCGCCTGCAGCCGGCGCGTCAGCGCTTGGCGGTGCGACTCCAGCTTGCCCTGCAGCAGCTCCAGCGCGTCGGCGCGGTGCTGCAGCTCGTCGCGGCGGCGCGCTGCGTGCTCGGCGGCGGCCCGTTCGCCGGCCAGCTGTTCGTCCAGGCCTTGCGCGCCGACGGCGGCCAGTTCGGCGGCCAGACGCGCGACTTCGAGTTCGCGGGCGCGGTGGGCGCGTTCGGCCTCGTCGGCGCTGCGGCGCAGGCGCTCGACGTCCTGGCGCAGGATGTCCGGGCGTGCCGCGGCGATGCGTGCCTGCACCGCGCCCAGTCCTCTTTGCGCCGCGGCCTGCTGGGCCTGCGCGTCGGCCAGCGCGAGCTGCTGGCGGCGCTGGGCTTCGGCGCGCTCGGGCGCGGCCAGCGCCTCGGCCAGCGCCTGGTGCTCGCGCACCGCGGCCTGGTGTTCGGCTTCGGCCGTCGCACGTTCGCGCTGGCGGGCCTCGGCCTGGCGTGCGGCGTCGGCACGCGCCTGTTCGGCGGCCGTGGCTTCGGCTTCGGCGGCGGCGACGGCCGGCGGTGCGGTGTCGGGGGCCGGCGGCAGCGCGGCCAGCGCCTGCTCGGCTTCGGCGTGGCGCGCCTGGGCGCGCGAGCGTTCGGCTTCCAGCGTGTCCAGCCCTTGCGGCGCCAGCAGCGCCAGGGCCTGCCGGGCGCTCTCGGCTTCCTGCGACTTCAGCGCATGCGCCGCGGCGCGCGCCTCGGCCTCGTCGGCCGAGGCCAGCCCCAGGCGCTGCAGCAGCGCCGCACGTTCGTCGGCCAGACGGGCGTGCTCACGCACCAGCGCCGCCAGGTCCTCGCCGCCGGGCACGACGGTGATCGTGCCGCCGGGCAGCGTCAGCGTCGCGGCCTGGGTCAGCCGGCGTTCGCCCTGGCCGACCAGCGGCGCGCCGTCGAGCGCGACGCCGGCGTCGGCCTGCAGCTCGAAGGCCAGCCGTGTTGCCACCGCGTCCTGGCGAATGCCGAGTTCGTGCAGGCGCTGGCTCTGCTGGCGCAGCGTCTTCAGCTCGGCTTGGGGAACGGCCAGCGCATCGGCCTCGCGGCGCAGCACGGCGGCGCGCTGCGCTTCGGCGCGCGCGCGTTCGAGTGCCGCTGCGGCGGTGTCGGCGGCCTGGCGGGCGGCGGCGAGGTCGCGGCCGAGCTGGGCGCGGGTCTGCTCCTGGCGGGCCAGCACCAATGCAGCGCGGGCGGCGGCGAAACGGCTCTCGGCCGTGGCCAGCGCCTGGCGGGCTGCGGCTTCGGCGCCGGTGGCCGCTTCGTGCCGGCGCTGAGTGCCGGCGCGGGTGCTTTCGCGCGCCGCCAGTTCCTGCAGGCGCCGGGCCTCGTCGGCGATCTGCTGGCGCAGCAGCCCGGCCAGCCCGTCGGCCTGGCGCAGCGCGGCGGCGGCGGCGTCATGCTCTCGCTGCAGGCCCTCGGCGGCGGCCAGCGCGGCTTCGGCCTGGGCGAGCTGCTGGCGCAGCGCCGTCCACGGCGCTTCCTTCGTCTCGGCTTCGTGTTCGTCGCGCAGGCGTTTGAGCCGGTCGACCTGCTCGGCGTGGCGGCGCACCGCGGCCTCGGTTTCGGCGACACGCGCGGCGCTCTCCTCGGCCAGGCGCAAGGCTTCGGCCAGCGCGCCGGTGGGTCGGCCGGTGGCGGTCAGCAGCTCGCGGCGCAGCGCGCGCACGCGCTCCAGCACCTCGTCGCCGCCGGTGGCCGCGACTTCGCCGAGCGAGGCGTTCAGCGCGCGCTGCAGATGCGCCGCGGCGTGTTCCACCGGCTCGGCGATGGCCTGCGTCGTGCCCTGCTCGACCCACAGCAGCCCCGGGATGCCCCAGTGCTTCTGGCCGCTGGCGCCCTTCAGCGCGTACTCGAAACCCAGCAGCTCGGCCAGATGGTCCTCGGCCTCGGCGCCTTCCCAGCGCCGCGCGCCGGCCACCAGTTCGCAGCGTTTCTTCTGCAGAAAACTCTTCACCAGGCGGTAGTCGCTGCCGCCGAGCGTGAAGTCGAGTTCGACGGTCGGCGCCGCGGCCGAGTCGCCCCAGGGCCGCAGGTCTTCGGCGCCGCTGGAGCGGTGGCGCTCGAAGAAGGCGGCGCGGATCGCCCGCACCAGCGTGCTCTTGCCGCTTTCGTTGGGTGCCGCGAAGACGTTCAGGCCGGGCGCGAAGTCGCTGATCTCGAAAGGCTCGCGGAAACGCCGCAGCTCGGCGACACGCAAACGGGTGAGCTTCATGCCGCGGCCTCCTCGCGGCCGGCCAGCAGGCCGGCGAGCAGCGCCAGCGCCTCCTGCTCGACCGGGCCGTCGGCTTCGCGCAGCTCGGCCAGCACCTCGCCGAGGTAGCCGTCGGCGTGCAGCGCGGCCAGATCCTCGGCGGTCGGCGCCAGCCGCAGGCCGCCACGCTCGCAGCGCAGCGCACGCACACGCGCTTCGGCGGCGGCAATCGCTTCGTCCAGGCGGGCGCGGCCGGCCAGGTCCAGCGTGCCGGTGAGCGTCAGTTGCAGTACCTCGTCGGCGCCGCAGGCGGCGAGTTCGGCGACCAGCGCCTCGACGTCCGACGGCACGGCCAGCCGGCGCTCCAGCGTGCGCCAGCGGTGGCGGCCCAGCGGCAGCGCCTCGACCTCGGGCACGGCGCCGGGGCCGGCGATGCGCACGCGCAGCACCTGGCCGGCGCCGTTGTCCTTGAAACGGTCCTGCTCGGGCGTGCCGGCGTACCAGCAGCGTTCGCCGATGCGTTTGGCGCCGTGCCAGTCACCCAGTGCCAGATAGTCCAGGCGCGCACGTTCGGCGCGATCCGGCGCGATCGGGTTGGCCGAGTCGATGTCCTCGGCCAGCAGGCCTTGCACCGCGCCGTGCGCCAGCCCCAGCCGCAGCCAGCCTTCGGGCGTCGCCCAGCCGTCGAACGCCTCGGTGAGGTCGGTGTAGGTGTGGCGCTGGGTCAGCGGCGCGCACAGCACCGCGGCGCGCGCCTCGGGCAGCTCGACGACGCCCGGCTCCAACGCCAGCTTCACGTTCGCCGGCACGACATTCAGACGCTGCGCGTGGCGCCACACGCCTTCGGCCAGCGCCGCGTCGTGGTTGCCGGGGATCAGCACCCAGGGGCCGGCGAAGGGCGCCATCGCGTTGAACATCCGGCGGATCGTGCGTGCCGAGACGCCTTGCGCGTCGAAGACGTCGCCGGCGACGAGCACCGCGTCGGCCTGCTCGTCGGCGGCGAGGTGGGCGATGCGCTCGACGGCGGCAAAACGTGCGTCGGCCAGCGCCGCGGCGTCCTCGGGTTCGAAGCCGCCGTACTGGCGGCCGATCTGCCAGTCGGCGGTGTGGATCAGTGTCGTCATCGGGTCTCGAGTTCGTGCAGGCGGGCGGCGAGGCCCGAGCGGCGCCGCGTCGGCGACCGCACCGCGGCCGCCAGCGCCGCGGCCGGGCCGGCCAGCGTGACACGCTGGCGGGCGCGTGTGATGCCGGTGTAGAGCAGCTCGCGTGTCATCGCGCGCAGCGGGCGGTCGGGTGTCAGCAGCAGCAGGTCGGTGAATTCCGAGCCCTGAGACTGGTGCACCGTCATGCCGAAAGCGGTGTCGTGCGGCGGCAGGCGTGCTGGCGCGACGCGGCGCCAGCCACCACCCGGCGCCGGGAAGACGACGTCCAGTCGGCCCTCGGCGTCGGGCAGCGCCAGGCCGATGTCGCCGTTGAACAGGCGCAGCACGTAGTCGTTGCGGCGCACCATCACCGGCCGGCCGGCGTACCAGAGGCCGGGCGCGGCGCCGAGCGCACGGCGCAGCTGGGCCGCGGCCAGCGCATTGACGCCGGCGACGCCGCGCGCGCCGTCGCGTGTCGCGCAGAGCACGCGGAACGACTCGAAGGCGTGCATCGCCGCGGCGGCGTCCTGCGGGTCGCGGCGCAGCGCCTCGACGTAGGGCGCGAAGCCGGCGGCGATCGCGTCGCGCACCGCGGCGCCGGGTTCGGCACCGCGGTCGTCCAGCCACTGCACCGAGTCGTCGCCGCCAGCGCCCAGCCAGGCCAGCGCCTCGTCGGCGCGGCCGCCGTTGACCAGCGCGGCCAGCCGGCCGATGCCCGAATCGGCGGCGAAACGGAAGGTGCGGCGGAACCAGACCACGCTGTCGGCCAGCGCCGGCGCGGCGGCTGGCGGCGGCTGCAGCGCCTCGGGGCTGACGCCGCAGGCGGCGGCGAGTTCGGCGCGGCAAGCGGGCGTCAGCGTCGTGTCGGCGCTCAGTTCGGCGAAGACCGCGCCGCTCTCGACCGCGGCGAGCTGATCCTTGTCGCCGAGCAGCACGATGCGCGCGTGCGCCGGCACGGCGTCGAGCAGCCGCCGCGCCAGCGCCAGGTCCAGCATCGAGGCTTCGTCGACGACCAGCGCGTCGATCGCCAGCGGCCGCTCGGCGCCGTGGAAAAAGCCGTCGGGCCCGGCGCGCAGCAGCCGGTGCACGGTGCTGGCATCCTGCGGCAGCCGTGTGCGGATCGCTTCCGGCAACTGCGCGGCACGGCCGCGGATCGCCTCGGTCATGCGGGCCGCGGCCTTGCCGGTGGGCGCGGCCAGCGCGATGCGCGCCTCGGGGTCGTCGGCCAGCAGGCAGGCCAGCAGCGCGACGACGGTCGTCGTCTTGCCGGTGCCCGGGCCGCCGCTGATGACGGCCAGCCGCTGGCGCAGCGCCAGCGAGGCGGCGGCCCGCTGCCAGTCGGGGGCGTCCTCCGTGCTGGTGTTGGCGGCGAAGAGTTCGGCCAGCCGCGCGCGCGCGTCGGCGTCCAGCGCGCCGGGCACCGGCCGCGCCGCGGCCTTGAGCCGCGCGGCCAGGCGGCGTTCGTGGTCGAAGTCGCGCTGCAGGTACAGCCGGCCGTCGGCGTCGAGCACCAGCGGCGCGGCGCCGGGCGCGTGCGCCGGGCCGACGACCCGCGAGGCTTCGAGCCGGGCACGCCAGTCGGCGGGCTCGCCGTCGAGTTCGTCGAGCATCAGGCAGACGTGGCCGGCGGCGGTGGCGCGCGACAGCGCCTCGGCGGCGCGGCCGGCGGCGCGGGCGTCGTCGGCGTCGGCGCCGAGGCGGCGCGACCAGGCTTCGACGTGTGCCGCCAGACCGGCGGCCAGCGCTTCGGCGGGTGTCTCGGGACGGGTTGGTGTCTCTTCGACCGCCTCGGTGGTTTCAGGCTCGGTTTCGGCGTCAAGCACGCCGCCGTCTTCCTCGAAGAAGACGTCGAGGTCAGGCAGATCGTCGGTCCAGCCGGCGTCGGCCGCCGGCTCGGGCGTCGGCGCCACGACCGGCGGCGGCGCCGGTTCGTCGTCGAACAGCGGCAGCGTGGCCTCGTCGGGCGTGCGGCGGCGGCTCATCAGGGGTTCTCCACGGCGTCGAACAGCGCCGACAGGCGCTCGATCAGCGCGACGCTGGGCTTGTAGGCCCAGACGCCGGCGGGGCTGCCGTCGGCGTTGCGCCAGCCCGGGCGCACGCCGCGCACGAACAGCACCATCGCGCCGCCGAGGTGGCGTTCGGGGTCGTAGCCGGCGCGGCGCGCGCGCTGCCAGCGGTGCAGCGCGACGAGGTACAGCAGCGCCTGCAGCTGGTAACCGTGTGCGGCGACCTCGCGTGCCACCGGCTCGGGGCCGTAGTCGGCGGCCGTCCAGCCCAGGTGGTTGGACTTCCAGTCGAGCACGTGGCAGCGGCCGCGGTGCTCGAAGACCAGGTCGATGAAACCGCGCAGGTAGCCACGCAGCGTGCCGAAAGCCAGCGCCGGCACCGGCAGGCCGGCTTCGCGCAGCACGGCGGCCAGCGTATCGGCGGCCAGCGCCGGCGACGGCAGCGTGAACTCCAGCTCGGCCAGGCGTTTGCCCGGCGCCACGTCGCCGAGCACGACGCCGCCCGGCAGCCGCGTCGCCAGCACGTCGGCCAGCAGCGTTTCCAGCATCGGCGCCAGCCGGCCGCTGTCGGCCTCGGCTTCGGGCGGGTGCAAGGCCAGCGCACGCGCCGCGGCCTCGGGCCAGCGTGCGGCGTCGGCGAAGTCGGCGTGTTCGAACAGCGCGTGCAGGCATTCGCCGGCCACCGCACCCCGCGGGAAACGCAGCACGTCGTCGGCGGCCAGCGTCGCCGGGGCGGCGCGGCGCGCCGGCCGCTGGGCCTCGTCGCGGTCTTGCGCGGCGCCTTCGTGGCGCAGGCCCTGGGTCAGGCTGCTGTAGCTGCCGATCCACCAGGCCGGCGGCACGGCCGGCGCCGGCAGCGCGACGATGGCCTCGGGGTCGGCGGCCTGCACGGCCACCGGCGTGCCGGGCGTGTCGGGCAGCGTGCGCAGCGTGACCGTCTGCGGGTGCGCGGCGGCGAAGGTCAACCAGGCGGCGTCGACTTCTTCCGGTTCGCGTTTGCCTGCCAGCCAGGCGGCGGGCTCTTGCTGGCCGTCGGCGACGAACCAGTTCAGCAGCGCACGTGTGCTCTCGGCCGCCGACTTGCGCACCGCGTACGGCCCGACGACCAGCACCAGCCGGTGCACCGCGCGTGTCAGCGCGACGTAGAGCAGGCGCAGCGTCTCGGCGGCCTGCTCGACCTTGGCGCGGTCGTCGCTGCCGGGCTCGACCTCGGCGTCGCCGAAGACCCACAACTGCTGCCCGGCGGTGTCGTGCAGCTCGCGGCCTTCGCCGTCCGAGCCGCCGCCGCCGGCGTGGCCGTCGAAGACGAAGGGGCAGAAGACGACCGGGTACTCCAGGCCCTTGCTCTTGTGGATGGTGACGATCTGCACCAGGTTGCGGTCGGACTCCAGGCGCAGCTGCGCCTCTTCGTCGCCGCCGGGCGCGCGGCGTTCGTCGTGCAGCCAGCGCTGCAGCGCCTCGGGCGAGCTCAGCGTCTCGGCGGCACGTTGCAGGCATTCGGCCAGGTGCAGCCAGTTCGTCATGCGGCGTTCGCCGTCGGGGCGCGACAGCAGGCGTGCGGCGACACCTTCGTCCTGCATCCAGCGCCGCAGCATCACCGCCACGCCGCGGGTGAACCAGGCCTCGCGGTAGGCGGCGAAACGCTGCACGAGTTCGGCCAGCGCCGCCTCGTCGTCGGCCAGCGCGGCGATGCGTGCGGCGTCGAAGCCCATCGCCTCGGTGGCCAGCGCGGCGCGCAGGCGCGCGGCGTTGGCCGGCTCCAGCACCGCGCCGAGCAGGCGTTCCAGGTCTTCGGCGTCGCGGCTGGCGAAGACGCTGGCCTGCGACAGCTCGACGCTGGCCACGCCCAGCGCCGCCAGCGCCTGGCGCATGCGCGCGCCCTGGCGGTGGCTGCGCACCAGCACCGCGACGTCGCCGGCGGCGAGACCGCGGCCGGCCAGCGTCGCGTCGCCGCGCCGGCCGGCGTCGACCAGGCGCGCGATCTCGGCGGCGCAGGCCGCGGCGGCGGCGGCCATCGCGGCGCTCTTGGCCAGCGGCTGGCCTTGGTCGTCGCGCGGCAGCGACCACAGTTCCAGCGCTGCGCGTTCGGCGCCGCGGTCGGCGAACGGCGCACGCGGCTTGGCGCCGTAGCCCACCGGCTGGTAGTCCAGCCCGTCCTGCATGAAGGCACGCGGCTGGTGGCCGAACAAGCCGTTCAGCGCCGCCAGCAGCGGCTCCGACGAACGCTGGTTCTGCGCCAGCGTCCAGCTCGCCGCCGCGCGCTGCCGCGCCGCGAGATAGGTGTTCAGGTCGGCGTTGCGGAAGCTGTAGATCGCCTGCTTGGGGTCGCCGATCAGGAACAGCGGCGCGTCGCCGGCGCCGTAGACGGCTTCGAAGATCGCCCACTGCAGCGGGTCGGTGTCCTGGAACTCGTCGATCAGTGCCGCCGGGAACCGCGCCTTCAGCGCCGCGGCCAGCTGCGGGCAGGCGCCGCCGGTCAGGCGCTCGTGCAGGTTCTGCAGCATGTCGTCGAAGGCGAGCACGCGGCGTTCGCGCTTCAGCGCGCGCAGCCGTTCGGGCGCGTCTTCGAGCAGCCGGCGCACCAGGCGCAGGCGTTCGACTTCCAGCGCGGCGCGTGCCGCGGCCAGCGCTTCGAGCAGCGCGTCGGCGGCTTCGAAGAAGGCGTGGGGCGCCGGCGGCGCCAGGCCTTTTTTCGGTTGCAGCTTCGCGGCGCCGAGCAGCGCGGCCTTGCCTTTGTCCAGCAGCTTGTCGGACGGCGCCAGCAGCGCCGACGGCGCGGCGGCGATCTCGTCCCAGCAGCGTGCCGCGGTGGCGACGCTGTCGGGCTTGTAGCGGTTGGCGGGCAGGCGTGGCAGCGCCTCGTGCACGGCAGCGAGCACGGCCTCGCGCTCGCTGCGCCAGAGCCGGCGGGCGTCTTCGAACACACGCTCCAGCGCCGTCGTGTCGGCGGCGACGGGTTCGTCCAGCAGCGCTGGCCAGACCAGGCGCGCCAGCGGCTTGGCACTGCGCCGGCGCACCAGCTCGACCCAGGCGTCGGGCGTGTCGCCGCGCGACAGCAGCAGTTCGGCGACACCCGCCGGCAGCGTGCCGCCGGCGACGTGGCGGCGCCAGAAGTCGAACACCACCTCGCGCACCAGCGCCGCGTCGTCGCCCAGCTCCTGGCGCAGCGGCATCGCCGAGGCGAACGGCGCGTCGGCCAGCGCGCGCTGGCAGAAGCCGTGGATCGTGAAGATCGCCGCTTCGTCGAAGGTCTGCAGCGCGCGGGCTACGCGGGCGCGCATCTCGGTGTCGGTCAGGCCGACTTCGGGGCGGCGAAGCGCGTCCAGCAGCCCGGAAACGAAGGGGTCGGCCAGTGCCGCCGGGCGGCCGTCGAGCGCGGCCAGCACGTCGACCAGGCGGGCGCGGATGCGCTCGCGCAGCTCGCCGGTGGCGGCGTTGGTGAAGGTGACGACCAGCACCTGCTGCACCTCGAGCCGGCGTTCCAGCAGCAGGCGCAGGAACAGGCCGCAGAGGTTCCAGGTCTTGCCGGTGCCGGCCGAAGCCTCGACCAGCGCGATGCCGTCCAGCGGGCAGGTGAAGACGTCCAGCGGACGTGCGACGGGGGCGTTCATTGCAGCGCGCTCCCTTCGGCGTGGGCCAGCAGCGGGCCGAAGACGGCTTGCGCGACCGGCTCGAAGTCGCCCGCCAGCGCCTCGGCTTCGCGGCCGCGCCAGGCCAGGCGGATCGATTCGTCGCCACCTTCGGCGAACGGCGTGCGTTCGCCCGGTGTCCAGCACTTCAGCGCTGCGGCGGCGCCGTCGCGCACCAGCGCCAGCGAGGTCTTCGGGTACAGCCGCAGCGGCTCGGCCAGACCGCGGCGGTACAGGCGCAGCAGCGTGGCGAGATGCTCACGCGGGGCCTCGGGCGCGCGCAGCACGAGTTCGCCATTCGTCAGCAGCCAGCGGGTGCGCGCCGCGACGCCGGCCGGCGCCGCGGCGGCCAGCACCAGGTGCTGCAGCCAGGCTTCGAGCAGGTCGGCGCCACGCAGCACGCCCCAGCGCCAGCGCACCAGGCCACTGGCGCGCAGGTCGGCGAAGCCGGCGGCGACGGTCCAGTGTTCGCCATCGAGCTCGAAGTCCAGTTCGGCGCCCTGGGCGTCGAGCACCGGCTCGGCCAGCGCGTCGCGCACCCGGTCGGCGAAAGCGGCGACACGCGCGAACTCGGCCTGCATCTGCTGCTGGCCGATGGCGCCCGACGGCAGCTCGGTGCCGGCTTCGGCGCGCCGCCACGCGGTCTCGGCGTCGACGCCGGCCAGCAGCGGCGGCAGCAGGCGATCGGCGAACGCGCGGCGCGCCAGCGCGTCGGCGACCAGCGGTTCGTCGTCGTCGAGCGCGGCTTCGTCGAACTGCAGCGCGAGCTGCAGCCGGCGGCGCAGCCAGTAGCGCGTCGGCTGGCGGAAGAACTCGACGAGCTGCTGCAGCGTCGGCGTGCGCCACTCGGGGCCGGGCGGCGGCAGCGGCGTGGTGAAGAAGGGCAGGGCGGGGTCGGACGCGGCTTGCAGCTCTTCTTCCTCGTCGTCGTCCTCGGCGCTTGCGGCCACCGGTGGCAAGGCCGCGGCCACGGCACCGGCGCGCAGCGCGGCGGCGAGTTCGGCGTCGTGGCTGCGGCGGCGGGCGTCGGCCCCGGCGTCGAAGAGTTCGGGCGCGAAAGACTGCAGCGGGTGTTCGACGACCAGGCGCTTGCGTGCCGCCGCCACCGAGGCCGGCTCGTCGGGGTCTTCGGCGGTGGCCGCGGCCAGCAGCTCCAGCAGCTCGGCGACCAGCACCGACGGCGGCAGCGGCGCGTTGTCGCGCACGCTGCGGCCGCGCCAGCTGAGGTGCAGGTGCTCGCGCGCAGCCAGCAGCAGGTCGAGGAGGACGTTGCGCTCGTCGTGGCGGCGCTGGCGGTCGCCGCGCCTCGGCGCCAGCGCGATCAGGTCGAACTCGGGCGGGCGGGCGGTCGTCGGGAAGGCGCCGTCGTCCAGGCCGATGGCGCAGACGACGCGGTAGGGCAGGCCGCGCAGGCTGCTCATCGCCGAGAACGTGACGGCGCCCGAGGGCACGCCGCCACGCGCCGGGTCGTCCAGCCGGGCTTCGAGCGCTCGGCGCAGCACCGCCAGCGGCAGCACCGTCGCGGCGCCGGCGCCGGAGGCGACGTCGTCGGCCAGGCGGGCGATCGTCGCGCGCAGTTCGCGCAGCGCCGGCTGTTCGTCGCCGGCCGGGGCGACGAAACGGTCCAGCGCCGCGTGCAGCAGCCGCGCCCAGGCGGCGGCCGGGCGCGGGCGCACGCTTTCGGCCTGCAGCCAGCGCAGCGCCTCGGCATAACGCCAGAAGGCGCCCAGCGTCGCCGCGGCCGAACCTTCGGCGTCGCCGGCCGGCAGCAGCCCGGGCAGCGGCGACTCGGCGCCGGCCGGCAAGGCGTGGCCGAGGAACAGCCGGTCCAGCGCATCGGCCAGCGTGTGGCGTGTTTCGGCCGGCAGGTCGAAGCCGGCGCGGTGCGCGGCGTCCAGGCCCCAATGCAGGCCGCTGGCGAGCAGCCAGCCGTGCAGGCGCTCCAGCGCCGCTTCGTCGAGGCCGAAACGCCGCGCCACCGCCGGTTGCTGCAGCAGCGCGAACAGTTCGCTGGCGGCGACGCGCGAACTGGTGAGCGACAGCAGCGCCAGCAGCGCGCGTGCCGCCGGGTCCTGGCCGCTGCGCGCGCGGCCGGTGACGGCGTAGGGGATGCGGCGTTCGGCCGGCACGGTGCCGAAGACGGCGTCGACCAGCGGCGCGGTGGCTTCCAGGTCGGGCGTGACGACCAGCACGTCGGCGGGCGTCAGCGTGGGGTCGGCGGCGAACAAGGCCAGCAGCCGGTCGTGCAGCGCTTCCAGCTCGCGGGTGCGCGAATGCGCGACGTGGAACTCGATGCTGCGTTCGCCAGCCAGGTCGGCCGCCGAGCCCGCTTCGAGCTCGACCGAGTCGAGGATCGCCGTCTGCAGCCGGCCGAGCAGCGTGTGTTCGGGCGGCTGGATGAACAGGTGCTCGTCGACGACGGCGTCGCCGGCGGCGTCGAGCAGGCCGTCGATCTGGGCCTGGGTCTGCTTGCCCCAGCCGGCCAGCAGCCGGTTGCCGACCTCGTGGCCGGCGTCGCGCCCGGCGGCCTGCAGCCAGGCCAGGCGGCGCGGGTCGACGAGCTCGAACCAGTACTCGCGGCAGGGGTTGAGCAGATAGACCTCGACCTCGATCGCCCGCCCCAGCGCCGCCAGCAGGCGCGCGTGCAGCGGCGGCATCGTCGGCAGCGCGACGACGTGCACCCGCGCGGGCAGCCCGGCTTCGCGGGCGCGCTCGGCGCCGCCGGGCCGCGACAGCGTGTCGATGAAACCTTCTATCGGGTGCCGGCCCGAGACCCCGGTCTCGGCGACGATGCGCCGCCACAGTTCGGCCTGCCAGCCGGCGTCGGCCGGCGCCGCGCCGCCGGGGAAGGCCACCGGCCGCCCGGCCAGCCACTCGGCCAGCCATTCGGGGCGGTAGGTGACGTACTGCTCGACGGTGGCGGCGATGCGTTCGGCCAGCTCCCAGCGCATCACCTCGTCGGCCTGCGCCAGGTAGCCCGCCAGCCGCGGGTGGGCGGCCACCCCCTCGCGGTCGCCGAGCGCGCGCCAGACACGCCAGGCCAGCACCTCGGGCGCGAACGGCGAACGTTCGGCGTCGATGCCGGGCACGACACCGGCGATCTGGCGCCACAGCCATTGCGCCAGGTAGTCGAAACGCAGGTGCGCGCAGACGCCTTCGACCTGGGCGAACTCCAGCGTCAGCCGGCGGCGCACGGCGGCGCTGGGCACGACGATCTCGTCGGCGACGAACAAGTCCTCGCGCGGCGCGGCCAGGTGTGCGCCCAGCAGCGTGGCCAGGGCTTCGAAACGGTTGGAGAAGTGCAGCGACAGCATCGGCGCGGGGAGTCTAGAGCGTGGCGCGGCCCCGGAGACCGGCGCATCCGCCGACAGTGTGAGCCCGATCAGGCTCAGGGCCTGAGCCAGTGAGCCGGCCGTCGAACGAGAACTTTTCTGCGTCCGCAGGCCTGGATTGATTCAAGTTCAGACTGAATCCAGCCGAAGTTCCGTCGATGCGGCCCAAAGAAGCCGCCACACGAAAGGTTCCCGGCATGCGATTGAACGAACCCGTGACCCAGCGCGAGGTAGAAATGGACAACGGCAGCGTGCTGGTGTCCACGACCGATGCCCAGGGCCGCATCACGCACTGCAACAACGCATTCGTGCGCATCAGCGGTTTCGACTACGCCGAGCTGATCGGCCAGCCGCACAACATGGTTCGCCACCCGGACATGCCGCCGGAAGCGTTCAAGGACATGTGGCAGACGATCGGCCACGGCCGGCCGTGGACCGGTGTCGTCAAGAACCGCTGCAAGAACGGCGACCACTACTGGGTCGTCGCCAACGTCACGCCGGTGCTGGAGAACGGCAAGCCCGTCGGCTACATGTCGGTGCGCCAGAAGCCCACGCGCGAGCAGATCCGTGGCGCCGAGGCGCTGTACGCACAGCTGAAGGCCGAGCGCGAGTCGGGCCGCCACACGATCCGGCTGCATGCCGGCGGCGTGCGCTACCGCGGGCTGCGCGACCTGCCGTACCGCGTCTTCCGGATGTCGCTGACGGTGCGGGTGGTCGGGGCGCTGGTCGCGCTGTTCGCCGGCGCGTCGCTGGCCGGCTGGTATTTCGACGCACTGTGGGCCGAGATGCTGGCGATGGCCGTGGGCTGCACGGTCATCGGCACCTGGTTCCACCTCTCGGTCGGCAAGCGCCTGGACGAGTGCACGGCGACGGCCGCCCAGATCGCCGGCTGCAACCTCACCGGCCACATCGATTACGACCCGCGCCACCCGCTGGGCAAGCTGACGCGCAACATCTGGCTGGCCAACCTGAACATGCAGGCCATCGTCGCCGACGTGCGCGCCGAAGTCACCGGCGTGACCTCCGCGTCCAAGGAGATCGCGCAGGGCAGCAACGACCTGTCGCAGCGCACCGAGACCCAGTCCTCCGAGGTGCAGCGCACGGCCTCGGTGATGGAGCAGCTCACCGGCACCGTCAAGGCCACGGCCGGCACGGCGCAGCAGGTGGCGCGGGTCAGCGAGGACGCACGCGGCGTCGCCAGCCGCGGCGGCGAGGCCGTCGTCGAGCTGGTGAAGACGATGGACGCGATCGAGGCCTCGTCCAAGCGGGTCGCCGAGGTCATCCAGGTCATCGAAGGCATCGCCTTCCAGACCAACATCCTGTCGCTGAACGCCGCCGTCGAGGCCGCGCGTGCCGGCGAGCAGGGTCGCGGCTTCGCCGTCGTCGCCAGCGAGGTGCGTGCGCTGGCGCAGCGCAGCAGCCAGGCGGCCAAGGAGATCCGCGAGCTGATCGGCAGCTCGGTCCAGCAGGTCACCGACGGCGCACGCCGCGTGCAGACCGCCGAGGGCGTGATCGCGGAGGTCGTCGAGTCGGTGCACCGCGTCGGCACGCTGGTCGCCGAGATCACCCACGCGACCGGCGAGCAGTCGCAGGGCATCGCCGAGGTCAACGGCGCGATCTCGACGATCGACCAGTCGACGCAGCAGAACGCGGCGCTGGCCGAGCAGGCCGCCGCGGCCTGCGTGTCGCTGGAAGCCCGCGCCGCGACGCTGGTGCGCGCGGTGCAGATCTTCCGCGTCGGCGCCTGATCAGGGCGGCCCTGCGGGCCGCACGATGACGCTGCCTTCGCGGCGCGCGTCGGCGGCGCCGTCCTGGCGCCCGGTGGCTGCGCCCGGGGTGCGCCCCGATGTCAGAACGTGACCTTGCCGGTCTCGGCGTCGACCTTGACCCTGTCGCGCGCCAGCGCCGCCGAGGCCGCACGCGCGAAGTCCAGGCGGAAGGCCTCGTCGTCGTGAAAGCCCTGCAGGCCGATCGCCCGCGCGATGGCGGCCAGCTTGTCGGCCACCAGCACCTTGCCCAGCGCACGCAGCGGCTCGCAGTCGTTGGCGACGAACTGGTCGTCGAGCCAGCGGCGCGCCTCGTCGGCGGCCCAGGGCTTGTCGTGGTCGGGCAGGTTCACCGTCAGTTCGTCGGGGCCGAACACCAGGCGCACGGTTGATCTCATCGCAGCGGTCTCCTCCAGCGGCTGTCGCTCAGTCTAGAGGTGCGGCCCGCTCACGGCATCGGGCCTTTCCTCGTGCTGGCGGCGCGAAACGCCACAAATGAAACAAGCGCGTTTTTTGTTGCATGAACCGGACCAGCGCGTGGGGTCGAACGGTGACGAAATGCACGGCACATTGGGCTGGATCATGTCTGACCACTGGACCGGCTCAGGTCACGCCGCGGCCGGCCGAAACCCCCTCCAGGGACCGTTGCGCGCCGCGCCCGGTCCGGCGGCTCGCCCACGAGGGGCGGGCACGATGGCGCGCCCACGACAAAGAGACCGATGCAACCCACGATCAATCGACTCGCCGTCGCCTTGTCGGCCTGCGGCCTGCTGTCCGTCGCCCAGGCCCAGGGCGCGCCCGAGTTCAAGTTCAGCGGCTTCGGCACCGTCGCCGCGGTGCATTCCAGCGAGGACCAGGCCGACTTCGTCGCCACCGTGTTCCAGCCGCGTGGCGCCGGTGCCAGCGACAGCTGGTCGTTCAACCCGGACAGCAAGCTCGGCGCCCAGGCCTCGGCGGTGTTCGGCCCGCAGTGGTCGGCGGTGGTGCAGCTGGTCTCGCAGCAGAACCACGACAACGACTGGGTGCCGCACCTGGAGTGGGCCAACGTCAGGTGGCAGGCCACGCCGGACCTCGCGCTGCGCGTCGGCCGCACCGCGCTGCCGGTGTTCCAGCTCAGCGAGACCCGCCTCGTCGGGTACGCCAACGCCACCGTGCGCCCGGCGCCGGAGATCTACCGCATTCTGCCGGTCACCAGCAACGACGGCGTCGACCTGAGCTGGCGCCACACGCTGGCCGGCGGCCGCAACACCGTGCAGGCCTTCTTCGGCACGACCAAGGTCGACCTGCCGACCGGCACCATCGAGAGTGACCGCAGCTGGGGCCTGGCCAGCACCTTCGAGACCGGCGACCTGGCGCTGCGCCTGGGCTACAGCTCGTTCAACGTGAAGATCGACGCCGACGGCGTGAACACGCTGAACGCCGGCATCGCCGCCTTCGGCACCGCCGCGGCGCCGCTGCCGACGGTGGCCGCACGCGCGGCCGTGCTCGCCGACCGCTACCGCACCGAGGACATGGGCACGCGCGTGCTCGCGCTGGGCTTCAGCTACGACCCGGGCCAATGGTTCGTCAGCGGCGAGGCGATGCGCTTCGACACCGAGAGCGTGCTCGCCGACACCACCGGCTGGCAGCTCGTCGGCGGCTGGCGCTTCGGCACGCTGACGCCTTACGTCGGCTACGCCCGCATCAAGGCCGACATCGACGAGGAGGCGGCGTTCGCCGCCACCGGCTCGGGGCCGCTGGATGCGGCCGCGGCCAACGTCGTCGGTGGCATCAACCGCACGCTGCAGGTGCTCAACGGCTCGCAGAAGACGGCCACCGTCGGCCTGCGCTGGGACTTCATGCGCAACACGGCGCTGAAGCTGCAGTGGGACCACACCCGCATCGACGAAGGCTCCTGGGGCCGGCTGACGAACTTCGAGCCCGGCTTCGAGCCCGGCGGCAAGGTCGACCTGGTCACCGTCGCGGTGGACTTCGTGTTCTGAGGGCGCAACGAAAAATGAAGAACCGTCATCTCCCGCTCGTCGCCGGCCTGCTGCTGGCCGCCTGCGCCGCGCGAGCCGAACTCGTCGTCATCGCCAACCCCGCCGTCGGCCCGCTGAGCAAGGAGCAGATCGCCGACCTGTTCCTCGGCAAGAGCAACGCCCAGACGCCGCTGGACCTGCCCGACGCGTCGCCGCAGTACGCCGAGTTCTACAAGAAGGCCACCGGCCGCGACGTCGCCCAGGTGAAGTCGACCTGGTCGCGCATCGTGTTCTCCGGCAAGGGCCAGGCGCCCAGGCAACTGCCCGACTCGGTGGCGGTGCGCAAGGCGGTCGCCGCCGATCCGAAGGCCGTGGGCTACGTCGAGAAGTCGGCCGTCGACGGCAGCGTCAAGGCCGTGCTGACGCTCGACTGACCCGTCGCCGGAGGGCTGCGATGAAGTTCAGGACCAAGATCTGGGCGCTGCCGATGAGCGCTGCGGCGGTGTTCGCCGTCGGCCTGCTGCTGAGCTGGTGGGTCGGCACGTCGACCTCGGCGTCGCTGCTGCAGCTGCGCGACGTCGACGGCCCGGCGCTGGAGCGTGTGCTGGCCGTCGACCGTGGCGTCGAGCAGTTCCGCATGACGCTGCAGTCGGCCGCCGCCGAAGGCGACGCCGACAAGCTCGACGAGGTGAAGGCGATCGTCGCCCGGGTGCACGCCGACTTCGACGCGCTCGGCGCGCTGGCCGGCCAGGCGGCTGCGGCCGGCGAGCTGAAGGCCGCGTTCGACGCCTACCAGGCGGCGGCGCTGGGTGCTACGCGGGCCATGCTCGGCCAGGGCGAGATGGGCGACCAGGTCACGCGCATGCAGGCTGCGCAGGCGGCGCTGGACAAGGCGCTGAAGGCGCGCACCGACGCCGCCCGCGCGGCGACGACGGCGCGCCAGGACGAGGCCGCACGCGGCACGCAGAACGCGGTGTGGCTCAACCTCGTCACCGGGCTCGTCGTGCTGGGCGTGCTCGGCGGCGTCTCGGCGGTGGTCGTGCGTTCGGTCTGGCGCGACCTCGGCGAGGAGCCGACCGAGCTCAAGCGCCTGGCGCGCAGCATCGCCGACGGCGACCTGCGTGTGCGGCCGGTGGTCGCTGCCGGCGACACCAGCTCGCTCAACGCCGACCTGGCCGCGATGGCGCTGCGGCTGCGCGACACGGTGGGCACGATCCGCGTCGCCACCGACTCGATCTCCACCGCATCCGACGAGATCGCCACCGGCAACCAGGACCTCAGCCAGCGCACCGAGACCACGGCCTCGAACCTGCAGGCCACGGCCTCGTCGGTCGAGCAGCTCACCGGCAGCGTGCACCAGAGCGCCACGGCGGCGCAGCAGGCCGACCGGCTGGCGCACGAGGCGGCCGAGGCGGCACGCTCGGGCGGCGGCGTCGTCGCCCAGGTCGTGGCCAGCATGGACGAGATCAACGCCGCGTCGCGGCGCATGAGCGACATCATCGGCGTCATCGACGGCATCGCGTTCCAGACCAACATCCTGGCGCTCAACGCCGCGGTCGAGGCGGCACGCGCCGGCGAGCAGGGGCGCGGCTTCGCGGTCGTCGCCAGCGAGGTGCGCAGCCTGGCGCAGCGTTCGGCGCAGGCCGCGCGCGAGATCAAGGCGCTGATCACCACGTCCGGCGAGAAGCTCGACGGCGGCACCCGCCTCGTGCAGGAGGCCGGCGCGGCGATGCAGCAGATCGTCGACGGCGTGCAGCGCGTCAGCGCCATCATCGGCGAGATCAGCGCCGCCAGCAGCGAGCAGTCGGGCGGCATCGGCCAGGTCAACCAGGCTGTGGCCGAGCTCGACAAGATGACGCAGCAGAACGCCGCGCTGGTCGAGCAGAGCGCCGCGGCGGCGGCCAGCATGCGCCAGCAGGCGGCGACGCTGGCCCAGGCGGTGGCGGTGTTCCAGCTCGGCGCTGCCGATCGCGCCGGGGCCTGACCCTCGCTTGCCGACGCCCCGGGCCCGCGAGGGTGCCGGGGCGTCGCCGTTGTCGGCGGCGCTGCAACCGTTCCCCGCCCGCGCCGGGGCGATGTCGAGCCCCATAGTAGACTTTGGCGCGGTTTCCACCTTGCGCGTCGTCCGGCAGCGCGCCCGCCGCGTCGTCGTCCGTTCCCGTGTCCATGTCCGTTTCGCCGGCTTCCCCCCTGTTCGACCTGAAGAGCACCGCCTGGTGGCTCACCGCCCTGCGCCTGCACGTCGCCGACGCCGCCGCGCTGGGCGCCTCGCTGGACGAGCGTTTCGCCGACAGCCCGGGGCTGTTCGACGACGAACCGCTGGTGATCGACCTGAGCCCGCTGCGTGACGGCGAGGCCGTGCCCGACTTCGGCGCGCTGCTGGCCCACCTGGCGCGCCACCGCATGCACGCGGTGGCCGTGCAGGGCGGCAGCGAGGCCCAGATGGCCGCCGCCCGCGAGGCCGGCCTGCCGCCGGCGACCGAACCCGAGACCCGCCCCGAGCCGCGCCCCGAGCCCGGGCTGCGCGAGGTCGAGGTCGTGCGTGACGTCGTGCGCGAGGTCGAGGTGATCCGCGAGGTCGAGGTGCCGGTGCCGGCCGCCGCGGTGCCGACGCTGATCGTCGACAAGCCGCTGCGTTCGGGCCAGCGTGTCTACGCGCGCGGCGGCGACCTCGTCGTGCTGTCGGTCGTCAGCTTCGGCGCCGAGGTCATCGCCGACGGCAGCATCCACGTCTACGCGCCGCTGCGCGGCCGCGCCATCGCCGGCGCGCGCGGCGACGTCAACGCCCGCATCTTCAGCACCTGCATGGAGCCGCAGCTCGTCTCGGTGGCCGGCATGTACCGCACGACCGAGACGCCGCTGGCCGACGACATCGTCGGCAAGCCGGCGCAGGTGAGATTGGAAGGCGAGCGGCTCGTCGTCGAGCCGCTGGCCGTGAATTGAGAGGGCGCGCCGAAGCGCCCGCCACCCCAGAGGAACCCCCAGCGATGACCAGAATCATTGTCGTCACGTCCGGCAAGGGCGGCGTGGGCAAGACCACGACCAGCGCCAGCTTCGCCTCGGGCCTCGCGCTGCGCGGCCACAAGACCGCGGTGATCGACTTCGACGTCGGCCTGCGCAATCTCGACCTGATCATGGGCTGCGAACGCCGCGTGGTCTACGACCTGATCAACGTGATCCACGGCGAGGCCAAGCTGCAGCAGGCGCTCATCAAGGACAAGAACTGCGAGAACCTGTTCGTGCTCGCCGCCAGCCAGACGCGCGACAAGGACGCGCTGGTGCAGGACGGCGTCGAGCGCGTGCTCGCCGAGCTCGCCGAGATGGGCTTCGACTACGTCGTCTGCGACTCCCCGGCCGGCATCGAGACCGGCGCGCTGATGGCGATGCACTTCGCCGACGAGGCGCTGGTCGTCACCAATCCCGAGGTCTCGTCGGTGCGCGACAGCGACCGCATCCTGGGCATGCTGTCGTCCAAGACGCGGCGCGCGATCGAAGGCCAGGAGCCGGTCAAGGAGCATCTGCTGATCACGCGCTACGACCCCGAGCGTGTCGAAGGCGGCCAGATGCTGTCGCTGAAGGACGTGCAGGAGATCCTGCGCATCCCGCTGCTCGGCGTGGTGCCGGAGAGCCAGTCGGTGCTCGACGCCAGCAACCAGGGCCTGCCGGCGATCCACCTGAAGGACACCGACGTCGCCCAGGCCTACCAGGACGTGGTCGCGCGTTTCCTCGGCGAGGAACGCCCGATGCGCTTCGTCGACTACCAGAAGCCCGGCTTCTTCAAGCGCCTGTTCGGCGGGAGGTAAACGCGATGTCCTTCCTCTCGTTTTTCCTCGGAGAGAAGAAGCAGACGGCGTCCGTCGCCAAGGAGCGGCTGCAGATCATCCTCGCCCACGAGCGCTCGGGCCGCGGCACGCGCGCCGACTACCTGCCGCAGATGCAGCAGGAGCTGATGGCCGTGATCGCCAAGTACGTGAAGATCGCGCCCGAGGACGTGAAGGTCAGCGTCGAACGCCAGGACAACTTCGAGGTCCTGGAAGTCAAGATCGAGCTGCCCGACGACATCCGCTAGGAGTCTGTGCGGCTTTCGCCGCGCAGACTCCTAGCCTGCGGCTCTACGCACAGCTCCCCCGAGCCCCCTCCGGGAGGGTGCTCCAGCGTGTTCGACGGCACCCTCCAGCCTCCCTCCACGAGGGAGGCTCCAGTCAGTCCGACGAGCGGTTCTGCCCTTTGGGGCCGCGCAGAGCCCCGCCATGTGCCGCCGCCTAGTCGTCTGCCGCGTCGAGGTCGCGCGCTTGGCGTGGCGGTACGCCGGCCAGCGGCGGCGGCAGGTCGTCGCCGGCGTGGCGGCGGCGGAACAGCGCCGCGCGCGCCAGCACCACGGTCGTCGCCGGCGCGGTGATCGACAGCAGCACGACGGTCAGCCAGACGTGCAGCGACAGCTCGCCCTCGCGCGCCGTGAAGTGCACGATCGACGCCGCGGCCACCAGCCAGGCGGCCAGCGTCGAGGCCAGCGCCGGCGCATGCATGCGGGCGAAGAAGTCGGGCAGCCGCCACAGCCCCAGCGCCGAGGTCAGCACGATGCCGCCGCTGGCCAGCAGCAGCAGCGCGACGACGAGCTCGGTCCAGACGATCGTCATTCGATGGCCTCCCCGCGCAGCAGGAACTTGGCCATCGCCACCGAGCCGACGAAGCCGAACAGCACCATCAGCAGCGCACCCTCGAAGTACATGCGGCTGTCGTAGCGGATCGCCAGCACCAGCATCATCAGCATGCCGACGACGTAGAGGAAGTCGAGCGCGAGCACGCGGTCCTGCGCGCTCGGGCCGCGCATCAGGCGGGCCAGCCCCAGCGCCATCGCCAGCGCGTACAGCGCCAGCGTCGCGGCGACCGCCCAGACGAGCAGGGGCGTCATCCGAAGATCTCCTTCAACGGTTGTTCGTAGCGCTGCTTGAAGTGCGCCACGAACTCGGCTTCGCCGACGAGGTCGAAGACGTGCAGCCGCAGCGCGCTGCGGTCCGGGGCCAGTTCGCACCACACGGTGCCGGGCACGACGGTGGTGATCATCGCCAGCGCCGCCAGGCCGTGCACGTCGCGCAGGTCCAGCGGCACGACGACGAAGGTGCCGCGCGGCGGCCGCCGCCGCGAGGACAGCACGCCGCGCGCGACGTCCAGCGCCGACAGCACGACGTCCACGCCGACGATGGCCACCAGGCGCATCACGACGAGCGGCCGGCGCACCGGGCCGCCCGCCGGGCGCAGCGGCGCCATCAGCACCGGCAGCACCAGCGCCAGCAGCGCGCCCAGCAGCAGCGAGCCGGTCGACAGCGAGGGACGCAGCAGCAGCCACATCGCGAACAGCCCCGCCGACAGCAGCGGGGCGGGCAGCAGGCGCTTCATCGTGCGGCCTCCAGCGTCGGCTGCGGCAGCGGCTGGGCGCGCAGCACGGCGTCGATGTACAGCGACGGCGTCTGCAGCGCGTCGGTCGCGGCGCGCGTGTACTCGAGCATCGGCTCGCCGAGCACGACCAGCGTCACCAGCGCGCCCAGCAGTGCCGCGACCGGCAGGCCCTCGGCCAGGCGCAGCGTCGGCGGCTGGCGGTCGCCCGGGGTCCAGAAGTGGCGGATGCCGATGCGCACCAGCGCCGTGGCGGCCATCAGCCCGGAGGCGATCAGCGTGCCGAACAGCACCCAGGCCGCCGGCTCCTGGCGCGGCAGCAGCGCCGACAGCATCGCCAGCTTGCCGACGAAACCCGACAGCGGCGGCAGCCCCGACAGCGCCAGCCCGCAGACGCCGAAGGCCACGCCGACGAAGGCCAGCGCCGCCGGGATCGCGCGGCCGATCAGCACCTGCTCGTCGTCGTCGAGGTTGACGATGGCCGGCGGCGCGGTGTCGACGAAGTCGGGCAGCGCCTCGTCGCCGGGGTCGGCCTGCGGCGGCGCGGTCTCGACCTGGCGCGAGCGCTCGAGCAGCTCGACCAGCAGGAACATCGCCGCGCCAGCCAGCGTCGAGCTGGCGAGGTAGTACAGCGCGCCGGCGGCGAGCGCCGTCTCGTGCAGCCCGATCGCCGCGATCAGCGTTCCCGAGGAGGCGATGACGCTGTAGCCGGCCAGCCGCCCCGGCTGCTGCGAGGCCAGCATGCCCACCGAGCCGTAGGCCAGCGTCGCGATGCCGCCCCAGGCCAGCAGCTCGGCGCCGTAGAACGCCGACGGGCCGGCGCTCTCGGGGAAACACAGCGTCCACAGCCGCAGCACGGCGTAGACGCCGACCTTGGTCAGGATCGCGAACACCGCCGCCGACGGCGCGCCGGCCGCGGCGTAGGCCGGCGGCAGCCAGAAGTTCAGCGGCCACAGCGCGGCCTTGGCGAGGAAGGCCACGCCGAGGATCGACGCGCCGGCCAGCAGCAGGCCGCGGTCGGAGTCGGGCACCAGCGCCAGCTTGCGCGCGATGTCGGCCATGTTCAGCGTGCCGGTCACGCCGTAGAGCACGGCCACGCCGATCAGGAACAGCAGCGACGCGAACAGGTTGATCGCGATGTAGTGCAGCCCGGCGCGCACGCGCTCGGGCCCGCCACCGTGCAGCAGCAGCGCGTAGCTGGCGGCCAGCAGCACCTCGAAGAAGACGAAGAGGTTGAACAGGTCGGCGGTCAGGAAGGCGCCGTACAGCCCCATCAGCTGCAGCTGGAAGAGCACGTGGAAGTACACCCCGGCGCGGTGCCAGCGGGCCAGCGAGAACAGCAGCGCGGCCAGCGCCACGCTGCCGGCCAGCACCATCATCAGCGCCGACAGCCGGTCGGCCACGAGCACGATGCCGTAGGGCACCGGCCAGTTGCCCGGCAGGTAGACGGCGTAGGCCGAGGGCGCGTCCTGGGCGTGCACGTGCATCAGCAGCACGATCGCGATGGCCAGCCCGGCGGCGGTGGACAGCGTGTTGACGACGGACTTGATGCCGCGGCGCTGTTCGCCCAGCAGCAGCATGCCGGCCGCGGTGGCCAGCGGCAGCAGCACCGGGGCGACGATCAGGTCGGCGGCGTTCATCAGCGCTCCTCCTGGCCGTCGACGTGGTCACCGCCGGACAGGCCGCGCAGCGCCAGCAGCACGACGAGGAACAGCGCCGTCGTCGCGAAGCCGATGACGATGGCGGTGAGCACCAGCGACTGCGGCAGCGGGTCGGTGTAGTTCAGCAGGTCGGGCGTGACGCCGGGCACGACGATGGGCTCGCGGTCCACGGCCAGGCTGCCGACGCTGAAGATGAACAGGTTGACGGCGTAGGACAGCAGCGACAGGCCGATCAGCACCTGGAAGGTCCGTGGCCTGAGCAGCAGCCAGACGCCGGCCCCGCCGAGCACGCCGATGGCGATCGAGACGACGACTTCCATCAGGCCTCCTCCCGCGCCGCGCCGGGGCGGCGCTGCGCACGCAGTGACTGGTGGGCGATGGCCGTCAGCAGCAGCAGCGTCGAGCCGACGACGACGGCGAAGACGCCGAGGTCGAACAGCGCCGCGCTCGGCAGGTGCACCGGGCCGATCCACGGCAGCGTCGGGTGCGCGGTGTGCGTCGTCAGGAACGGGTAGCCGAACCACAGCGAGCCGAGCCCGGTGCACAGCGCGACGAGCAGGCCGACGGCGATCCAGCGCGGCGGCTTCAGCGCCATGCGCTCCTCGACCCAGCGTGTGCCCGAGACCATGTACTGGGCGATGAAGGCGATCGACACCACCAGCCCGGCGACGAAGCCGCCGCCCGGCTCGTCGTGGCCACGCAGGAACAGGTGCGCGGCGAACAGCGCCGCCACCGGCAGCAGCAGCCGCACCAGCACCGCCGGCACTTCCAGGTAGCGCTGCGCGGTGCCGCCGCCGTCGTGGTCGTCGGCCAGGTCGCTGGGGCCGTCGGGCGCGACGAGCTGCTGCTGCGTCGGCCGGTGGATCACCTCGCGCGGCGGGCGGAAGCGCCGCAGCAGCGCGTAGACCGTGATGCCGACGATGCCCAGCACCGTGATCTCGCCCAGCGTGTCGAAGGCGCGGAAGTCGACCAGCATCACGTTGACGACGTTGGTGCCGCCGCCCAGCGGCAGCGCGTTCTCGAGGAAGTACGGCGAGATGCTGAGCGGCGCGTGGCGCGTCAGCAGCGCGAAGGACAGCGCCGCCAGCCCGGCGCCGATGGCCAGCGCGATGACGAAGTCGCGCCGGCGGCGCCAGCGCGCGCGCGCGCCGATGCCCGGCCCGTCCTCCTCGAGCCGCTTGGGCAGCCAGCGCAGGCCGAGCAGGAACAGCACGACGGTGACCACCTCCACCGCCAGCTGCGTCAGCGCCAGGTCGGGCGCCGAGAACCAGGCGAAGGTGATGCACAGCGCCAGCCCGACGACGCCCAGCATCGTCAGCGCCGCCAGCCGGTGGTACTTGGCCTGGAAGGCCGCGCCGACGGCGCAGGCCGCGCCGACGGCCCACAGCAGCACGAAGCCGGGGGTGGCCGGGATGCGCGCGCGGTCGCCCCACTCCAGCGGCACGACCAGCGCCGAGGCCAGCCCGGTCAGCCCGGCGGCGGCGACCATCGCCAGCAGCTGCGGCTGCAGCCGCCGCGTGCCGGTCAGGCGCAGCGCCCGGCGTGCCAGCGAGGTCACCCAGGCCAGCGTGCGCTCGAAGACGACGCGGCCGTCGTAGCGCCCGACCAGCGGTGCGCCGCGCCGCGGCCGGCGCTTGAAGGCCTCGGCATAGGAGATGTAGATGACGATGCCGCCGGCCATCGCCACCGCGCTCATGATCAGCGGCGTGTTCAGGCCGTGCCAGATCGCCAGGCTGTAGTCGGGCAGCGTGCCGCCGACGACCGGCCGCGCGGCCGTCTCCAGCAGCGGCCCGATGACCAGCGCCGGCAGCGTGCCCACCGCGATGCAGGCGAAGACCAGCAGCTCCACCGGCACGCGCATCCAGCGCACCGGCTCGTGCGGCTCGCGCGGCAGGCCGCGCGGCGCCGGGCCGAAGAACACGTCGTGGCCGAAACGCAGCGAGTAGACGACCGCGAACACGCCGGCCAGCGTCGCCGCCAGCGGCAGGCCGTAGCGCACCGCCGCGTTGTCGCCGACGTGCACCGTCTCGGCGAAGAACATCTCCTTGGACAGGAAGCCGTTGAGCAGCGGCACCCCGGCCATCGCCGCGCAGGCCACGATGGCCAGCGTGCCGGTGATCGGCATGAAGCGGTACAGGCCGTCGAGGCGGCGCATGTCGCGCGTGCCGGTCTCGTGGTCGATGATGCCCACCGACATGAACAGCGAGGCCTTGAAGGTCGCGTGGTTCATCATGTGGAACACCGCCGCGACCGCGGCCACCGGGCTGTCCAGCCCGAGCAGCAGCGTCACCAGCCCGAGGTGGCTGATCGTCGAATAGGCCAGCAGCCCCTTCAGGTCGTTCTGGAACATCGCCGCCCAGGCGCCCAGCAGCAGCGTGGCCAGGCCGGCGCCGCCGACGATCCAGAACCAGGGCTCGGTGCCCGACAGCACCGGCCACAGCCGCGCCAGCAGGAACACGCCGGCCTTGACCATCGTCGCCGAGTGCAGATAGGCCGACACCGGCGTCGGCGCCGCCATCGCGTGCGGCAGCCAGAAGTGGAACGGGAACTGCGCGCTCTTGGTCAGCGCGCCGGCCAGCACCAGGCCCAGGATCCACGGGTACAGCGCGTGGCCGCGCACCGTGTCGCCGGCGGCGAGCACCGCGTCGAGCTCGTAGCTGCCGACCACGTGGCCCAGCAGCAGCACGCCGGCCAGCAGCGCCAGGCCGCCAGTGGCGGTGACGGTGAAGGCCATGCGTGCGCCGCGGCGGGCGTCGCGGCGGTGCGTCCAGTAGCCGATCAGCAGGAAGGAGAAGACGCTGGTCAGCTCCCAGAACACCACCATCTGCAGCAGGTTGCCGGAGACGACGACGCCCAGCATCGCGCCCATGAAACCCAGCAGCAGCGAATAGAAGCGCGCCGCCGGGTCCTCGGGCGAGAGGTAGTAGCGCGCGTAGACGATGACCAGCAGCCCCATCGCCGCGACCAGCATCGCGAACATCCAGGCGAAGCCGTCGAGGCGCACGACGATGTCCAGCCCGAGGCTGGGCAGCCAGCTCAGGCGCTCGACGACGACGCCGCCGGCGGCGACCTCGGGATACAGCAGCGCCAGCGGCACCGCGACCGCCAGCGCGACCAGCGCCGCCCACAGCGAGTCGAGGTTGCGCGCGTTCGTCGGCAACAGCGCGGCGACCGCGCTGCCGACAAAAGGCAGTACGAGCAGGATCAGCAGGGACATTGGGGCCCAAGTCTAGGGGCGAAGTGCCCGCGATCCGCGGTCGACGCCAGAAAACGGCGCGGATTCAAGGACTTGCGAGAAGTTCCGCGAGTCCGCATGAAAGCCGCGCCGCCTTGATGCGGCGCAGAGGCAAGCCCCCATCAGAAGTCGGGCCGGCACCTGCTTTCCCAGAATGAAGCCGGCCCCGCCGCGTGGAGCGGGGCGTTGCCGAGGACGCGCGCATGCCCCCGACCGCCCCCGTGATCGCCGCCACCGACTTCTCGCCGCAGGCCCGCCAGGCCGCCGAACGTGCCGCACGCCTGGCGCACGAGACCGGCGCGCCGCTGGCCCTGGTGCACGTGCTGCCCGGCGACGCGCTGGAGGCCTTGCGCGCCTGGCTGGGCAGCGACACCGCGCCCGAGCAGGCGATGCTGGCCGAGGCGCACACCGCGCTGGCCGCCCAGGCCGCCGAGCTGAAGGCGCGCCGCCACGTCGAGCCGGCCGTGGCCTGTTGCAGCGGCCCGGTGCTCGACGAGATCCTGCGCGAAGCCGAAGAGCGCGACGCCGGGCTGCTGGTGCTGGGCGCACGCGGCAGCGGCTTCCTGCGCCGGCTGGTGCTGGGCAGCACCGCCGAGCGGCTGATGCGGCGCAGCGCAAGGCCGCTGCTCGTCGTGCGCCAGCCGCCGCACGAGCCCTACCGGCGTGTGCTGGTCGCGGTCGACTTCTCGCCGTGGTCCAGGGCCGCCGTGGCGCTGGCGCACCGCGTCGCGCCGCATGCGCAACTGGTGCTGATGGCGGCCTACGAGGTGCCGTTCGGCGAGAAGCTGCGTTATGCCGGCGTCGACGACGCCACCGTCGAGCGTTACCGCGAGGCGGCGCGGCTGGAGGCGACACGCCGCGTGCACGCGCTGGCCGAGGACTGCGGGCTGCGCGCCGCGCAGTGGATGCCGCGGGTGCTGGAAGGCGACGCCTCGCTGCGCATCGTCGAGCAGGAAGCCGAGCTGGGCTGCGACCTCGTCGTGCTCGGCAAACACGGCCGTTCGGCCAGCGTCGACCTGCTGCTGGGCAGCACGACGCGGCACGTGCTGGCCGAAGGCAGCGCCGACGTGCTGGTGTCGACGATGCGCGACTGAAGCTGCTCACCCCTCCGCGCCGTTCAGAGGTTCACGCAAAATCTCGCAAAAAAATCCGCAACATCATGCGATATTCATAGCTGAGATGGATCACAAAAAATCTCGCAGATGAAGTCGCAAAAAATCGCCGTCCACGACGCACCGCATCAGTTCGAGCCACTGCTGCCGTCGGCGTCGAAGCTCGAGCCTTTGCTCGAGCAGGCGAGCGACCTCGTGCGCGAGGCGGCCGTGCTCGGCGCATCGGCCGCGCCGGCGGCGCGCAGCGAGCTGCGAGCGCTGCTGCGCAGCATGAACTCGTACTACACGAACCGCATCGAAGGTGAGCACACCCGCCCGTCGGACATCGAGCGTGCGCTGCAACAGGGCTACGCCGGCGACGCCGACCTCGCGCGCCGCCAGCGCCTGGCCGTGGCCCATATCCAGACCGAGCAGCAGTGCGAAAACCGGCTCGACGGCATGCTGGACCAAAACCGTGACGCCGTTCCTCGCTGGCTGTATTCGTCCGAGTGCGTGCAGTGGCTGCACGAGCGCCTGTTCTCCGGGCTGGGTGAACAAGACCTGCGGCTGGCCGACGGCTCGCTGATGGCCCCCGGCCGCTTCCGCGAACGCCAGATCGCCGTGGGGCAGCACGAAGCGCCGCTGCATACCGCGCTGGACGCTTTCGTGAGCCGCTGGGCGCAGGTCTATGGCGGCGTGCGCCGCGGCGAAGCCAGCATCGTCGCGGCCATGGCCTCGCACCACCGTCTGGCCTGGGTCCACCCTTTCGCCGACGGCAACGGCCGCGTCTGCCGTCTGCACACCCATCTGGTGCTGCACGCCGCCGGGCTGACGCACGGCTTGTGGTCGCCGCTGCGCGGCTTCGCGCGCAGCCAGGCCCGCTACAAACAGCTGCTGCAAGCCGCCGACGAACACCGCCGCGGCGACCTGGACGGACGCGGCAACCTCACCGAAGCCGGTTTCGTCACCTGGATCGGTTACGCGCTGGAGACCTGCCTGGACCAGGCGCGTTTCATGCGCCAGATGCTGGACGTCGCCGACATCCAGGGCCGCATCGAGGCCGCGCTGAGCTTCGAGCAGTCGGCGCGCCAGTCCGGCGTGCGGCGCGAGGCGCTGCGGCCTCTGCATTACCTGTTCGCCACCCAGACCGAACTGGCGCGTGCCGACTTCAAGGCGATGACCGGCCTGGGCGACCGGCTGGCGACCGGGCTGGTGTCGGCGCTGATCAGCCGCGGTTTCCTGCGGTCGGACACGCCGTACGGCAAGCTGCGTTTCGCCGTCCCGCAGCACGCGCTGCGTTTCTACTTCCCGAACCTCTGGCCCGAAGCCGAGGCCGAGGTCTGATCGTCCTGCCTCCGGTTTGCGCCAACCCGGGGCGCGCATGACCTTGCTCAAGCTAGAGTCTCGCCTTTCGTCCGACTCCGAGAGCGCATGAGCACGACCGAACTGCCGCCCGTCCCCGCCTGGACCGCCGTCGCCGGCTATGGCGACATCGTCTACGAGAAGAGCGAAGAGGGCATCGCCAAGATCACGATCAACCGCCCCGAGGTGCGCAACGCCTTCCGCCCGGAGACGGTGCAGGAGATGGAACGTGCCTTCGCCGACGCACGCGACGACGAGAACGTCGGCGTCATCATCCTCACCGGCGCCGGCAAGGACGCCTTCTGCTCGGGCGGCGACCAGCGTGTGCGCGGCCACGGCGGTTATGTCGGCGGCGACGGCGTGCCGCGCCTGAACGTGCTGGACCTGCAGCGCCAGATCCGCACGCTGCCCAAGCCCGTCGTCGCGATGGTCGCCGGCTACGCCATCGGCGGCGGCCACGTCCTGCACATGATCTGCGACCTGACGATCGCCGCCGACAACGCGCGTTTCGGCCAGACCGGCCCGCGTGTCGGCAGCTTCGACGGCGGCTACGGCGCCAGCTACATGGCGCGCATCGTCGGCCAGAAGAAGGCGCGCGAGATCTGGTTCCTGTGCCGCCAGTACGGCGCGCAGGAGGCGCTGGACATGGGCCTGGTCAACTGCGTCGTGCCTTACGAGCGGCTGGAAGAAGAGACCGTGCAGTGGTGCCGCGAGATGCTGGCCAACAGCCCGATCGCGCTGCGCTGCCTGAAGGCGGCGCTGAACGCCGACTGCGACGGCCAGGCCGGGCTGCAGGAACTGGCTGGTAACGCCACGCTGCTGTACTACCTCTCCGAAGAAGGCAAGGAAGGCAAGAACGCCTTCCTGGAAAAGCGCAAGCCGGACTTCCGCAAGTTCCCGCGCCTGCCGTGAGCGGCGGCCGCGCGCCGGAGACCGCCGCCGGCCGCGCCGCGAGCGCCGGGGGCGGCGATGCGCCGCTCGCCGGTGCGGCGGCCGACGCCGGCGCGCTGTCGATCCGTGCTGCCGCGCGCGAGGCCGGTGGCGCGCCGGCCGTCGTCGCCGAGGACGGTCGCGTCTGGACCTTCTCTGATCTGGCCGCCGCGGCCGAGCCGCGCATTGCCGCGCTGAGCGGCCGGCGCGACGCGGTGCCGGTCGTCGGCCACAACGCGGTCGCGACCGTCGTCGAGCTGCTGGCGCTGCTGGAAGCCGGTGTGCCGGCACTGCTGCTGCACCCGCGCGCCACGGCCGCCGAACACGTGGCCGAGATCGCCGCCTGCGAAGCGGCCGGCGCCTTGCCCGCCGACGCCGCGGCGGTGATCTTCACCTCCGGCACCACCGGCCGTTCGCGCGGCGCGGTGCTGACACGCGCCGCGTTCCGCGCGTCGGCTGCCGCGCACGCCGCCAACGTCGGCTGGCAGGCCGGTGACCGCTGGCTGCTGGCGATGCCGCTGGCGCGGGTCGGCGGGCTGTCGATCCTGACGCGCTGCCTGGCCGCCCGCGCGACGCTGGTGCTGGCGCCGCGTTTCGACGCCGCGCGGCTGCCGGGCTTGATCGAACACGAACGCATCACGCTGGCCTCGCTGGTGCCGACGATGCTGGCGCTGACGCTGGACGCGCACCCGGGCTGGGTGGCGCCGCCGTATTTCCGCACGCTGCTGCTGGGCGGCTCGGCGGCGTCGCCGCGGCTCTTCGCACGGGCGCGTGCGGCGCGGCTGCCGGTCGTCGTGACCTACGGCTGCACCGAGACCTGCTCGCAGATCGTCGCCACGCCGTACGAGGCGCGTTTCGACGCCGAACCCTGGGGCTGCGGCACCGTGCTGCCCGGCGCCGAGCTGCGTGCCGACGGCGAGCGCCTGCAAGTGCGCGGCGCGATGCGCATGCACGGCTACCTGGGCGAGCCGGCGCTGGACCCCGAGGCCTGGTTCGACACCGGCGACCACGGCCGCATCCATGCCGACGGCCATGTCGAACTCTTCGGCCGCCGCCACGACCTGATCGTCACCGGCGGCGAGAACGTCTACCCGGCCGAAGTGGAGCGTGTGCTGGAAGCGCTGCCCGGCATCGCCGCCGCGGCGGTCTTCGGCGTGCCCGACGAAACCTGGGGCCAGACCGTCGCCGCGGCGCTGGTGGCCGACGGCACGCCGCCGCCCGACGCGACGATCGTCGCCCACCTGGCCGCGCACCTGGCACGCCATAAGCGGCCGCGGGCGGTGGTCTGGGTCGATGCGCTGCCGGTCACCGCGGCGGGCAAGCCGGATCGGGGGGCGCTGGGGGCGAGAGCGGGGGAGTTGCGGGGGTTGAAGGCTTGATGCGCGCTTCGGCGGCGGGGCTGTGCACCACGCTCAGCTTGCCGGCCTTCATTTCGCGGATCGACTGCAGCAACTCCGCGCCCAGGTCGCGGCCGGCTTCGTAGGCGGCGAGTTCCTTCGGGGGCAGCGGCTTAGTCTTTGAGGGCACGGCGGATCTCCTTGAGTACGGCGGCGGAGAGCTTGTCGGTCCTGGCCATGGCGTAGTGCGTCAGCGGCACCTGGGCGCCGGCTTTGGGGACGCGAACTCACTGCGTTCAGCCTCCATCCAGTACACGGGCCACTGCTTCTGGAGCGGCGACGTCTCGACGACGGTGAACATGCGGAGACTCTACGCCCCGGACGTAGGGTTCTAGGCTGTGTCTGCAGGCTGTCAGCCACGAACGGGCGCTTGCCCTGGTTCGTTCGGCAGTGGGACCATTCCTTGGCGAACTGCCGCGGAGTCCGGGCTTGCGGCGATTGGGGAGGGCCTTGGCGATGAACGTTGACCACTACACCTGGCGCGTCACCTGGTCCGCCGAGGACGGCGAACACGTCGGCCTATGCGCCGAGTTCCCGTCGCTGTCGTGGCTGGCCGCATCGCCCGAGGAGGCGCTGGCCGGTATCCGCTCCGTGGTGGCCGACAGCGTGAAGGACATGCTGGCCAACGCCGAACCGGTGCCCGAGCCGATCGCCGACCGGCGCTACAGCGGCGAGTTCAAGGTCCGCATCCCGCCGCAGCAGCATCGGCAACTGGTCATCGAGGCGGCCGAACAAGGGGTCAGCCTGAACCGGCTGGTGAGCAGCAAGCTCGCCGCCTGACGCGCGGCTGTCGCGCTGGGGTGTGGCCTGTCGGCCAGATGCCCGGTGTTCGCTTCTTCTGCGGCCGGGAGGCGCCACGCACGCCACCGCCGCGGCGAGCCCCGGCCGCCGGGTGGCCGGTTCCGTTCATGTCCCCCGGGCGGGCTGCGCCCGCCCTCCTCCTTTACTTCACTCCACCGGCCACCCGGCGACCGGGGCAGGGAGCGGCCGCTTCCAGTCAGCCCTCGTGCTCCGTCGAGCCGATGAGCGTCAGATTCCTCCTCAGTTCGGCGACGGCATTCCAGTTGTGGTGGCGCGCGTAAATGCTGCCAACACCTCTGTCCTGCAACTCGAGCAGAGCCTCCGACCAGTAGGCGACGACGGCGCGCCGAACCCCGCTCAGGCTCAGGAACTCCAGCGCCGTCCCGAAGTCGCCGTCGAACAGAACCGACGTGGCCCGATGCAGGCTGCTGGCGTACTGGTCGTGCGCGATGTCTCCGCCGTGCGACTCGACCCAGGAGATGGTCTCCGGGAAATCGAGCACGAGACGATCCATCAGCAGCATCTGCCGGGGCCGGCCGCTGGCAGAGCGAATGGATGCGAAAGCGACCTCGTGGGGGCCGATGTTGATCGTGTAGTAACGGCCGCCGCTCGTGCCCGGATAGAGGCTGAGGGTCCAGTGACCTTGATGGTCCAGCCAGTTGAACAGGCCGGAGGTTTTGAAGAGGCTCGTCAGGTACTCGGGGAACCCGTCGACCTGAAACATCCTGTCGATCCTGGGTTTCCTCGTGAGCATCGAGGCGTTGATCTGGTCGAGCTGCATCGATGCCGCGCTCGCCGAGATCGAAAACAGCTCCCGTTGCCCGTCGATGTCCCTCGCCCGATGATCCCGGAACGTGTAGTGAAGCGAGCGCTCGACAGCTCGCCAGTCATGGACCTGCCGGAAGTCGTGCAGTGTCCACGGGCCCAGGCTCCGATACGGCTCCGAGGAGTTGATCTCCCGTATGCGCTTGCCCGGTGCATAGTCGGAGCGCCGATCTTGACGTGAACGCATCTCGGCGACGTGAGGACATAGACGTGGCCAGTGCTGGTAGGAATCGGGGTTTCGGCCACGATCTTCCTCTTCCAGTGATTCAGAAGGCTGGGGTCCGGTCTTGCCTTTTGCACGCCACTTCGGCCGCTGGAGGGTTGGCCTCGCGAGAGCGGCCCGCGTTCGCGGCCTGTGCTGCAAAAGGCAAGGTCTGATCCCGACCACCCTGCCTGGACGGTTTAGGCATCTTTTTCCCACGTTCGACGAACGAGCGAAGCCAGCTTCGAGAAGGCTTCTGCATTGGATTCAACCGTTGCGGAGTCGACGGTGACGAGAATGGATTTCGGTTTTCGAGTGAATGATATCTTTGCGTCGTCCAGAACCTGCTGTGCATCGTCGGCCAGGTGTGCGGCTATTCTGAAACCAAGCAGCGACTTGTTGCTGCTTCGCTTGTGGAGCCAGAAGTAGTTGTTTCGGCCGACTGTAATGGCTATGTAGTTCTTGACGTAGCTCGGTTGGGGATCGATAAGCTCAGTCTTGACGACCGATAGAAGCTTGTCGGCTGTGTCTGCAGTCCACTTGGCCTTCTTGTTCCAGAAATCCCTGTTGACTTCTACTTCGGTGACGGTCGATCCATCGTCGACTTCCTCGAACGTGTCCAGAACCTTCGTGAAGTAGAGGGAGCGCTTTCCGCTGACTTCAATGAGCGCCACCTGTATCGCGATGATCGGAATAGAGTGGCTTAGTATGTGGATGACGTTGAAGAATCGCCTCGTGATCTGCTCGGCCACCAGGACGGCGTAGTGTTGTCGTTGTGGCCATCGGCGTTTTTCGTTGTCCCAGTATTCGATCGTGCGGATGATGTGCGTCTCGTCCGTCTCGCCTAGCATGACCTCGACTTCATACATCGAATCGTCTTGTGGGTCTTTTAGAAGGATATCCAGGCGTCCGCCAGAATTCTGGCGTCGCTCCTTGCTAAGAGCGTCGAGATCACCAAGGCCCAGTGCGGTCGGGTTTGACCATATCTGATCCTGGAGCCAGTACTCGTCATAGCCGGCTTCTCGGATCGAGACGGATTGCGCAACTGAAATTTCTTCTGCCATGGTGGTTGTTGTTTGACGCTTCTTGAGTTTTTGGGGTATTGATTTCGCCTGTTGCGTCCGATGTGTCTGCAACGGCTTCCGATGCCGGGGGAGGCGAGTCCTCGTAGGATCCGATTATTCCTGTTGAGTGGACGCGGCGCTAAATGTGTAAAAGAGACGATGCTGCTGGCGATGGCTAACAGCGTTTATTCTGAGCCTGCGTCCCGCGGCTTACAACCCCGTCACTTGCCTTCGAGGGGGCGGTGATCAAAGAAGAACATACCCTGCAACGCCCTGCTGCGGGCGCCGGGTGGCCGGTGGAGTGAAGTAAAGGAGGAGGGCGGGCGCAGCCCGCCCGGGGGACATGAACGGAACCGGCCACCCGGTGACCGCGGCACGCCGCGGCGGTGGCGTGCGCGGCCGATCCGAGCAGCCGCCGTATCGAACACAGCCGGCCGTACCGACGTCAACGCAGCCAGGAGGGCCAGTTGCAGACCCAACCTCACCCGCCCCGGCGCAAACCGACGAGGACTAGAAGAACGTCCTCACCCCACCCGTCACCCGATACCCGTCGTCGACCGTGTAGAGCAGCCCCCAGCGGTCGAAGGTCGTGCACGGATGGCCGACGCCGAAACCGACCAGATCGCCGACGCGCCACGGCATCGCGCCGTCGGCTGCATCTACCCAGGCGTGCTGGTCCGACAGCGCCACGGTCTTGATGCCTGACGGGACCGCGCGCGGCGCCGCTTCGCCGGCCGGCCACCAGCCCAGCGGCTGCGGCAGCATCAGGTCGTGCGACAGGTCGCGTTTGCCGGCGGCGCAGATCGCGCGGCCGGGTTCGGGCACCGACTGCACGACGGTCCAGACCTCCAGCGCGTTGCGCAGCCCCGGGCCGCGGCCCCACGCCGCGCCGGCGCGCTGGCGCAGCCGGGCCTGCATACGTTCGTAGTGCAGCGCGTCGTGCGACAGGTAGCAGCCGCTGCGCAGCACCGGGCGCACCGCCGGGCCGCCCGGGCGCGCGGCCACCGCCGCCAGCACCTGCGCCGCCAGGTCGAAGAACTGCGAGCCGCCGGCCGAGACGATGATCTCGCCGGGCGCGAACCAGCCTTCGGCGACGCCGGCCGCGGCAATGTCGCCGATCTGCTCGATCAGCGTCAGCGCCGCCAGTTCGACCGCGGCTTCGCCGTCGCCCGGCACGACGCCTTCGTAGGCTTCGATGCCGCGCAGCACGACGGCCGGCGCGGCGGCGCGGATCGCCCGGCCCAGCGCCAGCGCGGCCTCGCGCCCGCGCACGCCGGTGCGCGCGCCCGGTGCGCCCAGTTCCAGCAGCACCTGCAGCGGCCGGCCGATCGGCCGGCGCGCCAGCCCGGCCAGCAGCTCGGCCAGCGCGGCTTCGGAGTCGACCAGCGTGTAGAAGTCGAACGCCGGGTCGGCGGCCAGTTCGGCCAGCACGAGGTCGACGTTGGCCGCGCCGACCAGCTGGTTGGCCAGCAGCACGCGCGGCACGCCGAAGCGGCGGTAGCTGCGCACGTGGGCCGCGGTGGCGGCGGTCAGGCCCCAGGCGCCGTCGGCGAGCTGGCGCTCGAAGAGCTGCGGCGCCATCGTCGTCTTGCCGTGCGGGCACAGGCTGACGCCGGCGCGGGCGCAGAAGTCGCGCATCCAGGCGCTGTTATGCGCCAGTGCCGAGTCTTTCAGCACGGCGACCGGGAACGGCAGTTCGCCGCCGGTCAGCGTCAGGTCCAGCGAGCCGAGTTCCGCCAGCGGCCGGCCCACCGCGCGGGCGGCCAGGCCTTTGGTCGTGGCGGGCAGCGCTTCGGCCAGCAGCGCGGCAAGGTCCAGCGCCATCGGCGGCTCCTTCAGGCGGCGGCCTGGATCACCGCGCGGTGGCCGTCGAACTCGACGACGTCGCCGGCGCGCAGCTTGCGCCCGCGGCGCGTTTCGGCCTCGCCGTTGACGACGGCGCGGCCGTCGGCGATGGCGGCCTTGGCGTCGCCGCCGCTGGAAGCCCAGCCGGTCGCCTTGAGCAGCGCGTCCAGCGTGATGTAGTCGCCGCGCAGGGCGAAGTCGGTGGTGTCCATCGTGCCGATTGTCCGCTGCGGCGCCCTGAGACAATGCGCGCCCGCCGTCGCCCGACGGCCGGCGCGCGCGGCCGCGCCCCCCTCGATCCGACTCCTCGCCCGCCTGCGGGGCCGCCGCTTCCCGATGGACCTCGCTCTCGTCACCTTCGCCTCGTTCTTCGCCGGCCTCGTCGACTCCATCGTCGGCGGCGGCGGGCTGATCCTCGTGCCGGCGCTGTTCGCCGCCTACCCGCAGGCGCCGGCGGCCACGCTGTTCGGCACCAACAAGAGCGCGTCGGTCTGGGGCACCTCGTTCGCCTGCTGGCAGTACGCGCGGCGTGTGGACCTGCGCTGGGCGGTGCTCGGGCCGGCGGCGGGTGCGGCGCTCGTCGGCGGGCTGCTCGGCGCCTGGGCGGTGACGCTGGTCGACCCGGCCTTCCTGCGCAAGGCGCTGCCGCTGATCCTGCTGGCGGTGCTGCTCTACACCGTGGCGCGCAAGGATCTGGGCCAGCACCACGCGCCGATCGCGTCACGCAGCGCCGAGGTCGCCGGCGCCTCGGCCATCGGCCTGGTCATCGGCTTCTACGACGGCTTCTTCGGCCCGGGCACCGGCAGCTTCTTCATCTTCCTGTTCGTGCGCCTGCTGGGCTACGACTTCCTCAACGCCTCGGCCTCGGCCAAGCTGCTGAACGTGGCGACCAACCTGGCGGCGATCGGCCTCTTCGCCGCCAAGGGCCACGTCTGGTGGCACATCGGCCTGACGATGGCCGTGGCCAACGTCGCCGGCAGCCTGATCGGCTCGCGGCTGGCGCTCAAACACGGCGCCGGCTTCGTGCGCCACGTGTTCATCGTCGTCGTCGGGGCGCTGATCCTGAAGACCGGGTACGACGCTTTCCTGCGCTGATCGCCCTCCGGCGGCGGCCGGCGCGGCCGATACTGAGGGCGAGCCGTCAAAACTCCTCTTCGTCCGATGCCCAGACCTCCCGCCTCCGTCATCGCGGCGCTCGAAGCCGCGCTGCAGCAGTCGCCCGACGACCTCGACCTGCGCCAGCACCTGGCGCAGCTGCTCCACGACGACGAGCGGCCCGAGGCGGCGCTGGAGCTGTGTGTCGGCACGCTCGCGCGCGACCCGGCCCACCTGCCGGCGCTGCGCCTGGCCGCGCCGCTGGCGCGCCAGCTCGGCCGGCCGACGGCCGACGGTTACGCGCGCCTGCTGGCCGCGCTGGAGCCCGCCGCGCCGCCGCCGGCCGCCGCGCCCCGGCCGGCGCCGGTGGTGGCGACGATCGGCGCGCCGTCCGAGGCCCAGGACCTGGTGCGTGGCGAACGCCCCGGCCTGCGCCTGGCCGCCGACGGCGGCGAGCGTGTCGAGGAGTTCGAGGTCCAGGCGCCGAGCGTCAGCTTCGCCCAGATCGGCGGCATGGAGGGGCTGAAGAAGAAGCTCGAGCTGTCGGTGCTGGGCCCGCTGCGCGACCCCGAGCTCTACCGCGCCTTCGGCAAGACCGGCACCGGCGGCCTGCTGCTGTACGGCCCGCCGGGCTGCGGCAAGACCTACATCGCACGTGCGCTGGCCGGCGAGATGGGCGCGCGTTTCGCGTCGGTCGGGCTGGAGGACGTGCTCGACATGTGGTTCGGCGAGAGCGAGCAGCGCCTGCACAAGATCTTCGACAGCGCGCGCCGGCTGGCGCCGATGGTGCTGTTCTTCGACGAGGTCGACGCGCTCGGCCACAAGCGCAGCGAGCTGCGCGGCGGCGCCGGCCGCAACCTCGTCAACCAGCTGCTGTCCGAGATGGACGGCGCGCAGCACGACAACACCGACGTCTTCGTGCTCGGTGCCACCAACCACCCCTGGGACGTGGACTCGGCGCTGCGCCGCCCGGGCCGCTTCGACCGCACGGTGCTCGTGCTGCCGCCCGACGTCACGGCGCGCGAGCGCATCCTCGAGCATCACCTCGAAGGCTGCCCGCACGCCGGCGTCGACCTGCCCGCGCTGGCCCGCGCCACCGAGCTGTTCTCCGGCGCCGACCTGGCCCACCTGTGCAACCTGGCGCGCGAGGCGGCCATCGAGGCCAGCGCCGCGGCCGGGCGCATCCGCCCGGTGGGCCACGACGACTTCCGCCGTGCGCTGAAGACGCTGCGGCCGAGCACGCTGGAGTGGTTCGCGCAGGCGCGCAACTTCGCGATGTTCGCCAACGAGAGCGGCGTCTACGACGAGCTGCTCGACTACATGAAGCGCCACCGCCTTGGCTGACGCGCCGACGCCGCGCCAGCGTGCCGACGCGCTCGTCGAGCGCAGCCGGGCGCTGGCAGCCATCGGCCGCTGGAAGGACGCCGAGGCCCAGGCGCGGCGCGCCGCCGCCGAGGACCCGTCGCACACGCGGGCGCGGCTGCAGCTGGCTTACGTGCTGGCGCAGCTCGGCCGCACCGACGAGGCCGTCGAGCTCGCGCGCGGCGTGCTGGCGCAGGAGCCCGGCTCGGCCTGGGCGATGCGCCTGCTGGCCAACGCGGATTCGGTGCGCGGCCGCCATGCCGAGGCCGTCGAGATGGCGCGCCAGGCCGTGCGCGCCAGCGACGGCGACGCGCTGTCGCGCCTGCTGCTGTCCACCGTGCACCAGCGCGCCGGCGACCTGATCGGCGCACGTGTCGAGGCCGAGGCGCTGGTGGCCGCCTTTCCCGACTGGGCCGACGGCTTCGTGCGCCTGGCCCAGACCCGCCATTCGCCCGACGAGGCGGTGCAGGCCTACCGCGAGGCGCTGCGCCTGGACCCGGAGAACGACGACGCGCTGGCCGGGCTGGCGGGCCAGAGCCGCGCGATGGCGCGCTACCGCGACGCGGTGGAGCTGGCCTGGAGCGCGCTGCGCGCCGACGTCGCCGACCGCGGGCGCCAGCGCCTGTTCGCACGTTCGGCGTGGCGCTGGCTGATGCTGTCGCGCATCGTGTCGCCGACCCGCGGCGCCGCGCGGGCCCTGGCCGACACCTTCGGCGAACCCTGCGCGCGGGCTTTCCAGGCCACCGGCGCGCACGTCGCGGCGCGGCTGTGGTTCGCGTTCCGCGTCGAGGCCATCGTGGTGGCGGCCTGGCTGGCGCTGCTGGCCGCGGTCGGCGTCGCGACGCTGCTGCCCGACGCCGTCTCGGAGGTCGTGGTGCCGCTGCTGGCGCTGCCGGTGTTCATCGGGCTGGCGGTGCCGTTCTTCGTCTTCTTCGGCTTCATCGCGGCCGCACGGCGCCAGCTGGACGCGCGTCTGCAGCGCCTGGGCCGGCCGCTGTCGTGGCTGGCGCGTGCGGCCGTGTCGGGCGTGCTGCTGATGGTGCTGTCCATCGCCGCGCTGCTGGCCTGGCCCGGCGCCGCGGGCTGGTGGACCTGGCCGCTGCTGGTGGCCATCGTGCTGACGGTGCAGGACCTCGTTCGCTGGCGCGACGCCTGGCGCGACACCCGGCCGACCACCGTGCCGGGGCAGACGCGCCGCGCGCTGGCGCGCTGGGCCGACGCGCACGCCCGGCGCTGGCTGACGCCGCCGCGGCTGGCGGCCTTCGTCGTCGCCGCGGCAGCCGCCGAGACGGCGCTGAACCGCTGGGCGCCGGCGGCCGGCGCCGGGGCGCCCGGCGTGCCGGCGATGGCCTGGGCCGGCGTGCTGGCGCTGGCCTGCTGGGGCGGCGAGCGGCTGGCGCGCTGGCGCACGGCGGCGGCGGGTGCGGCGCCGCGCGGCGCCCACTGGCACGAGCTGGGCCGCACGCTGATGGCGCTGGCCTGGACGGCGGCCGCCTTCACCGCGCTGGGCGTGCTCGGTGGCCGCGTGGTGGCCGGTCACCCGGTCGAGGCGCTGTGGCCGGTGCTGCTGCTGGTGCCGATGGTCGGCGGCGCGTGGCTGGTCTACCGCGTCGCTCGGCTGGTGCTGCGGCTGGCGGCCGGCGCGACGGCCGAGGGCCTGCGCGGGCTGTGGCGCCGCGGGGCCCGGCGGCCTTGAACGGGCGCGGCCGGCCTGCTTCATCGGACAATGCCTCCATGAACCGCGCGACGATCGTCGAACTGCTGCGGTGCCGCCTGCCCGGCTTGCTGGCGGTCTATGCCTTCGGCAGCCGCATCGACGGGACGGCGGGCCCGGCCAGCGATCTGGACCTGGCGGTGCTCGTCGCCGGTTATGCCGATCCGCTGGCCTTGTTCGAGCTGTCCGGCGAACTGGCCGACCTTGCCGGCTGCGACGTCGACCTGCTCGACCTTCGTGCCGCTTCGACCGTCATGCAGTACCGCGTGATCACGACCGGCGAACGGTGGTGGGCGGCCGACACGCGCGCCGGCCTGTTCGAGGCGGCGGCATTGAGCGAGAAGACGGCCCTCGACACGGCACGGCCGGGCTGCTGCAGGACATCCGCCGAACGGGGACCATCCATGGCCGATGACGTGTTGCTGAACAAGGCGGCGGTGATCGAGCGCTGCGTCGCCCGCGCACGCGAGGAGTACGCCGCAAACCCGGCGAGCTTCGCCACCGACTACACGCGCCAGGACGCCGCGATCCTGAACATCCAGCGCGCCTGCGAGGCGGCCCTCGACATGGGCCAGCATCTGATCCGCCGCGAACGGCTCGGCGTGCCGCAGAGTGCGCGCGACGTCTTCGCCCTGCTGGCCCGGGCGGGCTGGATCGACGCCGGTCTGGCCGACGCGCTCAAGCGCATGGTCGGCTTCCGCAACATCGCGGTGCAAGAGGATCAGGCGCTGCAACTGCCGATCACGGTCGCGATCATCACCTCGCACCTCGACGAGTTCCTGCAATACAGCCAGGCCTTGTTGCTGCGCGACGGTGGGGGCGTGGCCGGCTGAGCGCGTTGCGCCGCCTGGCTCTCAGCCCCGCCGCACCCGCCACCACCCCGGCAGCAAGGCCCGCACCTCGGCGCGGCCGAAGCGGTCGTCGACGAGGTGCAGCACGCCGCGGTCTTCCGGGGTGCGGATCACTCGCCCGGCGGCCTGCACGACCTTCTGCAGCCCGGGCACGAGGTAGGTGTAGGCCCAGCCGGCGCCGAAACGCGCTTCCAGCCGCGCCTTCATCGCCTCCTGCACCGCGTCCACCGGCGGCAGTCCCAGCGTCGCGACGAAGGCGCCGACGAGGCGCGAGCCCGGCAGGTCGATGCCTTCGCCGAAAGCGCCGCCCAGCACCGCCAGGCCGATCTGGCGCCCGCCTTCGGCGAAGGAGTCGACGAAGGCGCGGCGCTCGGCTTCGTCCATGCGGCGCTGCTGGCAGCGCAGCGGCAGCTCGGGCGCGGCGGCCTGCAGCGCGGCGGCGGTGCGCTCCAGGTAGTCGAAGCTGCTGAAGAACGCGAGGTAGTTGCCCGGCATCTCGGCGTACTGGCGTGCGATCAGCGCCGCCAGCGGTGCCAGCGAAGCCTCGCGGTCGGCATAACGCGTGGACAGCGGTGCGATGCGCACCGCCAGCTGCGCGGCGTCGAACGGCGACTCGCAGTCCAGCCAGGCGGCGCTGTCGCCCAGGCCGAGCAGGTCTCGCTGGTAAGGCGCCGGCGCCAGCGTCGCCGAGAACAGCACCGCGGTGTGCAGCGCCTCGAAACGCGGTTTGAGGAACGGCGCCGGCACGACGCAGCGCACGCAGGCCACGGCCTCGGGTTTGCCGCGCGCGCTGGGGCGGCGCGTCAGGTCGAACTGGCTGGTCGCCGGGTCCAGCAGTTCGGCCAGTTCGGCAAAACGCAGCGCGTCGAAGTGCAGCTGCAGCGCGTCACCGGCCAGCGCGGTGGGCTGCTGCACCGCCAGTTCGCTGGCCGCCGAGATGTAGTTGCGCAGCGCGTCGAGCAGTTGGTCGGGCGCCGCGTCGGCGACCTCGAACGGCGCGTCGCCGGCCTTGGCCAGCGCGCCCAGAGCCCGCGCCACGCGCTCGACCGGGCGCTTCAGCGCCGCCGGCGCCGTGCGTCTGGCGGCGCGCACCGCGGCGGCGTCCAGCGTCGCGCTGTACATCTCGCGCCCTCGCGACACCAGGTTGTGCGCCTCGTCGACCAGCGCCACCGCGCGCCAGCCGTTCTCCTGCAGCAAGGCGTGCAGCAGCGCGCCGGCGTCGAAGACGTAGTTGAAGTCGCCGACGACGACGTCGGCCCAGCGCGCCATCTCCTGCGCCAGGTAGTAGGGGCAGACGGCGTGTTCGGCGGCGACGGCGGGCAGCGCCTCGGGGTCGTGCTCCAGTGCGCCCAGCGCCGCCTGGCGCGCCGCCGGCAGGCGGTCGTAGAAGCCGCGTGCCAGGCGGCAGTCGTCGCCGTGGCAGGCGCGGCCGGGTTCGGCGCAGGCCTTGTCGCGTGCGACGAGCTGCAGAACACGCAGCGGGCGCGCGCCGCCGGCGCGCAGCGTGGCCAGCGCGTCCAGCGCCAGGCGCCGGCCGGGCGTCTTGGCGGCGAGGAAGAAGACGCGGTCCAGGCGCTGGCCGGGCAGGGCTTTGAGCGTCGGGAACAGCGTCGCCATCGTCTTGCCGATGCCGGTGGGCGCCTGCGCCAGCAACGGCCGGCCGGCGCGTGCGGCGTTGTAGACCGCGGTCGCCAGTTCACGCTGGCCGGCGCGGAACGCGTCGTGCGGCCAGGCCAGCGCCGACAGCGCGGCGTCGCGGGCGGCGCGGTGTGCGATTTCGGCGTCGGCCCAGGCGGCGAAGCGGCTGCACAGCGCCTCGAAGTGCGCCTGCAGCTCGGCGGCGGTCAGCGTCTCGTCGAAGACGGTTTCGCTCTCGCGGTCGATGTCCCAGTAGAGCACGCGCACCGTCACACGCGGCAGCTCGTGCGTGGCGGCCAGCAGCGCGCCGTAGACACGCGCCTGGGCGCGGTGCAGCGCGCGGTGGTGATCGGGGATGCGCTCGACCGGGCCGCGGTGGGTCTTCACCTCCTCGACCAGCGCCCGCCCCAGGTCGACACCGTCGGCACGGCCGCGCACGCGCAGCTGCTGCCAGCGGCCTTCGAGCGCGACCTCGCTCTCGTGCCCGGGGCCGCGGCGCGCGGCGACGCGGCGGTGGCCGGCGATGCCTTCGGCGGCCGTCGGTGCCGGCGTGAAACGCAGGTCCAGGTCGCCGGTCTTGGCCGCGAAGGCACACAGCGCGCGCACCGGCACGGTGTAGGCGGGGGCGTCGGCCGGTGTGTCTGCGGGCGTGTCGGTCACGGCTGTATTTTCGTCCAGTGGCAGGCCGGGTTTGCGCCTTTGCAAAGGTGCCGCGGCTGACCCTGGTTAAGGTGCCGGCACCGCCGCGCCGCCGGCAACGAGACCTGCCGATGTCCTGGGACACCGCCTCCGCCGCCCACGCCGATCTGCCCGCCGGCGACGACCTCGACTTCTACCGCGCGCTGCACCGCGCGTTCGACACCACGCTGCACGGCGGCCGCGGCAGCACCGCCGGCGTCGAGCGCCTGATGGCGCAGGCGGTCGACACCTTCGACGGCAACGTGCGCCTGCGCTGCGGCGACGAGCCCCCGCTGGCCTGCCGCAAGGCCTGCGCGACCTGCTGCCAGCTGCGTGTCGTCGCGACGATGCCCGAGGTGCTGCTGGCCGCGCACTTCCTCGCCCGCGTGGCGCCACCGCTGGCCGACCGCGGCATCGACCTCGTCGGCGCCTTGCGTGCCGCAGAGGCGAAGACCCACCGCCGCAGCGAGGCCGAACGTGCCGCCGACCCGGTGCGCTGCCCTTTCCTGGCGCAAGGTGTCTGCGTCATCTACCCGGTGCGCCCGCTGGCCTGCCGCGGCCACGCGTCGACCGACGCCCGCGCCTGCGCCGAAGCCGCCGCCGGCCGCCGCGCCGAGGTGCCGGCCAGCGCCAGCCACCGCGCGGTGCGCGCGCTGGTGCAAGGCGCGCTGCAGTCCTCGCTGCGCGACGCCGGCCTGGCCTGGGGCGTCTACGAGTTCAACGAGGCGCTGGTGACGGCGCTCAACCACCCCGGCCCAGCCGCCGCCTGGTGGGCGGGCGACGACCCGCTGGCCGGCGCACGCTGCGACGAGCTCGCGCCGGGCGAGCAGGAAGCGGTGTTCGACCGCCTGCGGCCGGGAGCTGGCTGAACGCCGCGGTGTCGAAGCGGCTTGCCGGTGTAAACAATATTGTTTACATTGGGCCGTCTTCACCGGGGGCGCATGAAGATCCGGGAGTTCAAACGCTGGCTGGAAGCGCGCGGCGTGCGGTTCGAGGAAGGCGCTCGGCACTGGAAGCTCTACCTCGACGGTCGCCAGAGCACGTTGCCTCGCCATCCCGCCCAGGAACTCAAGGAGGGCACCCGTCTGGCCATCCTGCGCCAGCTCGGCCTGAAGTGAACCCGCGACGGTGAAGCAGGAGCCCTCATGTCGAAGTACCCCGCACTCTTCAGCCCCGACGCCGACGGCGGTTACGTCGTCACGTTCCGCGACATCCCGGAAGCGATCACGCAAGGCGACACGCTGGCCGAAGCCGAGCAGGCCGCAGCCGACGCCTTGCTGACCGCGATGGACTTCTATTTCGAGGATCAGCGCCCGGTGCCGCCGCCCAGCGCGCTGCAGCCGGGCGAAGCCTGGGTGGCGCTGCCCTTGTCGGTGGCGGCCAAGGTGGCGCTGCTCAACGAGCTGTGCCGGCAGCAGCTGCGCCCGGCCGAGCTGGCGCGAGCGATGGGCGTGCGTCCGCAGGAGGTGACACGCCTGCTGGACCTGTCGCACGCGACCAAGATCGACACCATCGGCCGTGCCTTCTCGGCGATCGGCAAGGACCTGGCCTTGGTCGTCAGCTGAGCTTCAGCCGACCTCGTCCGCCAGCTCCAGCAGCATCTTCGACGGTGGCCCGTAGCTGACGAGGTGCAGCTCCAGCCCGGCTGCGGCCGGCGAGGCGAAGGCGCGGCGCATCGCGGCGCCGATCCAGGCCTCGTCGTTGCCGAAGGCGCCGCCGCCGAGTTGTGTCAGCAGCACCTGCGGCGGTTTGCCGGCGGCGGCGGCCAGGCGCGCTTCCCAGAGCGTCGCTTCGTAGGCCGCTTCGAGCACCAGCGTCGCGAAACGCGCCCAGGGCGCGCCGCGGTGGCGCGAGTAGGCGACCGGCAGCGCCGAGCAGAAGGCTTGCGAGACCACCGGCCCCGGCGGCGCGGCGACGTCGGTCGCCTCGACGTCGCGGTGCACGCCGATCGCCAGCCGCATGCGCAGCGTGTCGAGGCCGGCTTCGTCCAGCGCCGCCAGATGGGCGTCGATGGCGGTCAGGCCGTCGGCGCTGGGCAGTGCGTAGCCGTTGCGCATCTCCCAGAGCGCTTCGCGTGGCCGCCCGGTGGCCGCGGCCAGCGCCTCGCCCAGGCCGGCCAGCGCGTCGAGCTGGCGCCCGGCGGTCTGGCCGGGGAGGCCGTCGACCGGCACGAAGTAGTGGCGCACGAGGGTCGCGGCGCCGCAGGCCATCGCGCAGGCCGGGCCTTGCGTGCGGTCGTGTTCGTAGCGTGTCACGCCGTCGTCGGGCGTGACGTGCGGGCCGATCATCTCCAGCAGGTTGAACTGCGACGCCACCTGGAACAGCGCGCCGGCCAGCGCCGGGTCGCGGTGCAGCGCACGCACGTCGCCCTGCACGACGCGGCAGCGGGGTGGCGGCGCCGGCGGCAAGGCTGCGGCACGTTCACGCAGCGTGCCCAGTGTGACGAGTTCCAGCTCGCCGACGGCCCAGCTGCGGCCGGTTTCGGGCGCGTGCAGCCGGCCGTCGCGCCAGTGCAGGCGCCGGCGCAGCTCGTCGGCGGCGGGCTCGGCAAAGCCGGTCAGGCGCTGGAACCAGTCCATCGTCAGCCGGCGGCCAGCGTGGCGTCGATCGCCGCCAGCCCTTCGAGCGCGCCGCAGGCCAGGCCGACGTGCAGCGCATTCGGCACCGCGTGTTCACGCGGGTTCAGCCGCAGCAGCAGGGCGTCGTGGGCGTGCAGCAGATGCTGGCCGAAACGCCGCACCGAAGGCACCGCGGTGCCGGCACCGATCTCGACGACGACCGGGCGGCGCACGCCTTTCAGCCACTGCGTCAGCGCGCCGATCTGGGCTTCGGTGCGTGCCGCCAGCCATTGCGCGTCGCCGAACATCAGGATGTTGGGCCGCGCCAGCGCACCGCAGCGCGGGCAGCGCGGCAGCTCGCCGCGCCAGCGGCAGGCGGCGGTGTCGACATCCACCGCCAGATCGTCGGCCGGCCACAGCGCCTCGCTGCAAGGGCGTGTGCACTGCAGCCAGTGGATGGTGCCGTGACATTCGGCGATGCGGTCGGCGGCGATGCCGGCACGCTGGAACTGGCCGTCGACGTTGCTCGTGAAGACGAAGCCGCCGGCCGGCGCACGGTCCATCCAGCGTTTCAGGATCGCGAAGCCGGCGTGCGGCACGGTGCGGCGGTACAGGTCCAGCCGGTGGCCGTAGAAGCCCCAGGCCAGCGCCGGGTCGCGCTCGAAGCTGTCGGGGCAGGCGATCTCGGTGAAGTGCAGCCCGGCGGCGCCGAGCGCCGGGTAGGCGGTCCAGAAACCGCTGTCGCCGCGGAAGTCGGGCAGGCCGGAGTCGACGCCGATGCCGGCCCCGGCGGCGACGATCACCGCATCGGCCTGGTCGATCAGTTCGGCGGCATGGGCGAGGGCGCTGGGATCCATCAAGTTCGGCATTCGTGCGGGCGGGAGAATAGCCCGATGATCTGCGAGCCCGACGACCGCGCCCACGGCATCCTGCCGCTGTACGGCCAGCCCGAGCGGGTGCTGGCGCGCGCCCGCGGCTGCCGCCTCGTCGACGCGCAGGGCCGGCCTTACGTCGATTTCGAATCCGGCGTCTGGGCCGCCAACCTCGGCCATGCGCACCCGGCGGTGAACCGGGCGATCCGGCGGTCGCTGAACGCCGTGATGCACCAGGGCTATGCCTTCCGCAGCGCCGAAGCCGAGACGCTGGCGGCACACCTGGCGCGGCTGCACGGCCTGCCGGGCGGGCGCAGCGTCTTTCTGTCTTCGGGCTCGGAGGCCGTCAACCTGGGGCTGCAGATCGCGATGCATCTGTCGGGCCGGCGGCGTTTCGTGCGCCTGGACGGCAGCTATCTGGCGGCCTTCGGCTTCGGCCGCCTGGCGGCCGACAACGAGCGCCGCATCGACCTGCGCTGCGACGACCTGGCTGCCATCGACGCCGTGCCCTGGCACGAGGCGGCGGCGCTGGTGCTGGAGGTCGGCGGCGCCTCGCTGGAGGTGGTGCGTTTCCCGCGCGAGGACTTCGTCGCCCGCGCCGTCGAGGCCGCACGCCGCGCCGGCGCCTGCATCGTCTGCAACGAGGTGACGACCGGCTTCGGCCGCACCGGGCGCTGGTTCGGTTACCAGCACTATGGCCTGGTGCCGCAGCTCGTGGCCTGCGGCAAGGCGCTGGGCAACGGCTACCCGGTCAGCGCGCTGACGGTCGACGCCGCGGTGGCCGCGGCGCTGGACGCGCAGCCGCTGCGTTATGCCCAGTCGCACCAGAACGACCCCGGCGGCTGCGCCGCGGCCCTGGCCGTCATCGAGGCGCTGGAAGCCGGCGACTGGGTGGCACGCGGCGCGGCCGTCGGCGAACACTTCGCCGCCCGGCTGGCCGCGCTGCAGCAGCGCCGGCCGCAGCAGGTGCTGGACGTGCGCGGCCGCGGGCTGATGCTGGCGCTGCAACTGGCCGACGAGGCGCTGGCGCAGCGCGTCGCGCGCCGTCTGTTCGAGCGTGGCCAGGTTGTCGGCCAGCGTGGTGCCAGCCTGCGTTTCATGCCGCCGCTGACGGTGACGAAGGCGATGGTCGACACGCTGGTGCGCGAGATCGGCCGTGCGCTCGCCGCCGAACCCGGAGCCCCGCGATGAGCACCACGATGCCGCCGCAGCCCGTCATCGAAGCCCGCCACCTGCGGCTGCGGCCTTTCGTCGCCGCCGACGCGCCCGAGGTGCAGCGCCTGGCCGGCGACCGGCGTGTCGCCGAGATGACGCTGGCGATCCCGCACCCGTATCCCGACGGTGCTGCCGCGGCCTGGATCACGACGCACCCGTTCGGCTGGCTTGCCGGGCGCGAGATCACCTACGCGATCGAACGCCGCCGCGACGGCGTGCTGCTCGGCGCGATCGCGCTGCTCAACGTCAGTGCCGCGCACGCGCACGCCGAGGTCGGCTACTGGATCGGCCACGAGCACTGGGGCCAGGGCCACGCCACCGAGGCAACACGTGCGCTGCTCGACTTCGGCGAGAACGAGCTCGGCCTGACGCGTTTCGCCGGCCGCTGCCTGGCGCGCAACCTGGCTTCGGCGCGGGTGCTGCAGAAAGCCGGGCTGCGGCCCGAGGGCTGCCTGGTGCGCCACCTCCAGATCGGCGGCGTCTACGAAGACGTGCTGCTGTTCGGGCGGGTCGCGCCGTCTAGGCTGGCGCCCTGAACGTCCGGGGCAGATCGGCCAGCAGCCGCCGCACCACCGCCGCGCCGTAGTGCGCGCAGACGGCGGACAGGAAACGTTTGAAGTCGCCGTGCGCGGCGTCGTCGGCGCGGTCGGAGATCGCGCGGATCGCGACGAAGGGCAGGCCCCATTCGTGGCAGACCTGGGCGACGGCGGCGCCTTCCATCTCGACGGCCAGCGCGTCGGGCAAGGCGGCGCAGAGCGTGTCGCGGTCTTCGCGCGTGCGCACGAAACGGTCGCCGCTGACGATGAGCCCGGTGTGCACCGTCGGCGCGTGCAGCGAGAACTCCTGCACCAGCGCCTCGCCGAACAGCGCCAGCGGGTCGGCCAGCGCCGCGCGTGCGGCGGCGGCGGCACGTTCGGCCAGCGCGGCGTCGGCCGGGAAACGCGAGACGCCGGTCAGCGGCACCTCCCAGCGCGGGAAGAAGGGCGAGCCGTCCAGGTCGTGCTGCAGCAGTTCGGCCGAGACGACGACGTCGCCGACCGCCACGCCGGGCGCCAGCCCGCCGGCGATGCCGGTCAGCACGACGGCGCCGACGCGGTAGTGCGACAGCAGCGCCGCGGTCGTCGCCGCCGCGGCCACCTTGCCGACACGCGACTGCACCGCGACGACCTCGTGGCCTTCGAGCGTGCCGTGCCAGAACTCGCGGCCGCCGATCGTGCGCGGCCGCGCGTCGGGCATCGCGGCGAGCAGGTCGCGCAGTTCACGCTGCAGGGCGGCGACCAGGCCGATCGGGGCAGGGGATTCGGTCATCGTCATCGGGGCATGAAGCGGCGCGCCGATTGTCCCTGGATGTCGCCGATGCGCCCGTCACCACGCGCCGCCTCGTGTACCGTGCGCCGACGATGCCCGAGCCCACCCCCCGCCGCCGACTGGGCGCCGACGCTGCGCGCCGGGGCCTGGTTCGCCGCGCTGCCCGACGACCTGGCCGATCACCTGCTGGCGCACGCCCGGGTGCTGGTGCTGGACGCCGGCACGCGGCTGTTCGCGCGCGGCGACGCGCCCGACGGGCTGTACGCGGTGGTGCGCGGCGTCGTGCGCATCGGCGCCGTCGGTGCCGTGGGCGACGGCGCGCGCGAGTCGCTGCTGGCGATGCTGGAGCCGCCGCAGTGGTTCGGCGAGATCGCGCTGTTCGACGGCGCGCCGCGCACGCACGACGCCTGGGCCGAAAGCGACTGCACGCTGCTGCGTGTGGCCCAGGACGATCTGACCCGGCTGCTGGCCGCGCGCCCGCAGCACTGGCAGAGCTTCGGCCGGCTGCTGACGAACAAGCTGCGCCTGACCTTCGCCGCCGTCGAGGAGCTGGCGCTGTTGCCGCCGACACCGCGCCTGGCGCGCCGGCTGGCGGCGATGGCCGGCGGTTACGGCGCCTGGGAGGGCCGCAGCAAACGTGTGCTCGAGGTCTCGCAGGAGCAGCTGGGCCAGATGCTGGCGCTGTCGCGCCAGACGGTGAATCAGGCGCTCAAGGAGCTGGAAGCGGCCGGCGCCATCCGCCGCGGCCGCGCGACGATCGAGATCGTCGACCCCGGGCGCCTGCTTGCGGTGCGCTGATCAGGCCGGCGCGACCACGCGCCGCCAGGCGGCACGCGCCACCAGCCGCAGCTTGTTGCCGACACTCATGCGCGCCAGGTTGGTCTTGACGATGCCGCGCGTGAAGCGGGTGGGCTTCGAGTAGTCGACGTGCACGTCGACGACCACCGGCCGGCCGGCGGCGGCCTGCTCGTGCGCGGCCTGCAGCACACGTTCGATGTCGGCATCGGTGTTCATGCGCAGATAGGCGGCACCGGCGGCCATCGCGATGCCTTCGATGCGGATCTCGGGCAGCACGGTGCAGGCCTTGCGGTTGTAGGGCAACTGCTGCGCCTGCGAGATCTGCGACAGCTCGCCGTCGTTGAAGACGCAGACGACGACGCCCAGGCCGTGTTCGGCGGCGGTGCTGAGCTCGATGCCGGTCATCAGGAAGGCACCGTCGCCGACGACGGCGACCACCGGCTGCTGCCGGTGCGTCAGCTGGATCGCCACCGCCGCCGGCACGCCGTAGCCCATGCAGTTGAAGTCGGTCGGCGTGACGAGGTGGCGCGCGCGCCGGCTCTGGAACAGTTCGGCGGTCAAAAAGGTGTGGTTGCCGTCGTCGGTGACGACGAAGCCGTCGTCGGGCAGCGTGGCGCGCAAGGCGTCGAAGAAACGCTGCGGGTTGACGCGCCCGCCGCCGTCGTGCGCCAGCCATTCGGCGCGGTAGGCCTGCTTGGCGGCGGCGATGCGGCCGGCCACCGACTCGGCGCGTGCCGCCCGCGTGGCCGCGCCCTCGGCGCCCAGCGCGGCGATCTTCGCCGCCAGCGCCGGCAGCACCTGGCGTGCGTCGCCTTCGATCGCAATCTCGGCCGGGTAGTTGGCGCCGAAGACTTCCGGGTTGATGTCGACGTGCACCAGCTTCCAGGTCGCGCGCAGGCCGTAGCTGCCGGTGGCGATCTCGCCGAAACGCGTGCCGACCGCCAGCAGCACGTCGCAGTCGGCGAAGGCCTGCTCGGCCGCCGGCACCGCCGCCGGGCCGATGCCCATGCCGGCGTGCAGCCGGTGCGTGCCGGGGAAGGCGCTCAGGCCTTGCAGCGTCGTCGCCACCGGCGCGCCCAGCGCCTCGGCGATGCGCGCCACCGCGTCACCCGCGTCGACCGCGCCCCAGCCGACGAAGAGCCCCGGGCGTTCGGCGGCCAGCAGCGCGCGCGCGGCGCGTTCGATCAGGGCGTCGTCGGGCGCGGCTTGCGGTGCGTCGGGCACGAAGGCCGGCAGCTCGTCGACTTCGCCGGGCAGCATCTGCAGGTCGACCGGGATCTCGACGAAGACCGGGCCGGGCTCACCGCGTGTCGCGGTGCGCCAGGCTTCGTAGAGCGTCGGCACGACGTCGCGGTGGCGCGTGACGCGCCACGCGCCCTTGGTCACCGGCTTCACCCATTCGATCTGGTCGAGCTCGTGCAGCTGGTAGCGGAAACCGTGGCCCGTGTGCGTGCCGCCGGAGATCACCAGCATCGGGATGCCGTCCAGATACGCCTCGCCGATGCCGGCCATCGCCAGCGCGGTGCCGGCGGCCGGCACGATCAGCAGCGCGCCGACATGGTCGTTGGTGCGGCTCACCGCGTCGGCCATGAAGGCGGCGTTGCCTTCGTGCGTGACGCGGATCGGCGTGACGACGGCCGAACCGGCGAGCGCGTCGTAGGTCTCGGTGTTGTGCACGCCGGGGATGCCGAAGGTGTGGCGCACGCCCAGTTGCTCCAGCGCGTGGCGCACCAGTTCGGCGGCGGTCTTCTTCATCGTGCTCTCCTTTCAGGTGCCGAGGTGGCGCACGGCGGCGTTGGCGGTCAGCAGGCAGCCGGGCAGGAAAGTGCCTTCGAGCGACTTGCGCCCGCTGGCGTTGCCGCCGCCGAAGCCCGCGGCCTCGCCGACCGCGTACAGCCCGGCGATCGGGGTGCCCTTCGTGTCCAGCACCCGGCTCGAAAGATCGGTCTGCAGCCCGCCCATCGACTTGCGTGTCAGCAGCCGGCAGCGGATGGCGATCAGCGGCCCGGCCGCGGGGTCGAGGATGCGCTGGTAGCGGCAGGTGCGCACGCGGTCGCCGCGCCAGCGCCGCAGGTGCTCGATGCGGCGCAGCTGGTCGTCGTCGTGCAGCGCCGGGCCGCGCGCGATCTGGGCGTCGTAGGGGGCGATCTGGGCTTGCAGCGTCGCGGCGGTGATGCGCCCGTCGCCGGTGAGTGCATTCATGCGCTGCGCCAGCTCGTCCAGCGTCGCGCCCTGCACGACGTCGGGGCAGCGTGCGAGCAGCTCGTCGACCAGCTCGGGCTGGCCGCGCAGCAGCTGGCGCACGAAGCCGAACATGCGGCGCTCGCGGATCTGCGGGTTGTGCTCGGCGCCCGAGGCGGCGAGCTCCTTGTCGGCGATGCGGCGGTTCAGCAACTGCCAGGTCCAGGGCCAGGCTTCGCGCGCGACACGTTCGACCATCGCCGCGGTGTCGTAGCCGGTGACGAAAGGCTCGGGGCCGATGCGCCGGCCGTCCGGGCCCAGCCACAGCGCCGAACGGGTCGGGATCAGGCTCAGGCCGTGGCCGTCGAACTGCGGGTTCGGGTGCGCGACGCCGGCGGCGTAGTGCCACATGCGGTCCAGGTGCGACAGGCGCGCGCCGTGGCGCGCCGCGGCGTCGTGCAGCCGGCCGTCGGCGTGCGGGTGCGAGCCGTTCAGCAGCTCGGCCGGCGCCGGCCCGGCCGACCACAGCGAGCGCACACGCGCCAGGTCGCCGGTCAGGCCGCCGGCGGCGACGACGACCGCATCGGCGTCGAAGCGGAACTCGCGGCCGGTGTTTTCGTCGACGCCGCGCACGCCGGTGATGCGGCCGTCGGTGTGCTCGAAGTCGTCGACGCGGTGCTGCAGCCGCCAGTCCAGCCGCGCCGCGTGGCGATGCTCGCGCAAGGCGGCGAGCTGCGTCTGCACGAGATGCCGCGCCGTGCCCCAGAGCACGTGGTAACGCGGCAGGCTGTTGCCGGGTGTCGCCCAGCCGCGTTCGACCCACTGCACCGCCGGGATGAAACGCAGGCCACGCGCGCGCAGCGCCTCGTAGACCTCGGGCACGCAGCGTTCGACGTAGTGCTCGGCCCAGCGCCGTGGCCATTCGTCCTCGGGCGCGAAGCCGGCGAAGGACAGCCAGTCGGCCAGCGCCACCGCCGGGCTGTCGGGGATGCCGGCGCGGCGCTGCAGCGGCGTGCCGCACAGCGCCATGCCGCCGAAGGCGTGCAACCCCAGCCCGCCGGGCGCGGCGGCACGTTCGAGCAGCGTGACGGCGTGGCCGGCGTCGAGCAGGCCGAGCGCGGTGGCCAGCCCGGCAGGGCCGGCGCCGACGACGAGGCAGCGGGAGGAGGACATCGGCCCGCAGTCTGCGGTGCGGCGGCGGTGGCGTCTGTCCAAAGGACGACACGGCGGGAACGGGGCGGGCAGGGGTTTCCCGTGCCCGGCTTAAGGGCGGCTGAAGCGCCCGGGGCCGGCTGCGGCGCGTCAAGCGTGGCCGCCGGGGCCTGCGCAGCATCAGCATTGCGAGGACTCCTGACGATGAACACGCTGAAGACGCTGGCCGCGACGGCTGCCCTGGTGACGGCCTCGGCCGCGTGCGCCGCCGAGCCGCCGGCCGTCCGGCTGGACGACGGCTGGGCGCGCGTCAGCGGCCCGGCAGAGACAGAGAGCGAGGCCTATGTGGCGATCACGCCCGACGCGCCGCTGCGCCTGGTCGCCGCGCGCTCGCCCTGGGCGGCCGAGGTGCGCGTGCTGGCGCTCGGCGGCGTGCTGCGGCTGCCGGCGGGGCGCACGACGGCGCTCGCGCCCGGCGGCCCGCGGCTGCGCCTGGACGGCCTGCGCTGGCAGGTGCGCGATGGCGACGTCATCCCGGTGTCGCTGGTCTTCGAGGACGGTGGCGGGCGGCGTTTCGTGCGCCACTTCGGGGCCCGTGGCCGCGCGCCGGGGCCGATGGCGGGCCTCAGCGCCGGCAGCGTTCCATCTCGCTGATGCGGCGTTCGCGCTCCTGGCGCTGGCGCTCGCTCAAGGTGATCGAGCTCGCCGAGACCCGTTCGGCACGGATCTGCTGCTCGCTGTAGCAGGGCTCGCCACCGCCGCCGACGGCCCCGCCGGGGCCAGCGGCCGGGCGCTCCTGCAGGCCGACGACGATGCCGTCGCGTGTGTAGACGTAGCGCGAGCTGCCGTCGGCATATCGGTAGACGTGCTGGCGCGAGACGCTGTTGCCGAAGCGGTCGGTGTTCGTCAGCGCCGGAGGGCCGTAACGCTTGAACATCTCGTCCTCGGTCATGACGCCGGAGCGGTCGCGCGCCAGCTGGCGTGCGACGTCCGGGTCCGGGGCCATCGGCGAGTTGGCCGGTGTCGCGTCGACCGTGCGACCGCCGGCGGTGCATGGGTGCTGCTGGAACACCGGCCGGCCGCCCGGCCCGTCGCAGCGGTAAACGGTCTGGGCCGAAGCGGCGCCGGCCAGCAGCGCCACGACGGCCGCGATGCTGTATCGCATCGTCATCGTCCTCCTCGGGATGGATTGTCGGCCGCAAGCGACGCCATTCGACCCGCCGTGGCGCGGCGTGACGGCCCGCCGGGGGATGCCGTCCCCTGAAAGCGGGGGCGGCCGGCGGAGCGATGGCGGCTGCCGCGTGGCCGCGCGCCAATCGAGGCGATGAGCTGCCTGATCTTCCTGGCGAAACTCTTCGCCTTCGTCCTGGCCGCCGTGCTGATGCTGGCCCTGCTGATCAATGCCGTCAGCGCGATCGTCACGGTGGCCGCTTGGCTCAATGAGCGTCTCAGGAGGCCGGCGCGGCGCACGCGCCGCCAGCTGATGGAAGCCAACGGCTACTACCGCGGCCTGCGCTACGTCGACCTGCCGGAGCCGCTGCGGCGCGCGGCGTCGATTTCGGGCGGGTCGTCCGGCCGAACACGCTACACCTGGGACGCGCCCGAAGACCCGATGTACCTGGAGTGCGACGCTCAGGGCGTCATCGTCGACCACATGCCGCCGCGTGCGCCGCCGGACCTGCTGCGCCACTTCTTCGAGACCCAGCCGCTGGACGGCTGGACGCTGGAGCGCATCGAACACGCGATCGGCCGGCCCACCGACAGCATCGACTGCGATCGTGGCCAGTGGATCTACTGGTGGCGGCTGCCGGACAAGGCGCGCATCGAGCTGTCGTGGAGCGATGCGAGCTGGCGGGCCGAGCTGTTCGACGGCGTGCACCGCCGAAGCCTGGCGCCCCCGGCAGGAATCGAACCTGCATCTGAGACTTAGGAGGTCCCCGTTCTATCCATTGAACTACGGCGGCGCGGCTGGGGCGATTCTGCCACCGCCGGCCACCGGGTTCAGCGCGGCGCCGACGCCGCGGGCGATGAAGGCGCTGAAGCCGCCGGCGCCACCAGCCCGGTGGCCTGGCCGAGGCGCCGCCCTGCGCCGATCAGCGGCCGCGTGCCGGGCAGCTGCTCGTCGTCCAGGCGCCAGACCCAGATCAGGTCGAGCGCGTTGTCGGCGCCGCTCTGCGCGCGCAGCGTGAAGCGCTGGGCGATGCGGTAGACCAGCTGCCAGGTGCCGGTGGTGGCGTTGACGCCGCGTTCGTAGCCGACGTACCAGCGCCGCGACAGCTGCTTGCCCAGCGAGATGACGGTGTCGCGCACCTCGCCGCCGGCGGTGCTGCCGGCGGTCTCGCTCTGGTGCACGCTCAGCTCGTCGATGCCCAAGTTGCGCATCAGCGCGTCGGTCGGCGCCTCGCCTTCGCCGGCCATCAGCGCGACGGCGGCGCGCTGCAGCAGCGCGGCGTCGGCGCGGCCCAGGCCGTCGGAGGCGCGGCCGAGCACCAACCAGGACAGGCGCTCGGTGTCGGTCATCTCGGTCTCGGAGTACAGCCGCGCGCGCGGGCTCTGCGCCGTGCCGGTGATCAGCACGCCGACCTGCACGTCGGTGTTCTGGCGCAGCGCCAGGATGTCCAGCCGCGGGTTGTCGGGCGCGCCGGCGAACGCGACGATGCCGCGATCGATGTCCAGCTTCTGGCCGTAGGCGGCGTAGGTGCCGTTCTCGGTGGCGACGTTGCCGTTGACGGCCAGGCGGCCGCCGGGCGTCGTCAGCCGCAGCTGGCCGCGCAGCTCGGTGTCCAGGCCGCGCCCGCGCACGCGCAGCTGGCGGCCCAGGTCGACGTCCAGCGTGATGTCGACGTCGCGGCGGGTGCGCGGCAGCGCCTCGTCCTCCGGGGCCGCGGGCGCGTCGCCGGGGCGGCGCACGGTGACGTCGGCGTCCAGCGACGGCGCGTCGGCGCGCGTGGCGTCGAACAACCCTTCGTCGACCTGCACGCGGCCGTCCAGCGCCAGCCGCTGCGCGTCCAGCGTCAGCGTGGCGCTGCCGCTGCCGGTGAGCTGGCGGTCGATGCGGCCGAGCACGCGGAAGCGTTCGGCCACGGCCTTCAGCCGCGCGTTCGGCGTCTCGCCGAAGGCGGCGCCGCCGCTCAGCTCGAGCTGGCCGTCGCCGCCCTTGAAGCGGAAGGTCTCGATGCGCGCGTCGGTGCCTTCCAGCCGGATCGCCACCGTGCCGGGGCCGACGTTGACGCCCTGCAGCAGGTTGCGCACGCCCAGGTCGCGGCCTTCGATGACGCCGGTGTACTCGGGCGCGCCGAAGCGCCCGCCGATCGTCGCGTTGCTGTGCAGCCGCCCCGACAGGCGCCAGCCCGGCGGCACCCAGGCCGCCCAGACACCCAGGTTGGCGACCTCCACGTCGAGCACGCCGTCCAGCGGCGCGTCGGCCTCGGGCCAGCGGCTGGCCGGCGAGGTGCGCACGCCCAGCGCCGCGGCCATGCGGCCGATGTTGCCGCCGGCCAGCGCCTGGGTGAAGTACCACTGGCCGTCGTGCGCCGCCAGGCCCAGCCGGGCCGCGCTCAGGCCCAGCGCCTGGGTGCCGTTCTCGTCGGTGATCGTCAGGTCGCCGTCGCTGCGTTCGAGCACCACCTCGGCGTCGAAGCGTTCGCCGGCGCGGATGTCGACGTGGGCCCCGGCGCGCAGGTCGCCGCCCCAGCCCATCGTCGGCTGCACGCGTTCTAGCAGCGGCGCCACGGCCACCGGCGCGACGTCCATGCGCAGCGCGAAACGCGGCGCCGCGCCGGCGGCCCAGTCGGCCTGCACGGCGTCCCAGCGCAGGTCGACGGCGCGCGCGAAGCGGATGCGCCCGGGTGCGGCCTGCAGCCGCTCGAGCGTGCCGCCGCGGCCGAACTGCAGTTCGGCGCCGAGGTCGCGGGCGTCGATCCAGTCGCTGCGCCAGTCGCTGCCGGGCGGCGCGATGGCGCCGCCGTCCCAGGTGCCGACACCCAGGCGTTCGATGCGCCCGGCCCAGCGGCCGCCGCCGCCGGCGCTGGCCGTCCAGGCGCCGGTGGCCTGCAGCTGGGCGCGGGTGCCCGACATCGTGCGCAGCCCGAACCAGCGTTCCAGCAGCGGCGGCGGCACCAGCGGCAGCGCGCCGGCCACCAGCAGGTGGTGTTCCTGCCAGGTGCCGCGCAGCTCGGCGCGCAGCTGGCGCGCGCTCTGGCGGCCCCAGCGCAGCCCGGCGACGTCGGCCTGCAGCTCCAGCGGCTGCTGGGCCAGGCCGCCGGTGGACAGCCGCCAGTCGGCGCTGGCGTCTGCGACCTCGAGTTCGTGCGACGCGAAACGCGCCAGCGTCAGCCGGCCCTGCGTCGACAGGTCGGGCCAGCGCCCGGTGGCGACGAGTTCGCCGCGCGCGCTGCCCGACTGCGGTGCGAACGCGGCGCCGCCCGGCAGCAGCCGCGCCAGCGGCGCCAGCGTCTGCAGCGAGCCGGCGTCGAGCGCCAGCGTCCAGCGGTCGTCGCCACCGTTGCCCGCCGGGCGGCCCTCGCCGCTGGCCGACAGGCGGTTGCCCGCTGCACCGGCTTCCAGCCGCACGCGGCTCGTGCCGCCACGCCCGCCGGCCTGCTCCAGCGCCAGGTCCAGCGTCACCGGCACGCCGGCCAGCACGGTGTCGGCGATCTTCAGCGTGCCGTGGCCGGCAGTGCGCTGCAGCAGCGCCGGGGCCGGCAGCGCCAGCGGCTCGGGCGGCAGCGAGAGTTCGAGTTCCCAGCGTCCGCTGACGCGGTGCGGCCCCTGGCGCCAGGCCGAACCGGGCTCGCCCGGCCACCACGGCACCGGGTCGAAGCCGGCGAGCGTGCCGCGTGTCGCGAGCTGCCAGCCGGCGTCGCCGCGGCGGGCGTCCAGCGCCAGCCGCGCGATGGCGTCACCGGCGCTGGCGTCCAACTCCTTCAGCTCGATGCGCCCGGGGTCGGCGCGGCCGTCCAGCCGCAGCCGCACCGGCTGCGAGGCACCGTCGACGCGGCCGTCGAGCCGGGTGCGCAGCGCCGCCGACCAGGCCGGCAGCGGCGCCGCCCAGTCGTCCGGCGACGGCAGCCCGCCGAGCTCCAGCGCCAGCGGGCCGGACACCGTCATCGCCGGCGCGCGCCGGTCCAGCCGCTGCGGCGCGACACCGTCGAGCTGCGAGTCGAGAGCCAGCGCATGGCCGTCCCAGCGGCCGGTGGCGCTCCAGCGGCCCGCGGGCCGGCCGTCGGCGGCAAGCTGCAGCGCCAAGCGGCGCACGTCGACCTGCCGGTGCTCGGCGCTGCGGCCCTGCAGGTCGATCTCGACGCGCGCCAGCGGCAGCCGGCCGGCGTCCCAGCGGCCGGGCAGGGCGTTGTCCAGCGCGACGTCGACCCGCATCGGGCGCTCGCCGGCCGGCGGGGCGTCGAGCCTGGCGTGGCCGCTGAGCCGCGTTTCCGGGGCGCCGGCGACGAAGGCGCCGAAGTCCAGCGCCGTCGTCTTCGCGTCGAGCTGCGCCAGCACCCAGGGCGCGAACGGCAGCAGCGTCGTCGAGACCTCGGCCGACGGCGTCGCCTTGCCCGGCTGCGGCGTGCCGCGCAGCGTGCCGGCGAGCACGATGCGGTCCAGCGTGCCGCTGGCGCGGATCGTCGCGTCCAGCGGCGTGGTGGCGTCGATCGGCCGCGCCTCGGCCTGGCCGCCGAGCGCGAACGGGAGGTCGAAACCGAGCTGGGCGTGGCCGGCCAGCCGCACCTTGCCCCAGTCGAGCTCGGCATCCTCGACGCGGTACAGCAGGTTCGCTTCGCCGACCCAGGCGCGCGCGCGCAGCCGGTGCAACTGGAAGCCGTCGACGTCCAGCGTCTCGAGCTCGGCGCGGTCGGCGCGGATCTGCAGCGGGATGCCGATGCCCGAGGGCAGATGCGCGCCCTGGCCGCTGGGCGGCCCGGTGTCGACGATGACCTCGCGCGCGACGGCCTTGGTCGCGTCGATGCCGAACCAGGCGCGTGCATGCTGCCGCCACGACCAGCGCAGCCCTTCGCCGCGGAACCCGGTCACCGTCACCGACTGCCGCCCCAGGTCCCAGCGCACGACGACGCGGTCGGCCTCGAACACGTCGTCGAACAGCGCCCCGCGCGTGCCCTCGGCGGTGACGAACGGCAGCCGCGTGCCCAGCCACCGCGTGCCCGCGTCGCTGTGCAGCAGCCCCCAGACACTGCCCACCGCCCCCGCCGCCAGCACCACCGGCACCGCGACCAGCCAGGGCCACCAGCGGCGCCGGCGCACAGGCGTGGCCGGCGCGCCGTCAGACTGGCTCGGCACCGGATCAGTCATCCCGCGCCCCCTGCTCGAAGGTGGCGGTCAGCGAGCCCACGCTCACGAGCAAGCGCCACGCGATCAAGCCAGAGCCACGGATCCGGCTCCGCCGGTCCGTAGGCGAACGGCCTTGCAGGCCGCGCCGGGCCCGTGGCCCGGCCCCTCGCCAGGCATGGCCCGTCCACCGGACGGTCCATGTCCGGGCGAGGCCCCCTCGGGGGGGAGCGAGCGAAAGCGAGCTCGGGGGCACCATCAATACGCTATGCCCACGCTGAAGTGCAGCCGCACCGAGTGCGTCTCCTGCCCCCAGGCCAGGTCGGCCTTCAGCGGCCCGACGGGGCTGCGCCAGCGCACGCCGATGCCGGTGCCGATCGCCGGGCTGAGGTTGGAGAAGCCGTTGGCGGCGCGGCCGGCGTCGACGAAGACCGCGCCCCAGACCGAGGGCATCGAGGCCGAGATCGGCCGCGCCAGCTCCAGGCTGGCGGTCATCAGCGAGGTGCCGCCGGCCTCGGCGCCGTTTTCGGTCGGCGTCAGGCTGCGGTAGGCGTAGCCGCGCACCGAGTCGTCGCCGCCGGCACGGAACAGCTGCGAGTCGGGCACCGCGACGGCGTCGCGCTTGACGACCTGGCCCAGTTCCAGCCGGGCGCTGCCGTACCAGGCGCGGCCGATCGGCAGGTAGCCGGTGAAGCGGCCGTACAGCCGCGAGAACGGGCCGCTGTCGCCGGCGCTGCCGTGGGCGTGGCCGACGCCGGTCTGCAGCGACACCGAAAAACCTTCGGTCGGCAGCACGACGCTGTCGAGCTCGCGCCAGACGCCGTGGTGGTTCAGCGAGTAGGCGATGGTGTTGGTGTGGATGCGCTGGCCGGTCGTGGTCCAGCGTGCCGAGCGTTCGGCCTCGACGAAGACCAGCCGCTCCAGGCGCTGCGTGTCCTTGGTGCGGCCCAGGCGCACGCGCTGCGCGAGCACGACGTCCTCGTCGCCTTCCTCACGGTCGACGGCGCCGCCGACCAGCTCGCGGTACAGGTTCTCGCCGGGGTGGGTGCTGATCTCGCCCGCGTAGGTCTGCTTCTTCTGCGCCAGCGAGAAGGTGTTGCTGGCCGACAGCGCATAACCGAAGACGCGCCGGTAGGCGTGTTCCAGCGACGCCCGCGGCCCGGTGTTGGCGCTGATGCCGACGCCGAAGGTGTAGACCTGCAGCGGCGCCTCCTTCACGTGCACCAGCACGCGGGCCTGCCCGGCGCGCGAGACGTCCGGGTCCAGCGTGACCGCGGCGCTGTCGAAGAGCCCGGCCTTCTGCAGCCGCTCCTGGTAGTCCAGCAGCACGGCCTCGGTCAGCGGCGTGCCCGGCGCCAGCGCGGCCAGGTGCTCGACGGTCTCGCGTTCGTGCACGACGAGGCCGTCGACGACCAGCTCGCCGAAACGGAACAGCGGCCCGCTGTCGGCCACCAGATACAGGCTGACGCCGTGTTCGGCGGTCTCGACCTCGGCGGCGGTGGCCTTCCAGCTCGCGCCGGCATAACCGTCGGCGCGCAGCCGCGCCAGCGCGGCCGACTTGGCGGCCGTCCAGTCGGGGTTGCGGAAAGCCTGGCCGGCCGGAAGCGCCCAGGCGCGGCGCAGGTCCTCGAGCGCTTCGCGCGCATGCGGCTCGCCGGCTTCGGCGGCGGCGCCCAGCGCGCCCTCGACCTCGATCGTCACGCGCTGCACACGGGTGCGCGGGCCGGGCTGCAGCTCCAGCCGCACGTGGCGTTCGCCGACGTTGCCGACCGAGCGCACCAGGATCACCGTCGGGTCGAAGTAGCCCTCGGTCTCCAGCAGCTCGCGCACCTGGGCCGGCGCGCCGTCGATCAGCCGCGCCCACTCGCTGTCGTCCAGCGCCACGCCGGGCGCCAGCGTGGCGACGCGGGCGATGTCCAGGTGCTGCTCGAGCAGCGCCTTCAGCGCCGCCGGCGCCACGACCTCGATGCTCGCCTGCGGCTCGGCGGCCGCAGCGGTGGGCGCGTCGGCGGCCGCGATCGCGGCGCTGGCGGCCAGGGCCGCCGCCAGGCCCGTCAACACGCGCCTCATTTGCTCAGCAGCCGCATCGCGCCTTCGAGTCCGGACAGGGTCAGCGGGAACATGCGCTGGTTCATCAGCTGCTGCACGATCGAGATGCTCTGGCGATAGGCCCAGACGCCCTGCGGCTCGGGGTTGATCCACACGAAGCGCGGGAAGGCTTCGGTCAGCCGGCGCAGCCACTCGGCGCCGGGCTCCTCGTTCTGGTATTCGACGCTGCCGCCGGGCTGCAGGATCTCGTACGGGCTCATCGTCGCGTCGCCGACGAAGACCAGCTTGTAGTCCTTGTTGTAGGTGCGGATCAGGTCCCACGTGGGCGTCTTCTCGGAGTAGCGGCGCCGGTTGTTCTTCCAGACGAAGTCGTAGACGCAGTTGTGGAAGTAGAAGAACTCGAGGTGCTTGAACTCGCTCTTGGCAGCGCTGAACAGCTCCTCCACACGGTGAACGTGTTCGTCCATCGTGCCGCCGACATCCATCAGCAGCAGCACCTTCACGCGGTTGTGGCGCTCCGGGACCATGCGGATGTCCAGCAGCCCGGCGTTGGCGGCGGTGCCGTGGATCGTCGCGTCCAGGTCCAGCTCCTCGGCCGCGCCTTCGCGCGCGAAGCGCCGCAGCCGGCGCAGCGCGACCTTGATCGTGCGCGTGCCGAGCTCGCGGCTGTCGTCGTAGTCCTGGTAGGCGCGCTGGTCCCAGACCTTCACCGCGCTGCGGTTGCGCCCCTTGTCCTGGCCGATGCGCACGCCCTGCGGGTTGTAGCCCCAGGCGCCGAACGGGCTGGTGCCGCCGGTGCCGATCCAGCGGTTGCCGCCTTCGTGGCGCTCCTTCTGCTCCTCGAAACGCTTCTTCAGCGTCTGCATCAGCTCGTCCCAGCCCATCTTCTCGATGGCCGCCTTTTGCTCGGGCGTCAGCTCCAGCTCCAGCGTCTTGCGCAGCCAGTCCAGCGGCACGTCGCGGGTGAAGTCGGTCAGCAGCTCGACGCCCTTGAAGTAGGCGCCGAAGGCGCGGTCGAACTTGTCGTAGTGCGCCTCGTCCTTCACCAGCGTCGCGCGGGCGAGGTAGTAGAAGTCGTCGACGGAGCCGTCGACGACGCCGGCCTTCAGCGCCTCCAGCAGGGTGAGGAACTCCTTCACCGAGACCGGCAGCTTGGCGGCGCGCAGCGTGTAGAAGAAGTTGATCAGCATCGGCGGGAGGCGGCCAGTGTCCGGTGCGGCGGCCAGTGCGCGGATTGTCGCGCCGGCGCGCGCGGCCGGCGTGATGAAACGCTGAGCGCTTGTTAGCCCTCTCGCGTGAAATCGCGTTCGGGCCTGAGCCTGGCGCGCAAGGCCTTCCGGCCTTGCACGTCCCGGCTCAGCGCTTGCGCGACTTGGCCGGGCCCGGGTCGTGGCGCTCCAGCCAGCCGAAGAACTCGCCGTACCACTGCTTCGAGTTGCGCGGCTTCAGCACACAGTGGTTCTCGTCCGGGTACCAGAGCAGCCGGGCGTCGACACCGCGGGCCTTCAGCGTGTTGTAGTAGGCCAGGCCCTGGGCGTCGGGCACGCGGTAGTCGAGCGCGCCGTGCACCACCAGCGTCGGCGTGGCCATCGCGCCGGCGGCGGCGTGCGGGCTCTGCGCGTGCACACGCGCCATGTCGTCCCAGTACCAGGCGCCCAGTTCCTTGGCGTGCCAGGTGTAGGCGTCGTCGGCGAACATCGCCGTCCAGTCGAAGCAGCCGGCGTGGCAGACGTAGGCGGCGTAGCGCCCGGCCGGCACGTGGCCGTTCATCCAGGCGACCATGAAACCGCCGTAGCTGCCGCCGGAGGCGAAGACGCGGCGCTTGTCGGCCCAGGGTTTCTTCAGCAGCCAGTCGGTGGCGGCCTCGACGTCGACGGTCTCGAGCTGGCCCCAGCGGTGGGTGATGCTGTCCAGGAACGCGGTGCCGAAGCTCGACGAGCCGTGGTAGTTGACGCAGGCGACGACGTAGCCCTGGGCGGCGAAGACCTGGGTGTTCCAGCGGTAGTGCCAGCCGTCGCCGAAGGCGGTGTGCGGGCCGCCGTGGATCAGGTGCAGCAGCGGGTACTTCTTCTTCGCGTCGAAACCCGGCGGGTAGACCAGCCACATCTGCACGTCGTCGGGCTCGCCGCCCTCGACGCTGGCGGCGCCCTTGAACCAGACCTCCTCGACGCGGCCGGTCTGCAGGCGCGCCAGCAGCGCGTCGTTGATCGTCTCGATGCGCCGCGGCGCCTCGCCCGGCAGGCAGGCGTGCAGCCGCGCCGGGTGGGTGGCGCTGTCGGCCAGCGTCACCAGCGTGCCGGCGGCCTTGTCGAAGGCCTGCACGGTGCCGCCTTCGACGACGACCTCGGCGCGGCGGTCGGGCAGGTCGAAACGCCACAGGTGCTGGCGGCCGCGCTGCTCGGCGCGCAGCAGCAGCGCCTGGCCGTCGTCCTCCCAGGCCAGCGGCGCCTGCACGTCGTGGTCCCAGGCCTCGGACAGCACCTCCCAGCGCGATTCGTCGCGGTACCAGACGGCGACCTGGCCGGGCATCGTGTGCTTGCGGCCCTGGTGGCTGGCGATGAAGGCGATGCGCTCGCCCTCGGGGCTGTAGCGCGGCGCCGAGCAGTCCCAGTCGGCGTCTTGCACGATGACGCTGACGCGGCCGGTCTTCAGCTCGAGTTCGGCCAGCGCGAAGCGGTTGTCGATGCGCTTCTCGGGCGCCGGGTCGAAGGCGAAGACCACACGCTTGCCGTCCGGCGAGACGTCGAAGCAGTCGGCGTCGGGGTCGTGGCGGCGGATCTCGTAGGGCGTGCCCTCGAACAGGTCACGCACCTTGGCGGCAGCGCCGTCGCGGCCCAGCTCCAGCAGGTGCAGATGCGGCACGCGGCCCAGCGGCAGCTGGTGGTCCCAGTAGCGGTACTGGGCCTCGCTCGTCGCGTAGCCGCTCTCCTTGCGCTCCTTGAAGGCCTTGGCGCGCTTGGCCTGCTCCTTCGTGCCCTTCGCGTCGGGCCAGACCCAGGAGACGAACAGCAGCCGGCGGCCGTCGGGGCACCAGCGGAAGGCCTCGACGCCGGTGGCCACCGTCGCCGCGCGGCGCGCCTCGCCGCCGTCGGGCGCGATGACGTAGAGCTGCGCCGTCTCGTCCTTCTCGCCCTGCTGCTCGCGCCGGGCGACGAAGGCGACGAGGTCGCCCTTGGGGCTCCACCTCGGCTGGCCGTCCTTGTCGCCGCAGGCGGTCAGCGCCCGTGCGGCGCCGCCCAGCGTCGAGAACAGCCACAGCGAGCTGGCGGACTTGTTGTCCTCCATCGAGTAGCGCGTGACCGCGGCCACGGCCTGCGCGCCGTCGGGCGACAGGCTGGGTGCGCCGATGCGCTCGAGCTTCCAGAGATCGTCGACGGTGATCGGCTTGGTCTTCATCGGGGTTGGGCAAGCAGCCAGTCGAGGTGGGTGCGGATCGTCGGCCACTCGGCCGCCGTGATGCTGTAGACCGCGGTGTCGCGCAGCGCACCGTCGGCGGTGCGCTGGTGCGCACGCAGGATGCCGTCGAGCTGGGCGCCCAGACGTTCGATGGCGCGCCGGCTCTGCGTGTTCAGGCGGTGGGTGCGGAATTCGACCGCGATGCAGTCCAGGCGCTCGAACGCGTGTTCGAGCAGCAGCTTCTTGCATTCGGTGTTGAGCCCGGTGCGCTGTGCCGAGCGCGCGGTCCAGGTGCTGCCGATCTCGACACGCCGATGCACGGCGTCGATGTTCATGTAGCTCGTCATGCCGACGGCGCGGCCGGCGGCGTCGAAGACGGCGAAGGGCAGCATGCTGCCGGCGGCCTGCAGGCCCAGGCGGCGCTCGATCTCGGCGGCCATGCGCTCGGGCGCGGGCACGGCGGTGTACCAGAGCTTCCAGAGCTCGCCGTCGCGTGCGGCGTCGGCCAGGGCGGGCGCGTGCTCGGCTTGCAGCGGGACGAGCACGGCGTGGCGGCCGCGCAGCGTGACGGGTTCGGGCCAGCTCATCCGGGCGTCGGGCTCAGCGGTTGTGGCGCTGCATGAAGACCAGCTTCTCGAACAGCGAGACGTCCTGTTCGTTCTTCAGCAGCGCGCCGACGAGCGGCGGCACCGCCACCTGCTCGTCGCGGCTGTGCAGCGCCTCGGGCGGGATGTCCTCGGCGACGAGCAGCTTCAGCCAGTCCAGCAGCTCGCTGGTCGACGGCTTCTTCTTCAGCCCGGGCAGGTTGCGCACGTCGTAGAAGGTCTTCAGCGCCGCGGCCAGCAGCTCGCGCTTGAGGCCGGGGAAGTGCACCTCGACGATGCGCTGCATCGTCTCGGCGTCCGGGAACTTGATGTAGTGGAAGAAGCAGCGGCGCAGGAAGGCGTCGGGCAGCTCCTTCTCGTTGTTCGAGGTGATGAAGACCAGCGGCCGGTGCCTGGCGCGCACCATCTCGCGCGTCTCGTAGACGTGAAACTCCATGCGGTCGAGTTCGCGCAGCAGGTCGTTCGGGAACTCGATGTCGGCCTTGTCGATCTCGTCGATCAGCAGCGCCACCGGCGTCTCCGACGTGAAGGCCTGCCAGAGCACGCCCTTGACGATGTAGTTGCGGATGTCGCGCACCCGCGCCGACTCTTCCTCGCCGGCGAGCTGGCTGTCGCGCAGCCGGCTGACGGCGTCGTACTCGTACAGGCCCTGCTGCGCCTTCGTCGTGCTCTTCACGTGCCACTGCAGCAGCGGCAGGCCCAGCGCGCGCGCGACTTCCTCGGCCAGCATCGTCTTGCCGGTGCCGGGTTCGCCCTTGACCAGCAGCGGCCGCTGCAGCGTCACGGCGGCGTTGACGGCGAGCATCAGGTCCTGCGTCGCGACGTACTGGTCCGAACCCTGGAATTTCATCGTGTCCGCGAGGCGATTGAAGGGGCGGGCCAGTATAAGCGGCGCCTATACGGCGCCCTCGCGCCGGGCGGCTTGCGGGGCGTCAAGCGGGTGCGCCGCATGCCGGGCCGGCGGCGTGCGGCCGCGCCGGGCACCCGGCCGCGCAACCGTGGCCGAATCCCGCTTCTGCCGATTTGTGCCGTCCGCGCCCTGCTGATCCGCGTCGTGCCGTGCCATTTGTGACAGATCATCGACATATTCGACGCCCCGTTGTGGTGCCGTCCGTCCATCGGCGGACGGTCGCGGGCGGTCAAGCGTGTCCATGCTGAAGAAGATTTCCGTTTCCGACCTGCGCCTGGGGATGCATCTGCACGGCTTCGAGGGCTCGTGGATGGACCATCCGTTCTGGCGCACGCGTTTCGTCATCGACGATCCGAAGACGCTGGCCCAGGCGCACCAGAGTGGCGTGCGCGAGTGCTGGATCGACACCTCGCTCGGCCTGGACGTCGCGCCGGCCGGCGTCGACGTCCGCCCGCGCCCGCCCGCACCGCCGCCGCCGGTGGCCGCCGCCGTGCCGTCGCCCGCGCCGCCGCCGCCGCGCCCGCCGACGACGACGATGGCCGAGGAACTGCAGGCCGCCGCGGCCGTCTGCAAGCGCGGGCGTGAAGCCGTGGTCTCGATGTTCAGCGACGCCCGGCTCGGCCGCGCCATCGACGGCGAGGCCTGCATGCCGCTGGTCGAGCAGGTCACCGAGTCGGTGTTCCGCAACCCGGGCGCGCTGGTCAGCCTGGCGCGGCTGAAGACCCACGACGACTACACCTACATGCATTCGGTCGCGGTCTGCGCGCTGATGGTGGCGCTGGGCCGCCAGCTCGGTGCCGACGACACCGAGTGCCGCCGCCTCGGCCTGGCCGGGCTGCTGCACGACATCGGCAAGGCGCTGATGCCGTCGGACGTGCTGAACAAGCCGGGCAAGCTGACCGACCGGGAGTTCGACGTCATGCGCTCCCACCCCGAGCGCGGCCACCACCTGCTGCAGGAAGCCCGCGGCGCCGGCAGCGACGCGCTCGAGGTCTGCCTGCACCACCACGAGCGCGTGGACGGCACCGGCTACCCGCACAAGCTGTCCGGCGACGCGCTGACGCGCGAGGCGCGCATGGGCGCGGTCTGCGACGTCTACGACGCGATCACCTCCAACCGCCCTTACAAGGCCGGCTGGGACCCGGCCGAGTCGATCGCGCGCATGGTGTCGTGGAAGGGCCACTTCGACGAGGCCATCCTCGCGGCCTTCGTGCGCAGCGTCGGCATCTACCCGACCGGCTCGCTGGTGCGCATGGAGTCGGGGCGCATCGGCATCGTCGTCGAGCAGAACCCTGGCAAGCCGGCGGCCCCGGTGCTGAGCCTGTTCTACTCGACGCGCGCGGCGATGCCGATCCCGCCGCTGCGCCTGGACCTGGCGCAGGCCGCCAGCGACCGCATCGTCGGCCGCGAGCCGGCGCAGAACTGGGCCGGCCGCTCGCTCGACGAGCTCTGGCTGCCGCCCGAGGCCGCACGCGCACGGCGTTGACCCCGTGGCCGCACGGCCGCCCGCAGCGGCGGCCGGCGCAGGCGTTACCCTTCGGGCCGGCACAACAGGAGGCTTGCCCGCCATGATCGAACTGACGCTCCCGACGATGACCTGCGGCCACTGCGTGAAGACCGTCACCGAGACGGTGCAGCGCGTCGACGCCGCCGCCCGCGTGGCCATCGACCTGCCGATGCATGCCGTGCGCATCGAGTCGGCCCGGCCGGCCGAGGCCTTCACCGCGGCGCTGGCCGAAGAAGGCTTCGAGGCGGCCTGAGCCGCCGCCGGCGCGCGCGGCGCGCCAACCCCTGCATCCAACTCCGGGAGAGACGATGAAATCGTGGATCAGCTGCGCCCTGCTCGCCGCAGGGCTGGCCGCCGGCAGCGCCGGGGCGCAGACGCTGCGCTGGGCCAGCCAGGGCGACCCCCAGACGATGGACCCGCACTCGCAGAACGAGCTGCTGACCAACTCGATGAACGGCCAGGTCTACGAGGGGCTGGTCGGCCGCGACCGCAACCTGGGCCTGGTGCCGGCGCTGGCCACCGAGTGGAAGCAGACCGGGCCGCTGACCTGGCGCTTCAAGCTGCGGCCGAACGTGAAGTTCCACGACGGTTCGCCGTTCACCGCCGAGGACGTCGTGTTCTCGATGAACCGCGCCAAGGAGCCGACCTCGCAGATCAGCGTCTACGCCAACGCGGTGGGCACCGCGGTGGCGATCGACCCGCTGACGGTGGAGTTCCGGCTGCCGCAGGTCAACCCGATCTTCCTGCAGCACATCGCCGCGCCGCTGTGGATCATGAGCAAGTCGTGGTCCGAGAAGAACAAGGTCACCCGGCCGCTGGACTTCAAGAACAAGGAGGAGAGCTACGCCTCCTTCAACGCCAACGGCACCGGCCCGTACATGCTGGCCAGCCGCGCGCCCGGCATCAAGACGGTCTACAAGCGTTACCCGAACTGGTGGGGGCGCTTCGAGGGCAACGCCCAGCAGGTCGTCTACACGCCGATCGCCAACGACGCGACGCGGCTGGCGGCGCTGGTCTCCGGCGAGATCGACTTCGTCGTCGACCCGGCGCCGCGCGACGTGCCGCGGCTGCGCTCGACGCCGGGCGTGAAGATCGTCGACGGCCCCGAGAACCGGGTGCTGTTCATCGGCATGGACCAGCAGCGCGACGAGCTGCTGTACGGCAGCGAGAAGCGCCGCAACCCGTTCAAGGACGTGCGCGTGCGCCGGGCGCTGTACCACGCGATCGACATCGAGACGCTGAAGACCAAGCTGATGAACGGCCAGAGCGTGCCGACCGGCGGCATCACGCCGTCGCCGCTGGGTTCGTACAACGACCCGGCGATCGAGAGCCGCCTGCCCTTCGACCTGGCCAAGGCGCGCGCGCTGCTGGCCGAGGCCGGCTACGCCAACGGCTTCGAGGTGACGCTGGACTGCCCGAACAACCGCTACGTCAACGACGAGGAGATCTGCCTCGCGCTGGCGCAGATGTGGGCCAAGGTCGGCGTCAAGCTGCGTGTCAACGCGATGCCGCGCGCGGTCTACTTCCCCAAGCTGGAGAAGTTCGACACCAGCCTGTACATGCTGGGCTGGGGCGGCGCGATCACCGATGCCGAGGTGACGATCACGCCGGTGCTGCGCGCGCCGGGCGAGAAGGGTGTCGGCGCCTTCAACTACGGCCGGGTGAAGAACGACCGCTTCGAGGAGCTCGCTAAGGCCTCCAGCGCCGAGCCCGACCCGAAGAAGCGCGAGGACCTCGTCAAGGCCGCGCTGCGCGAGTACACGCAGCAGGCGCACCTGCTGCCGCTGCACCGCCAGGTGATCCCCTGGGCCGCGCGCACCAACGTCGACGTCGTGCACCGCGCCGACAACTGGCTGGAGTTCGCCTGGGTCACGGTCAAGTGACCCACCCCCGCAGCGCCTTCGGCGCTGCGTCTCAGGTGGTCGCGCGGCGGCGCACGGCCTCGAGGTAGGCCTGGCCGTCGGGCGGCAGGCCGCTGCGCTGCGAAGCCCAGATCATCTCGCCCAGGCACTCCATGACCTCGTGGTGCGCGGCGTGCAGCGAGTTGCGCCGCGCCGCCAGCAGCGCGACGGCCTGGCGGATGCCGGTCGGCTGGTCGATGCTGCACTGCTCCTCGATCGACAGGTGCATCGACAGGTGCAGGAACGGGTTGGTGCGGCCGGCGTCGACGCGGTAGTCGGCCGCCAGCGCGGCCGGCAGGTCGGCGAGTTCGGCGTGATACTCGGCGTGCTCGGCGATCCAGCGTGTGGCGATCGCCTCCATCGCATCGACCAGGGCGCCGTCGCGGTACTTCGCGTAGGCGCCGCAGAAGAATCGTCTGACGTCGGCCTGATTCGGTTGGAACATCGCCGCATTGTCGCCGCGCGTCCTTGACCCGGTTTCCGACACGTCGATGAACATCACCACCGAACAGCTCTTCACCGCCGCCCGCACCCAGAACGGCTACCGCCCCGACCCCGTGCCCGACACCACGCTCGAGCAGCTCTACGAGCTGCTGAAGTGGGGCCCGACGGCGGTCAACGGCAGCCCGGCGCGTTTCGTCTTCGTGCGCACGCCCGAGGCGCGCGAGCGCCTGGCCGGGATCGTCAGCCCCGGCAACCGGCAGAAGGTGCTGGAAGCGCCGGTGACGGTGATCATCGGCATGGACCTGGCGTTCCACGACAAGCTGCCGCAGCTCTTCCCGCACGCCGACGCACGGGCCTGGTTCGCCGGCCACGACGCGCTGATCGCCGAGACGGCGCTGCGCAACTCCTCGCTGCAGGGCGCCTACCTGATCCTCGCGGCGCGTGCGCTCGGCCTGGACTGCGGGCCGATGAGCGGCTTCGACGCCGCCCGCGCCGACGCCGAGTACTGGGCCGGCACGACGGTGCGCACCAACTTCATCTGCACGCTGGGCCACGGCGACCCGGCCAAGGTCCACCCGCGGCTGCCGCGGCTGGCCTTCGCCGAGGCCTGCCGGCTGGTCTGAGGCGGGCGCCGCCGCGGCCGCTACCATCGCCGGCCAAACGGACAGCAGGAGGCACCGGATGCCGGTCATCGTCATCGCCAACCCCAAGGGCGGCGTCGGCAAGAGCACGCTGGCGACCAACGTCGCCGGCTGCCTGGCCGCGCACGGCGCGGCGGTGATGCTCGGCGACGTCGACCGGCAGCAGTCCTCGCGCCAGTGGCTGGCGCAGCGGCCGGCGGCGCTGCCGGCGATCCGCGGCTGGGACGTCGACCCGGGCGAGATCGTGCGCCCGCCCAAGGGCACGACGCACGTCGTGCTCGACACCCCGGCCGGCCTGCACGGCAAGCGCCTGGACGCGGTGCTGAAGATCGCCGACCGGATGCTGATCCCGCTGCAGCCGAGCCTGTTCGACATCCAGGCCACGCACGCCTTCGTGCAGGCGCTGCGCCAGCACAAGCGCGGCGCCGACCTCGCCGTCGGCGTGGTGGCGATGCGCGTGCGCGAGCACACGCTGGCCCACGAGCAGTTGCAGCAGTACCTGCGCACGCTGCCGGTGCCGCTGGTCGCGTCGCTGCGCGACACGCAGAACTACGTGCAGCTCGCCGCCCGCGGGCTGACGCTGTGGGACGTGGCGCCCGGCCGCGTCGAGCGCGACCTGCAGCAGTGGGCGCCGCTGGTGGAGTGGCTGACCCGCTGAGGGCCTCGCTCGCGCCGGCCGTGCGGCGTCGTTCCCCGGGACGAGATACCCCAAAGAGTGGGTGAGCCCGCGCCTCGGGCGCCAGCCCAGAATCGCGCGGTTCGCATCCGCGACCTGGGGGGAGGGCCATGAAAGTCCTGCTGGTCGACGACCATCCTCTGATCCTCTCGGCCCTGCAGGCGGTCATCCGCGGGCTCGGCGACGACGTCGACGTGCACGGCGCGGCCACCGCCGAGGCCGCTCGCGAGGCCTTGCGCCAGGACGCCGACCGCGACCTCGTGCTGCTCGACCTGGCGCTGGGCGAGGACGACGGCTTCGAGGTGCTGGCCGAGTTCCGCGCCGCCTACCCCGAGCTGCCGGTGGTCGTGATCTCGGCCTCCGACCGTGCCAGCGACGTCATCCGCGCGATCGACCTCGGCGCGATGGGCTTCGTGCCCAAGCGTTCGTCGAACAAGGCGCTGTGCGAGGCGCTGCGCATGGTGATGTCCGGCGGCCTGTACGTGCCGCCCAACATGCTCGGGCTGGAGCCCCGGCCGGCGTCCGACGCGCCCGAGACCGTGCCCGGCGCGCTGCGCCTGGTGCCCGACGCGCCGCTGGGCGAGCGGGCGCGGCCCGAGCCGCACCAGGAGCCGCCGTCGCTGGCGCGCATCGGGCTGACGCCGCGCCAGGGCGAGGTGCTGGGCCTGCTGCTGAAGGGCCTGCCGAACAAGCTGATCGCGCGCGAGCTCGACCTGTCGGTCGAGACCGTCAAGGACCACGTCGCCGCGGTGCTGCGCGCGCTGGGCGTCAGCACGCGCACGCAGGCGGTGCTGGCGGTCAGCCAGATGATGCAGCGGCAGAACGGCTGGGTGCCGAAGGCGCCGCCGCGGCCATGACGGCCGTGGCCGCCGCCGTTCTCGTGCCGGCGCGGGTGGCGCCCGACGGCCGCGGCTCGCCCGCCGACCAGTTGCGCGCGCTGTACCACCTGGCGCCGGCGATGCTCGTCGGCTACGCCGTCGGCCTCGGCCTGGTGCTGATGACCTTCGGCGCGCTGTGCGACCGCCGCCTGTTGCTGGCCTGGGCCGGCGCGTTCTCGATCGTCTGGTCGCTGCGCCTGCTGCACTGCCTGCGCTGGCGCCGCCCCGATGCCGCCGACGACGAGCGGCTGATGTCCTGGCTGCGCAGCTGGAGCCTGCTGGTGCTCGCCCACGGCGCGCTCTGGGGGCTGGCCGCCTGGCTGTTCTGGGGCCTGGGCACGGACTATCACGCGACGGTGCTGCTGCTGGTGCTCTACAGCTTCTGCGTCGCCTCGGTGCAGATGCTCGCCACGCAGCCGCGCCTGTTCCTCGGCTACAACGCGCTGCTGCTCGGTGCCACGGTGCTGCGTGTGGCCACCGACACCGGGCGCGACAACCATCTGCAGCTGGCGGCGGTGATCGCGAGCCTGTTCGCCGTCACCTGGGTCATGGCGCGGGCCCACGGCGCCGCGCTGACCCAGGCGATCCGGCTGAAGAACCGCACCGCCGAGCTGGCCGCGCAGCTGCGTTTCGAGAAGGCCGAGGCCGAGGCGGCGCGGCGCGCGGCCGAGGCCGCCTCGCTGGCCAAGACACGCTTCTTCGCCGCCGCCAGCCACGACCTGCGCCAGCCGCTGCAGGCGATGTCGCTGTTCGTCGAGGCGCTGCGCCGGCGCCCGCAGGCGCCCGAGGCCGCGGCCCTGGTGCACGGCATCGATGCCTCGCTGGAGTCGCTGGACACGCTGTTCGGCGAGCTGCTGGACATCACGCGCATCGACGCCGGCGGCGTCGAGCCGCGGCCCGAGCGGCTGGAGATCCGGGCGCTGTACACGCGGCTGCGCCTGCATCTGGAGCCGCTGGCCGCGGAGAAGGGCCTCGCGCTGCGTTTTCGCGGCGAGCGCCACCTCGCCCACGCCGACCCGCTGCTCGTCGAGCGCGTGCTGCGCAACCTGCTCGGCAACGCGATCCGCTACACCGACGTCGGCGGCGTCCTGGTCGGCTGCCGCCGGCGCGGCAGCCGGCTGCTGCTGCAGGTCTGGGACACCGGCATCGGCATCGACGCGCAGAGCCTGCCACGCGTCTTCGACGAGTTCTTCCAGGTGCGCGGCATGCGTGCCGCCCCGGTGCCCGACGGCCCCGGCCTGGGGCTGGGCCTGGCGATCGTGCGCCGGCTGTGCTCGCTGATGGGCAGCGAGGTCCGCGTGCGCTCGCGGCCGGGCCGCGGCTCGGTGTTCTCGTTCACGCTGCCGGCGGGCGCTCAGACCGGCTGGTAGGCCAGACGCACGTAGATCGGCGCGAAGGCCTCGGCCTGCGTCACCTCGACGAGGTGCTCGCGCGACAGCTCCAGCATCGCGATGAAGGTCACGACCAGCACCGGCGTGCCGCGCGTGACGTCGAACAGCTCCTGGAACTCGACGAAGCGCTTGCCCTGCAGCCGGCGCAGCACGATGGTCATGAACTCGCGCACCGACAGCTGCTCGCGCGAGATCGTGTGGTGCTGGTGCAGCCGCGCGCGCTTCAGGATGTCGGCCCAGGCGGCGCGCAGGTCGTCGGGGTGCACGTCGGGGAAACGCGGCGCCAGCGCCTGCTCGACGTAGACCTGGGCGCGCAGGAAGTCGCGGCCCATCACCGGCAGCGCGTCCAGGCGCGCGGCGGCGAGCTTGATCTGCTCGTACTCGATGAGCCGGCGCACGAGCTCGGCGCGTGGATCCTCGGGTTCGCTGCCGTCGGCGTTCTTCTTCGGCGGCAGCAGCATGCGCGACTTGATCTCGATGAGCATCGCCGCCATCAGCAGGTACTCGCTGGCGAGCTCGAGATTGCGCCGCCGCAGCTGCTCGACGTAGTCCAGGTACTGGCGCGTGACGTCGGCCAGCGGGATGTCGAGGATGTTGAAGTTCTGCTTGCGGATCAGGTAGAGCAGCAGGTCCAGCGGGCCTTCGAAGGCCTCGAGGAAGACCTCCAGCGCATCCGGCGGGATGTAGAGGTCCTGCGGCAGCCGGAACAGCGGCTCGCCGTACAGGCGGGCGACGGCCACCTGATCCACGACGTCCTGCGCGGCCGGTTCGGCTGCCGCTTCCGCGGTCGGCAGCGCCTCGGGCAGGGCGGGCGTGTCCAAGGGCGCTTCAGCGTCCCTTGGACTGGTAGACGTAGGGCTGCTGCGGCACGCGCGCCTGGCGCCAGGCCTGCTGCGCCTCGCGGTCGATCGCCTTGTCCCACAGCAGCGCACGGCCGGCTCGCTGTTCGTCCTCCAGCGTCGGGCGCTGCTCCTTCAGCTTGGCGATGAAGTCGGTGACGTCGGAGGTGTAGGGCTTGCGGAAGAACGGCGGCATGGTCGGTGCGGAAGCGACAATTCGGTCGATCCATGAGTTTACCGGCCGGGCCGCCTCCGCGCCCGCCACGCCCGAGGACAGGCATGAGGGAGATCGAGCTGAAGTTCCAGATTCCGGCCGCCGCGCGCGACCGGGTGCAGCGTGCCGTGGCGACGAAGACCGCGCGTGTGCTGCCGCTGGCCGCCGCCTACGCCGACACCGCCGACGAGCGCCTGGCGCGTGCCGGCTTCGCGTTGCGCCTGCGGCGCGAGGGCACACGCTGGGTGCAGACCCTCAAGGGCCGCGGCGACGGCCTGATGGACCGCCTGGAGCACGAGATCGAGCTGCCCGACACCGACGCCGCGCCGGTGCTGGACCCGGCGCGCCACGCCGGCACGCCGGCCGGCGACGCGCTGGCGCGGCTGCTGGCCGACGGCGCGCCGCTGGTCGAGCGCTACCGCACCGAGATCGTGCGCGTGGCGCGCCGCGTGCGCAGCGGTGCCGCCGTGGTCGAGATCGCGCTCGACGAAGGCCGCATCGTCGCCGGCGAGCGCAGCGCCGCGGTCTGCGAGATCGAGTTCGAGCTGCTGTCGGGCCCGCCGTCCGGGCTGCTGGCGCTGGCCGCGCAGTGGGTGGCGCGCCACGGCCTGTGGCTGGACGTGCGCACCAAGGCCGAACGCGGCACGCGCCTGGCGCGCGGCCTGGAGCGGGTGCCGGCGCTGCATGCCGAGCCGATGCGGCTGCCGCCGCGCCCGACGACGACCCAGGCCTTCGGCGCGATGCTGCAGTCGGCGCTGCAGCAGGTGCTGCCCAACGCCGCCGAGCTGGCCTCGGGCAGCGGCGACGCCGAGACGCTGCACCAGCTGCGGGTCGGCCTGCGCCGGCTGCGCAGCGCGCTGCGTGTGTTTGCGCCCTGGGCGCCCGACGAGGCCGCCGCGCGGGCGCTGGAGCAGGCGCTGGCCGAACCCTTCGCGGCGCTGGGCGCGGCGCGCGATGCCGACGTCGCCGCCGCCGGCCTGCTGGCCGAGCTGGCCGCGGCCGGCGCGCCGCCGCTGGCCTGGCCGCGTGCGGCCGATGCCGCCGCCCCGGCCGAGCTGCTGGCCGGCGCCGGCTTCACGACGCTGATGCTGCGCACGATGGCGCTGGCGCTGGTTGCGCTGCAGACGCCCGGCGCCGTGCTCGAGCCGGCTGCTGCCGCGCTGCTGGCGCCGGCCTGGCGGCGGGCGCGCGCCGACGCCCGCCGCTTCGCGCGGCTGGACGCGGCGCAGCGCCACCGGCTGCGCAAGCGCCTGAAGCGCCTGCGCTACGCGATCGAGTTCCTGCAGCCGGTGCTGCGTCCGCGGCGCACGCGTGCCGCGCTCAAGGCCCTGCGCCGGGCGCTGGAGGCGCTGGGCGAGGCCAACGACCGCAGCGTCGCCCGCCAGACGCTGGCCGCGCGCGCCGCGGCCGATCCCGCCGACCCGGCGCTGGCCTTCGCGCTCGGCTGGCTGGCCGGCCGCGACGAGGCGCTGCTCGCACGCGCGGCCGCGGCGCTCGCGCCGCTGGACGAGGTCCGGCGCTTCTGGCGATGAGCCCCGAACTCGAGCGCCGCCAGGCCGAGCGCCGGCGCCGCGACTGGCGGCGCAACCGGCGCCTGACCGGCTGGCTGCTGCTGGCCTGGTTCGTCGTGACCTTCGTCGTCGCGTTCTTCGCGCGCGAGCTCGACTTCGGCTTCTTCGGCGCGCCGTTCGGCTTCTGGGTCGCGGCGCAGGGCGCGCCGATCGTCTACCTCGTCATCGTCTGGGTCTACGCCATCGTCATGGACCGCCGCGACGACCAGCGCGGCGACCCGGGCGACGACTGATCAGCCGGCTTCCGAGACCTCCGGCGCCGGCGACAGCGCCGCCGCGTAGGCCTCGGCCAGCGTCGCGGTGATGTTGGCCGCGCCGATCTGGGCCTCGAAGCCGGCGCGCCGGATCAGCGAGCGCGGCTGCTCGTTGACGGCGGCCAGCACCAGGCGCACGCCGCGGCGCTCCAGCTCGCGGTGCAGCTGCGACAGCGCGTCCAGCCCCGAGGTGTCCATCGAGATCAGCCGGTGCATCTCCAGCACCAGCGCCCGCGTGCCCGGCGGCTGCGCCGTCAGCGTCTCGATCTTGCCGACGGCGCCGAAGAACAGCGAGCCGAAGACCTCGACGACACGCACACCCTCCGGCGCGCCGGCGTCGGCCACCGGCTCGGCGCGGAACAGCGTGCTCATGCGGTAGATGAAGAACACGCAGGCCAGGATCAGCCCGACCTCGACGGCCACCGTCAGGTCGAAGATCACCGTTAGCGCGAAGGTGCCGACGAGGATCGTGCGGTACTGGACGCTGAACTGGCGCAGGCGCACGAACTCGCGCCACTCGCCCATGTTCCAGGCGACGAAGGCCAGGATGCCGGCCAGCGCCGCCAGCGGCACGTGCAGCGCCAGCGGCGCGGCCAGCAGCACCACGGCCAGCACCGTCAGCGCGTGCACGATGCCGGCCACCGGCGTCTGCCCGCCGGCGCGCACGTTGGTCACGGTGCGCGCGATCGTGCCGGTGGCCGGGATGCCGCCGAACAGCGGCGTGACGAAGTTCGCCACGCCCTGCGCCATCAGCTCCTGGTTGGGGTCGTGGCGCGGGATCGGCGCCATGTTGTCGGCCACGCGGGCGCACAGCAGCGACTCGATCGAGCCGAGCAGCGCGATCGTCACCGTCGGGATCAGCAGCTGCTTGACGGTGGTCCAGCTGAACTCGGGCAGCTCGAAGCCGGGCAGCGACTGCGGGATGCCGCCGAAGCGGCTGCCGATGGTCTCCACCGGCAGGTCCAGCAGCACCGTGGCGACGGTGGCCGCGACCAGCGCGACGATGGTGCCCGGCAGGTGCGCCGACAGCCGCCGCAGCCGCGCCAGCAGCCCGCTCGGCGCGGTCGGCATCTTGTAGGACTTGGGCCAGAGCACGACGATCGCCAGGCTCGCCGCGGCCAGCGCCAGCGCCGCCGGGTTCAGCGTGTGGGCGTGGCGCGCCAGCACCGCGATCTGCGAGAAGAAGTCCGACGGCAGCTTGGGCGTGTCCAGGCCGAGGAAGTCCTTCACCTGCGACAGCCCGATCAGCACCGCGATGCCGTTGGTGAAGCCGATGACGATCGGCACCGGCACGTAGCGCACCAGCGCGCCGAGCTTGAACAGCCCCATCACGAACATCAGCACGCCGGCCAGCGAGGTGGCGATCAGCAGGTTGGCCAGGCCGTAGCGCTCGACGATGCCGTAGACGATGACGATGAAGGCGCCGGCCGGGCCGCCGATCTGCACGTGCGAGCCGCCGAGCGCGGCGATCAGGAAGCCGGCGATGATCGCCGTGAACAGGCCTTGTTCGGGCTTGACGCCCGAGGCGATCGCGAAGGCCATCGCCAGCGGCAGCGCGACGATGCCGACGGTGATGCCGGCGCCGAGGTCGGCGGAGAAGCGGCGGCGGTCGTAGCCCGTCAGGGCGTCGAGCAGGCGCGGGCGGAAGCGGTGCAGGCGGGAAGGGGACATGCGGACTCCGGGAAGCGTGGGACGGGAAGGGCTCCCGGTCCCGGAGGGCCGCCATGGTGCATGCGTGCGATGAAGCGGCGGCGGCGCGACGGCAGCGCGACCGGCGAATCGGCGGGCGTGGCGTCGGCAGGCTGCATGACCGACATCATGCCACCGCCCCTGCGCCATCCCGGGCATCATGCTTGCCGGTTGAGCGTGGTTGAGGTGCAATTTCCGCACTTCGCGCCGACGCGAGAACGTCGGGCACCTCGACCCGGCGCCGCGAAGAGGGGGTGAGCGTGGCCTGTCGAGTGATGCTGGTCGACGACAGCGAGGCCGATCTGCTGTTCACGCGGATCGTGCTCGAGCGTGCCGGGCAAGGGTTCGACGTCCTCTCCTTCGAGGAGGCGCGTGCGGCGCTGGACTATCTGCGTTCGGACGCGCCGCGGGTCGAGCTGATCCTGCTGGACATCAACATGCCCGGCATGAACGGCTTCGAGTTCCTCGACGCCTACGAGGCGCTGCCGGCGGTGCAGCGCAACGGCTCGGCGATCGTGATGCTCAGCTCGTCGGCCGACCCGTCCGACCGCGAGCGCGCTGCGGCCTACCGCTGTGTCGCCGGATACGTCACCAAGCCGCTGGACCCGGCCGCCGCGGCGCGTCTGCGCCAGCAGGCGTCGGCTTGAACACGATGCCCGGCGGCGGCAGGCTGCTGGCCGTGTTCGCGCTGCTGGCCGGGTGGCTGTCCGCCGCGGCGGCCGCCGGGCCGGTCACCACGCCGGCGCAGCAGGACTGGCTGAAGGCGCAGGGCACGCTGCGCGCCGCACCCGAGCATGACTACGGCCCCTTCGTCTATGTCGACGACGACGGCCAGGTGGCCGGCCTGTCGGTGGACCTGCTGGCGCTGGTGCAGCGCCGCACCGGTCTCGAACTGCGCTGGCTGCCGGCCCGGCCGCTGGGCGAGCAGCTCGAGCGCGTGAAGCGGCGCGAGGCCGACCTGCTGACCTCGCTGCGCCCGAGCCCCGAACGCGCCGCCTTCCTGCTGTTCACCCGGCCTTACGTCAAGGTGCCGGCGATCCTGGTCGTGCGCGACGACCGGCCGGACAGCACGCTGGCGGCGCTCGAAGGGCGGCCGGTGGCCGTCGGCGCCGGCTACGGCGTCGAGCCGGTGGTCAGGGCGGCCTACCCGCGGGTGCGCTGGCTGCCGGTCAGCGACGACCTGCAGGCGCTGCGCGCGGTGGCCGAGCGGCGCGCCGATGCCGCCGTCGTCGACGCCGCGAGCGCGGCCTTCGTGATGCGCCGCCACGCGCTGGGCGGGCTGGCCAGCGCCGGCGAGGTGGGCTTCGAGTACGAGCTGAGCTTCGCGGTGCGCGCCGACTGGCCCGAGCTGCGCACGATCCTCGACGCCGGCATCGCCGCCGTGCCCGAGGCCGAGCGTGCCGCCGTGCTGCGGCGCTGGCTGGGGCCGCTGCAGCCCGGACAGATGGCCGGGCGAGCGCCGGTGGCCACGCGCCTGGGCATGCTGCTGGTGCTGTTCGCGGTGCTGGCCGGCCTGCTGGTCTACGCCCGCCGGGTGCGCGTGAAGCCGGTGCCGCCGCGGCCGCGTGGCGGGCGCCGCATCCCGTGAACGATCCCGGCGCGCACCGCTGGCGTCTGGCGGCCTGGCTGGTGCTGGCCTATGCGGTCGCGGCGCTGATCTCGATGCTGATCGCGCGCCAGCCGGGCTCGATCGCCTCGATCTGGTTCGCCAACGCGATCGGCGTCGCGGCGCTGGCCAACCGGCCGCGGGCCGACTGGCCGCTGCTGCTGGCCGCCGCCGGCATCGCCAACCTCGGCGCCAACCTGCTGCAGGGCGACACGCTGCTGCTGGCGGCGAGCTTCGTGCCGCCCAACCTGCTGGAGATCGTGCTCGGCGCCTGGGGGCTGCAGCGTGCGCGCCTGCCCGAGCGCGGCCTGCGCTCGGCCCCGGCGCTGGCGACGCTGCTGGTCGTCGGCGGGCTGCTCCCGCAGGCCGTCAGCGCCACGCTGGGCACGGCACTGCTCGCGCCGCAAGGGCTGGACGCGATCGAGGGCGTCTGGCTGCGCTGGTACGAGGGCGGGGTCATCGGCGCGCTGTCGGTGCTGCCGCTGGCCTTCCTGGTCTGCCGCGACGGCGCGGCCTCGCTGGTCGCCGGCCGTGACGACGCCTGGTTCGTCGTGCTGCTGCCGCTGGCCGTCGGCGTCTCGCTGCTGGCGCTGGCGCAGCTGCCGTCCCCGTTCATCTACCTGACGCTGCCGCTGCTGCTGGGCGTGTTCGTGCTGTCCTACCCGGCGCTGCTGGCGCTGACGCTGGCGGTGTCGCTGACGGTCGCGCTGGCGCTGGGCACCGGCGTCTTCGTGCCGCCGCCGAGGCTGGCGGCCTGGCAGACGATCTATGTCTACCTCGCCTACGCCGCGGCGCTGGTGCCGCCGCAGCTGCTGGCCGCGGCCCAGGCCGACCTGCGCGACGCCCAGCAGCGGCTGGAGGCGCGCTCGCAGCAGCTGCGCCGTGCCAACGACGGACTGGAGCAGTTCGTGCGGATCGCCTCGCACGACCTGCGCGAGCCGCTGAACACCGTCGTGCAGTTCGGCAGCCTGATCGAGCAGGACGAGGCCCAGCACCTGAGCGAGCCCGGCCGGCGCTACCTGGGGCTGATGCTGCAGTCGACGCGGCGCATGCGCACCCTGCTCGACGACGTGCTGCAGTACGTGCGCATGCAGCGCGGCGAGCCGCCGCCGACGCAGGCCGTCGCGCTCGGCCCGCTGCTCGACGAGGTGCTGCTGGCGCTGGCGGCGAGCATCCGCGAACGCGGTGCCGACGTGCACGTCGCGCCGCTGCCGGCGGTGCGCGGCAACCCGGCGCTGCTGTCGCTGCTGTTCCAGAACCTGCTGTCCAACGCGCTGAAGTTCGTGCCGCCCGAACGCACGCCGCAGGTGCGCGTCAGCGCCGGGCTGGAGGGCGGCCTGGCCTGGATCAGCGTCGCCGACAACGGCATCGGCATTGCCGCGGCCGACCAGGACAAGCTGTTCCAGCCCTTTCGCCGCCTGAACCTGCGCCGCCACTACGACGGCACCGGCCTGGGCCTGGCGCTGGCGCGCCAGATCGCCGAGGCCCACGGCGGCACGATCGAGCTCGAGTCCGAGCCCGACCGCGGCGCCTGCTTCAGCGTGCGCCTGCCGCTGGCCTGATCAGCGGATGCGCATGCCCGGCTGGGCGCCGGGCCAGGGTTCGAGCACGAAGGCGCCCGGCTGGGCCTTCTCGTCGGCGTGGCTGGCGGCCAGCACCATGCCTTCGCTGACGCCGAACTTCATCTTGCGCGGCGCCAGGTTGGCGACGACCACCGTCAGCTTGCCGGCCAGCTGCTCGGGCTTGTAGGCCGCGGCGATGCCGCTGAAGACGTTGCGCGTGCGGCCTTCGCCGACGTCCAGCGTCAGGCGCAGCAGCTTGCTGCTGCCCTCCACCGCCTCGGCGGCGACGATGCGGGCGACACGCAGGTCGACCTTGACGAAGTCGTCGATGGTGATCTCGGCGGCCAGCGGCTCGCCGCCCGGCACCGGCGCGGCCGGGGCCGGCGGCGGCTCGAACAGCGCCTCGAGCTTCTTCGGGTCGACCCGCTGCAGCAGATGGCTGAAGGCGCCGATCGTGTGGCCGCCCAGCGCGCGCGCGGCGTCGCCCCAGGCCAGCGGCGCGATGCCGAGGAAGGCCTCGACACGCGCGGCGGTGGCCGGCAGCACCGGCTTCAGGTACAGCGTCAGCAGGCGGAAGGCCTCGATGCAGACCGTGCAGACGTCGTGCAGCCGTGCCTCGGCGCCTTCCTGCTTGGCCAGCTCCCAGGGCTTGTTCTGGTCGACGTACTCGTTGACGCGGTCGGCCAGCAGCATCACCTCGCGCAGCGCCTTGCCGTATTCGCGCGTCTCGTAGTGCTCGCGCACGACCTCGGCGTGGGCCCGCAGGCCGTCGAGCAGCGCGCGGCCCTCGACGCCGACGTCGGCCGACAGCCGGCCGCCGAAACGCTTGGCCAGGAAGCCGGCGGCGCGGCTGGCGATGTTGACGTACTTGCCGACCAGGTCGGCGTTGACGCGGGCGACGAAGTCCTCGGGGTTGAAGTCCAGGTCCTCGACACGCGCGTTGAGCTTGGCGGCGATGTAGTAGCGCAGCCACTCGGCGTCCAGGCCCAGCTCCAGGTAGCGCAGCGGGCTGATCCCGGTGCCGCGGCTCTTGCTCATCTTCTCGCCGCTGACCGTCAGGTGGCCGTGCACGTAGACGCGGTCGGGCGTCTTGCGGCCGCTGAACTTCAGCATCGCCGGCCAGAACAGCGTGTGGAAGGTGACGATGTCCTTGCCGATGAAGTGCACCTGCTCCAGGTCGGGCTGGGCGAGGTAGGCGTCGAAGGCGGCGCCGGCGTCGCCCGGCACGTTCTTCACGAACCAGTTCTTCAGCGAGGCCAGATAGCCCACCGGGGCATCCAGCCAGACGTAGAAGTACTTGCCCGGCGCGCCGGGGATCTCGATGCCGAAGTAGGGCGCGTCGCGGCTGATGTCCCAGTCGCCCAGGCTCACCTGGCCGGCCTCGTCGCGCGTGAACCACTCGCGCACCTTGTTCGCGACCTCGGGCTGCAGGCGGCCGTCCTGGGTCCAGCTCTCCAGGTACTCGACGCAGCGCGGGTCCGACAGCTTGAAGAAGAAGTGCTCGCTGGTGCGCAGCACCGGCGTCGCGCCGGACAGCGCCGAGTACGGGTTCTTCAGGTCGGTCGGCGCGTAGACGGCGCCGCAGACCTCGCAGTTGTCGCCGTACTGGTCCTTCGCGCCGCACTTCGGGCATTCGCCCTTGATGAAGCGGTCGGGCAGGAACATGCCCTTGTCCGGGTCGAAGAACTGCTCGATCGTGCGCACCTCGATCAGGTCGTTGGCCTTCAGCGCGAGGTAGATCGACTGCGCGAGTTCGTGGTTCTCCGGACCGTCGGTCGAGTGCCAGTTGTCGAACTGGATGTGAAAGCCGTCGAGGTACTGCTTGCGGCCGGCAGCGATGTCGGCGACGAACTGCTGCGGCGTCTTCCCGGCCTTCTCGGCGGCGATCATGATCGGCGCGCCGTGGGCGTCGTCGGCGCAGACGAAACGTACCTCGGCGCCGCGCATGCGCTGCAGGCGCACCCAGATGTCGGCCTGGATGTACTCCATCACGTGGCCGATGTGGAACGGGCCGTTGGCGTAGGGCAGCGCGGTGGTGACGAAGAGCTTGCGGGTCATCGGGAGCGGGCGTGCCGGAGGGCGCACGCGTGGGCGGGCAAAGGCGGGAATTCTACGGACCGGCGCCTGCCGCCGGCCCGCCGCTTGCCCGCGCCGGCCGCGCGGGTGCGCCGCGGGCGCTAGACTGCCGCGCCTTTGTCCTCCCAGCCCTCCCGCCTGCCCTCCGCCATGGCCACCGTCACCGAAGCCGCGCTGCTCGAAGCGCTGAAGACCGTCGTCGACCCGAACACCGGCCGCGACCTGGTCTCGACGAAACAGATTCGCAACGTCCGCATCGCCGGTGGCGAGGTCGCCTTCGACGCCGAGCTCGGCTACCCGGCGAAGAGCCAGGTCGCGGCGCTCGCGGCGGCGCTGGAGGCGGCGGCGTGCAGCGTGCCGGGCGTCGAACGCGCCCAGGCGGCGGTGTCGACGAAGATCGTCGCCCACGCCGTGCAGCGCGGCGTGCCGCTGCTGCCGGGCGTGAAGAACGTCATCGCGGTGGCCTCGGGCAAGGGCGGCGTCGGCAAGAGCACGACGAGCGTCAACCTGGCGCTGGCGCTGGCCGCCGAAGGCGCCTCGGTCGGCATCCTCGACGCCGACATCTACGGCCCCAGCCAGCCGACGATGCTGGGTGTGGCCGACGGCCAGCCGGCCAGCGTCGACGGCAAGACCATGGACCCGCTGGTCGGCCACGGCATCCAGGTGATGTCGATCGGCTTCCTCGTCGACCCCGACCAGGCGATGATCTGGCGCGGCCCGATGGCCACCCAGGCGCTGGAGCAGCTGCTGCGCCAGACCAACTGGAAGGACCTGGACTACCTCGTCGTCGACATGCCCCCGGGCACCGGCGACATCGCGCTGACGCTGGCGCAGCGCGTGCCGGTCACCGGCGCGGTGATCGTCACGACGCCGCAGGACATCGCGCTGCTCGACGCCAAGAAGGGTCTGACGATGTTCGAGAAGGTCGGCGTGCCGATCCTGGGCATCGTCGAGAACATGGCCGTCTACTGCTGCCCGAACTGCGGCCACACCGAACACATCTTCGGCGCCGAAGGCGGCAAGCGCATGGCGGCGCAGTACGGCGTCGACTACCTCGGCGCGCTGCCGCTGGCGATGTCGATCCGCGAGCAGGCCGACGGCGGCCGCCCGACGGTGGTCGCCGAGCCCGACGGCGAGCTGGCCGGCCTGTACAAGCAGATGGCCCGCCACGTCGCGGTGCGCGTCGCGCAGAAGGCCAAGGACTTCTCGGCCAAGTTCCCGACGATCACGGTGTCCAAGAACACCTGATCCGTCCCCGGCCCGCCCCGGCCGGTTCCCCAGGGGCGCGTCGTCCTGCCCGGCCGCCGGCCGGGCCATCCCGCGTGTGCCGAGGCGCGCGCCTTGCTTTCCCCGTTCCCCGATGTCGACCGACTCCCTGAACGCCGGCCGCGGCTGGCTGGACAAGCAGCGCACCGTCGCGCCCCCGGGCTTCAATCGCTGGCTGGTGCCGCCGGCGGCGCTGGCCATTCATCTGTGCATCGGCATGGCCTACGGCTTCTCGGTCTTCTGGCTGCCGCTGTCCAAGGCGATCGGCATCACCCAGCCGCTGGCCTGCGGGCCCGAGGTCGGCTTCTGGCAGGAGCTGTTCGTCAGCCACTGCGACTGGAAGATCAGCACGCTGGGCTGGATGTACACGCTGTTCTTCGTGCTGCTGGGCAGCTCGGCGGCGCTGTGGGGCGGCTGGCTGGAACGTGTCGGCCCGCGCAAGGCCGGTGTCGTCAGCGCGCTGTGCTGGTGCGGCGGCATGCTGCTGTCGGCGGCCGGCGTGCACTGGCACCAGTTCTGGCTGATGCTGCTCGGCTCGGGCGTCATCGGCGGCATCGGTCTGGGGCTGGGCTACATCTCGCCGGTCAGCACGCTGATCAAGTGGTTCCCCGACCGCCGCGGCATGGCCACCGGCATGGCGATCATGGGCTTCGGCGGCGGCGCGATGATCGGCTCGCCGCTGGCCGCCGAGCTGATGAAGGCTTTCGCCACGCCGAGCGACGTCGGCGTCGCCGCGACTTTCGTCGTCATGGCCGCGATCTACTTCGTCTTCATGATGGGCGGCGCGCTGGCCTACCGCATCCCGGCGGCCGACTGGGCGCCGGCCGGATGGCAGCCGCCGCCGAAGGCCGAGCCGGGCACGGCGGCGATGGTCACGCACGGCCACGTGCACGCCCGCCGCGTCTGGCGCATCCCGCAGTTCTGGCTGGTGTGGATGGTGCTGTGCATGAACGTCTCGGCCGGCATCGGCGTCATCGGCATGGCCAGCCCGATGCTGCAGGAGGTGTTCGGCGGCCGCCTGGTCGGCGTCGAGGCGCGCTTCGGCGATCTGGACACGGCGCAGCTGGCGGCGATCGCCGGCGTCGCCGCCGGCTTCACCGCGCTGCTGTCGCTGTTCAACATCGGCGGGCGCTTCTTCTGGGCGAGCCTCTCGGACCGCATCGGCCGCAAGGCGACCTACGTCGTGTTCTTCGTGCTCGGCGCGGTGCTCTACCTCAGCGTGCCGTACAGTGCCGGCGCCGGCAGCCTGCTGCTCTTCGTCGCCGCGTTCTGCGTCATCCTCAGCATGTACGGCGGCGGCTTCGCCACCGTGCCGGCCTACCTCGCCGACCTGTTCGGCACGCAGATGGTCGGCGCCATCCACGGCCGGCTGCTGACCGCCTGGGCGACCGCCGGCATCCTCGGGCCGGTGGTCGTCAACTACATGCGCGACTGGCAGCTGGCGCAGGGCTTGCCGCGCGAGCAGGTCTACAACCAGACGATGGTCATCCTGGCCGGCATGCTGCTCGTCGGCCTGGTCTGCAACCTGCTGGTGCGGCCGGTGAACCCGAAACACTTCATGTCCGAGGCCGAACTGGCTGCCGAGCGCCGCCAGGCCCATGACCGTGCCCAGGCCGCCGAGACCGGCGCCGGCACGATGAGCTTCCACCGCAGCTCCACGCTGCTGGTCGCGCTGGCCTGGGCGGCCGTGGGTCTGCCGCTGGCCTGGGGCGTGTACCGTACGGCGCTGAGCGTCGCGCGTTTCTTCCACTGAGCGCGGGCGCCGTTCGATGAACCTGCTGGACGCCTACCGCTACCTCGTCGCGCTGGAGCAGCACCGCCACTTCGGCCGTGCCGCGGCGGCCTGCCACATCACGCAGCCGGCGCTGTCGAACGCGCTGCGCACGCTGGAACAGCACTTCGAGGTCGCGATCGTGCGCCGCGGCCGGCAGTACGAAGGCCTGACGCCCGAAGGCGAACGGGTGCTCGCCACCGCGCACCGGCTGCTGCACGAGCAGGAGCTGCTGCAGCAGGACCTGCGCGCCGGCGCCGGCCGGGCGCAGGGGCGGCTGGTGATCGGCGCCGTGCCGACGGCGCTGCCGGTGGCCGCGCGGCTGGCCGCACGCCTGGTCGAGCGCCATCCGGGCGTGCAGCCGCAGATCCGCTCGCTGGCCTCGCAGGAGATCGAGCTCGGCCTGGAGACGCTGGCCATCGACCTCGGCCTGGGTTATGTCGAACGTGCGCCGTCGCGGCTGGAGACGGTGCCGCAGTACGTCGAGCGTTATTACCTGCTGCAGCGCGCCGCGGTGCCCGGCGACGCGCTGAGCTTCGGCCCGGCAATGCCCTGGGCTGAGGCGGCGGCACAGCCGCTGGCGCTGCTGTCGCCGGAGATGCACAACCGCGCCATCCTCGACGGCGTGTTCCGCGAGCTGGGCTGCACGCCGCAGCCGGCGATCGAGACCAACTCGGTGCTCGCGCTGCTGGTCGCGGTGCAGGCCGGCGGTGTCGCCGCGGTGCTGCCCGGCGCGCTGGTCAGCACGCTGACGGCGCACCGCGAGCTCGAGGCGCGGCCGCTGGTCGCGCCCGAGGTGCTGACGCCGATCGGGCTGATGCTGGCCGTCGGCGCACGCCGCTCGCGCGCGCTGGACGCGGCGCTGGAGCTGGCGCGTGACCTCGTCTGGCTGGAGCACGTGCGCGGCCACAGCGGCACGCTGGAAGCCGCTGCGCGGCTGCGCCGGGTCGTGGGCTGAACGCCGCCGGCGTGCGTCGCCGGGCTCAGGACATTCCCTAGGCCGTGTTCGGCACGCGGTCGGCGCGTGTCGCGCTTCTCCCTCGTGAGCCGAGGCCCGCGCCCGCCGGCGATTCGACCTGCGAATCGCGCGGTTCGTGTTTCCCATTGGACGCCGCGGCAGCTTGCGCCAGATCATGGTGCATGACCCAGGACATTGTTGCCTCCACGATCGCGCGCCACCAGGGTCGGGAAGGCCCGCTGCTGCCGATCCTGCACGAGCTCCAGCACACGCTCGGCTACATCCCGCGCGAGGCGCTGCCGCGGATCGCCCAGGCGCTGAACCTCTCGCGCGCCGAGGTCCACGGCGTCGTCAGCTACTACCACCACTTCCGCACCGAGAAGCCGACGGCGCCGGTGCTGCAGGTCTGCCGCGCCGAGTCCTGCCAGGCGATGGGCGCCGACCGGCTCTGGGACCACGCCCAGGCGCACGGCGGCTGCCAGGTCGAGGCGGTCTACTGCCTGGGCCTGTGCGCCTCGTCGCCGGCGGCGATGCTGGGCGAGGAGCCGCTGGGCCGGCTGACGCCCGAGAAGCTCGACGAGGTGCTGGGTTGAAGCGCCGCCTCTACATCCCCGAAGACAGCGGCGCGCTGGCCGTCGGTGCCGACGCCGTCGCGCGTGCCGCCGAGGCCGCCGGCGCCGAGGTCTGGCGCACCAGCTCGCGCGGCCTGTTCTGGCTGGAGCCGCTGGTCGAGGTCGACAGCGCCGAAGGCCGCATCGGCTACGGCCCCTGCACGCCGGCCGACGTCGCGGCCATCGTCGCCGGCACGCCCGACCATCCGAAGGCGCTGGGGCCGATGGACGCGCTGCCCTATCTGCAGCGCCAGCAGCGCCTGACCTTCGCACGCGCCGGGCTGACGCGGCCACTGTCGATCGCCGACTACGAGGCCCACGGCGGCGGCGCCGGCTTGCGTGCGGCGCGCGCGATGGCGCCCGAGGCGATCATCCAGGCCATCGTCGACAGCGGCCTGCGCGGCCGCGGCGGCGCCGCCTTCCCGGCCGGCATCAAGTGGCGCACCGTCGCCCAGGCGGCGGGCGAGCTGAAGTACGTGGTCTGCAACGGCGACGAAGGCGACTCGGGCACCTACGCGGACCGCATGCTGCTCGAAGGCGATCCCTTCCTGCTGATCGAGGGCATGGCGATCGCCGCGCGCGCCGTCGGCGCCTCGCGCGGCTACGTCTACGTGCGTTCGGAGTACCCGCGTTCGGTCGAGATCTTCGGCCGCGCGATCGAGGTCGCACGCGCCGCCGGCTGGCTCGACGGCTTCGACATGGAAGTGCGCATGGGCGCCGGCAGCTACGTCTGCGGCGAAGAGACGGCGATGCTGGAGAGCCTGGAAGGCCGGCGCGGCGTCGTGCGCGCCAAGCCGCCGCTGCCGGCGATCGCCGGGCTGTTCGGCCGGCCGACGGTCATCAACAACCTGCTGACGCTGGCCGCGGTGCCGACCATCCTCGCCGAAGGCCCGGCCTGCTACCGCGACTTCGGCGTCGGCCGCTCGACCGGCACGATGCCGTTCCAGCTCGCCGGCAACCTGCGTTTCCCCGGCCTCGTCGAACGCGCCTTCGGCGTCACGCTGCGCGAGCTGCTGTTCGACTTCGGCGGCGGCACCGCCAGCGGCCGGCCGGTCAAGGCGGTGCAGGTCAGCGGCCCGCTGGGCAGCTACGTGCCCGAGGAACACTGGGACGTGCCGCTGGACTACGAGGCTTATGCCGTCGTCGGCGCGGTGCTGGGCCACGGCGGCCTCGTCGTGCACGACGACACGGCCGACATGGCGCGCCTGGCGCGCTACGCGATGGCCTTCTGCGCCCAGGAGAGCTGCGGCAAGTGCACGCCCTGCCGCATCGGCTCGACGCGCGGCGTCGAGGTCATCGACAAGCTGCTCGCCGGCGACGACCGCCAGGAAGCGCTGCTGCGCGACCTGTGCGACACGATGAAACACGCCAGCCTCTGCGCGATGGGCAGCATGACGCCGCTGCCCGTGCTGTCGGCCCTGGACCACTACCCGGAGGATTTCCGGCGATGAACACGATCGAGACACCCGACCGCGGCACCCCGGCCCGCGACAGCGCCACCACCGTCACGCTGACGATCGACGGCCGCGCCGTCAGCGTGCCCGCGGGCACGTCGGTGATGCGCGCCGCGTCGGAGGCCGGCATCGAGATCCCGCGCCTGTGCGCCACCGAAGGCCTGGAAGCCTTCGGCTCGTGCCGGCTGTGCATCTGCGAGATCGACGGCCGCCGCGGCTACCCGTCCTCGTGCACGACGCCGGCCGAAGCCGGCATGAACGTGCGCACCCAGACGCCGAAGCTCGCCGAGCTGCGCCGCGGCGTCATGGAGCTCTACATCAGCGACCACCCGCTGGACTGCCTGACCTGCGCCGCCAACGGCGACTGCGAGCTGCAGACCCAGGCCGGCGTCGTCGGCCTGCGCCAGGTGCGCTACGGCTGGGACGGCGCCAACCACCTGAAGGCGGCCAAGGACGAGTCCAACCCGTACTTCGCCTACGACCCGAGCAAGTGCATCGTCTGCAACCGCTGCGTGCGCGCCTGCGAGGAGGTGCAGGGCAGCTTCGCGCTGACGATCTCCGGCCGCGGTTTCGCCTCGCGTGTGGCCGCCGGCATGGACGAGCCCTTCCTCGAAAGCGAGTGCGTCAGCTGCGGCGCCTGCGTGCAGGCCTGCCCGACCGCGACGCTGCAGGAAAAAAGCGTCATCGAGATGGGCCTGCCCGAGCACGCGGTGGTGACGACCTGCGCCTACTGCGGCGTCGGCTGCGGCTTCAAGGCCGAGATGCAGGGCAACCGCGTCGTGCGCATGACGCCGTGGAAGGACGGCCGCGCCAACGAGGGCCACGCCTGCGTCAAGGGTCGTTTCGCCTGGGGCTACGCGACGCACAAGGACCGCGTCACCAAGCCGATGATCCGCGCGAAGATCACCGACCCCTGGCGCGAGGTCAGCTGGGACGAGGCCATCGCCTACGCCGCCGGCGAGTTCCGCCGCCTGCAGGCCGAACACGGCCGCGGCGCGGTCGGCGGCATCACCTCGTCACGCTGCACCAACGAGGAGGCCTACCTCGTGCAGAAGCTGGTGCGCGCGGCCTTCGGCAACAACAACGTCGACACCTGCGCGCGCGTCTGCCACTCGCCCACCGGCTACGGCCTGGGCCAGACCTTCGGCACCTCGGCCGGCACGCAGACCTTCAAGTCGGTCGCGCATTCGGACGTCGTGCTCGTCATCGGCGCCAACCCCAGCGACGCGCACCCGGTCTTCGCCTCGCGGCTCAAGCGCCGGCTGCGCCAGGGCGCGAAGCTGATCGTCGTCGACCCGCGGCGCATCGACCTCGTCGCCTCGCCGCACGTCAAGGCCGAACACCACCTGCAGCTGAAACCCGGCACCAACGTCGCGGTGCTCGACGCGCTGGCGCACGTCATCGTCACCGAGGGCCTGGTCGACGAGGCCTTCGTCGCCGAACGCTGCGATGCGCGCAGCTTCGGCCAGTGGCGCGACTTCGTCGCCCGGCCGGAGAACTCGCCCGAGGCGCTGGAAGCCGTCAGCGGCGTGCCGGCGGCCGCGGTGCGCGCTGCCGCGCGGCTGTACGCGACACGCGGTCTCAACGCCGCGATCTACTACGGCCTCGGTGTCACCGAACACGCGCAGGGCTCGACCGCGGTGATGGCGATCGCCAACCTGGCGATGGCCACCGGCAACGTCGGCCGCGAAGGTGTCGGCGTCAACCCGCTGCGCGGCCAGAACAACGTGCAGGGCTCCTGCGACATGGGCAGCTTCCCGCACGAGCTGCCGGGCTACCGCCACATCAGCGACAGCACGGTGCGCGCCGAGTTCGACGCCGCCTGGGGCGTGACGCTGGACCCGGAGCCGGGGCTGCGCATCCCGAACATGTTCGACGCCGCGCTCGGCGGCAGCTTCAAGGGCCTGTACGTGCAGGGCGAGGACATCGTGCAGTCCGACCCCAACACCCAGCACGTCGGCGCCGCGCTCGAGGCGCTGGAATGCCTGGTCGTGCAGGACATCTTCCTCAACGAGACCGCCAAGTACGCCCACGTCTTCCTGCCGGGCTCGAGCTTTCTCGAGAAGGACGGCACCTTCACCAACGCCGAACGCCGCATCAGCCGCGTGCGCCGCGTGATGCCGCCGCTGGCGGGCCTGGCCGACTGGGAGGTGACGGTGCGCCTGGCCCAGGCGCTGGGCTACCCGATGGACTACGCCCACCCCGAGGCGGTGATGCAGGAAATCGCGGCGCTGACGCCGAGTTTTGCCGGCGTCAGCTACGGGAAGATCGAGCGCCTGGGCAGCGTGCAGTGGCCGTGCAACGAACACACCGAAGAGGCCGGCACCTCGGTGATGCACGTCGGCGGCTTCGTGCGCGGCAAGGGGCGTTTCGTCATCACCGCCTACCAGCCGAGCGACGAACGCGCCAACCGGCGCTTCCCGCTGCTGCTGACCACCGGGCGCGTGCTCAGCCAGTACAACGTCGGCGCGCAGACGCGGCGCACCGCCAACACCGCCTGGCACGGCGAGGACCGGCTGGAACTGCACCCCAGCGACGCCGAGCTTCGTGGTGTCGTCGACGGCGACTGGGTCGGCATCACAAGCCGCGCCGGCGAGACCGTGCTGCGCGCGCGCGTCACCGAGCGGGTCGCGCCGGGTGTGGTCTACACGACCTTCCACTTCCCCGAGTCGGGCGCCAACGTCATCACCACCGACAGCTCCGAATGGGCGACCAACTGCCCCGAGTACAAGGTGACGGCGGTCGAGGTGACCAAGGTGACGCAGCCCAGCGAGTGGCAGCGCCGCTACCGCAGCTTCAACGAGGCCCAACTGCGCGCCCACGCCGAGCGCGAGACCGCCGCCGCGGCGGCCAAATGAGGGCAGGGGAGACGACGATGAACAGCGAACAGATCGTCCAGATGGCCAACCGCATCGCCGCGTTCTTCGCGGCGATGCCCGAGCACGCCGAGGCGGTGGACGGCGTCGCCGGCCACCTCCGCAAGTTCTGGGAGCCGCGCCTGCGCGAGCAGCTCGGCGCGCTGATCGCCGGCGGCGACACGGCGGCGCTGCACCCGCTGGTGCTGGAAGCCTGGGAGCGGGTCGCGGTGCGCGCCTGAGCGCGTCAGCGCCGCATCGCGCGGAACTGGGCCCAGGCGACCAGCGCGATCAGCGGCAGCGACAGCTCGATCGTCTCTTCCAGCGAGCCGATCAGCAGCCCGGTTTCGGGGGCGAACACGATGCCCCAGTCCTCGGCCAGCAGGTTCTCCATGCGGTCGATGACCTTGGTGATGAACATCGTCACGGCAAAGACCACGACGCTGCTGGCCACCGGGTCGCGCCGGCGCCAGTGGTGCAGCAGCGGCCCGGCCTGGCGCAGCAGCAGCGTCAGCACCGCGGCCGCCACCAAGGCCACCGCGATGAACGCGAGCAGACGTTGCTGCCACGGTGCGTCACCCAGGTAGTAGCTGACCTTCAGCACGCTCTTGCCGGTGAGCGCCTTGTGCCAGTCCATCTCGCGCGCCCCGAAGGCCGCGAACAGCACCCCGAGCGCGGCGCGGGTCGCGGGCTCGATGCGCCGCGTCAGCAGGAAGATCAGGCTGCAGACGAAATACAGCGCTGCATTCGTGCCTTCGATCGGCCCGTTCTCGGCGATCAGCCAGCGCAGCGTCTCGGGGCTCAGGAGCAGCCAGAACAGGGTCGCCGCGACGGCAGTGACGGCCGGCCACCAGACGGCCGACCAGCGGCCGCCGCGGGGCGATTCCTCAAACATTGTTTCGTGACCTGACGGTGAAACCCCTCATTTTAGGGGCGGCCCGGTCAGGCCTGCCGGCTGTCAGCCGGCCGCCAGCCGGAAGCGTCCGGCGACGTCGACGAGCTTGGCGGCCTGCTGGCGCAGGCTGTCGGTGGCGGCGGCGTTCTCCTCGACCAGCGCCGAGTTCTCCTGCGTCGCGCGGTCGAGGTCGGCGACGGCGTCGTTGACCTGACCGATGCCCTGGGTCTGCTCGGCGCTGGCGGCGCTGATCTGGGCCATCAGCCGGGCGACGTTCTGGACCTCGGCGACGACCTCGTGCATCGCCGCGCCGGCATCGCCGACCAGGCGCACACCCGAATCGACGGTCTCGACGCTGGCGCCGATCAGGCTCTTGATCTCGCGTGCCGCGGTGGTGCAGCGCTGGGCCAGGCTGCGCACCTCGCTGGCGACGACCGCGAAGCCGCGGCCCTGCGCGCCGGCGCGTGCCGCCTCGACTGCGGCGTTGAGCGCCAGGATGTTGGTCTGGAAGGCGATGCCGTCGATGACGCCGATGATCTCGGCGATGCGGCGTGAGCTGGTGCTCACGTCTTCCATCGTGCGCACGGCGCGTTCGATGGCCTCGCCACCGCGGCCGGCGGTGCTGCCGGCGGTGGCCGCGGCCTCGTTGGCCTGGCGCGCGGTGGCGGCGTTCTGGGCCACGGTGCCGGCCAACTGCTCCATCGACGCGGCGGTCTGCTGCAGGCTGCTGGCCTGCGATTCGGTGCGCCGGCTGAGGTCGGCGGTGCCGCCGGCGATCTGGGTGGAGCCGGCGGCGATGCTCTCGCAGCCTTCGCGCACGTGGCCCACCAGCCCGGCGAGGTTGTCGTTCATGCGCTGCAGCGCGGCCAGCAGCTGGCCGGCCTCGTCGTGGCGCGTGACGGCGATGCGTCCGCTCAGGTCGCCGGCGGCCACCGTTTCGGCGAAGGCCACCGCCTCGTGCAGCGGCCGCACGATCGAGCGCCCGACAAGCAGCGCGACAGCGCCGCCGAGCAGCGCCCCCAGCGCGGCCAGCCCGAGCATCACCCAGCCGTCGCGTGCGGTCTGGCTGCGCACCGCCTGGGCGGCGGCGATCATCTGGTCGCGTTCGTGGGCGACGAGTGCATCCAGGGCTTCGTAGTAGCGCGCCTGCAGCGCCGCCAGTTCACCGTGCATCAGCGCCCGCGCTTCGCCGGATCGGCCGGCGCTGTCGAGCTCGCCGACCTGGTTGAGCGTGCGGATGTAAGGCTCGCGCGCGGTTTTCAGCGCCGTCAGCAGCGTGCGGCCGTCGCCCGCCACCGTGGCGTCCAGTGCCGCCAGCGTCTTGGCGTTCTGCTGGGCCATGCCGGCCAGCCGCTCGAGCTCGGTGCGTGCGGCGGCGGGGTCGCTCTGCAGCATCGCGTCGCGCAGGGCCTGGGCGCCGCGCAGCGCGTTGTTCTTCAGCACGCTCACGTGGTCAACGGTGACCATGCGCGCGTCGACGATGCCGCTCAGCGCCTCGTTGGCGCGTTCCAGCTCGTGGCGCGCGAACAGCGCCATCGCGACGGCCAGCACCCCCACCAGCACGAAGCCCGCCGCGAGCCGGGTCCCGATCGACCAGTTCCGGATCCAGTTCATTTCTTGTTCTTCCCTTCGCCTGTCAGCAGGCGTCTGTCCGCCTATCGGTTGCTGGGTATCCGAAATGAGCAAAACAATGAAATCAACCCTGAGGCGGATCAAAGACACGAGGGTTTACCCTCGGTCGTGTGTTCCCGTTCGCTTCTTGGTCGGCCCCGGGCTCGACACCGGCGGGGGCTCTGCTGCGCGTGCCGCCGGCGCCCCGGGGCTCGCGATCGCGTACGCTCGCGGCGATGAACACCCCGCTGCAACTGCTGCTGAGCCGCCATTCGCTGGGCGCCAAGCACCTCGTGGAGCCCGGCCCCGACGACGCCGCGCTCGACCGTATGACCCAGGCCGCGCTGCACGCGCCGGACCACGGCGAGCTCGTGCCCTACCGCTTCGCCGTCGTGCGCGGGGCGGCGCGCGAGCGCCTGGGCGAGGCCTTCGCCGCCGCGGCGCGGCGCGCCGGCAAGGACGAGGCCGGTGTCGCGATGGATGCCGAACGTGCGGCACGCCCGCCGGTCACCGTCGTCGTGCTGGCGCGGCTGGATCTCGGCCACCCCCAGGTGCCCGCGCACGAGCAGTGGATCGCCGTCGGCGGCGCGATCACCAACTTCCTGAACGCGGCGCATGCGCTGGGCTTTGGCGGCAAGATGCTGTCGGGTGCCAAGGTGCGCGACGCCGGGCTGCAGGCCGCGTTCTGCGGCCCCGGCGAGACGCTGGTCGGCTGGATCGCGCTGGGCACGCCGGCGCGTGCGCCGTCCACGCGCGCGGCCAAGGCCGAGCCGCGCCAGGTCTGGGGGACATGGCCGTGAGTGCGCCGGTCGACCTGCGCTCCGACACCGTCACCCGCCCGACCGCGGCGATGCGTGCCGCGATGGCCGCCGCGGAGGTCGGCGACGACCAGTACGGCGAGGACCCGACGACCAACACGCTGCAGCGCCGCTGCGCCGAGCTGCTGGGCCAGGAAGCGGCGATCTGGCTGCCCTCGGGCACGATGGCCAACCAGGTTGCGCTGCGCGTGCTGACGCGGCCCGGCGACGAGGTCGTCGCGGCGCGCGAATGCCACGCCGCCTGGCACGAGGCCGGCGGTTCGGCGGCCAATGCCGGCGTGCAGATCGTCGAGGTCGGTTCGGGCGGCGTCTTCGACGTCGACGACCTGGACGCGGCGATCAAGCCCAGCGGCCTGCCGGTGTTCCCGCCGACGACGCTGCTGCAGATCGAGAACACGCACAACCGCGCCGGCGGCGTCGTCGTGCCGCAGGCCGTCGTCGAGCGGGTCTGCGCGCGTGCCCGCGAGCGCGGCCTGAAGACCTACCTCGACGGAGCCCGGCTGTGGAACGCCGCCGTCGCCAGCGGCCGGCCCGAGGCCGAGCTGGCGGCGCCGTTCGACCTCGTCGGCGTCTCGTTCTCGAAGGGTCTGGGCGCGCCGGGCGGCTCGCTGCTGGCCGGGCCGCGGGCGCTGATCGCCGCTGCTGACCGCCACCGCCGCATGCTCGGCGGCGCGATGCGCCAGAACGGCATCTTCGCCGCCGCCGCGCTGCACGCGCTGGACCGGCACCGCGAGCGCCTGGCCGAGGACCACCACCACGCCCGGCGGCTGGGCGAGGCGCTGGCCGGCTGCCCGGGTGTCGACCTGGACCTGGCGACGGTGCAGACGAACATCGTCGTCTTCCGCCTGGCGCCGGGCATGCCCGATGCGGCGACGCTGGTCGCGCAGGCGCGCGAGCGGGGCGTGCTGATCGTCGCCTTCGGCCCGCGCACGCTGCGGGCGGTGACGCACCTGGACGTCACGGCCGCCCAGGTCGAACGGGCGGCGGCGGTGCTGCGGGAGCTGCTCGGCGGCTGAGCCGCGCTCAGGTGGCGGGGTGTGCCAGATCGCGCACGATGGTCGGCCCGACGCGGCTCTCGATGCGTGCGACCAGGCCCTTGCACCCGCCGGCCATCGCGAGCAGTTCCATGACGACGAACATCGGGCCGACGAGCAGGCCGACCAGATCGTCGGCGAAGGCCGGCTTGCGGCCTTCGTAGTAGTGGCCGAGGAACTGGATCGTCCAGCCGACGAAGAAGCCGCCGGCGCCCAGGCCCAGCCAGGCCAGCGTGCCGGCCTCGGCCAGCGGCTGGGCCAGCATCAGCAGCGCGGCGATGGCCGCCGAGACGGCCAGCCCGAGCACGAACTCGCCGCGGGTCAGATACCACAGCGCCACCGGCGCGAACAGCAGCCAGGCCGGTGACAGCGCGTAGCCGGCGATCTGGAAACCCGGCCGGCCGAGCAGCACGCCGATCGAGAAGACGATCAGCGGCACGCCGACGACGTGCGTCGCGATGTTGCGTTCGTCGCGGTGGTAGCGGGCATACTGGGCCAGCAGGTCGATCGCGGGGCGGAACGGGCTGGACATCGGGCAGCGTCTCCTTCGCGGGCCATGTTAGCCCCCGGATCGGCAAAGCTGCCACCCGGCTTGAGTTGACCCGCGTGCCGGTGGCGGCATTTCACGCACAATCGCGCGTTTTCGACGCGGCCGGGCCGACCCGAGGTTTGAAGTGAGCATCAAGAGCGACAAGTGGATCCGCCGCATGGCCGAGCAGCACGGCATGATCGAGCCGTTCGAGCCCGGCCAAGTGCGGCAGTCGGCCGACGGCCAGCGCATCGTCAGCTACGGCACCAGCAGCTACGGCTACGACATCCGCTGCGCGCCCGAGTTCAAGGTCTTCACCAACGTGCACAGCACGGTCGTCGACCCGAAGAACTTCGACCAGAAGAGCTTCGTCGACATCGAGGCCGACGTCTGCATCATCCCGCCGAACAGCTTCGCGCTGGCGCGCACCGTCGAGTACTTCCGCATCCCGCGCAACGTGCTGACGATCTGCCTGGGCAAGAGCACCTACGCACGCTGCGGCATCATCGTCAACGTGACGCCGTTCGAGCCCGAGTGGGAAGGCTACGTGACGCTGGAGTTCAGCAACACGACGCCGCTGCCGGCCAAGATCTACGCCGGCGAGGGCTGCGCCCAGGTGCTGTTCTTCGAGAGCGACGAGGTCTGCGAGACCAGCTACCGCGACCGCGGCGGCAAGTACCAGGGGCAGGTCGGCGTGACGCTGCCCAAGACCTGATTCAGGCCAGCGCCGGCAGCCAGTCGCAGCGCAGCCGGCCGCTGTCGTGCAGGCGAGCGCGCAGCCGCACGTAGATCGACGGCGCGAAGAACGCCGGCACGCACAGCGCGACCATCCAGGTCCAGTGCAGCAGCAGCGCCGGCGCGACACCCATCCAGCCCAGCACCCACAGCGTCAGCATCATGTCCCAGGCGTGGTACTCGAGCGGCGCTTCGCGGCGGTGCTCGAGCTGCCAGCGCTTGATGCGGGACATCTGGCTCACGTTCATCGGGGGCTCCGGGTGGTCGTTGGCTTGACTCAGGGTAAACCCCAGTCTATCCGATCGCCCTGAGCCGGATCAGCCCGGGAAGGGCCGAACGGCGTTGCAAATGCAACGATCGGCCGGTTTCAGCCGTCCTGGCTCAGCGCGGTGCCGTGCCCGGCAGCAGGATGTCCGGGCCGACGTCGGCGATGCGCTTGCGGCCGCAGAAGGCCATCGTCAGGTCCAACTCCTTGTGGATGATCTCCAGCGCCTTGGTGACGCCGGCCTCGCCCATCGCGCCCAGGCCGTAGAGGAAGGCGCGGCCGATGTAGGTGCCGCGTGCGCCCAGCGCGACGGCCTTCAGCACGTCCTGGCCGGAGCGGATGCCGCCGTCCATGTGGACCTCGATGCGCGAGCCGAGCTCGGCGGCGATCGCCGGCAGCGCACGGATGCTGGACTCGGCGCCGTCGAGCTGGCGGCCGCCGTGGTTGCTGACGATCAGCGCGTCGGCGCCGGACTCGACGGCCAGGCGCGCGTCCTCGACGTCCTGGATGCCCTTCAGGATCAGCTTGCCGCCCCAGCGCTTCTTGATCCACTCGACGTCGTTCCAGTTCAGCCGCGGGTCGAACTGCTGCGCCGTCCAGGCGCCCAGGCTGCTCATGTCGGCGACACCGCGCACGTGGCCGACGATGTTGCCGAAGCCGCGCCGCTTTGTGCCCAGCATGCCCAGGCACCAGCGCGGCTTGGTCGCCAGGTTCAGCAGGTTGGGCAGCGTCAGCTTGGGCGGCGCCGACAGGCCGTTCTTCAGGTCCTTGTGGCGCTGGCCGAGGATCTGCAGGTCCAGCGTCAGCACCAGCGCGCCGCAGCCGGCGGCCTTGGCGCGGTCGATCAGGCGCTCGATGAAGTCGCGGTCGCGCATCACGTAGAGTTGGAACCAGAACGGCGCCTTCGTGTGCGCGGCGACGTCCTCGATCGAGCAGATGCTCATCGTCGACAGCGTGAACGGGATGCCGAAACGTTCGGCGGCGCGCGCGGCGAGGATTTCGCCGTCGGCGTGCTGCATGCCGGTCAGGCCGGTCGGCGCGATCGCCACCGGCATCGCCACCGGCACGCCGACCATCGTCGACTCGGTGCTGCGGCCGTCCATGTCGACCGCGACACGCTGGCGCAGCTTGATCGCCTGGAAGTCGTGTTCGTTGGCGCGGTAGGTGCTCTCGGTCCAGGAACCGGAGTCGGCGTAGTCGTAGAACATGCGCGGCACGCGTTTCTTCGCGAGCACACGCAGGTCTTCGATGTGGGTGATGACGGGCATCGGCGGTCTCCTCGAGGCCGATGCTAACGACGCACGCGCCGAGACGGCGTGTGCGGCCCGGCGGGCGCCGGGCGCAGACTCAGGCGGCGCAGGCGCCGGCGGCCGCGACAGGCCGCGGCGGCGGCGGCGGCGGGGCGTCCAGCGCGTCGGCCGGCAGGTAGCCCATCGAGACCATGCACTGCGCCAGGTTGGCGTCCATCGAGCGCGAATGCGCCGGGAACCACTCGACCAGTTCGTCGGCGAGCTGGCGCACGAGGGCGACGTCGCCATCGTCGCGCAGCCGGTCCTGCACCTCGTGCATGGCCTTCAGCACCTGGGCGTGCTGGTAGGAGTGGCAGTTCTGCGGGGCGAAGCCCATGCCGAGCATCCAGTGCTCTTCCTGGGCGAAGTGGGCTTCGGTGTGTTCGACCACTGCGTCCAGCGCCGCGTCGAGCGAGCCGTCGTCCGCGTCGAGGGCGGTTTCCAGCGTGCCCAGCAGGTCGACGAACTCGTGGTGCGTCGTGTCCATCTGCGGCTGCTGCAGCGCCAGTGATTCGGACCAGGCGAGGGTGGACATGTGGCGACGCTTTCCTTGATGACGGGCCCAGACTAGGCGCGCGTTTGTATCGAATTTTTGCGCTGCCTCAATCGCCGTGCCGCTATCCCGACTTTCCTCGGAGGATGTCGATCGGGGTATTCACCACGGCCTGCGGGTCTGGTGCAGGCGTCGCCGCCAGGAAGGGCAGCTCCGGTTCGGCCTCGGCCGCGGTGCGCCGTGGCGTGGCGCTTGCACGACGGCCGGACGCCGCCGCGGCGGCGCTGTCGGCGCGCACCAGCGTGGCAGCGCGCACCCCCAGCAGCCGCAGCCGGCGCGACAGGTCCACACGCTTGAGGCATTGACCGGCGGCGCGGCGGATGGCGGCGGCGTCGACCACCGGCCCGGGCAGCGTCAGGTCGCGCGTGACGGTGCGGAAGTCGTCGTAGCGCAGCTTGATGCCGATGGTGCGTGCGGCGTAACCCTTGCGCTGCAGGTCGGCGGCGACACGTTCGGCGAGGTCGGTGAAGACCGCGGTCAGCCGGGCCCGGTCCTGCACCGCGTGCAGGTCGCGTTCGAAGGTCGTCTCGCGGCTCACCGACACCGGTTCGCTGTGCGTCACCACCGGCCGGTCGTCCTGGCCGTGCGCGGCCTCGTGCAGCCAGGCGCCGTAGCTGCGGCCGAAGTGTTCCTGCAGCCAGGCGCGTTCGCGCGTCGCCAGGTCGCCGATCGTCGCCACGCCCAGCGCCGCCAGCCTGGCGCCGGCCTTCGGGCCGATGCCGTTGATGCGCCGCACCGGAAGCGGCCAGATGCGTGTCGGCAGCTCGGCGGCGGTGACCACGCTCAGGCCGTCGGGCTTGTCCAGCTCGGAGGCGATCTTGGCCAGCAGCTTGTTCGGCGTGACGCCGATCGAGCAGCTGAGGCCGGTCGTGCGCCGCACGTTGTTGCGGATCTCCTGCGCCACCGCGCGCACGCCTCCGGCCGGGTCGTGGCCGACGGCGTCCTGGGCCCCGGGCACCTCGGTCAGGTCGATGTAGATCTCGTCGATGCCGCGGTCCTCGATGACCGGGGCGATCTCGGCGACCGCGGCCTTGAACCGCCGCGAGTAGCGCCGGTATTCGTCGAAGTCGGTGGGCAGCAGCACCGCCTGCGGGCAGCGCAACGCGGCCTTCATCAGCCCCATGCCCGAGTGCACGCCATAGTCGCGTGCCGCGTAGGTGGCGGTGGTGACGACGCCGCGCCCGGCGTAGCCGGCCAGCGTCGCGAACCGGCGGCTGCCATCGGGCAGCAGCTCGGGCTGGTGGCGCCGGCCGCCGCCGACGACGACCGGCAGGCCGCGCAGCTCGGGGTAGCGCAGCATCTCGACCGACGCGTAGAACGCGTCCATGTCGAGATGCGCGATCCAGCGCGTGCGCGGCTTCATCGGCGCAGCGGCGCCGCCGCCGTTCAGGCGCCCAGGCGGGCGCGGTGGCGCTCGATCTGCGCCCGCACCTGCGCCGGCGCGGTGCCGCCGACGACGTTGCGCGCGTTCAGCGAGCCGGCCAGCGTCAGCACCTCGAAGACGTCTTCGCCGACGGCGGCGTTGAAGCCCTGCAGCTCGGCCAGCGTCAGCTCCGACAGGTCGACGCCGCGCCCCAGCGCGACCTTCACCGCGTGCGCCACGACCTCGTGCGCGTCGCGGAAGGGCAGGCCCTTCTTGACGAGGTAGTCGGCGAGGTCGGTGGCGGTGGCGTAGCCGCGGCGCGCGGCACGTTCCATCGCCTCGGGCTTGACGCGGATGCCGCCGACCATCTCGGCCAGGATGCGCAAGGTGTCGCGCAGCGTGTCGACGGTGTCGAACAGCGGCTCCTTGTCTTCCTGGTTGTCCTTGTTGTAGGTGAGCGGCTGGCCCTTCATCAGCGTGATCAGGCCCATCAGGTGGCCGACGACACGCCCGCTTTTTCCCCGCGCCAGCTCGGCGACGTCGGGGTTGCGCTTCTGCGGCATGATCGACGAGCCGGTGCAGTAACGGTCGGCCAGGTCGATGAAGCCGAAGTTCTGGCTCATCCACAGCACCAGCTCCTCGGACAGGCGCGAGACGTGCACCATCGCGATCGAGGCGCAGGCGCAGGACTCGAGCGCGAAGTCACGGTCGCTGACCGCGTCCAGGCTGTTCTGGCAGACGCCGTCGAAGCCCAGCGTCTTCGCGACCCGCTCGCGGTCCAGCGGGTAGCTGGTGCCGGCCAGCGCGGCGGCGCCCAGCGGCAGGCGGTTGGTGCGCTTGCGCACGTCGGCCAGGCGTTCGGCGTCGCGCGCGAACATCTCGACGTAGGCCAGCAGGTGGTGCGCGAAGCTGACCGGCTGCGCGACCTGCATGTGGGTGAAGCCCGGCATCACGGTGTCGGCATGGCCGGCGGCCAGCTCGACCAGCGCACGCTGCAGCTCGACGAACAGCGCCGACAGGCCGTCGATCTCGTCGCGCAGCCACAGGCGCACGTCGGTGGCGACCTGGTCGTTGCGGCTGCGGCCGGTGTGCAGACGCTTGCCGGCGTCGCCGACGAGCTGCGTCAGCCGGGCCTCGATGTTCAGGTGCACGTCTTCCAGTTCGAGCTTCCACTCGAAGCGGCCGCCCTCGATCTCCTCGACGATCTGCGCCATGCCGCGGCGGATGGCGTCCAGGTCGGCGCCGGCGATGATGCCCTGCGCGGCCAGCATCTCGGCGTGGGCCAGGCTGCCCTGGATGTCGGCGCGCCACAGGCGCTGGTCGAAGCCGACGCTGGCGGTGTAGCGCTTGACGAGCTCGCTCATCGGCTCGCTGAACAGCGCCGACCAGGCCTGGGACTTGTTGTCGAGGGGATTCGCTGACATGCGGGGGGAGGCTGGCTGCCGCGGGCGCGGCGGGACTTCGTATTATCCGGCGGCGATGGACGAAGCCGGCCCCGACGCCTCCAGCAGCCCGCCGTCGCCCCCGGTCTGGCACGACACCTGGCCGGCCGGGCGAGGCCTGTCGTTCACGCCCAGCCGCTTCGACCGCCTGGCCGAGCAGCGTGCCCGCGACGAGGCCCGGCTCGCCGCCGCCTTCGACGTCTGCCAGCCGGCGCTGGCGCTGCGCGCCGCGCTGCTGGTGCCGACGGTGCTCGTCGTCGTCGCGCTGGCCCAGGCCGCGGACGTCGCCGACTGGCTGGCGCGTGCCGCCGCGGCGGCCTTCGCCGGTGCCGGCGGCACGCTGCTGTGGCTGGTGGCGCTGTGCTCGTCGCGCACGGCACTGGCGCGGCTGTCCTCGGGCGCGCGGGCCGGTGCGGTGCTGCTGGGCGGCGCCGCCTGCGCGCTCGTGGCCTGGGCGCCGCTGGTGGCCATCGGCCTGGCCGACACGGCCGGCGGGTTGCGTCTGGCGGGCATCGCGCTGGCGGGCGCCGGCTTCGCCGCGCTGCTGTGGCTGTGGCTGGACCTGCGCGCGCGCAGCGCCGTGCCGGCGGACACCAGCGCGCGCCTGGTCGAGCTGCAGTCGCGCATCCGCCCGCACTTCCTGTTCAACGCGCTGAACACCGCGCTGGTGCTGGTGCGCGTCGACCCGGCGCGCGCCGAACGCGTGCTCGAAGACCTGGCCGAGCTGTTCCGGGCGGCGCTGGCCGAGGTCGGCGAGTCGGTCGCGCTGGCCGACGAGATCGAGCTGGCGCGCGCCTACCTGGCGATCGAGCAGGCACGCTACGGCGAGCGCATCGCCGTCGACTGGGATCTGGACGCCGCCGCCGGCGCGGCGCGTGTGCCGCCGCTGGTGCTGCAGCCGCTGGTGGAGAACGCGGTGCGCCACGGCGTCGAGCCGGCGGCCGAAGGCGGGCGCATCCGCGTCGCCACCGGCCGCCGGCGCGGCCAGGCCATCGTCACCGTGAGCAACACCGTGCCGGAGCAGCCGTCGGCGCCTGGCCACGGCATGGCGCTGGACAACGTGCGCGAGCGCCTGCAGCTGCTGCACGACGTGGCCGCCGAGGTCGAGGTCTGGCGCGAGGGGCGCGAGTTCCACGCCCGCCTCGTGCTGCCGCTGTAGCGCACGACGATGGCCGCGCCGCTGTCGGTCCTGATCGTCGACGACGAACCGCTGGCGCGGCTGCGGCTGCGCACGCTGCTGGGCGCGGTGACGCAGCCGGCGCTGGTGATCGCCGGCGAGGCCGGCAGCGCCGAGCAGGCGATGGCCCTGGTACGCCGCGAGCCGCCGGACCTGCTGCTGCTGGACGTGCGCATGCCCGGCCGCGGCGGGCTGGCGCTGGCCGCGGCGCTGCACGAGTTGCCGCGCCGCCCGGCGGTGGTCTTCGTCAGCGCGCACGGCGAGCACGCGCTCGAGGCCTTCGACGTCGAGGCTGTCGACTACCTGACCAAGCCGGTGCGGCTGCAGCGGCTGCAGGCCGCGCTGGAGCGTGTCGCTGCGCGGCGCGCGCCGCCACCGGCGCCGCCGGCAGGGCCGGTGCTGGTGGTCAGCGAACGGGGCCGGCTGCGGCGCGTGCCGCTGGCCGAGCTGCTGTACCTGCGCGCCGAGGCCAAGGCCGTGCTGCTGCGCACGCCCGCCGAGACGATCGTGCTGGACGAGACCCTGGCCGAGCTGGAGCAGCGGCTGGGGCCGGGTTTCGTGCGCATCCACCGCAACGCGATCGTCGCGCGCGCCGCGGTGCGCGCGCTGGAGCCGCGCGACGCCGACGAAGGCTGGGCGGTGCGCATCGCGCCGGGCGACGAATGGCTGGCGGTGTCGCGCCGCCAGCTCGCCGCGGTGCGCGAGGCGCTGGGGGAGGGCTGAGGACGGCGCCGGTCCCCGCCCCGGGGCTCAGCCCGTGTTGCGCAGCCCGGCGGCGATGCCGTTGATCGACAGGTGGATGCCGCGCTGCAGCCGCGCGACCACCGGGTCCTCGGCGGCGGCGTCGGGCTTGCGCTGGCGGAAGCGCCGCATCAGCTCGACCTGCAGGTGGTTCAGCGGGTCCAGGTACGGGAAGCGGTGCTCGATCGAACGCGCCAGCGCCGGGTTGGACTGCAGCCGCGAGGCTTCGCCGGTGATCTGCTCCAGCGCCTGGCCGACACGTTCCCACTCGGCGCGCATCGTCGTGAACACGCGCCGGGCGGCACGTTTGTCCTCGACCAGCTCGACGTAGCGCGCGGCGATGCGCAGGTCGGTCTTGGCCAGCACCATGTCCAGGTTGGACAGCAGCGCGCGGAAGAACGGCCACTGGCGGTACATGCGCTGCAGCAGCTCCAGCCGTGCCGCCTGCGTCGTCTCGTCGCCGAGGAAGGCCTCGACCGCCGAGCCGAAGCCGTACCAGCCCGGCAGCGCCAGCCGGCACTGGCCCCAGGAGAAGCTCCAGGGGATGGCGCGCAGGTCCTCGATCGCGCGCGTTGCCTTGCGCGAGGCCGGGCGCGAGCCGATGTTGAGCTCGGCGATCTCGCGGATCGGCGTCGCGGCGAAGAACCAGTCGACGAAACCCGGGGTCTCGTAGACCAGCGCGCGGTAGGCGGCGAAGCTGGCGTCGCTGAGCCGTGCGGCGGCGTCGAGGAAGGCCTTGGGCGCGCTCTTCGTCGGGTGCAGCAGTGTCGCCTCCAGCGTCGCCGCGACCAGGGTCTCCAGGTTGCGTCGGCCGATCTCGGGGTTGGCGTACTTGGAGCCGATGACCTCGCCCTGCTCGGTGAGGCGGATCTGGCCGTTCACCGTGCCCGGCGGCTGCGCCAGGATGGCCTGGTAGCTGGGGCCACCGCCGCGGCCGACGGTGCCGCCGCGGCCGTGGAACAGGCGCAGCCGGATGCCGTGTTCGCGGTTCAGCGCGGCGAAGAACTCGGCCAGCGCGACCTCGGTGCGGTAGAGCTCCCAGTTGCTGGTGAAGAAGCCGCCGTCCTTGTTGCTGTCGCTGTAGCCCAGCATCACGTCCTGCTCGGCGCCGCTGCGCACGACCATCGCCGTGATGCCCGGCAGCGCGTAGTAGGCGCGCATGATGGCCGCCGCCTGGCGCAGGTCGCCGATGGTCTCGAACAGCGGCACGACGATCAGGTCGGCCACGGCGTCGCGGTCCAGCGTGCCGCGCAGCAGGCCGGCCTCCTTCTGCAGCAGCAGCACCTCGAGCAGGTCGGAGACGTCCTCGGTGTGCGAGATGATGTAGTGGCGCAGCGCCTCGCGGCCGTAGCGCTGGCGCGCCTCGCGCGCGGTCTCGAAGACCTCCAGCTCGCTGGTCGCCAGCGCCGAGTATTCGGCGCCGCGCACGCGCAGCGGCCGCGCGTCGTCGAGCAGGCGCAGCAGCAGCGCGCGCCGCGCGGGCTCGTCCAGCGCCGCGTAGTCGTCTTCCAGCCGCGCCACGCGCAGCAGCTCGGCGACCACGGCCTCGTGCTTGTCGCTGCTCTGGCGCAGGTCCAGCGTCGCGAGGTGGAGGCCGAAGACCTGCACCGCGCGCATCAGCGGCGCCAGCCGCGGCGCGATCAGCGCCTGGGCGTGGTGGTGGCGCAGCGAGCGCTCGACGACACGCAGGTCGGCAAGGAACTCCTCCGGCCCGGCGTAGGCCTGCTGCGGCGCCACGGCGTGGCGCAGCGCCTCGGTGCCGGTGAGCTCGTGCAGCGTCGAGGCCAGGCGGGCGTACAGGCCGACCAGGGCGCGCCGGTAGGGCTCGTCCTCGCGGTGCACGTTGCGGTCCGGCGAACGTTCGGCCAGGGCCTGCATCTCGGCCGTCACCGGGGCCAGCATTGCGCTCATCGACAGCTCGCTGCCGAGCTCGTGGACCTCGGTCAGATAGAAGCGCAGCGCGGTCTCGCACTGGCGCGACAGCGCCCGGCGCAGCGTGCGCGCGTCGACGTTGGGGTTGCCGTCGCGGTCGCCGCCGATCCAGTGGCCCATGCGCAGGAAGGGCGCCACCGGGTGCCCGGGCAGCGCGCGCTCGAGCTCGCGGTACAGCCGCGGGATCTCGCGCAGGAACGTGATCGGGTAGTAGCCGAGCGCGTTCTCGATCTCGTCGGCCACGGTCAGCTTGGCCGTGCGCAGCATGCGCGTCTGCCAGAGCTGGGTGACGCGCGCGCGCAGCAGTTCCTCGTTCTCGCGCCGCTGCTCGTCGGTCAGCAACTCGTCGCGCTGGCCGATCAGCTCGGCGACGGCGCGCTCGGCGTCGAGGATGCTCTTTCTCTGCACCTCGGTCGGGTGGGCGGTGAGCACCGGCGAGATGTAGGCCTGCTCCAGCGTGCGCGCGATGTCGGCGCTGCGGTGGTCGGCGGCGTGCAGGCGCTCGATGGCCATGGCCAGCGAGCCCTCCTGCAGATGGCCCTCGCGCTCGTGCACGCGGCGGCGGCGCACGTGGTGGCGGTCCTCGGCGATGTTGGCCAGGTGCGAGAAGTAGCTGAAGGCGCGGATGACGCTGACCGTCTGGTCGGCCGACAGGTTCTTCAGCAGCCGGTCGAGCACGCGCCCGGCCGAGGCGTCGGCCTTGAGCCGGTAGGCCACGGAGAGCTGGCGCACGCGCTCGACGAGCTCGTAGGCCTCGGTGCCTTCCTGCTCCCGGATGACGTCGCCGAGGATGCGTCCAAGTAACCGGATATCCTCGACCAGGGGGCGATTCTTCTCCGCGGCCTCGGCTGCACCATGGTGCGTCGAGGTCTTTCGCAGGGCGGCGGCAGGCGCGGGGCGTCGCGTCATCGGGGCTCCCAGAAGGCGTAACCGGATTACCGATTCTGGCACGTCCTGCGCGTTGTCGATAATTGCGTCATGAGCTCCAACACCATCATCGCCACCCGCGAAAGCCGCCTGGCCCTCTGGCAGGCCGAACACGTCCGCGACGTGCTGACCGCTCGCTTCGGCCTCGCCGTCGAACTGCTGGGCATGACCACCAAGGGCGACCAGATCCTCGACCGCGCGCTGTCCAAGGTCGGCGGCAAGGGCCTGTTCGTGAAGGAGCTCGAGACCGCGCTCGAGGAAGGCCGCGCCCACCTGGCCGTGCACTCGCTGAAGGACGTGCCGATGGACCTGCCGCCCGGCTTCGCGCTGGCCGCGATCTGGGAGCGCGAGGACCCGCGCGACGCCTGGGTGTCCAACCAGTACGAGAACCTCGACGCGCTGCCGCAGGGCGCCTGCGTCGGCACTTCCAGCCTGCGCCGCGTCGTGCAACTGCTGGCCCGCCGCCCCGACCTGAAGATCGAGCCGCTGCGCGGCAACCTCGACACGCGCCTGCGCAAGCTCGACGAAGGCGGCTACGACGCCATCGTGCTGGCCGCCGCCGGCCTGAAGCGCCTGGGCCTGGGCGCGCGCATCCGCTCGCTGTTCGATACCTCGGTGATGATCCCGGCCGCCGGCCAGGGCGCGCTGGGCATCGAGATCCGCGAGGACGACACCCGCCTGAAGGAGCTGCTGGCGCAGACCCTGCACCTGCCGACCTTCCTGGCCTGCCACGCCGAGCGCGCCGTGTCGCGTTCGCTGGGCGGCAGCTGCTCGATGCCGCTGGCCGCCTTCGGCCAGTGGAACGACGGCGTGCTGACGATCGACGCCGCGCTGGGCCACAGCACCGAGCTGACGCGCCCGCTGATCAAGGTGCGTGTCACCGGCACGCCGACCGACGAGGCCAGCGCCCGCGCGCTCGGCGAACACGCCGCCGCGCTGCTGCGCGAGGCCGGCGCCGGCGACTACCTGCCGGCCTGCTGACGGTGCGCATCATCGTCACCCGGCCGGCGGATCAGGCGGCCGCCTGGGTGGCGCGGCTGCAGGCCCTCGGCGCCGACGCCGCGGCGCTGCCGCTGATCGGCATCGAGCCCGCCGAGGATCCGCAGCCGCTGCGTGCGGCCTGGCGGTCGCTGGCCGACTACGCGCTGGTGATGTTCGTCAGCCCGAATGCCGTCGCCCATTTCTTCGCGCTGCGGCCGGCCGGCTGTGACTGGCCGGCGGCGACGCTGGCCGGCTCGGTCGGCCCGGGCTCGTCGGCGGCGCTGCGCGAGGCCGGCGTCGGCGAGCGTGTCGTCGAGCCCGCCGCCGATGCCAGGGCTTTCGACTCCGAGGCGCTCTGGCTCCAGCTGCAGGACCGCGACTGGGCCGGCCGCCGCGTGCTCGTCGTGCGCGGCGAGGACGGGCGTGAATGGCTGGCCGAGACGCTGCGCGGCCGCGGTGCCTTCGTCGAGTTCGTCGCCGCCTACCGCCGCCGTCCGCCCCGGCCCGACGAGGCCGGCCGGGCGCTGCTCGACGCCGCGCTCGCCTTCCCGCACGAGCACCTGTGGCATTTCAGCAGCAGCGAGGCCGTCGGCCACCTGCGTGCCCTGGCGCCCGGTGCCGACTGGTCGCGTTCGCGCGCCGTCGCTTCGCATCCGCGCATCGCCGCGGCGGCGAGGGCGCTGGGCTTCGCCGAGGTGGCCGAGCTGCCGCCCTCCGTCGAGGTGGTGGCCGAATGGGCCTCGCGCAGGCCGCCGATAGAATCGGCGTCCCTGTGACCGAGCCCGTCTCGCCCCCTTCTCCAGACCCGGTGCCGCCGGCCCCCGCGCCGGTGCCCGTGGCCGCCGCCGCGCCGTTGCTGCCGGCGCGCTGGATCGCGACCGCTGCCGCCGTGCTGGCCGCGCTGGCCACGGCGGCCGGCGTGCTCGCCTGGAACACCCAGCAGCGCGTGAAGGCGCTGGAGACCGAGCTCGTCAAGCGCCAGCAGGACGCCGGAGCCGAGGCTGCCGAGGCCCGCGTCGCCGCACGGTCCGCGCAGGACGTCGCGCGTGACGCGGCGGCCAAGCTGGCAGTGCTCGAGGCGCGGGTCGCCGAGTCGACGATCCAGCGCGGCCAGCTCGAGGACCTCATCCAGTCGCTGGCCCGCTCCCGCGACGAGAACGTGCTCGCCGACGTCGAGAACGCGATCCGCGTCGCGATGCAGCAGACCGCGATCACCGGCAGCGCCGAGCCGCTGGTGGCCACGCTCAAGCAGGCCGACGAACGGCTGGCGCGCTACAAGGAACCCCGCCTGGAGCGGGTGCGCCGGGCGCTTGCCCAGGACCTGGACCGCGCCCGCTCCGTCGGTGGCGCCGACCTGGCGCTGCTGGCGATCCGGCTCGACGAGGCGATCCGCACGGTCGACGAGCTTCCGTTGCTGTCGGCGGTCGACCATCGCCGGTCCGCGGCGCGCCCGGCCGCGACGGCGGCACCGGCGCCCGCCTCCGGCGCGTCGTCGGCCGAGGCGGCCGCGTCCGGGCTGCCCTGGGGCGAACGCTGGAAGCTGGTGGCCGGGACGATCTGGCAGGAGGTGCGTGAACTGGTGCGCGTGACGCGCATCGAGCACCCCGAGGCCATGCTGGTCGCGCCCGAGCAGACCTGGTTCCTGCGCGAGAACCTCAAGCTGCGCCTGCTCAATGCCCGTCTGGCGCTGCTGTCGCGCCAGTTCGACACGGCGCAGTCCGACCTGCGTGACGCCTTGTCGGCGCTCGACCGCTATTTCGACCCGCAATCGCGCCGCGTCGCGGCGACGCTCGAGCTGGTGCGCCAGGTGCAGTCGCAGGCGCGCGTGGCGACGGTGCCGCGGCCCGACGCCACGCTGGCCGCGATCGCGACGGTGGCGGCCGGACGCTGAGGGCCGGGGCGACCGCGATGCGCATCGTCATCTGGCTCGTGCTGCTGTGCGTGGTGGCGGTCGTTGCCGCGACCACGCTGGGCAGCAACGACGGCGTCGTCACGATCTACTGGCGTGGCTGGCGCACCGACCTGTCGCTGAACCTGTTCGTGCTGATCGTGGTTGGCGGCGCGTTCGCGATCACGTCGGCGGCGCAGGCGGTCAATGCCTTGGTCACCTTGCCCAAGCGCGCCGGCGAATGGCGCGCGCTGCGCCGCGAGCGTCTGGCGCAAGCGGCGCTGCGCGAGGCCCTGGCCGAGTATTTCAGCGCCCGCTACAGCCGGGCCCACAAGGCGGCCTCGCGGGCGATCGCGATCCAGCAGGATTCGCCCGAGCTGCGCGCCGACGCCGAGTTCTCGGTGCTGGCCCATCTGCTGGCCGCCGGCAGCCTGCATCGCCTTCAGGACCGCACGCGGCGCGACGAGCTGCTTCGCCAGATGCCGGTGGCGGGCCGCAAGGGCGGTGTCGGCGCCGGCCGCAGCGTCGACGACGGCGCCCGGCTGCTGGCTGCCGAGTGGGCGCTCGATGACCGCGACGCCGGCCGCGCGCTGGAGATGCTGGCCGAGCTGCCCCCGGGCGTCGCCCGCCGCACCCAGGCCCTGCGTCTGAAGCTTCAGGCTTGCCGCCTGGCGCGGCGGCCGCTGGAGGCGCTGCACACCGCGCGTCTGCTGGCCAAGCACCAGGGCTTTTCGCCGGTGGCGGCGCTGGGCCTGCTGCGCTCGCTGGCCTTCGAGGCGCTGGAGGGGGTTCACGACACGCAGCAGCTTCGCCAGCTGTGGGACGAGTTCGACGCCGCCGACCGGCGCGACGCGATCGTCGTCGCCCGGGCGGCGCGCCGTGCGGCCGCGCTGGGTGCCGTCGACACCGGTCGCGACTGGTTGCGGCCGTTCTGGGAGCGCGCCGGTGAACTGGCGCGCGACGAGCGCGAGGAGATCGCGCTGGCGCTGATCGACTGTGTCGCCGGCGTCGGCAGCGATTGGCTGCCGCGTTTGGAACAGGCCGCGGCCGCTCACGCCCACGAGCCGGCCGTGGTGGCGGCCGTCGGCACGGTGTATGCCGAGCGCCAGCTGTGGGGCAAGGCGCGCCGTCTGCTCGAGCAGGCGGCGGGTTCGCCGGCGCTGTCGTCCATGGCGCGTCGCCGCTGCTGGCGCCTGCTGGCGCGCCTCGCGCGCGAGGAGTCGGACGAGGATCGTGCACGTGATTGCGAAAATTTTGCTGCGGGGCTGGACTAATCGAAAAAACGTGCTATAGTTTCTTTCTTCGCGGCTGTAGCTCAGCTGGATAGAGTACTTGGCTACGAACCAAGGGGTCGTGGGTTCGATTCCTGCCAGCCGCACCAGAACTACGTTCTAGAAAACGGGTTAGCTCCGAAAGGGCTAACCCGTTTTTCTTTGTCCTGTGGGTTCTGCGTGCCGCACGGCACACGTGCTGTCGCGTGTGACTTCGCTTCGGCGACCGGCCTCGGTCGGTGCTCGGGGCATGCTCGGTAGCCCGTTGCCGATCGGCTTTGCGCGGATCCTGCTGCTGTTCGCGTGGTTGCGCGTGCGTCCACTCGATGAATGACGTCGTGGCGCCTTTCGTGTCGCCGTCGCCGGCCCCCGTTCATCTGCGTCAAACCGTGTTCGTCGTGCCGGTTAATCCGGTCATGGCGTCGCCGATACCAGGGCGTCCGTCTTTGCCGCATCGCCGATGCCGGGCCGGGGTAGCGGGCAGTGCCGCCGGTCGGGTGCTCGTCTTCCTGCCGCGTGGCATCGACATCGGACGGATGCCGCTGATGTTTGAGGCCATCGGCCGTGACCTGCGTCGTGGCCTCGCGGTGACCAACGTTGCCTCCGTCCGTGTCTTCTGGCAGCTGCATCCGCTTGGCGCCGAGGCGACTCGGGCGCCTGCCACGAACCGAGGGAGAAAACATGAATACCAAGAACGTCGTCGCCACGCTGCTGGCGCTGCTGTCCGTTTCCGCCATGCCGGCCAGCGCCGAGTCCGCCGGCGACTGGTACGAGCGCATGGGCAAAGGCGATTGCACGACTGCGCTCGAGGAACTGCGTCGCGGCGCCGAGTCCGGCGATGCCTCTTATCAGAACGCACTGGCCGGTGCGTACTACGACGGCGTCTGCGTCCAGCGGAGCCGCGAGGACGCCGCGGCCTGGTATCGCAAGGCGGCCCTGCAGGGCCATGGCGCGTCCCAGTATGGCGTTGCCTATCTGTACGTGAAGGGCGAGGGGCTGCCGCAGGACTACGCGCAGGCGGCCTCGTGGTTCCGCAAGGCCGCGGACCAGGGGCACCTCGCAGCCGGGAACTGGATCGGCTGGCAGCACGAGCAGGGGCTCGGCGTCCAGAAGAGTGTCGGCGAGGCGTCCCGTTGGTACCGCTGGGCGGCCGAGCGGGGTGATGCCATCGCGCAGCGCAACTTCGGTCGGCTGCTGTTCAATGGCAGTGGCGTCAAGAAGGATGTGGCCGCGGCCGCGGGCTGGTTCCGCAAGTCGGCGGACCAGGGTGACGCCGATGCGCAGAACTGGATCGGCTGGATGTCAGAGCGAGGGCAGGGTCTGCCTCAGGACTACGGCCAGGCGGTCGTCTGGTATCGGTATGCGGCAGAGCAGGGTCTCGCGATGGCGCAAACCAATCTTGGGGTTCTGCTGGCCTCGGGTCTGGGCGTGACGAAGGATCCGGAGCAGGCGGCGGCGTGGTATCGCAAGGCGGCAGAACAGGGTGAGCCTCGCGCCCAGTACCTTCTCGGTGTCGCCCTGGCCGGCGGCGATGGCGTGGCCAAGGACGCCCACGAGGCGGTCGTCTGGTATCGCAAGGCGGCCGAACAGGGGCGCGCGCGTGCCCAGTTCAAGCTTGCCTATGCGTATGCCAGCGGCGAAGGTGTCGAGAAGAGTCCTCGCGAGGCTGCCGCCTGGTATCTCAAGGCTGCCGAACAGGGCGACTCGGACGCGCAGAACAACCTCGGCCTCCTATATGAACTGGGTGACGGCGTGCGACAGGACGCGAGCGAAGCTGCGCGCTGGTACGAGCTCTCGGCGCGCCAGGGCAATGCCTGGGGGCAGCGAAACTTCGCGCTGATGCTGCGTGACGGCGAAGGCTTGCCCGCGAGCCCGATCCAGGCCTACGCGTGGCTCAACCTCGCGGCCAGTGCCGACACGCCGCACCCCGATGCGGCGGAAGAGCGCAACGCGCTCGCCGCGCGGTTGAGCAAGGCTCAACTTCAGGATGGGCAGCGCCTGGCGCGCGCTTGGAAGCCGGGCTCTGCGATGGGTGCGCCCCGGGTGAAGGCCGAAGCCCCGGCCCCGGCCCCGGCGCCAGCGCGCACGGCGTCGGCCGACGGTCTCTATCCGGCGCGCCCGGCCGCCCGCCCGGGCGTGACGACCTGCAACACCCGCTGTGTCAACGGCGACTGCTATCGCACCTACGACAGCGGACGCAAGGTCCGCTTCCAGGCGCGCCAGCGTTTCAATCCGCTGACGAGCCAGTTCGAGTGGGACTCGGGGGCCTGCTGAGTCGTGTCCAGCGTCCGGGTGCGATGCTCGGGCGTGCAGTGCCGGCAGGGCTGTGTCTACGCTTGTGTCGTGCAGTCGCTGACTCGCGCGAGACGTGCGCGGACCCGAGGTGCGCCTGTGGGTCCGCGAGGTGCTTCTGCAAGGTGCCTCCGGCGGGAAGAGTGGGGGAGGGCGCCGCAGTCGCGGCGGCGTGGCGACCTGTCCGTGTCGCCGCGGGGCCGGATCGGGCAGGGCTCTCGGGTCAGCGGGGCTAGGTCACGGCTGGCCGCTGTCGACGTCGGTGACGGTGCCCTGCAAACTTTTTTCGTTGAACCGCTTGCAATCGGTTTTGGAGCCGTGCTACAGTCACAGGCTCCGCTGATCGACGGTGGTGCTTCGAAAGAAGCGGCGCCGGAGAAACTCTGAAAAGGGTTTCAGCGAAAAGCAGAAAAGCCGAGTGCTTGACAGGGTTTAAAAAGAATGTCAGAATCTCGGTCTTCGCTGAATAAACAGCGACGCAGCGAAAGCAGCGAAGTTCTTTAACAACATACAGCCGATAAGCGTGGGCGTTTGAAGGCGAGTGCCAAGAAGTCGCAAGACTTCGAGGTCCTAGTGACTTTAAACGCTCATGGAAATAGAAGTGAAGTTCACTTCGATTCCTATTGAGCAAA